>JACTMJ010000014.1 GCA_014584705.1 Acidobacteriota bacterium | reverse complement strand
GGGGCCGGCTGTATGCTGGAATTGCGCTCGCGGTTCCGCAAGAAGCATCAAGTTTCCGGCACGGACGTGAAATCGATCCGATACAGGCCCCCCGCGACCCGCCGGCGCAAGGCGGTGGCGTGGATCGTCGGCGTCGGGGTCTCCGCTGTGATTACCGCAAGCTTCCTGAGCCAGGGTGGGGGTGAGTTAATGGGCGTCTTCTCGCTGCTGTATGGCCCGCTCATTGGGATTCCCACCGGAATGACGGTCGGGCAGGCGGATCAGGTCACGGTTCAGATTGACCATCCGACGCCGTGAAAACTCGGTGAGTATCGGAAGCGCGGCTTGCGGCGGAAATAAATACGCCTTCGGCTCCAGCGGAGCACCTTCTTGTAGACCCAGATGCAACCTTTTTTCCCATGCCGCGATTGGCAAGAGGCTCTTCAAATCGCCCCTCGATTCGGACAAGACACCTTGCATGGACCGCTTCGCGAGGGTCGGACCGAGCGAAAGAATCTCGGGTCTACTGCCCTATCGTTCCCGCCACCTTGGCGATTTCCGCCAAGGCCAGATAGTGGGCCAGGCGCGCCTGAAGTGCATCCGCTTGCGCGCTTCGGGTGGCGGCAACCGCTTCGGCGTTCTTTGCCTGCGAGATCACGCCTGCCCGAAGCTGGTCGCCGCTTATGCGCTCCGATTCCCGCCGCAGCGCCAAGGCCTCGTTTGCCACGTCCATCATCGTCCTGGTGCGTTCGAGCTTGCGCCACGCCTTGTCGATGTCCACGGATAGCCGGTCCGTGATCCGCCGGACGTTCTCCCGGGCCTGCAACCGCTGCGCCTGGCGTTCGTTTACAGCGCTCTTGCGCTTGCCCCAATCGAAGATGTTCCAGTTCATCTGGAATCCGAATGTGCCGAAGTTGTGATCGAGAAACGGCACGCCGCTTTGGTATGTGTGCCGGGCGAAGGCGCCGATATCCGGAATGTACTCGTAGCGCGCGGCAAGCACGGCGCTCTCCGCCTTTTGCTCCTGCTCCTTCGCGGCGCGCAATTCGGGGTTTCGTTCCAGAAGCGATCTGAGGTACTCCTCCCGGGCGAGTTGGCCCGCGGGAGGCTCCGTCACCTCGGCCAGATCCAGCTCGGTATCGAGCGGCAAACCGAGCAGATTCGTCATCTCGCCGTTCAGGTCGTCCGCCTGGTTCCGCGCCGCAAGCAATGCCTGCCTAGTCTTCAGCAGGGAGGCCCGCGCGCCCATGACGGCCACCTCCAACACGTTGCCACTGCGCACCGCATCCCCGGCCTCGCGCAACGCCTCGTTACCCGCCGTCACCTGGGCCTCCAAGGCGGAGACCTGCGCCCGCGCCGCGAGGAGCCCGTAGTAGAGTTGGTGCACGCCAAGGATGACGTCGTCTTCCGCCTTGTCGAACTCTGCCTCGGAGATCCGCTCGTCGGCCTTGGCCACGCGGACGGCCTGGCGGATCTTGAATAGCTGAGTGATCGGCTGGCCCGCCGTTGTGCTGCCGAGCATCAAGAGCTTCGATCCCTGGTCAAAGGTCACGGGTTCGACGGGGAACGGCCCGATCGGCGGAATTGTGCCGAGCGCTCCAGCCGGCACGGTCACCAACTGGCTGCTGGATGAGGCACCGGCCATCGTCTCGTTCGAGATGTGAGGGTAGTAATTGCTGCGCGCAGAGGTGGTCCTGGCCTGTGTCTCCTGCAAGCGCGCCCGGGCGATCTTCAGCGCCGTATTCTGTTTCCGCGCAAGATCAATGGCCTCGGGGAGCGTGATCGAGCGCGTTTCGGCGTGAACTGGCACCGCGGAAAGAAGAATCGCGGCGAGTGCAACTACTGCTGCCTGCGTCGCCTTTCGCCAGGCTCTCGACTCCACCAGCACATAGAGCACCGGCACAACGATGAGCGTAAAGAACATGGAAGTGATCAGGCCCACCGCGATCACGCTCGCCAGCGGACCCCACAAGCCGGATCCCGAGAGAATCATGGGGGTCACGCCGACCGCGGCGGCCATGGTGGTGAGAAAGATCGGCCGCAACCGCCGCTCTCCGGCCTCCGTTGCCGCCTCTACGAGGGAGTGCCCATCGTGCAACCGTTCCTTGATGTAGTCCACGAGAATGATTGCGTTCCGCACGACAATCCCGCACAGACTGATAAGCCCGGTGAACGCGGTGAAGCCGAACGGGTACTGCGTCAAGAGCAGGCCGAGCATTGCACCAAACAGCGTCAGCGGAATCGAGGCCATGACGATCAGGGGCTCGGAGAGGGTACGGAACTGGATGAGCAGCACCAGGAAAATTGCCACCAGACTGATTGACAGCGCCGCAATCAGTTGCGGCATGGTTTCGCCGGAGTTCGTGCGTTCGCCGCCGAAACGGATGCTGTACCCGGGGGGCAGCGAGAGTGCCTTGATCCGAGGATCGACCGCCTTCAGGATGTCCGAGGCATAGTGGCCATGCTGGTGATACGCGCGCACCGTGAGCGTCCTGACGCCGTTGCGCCGGACAATGCGGCTGGTTTGCCACTTCGGATCGAGGTTGGCCACGGACCGCAGCGGAACACGGGCATGCGTAATGGGCGACGTGAGGTAGGCGTTCCGGACATCCTCAAAGGATTCTCGGTACGCGGGGTCCAGGCGCAGCACGATATTCACGGCCCGGTCTCCTTCCCAGAAGGTGCTGACGGGAGCGCCACTGAATGCCCCGGCGAGCGTCTGAGAGATGATCGCGTTGCTCAAACCCATGCGATTCGACACCTCGGTATTGACATCCACATTCACAAAGTAGGAGTCGTTGAAGAAGTCGCTGTGGACCATCTCGGCGAAGGGAACGTCGCGCAGAATGCCCTCCACCTGACGCCCGATCTGCTTGAGCGTTGGGACATCATAGCCGGAGATGCGAACCTCCACCGGTGCCTCCATTACCTCTCCCTGCTGCAATTCCTTGACGAGAACCAGCGCCTCCGGAGCCACACGAGCGAGGCTGGTTCGCAACTCGGACACGAGCGCGGGCGTGGTCTTCTCGGACTTCGTGTTCACGATGAACTGCCCGTAGGCCGCATCCGGAAGCTGCGGGTTGACGTTGTAGTAGAAGCGCGGCGCGCTCTGGCCAAGAAAGGTGGCGAAATGCGCGACTTCGTCACGGGAAGCGAGGCTTTTCTCGATGCGGCGCATCACGGCGTCGGTGGCCTCGACACGGGCGCCCTGCGGCATCCAGACATCGATAACGAACTGGTTGCGTTCCGCCGACGGGAAGAACTGGTCCGGCACGAACACATACATCGTGACTCCGCCCGTCACCGCGATGACACCCAGAACAACCGCCAGCCATTTGTGCCGCATGAACTGCCCAATGCTGGTGTTGTAGACCGATTGCAGCCGATCCAGCATTCCGGTCTTCGCTGGCGCATCCCCTGGCGCGCTGTGATCGTGCAGCCCTTTCCGGATGAAGAACCGGCACAGCAGCGGCGTCAGGAAGATCGCGACGACAAACGAGACGCCGAGCGCGACCGCTACCGTAATGGGGAGCGCCTGGATGAACTCGCCCACCGAGCCCGCGAGTATCAGCAGCGGCAGGAAGGACGCGATGATGGTGAGGGTCGCCGTGAGCACCGGCACGATTACCTCGCCCACGCACTTCCAAGCGGCTTCCTCGCGTGTCATCCCGCGGTCAAGGCAGTCGACGTAGTTATCCGCGATCACGATCGCATCGTCCACGACGATCCCGAGCACCACGATGAGGGCCGCGATCGAAACCTGGTGGAGTTGCACGCCGATGAAGTTCAGGATCCCAAGCGTGGTGCAGATAGTAACGGGAATGGCCACGGCCGAGGTGACCGCTACACGCAGCGGCAGCAGAAGCACCGTCACCAGGATTACCGCGCCGATGGCCAGCAGAAACTCGTAGCCGAGCGACTTCATTCGCCCCGCGACGACGGCGGGCTGGTTGGCCACCAGATCCAGTTGGAGATCCGGCGGCAGGATGGTGCGCAGCCGCTCGAAAACCTTCGCGATCTCGTCCCCAAGCTGCACGATGTTCCTACCCTCCTGCATTTCGATGGAGAGCAGAATGCTGGGTTGGCCATCGTAGCGAACCACGAAACTCGGGTCCTGGTATAGGCGCTCCACGCTGGCGAAATCGCGGATGTAAACCGGTTGCCCGGTGCGGGAGACGTCCACCATCACGTTTCGGATCTGGTCCTCGGTGGTGAAGAGTCCGGTGGTGCGCAGCGGCACCTTGTCCGATCCGGCATCCACGGCGCCGGAGCTCTGAATCACGTTGCGCTGCTGGAGCGCCTGGATCACTCGCAAGGGATCCGCGAAATACTGTGACATCCGCTCCAGGCTGCTGGTGATACGGATCTGTTCGCTCTGGTCACCATAGGTCGCCAGCTTGCCGACGTCACGAATGGTGCGCAACTCGTCCTTGATACGGTCCGTGTAGTCGTGAAGCTCGCGATAGCCGTAGCGTTCGCCGTGGACTGCCACCAGCATCGCGACGGTATCGCCAAAATCGGAGTTCACGAGCGGCCCGAGAACGCCTTTCGGCAGTTCCATCGCGCCGGTCTCATTCATTTCGTCGCGGAGCTTGGCCCAAAAGGCCGGCGCGTCCTTCACATGGTCCTCGAGCACCACCAACACCGTTGCGACTCCGGGGCGGCTGGTGGAGTAGGTCTTCTCTTTGCGGACCTCCGGAAATTTGAAGATATGCTCTTCGATCTTGCTGGTGACCTGCTGCTCCACCTGTTCGGAAGTTGCGCCGGGATACCAGGCAAGCACCAACCCCTCGCGGATGGTGATGCCGGGATCCTCCGTGCGCGGCATGGTTAACAGCGCGTTCACGCCGACAGCCACAACCATTGCCGCAAGGACAAGGACGACAATCGGGTAACGGAGAGAGGACTTGACGGGATTCATCGCTCCTCCTTCGCTTCGCTTTCCCTGGCCGCGGGGGGAGCCTCCACGACGCTGGCCGCGGAGCCTTCCCGCAGCTTGTGCTGCCCGGCCACCACAACCAGCTCCGCCGGCCGGAGGCCATTCCGGATCTGCACTTCGTTTCCGTACACCGTGGCGGTTTCCACGCGTCTAGCGTAAACGCGGCCCTGATCAGGGAAGTAGACGAACACCGTGGTAGCGCCCTGTGCATCCCGCACGATCGCATCACCGGGGACCGTCATCACGGTGGCGCGCCGGTCACTTTCGATTCGCGCTTCCGCCACCATCCCCAGCCGCAAAATGTGGCGCGGATTGGGGACGGCGATGCGCGCCATGTAGCTGCGCGTGCTGGGGTCCGCCGCCACGTTGATCACGCGCACTGACCCGGTGAAGGTCTCGCCGGGCAGCGCCGGAATCCGGATGGTGGCCTTCTGCCCGGCGCGCACGAGATGGATATCCGTTTCGGGCACGCCGACGCTCACCTCGACGGGATCGAGCCGCACGATCTCAAAGACGGGACGCCCGGCGGCGGCCATGTCGCCGACCTCAACGGCGCGTCCGGCAACGTATCCTTCGATCGGGGAGACGAGGGTCGCGTCGGCGAGGCGCTTGCGCGCGACCTTCTCCCCGGCGACTGCCTGCTCGTAGACCGCCCGCGCCTGCTCACGGTCTTCCTTTTGCCCTCCGGAGCGCGCCTGTTCATACTGCTGCCGCGCGCCCTCATACACCGCGCGGAACTTCTCGAAATCGTTTGGCGGCAGGCTCTTCGATTCGTAGAGCTGCTTCATCCGCTGAAACTCGTCCCGCGCCCGCTCGAAGGCAATCCGCGCCTGCTCCAGCACCTCCGGACGCGCCGGCGATTCCGCCTTTTCGAGCACTGCCCGCGCGGCCTGCGTCTGCCCGGCGGCGGCCTCCACACCGAACGCGTAATCGGTGGGATCGATCACCGCGAGCACTTGCCCTTTCCTGACATAGTCCCCTTCGCGCGGGCCGACTTGGATCACCTTTCCGGAGACCAGAAACGCGACATTAGAGGGATTGTCCGGAGAGACAACGGACCCGCTGACGGCCACGAGAGCGGGAGCTTCGAACTGGCGGGCCCGCGCCACCTTAACGGGGGTCGGCGCGGAGACCGCGGTGTCTGCCTGTCGGGAAGAACACCCCGCCAACGCTCCGAACAGAATACACGCGGCTGCAATCTTCTTCAGCATGGAGAGACACCTGCCTGTCTTGACTATAGATAGGGTGGAAGCATCTGCGTAAACACGAGATCCAGGCATTCGGTATACCGTTTCCGGCGCTCGGCATCGGGTTCGAGCAGCGCCAGATCGTTCAACCCGCTCGCCGCTCCGAAGAGGATGAGCGCAATCACGTCAGGCCGGCCCGGGGAAGTGACGCCGCTATCGGCGAAGTAGCGGGCCAACAGCGAGGAGTAGTGTTCCACCCGTTGCCGGTTGAACTCGGCGATTCGCGATCGCGCGGCGCGATTCCGAAGAGCATGCAGCGTGAACTCGCTTTTGAGGATAGCCCACCCCTTATTGAAGTCCTGGTTCACATACCAATCGAGCACCGCGCGAAGCCGAGCGGCGGGGTCCGTCTCCCGCCGGACAATCTCTTCCAGCGCACCATCGATCTCCCGCCGCTTGACCTTGAGCACCTCGATGAACAGCTCTTCCTTGTTGCGGAAGTTCGAATAGAACGCCCCCCGGGAGAATCCGGCGCTCTCGGCGATCTGCTCCACGGACGAAGCGGCAAAGCCGCGGCGAATGAACGCCTTCTCCGCCGCCGCAATCAGCCGCTCGCGAGTGACCTCCCGGCTTTCGCTCCGGGTAAGCGGTTTCTTTTTCACATACAGTAGTGTATCTGCATTCGGGTATGTATGTAAAGCAGGCTGACTCCACGGAAATGTAAAATGTGTCCGCGGAGGGACTGTGCGCTATCGGAGCAGCTCGGCAGTCTTCGCCGCGACGTCTACTTTGACGACTTGAACCGGCAGGTTTGCGGAGTTCCCTTGTCGATGCCGCCGAGGATGCGCACTTGCGCATCTGGCGTTACCGACTGGTGTCCAATTGCGATCACGGAGTCGCCGCTCCGGAACGACCGAACTCCATGGTCAGGACCTTCCGCAGTGTCCGTGTGGCGTGGGAGCTGGGGCTGGAGGCGCGGTATCCGTCCGATAGCTGGCGCGCGACGCCCGGCTTCGAGTTCCGCCTGCACGATCATCCGGAGCGGCCTCGGGAGGCCACACAGGCCGGACGCTCGCGCGGCGAGGGATTTTGGTGATTGCCGTCGGATCTGTTGGCTGAGCGGGGGAGGGATGGTTGCGGTTTCGTTCCCTGGTTCGACGGGGAAGCACGCAGTTCATTGATTCGCTTGCCGCGAGGGAGCCTTCTACAGTTCGGGCAGCGGGGCCGTATAGCGGATGGCCTCTTCCCCCAGAATGTGGATGATCGATTGCTCAATCAGCCAGCCCTGGGGCGCGCTTCTCTCATGCAGCTTTCCAAGCTTCATAGCATAGCGGGCGATGCTCACGCCGTCGCGGGCGCTATAGCGCTCGTCATTGCCGTGGGCGCGCTGCAGGAAGTCGGTGACATATTCAAGGATCTGCTCGTCCGCGAACGGGAGATTCTCCCGCAGAATCAACAGCTCCTCATCCCGCTCCGGAAAGTCGATGAGAATCTGCGGCTGCAAGCGGGAGTGGATGTACTCCGGCAGATCGAAGGTAGAAGCATCGTCGTTCATCGTGGTGACGAAGCGGAAATCGGGATGCGCCTTGATCTTGATTCCCGCGACGATGGATTCCACGTAGCGCCGCGAATCAAGGAGCGGCGCCAGGCTCGCCCAGCTCTTCTCGCTCATGCGGTTGCCTTCATCAAGGATGCAGACCGCGCCGCGAAGCATTGCCGTCACCAGCGGAGAGGCGACATACCGCAGCTTTCCTTCGCCCTCGATGACGGGTGTCACGAGCAAATCTTCCGGCCGGGTATCCACGGTGGCCTGCAGGATGTAGGCCTCGCGTTGAAGCTGTTTTGAAGCCGCGTAGGCCAGCGTTGTCTTACCGACGCCGGGCTTGCCGACCAGGCGGGGGTTCATCGGCGTATCGGCCGGGCTCACCAGCATCCACGCGGCCAGCAACTGGCGCAATGGCTCGTCCTGGCCCACCCACTTTGCGTCGAGTTCGTCCGGGTGGGCAAGGTGCAGCGTTACGCCATCGATTTCGGTAATCATCTCTCCCTAGTGTAGTAGGGTGGCCGCCGCTGAAGCAGGGCGGCGAGGCAACGCGTGCAACCCTCTACACTGGAACTGTGACGACGGAAACACCCCCGACGACCGAGGTCGCGTTGCCGGTGCGCGCGTTAACCGAGGAGCGCCTGCAAGCGGCACGGCAGGCACTAGAGCAGGTGGACGCACGGGCGCGGATGCTCTCCAATCTGCGGCTGGCCGCATTTCTCTTTCTGGTGGCGGCGGGCGGCTTTGCGCTGTGGGAGAACACGCCACGCGGCATGGGCGCGGTGGCGGCGGGGCTTGTGCTGTTGGTAGTGGTGATCGTTCGCCATGAGATGGTGCTTCGGCGCGCGGTGGAAGCCCGGCGACGCGTGCAGCATTGGGCGGACGGCCTCGACCGGCTGGAGAACAAATGGGCGGGCCGCGGAACGCCGGGATCGGCATTCCTCGACGAGCATCACCTCTATGCCGCCGATCTGGATCTGTTTGGCAGCGGCTCCGTGTTTGAGCTGCTCTGTTCCGCGCGCACCGGCCTGGGAGAGCGCCGACTGGCGGACTGGCTGCTGCATCCCGTGACGCCCGATGTGGCCGGCGCACGGCAGCAGGCGGTGCGGGAGCTTGTTCCAAACCACGGCTTGCGGGAAGACCTTGCGATGCTCGGCCCCGACATCCGGGCCTACGTGCATCCGGAGGCCCTCACCCGCTGGGGCGGGGGCCCCTTCCTCCGCTTCGCGCGTTGGGAGAAGGTCCTCGCAAGGCTGCTGCCCGTCGCGACGATCGCCGCCCTCATCGCCTGGGCGATCTGGCCCGTGCCCCAAAGCGCCGTGGCGCTGATTGTTTTCGTGCAGGTGATGTTTGCATTGCGGCTGCGGGACCGGGTGCTGCGCGCGCTCGCGCCGGTGGATTTCGCGGCGAAGGATCTGGGTGTCCTCTCGCTCGTACTGCGGCGCTTCGAGGACGAGCGTTTCACCTCATCCCTTCTGGCCTCGCTGCGGGAGAAGCTGCACACCGGCGGAACCGCTCCCTCGGAACGCATTCGCGAACTCAGCCGGCTGAGCGAGATGCTCGATTCGCGATTGAACCAGGCGTTCGCGGTGATCGCGCCTATTCTGCTCTGGAGCACAAACTGCGCCATCGCCATTGAAGCCTGGAGGGCGAAGAATGGCCCGCATCTCGGAGTGTGGCTCGATGCGGTGGCGGAGCTCGAAGCGCTGGGGTCGCTCTCCCGGTATGCCTGGGAACATCCGGGTGATTGCTGGCCGCAATTCTCGGAGAGCGGGCGGAGCTATCAGGCGGCCGGACTGGCGCACCCCCTGATCCGTGAGGACCTGGCCGTTCGGAACGATGTGAGCCTGAATGAGCGGGAGTCGCTCTGGATCGTGAGCGGCTCCAATATGTCTGGCAAGAGCACGCTGCTGCGCGCTGTGGGGCTGAGCGTCGTTCTGGCGCACGCGGGCGCTCCGGTGCGGGCGCACTCGCTGCTGCTTGCCCCGTTCCGCGTGGGGGCTTCGATTCGGGTGAGCGACAACCTGCAGGAAGGCGAATCCCGCTTCTATGCGGAGATCCGGAGGATTCGCGACGTGCTGGAACTGGCTCGCGAACATCCCCCGGTGCTGTTCCTGCTCGATGAGATCTTCAGCGGCACGAACTCCCATGACCGCAGACTCGGGGCACAGGCGATTCTCCGCTCTCTGGTTGAACGCGGAGCTACCGGGTTGGTCACCACGCACGATCTTGCGCTGACGCGGATTGAAGAAACCTTGGAGGGGCGGGCGCGCAACGTGCATTTTGAGGACGAGATCGTCGACGGCAAGATGCGCTTCGACTACCGGATGCGCCAGGGCGTGGTATCACGCAGCAACGCTCTCGAACTGATGCGCTCCATCGGAATCGATCTTTGAGCAGGCCGGCGCCGCAACAGTATTCGTGCGCTCCAATGCTATGCTGAACGGAAAAAGCTATGCCAACTCTGGTGACAGGCGGCGCGGGCTACATCGGCAGCGCGACCGTTGATTTATTGGTGGAACACGGCGAACCGGTCGTGGTGATCGACAACATGTCCGAGGGCCACTTTGACGCCGTGAATCCCGAGGTTCCGTTGTATGAAGGCAGCATCGGCGATGGCGCGCTGGTGCGCTCGATCGTCGAAAAACACGGCATCGACGCCTGTATCCATTTCGCCGCCCATACGAATGTGGGCGATTCGGTCGTGGAGCCGGGGAGATACTACGCCAATAATGTCGGCGAGGGGCTCTTCCTGCTCAATACGCTCACCGCGACCGGAGTGAAGCAGATCGTGTTCTCCTCGACTTGCGCGACGTACGGAGAACCCGTGCGAGTTCCCATGGATGAAGATCATCCGCAGCATCCGCAAAGCCCTTACGGATGGTCAAAGTTCTTCGTGGAACGCATGCTCGAAGACTTCAACAGAGCGTATGGCACGCGCTTTGTGGGACTGCGCTACTTCAATGCGGCCGGTGCGACGGAGTTGCGGGGCGAGGACCACAAGCCGGAGACGCACCTCATTCCGCTGGTGCTATTCGTGGCTCTCGGCAAGCGGGGGACGATCAACGTCTTTGGCGACGACTACGGCACCCACGATGGCAGTTGCGTGCGGGATTACGTCCACATTGCGGACCTGGCGGCGGCGCATTGGCGCGCGCTCGGCTATTTGCGCAAAGGGGGGAAGAGCGACTTCTTCAACCTCGGAACCGGGCGCGGGCAATCCGTGCTCGAAGTCATCGAAGCGGCACGCAAAGTGAGCGGCCGTGAGATCCGCGTGAAGGTGGAAGCGCGGCGGCCGGGTGATGCCTCTTATCTGGTGGCCAATGCGGAGAAGGCGGAAACGATCCTCGATTGGAAGCCGCGCTACCTGGAAATCGAGGAGACCATTGAATCCGCCTGGAAGTGGCACCTCGCGCACCCGGATGGCTATGCAAGGTAGATTGATGCCGATCCTCGGATAGAGGACGCAGCCCTCGCGCAGTCGATTTACGGAACGAAGAGGCGCGCTTTCTGCATTCACACCTGCACGCGGGCATCCTCCGGCGCGTCTTTCCGTATGGATGCCGCGGACCGTCTTCATTCTCATCGCGGCGCTGCTGATTCCGCTGTGCCCGGAGCCAGCGCGCGCGCAGGGACGCCAGCAAGTGACCCTCCGCACCGGCTTCACGCTGGAAACAGACCGCGTGGAAGTCGTTGGGGAGTCCTTGGTGCTTCACGCCGGTGAAGGGCAAATCTCGGTGGCGCGGTCTGACGTGGAGAAGATCGAAGATCTACCGTGGATCATGCCTCCCGCCCCTGCTGCCTCACCGCTGCAAGCGAAGACTCCCTCGGTCACGGAGTTGCTGCGGCATTCCGCCGAAAAGCACGGATTGCCGGAAGCCTTCGTTCGCAGCGTTGCAGAGGCGGAGAGTGCGCTCCAGCCCGCCGCTATCTCACCGAAAGGCGCACGGGGAGTGATGCAGCTCATGCCCGGAACCGCGGCTGCGCTGGGCGTGAATCCGGACGAGCCGGCGGAGAACATTGATGGCGGCGCCAAGCTGCTGAGAGAACTGCTTCTGCGGTACCAGAACAACCCGGACCAGGTGCGGCTGGCACTCGCCGCGTACAATGCCGGGACGGGCGCGGTGGCAAAGCACGACGGCGTTCCCCCCTATCGGGAAACAAACGCGTACGTGGAGCGAGTGTTACGGCGCTACCGGGCAAAGACAGCGGCCCCGGCGGCTGCGCCTGCCAGTGTGTCGGAAATGAAGCGCTAATTCCAGAACGGCCACGAGCCTCGTTTCCCGCGGCTACTCCCACTCGATGGTGCCGGGCGGCTTATGCGTAAGGTCGTAGAGCACAGTCGCGATGCCGGGTACGCCCAGCAACTCCCTGCACAGGGAGTGCAACGTATCCACCGGCATGCCAACCGATTGCGCGGTCATTCCATCCACGGAATGAATGGGCCGAAGCACTACGGAATCCGGTTTCTCCGCCGTACCCAACGGAACCAGTACGACCGGGAACTGCCACACACGGTCTTCGAAGCCGCTTTCCACCGAAACCCGGCGGACAATGGCGTCCAACTCCCGGAGCCGGTCCAGCCTTTCTCTGGTAATCGTAGCCTTACGGACACGCAGTTCCCCGACGGGAGCCTGGACATCCCCCACCTGGATCACCACTCGATTGAATGCGGTGCTGGCATTGATGTGGTCCGTGGAGCGCTCGTAAGCGTCCTCCCAATCGCCACCGGCAAGCGAGGCAGGGGTGGACATCAGCAGCACCGGCTTATAGCTGCGGGAATCTCCCTGAACGCCCACCGAATGCAGGGGTAACAGCCAGCCGCCGGAGACGGCCTCGGGAGCCGCAACTTCGTCGGCACAGAGACACCGGATCGCGAGCCCTGGCCCAGGGAAGGGATGCCGGTCAAGCAGCGGGGTCGGGATACCCAGTTGGCGGCCCACCTCACGCACTTCGTCCTTATAAAGGTTGTGCAAGGGTTCGATGATGCGTCCTTCGGCGATCAGGCGCTGCACACCTTCCACGCGGTTGTGATGCGTCTTGATCAGGTCCGCCTTCGCGCTGCCGCCGGATTCAATGGTATCCGGATAGATCGTACCCTGGCCCAGAATCCAGTTCCCGTCCAAAAAGTGCTCTGTTTCGAGCACGCGGTTCTGCACTTCGAGGAACTCCTGGCCGATGCGGCGTCGCTTCTCCTCAGGTTCGACGACTCCCTCAAGTTGGGCCAGAAACCAAGGCTCCGCGAGTTCGATATGTACCGAAGATCCGCCGCCGATCTGCGCGAAAATCTCCCGCACGAAAACCGTTTCGTCCTTGCGCATCATGCCGGTGTCGACGTAGATGCCGCGAACGCGGTCTTCACCCAGGGCACGCAGGCAGAGCGTGAAGGCGACCGTGGAATCCACGCCGCCGCTGATGAAGAAGAAGACATTGCGATCCCCGACGGTGGCGCGAATCTCGTCCTCGAGCACGCCGGCGACACGGGAAGGGTCCCAGTCTTTCTGGCATCCGGCGATACGGAACAGGAAGTTCTTAAGAACCTCCTTTCCGCGTCGGGTATGGACCACTTCGGGGTGAAACTGGACGCCGTAGATGCCGCGGCGTTCATCGGCGATTGCCGCAAACGGGCAGGTTCCGGTGGAACCGATGCGCTCAAACCCTTCCGGCAGCTCCGTTACGGTGTCGCGATGGCTCATCCAGACTTGTGTGGATTCCGGCGGGATGCCGTGGAATAGCGGAGACTCGCCCAGAGCCTGGAAACTGGCCTTGCCGAACTCGCCCCGGTCCACTTTCTCCACGCGGCCTCCAAGGAGTTGCACAGCCAGCTGCAAGCCGTAGCAAATCCCAAGCACGGAGGATGGCAAGTCAAAGATGGCTGGATCCACGGTGGGACTGCCGGGGTCGTAAACGCTGCAAGGTCCACCGGAAATGAGGATTGCTCGGGCGTGGGCAAGTTCCCGGGCGGGAGTTTCCGAAGGTCTCACCTCGGAATAGACGCCGAGCTCACGCACTTTTCGCGCAATCAGATGGCAATACTGGCCTCCGGTATCGAGGACGATCACCTGCGCCTTCCCCGGAATTGCCTCCCGGGCGGGCGTGTCGAAATGCGGGGAGGATGGCTGGCTGTGCGGGGAAGGAGGATGAGAAAGGCTCATGGTGTGCTACGCGGGGTAAATACGCAAAGTGACCCGCCTGTGATGGCGCGGGTCACTTTGTTCGTTATACCATGGTGCCGGAAAAGGGCCGTCGCGATCTACTTGCCCTGGGACGCGGTGCCGGTGCGCTGCGCGATGGTGCGGCGCGCCGTTTCCTGCAACGATTGCGCGCGCGCCATCGCATCGATCGCCTTCGCCACCAGGCTATCGTCGCGAACCATTAGGCTCTCCGCCTTCTCATCACCCAGCGCATAGGTAAACAGGGAGCGCTTGATCTCTTCCCGAACCCAATCGCGGTTGGTGGCAAACTCCTCGTTGGTCACGTCGATCTTCTCGTCCGTGAGGAAGCGGCGGAACTCGTCCACAATCGCTTCGGTGACGACGAAGTCTTCCCCGATCTGGGGTGGGTGTTCCGCGAAGTACTTGGCCGCAAACATGGAGAATCCCATGAACTGGTCGCGCACCCGGTATTGGAATGCGTTCGTCTTCGGGATATCCACCTTCTCGTCGGGTGTAATGCCGCCGCCACCGTACACCGTGCGGCCGGCATCGGTCATCCGCACATCGTCGGGATCCTTCAGGTCACCATCCTTACGCGTGTAGTAGTCGTAGAAAGAAATCTTCGAATAGTCACGCTGGATCAGGCGTCCGCTGGGCGTATAGTATTTCGCTGTTGTGAGCGCCAGGCCGGTGTCTTCTGAAAGAGGATAGACCGTCTGGACGAGACCCTTGCCGAAGGTTTGTTCGCCGAGAATCCAGGCACGATCATGGTCCTGCAGGGCGCCGGCGACAATCTCGGCGGCAGAGGCCGAACTGCCGTTCACCAGAACTACGATTGGATAGTCCGCACCCCGGCTGCCTCGGCGCGTCTCATACTTGCGTTGTGGTGAGGAGCGGCCCCGGTGCGAAACAATGAGCTGGCCCTTCTTGAGGAAGTGGTCCGCCACATTCACGCCCTCGTTGAGGATACCTCCGGGGTTGTCGCGGAGATCCAGAATCAGGCCCTTGATGTTCTCTTCCTTCAGCCGGCTGAGGTTATCTTCCATTTCCGCGCTGGTGTTCTCGTTGAACTGCTTGATCTGCAGGTACGCAATCCCGGGCCGGATATAAAAGGCGTCGGCAACACTCTTGCGCGGAATCTCGTCGCGGACGATGCTGAAGTTCAGCTCTTTATTCCCATTGATATCCCGGCGCAGCATGGTGACCTTCACCGTGGTCCCGCGCGGGCCTTTCAGTTTCTCGGCCACCTGTCCCTGATCCCAGCCGGTGGTCAGCTGGCCGTCGATCTTATGGATGATATCGCTCGGGCGAATCCCGGCGTTCGCGGCGGGAGAGCCAGGGAAGGGGTTCACCACAACCACCCGGCCACGGTGCATTCGCACCATCATGCCGACTCCGAAATACTGGCCGCGCTGGTCTTCCCGCAAAAGCTGGAACTGCTTGGGATCAAAGAAGTTGGAGTGGGGATCCAGCGTGTGCAGCATTCCCGGAATCGCTCCGTTATAGACGGCCCGGTTCGGGTCAACCGCGTCGGCGAAATTATCCTCAACCACGGAAAAGACCTTTGTGAAGGTGCGGACGCTGCGGTCAATGTCCCGCTCGGAGCGGTCCGCCGCGGCAGCACTGGCTGCGCCGGAGCCCGGCCCATAGAGTCCACCAAACAACGCAAATAGGGCGATTACGGCCGGGGCGAGGAAAAAGGAACGCGATTTACGGTTCATTCGAAGGGGCCTTTTCGAAACGGTTGGAGCTACTTTATCCTACGACACGAGGAGCGTTCCCGTTTCGAGGAGTTTGCTTCGGCGGGACGAAGCCGCGTTCCAGAGTCCGATTCCATCTCAGCTGCGACTCGCGTCCGGCACCTAGTATCTATGGATGCCCCCGGTGTGGCGTCGCTTCAGTCAATATGGCGATTTGGCGTTATCCAACGGCCGCGCGAAGGGACCTCCGGCGGTATTCCGAACCTTCGGTTCCTTAGCCGTAACGAACCGCACCCGGTTTTGCATTGAAATCAATCGATCGCTGCGGTTTTCTGGGCGCCGACGTCGGAACTCGCAATTCACCCAAGCGGCGTACCTGGTCAGTAACGCAAACCAGGAACATCGGCTGCATCGCGCCCTTGAGGATGTCCACGATCTGTTCGTGGTTCTGCTCCAGGTAAACCGACTTTCCGTCCGTGAGCAGGTGCAGATCGGAATTCCCGGTGAGCACTTCCGGCAGGCGACTGCCCAGCTCCCTCTGCAGGTAGTCGAGCACCTGCCGGATCTTTTGCAGGGAAAAGCCCTTGCGGCGCAGTTCCGCGATCAGGCTGATTTCAATCACTTCCTGGGCGAGATACAACCGTTTATGGCCTTCGTGGCGAGGAGAAACCACCTTCTGTTCGTCCCACCATTGAAGCTGGCGCAGACTGACGTCCGCGATCCGGGCCACTTCACTGCTCGAGTACGTATCGTCCGCGGTGACGGAGAGAGGTCGAAGCTTGCGCGCTTTTGACATTTTCACCCTTAACCGTTTTGGAGGTTCCTGCAAATCAAATTTTACTTGAGGCGACGGGGCTGTCAAGGTTCAAAACAGGATGGTAACGGATGGTTTTCAAAGGGTTTAGTACCGTTTGTTCCAGCGCCGGAACACACCTACTATCTGTAGTGGTTCACCTTCCGCCGCCCACAAAATGCACCACCTCAATTTCATCTCCCGCGTGGATGGAAGTGGAGTCCCAAAGGTCCGCCTTCACAATTTCCCGGTTGAACTCGATGGCGACGCGATCGTGCTTGATCTCCAGGTGATCGAGCAAGCCGCGGAGGGTGATTCCCCCGGGAATCTCGCGAGGCTTACCGTTGAGACGGACTTCAATTGATGGACCGGTCATCTCGCTCCTACACTCCGGCGTTGGGCAGTATCGAGGGCGATTGCGCACCCCCTTCTACCCCTTATACCAGTCCGGCGATTGGAATCGATCACCGCGGCTATGACGAGCCGGCGAGCGGGCGAGTGAAGCGACGCCGGCGCGTCTTTCGCTCCGCATCCCGGCGGCAATCGCATCGCGATACGGCGAGCGCCCGCTCAAGGTTGCACCTGTTTGTATACTGGGTGCAGACCCATTGATTCAAACTGCGGACTCTGGATACCGAAATCATGCCCTCAAACGCGCTTGAATTGTACTTTCCCTTCCTGCTCCAGATTGCAATCGCCTTCGTCCTGGCGGCGGGTTTGGTGGGGGCCTCGGCGGTTCTTGGCAAACGGCTGAAGAATAAAGTGAAAGACATGCCGTATGAGTGCGGCATGACGCCGGCGGGCGACGCCCGGCACAGCTTTGGCGTGAAATTCTACCTGGTAGGAATGCTCTTCATCCTCTTCGATATCGAAGCCATTTTCCTGTTTCCGTGGGTGGTGGTATTTCGCCAGCTGGGCTTGCTTGCCTTCTTCAGCATGCTGGTATTTGTGCTTTTGATTCTCACGGGGTTCTTCTACATTTGGAAAAAGGGCGCTCTCGACTGGGGAAAGTTCAATCCCGATGAGTTGAAGGGCTGACGAGGACTGATGATTTCTGAGACTGCCGCCGCACATCCCATCGTTACCGCGCTCCAACGGGAGAGTTCGTCCTGGCTGGTGAGCGCGATTGTCGCTCTCGGAGAACTGACGCTGGAGGTGGAAGCGGATCGCGTGGTCCACGTCTGCCGCTTCCTGCGGGAAGAGAAGTCGTTCAATCGGATCTCCACCATCACGGCCGTGGACCGTTACCCGGTGGAGCCACGCTTCGAGGTGGTCTATCATTTGTATTCCGTAACGCTGAAACAGCGGGTGCGGGTGAGGGCGCGCGTCGAATCCGCTAACCCCGAAATAGACTCCGTGATCCCGGTGTGGGAGGGAGCGAACTGGTATGAGCGGGAAGTCTTCGACCTCTTCGGGATCCGCTTCCGGAATCATCCGGAAATGACCCGCATCCTGATGCCGGACGGTTGGGAAGGGCATCCGCTGAGGAGAGACTATCCGGTACACGGGCATCGCTACGACTACGCCGAGACCGAAGGAGGGAGCACCCTGTGAGCGAGGTTGGCTTGAGCGAGCATCCGGTTACAGCGGACCTGCGGAAAGTTCTGGAGACACCCGCGGCGTCGAGGCCGCGCCGGCTGGTGCTGAACATGGGTCCGCAGCACCCCTCCACCCACGGCGTATTGCGGATCGTCATTGAGCTTGACGGCGAGTTTATCGTCAAGGCGAGATCGGATATTGGTTTTCTGCACACGGGAATCGAAAAGCAGGCCGAATCGCTCACTTACCAGCAGGTGGTTACCCTGACAGATCGGGTGGACTATCTGGCAAACCTCTCGAACAACCTGGCCTATTGTCTGGCGGTGGAGAAGCTGCTGCAGTTGGAAATTCCGCCCAAAGCGCAATGGATGCGCGTGATGCTGGTGGAATTGACGCGGCTGAACAGCCACCTGGTCTGGCTGGGCACACATGCGCTCGATATCGGTGCGATGACGGTGTTTCTATATTGCATGCGGGAGCGGGAGGATCTGCTGCGGATCTTCGCGATGTTCAGCGGCCAGCGGATGATGACCAGCTACATCCGGGTGGGCGGTCTGGCGCTGGAGCCGCCGCGCGGCTGGGAGGAAAGAGTCGACCGGTTCCTGGACTATTTCCCCTCGAAGGTGGACGAGTACGACGACCTGCTCCGAAAGAATCCGATCTGGATGAACCGCACCCAGGGCATCGGCCAACTGGACGTGGACACGATGATCGCCATGGGGATCACCGGCCCCATGCTGCGCGGCGCGGGAGTGGAGGCGGACGTGCGGCGCGACGAGCCTTACTCCAGTTACGACAAGTTCGATTTCGAAATCCCTACCGAAACGGCAAACGACGTTTACGCGCGATACCGCGTGCGCGTTCGCGAGATGCGGGAGAGCATCAAGATCATCAGACAAGCCCGCGAAGGAATGCCGGAAGGGGCTTACCAGGCTGCGGCGCCGCAGGTGGTGCTCCCGGAACGGGAGAAGATGAAGTCGCAGATGGAGGCGCTCATCTATCATTTCAAGATCGTCACCGAAGGCGTGCGCGTGCCGGCGGGCGAGGTCTATCATGCCATCGAATCTCCCCGGGGAGAGCTGGGCTATTACATCGTGAGCGACGGCAGTTCGAAGCCGCTGCGGATGCACATGCGCACGCCCAGCTTTGGCAACCTGCAGGCTTTGCCGAAGATGATCGAGGGGAAACTGATCGCGGACGTCGTGGCGATTCTGGGTAGCGTGGATATCGTGCTTGGTGATGTGGATCGTTAGCTCCGGTGTGAGCGAGCCGATCCTGGAGTGAGGATGTGAGATGACTTTTTCACCGGAACTCGAAGCGAAGTTCGAGGAGATTATCGGGAAGTACCCGCCGGAACACAAGCGCTCGGCACTCGTTCCGCTATTGCTGTTTACCCAGGATGAATTGGGCCAGATCACGGCCGAGGTGATCGCGGAAGTGGCGAAGCGGGTAGGGGTGTTTCCGCTGCAGGTGGAGGAGGTGCTGACCTATTACTCCATGCTGCACTTTCCCAAACCGATGGGGAAAAAGCACGTGCAAATTTGTACGAACGTCAGTTGCCAATTGACGGGCGGCGAAGAGCTGTACAAACAGGCCAGCCGGAAACTGGGGCTGGGCCACAAAGAGGTGAGCGCGGACGGAGAAGTTTCCCTCGAAGAGGTGGAATGCATCGGCGCTTGCAGCTGGGCGCCGGCGATTCAGATCAATTACGACTTTCACCACAACGTGACGCCCGAAAAGTTGGATGAATTGTTGGATGGCTTGCGAAAGCTAAACTAACGGCGCGGAGAACCGTTCGGCGCTGCAACCTAGAGGCAAGACGATAGCAATGCTCTACAACGAACCAAGTCCACTGGAAACGAAAGTGCTCACCCGGCTGTTCGGCGTGCCGAACTCGACCTCGGTGGAAACCTACGTCGCCCATGAGGGCTTTGTCGCATTCCGGAAAGCGGTAACGATGACGCCCGAGGCGATCATCGACGAAGTGAAAAAGTCGAATCTGCGGGGGCGGGGAGGCGCCGGATTCCCCACTGGGATGAAATGGAGCTTTGTTCCGCGCAATAGCCCCAAGCCAAAATATATCGTCGTGAACGCCGACGAGAGCGAGCCCGGCACCTGCAAGGACCGGCTTCTGATCGAACACGATCCCATGCAGCTGATCGAAGGCATGATGATCGCCGGTTTGGTGGTGGGGGCGAAGAGAGGCTACATTTACCTCCGCGGAGAGTACCGCTACCTGATCGACATTCTGGACAAGGCCATTGCGGAGGCGCGAGCCGCCGGGTGGCTGGGCGAGAACATCCAGGGCACGGGCTTCGACTTCGATTGCTATACGCATTCCGGGGCGGGCGCGTACGAGTGCGGAGAAGAATCCGCGCTGCTCGAATCGCTGGAGGGCAAGCGCGGCGTGCCGCGAATCCGTCCTCCATTCCCTGCCGTGGCCGGCCTTTACCGATGCCCCACGGTGCTGAACAATGTGGAGACCTACTGTTCGGTGCCTTCGATCCTGCGGATGGGAGGGGAAGCCTGGGCGAATTTGGGCACGCCGCGCAACGGCGGCACGCGCCTGTTCTGCCTCTCGGGCCACATCAATAAGCCCGGCGTCTACGAACTGCCGATGGGCTTCAATCTGCTGCGGATGATCGAGGAAGTGGGCGGCGGCGTACGGGGCGGCAGAAAGCTGAAAGCGGTGATTCCGGGGGGGTCCTCATGTCCCGTGCTGACCGCGGCCGAATGCGACCTCCCGATGGATTTCGATTCGCTGAAAAACGCGAAAAGCATGTTGGGCAGCGGCGGCGTGGTGGTGATGGATGAAACCACGGACATGGTGAAAGTCGCGCTGCGGATCATGAAGTTTTACCAGCACGAGAGTTGCGGCTGGTGTATCCCTTGCCGGGAGGGGACAGCCTGGCTGAAGAAGATTCTGACGCGGGTCTACGACGGGATGGGGCAGAATGAGGATCCGGCGCTGGTGCATGAATTGGCAACAAACATGCTCGGCCGCACTTTCTGCCCGCTGGGCGATGCGGCGGCGATGCCGACCATTTCGATCGTCGAAAAGTTCCGCGACGAGTTTGAGGCTTATGTGCGCCGGTCTCCGATGGCGAACCTGGCGGACATCGACAAGAGGATTCCGGTGAGAGCATAATGGCAGACCCAGTAAAGCTGACGATCAATGGAGTGGCGGTGGAAGCTCCGCAGGGCAAACTCCTGATTGAAGTTGCGCGTTCGATGGGCACGGATATTCCCTCCTTCTGCTACTACGAAGGCTATTCGCAGGCGGCGGCGTGCCGCATGTGCCTGGTCGAAATTGAGGGTATGCCCAAACTGATGACGGCATGCACGCAGCCGGTGAGCGAGGGGATGGTGGTGCGCACGGAAACTCCGCAGGTGGCGGAAGCGCGCAAGAGCATGCTGGAGTTTGTACTCACCAACCACCCGCTCGATTGTCCCGTTTGCGACAAGGGCGGCGAATGCGAGTTGCAGGACGCCACGATGCGCTATGGCGCCGGCGAAGGCCGCTTCCTCGAAATGAAGTTTCACCACGAGGAGCGGCAATGGTCCCCGGTGGTTTATTACGATCCGGCGCGATGCATTCTCTGCTTCCGTTGTGTGCGCGTATGCGGGGAAGGCCTGGGCGCGTATGCACTGGGGGTTTCGGAGAGAGCCGTGGGCGAGGAGATCGTGCCGAACGGCTCGGATCACCTCGATTGCGACGAGTGCGGGTTGTGTATCGACATCTGTCCGGTGGGTGCCCTCACCAGCGATTCCTATCGCTACCAGGCGCGGCCATGGGAGATGAACCATGTGGGAACGATTTGCACCCACTGCTCGAACGGCTGCAAGACGACGCTGGGCGTGCGGAACGACCGGATTTTGCGCGGAAATAACCGCGACCGTTCCGGGATCAATGGCGAGTTCCTCTGCGTGAAGGGGAGGTATGCGTTCGACTTCAATGAGAGTGACGAACGGCTGACGACACCAATGATCCGGTCAAACGGAGAACTGCGGCCGGCCTCGTGGTCCGACGCGCTCCGCTTCGCCGCGGGGAAGCTGAAGCAGGTAAAAGAGGCGGGCGGCAAGATCGGCGTCGTGGGTTCCACCCGGATCACCAACGAAGAGAATTTCTATCTGCAGAAGTTCGCGCGCGAAGTGCTGGGCACGAACAGTATCGATCACCAGCGCTCGGGCGATGTGGTGACGCTGCTCGATGCGCTGGCCGGGCGCTCCGGCGCACTGGCGACGACGGAGGATCTCTACACGGCCAAGGCCGTGCTGGTGATCGGCAGCGACCTCGCCCAGCAGCACCCGCTGGTAGCTTGGCAGATTCGCACCAACTGGCGTCACCACGAATCCCACACCTACACGATCACGCAAGGGCCGGTGCGGGAAGATTTGCACTCCTTCGCGCGCGTCCGGGTGGAGCCGGGCAGGGAGATGGAAGGCCTCGAGACGCTGCGCGAGAAACTGGCAGCGGAGCCGGAACTGCTGATCGTGTTCGGTGATGCCGTGAAGGGCGAGAAGGTCCGCGAACTGGTTGCGTTCGGCGACAGCCTGGGAATTCCGGTGAAGTACGTGTGTCTGGTGGACACCGTCAACGCGCGGGGCGCGATGGATATGGGTCTGATGCCGGAACTGCTGCCGGGCTACCGCGTGGCGAAGGATGCGGGGCAGCCCGACGGGATGACGATTCCCGAGATGCTGGCGGCCCGGGATCTTTCCGTCCTATGGAGCGTGGGGGCGGACCCACTGGCGGATGGTGCACTGGCGTCCGAGGGCGCGTTCGTGATCGTGCAGGATCTGTTCCTCACCGATACGGCCCGGCGTGCGGACGTCGTTTTTCCATCGGCATCCTTGTATGAGAAGTCCGGTACGGTAACGAACGTCTGCGGAGAAGTGCAGCGGGTGAAGCGCGCGGCGCAGACCATGGGCGCAAAGGCGGACCTGGAAATCATCGGACTGCTGGCGAAGGAAATGGGCGTTGCACCCGTGATGGGCCCGTGGATGACCGACAAAGTGTTCGCGGAGTTGATGAGGACAGTGCCCGGTTATAATATCTCTTTGCCGGTTGTCACCACGGGCGGCGCCGCGCAGACGCTGCCACCCGGCCATCGGATTCCGGTACAGAGCGATCCCGCCCTGATCCGTTCCGTGGGGGACACTCTGTACACGTCGGGAACGCTGGGCAAGTATTCGAAAAAACTGAACAGTCTGATGGAAGGGCCCGGGAAGCTCTATGAAGAGCGGACTGTGCGGGAGTGGACGCACGCGTAGCTGAAAGGGCGGCGGACGCCGCCCCGACAGGCGGACTGGATCACCGATGGACTTTTTTCTACTGACGATCATCAAAGCCGCGATTATCGCGTTCATCTTCTTGACGACGCTGGCTTACCTTCAGCTGCTGGAACGCAAGTTAATCGCCCACATTCAGCAACGGCCCGGGCCGTACCGGGTGGGTCCGAACGGGCTGCTCCAACCGCTGGCGGACGTCATTAAGCTGATCACCAAGGAAGACGTTCTGCCGCCGCACGTGAACGCGGTCTACTATGTCATCGCCCCGTTCCTCGCGGTGTTTCTGGCGCTGATTCCGATTGCGCTTATCCCTTTCGGCCCGGAGGTGGAGATCTTTGGCGTCAAGACGCTGATGCAGCTTACGGACCTGTCGATCGGCGTTGTGCTGATCCTGGCGATTTCCTCAATTGGCGTCTATGGAATCGTGCTGGGCGGGTGGGCGTCGAACAACAAGTATTCGCTGTTGGGTTCGATGCGCAGCGCCGCGCAGATGGTGAGCTACGAACTCGCGCTGGGCATCGCCGTCGCGACGCCGCTGCTGCTGGCGAATTCGCTCAGCCTGCAGGAGATTACGCAGGCGCAAAGCGGTTTCTATTTTGGCTTTCTTCCCCGCTGGCACGTGTTTCAAATGCCCTGGCCGCAGGCGATCAGCTTTGTTGTCTTTGTGATTGCCGCATTCGCCGAGACGAACCGGCTGCCTTTCGACATGCCGGAAGCGGAGAACGAACTGATCGGCGGCTTCCACACGGAATACAGCAGCATGAAGTTCGCGGGATTTTTCATGGCGGAATACGCGGCGATCGTTACCATTTGCTCCCTCGGAACCGTGCTGTTTCTTGGTGGCTATAATCCTCTCTTCCCGGTGGAGTTTGGTTCGAATCTGGTGCCGCTGATTCTATTCCTGGGTGGCGCCGCATTGTTGTTCTTCCACGGTGTGCAGGCTCAGCGCTGGCGGGACAGGATCACGTTTCCGCTGTTCGGGGTCGTCTTCCTCATCATCGCGGGTGTGTTTTCGATTCCGGCCTTCTGGCCGTATCTGATTCCTGTTTTCTGGTTCGTGCTGAAAGCCGGTGTGCTGATCTTCCTGTTCATCTGGGTACGCGGCACACTACCCCGCTTCCGGTACGACCAGTTGATGGGTTTTGCCTGGAAGGTTTTGTTCCCCGTAGCTCTGATCAACCTGATCATTACCAGTGGCCTGGTGGCGGTGGTGAGCTGATATGGACCTAATCCTGTTCTTTCTGCTGGCTTTCGTCGCGGTGGGTTGCGCCATCAATCTGGTGCTGCAATCGCACCCGATCTCGAGCGCGATCTCCCTCATCGGGGTCATGGTGTCCCTCGCGGGTCTTTACCTTCTGCTGGGCGCCGAGTTCATCGCCGCGGCGCAGATCATCGTATACGCGGGCGCGATCATGGTGCTGTTCACGATTGTGATCATGCTGCTGAACTCCGGAAAGGAAGCGCCGGGCCGCATGAACAACCTCTCCCGCTTCCTCGGGTTGCCCCTGCTGCTGGTGATGGTTGGCCTGCTGGCGATGGTGCTGGTTCAGGTGGTTCCGCCGACGCAGGAAGTGAAATTCGGCAACTTCACGGGCGGCGGCCCGGCCGATCTCGGTATGCTGCTGTTCACCAAGTATGTCCTGCCCTTTGAAGCGACTTCGGTGCTGATCCTGGTGGCCATTCTTGGTGCGGTAGTGCTGGCGTTGAAGGAGATGGATTGATGGACTTTCTCACGAATTCCGGCGTGCCGATCTCGTGGTACCTGATCCTGAGCGCGATCCTGTTCGCAATTGGCGCGTCCGGATTCCTGATGCGCCGGAACATCATCACGGTATTCATGTGCATCGAGCTGATGTTGAACGCGGTCAACCTCTCGTTTATTTCGTTCTCTTATATGTGGCGACAGGTGGACGGCCACATCATTACCTTTTTCGTAATGGTGGTGGCAGCCGCGGAAGCGGCGGTGGGCCTGGCGATCATTCTGACCATCTACAGAAATCGCCGCACCCTCGAGATTGACCAGATCAACGCCTTGAAGAATTAACCACTATGCAACTCTGGCTCATTCCCCTGGTCCCGCTGATCGGATTCGTCATCAATGGCGTGTTCGGGCATCGCGCGCCGAAGCGCTTCGTGAATTTCGTGGCGGTTGGCTCGGTGGCGATCTCGTTCGCCTTGGTCCTACGCGCGATTAGCGCCCTGTGGCCGCTGGACAACGCCTATGTCGAACAGACCTATACGTGGATCCAGTCGGGCAATCTTCGGATCGGGGTGGATTTCGTGCTAGACCGGCTCTCCGCCGTCATGCTTCTTGTGGTGAGCGGCGTCGGGCTGCTGATTCATACCTATTCCATTGGCTATATGGAGCATGAAGGCAGCTATGCGCGATTCTTCTCGTACATGAATCTGTTCATGTTCTTCATGCTCACGCTCGTATTGGGCGGAAATTTCCCTGTGCTCTTCGTGGGGTGGGAAGGCGTGGGGCTGTGCAGCTATCTGCTGATCGGCTTCTATTATGACCGAGACTACGCGGTTACGGCTGGGAATAAGGCGTTCATCGTCAATCGTATTGGCGACATGGCCTTCATCATCGCGATCTTTTTGGTTTTTCTCCAGTTCGGGACTTTTGACTTTGCGCAGATCGCCGCCAAGGTGGACACCTTGCCCGTGGAGGCCGGGTTTGGCGCGCTGAGCCTGATCACTCTGCTGCTCTTCGTTGGTGCTACCGGCAAGAGCGCGCAAATCCCGCTCTATGTTTGGCTGCCGGACGCCATGGCGGGGCCGACTCCCGTTTCCGCCCTTATCCATGCCGCCACCATGGTGACGGCCGGTGTTTATATGGTGGCCCGAACCGCGACGATGTACCAGCACACTCCCATCGTGATGGAAGTGGTTGCCATTGTTGGCTTGGCTACCGCTGTGGTTTCCGCCATCATCGGCCTTGCGCAGAACGATATCAAGAAGGTGTTTGCCTATTCCACGGTCTCCCAGCTCGGCTATATGTTTCTGGCGCTGGGCGTAGGCGCATTCTCGGCGGGGATCTTCCACGTGATGACGCATGCCTTTTTCAAGGCGCTTCTCTTCCTGGGCGCGGGAAGTGTCATTCATGCCGTACACGGGGAACAGGATATCTGGAAGATGGGTGGCTTACGGAAGAAGACTCCCGTTACGTTCCTCACGCTGATGGTGGCGGGCGTTGCGATCTCCGGTGTGTATCCGTTCGCGGGTTTCTTCAGCAAAGACGAGATCCTGCTGGCGGCGCACCATCACGCGCCCTGGATGTACTGGGTGGCGACGGCGACGGCCGGGATGACCGCCTTCTATGTGTTTCGCGCTCTGTTTGTCACCTTCTTCGGTGAGTATCGCGGCCACGCGCATCCTCATGAATCGCCGCCTTCGATGACCCTTCCGCTGGTGGGGCTGGCGATTCTCTCGACGGTGGGAGGCTTTCTGAATGTTCCCCATTTTCTGGAGGCAATGTTCCCTCTCGCGGAAGGCGGGCACGACGCTACTCTGGTTTACATCGCGCTGGCCACGGGATTGGGAGGCATCCTGCTTGCCTTTGTTTTTTACGTGGTGAATCCGGGGATTCCGCAGAGCATCGCCAATGGTCTGGGCGCGATTTACCGGCTTGTTGTGAATAAGTTCTATGTGGACGAGATCTACGATTTCCTGGTGGTGCGTCCGGTTCTCACCTCGTCGCGAGACGTCTTTTGGGCGATGGATCGTGTGATCGTGGACGGCGCCGTGAACGGAGTGGCCAGCCAGGCCCGGGCCGTGGGCCGCGTGCTGCGCAGTTGGCAGACCGGTTCGATCCGCACTTATGCCTCTTGGGTAGCAATTGGGAGTGTCATCATCATGCTGATTGTGAGCATCGCGGGGGGTGTACGGTGACAACACTCCTCGATGTCGTGCTTTTCCTGCCCATCGGGCTTTTTCTGCTGGTGCTTTTGATCCCGCGGGAGATGGGGGAGACCATCCGCATCTTCTCTACCGTGGTCTCAATCATCGTTTTCCTGGTGTCGCTGGGTCTGGTTGCAAATTTTGACCACAGCCAGGCCGGATATCAGTTCGTCAGCCAGTTCCAATGGGTGAAGGACCCGAACATCCAGTACAAGATCGGCATTGACGGCCTCAGCCTCTGGCTGGTGGTGCTTACGACGTTCGTAACGCCCATCGCCATCATGATTTCCTGGAAGGGAATCGATTTCCGCCTGAAGGAATTTCACGCCTACATTCTGCTTCTCGAGTTCTGCTTGATTGGCATCTTCGTCTCCATCGATCTCTTTCAGTACTACGTTTTCTGGGAACTTGCGCTCCTGCCCCTCTACTTCATGATCGGTATTTGGGGTCACGGCAGAAATATCTATTCGGCAGTTAAATTCTTTCTGTACACTCTCTCCGGCTCCGCGATGATGCTCGCGGCGATTCTGTATCTATACAGCCGCGCCGGCTCGTTCGATTACGAAGTGCTACTCGCCCAAATTTCGAGCGGCGCGCTTCGCTTCACGAGCCTGGAAGAATCCCTCCTGTTCTGGGCGTTCTTTATCGCGTTTGCCGTCAAGACGCCCCTCTTCCCGGTACACACCTGGCTGCCCGATGCGCACGTCGACGCACCCACGGCGGGCAGCGTGGATCTAGCCGCGCTGATGCTGAAAGTGGGCACGTACAGCATGATTCGCTTCTGCCTGCCACTTTTTCCAAATGCCGCGCGGGAATTTGCCCCGTTAATTCTTACCATCAGTGTGATCGGCATCATTTACGGAGCGCTGATTTCGCTGGCGCAGCCGAACATCAAGAAGCTGGTGGCCTACTCATCGGTGAGCCACATGGGGGTGATCGTCGCGGGTATTTTCTCGCTCACCCAGCAAGGTCTGGATGGCGCGGTCTATCTCATGCTGGCCCACGGAATTTCCACTGGCGCGCTCTTTATCTTCGTTGGCTTCCTCACGGACCGGAAGGACTCGCTTGAAATCAAGGATTGGGGCGGCCTGGTACACTCCGCGCCCGCTCTCTCCGCCGTATTCATGCTCTTTGTGCTGGCCAGTGTGGGCTTGCCCCTGATGGCGAATTTCGTCGGTGAGTTTTTGGTTTTGCAGGGGACCATCCAGGCGAATTTCGTCCTGGGCGTGCTGGCGGCGTCTTCGCTGGTGCTCTCGGCCTGCTACATGCTCTGGCTCTTCTCCAGGGTGTTTTACGGAGAACGGAATGCAGACCCCAATAAAGAAATTTACGACATGCAGCCGAGGGAGTGGGGGGCCATGCTGCCGATGGTGTTTGTGCTGCTTTGGCTGGGAACGTACAGCCATTCCTTTATGCCCGCCATCTCCGTGGCGAACGCCGGTGTGATGAAGCATGTGAGCGCGCAAGCGGAAATGCAGGTGCGGCGGAGCGAGCCGCCCCTGACGCCGGGCGTCATCGTTCCAGTGATTGCAGGGCCGGCAAACGCCGCTCCGGAGGTGTTGGGTGCCCGTTAATTTCTTTCCGACAACCGCCGAACTGGTCCGGGTGCTTCCGGAAATGATCCTGGTGATCATGGGCACCCTGATCATGGCGCTGGAGCCGCTGGCGCCTTCCTACCGGCAGTCGTTTCTGGGAACCTTCTCCATGGTGGCGCTGATCGCCGCGATCCCGCTTTCGCTGCTTACCTTCGCCGATCCCGGCCCCGCTTTCGGCGGTATGCTGCTGATCGACGGGTTCGCCACGTTCTTCCGGCTGCTGGTGCTCATCGTCGGTGTGCTTACCATCATTTTGGGCAGACCCTATTTGGAGCGGGAGAAGGTGGAAAGCGGCGAATTCTATGCTCTTGTTCTGTTCTCCATCGTCGGCCAGTGCCTGATGGTGAGCGCCAATGAACTGGTGATGATCTTCATCGGCCTCGAGATCTCCTCCATCTCGTCCTATGTGCTGGCGGGTTATCTCCGCAAGGATACACGGAACAATGAAGCCGCGCTCAAGTATTTCATGCTGGGTTCGTTCGCGACCGCGTTCTTCCTCTACGGAATCGCGATGGTCTATGGCGCAACCGGTTCCACCAACCTGTTTGACATCCGGCAGGTTCTGATGAGCGGGGAACTCACCACGCCGGACCGCTTGATTTTCCTTGCGGCGGCACTCATGTTCGTGGGCTTCGCTTTCAAAGTGAGCGCGGCCCCGTTCCACGTCTGGACGCCCGATGTCTATCAGGGAGCGCCGACGCCGGTTGCGGCGTTTCTATCGGCGGCCCCCAAGGCGGCGGCTTTCGCGGTTCTGTTGCGCGTGTTCCTTACCACGTTCATGCCCTTCAGCCGGCAGTGGGAGCCGCTGATCTGGGTCACGGCACTCGTGACCATGTTCATCGGGAACTTTGCGGCGCTGGTGCAGGAGAATATCAAGCGCATGCTGGCTTATAGCAGCATCGCCCACGCAGGCTATGTGTTGATCGCGGTTGCCACGCATTCGGAGATCGGCACCGCCGCGGCGATGTTCTATCTGGCCGCCTATGCCTTTATGAACGTCGGGGCGTTCGCGGTGGTCTCCCACTTTGCGCGAAAAGGGGAAACCACGGTCGAGATCAAGGACTTCGCCGGGTTGGCCAACCACCAGCCATTCACGGCGGCGATGCTGGCCTTCTTTTTGTTCTCGCTAATCGGCATCCCGCTGACGGGGGGCTTTTTCGGCAAGTTTTACGTTTTCAAGGCGGCCATCGATTCTCAGTTTTACTGGCTTACGGCGCTCGGCCTGGTAAATAGCGCGCTCGCGGCCTACTACTACCTGCGAATCGTTGTGCTCATGTACATGTACGATGCCAGCGAAGCCTCCCAGAATATGCCTCCACTGGATCTTGGGGTGAAGACGGTGCTTGGTGTGTGCGGCGCCTGCACGGTATTCCTGGGCGTGTTTCCCACGGCGCTGCTGACGCTGGTGAATAACTGGGCCATCCTTCACCCGACCACATTGCCCTAAACCGCGCGGCTCTTCCGGGGTTTTCGTGAGCCGACTGCACTGCGGGTGGGCCTGCTGGAATCAGCGAGGGAGGTAATGGGGAAGCTCTCGCTCCCGTTGCCTCCTCCCGCTCGCCGCGGGGCAAGGGGCACAGGTTCTTTCGGATCCGCTCCCCCAAGACTTCCTGAGTGAAGGCCGTGCTTGCCCGCCGCAGCCAAGCCCCACTGGTGCGCGTTGCGCTGCTTTGGCAGGCTCCGCGCCGCTAGGGGAACCGATCAGATTGGGCTACTAAAGTATCGGAATTGCCGGAAGTGCGACCGGCATCGCCTGGCGGCCGTGCAAGGGCGTGGCACTCGCGGTGGCTCGGGAGAAGGGGTTTCCCTGGGCTATGCCCGCGCACGGGCGCAACGCCTTTGCACGGGCGGGGACGCACACGAATGCGGGCGCAGTGTCAGAGTTGGGCCTGGCTGGTCTTTTCGAGGGTGTAGCGTTCCAGAAGCCGCTGGATTTCCTTGTTCTTCTCCAGCCGGATTCTTACGTCGAACGCGTCTCCGTCAACGGTAAACGGCACGGCCGTCCATTCTGACGCGCCGAAGTTGCGGGCGGCATACTGGTGGCCGAAGATCACCGTGGGGGTGCTGATTCCGATGACGCCCACCTTCTCTTCGAGGGCGTTCTTGAAGTTCCCGACGATCATGTTCGTGATTTCGGCGATCGCGTCGAGCACTTCCTCGTCGACTTTCGTGAACTCCGTCATCAGCAGGGAAGATGCCAGGCGGCACGCGCAAGCGCCGGAACAGTGCAGGCTCCCGCTGCCGACGTAGTTGCCGGTGAACCCGATCAGGCAGAAGACGCTCTCTTCGTATTCTTCGACCTTGCTGCTTTTATAACCGGGCAGCGCCACCAATTCTCCGCTGAGCATGGTGTCGAAGAGCGTGCGGGTGGTATCGCGGACCAATTCCACTACGTCGTCGTGAGTAAACGTCTCCATTAGTTCCAGTTCCCCTCATTTCTTGACTTGCGGCCGCGAGCAGGGTTGCGTGACTGCCCGCCCGCACCAAGGTAAGGACCCATCGGGACACTTCCGCCGAATCTCGCGGCTAGGTCATTAAGGTGAGCAGCTTCTCTTTGATCTGGTCCGCCGTAAAAGGCTTTCGAACGTATCCGGACGCACCGGCTTCGACAGCCTCCATCACCTTGGCCTGGCTCCCCTCGGTGGTAATCATCACCACGGGAATCCCGTTCCATGCAGCGTTGGACCGAAACTCCTTGAGAAAGTCGAGACCATCCATGTTGGGCATGTTGATATCAGAAAGAACGAGCGACACGGGGTGTTCGCGAAGAACTTCCAGAGCCTGCACTCCGTCCCCGGCTTCGAAAATCTTGCCTGTGATCAATTCGGTCTGTTGCAAGACGCGAGCGAGAATCTTCCGAATCGCCGCTGAATCGTCCACGATAAGCACATCTGACGCCATGAATCTCTTCCTCGCCCTCGCTAGTCCTCTCATCGGATTTCGATTGAGAAAGGTTTAGGCCAGAGCGTGGAAAAGGAGGCGGACGCGCGGACGATATCCGGCCTCTGGAGAGCGGGAACGGACGCTATGCGACCGCGCCCAGGCCCGGCCCGGAGATCTCCCCCGTGCGGATTTGTCCGTTCACGACCTTGAAGAGACCGGGGAAGCGATCTTTCCAGCCCTCGTTGGCGGAGGGGACGTACTGGCGTCCGTTCGCTTCGATCGCGGACACCGTCGGCACGTGCGCGGCAATGGCGGCGGAGTGGATGAAGGAGGCGCCCGGGCAGGTGAGGTCCTGCACGGAAAGGAACATTTTACCCGCGCGGGCCATGGACGCGATGATCACCGTGTGCGACTGGCCCTTGCACGCCTTCAGCGCACAGCCCGTATACCCAAGCTCGCGGGCCATCCGAAGGCTGGCGACGTCGGTGAGCGCTTCGTCGATCACCACCGGCCGGAGCTTGGCCGCCGCATGCATGTCGCTGGCCGCGTCGCGCACCATGTTGCGGCTGGTGGGCTGCTCGATGTACTGCACCCGCCCGAAAGCGACGGGGCTGCGCTCCTTCAGGTGCTTCAGAAAGGCGAGCAGATATTCGGAAGACCCGGCCTGTTCGTTGAAGTCGAGCGAATAGTTCAATTGCGGGCTGGACTCGGCCTTCTTTGCCTCGGAGGCGATCTTGTCGACGTTCAGGATCCGTTGGAGATCCCATACCTCGTCTCCGCCGCGAAGCTTTACCTTGATATGCGTGATGCCATCGGCGCGAATCCAATCGCCGAGCAATTCGGGGAGGCCGTCGTTGAGCGGCTTCGTGCGCTCCGCGGGCAGGACGGGGTCGCCCAGGCCGACGTTGTGGAAGATCGGCATCCACTCCTTGGGAGTGGGATCGACATACTCGTCCGGGTATTTGCCGGCGAACTCCGGCCCGAGGTACGCGGAGAGGTCGGCATTCAGGAACTCTTTTCCATAGCAGGCCCACACGCTTCGGCCATGCAGCTTGCCATAGGCGTCATGGAGCGCGGCGTCGAAGGGGCTCGTGGTCACTAGCGTACACAACGCGGGAATGGCTTCTTCCAGCTTCCGCTCTTTGGTAAGTTCGGCCGCGGCCCTCATCCACGCCGGTTCGAGCAGCGCATTGAGTTCGATGGGGTGGCCAAACTCACGGCAATCCGCCATCAGAGCCTGCGCCCTGGCGGCGAGGGTTTTCATCACAGCCAAAGTCTCCTCGTAGCTGTAGCGCTGGGTCTTCCAGCTCCAGACGTTACCCATCGTCATGGAGCCGAAACCCTCCGCGCTTCGGCCCTGGCGGTCGGATACCCGGCAATGGACGTTCAGAAGCGTGGCCCGGTCCGTCGTGAATCCGCCAAAGACATGGGGGAAACGGTAGCGGTGATCCTCGAAGTCGAAGCGTACTTCTTCAATGCGCGCGTCGCGAGGATTGGGGGCGGCCACGGCCGGACCGCGATTGCAACCATGCAGCAACGGGATGGCGGCCGCGCTTCCCGTGAAGCGGAGCATGAAGGAGCGGCGGGAATCGGGCAGGGTCATACAGGGCCTCCGGTCTTCTGGCAATGCGGGACCGCACCAAGACGCGGATTCCCGTCCCTCCCATTATCATGCGGGACGGGCCGGGTTGGCCTCGTTACGCCTTGAGTTCCTCCGGGGGCGCGCCGGAGGCGGATTTCAGGAGGAACCTGGATGCCAGATAGAAGACCGCGCCGAGCGCGAGTGCGCCCAGCCCGAACCCGAGCTTGTGCTGGTTGATGAATTGGATCGTCTGGGAACCGTAGGAAGCCGCGAGCCACGCCACGAATCCGTAGCGGAGGATACGGGCGAGAGCGATCACCGAGAGCACGCGCAGCAGCGGCACTTTGAATACGGCCGCGCTCACTGCGAAGAACTTGAGAGGCATGGGCACCACGGAAACCGCGGGAACGAAGATGGTCACCAGCCCGTAACGGTCAAACCACTGCCGAAATTTCTGTCCGCGCCCGGTTTTCGTTAGCTTGTCCAGATAAAGCTGGCCGCCGGTTCTGGCCAGACGGTAGAGAATGACGTTCCCGATAAGCGAACCGGCGATTGCCGCCAGCATCGTGGGAATAGCGGAAGGCGGATTTCGCATCACCACCGTAATGAGATAGGCATCGACAAAGCTGGGCAGGGGGATGCCCGCCGAATCGATCAGAGAGAGCAGAAAAACGCCGAGCGGACCCCACTCGACCAGTTGATCAACGAATTCTTTCATGCAGATGGACTGACCCTTTCCATGGTAGCGTTCCTTCAAGGGCCGCATGCGTGTGGGGGTTCCCTCGACGGAATGCCCGAGGGTTGGCTACACTGCTCGGCATGCTCCTTTGTACGGTGCGCGATTGCCGCGAGCCTCTTGTTCGAGAGGAGAGGCGGCTGGTTTGCGCCCGCGGCCATTCTTTTGACGTGGCTCGAAGCGGATACGTGAATCTGCTGCAACCGCAGGACCGGAGAAGCCGCCAGCCGGGCGATTCGAAGGAAGCGGTGGCCGCGCGAAGGCGGTTGCACGATGCGGGCGTGACAGCGCCCTTGCTGCGGGCAATCGCGGAGCGCACGCAGCTTTCCTCCGCCGACGCCGTTCTCGATGCCGGATGCGGCGACGGTTTTTATCTCGGCAATCTGACCGCGGAGAGCGGCTGCTCCGCGTACGGAGTGGATATCAGCACGGCGGCGATCGACGCCGCGGCGCGCCGCTACTCCAGCGTGGCATGGATTGTAGCCAACGCGGACCGTTTCCTGCCGTTTCCGGACGGAACCTTTTCCCGTGTGATCACCATTACCGCCCGGATGAACCCCGCCGAGTTTCGCCGCGTCCTCGCGCGAGAGGGCCGGCTGCTGGTGGCGGTTCCCGCGCCGGATGACCTTCTGGAACTGCGCGGCGTCGGGCGCGATCGGGTGCCGCGAACGGTAGCGGACTTTGCGCCGTATTTCACGCTCGCGGGCCAGTCGCGGGCCAGCACAACGGCGGATCTGGACGCCGATCAAGTGCGCGACCTGCTGCTTTCAATCTACCGCCCGTCGCAAGAGAGAGTACCGACCGCGATGAGCGTCACATTCAGCCTCGATCTGCTCCAATTTCAGCCGGCGCTGTAGAGCCATTTTCGCGAAATCCTCCCACGGCGGCGAAGCCGTTCACCGGACGCCCGTTCGAGCCATCTCCTGTGTTTGCCATTGCTTACGAGGAGCGCTGCGGAGTTCGCATTCGTTTTAGGGGTCCGCGCCGGTATAGTCAATGTGAAATTCGACAGAAAGCGGTGCCCGGCAACCGATGGTTGGCCGGGCACTTGCCTTTTCCGAGGAGATTGCACAATGCGATTGCAGTTTGGCTGGCGTCCGCTCCAGCTCCTTTCCCTTATCTTCGCGATCGGGCTTGCTCTTAGCGGGCAGCCTTCCACGACGCGCATTTCCGACACCATCTACCTGGCGAACGGCCAGAAATTCAACGGCTATGTCCAGATCGAATGGCAGAGTTTCGTCACGCCCAAGGCCCCGATTGCGCCCTATTCGAATCTCATCCGCGTGATCGACGGCATACTCGACGTGAATCTGGTGGCGACGAAGAACACCGGGGAGACGGCCTATTACCGGGTGCGCTACTTCCGCAACGGGAGGGTGCAGTTCGCCGAGTTCTGGGACGTACCCGTTTCTTCGGTTCCGTTGACCGTTGCAAGCGTTCGTCTGGTGTCGCCGCCCGAGCCGGGCCAGAGCGGCGTGCCCGGCACTGGAATTGATCTGCCATTGCCGCAGGAAGACGTGGAAGGCCTTCCCGCCGATCTGGCGGATCGCCCGGTGAAGGGGCCGAACTACTCTCCCTCGCGCACGGTCTATGTGAACCCGGACGGCGCTCTCGAAGCGATTTCCGGCTCGCCAACAGACTGTGTCCGTGTCGATGGCACGGCCACTCCCTGCGGGAGCGGCGATTCCGCGAACTACCAAGTGGACGGAGAGGTTCCGGCTGGCGTCGTGAGCGGGGTGAATCAGATCTTCACGCTCTCCGCGATTCCGGGCCCTCCAGAGAGCCTGCAACTCTACCGCAACGGCGTGCTCCAGAAGCGGGAACTGGACTACACGCTTTCCGGTGCCGTGATCACTTTCACGCTGGGGGCAATGCCGCAGCCGGACGATGTGCTGCTGGCTTACTACCGCACGTTTCAGGGCAGCACCGCGCCAGCCGGAAGCTCCGGCTCGCTGCCGCAAGTGGTGTGCTCCCTGCCAGGTTCATCAACGAATGCGCTTACACTGACGACGCTCGGCTCCTGCCTGGTGGGAAGCAGCATGCTGCAGGCGGGCGACAGGCTGGAGATTCAGTTCGATTTCGCCCTGACCGGCACGGCTACGGACAGCTATCAGGTGCAACTCGATTGGAATGGGACGCCGATCCTCGCGCGCACGTTTGTTGCCGGCGACGTTACGGCTTCAAACCGGGCGACCATCGTCATCGGCAGCGCTACCCGGCAATACTCCACCACCAGCGTGGGCCAGGTCTCGGTGCTCCAGGCGGGAACCGGAACCCTGCCGCTGCCGGGCGGAACTTTTCCGGTGGAGATACGGGGGAAGCTTAACGCGAACTCCGCCGCGCAGTTGACGCTCACCTCGTATAGCATCACGCGCTTCCCCAGGGTCATCGTTCCCTAGTGGTGGCGAGTTAGCGGCAGGCCGCGGCGGTTCAGTTCTCCGCGGCCTGCATAAATTCGCGCAAGGCGTTCAGCTTGCCGAGGGCCTTGCCGCTATCCACGGATTCCACCGCCATTGCAAACGTGGCGGAAAGCGGCAGATCCGGATGGGCCGCGGAAATTGCGAACGCTGAGTTCACGAGCACGATGTCGCGCTTGGGTCCCGAAGCGCGCGACAAAACCTCCATCGTAATCGCGGCATTCTCTTCCGCGTCGCCTCCCCGCAAATCCGAAGGTTGCGCAAGGGGAATTCCGAGCATGTCCGGGTGGAACTGCCACTCCCGAATCGCACCCTTCTCCGCCTCCAGAACCAGCGTTGGCCCGGTCGTTGTGATCTCATCGAGACCGTCGCTTCCATGCACAATGTAACTTCTGCCCGCACCCATTTCCGAGAGTGCGGTTGCCATCATGCGCGCTTCCTTCACTCCCGGCGCACCCACTAGCTGGCAGGATGCATTCGCCGGATTCACCAGCGGTCCCAGAAGATTGAACACCGTGCGCATCCGCAACTCTTTTCGCACGGGCATCGCATGCCGAACAGCGGGGTGAAACGAAGGCGCGAAAAGAAACGCGATTCCGACCTGCTCGATCGCCCGCGCAGCCACTTCCGGCGAATGGAGCAACGGGATCCCCAACTGCTCCAGTACGTCGGCGCTGCCGCACCGGCTGGATACCGAACGATTGCCGTGCTTGGCGACGTGAACGCCGGCGCCCGCGGCTACGAATGCGGCCACCGTCGAAATGTTGAACGTCTGCGCGCCGTCTCCGCCCGTGCCGCAAGTATCCAGCAACGGGCGATCCGCCGTTGCCAGGGGAACGGGAATCGCATGCTGGCGCAGCGATGCCGCAAATCCGGCCAACTCCGTCGCATTCTCACCCCTGGTATGCAATGCCACCAGGAAGGCCGCGATCAGCGGGGGCGAGGCTTCGCCCGAGAGGATAGACTCCATCGCGGCAAACGCCTCCTCTCTTGAGAGCGTTTCTCCCGAGGCGGCTTTGTGAAGGAAGGCGAGAAGGGGCATGCTAGACTGAAAGTTTGAGTTTAGCGTAACTCAAGAAATCGGCTCGGCGGCAAAATCTCGCAATGCGATAGGCAGCACGGGCAAGCAGGCAAGAATCCCATGAAAATTCACGAGTATCAGGCCAAGGCGATCTTGGCCAAGTATGGCGTACCTGTGCCACAAAGCAAGGTCGCCTTCACCGTGGAAGAAGCGGTGGCCGCGCAGAAGGAACTGGGCGGGCGGGTTGTGATCAAGGCCCAGATCCACGCTGGGGGCCGCGGCAAGGGCGGCGGTGTGAAGCTTGCCAGCGACGCCGCCGAGACGGAGACCGTGGCGAGAAGCATCCTCGGAATGACGCTGGTGACCCACCAGACGGGTCCGGAGGGCCGCTACGTTCACCGGGTTCTGGTTGAGGAAACGCTCCCGATTCAGAAGGAATACTATCTCGGGATCGTTCTCGACCGCGGCAGCGGCAAGAACGTCTTCATGGCTTCCTCCGAGGGCGGCATGGAGATTGAAGAAGTCGCCGCCGCGACGCCGGAGAAGATCCTGCGCGAGGTGATTGAGCCGGGTCTGGGGATGAGCCCATACCAGGCGCGCAATCTTGCCTTCGGAATAGGCATCCCCGCCGCGAGCGTGAATGCGGCCGCGAAGGCGATTCTGGCATTGGCCCGCGCCTATGAGGAGATCGACGCCAACCTCGCCGAGATCAACCCGTTCATTCTCACCAGCGACGGCGCGGTGTTTGCCCTCGACGCGAAGATCGGCATCGATGACAATGCCTTCTTCCGTCACAAGGATTTGATCGAGTTGCGAGACCTGAACGAGGAGGATCCTCTCGAAGTGGAGGCCTCGAAGTTCGGCCTGAACTACGTGAAGCTCGACGGCAACGTCGGCTGCATGGTGAACGGCGCCGGTCTCGCGATGGCCACGATGGACATTATCCAGTACGCGGGCGGTTCGCCGGCCAACTTCCTGGACGTCGGCGGCGGGGCGAATGCCGAGCAGATCAAGAACGCATTCCGAATCCTGCTTTCGGATAAGAACGTGAAGGCCGTGCTGATCAATATCTTCGGCGGCATTCTGCGCTGCGACACGCTGGCTTCCGGAGTGATCGCCGCGGCTCGCGATTTGAATATCCAGATTCCGGTGGTGGTGCGCATGGAAGGCACCAACGTCGAACTGGGGCGGCAAATGCTGGCCGAAAGCGGCCTGAATCTGGTGACCGCCGATGGCATGAAGGACGCCGCGGAAAAGGTGGTTGCCCTCGCCCTCAAGGCGGCATAGCGCGTTTCGCAAACGGCAACAGCAACGCGGAGAACAGCAACGATGAGCATTCTGGTAAACAAAAATTCGCGCGTCCTTGTGCAGGGCTTTACGGGCAAGGAAGGCAGCTTCCACGCTTCGCAGTCGATCGCCTACGGCACCACGGTTGTGGGCGGGGTCACTCCCGGCAAGGGGGGCACCACCCATCTGGACCGGCCCGTATTCAACACAGTCGCGGAAGCGGTGGAGAAGGAAAAGGCGAACGTCGCCCTAATCTTTGTGCCGCCCCCATTCGCGGCCGACGCGATCATGGAAGCCGTCGCGGCGGAGATCCCCCTCGTCGTGTGCATTACCGAAGGGATTCCTGCCAGCGATATGGTGAAGGTGTGGGCGTTCATGAAGGGCCGCTCCTCGCGGCTGATCGGCCCCAATTGCCCCGGCATCATCACGCCGGGTGAGGCGAAGATCGGCATCATGCCCGCGGCGATTCACCTACCCGGCAGGGTGGGCGTCGTCTCCCGCTCCGGCACGCTCACGTACGAAGCCGTGCACCAGCTTACGCGGCTTGGCATCGGCCAGAGCACCTGCATCGGGATCGGCGGAGATCCGATCATTGGCACAAACCACACCGATGCGGTCCGGCTGTTCAACGAGGATCCGGATACCGATGCCATCATTATGATTGGCGAAATTGGCGGCGATGCCGAAGAGCGTGCCGCCGCCTACATCAAGGCCAATGTGAAGAAGCCGGTAGTGGGCTTTATCGCGGGCCAGACGGCGCCTCCGGGTCGCCGCATGGGCCATGCCGGCGCCATCATTTCCGGCGGATCCGGCAAGGCTGAGGACAAGATTCAGGCGATGCGCGATGCCGGCATTCACGTCTGCGATTCGCCCGCCGTCATTGGAGAGACCCTGCAGGCCGTATTATGAGCAACGTCCAACGTACCTATAGCATGATCAAGCCCGACGCCGTCGCGTCCGGCCAGATCGGCGAGATTCTCGCCGCCCTTGAACAGGATGGATTCCGCATTGTCGGCATCCGGATGCGCCAATTGAGCGTCGCGGAGGCCGAAGGTTTCTACGGCGTTCACCGGGAGCGCCCCTTCTTCCCGGATCTCATCCGATTCATTACGGAAGGTCCTGTGGTTACGCTCGCGCTCGAACGCGAGGATGCCGTCGCCCGCTTGCGGGAAGTGATGGGCGCAACGAACCCGGCCAACGCCGCGGAAGGCACCATCCGCAAACGCTTTGCCGCGAGTATTGAGCGGAACTGCATCCACGGCAGTGACTCCGCGGAGAACGCCGCGATTGAACTGGCATACTTCTTCAGCGCCGTGGATCTGGTGAAGTAGACTAGTCCGAATTTCAGTCTTAGAGCGCGGACACCTTTTCGAGGGTGTCCGCGCGTTTCTGTTTTTGGGGGAGCGTGCAGCGTGCATCCCTCGCGCGAGAACCTCCCCCGCGCCTTCCGCCTGTTGCCAACCCGAGGATGCGATAAGCTGTGCGTCATCGAGGCGACGATGCGAACGATCCAATTCCTTCTGGTGCTGCTTGCTTTGGGACTGGTGCCGATAGCGCGGGCGGAAACCGCGGATGCCACGGCTGTGCGCAACCTCGTGGCCGCGTATGCCGCGGCCCGGGAAGGCGCGGATGCGGCGTCGATTGAGAAACTCTTCACCGCTGACGCGGACCAACTGGTTTCGAGCGGGGAGTGGCGGCGCGGCCGCGAGAACCTCGTTAAGGGCATGCTGGCAAGCTCTCGCGGCAATCCCGGAGAGCGGACGATCACGGTTGAGACAGTGCGATTTGTCGATCCCAATCTGGCGCTGGCCGATGCCCGCTATGAGATTGCGGCGTCGGACGGCCGGGCGGCCCGCCGCATGTGGAGCACATTCCTCGCCGTGCGCACAGACGATGGCTGGCGGATCGCGGCCATCCGAAACATGCTGCCCGCGCGATAGGTGAAACGATCTCCCCAAGGGCGGGCGTCGTTTGTCATGATGGACACTATGAAACATTATCCTGGCTTGCTCCTCTTTGTGTCGCTGGCAGGGAGTACGCTTCCCGCTGGCGCGGCGGTGGATTTTGAGAAATCGGTGGCCCCGATCTTGCAGACGTCCTGTGTTAGCTGCCATGGGGAACGCGCCGCCCTCGGCGGAGTCCGGCTTCATACGGCGGATAGCATGAAGATCAAGTCGTCGCTGGGAGTGTCCGTCACGCCGGGCGATCCGGCGAAGAGTGCGCTGTACCTCTCTTTGATGCTGCCGAAGGGCGATCCGAGGATGATGCCGCCAGCGGCCCCGCTCCCGGATGCGCAGAAAGAAGTCATCCGGCAATGGATTCTTGAGGGCGCCAAGTGGCCGGCAGGTTACGTGGTGGGAGGACGCAAGGCCCCGGCGAAGTACAAGGACGACATGGCATTGGTCACCGCCGTCCGTCCTCGCATCCTGGCGCGCAGCAGGGTGACGGCGGAAGCGCAGATGAAGCCTTACACGGAGACGATTCCAGCCACGGACGTTACCCTCGACTTTGTTCCCATTCGCGGCGGTACCTTTTCAATGGGCACTCCCGAGACCGAAGCCGGGCATGCCGAGGACGAGTCTCCCGTGCACTCTGTAAAGGTGGATCCGTTCTGGATGGCGAAGGTGGAAACCACCTGGGATGCGTACCGGCTGTTCATGTTCACGCAGCAGGCAAACGAGAAGCAGAACCCGAATGCGATGGTGGATGCGGTCAGCCGCCCCACTCCGCCGTACGTCGAGATGAGTTTCGGGATGGGCATTGACGGCTTCCCCGCCATCAGCATGACGCAGCACGCCGCCAACAAATTCGCGCAGTGGCTCAGCGTGAAGACCGGGCACTTCTATCGCTTGCCCACCGAGGCCGAATGGGAGTATGCCTGCCGCGCCGGAACAACCACCGCTTACTCCTTCGGTGACGACCCGGCCCAGCTTGGAGAGTATGCCTGGTTCGCCGGCAACAGCGGCGAGAAATACCAGAAGGTGGGTACGAAGAAGCCCAATCCGTGGGGCCTCCACGACATGCACGGCAACGTCAAGGAGTGGACTCTCGACCAGCTTGACGATAGCTTCTACGCCGCGGGGGGAGCTCTGGCGGTGAACCCTTGGAACAAACCCACCGAGCCCTATCCGCTGGCGGTGCGAGGCGGCGGCTGGGCGGACGACGCGGCGGGCTTGCGCTGCGGCGCGCGTGTGGGGAGTGACCCGGAGTGGAAGTTCCAGGATCCCCAATTGCCCAAGAGCATCTGGTATGAAACCGATGCGCAATGGCTGGGATTCCGTCTGGTGCGTCCGCTGAAGGTTCCCACCGCGAAGGAAATGTTCGCGTACTGGAACAACGGCGTCGAGCATGATTAGCAGGCGTGCCTTGCTTGCGGCCCCGCTAGCTCCTCTGCTACTGCGCGGGGCGAATGCCCCTCTGAAGCTGGCCCATGCGCAACCCTGCATGGGTACGATGTTCCGGGTGGTGGCGTGGGCGCGCGATGAAGAGGCTGGCTACCGGGCGATCCACAGCGCGTTTGCTCGTGCCAATGAACTCGATGCGAAGCTCTCGGACTACAAGCCGCAAAGTGAACTTTCGGACCTGATGCGAGAGGGCTTCGCAAAGCCATTTCCAGTAAGCGAAGACCTCTTTCGCGTGGTGGAAGCGGCGCAGCGTTTGGCGGAAGAGACGGACGGTCTCTTCGATATCAGTATCGGCCCGCTGAGCCGCTTGTGGCGCGAATGCCGGAATTCCGGCAGCCTTCCGGCGCCCGACGTTCTCCGGGAAGCCCGCAGCAGGGTGGGGTACCGGCACATCGTCCTGGACCGCAAGACGCGGTGCATCCGGCTCGCACGAGATGGAATGCAGTTGGACCTTGGCGGAATCGCCAAGGGCTTTGCCGCGGATGCCATGAGGACCGTACTCGCGAAGGCGGGAGTTCCCGCTTCGATGGTAGCCTCGGGCGGAGATATCGCGGCCGGCTCGGCACCGCCAAATGCGCGGGGGTGGGCTGTGGAACTGGACCCAGGGGAGGAATTCCCTGGAGCGAAAGTCCTGCTATCGCTTCGTTCGCGGGCAGTCTCCACATCCGGCGCGCACCGGCAGCACTTCACAATCGACGGCGTAACCTATTCCCATATCATCGACCCCCGTACCGGCCTTGGCCTCACGCGCCAGACGGCCGTTTCGGTAGTTGCCCCCAGTGCCACGCAGACCGATGCCCTGGCCACCACAGCCAGCCTGATGGAGCCCTCCGCGGCCATTGCCTTCCTGTCAAGGCACGGTGGAGTCGGGGGCCGCGTGTTTCTTCCTCCGACCGCTGAAGGCCGGATAGCGGAAACACGGAGTACGCGGGGCTTTGCGGAGTATCTTGTGCGCTCCGGCAACCGCTAACAACTCCCGGAATCAATCCAGCCGCTTGTGGAAGCGCCGCGTGCTGATAAAGATGACGGAAACGCCGAGCGCAGCCATGGACAGCATCTGCGGCCAAAGGCCGCCAAAACTAAGACCCTTCAGGAAAATGCCGCGCACAATCTCCATAAAGTAGCGCACCGGGTTCAAGTAGGTGACCCACTGCACCGGTTCCGGCATGCTCGCAATGGGGAAGGCGAATCCACTCAGCAGCAGGGCGGGAAAGAAGAAAAAGAAGCTTGCCATCATCGCCTGCTGCTGCGTGCGAGATACCGTGGAAATGTAGAGGCCAATGCCCAGCGTGGTGAGCAGAAAGAGGATAGTGGACACGAGAAGCGCCCACTCGCTGCCGCGAAACGGAACGTGAAACAGCGTGCGCGCCAGAACCGTGAGCGCCACCATTTGGATCAACCCCGCCAGCGCAAATGGGATCGTCTTCCCCAGCATCAATTCGAGAGGCTGAATCGGTGTGACGATGAGCTGCTCCATCGTGCCGATCTCTTTCTCCCGGACAATCGCGAGGGCCGTGAGCATCAGCGTGACCAGCGCGATGATATTCACGACAACGCCGGGTACGAAATAGTTGCGGCTCACCAGGTTCTCATTGAACCAGACGCGCGTTCGAACGTCGATTGAAGGCAACTGCATCGGGATGGGAGCGCCTCTGCCCTGGGTGCGGGCCAGGGCGTTCTGGTTTCGTTGCTGCTCCCGCAACCGATCGGAATACATTGCAACTGCCCGGCGCGCGTATTCCCGCACCATGGAGGCAGTGTTTGAGTTTGCTCCGTCCAGCAGCAATTGCACACTTGCCGTTTCTCCGCGCAGAATATCGCGGCCGAACCCCGGCAGGACCTGCACTACCGCCATCACCTCGTCTCGGTCAAGGAGTTCTCCGGCCTCGGTGTCCGTGTCTGGCGTTCGCGTGATCTCAAATGTCGTCGAACCGGAGAAACTGGTTCGCAAGTCCCGGCTCTGGACGGATCGGTCTGAATCGAGCCACGCGATCCGCGCGTGCTCCACATCCATGTTCACGGCGTAACCAAAGATGATGGATTGCACGATCGGCGGCAGGATCAATACCGTGCGCATGCGAGGGTCGCGGAGAACCTGGCGAAACTCCTTCCTCACGATCTCCCGGATTCGTCTCCAGTTCAGATTCATCATCATGACACCAGTTTCTGAGCAAGCCTTTTCGATGTGACCGCGAACACAACGCCCGCGTATACAAAGAGCAACAGCAACTGCGGCCACAGGATCTCGAGCCCGATGCCCTTCAGGAAGATCCCCTTGAGTATCGCGATGAAATAGCGGGACGGCACAATGTAGCTGACAACGGAGATTGCGGAGGGCATGTTCTCGATGGGGTAGATAAAACCCGATAGCAAGAACGACGGCAGAAAGGAAGTCAGCATTCCCATCTGGTAAGCCAGCATCTGCGTCCGTGCCAGAGCCGAGACGAGAAGTCCCCAGCAAAGCGATCCGAAAAGAAAGATACACACGCCAACGGCAAGCAGCACCAGGCTGCCCCGCAGAGGGACGCCGAACGCGATCCGGCTCAGCAGCACCGCGATCACCGCGTCCGTGGCGCCAATCACGAAGAACGCCGCCATCTTGCCGAGCACGAGTTCCGTCGGCCGCAAGGGCGTTGAAAGCAGCAATTCCATATTGCCCAGTTCCCACTCGCGCGCGATGGTCAGTGAGGTGAGCAGCGCCGCGATCACTTGCAGAATCACCGCAATCAATCCCGGCACAATGAAGTTTCTCGATTTCAGATCGCTGTTGTACCAGACTCGGGATTCGAGCGCTACGGGCGGATGCAGAGGGCCTGCCCCGTGCGCATCGGCATAGCTGGCCTGCATCCGCGCGCCATAGCCGGTGATTGCGCCTTGTGCGTACCCGATCGCAAGGCTCGCCGTGTTCGAATCGCTGCCGTCCACCAATACCTGCACGTCCGCCGCTTCGCCGCGCAGGATCTTTCGCGAGAAATCGGCAGGGATCACCACGGCCATCATGACGGTCCCGCGATCCACGGCGCGCTCAATTGGCGAATAGCTCGATACGACGTCTACGACATCAAAGAACCGGGAGCCGCGCAGAGATGCGATCAGGTCTCTGCTCTCGGGGGACCGGCTCGCGTCGTAGACCATCGTGGGTACGCGATCCACATCCAGAGACAGGGCGTACCCAAAGAGCAGCAGCATGATCAACGGAATTGCAAGCGCCATCATCAGACTGCGCGGATCGCGAAAGATGTGCAGGAACTCGTTCCGCGCCATAGCCCGAGTCCGACGTAGGTTGATCATCGCTTTCGTTCCTCGGCTTCAATAAGGCCCACGAACACATCCTCCATGGAGGCTTCAATCGGTTCGAGCAGCCGCACTTCGATCCCGGCTTCCCTCAGGCGGCGACGAATGGCCGGGCGAGCGTCGAGATCCCCTTTCACCCGTATGTGCAGCCCGCTGCCGAATACAGCAACGTCTTCAATTCCCACTTCCCGCTCGAGCGCGTTTATCGTGCCGGCCAGGTCGTCCACTTCGAGTTGCAGGAGTGCGAATCCGCCAAGGTCCCGCTTCAGTTCCGCGGGGGTTCCCAGCGCGATCATGGCGCCACGATACATGAGCGCGAGACGATGGCAGTACTCGGCCTCATCCATGTAGTGCGTCGTGACGAAGATCGTGATGCCGCGTTCGGAAAGCTGATAGATCAAGTCCCAGAAATCGCGGCGCGCAATCGGGTCCACGCCGGAAGTCGGCTCGTCCAGGAAAAGGACGGGAGGTTCATGAAGAATCGCGCAGCCCAGGGCGAGCCGCTGCTTGTAGCCGCCGGGAAGCAGGCCCGTGAGCGTGGCGCGCCGCTCCGCCAGCGCCGAAAGCTCCAGCGCGTACGTCTTGCGCGCTTCGCGCCGCTCCTCGGGAACGCCGTAAATGCCGCTGAAGAAATCGATATTCTCCTCAACGGTGAGGTCGTCGTATAGCGAAAACTTCTGCGACATGTAGCCGATACTGAGCTTTACCCGTTCGGGGTCCCGCGCAACGTCATGCCCGGCCACCGTCGCGGTTCCTTCCGTTGGTGTGAGCAGCCCGCAGAGGATGCGGATTGTGGTGGACTTGCCTGCGCCATTCGGCCCGAGGAACCCGAAGATCTCGCCGCGCCGGACCTCCAGCGACACATTGTCTACCGCCACGAACTTACCGAATCGCTTCGTGAGGTTGCGCGTGACCACGGAATGGGAGTCAGAAGCCGTACTCATGAAGTCACCTCTCGCGGAGCGTCCTTATCCGTGCGCTCCGCCTGACGCACCAGCGCGATGAACACGTCTTCGAGAGACGGCAGCACGGGCTCGATTGCGACGTTCGCCTGACCTGCATTCTTGAGCGCGGCCGCCAGTTGCTTCACCAGATTCCCGTTCTCCGTCAGGAATACGTGCAGCGCTCCAGCGGAAGATTCGGCGCTCAGAACGCCAGGCTGTTGAAGCAGGAAGGCGCGTGCTTCGCGAGGATGGTCGCAGGTGATGGCAAAGCAGTTTGCTTGCATCTGCGCACGAATCACCTGAGGTGAATCCTCCCGGATCAATCGGCCTTTGTACATCAGGCCCACCCGGTTGCATCGCTCGGCTTCGTCGAGATACGCGGTGCTGAGAAGCACGGTGAGGCCCTCGCGAACCAGCCGGTAGAGGATGGTCCAGAAATCGCGGCGGGAAACCGGATCCACACCGTTCGTGGGCTCATCGAGAAAAAGCGCTTCCGGACGGTGCAGGAGCGTGGACATCAGGGCTAGCTTTTGCTTCATCCCTCCGGAGAGGTTCCCCGCCAGACGTTTACGGAAAGGCTCCATTCGCGTCATGCGCAGCAACTCTGCCATCAGGTCTTCCCGTTCTTTTCCAACTACGCCGAAAAGATCCCCGTAGAAGAAGAGATTCTCCTCCACCGTAAGATCCGTGTAGAGGCCGAAGCGCTGAGGCATGTAGCCGATGCGGTCCCGCACGGCATGCGCATGGCGAGCGGGGTTGATGCCGTCCACGAGCGCTTCGCCCGCGTGTGGATCGATCAGGCCGCAGAAGAGACGCAGTGCCGTGCTCTTGCCCGCTCCGTCCGGACCCACCAGACCGTAGATCTCCCCGCGCGGGATGCGCAGGTCCAGGCCATTCACGGCGACCAGTGAGCCGAAACTTCGCGTGAGACCGCGAGCTTCGATCATGTATTTGCTCGATTGCGTATTCATGGCGGCCCAATCGGGTGGCTAGCGTTTCGCATCGATACTGAGCAAGGGGATGTAGGCGTCGGCGGGCATATTCGCCTTCAACACTCCATCCGGATTCTCGAGATCGATCTTTACGCGATAGACGAGTTTCATCCGCTCTTCGGCGGTTTGAATCTGCTTGGGTGTGAACTCCGCTTCCGAGGCGAGGAACGCGAGGCGGCCTTCGAAGCGCCGGTCCGGGAAGGAATCCGTAACGACTTCCACCCGCGAACCAATTTGTACCCTGCCTTGATACTGCTGCCCCACGTATCCGCGCAGCCACGGATGCGCGAGATCCGCAACCGTAGCGATGGTTGTTCCGGCCGCGAGTACTTCTCCCGCTTCGGCTGACTTCACCAGCACAACCCCATCCACGGGTGAGACGGCGGTGGCGTCTTTGAGCTGGTTTTCAATCACGGCGAGGCTCGCCTTGGCCTGCTCAATGTCGGCCATGCGTGCGGTGCGTTCCTGTTGCAGGCGAGCGGAATCGAAGCGCCCGGCTTCCGTGGCATGGAGGGCGGCCTTGGCCCGCGCCACCTGGGCCTTCGCGGTTTCGATCACCTCCGTGCGAGGACCCTCTACGACGAGTGCCAGCCGTTCACGGGCCTGGCGCACAGCGGCTTGTGTCGAGTCGTAAGCCGCCCTGGCGCGATCCCGGTCCGCGGCCGTGATGTCTTCCGTGGCAAACAGAGTTTGCGCCCGTTTCCAATCCGCCTCCGCCCGCGCGGCTTCCGCTTCCGCCTGCGCGGCGAATGCCCTGGCCTGCTCCTTCTCCTGTGCGCGCGATCCGGCAAGAAGTTCACTAAGCTGAGACTCCGCCGCGGCGAGTTCCGCGCGCCGCTGCATCGTCGTCCCCTTCAGGCTCTGGTCCTGAAACTCGATCGCGCTTCCCAATTGCTTCAGCCGGGATTCGGCTGCCGCCAGCGCTGCTTCCGCCATCCGCTTCTGGCTTTCGAGCTGGGCGGTGTCGAGGCGGCCGATGATCTGCCCGGCCTTCACGACATCGCCTTCTTTGACGTCCAGCTCAATCAGTTGCCCCGGCGTCTTGAATCCGATATTTACTTCCGTCAACTCAATGTTCCCGGAGATCTTGAGGCCGTCCGTTCGTTCCCGAGTTCGGAAGCCATACCACCAGACAGCTACCGCGATGGCGATGAGAACGATCAGGAGGATAGGGATGAGTTTTCGATTCATAGTCATGTTTCCTTCGCTCATTTCTGAACAGCTATCGCGTTAGGGGATCGCGGATGTGACGTCTCCCATGGCTTGTGTGAACTCGATGCGAGCCACGTTGAAGCGAAAGAGCGAATCGATACTGGTGCTGCGCGCCGCTTCCACACTCGTCTGTGCCCGCGTGATTTCAAGGCTGCTGGCCACACCCGCACGGTAACGCCGGCGCGCCTGTTCGAGTTCGAGTTCGGCTTGTTTGAGCGATTCCTCCGCCACACGAACGAACTCTCGCGTGGAGCCAAGCGTGTCAACCGCGGTTCGCAACTCCAGTTCCATCTGCCGCTGAAGATCGCGCGCGCGCAGTTCCTCTTCGCGAAGCCGGGCGTTCGATTCCGCGCGTCTTGCATCCCGCCGTCCCCCGTCAAAGAGGGGGATACGCAGTTGGACGCCAATCGCCCGCGTGGGCAGTGCGTTGTTGGGCGAACTTCCGCTCGCGCCGTAATCGCCGAACGCGGAGATGCTCGGCGCGCGCTCCCAGGCCGCTGCTCCGCTCAGCAAGCGCGCATTCTTGAGCCGGGCCTGCTGGCTGGCCCAATCCGGCCGTGCGGCCTCCGCGCGAAGCAGTAGCGCGTCGATCGGTTCGCTCGAGATCTCGGGAGCGTCTTTTGGCTGCGGCAAGGCATCACTGAGTAGAATGGGGTCTTCCATCGAAAGTCCGATCAGCCGTTGTAGCTGAAGGTTGGCTGTCCTCATCTCGTTTGCTCTGACGAGTAGCGTGTGCTCCGCCTGGTTTCGCAGCACGCTGGCGCGGGTCACTTCGAGTGCCAGGCCGGTACCAGCATCTTTCTTCGACCTTGCGAGATCTTCAAGGTTCCGGGCCAGGGCGAGATTCGCTTCGGCGGCCGCCTTTTGTGCCTGCGCGCGTTGTGCGCCGTAATAGGCGATCGCGACGGCTGCTACCGTGTTCTGGCGGGCCAGTTGTTCCTCCGCCGTTGCTACCGCGATTCCCTGCCGTGCGGCCTGATATCGCCGAATCGCGCTCATGTTAAAGATGGTTTGCGTGGCGGAAAGCCGGGCGTCGAATACATCGTACGGACCCACGAACCGGGGTTGCTCAAAACCAGGAACCGGAACGGAGATCTGAATTCCGAATGCTTGCAGATTTCTCGTTTGGCTCGATTGAGAAACGGCGCCGTCCACGTTCGGAAGCAGGTCCGCTCGAGCCTGCCCGCTCCGGGCCTTTGCCTCCTCCACCATTTGCCGGGCAATCGCCACCCGGGCGTTGCCATCCGGAGCCAGCGCCATGTCGACGGCCCGGCGCAAGCTCAGTTCCACCTGGGCGCGCGCGCCTTGTGTGGCAGGCCCGGTTGACTGGCCCCGCATTGCCCAAGCCAACAGCAGAAGCAATCCCGTCAGCGTCACCCATTGCGCCGCCACCCAGAGTCTTCCGTACGGGAACCGCTCTAAGTCCCTAGGCCTCTTCATCCTGTGCCTCCCCGGCGTCCAATACGGATTGCCGTAGCTTGAGCAGCAGGTCCCGAAGGGCTTGCTTCTCTTGTTTACTGAGGCCTCCCATTACCCGCTTGGTCTCGCGGAAATGCGAGGGAAGTATTGCGCGGAGCAGCGCTTCTCCGGCTGGTGTCGTTCTGGCAAGCTTCACGCGCCGGTCGTCCGCTGAATCCACGCGTTCCGCAAGGCCGCGCTTGGCCAGGCTATCGAGCACACCGGTTACGTTCGCTTTGCTTACCAGGAGAATCTCCCCCAACTGGGAGAGGCGGCAACCGGTTTCGCGGTAAACAGGCTGGTTGAGGCACATCAGCATGTTGAAACCGGCAAGGCTCAAGCCATAGCGCTGGAAGCGACGTGTGAAATGCGTGCTGAAAGCGTCGTAAGCCGAGATCAATCCAAAAATCGCTTCAAGAGTGCCGCGTTCAAACTCGGGCTGGTTCGCCTCCATGAAATCCGCGGCACCCCGATAAAATTCGACGCGGCTCAGATTGGGCGGTAGTGGATTTTTTGCCATCTCTAATGGGAGTATGCCGGTCAATAGCATGATAGTCAAGGCATAAATGGTATAGCAACAAACAAAAAGATCAAAAACACAACGATCTCGGCTAACGGTTGAAGAGCCGGGTCCTGAAGGACGCATCGTCGATTCTCGACAGATGGTGCACCGTCCGTGCCACACCCGGATTACTCTCTTTTTAGCCAAAATAATCGGATTATCATACTAATGATGTAGGAACCTCAAGAGTGATGCCCTGTTGGTTCAGAATCTTTAGGGTCCTCAACGATTGTATCGATGTTGATATCACTGCATATAATAGGAAACACAGGAGAAAATTACTAAACTTTGGAGAATATCCGGCGCGTACTGGGCCGTACCATTTCTTAGACTGGAACCTGGTATCTTGCGTCGGTTTGATTAGAAGTACTATTCTGGAGATGTCATCGGAAAGATCGCGAGGATGGACGGAATCGGGAACGGAATGATCCGGACCCGCCCGATAGGAAACGCGATCGACCGAGCAAGAGATTTCAGAGGAAGAAGAGAGAGCATGAGAATCAACCTTAGGAATTGGACCATGGCGCTGGCAGTCGTCATCGGAGCGGCAAGCTTCGCGAGCGCGGACACGCTTCGTGCTGAACTGCAATCCGTCTACGGAGAGCAGGTGACCTACACGCTTGGAGCCAACGCGGCCAAGAGTACGAAAGCCGGCCGTTTCAATTGGGTAAGGGAATCCGACAATCCGGCAACTCCCGGTGTTAACGAAGCAGGCACATTTCCGCTGGACCCCGTCGCCGCCGGCGATCCCTTTTATTCGTTCTGCATCGATCTCACGCAGACTGTCTACTACAACACTCCCTATGAGTTCACGGTAGAGAGCAACCTCGCGAATGGCCGCGACAGCGCCGGCTACCCCGCATTGGGAACGACGATCGCGAACAATATCGCCAACTTCCTCGGGGCGGTTTTCCCGAGCCTCGATGGCACGCTGTCGACGGTGAACGCCGCGGCGCTCCAAATTTCCCTCTGGGAGATCATCTATGAGACTCCGGGCACCGCTTTCGACGTCAACAACGGAAATATCAAGTTTTCCAACAACGCCGCCGCCATTGCTCAGGCGACGTCGTATCTGAATACGTTCGCCTCTTTCGCTGGCAGCGCAGCAACCGGTCTCCATGCTCTCAATAGCTCCAGACTCCAGGATCAGATCATCCAAGTTCCCGACAATCCTGACACTGGAAATGTCCCGGAACCCGGCACTTACGCTCTGATGGGAGTTGGATTGCTGGTAATTGGACTATTCCGCCGCAAGGCTGCCTAGAAGAAACGTTTCGTTATCGGTCACCGTTCACTCAATCCTGACTTCATAAACGAACATTCGTTTGGGGCGCTCTGTGGAGCGCCCCTTTTTTTGCCGTTTGCGTACAGCTTTTCCTTTCCCAGGCGACATTGCCGAGCGCCCGCGAGATAGAATTCTCATGGAGGTTCCCTCAATGTCGAACCAATTGGCGAGGCGATCTTTTCTGGTTTCGAGCGCCGTAGCGGGAGTATCGGCCTCCCAAGCGCAGCCCGCCAGCCGACCCGGCACCCTCCCCGTTCCCGGACGCCTTCCGCTGCTCCTCTTCTCCAAGCATCTGCACTGGGCGGATTTCAATACCTGCGCCGCCATTTTCCACGAGATCGGCGCGGAAGGCATCGATCTGACAGTGCGCAAGAACGGCCACGTCGAGCCGGAGCGCGTTCGAGAAGATTTGCCGCGAGCCGTCGAGATCTTCCGCAAGGCGGGCACGCCGGTGGCGATGATCACCACCGACATTCGGACTGCTGATTCCCCGCATGCCCTCCCCATCCTCGAAACGGCAAAGGCGCTCGGCATCACCCATTATCGCTGGAGCGATTTCGTCTACGATCCGGCGAAGCCGATCCCCGAGCAATTGCGGGCATTCAAGCCGAAGATCGCGGAATTGGCCAAGCTAAACGCCAAGCTCGGAATGACGGCGATGTATCACATCCACTCCGGCTTCAACCGGCTGGGGAGTTGTGTGTGGGATTTGTGGGAACTGATCCGCGATGAGAATCCGAATGCCGTCTCCTTCAACTACGACATTGGTCATGCCACCGTGGAAGGCGGCTTCGGAGGTTGGATGAACACGCTGCGCCTCGCTCTGCCATACACCCGCGGGACCGCCGTGAAGGACTTCGTCTGGGAGAAAAATGCCAAGGGCCAGTGGCGTCCCCGCTGGTGCCCGCTCGGCGAAGGGATGGTGGATTTCGCCGGATATTTCGGCCTCCTGAAGAACGCCAAGGTGCCGATGCCGTTGCAGCTTCACCTCGAATACGACGAATTGGGCGCGGCGGCGCACGGAAGTAAGCAACTGGATATGCCCAGGGAGCGCGTGGTGGCGATGCTCAAGCGGGACGTCACCCGGCTGAAGGAAATGCGCGCGAAAGCGGGTTTGGATACGTAAAGCGAGCCGTTCTAGGGGAGCTTGCGTACCTTGATGTTGCGGAACGCCACCCCGCTGCCGTGCTCCTGCAGCACGATGTGGCCTTCCCGTGAAGCGCCATAGCGCGCGTCGTTCTTATACTTGCTGCCCGCCACCCAGTCCTTGAACTGTTGCGAATCGAGCGCGAACGCCAGCACCTTCTCCCCGTTCAGCCACTGCTCCACTTGCCCGCGATTCACCACAATCCGCAGGTGGTTCCATTGCCCGGCGGGGTGCAGTGTCTTCGCCGAGGGCGCTGCCACATCGTAAATGCCCGCAGTCTTCCGGTTATCCTGCTTAGCATCGGGATGCGCTACGTCGTCAATGATTTGGTATTCGAGGCCAAAGCCGGAACGAGAATTTGGCGGGCTGTTGGCCTCCACCACCAGGTACTTGATACCGCTGTTGCCTCCGGGCTCCAGACACCAGTCCGCGGCGAACTCGAAGTTCTGAAACGCATCGCGGCTGACGAGGTCGCCACCGGCGCGTCCGCTGCGCCCGTCGCCCTCGATATGGAGCAGAGTGCCGTTCTCCAGCTTCCACCCTTCGGACGGGAATGCGCTGCCATGAAACTCCCGCCAAGCCTGCGTGTTCGAGCCGTCGAACAGCGCCACCCAGCCATGCGTACGTTCCAGCGCGGTGAGGGGGTGGAACGTGGCCCCCGCGGTTCCGCACCAGGAAGCCGCGTGCAGCGCTCCGACGGGAAGCAACGAGAAAAGGCACAAAACCGGGAGAGCCGGGAATCGCCATGCGAGGCGGGCGCGCCGGAGAGAGGGGATAGCCATAGGGGAATCCTAGCAGACTCCCGGCTGCTCTCTCCCTAACCCGTTTCCGGAGAGTGCCTTTCCCCCGCCGCGCCACATAGAGTAGACTGCCGGTGTCATGCTTCGTCTTTTTCTCCCTTTCCTTGTTCTTGTATCGTCGTTGTGCGCGGGCATCGTGCCGGCGTTTCGTGAGAGCCAGATTATCTCCGGCCTGAAGATGGGCTATCAGCTCGTCCTGGTTGATCTCAACCGCGATGGCAAGCTGGATGTGATTGTCGTCGATGAGGGTTCCGCCGAACTTGCCTGGTTCGAGAATCCCGGCTGGCAGCGCCACGTGCTCGTGAGCGGAGTGCCCCGGACGATCAATCTCGAATGCCATGATCTCGACGGCGACGGGATCCCGGAGATCGCCATGGCCCATCATTTCGAGACGAATCCGGATCGAAGCGAGGGGAACGTACTGCTGCTGGAGCACGACGGCGACCCGCGCCAGCCCTGGAAGCGGAAGGAAATTGATCGTGTCCCCACGGCGCATCGCCTGCGTTGGATTCCCGTGGAGAAGGGTAAGGCACCCTGGCTTCTGGTGGCACCCCTGGCAGGGCCGAAAACTCATGCTCCGGATTATGCGGGCATCACGCCGATCTACGCCTACCGTCCCGGTGAGTGGAAACGGATGACCGTCTCCAGCCAGTTGCACGGCGTCCTTCACAGTATCCACCCTGTTGAGTGGCGCAAAGGGGATTGGCGGTTGCTCACGGCCAGCTTCGACGGCATCCAGCGGTTGGAGCCACGTTCGAAAGGCGTCTGGAAGCATATCCCGGTCGCGAAGGGGAACCCGGATCCCTGCCCCAAGTGCGGAAGCAGCGAGGTAAAAATGGGCTTCCTGGGCAAGCAGCGCTTCCTCGCGACCATTGAGCCTTGGCATGGGAACCAGGTGGTGGTCTATCTGGAACGCGGGCGCGAATGGGATCGCGTGGTGATCGACGATGGCATGTTGAACGGCCATGCCCTGGCCGTAGCGGATCTGGACGGCGACGGCCGGGACGAGGTTGTCAGCGGGTTCCGCGGCAAGGGTTTTCGGATCAGCGTCTATCAGGCCGGCGACGGACACGGCAGAGAGTGGGCGCGCACCGTTCTGAACGAAGGCGGCGTGGCGGGCGCGGATTGCAAGATCGCGGACTTGAGTGGCGACGGGCGGCCAGACATCGCCTGCTCCGGAGCTTCCACCGGCAACGTCATGTTATTTGAGAACCGGGGAGCGCGATAGCGGGAGGGCTCTATGCATAGCCGCCGAAGCATCTTTCAATTAGGCCTGTGCCTGCCTCTGCTTGGAGCCGGTTGCGGGCGCGACCCGGGCTCGCCGCGGCGGGATGACCGCTACGCCGCGCTTCACGACCTCTTCGCGAAGGAATGGGAGTTTCGCCTGCGGGAGAATCCGCTGTTCGCCACATCGGTGGGCAGGATGGAGTGGAACGACAAATTGCCCGAGTTCGGTCTCGCCGCGGCAAAACGCTCTTACGATTTCTACAAGACGCTCGCCACCAGCCTGGACGGGATCTCCGTGGACGCTCTGGGCAATGCGGATCGCATCAGCGATGACGTCTTCCGTGCCGAAATTCAGCGCAACCTGGATCTCTACGAAGCCGGCGGGTACCTGATGCCCGTGAACTCCGATTCCGCCTTTCATAGCGACTTCCCGCGCATCGTGGAAGAAGCCCCCCTCGCCAGCACGGAGGATTATGAAAATTTGATTGCCCGCCTGAATGCCTGGCCGCGCGCCGTGGATGAGATGGTGGAACTTCTGCGGGAAGGGCTGAAGCGCGGATTCACACCACCCGCTGCCACCATGAAGGGCTTTGAGCGCACCGCCGCCGCCCATATTGTCGACACCCCGGAGGAGAGCGTGTTCGATGCCCCTTTTCGGCGCTTTCCCGTCGGCGTGCCGCAATCCGCGCGGGAGCGGTTGCAAACCGAAGGCCGTCGCGCCATCCAGCAAGCCATTGTTCCCGGGTATCGCAAGCTCTTCGAATTTTTCACCGCCGAGTACCTGCCGGGTTGCCGCAAGACGCTGGGCGCGTACGATCTTCCGAATGGCCGGGATTTTTACGCGCGAGAAGTGCGCTACTTCACAACGTTGCCAATCGGACCCGACGAGATCCACCAGACCGGCCTTCGCGAAGTGGAGCGCATCCGAAAGGAGATGGACGATCTGATCCGGAAGACGGGCTTCCGGGGATCCTTCATAGCATTCCTCGATTTCCTGCGTACCGACCGCCGCTTTTATGCCAAGACGCCGGAGGAATTACTGCGCCGCGCGGCCTGGATCGCCAAACGTATGGATGGCCAGCTTCCCGCATTCTTTGGCCGGCTGCCACGGCAACCCTACACCGTGGAACCCGTGCCGGATGCCATCGCCCCGAAGTATACGAGCGGGCGATACGTCCCCGCGCCGTATGGCGGCACCAAGCCGGGAATTTACTGGGTGAATACCTACGCGCTCGAAACCCGGCCCCTCTATACCCAGGAAGCGCTCACCCTGCACGAAGCCGTACCGGGCCATCATCTTCAGATCGCATTGGCAGCCGAGGCAGAAGACCTGCCTCCCTTCCGCCGCTTTGCTTATTTTTCCGCCTTTGGAGAAGGATGGGGGCTTTACTCGGAATTCCTCGGCAAGGAGGCCGGGTTCTATACCGATCCCTATTCCGAGTTCGGACGCCTGACCTATGAAATGTGGCGCGCTTGCCGGCTGGTGGTGGATACCGGAGTGCACGCTATGGGATGGACCCGCCAGCAGATGATCGACTATCTCGCCGCGAATACGGCCCTGCCCATGCACGAATGCATAACGGAGACTGATCGGTATATCTCCTGGCCGGGGCAGGCCCTTGCCTACAAGCTGGGCGAGATCACAATTCGTGAACTTCGGGCGAAGGCAGAGGAGCGGTTAGGCGACCGCTTCGAGATCCGCGCGTTCCATGACGCGCTCTTGGAGAACGGAGCAATTCCCCTGACAACTCTGCGGCGCGTCGTGGACAACCATATTGCGAATCGCACACGGACGTAAGCGGAGGCGCCAGGCTACGTGTTCCGCCGGTACACGAACCGCTACGCCTTCGGCTCCGCCGATTTTTTCGTGTCCTTCACATCCTCGCTCTTGGCCGGCGCGGCTTCCGGCTCGTCGATGGACTTGTCGAAATGGAGGTTCATCACCGGCTTATTGCGCGGGTCGTAGGTGGTAAGTTTCTTGGTTTCCGAATTGCGGCCGCGGAAGCGCGCGCGCACTTCATAGTCGTCCGCCTTGATCACGCGATCAAAATTGTATCGCCCGTCTTCCTTGGTGACAAAAGACCGTGCGGCCTTCGTTTTCAGGTTCGTGAGCGTCACAATCGCGCCGCGGACCGGGTTGTCATACGCATCCCGGACGATTCCGCTCACCTCCCGGGACGGCAAATCCTTGGGATTCACCTCGGGCAGCTTTTTGAAGAAATCCGGGTTGGAGTCGCGCTGATAGACGTCCTTCGTATTGCCTTGCGCATAGGCGGCAGAGAGCACGAGAAGCGTGGATACGAGCAGAACGGCGTAGCGGAACACGGCATTTCCCCCTGGTTTCAGCTTACTATCAAGAGATATCGCTTTGCCGGAATGCGGTTACATCAAACTCACCCGATAGGAAACACAGGTGATCGCCGCGGCGATCCAGCCCATGTCACGCAAGATTGAATCCTTGATGATTCCCGGCCCGGCCGGGCGTCTTGAAGCTCTCCTCGAAGAACCGGAATCCGGTTCGCCCATTCACGCCGTGCTGGTGTGCCACCCGCACCCGCTTCATGGCGGAACGATGCACAACAAGGTGGTTTACCGCCTCGCGCGGGGCTTGCGGCGCACGGGCGCGGTGGTGCTGCGCTTCAATTTTCGCGGAGTGAATCTCAGTGAAGGGCAATACGGCGAATTCGTTGGGGAGGTGGAGGACGCACGCACCGCGCTTAGCGTGCTGCGGAACCGCTATCCCACGCTTCCTTTCAGCCTGGCAGGTTTCTCTTTCGGCTCACGCATCATCCTGCGCTTAGGTTGCGAGCCGGACATTGCCCCGACGCGGCTGATCGCGGTGGGCTATCCCACACGCTGGCCGGATCTGGAGTCGCTTGCAATTTGCACTAGGGAGAAGATCTTTATCCAAAGCACCCACGACGAATTTGGGCCAATGGAATCCCTTCGTCAGTTGGTGGATAGCCTGCCGGAACCCAAGGTGCTCTACCAAGTGGAGGCGCGGGACCACTTCTTTGCCGGAGCACTGGATGCATTTGAGCATTTGGTGGAGGAGTTAGTCTGGGATGAACCCGTCACTTCGTCTTGACCTCCAGACGCCCGGGCATTCCGCCCACCCTGGGGAGTGGCCACTAACCGATCGATCCGCCAAGCTGAAGCTCTCGCTCCAGCATCGAAAGCGCCCTGCCGCCAATCAGATTGGCCACCTGCTCGAGCAAGTCCGGGATGTTCTGCGGTTCCACCAGAATTTCATGGCGGGTTACCCCGTCTTCTTCGCTCTCGAAGGGGCATTTTTCCGTATGCAGGATCGCCGTGGCGGGTTCGTATTCCCGGAACCGCGCGTACGAGAGCACCGCCGGGTCGATTTCCGCGTCAGGGCCCGGAGCGTGGCATAGCACCAACTCGAAGCGGCTTTCATTGAGGTGATCGATAGCATCTATCGTTGTAGTAGCACACGTCACATCATAACCGCCGGCCTCGAGGATGGCTTTTAGCGTTATGCGACTGGTGTCGTCGCCGTCAATGAGAAAAATTCTTGCAAGAGACCGAGTGGAGGCGTGAGGGATTTCGAAGTGGTTGTGGGACATAGTGGCCTTTGATCTTCCTGTGCAGCCCCAATCGGAGCCGACTGTTTCCGCGCTGAGCCGTCGTTTCGCGTTCAAACCAGAGAACACCCGGACGAAAAAACAGGTTCTCACCCGAACCTGCTTCAAACTCCCACGTCACAGTACTACTAGGGTAGGTCTACTTCCCTCTCAAACGCCGGAATCCGGCGGAGAGCGAATGTGCTGTCCCTTGGAAAGCGGACTAGCAATGCCTGATTTTGATTATCCGCTAATTTTCTGATTTTGAAATACCCTTGCGAAGATTATTTTCAAATTCTGTAGTTGACGATCAATCGAGAAGGTTTCATCCAATTTTTCATTAGACAGAATTCTAAGGATCTCGGGAGATTCTCGAATACTCCGTTCGAAATCGCCTTCTTCTTTCCAGGCTTGCATGGCTTTAGACTGTACGATCCGATATGCGTCCTCTCGAAGCATGCCGCCGCTAGTCAGATCGAGGAGCAATTGGCCCGAAAAGACCAGACCATGCGTACTTTCCAGATTCCTCCGCATCCGCTCCGGGAAAACGCTCAGATTCTGTACGAGAGTGGCCGTTTTCTCCAGCAGGTAGTCCACCAGAATGGTCGAATCGGGAAGGATCACCCGCTCCACGGAGGAATGGGAAATATCGCGTTCGTGCCAAAGCGCATTGTTCTCAAACGCGGCTTGCGCATTTGCTCGCACCACCCGGGCCAAGCCGCAAATCTGTTCGCTCGTTACCGGGTTCCGCTTGTGGGGCATCGCGGAACTGCCCTTCTGATTCTTTCCGAAGCCTTCCTCCGCTTCCCGGACTTCCGTACGCTGCAAATGGCGCACTTCCAGGGCGATCTTCTCGCAAAGGGAGGCGATGAGCGCCAGCACGCACACATAGTGGGCATGCCGGTCTCTGGAGATTACCTGCGAGGAAATGGCAGCCGGGTTTAACCCTAGGCGTTCGCAAATGCGCACCTCCGCTTCCGGGCTGATATGGCCGAATGTGCCCACGGCTCCCGAAAGTTTCCCCACGCGCAACTCTTCCGCCACTTGGCCCAGGCGCTCCAGGTCGCGAACCGCTTCGTCATACCAGAGCGCCAGCTTCAAGCCGAAGGTGATGGGCTCGGCATGCACTCCATGCGTCCGGCCAATCTGAATTGTATTCTCAAATTCGAACGCGCGGAGACGAAGAACCTCGATCAGCGCCTTGAGATCCTCCCGGATGATGGAACTCGCCTGCTTCAATTGGAGGGATTGGGCTGTATCTACTACATCATTAGAAGTTAAGCCATAGTGCAGCCACCGGGAATCGGCTGCATACCCTGCTTGCGCCATCTTCTCCGCGACGCAGGTAGTAAACGCGATGACGTCATGCCTTACTTCCGCCTCGATTTCGGCGATTCGTTCGGCGTCCACATCGGCGTGCGCCCGCAAATTCGAGACGGCGTCGGCGGGCACCACACCGAATTCGGAGAGCACCTCGCTCGCCGCCAGTTCAACGGCGAGCCAGCAGCGATATTTGTTCTCGTCGCTCCAAATCGCTCCCATCGCGGGGCGGGTATAGCGGGCAATCATCGGTATCTCCTCTTAGAACGCGCCGACTCCTGCCGGGCGGCTTCCCGGCCGAACGTCGCTCACTGCGTCCGCCTTTTCAATGTAGCGCAACCCACCCCCAGCGCCGCGCATCTTCCGTTGCGCGAGTTTGCGGCTTCGTTTGGCTCGTCCCAAGGAGCGGGAGAGTGCGGTATGGCAAACTGAAAGATGTCTTTTTGATCTCCAACTCTATGAAACAGCGAGTAGCAGTGCTCTACGGCGGCCGCAGCGGGGAGCACGAAGTATCTCTGCTCTCCGCCCGTTCGGTGATGGACGCCCTCAACGCGGCATCTTTTCAGGTTATTCCGTACCTGATTGGCAAGGATGGCCGGTGGAATCCGTCCCCCATCGTTCCCGAACCGGGCGGCAATCCGGGAATCGACGTGGTTTTCCCGGTTCTCCACGGTACTTTCGGCGAGGACGGAACCGTGCAGGGCCTGCTCGAACTTGCCGATCTGCCCTACGTGGGAGCGGGGGTCTTCGCCAGCGCTGCGTGTATGCACAAAGGCTATACGAAGCGGATTTGCGCTGGCGCGGGCATCCCGGTGGTCGAATTTCTGGAAGGGCGCTCCTGGGATTCGCCCTCGGCGCTCGCCAATCGGGCCGAGGCGGAGTTCGGCTACCCGTGCTTCGTCAAACCGGCCAATCTCGGTTCATCCGTGGGGATTTCCAAGGCGGCATCCCGGGCGGAACTGGAGGCCGCGATCCATCTCGCTTTTCGCTTCGACGATAGCGTGCTCATTGAGCGGGCCATCACCGGGCAGGAACTCGAATGTTCCATTCTGGGCAACGAACGCATCGAGGCCTCCATTGCGGGCGAAATTATTCCAGGCAAAGAGTTTTACGATTACGACGACAAGTATGTCAACGGAAAAGCGCAGACCCTGATTCCCGCCCGCATCTCCGCGGAAGATCAGGATCGCGTGCGGGATCTCGCGCTGCGCGTCGCCTACGCCCTCAATCTGGAAGGCATGGCGCGGGTGGATTTCTTTCGCGAGAGCGGGAGCGGCCGGATCTATCTGAACGAAGTCAACACGATTCCCGGCTTCACGTCGATCAGTATGTACGGGAAGATGTGGGAGGCCAGCGGCTTGCCGTATCCGGACCTGCTAGGCCGTCTTGTCCAACTCGCGGTAGAGCGGCATGAACGCCGCGCCGGCCTCTCTTTCGCCCGTTAGCGCTATGCCCTGGTCAGCTCCGATTTCGGCACTCACCCAACGGCGGAAGGCGCTTGCCGCGTGCCTTCTTAAGGTGCTGCTCGCCGTGTTTGCGCTGATCTTCCCGGCATTCCCGGCACCGGCGGAGAACCAGAAATCCGTGGATGACGCCCTTCGTCTCTTTACGGGCGTTTACGCGCAGTTGGAAGCCAACGCCGCGGATCCCGTCAATCCGGAAGCGGCCATCTTCGAGGGTGCATTGCCCGGTGCCATTCGGGCGCTCGACCCCTTTTCCGCCTTTCTGACTCCGGACCGTTTTGCCCAGTTGCGTGAGATGCAAACGTCCCGTGAGAAGGGTTTTGGCAGCATCGTCTCCGTGCTGCCGGGACGGATCACCGTGCTTCAAGTGCTGCCGGCAACTCCGATGTCGCGTGCCGGCATTGAGCCCGGCGACGAGTTGATCGCCGTCAACAATTACCTCATCCAGGCTCTCGATAACGACCAGATTCTCCAGTTGCTGGGGGAAGCCCGCCACGGCACGGTGAACGTGGTTGTGCGCCGCCAGGGCAGCGAACGGCCCCTGCATTTCACACTGACGCCGCAGGAAATGGACTCCCGCTCCGTAGATCGCGTGTTTCTCCTGGGGGATCGCATTGCCTACATTCGCATTAAGAGCTTTGAAGGGGAAACCGCCCGCCAGTTCCGCGACGCGCTCGAGCAACTGGGCGGCGACAAGGTGCGCGGGCTGATTCTGGACCTGCGGGACAACCGCGGCGGCGTTGTCGATGCGGCACTCGACGTCAGTTCCTTCCTTCTGTCGCCGGGTGCGGTGATTCTTTCCGCGCGCGGGCGAGCTCAGCAGCCCGTTGTCGAGCGTGTCCCCGCCTCCGCAAAGCCCTATACGTTTCCCGTGGTCGCCCTGATCAACGGGCAGACGGCCAGCGCGGCGGAGATCGTCGCCGGCGCGCTGCGGGATCACCATCGAGCCACGCTCATAGGCGAACGCAGTTACGGGAAGGGACTCGTGCAGCAGGTGCTCCCTCTCTCGATGGGGACGGCGCTCGCCCTGACGACCGCCTACTACTTCACGCCTTCCGGCGTCAGCATCCAGCGTCCGCTTGCTCTGAGCCAGGTGAAGAATCAGTTGCCTTCCGATTCGGCCGGAGCGCAAGGCGGCATCGCGCCGGATGAGGAAGTGCTCCCTTTTCCCACGAATCAGTTCCGCTATGTGCTGGAGGGTACGGGCTCGTTCGCTTCGTTCGCTACGGAATATCTCCGGGACCGCGCCGCGAAAGCCGGGCAACCGGGAGGGGCACCCGCGGAGAAAATCTCCGAAAAATTCGAAATCGACGGCGCCATTCTCGATGAGTTCCAGTATTTCCTCTCCCAGCGAAACATCCGGCCCTCCCTTGCGATGTGGACGGCGAATGTGGACTATATCCGAATCCGGCTGAAGACGGAGATCTTCAATCAGGGGCTGGGCGTCGCCTATGGTGAGAAGATTGAGGCGGAACTCGACAGCGGAATTCAGCGGGCGCTTGAGATCCTCGCCACGGCCGCCTCTCAACCCTGACCGCAGCCCTGACCGGGGCGGACCCGCGCGGCCCTGGTCAGTTATTCGCGCCAGGAGAGGCCGGCACCATTGGCACGAAGACCACTGGAATGGAAACATCCCGGCTTAGATTCCCGCGCCCGTCCTTCTTGAGGATCACAAGCTGCTGCGACTGGGGAGAATCCCCTTCTGGCGCTACCAACCGGCCCCCGAGCGCGAGTTGATCCATCAGAGCCTGTGGGATCCTTGCTGGAGCCGCCGTCACCATAATGCGATCAAAGGGTGCTTGCTCCGGCCAGCCCCGGTAACCGTCCCCGGTGCGCACCGTCACTTGCTGGATGCCCAAATCCTCCAGCGCCTTCCGCGCCCGTTCGGCCAGCTCAGGCACAATCTCAATCGTGTAAACCTCCCGCGCCAGTTCGCTGAGCACGGCCGCCTGGTAACCCGAACCCGTGCCGATTTCCAGCACTTTGTGCGACCGCTTCACGTCGAGCAGTTCCGTCATGAGAGCCACAATATACGGCTGGGAGATCGTCGCTCCATATCCGATACCCAAAGCTCGGTCTTCGTAAGCGTGCCGCCGGAGGGGTTCCGGCACGAAGCGCTCCCTGGGAACTCGCTGCATGGCAGCCAGTACCTCGGTCTGTCGCACGCCGCGACTCTGGAGCTGTGTGCTCACCATTTCGAGGCGCGCCGCGAGGTAGGAATCGGTCGTGCGCTGTTGACTTTGCATTGACGTGGCGTTCGCACCACCACCCGGCTCACAGGCTTCCCGGCCCACCGCCGTCCGTGCTGCCTTCACTCTCTCCAAGCTCGCTCCCCGTGTCAACCTCGTTTCCGGCGGCACCGCCGCGCGGGGTGAGCCTACGCCAAGTTCGGATCCGCATCGCCGGAGCGAGGAAAATCGCGGTGGGCGCGCACCTGTTCCGCTTGCCAGAGATGCCGCCGGTCATGTCCCGTGATGATCGCGCAGCCCTCCGCGAGATTCAGTTTCAGAAGGGAACTCATTGGAGAAGGGAAGTGGATGGCGCTCATATCCACGCCGCCGGCATCGAGCACGAACCCTCGAAACTCGAGGTGCAGACGGTTGAACTCCGCTTCCACCTCGGTGGCGTTGAGGACTTCCGGCGGCACGACGCTTCGCGGAGCCGGCATCCGGAAGCGGGGCGGCGGCTCAATGTATCGAAGAATTTGGCGACCGATGAAACCGAACCGGAATGCCTTTGGGGGAAGAGACGCGTTGTGACGGTCCCGTTCGAAAACCACACGCATGGCTCGCAGGTACATTGCATCGGATCGGTTCAAATGCTCCAGACAATCGAGAATGCTCCAGCGCCCTGCTTGCGGACGCCAAGATTTCTGTTCCGTGGTCAATCCTTCCATGAGCGAGTCCTTGCGAGCGACGATAACGTCAATCTGGTGGATCAGTTCGGTGGTGGTGAAAGTGTTTCCCATAACTCCCTGGTGATTGTAGCGTGGGCATTTCTTCCTGATGCCTCTACCCGTATCTGCGCAACCGGCGCAATTATGGGTGCTCGGCATGACGAGATTCTTTCTGAACGGAGATTTTGTTGAACTATGCCACGAAACAGCCTATCCTGGCAAAGAAAAGGCGAATTTGATGCGGAATGTGCGGGAAGAACTCGATCGGCTTCGAGAAAAGCTTCGTCGCGTGGAATTACGCACGGCCCGGGATTCCGGTTTCGCCGCCCCGGCGCAGACCCAATCCGGATCGCTTCCGGGGCTCGGACCGGCCCATGAACTTCCGCCGTGGGAGAGCGCGCCGGACGATTCTGCGTTCGAAAGCACCCTGGAATTATCGCCGCGGCAGCCAAGCGCTCTCCGGAATCGTCCGGGCCGGAGCAAGATTGAGGATTGCCTCAGCGGAAGCGTGGTCGAAACGCCGTACGGCACGCATTTTGAAACGGAAACCCTCTACCCCGGTTCTGCCCGCCACGGCCACTTTGGGGTGAGGGGACTGGAGCGCTCTCCCGACGATCTGCTCGCCGGCCTGTGCCCCGGCTGCCCGAATGGAACGGCGCGGGATTGGGTCTATCTGGATACGGAAACCACCGGGCTCTCCGGTGGCGCGGGCACCTTCGCGTTTCTCATCGGCCTAGGCTACGTCACGCCCGACGGTTTTCTCGTGAGGCAATTTTTCCTGAGGGAACCCGCCGAAGAGCGCAGCGTTCTGCGCCGGATCGCCGAGGAACTGGAGCGATTTTCGGCCGTCGTTACCTACAACGGCAAAGCCTATGACCTACCCTTGCTCGAAACCCGCTATCGCCTGGCGCGGTCTCCGGTTCCGTTTGCGTCCATGCCGCACGTCGACCTGCTCCATGCGTGCCGACGCCTCTGGAAGTTGCGCTTCGAGAGTTGCAAGCTCACGCACCTCGAAGAGCGTGTGCTGGGCCACGAGCGCGATGGCGATGTACCCGGTTTTCTGATCCCGTCTCTCTATGCGAACTATCTGCGCTTCGGAGAGGCTGGCAGCCTGTCTCCAGTGTTCCTTCACAATTCGCTCGACATCCTTTCGCTTGCTTGTCTTACGAATGTCGTAGGCGGAGTTTTTCGAGATCCCGCATCGCTGGCCGTGCGCCATGGGGCGGAGTGCGTCGGGCTAGGCCGTTGGCTCTCGCAGGCGGGCCGTCCGGATGAAGCGCTACCGTTGTTGCGTCGGGCAATCCAAACCAATATCCCGGAAGATTTGCTGGCGCGTACCCTCTGGGATATCTTCGAGATCGAGCGGAAACGTGGCCAATACGAAGCCGCCCGGGACGCTGTCGAGCAGATCATCGGCTTTCCGAATTCCCTACACTCCCGTGCCTTGGAGGCCCTTTCTATTCTCTACGAACGTCGTTTTAAGGATTTGCCGCGTTCTCTTCATTACGCGCGACGCCTGGAGCATCTGCAGCCGGGTGAGAAGGCGGGTGCGCGACTGGAGAGGCTCACGAAAAAGTGCGCAAAAGCGCCCGGCGGACAGATCTTCGAAGGGTAGATTCTCGGGAATCCGGAAGCCACCCGGGCGCGGATGCAATATCCACGCAGCCGGCGCTCATTCCACAATCCTGCGCTTGCTCACCCACTCGATCACCATCTCGCGCAAGAACGGGCCGGGCTCCGGGAATTCCAGGCCTTCCGTCCCGATTTCCCGCTGATTTTCCGCCACGTAATCGATCGTAGCCACGGTGTAGATTCGAGTTGCTTCGACGGGAGTCGTTTTTCGAATCGCCTCCGGGATCCGATTCCCGGGGATCTTTCCGAGGACCACGCGATTGCCGAAAGGCAGCGCATCCCAGATGTCGCGGGCGCGGATTTTTCCAACGACAAGCCCCGCCCGCACCGCACCCCGATTCACAAAGGCGAAATCCACCCCCAAGCTCTCCGTCATTGCCCGCTCGACTACATCCTTCATCTGAAATCGGGTATAGGCGGTTCTCGATTCGCCAATCTCGCGGTCGACCACCGCCGAGACTTTCGACTCCCACTGCGCGACCGCTTTCGCGACGGTGGGATCGGCCTCGATCTCGGCGGCGTTGATCGGAATGCGCTCCCAATCCAATTCCACCACCCGGTTTGCGGCCACGTCGAAGCGCAGATTTACCTTGCCGAGTTCCGCGCCGTTCGGTCTCGTGCGCACCACCATCCGGTTTCCGTCGCGCAGCAGGGTCTTCATTCCTCCGTGGTCGTGCCCGGCCACGATCAGGTGCATCTCCGGCAGCGATGCCAGCAGCATTTCTTCCTCTTTGGGGAAGATGTGAGCGAGGCCGACGATCAGCTGCGCGCCGTCGGCCTTCGCCTGGCCGATATACTTCTTCGCCGTTTCCACAAGCGGCAGCGCCCTCCACGGCCCGAGGTTGTAATCGTAGGTCAGTTTTGCGAGGGACTCCATGATGAGCCCGATGATGGCCACTCGGATGCCGTTCACGTCCCGGACAATGTAGGGCGGCGGTGTAAGCAATGTGCCGCGATCATCCGCCAGATTGGCGCAAAACAGGGGGAACCGGCTCACCTTGAGGTAGTCGTAGATGCGCCTCCAGCCGTAGTCGAACTCGTGGTTGCCCAGGCAGACTGCATCCGGCCGCAGCCCGTTCATCAGTTCGAACACCGGGACGCCTTCGTAGAGCGAACTCACCGGCGTGCCCTGCACCAGATCTCCCGCATCCAGGTAAAGGCTCGCTTCCGCCTTGGCCCGTTCCCGGTTGAGCGCGGTGGCCAAATGCGCGAAGCCGCCCAGGCCTTCGCGTGTCGGCGAGATCCGCGCGTGGATATCGTTGGTGTGAAGGATGGTGATGCCGCGGATGTCCGCGCTGGCCCTTGCCGGCGGCGCAAGACACAATGCGCCCATCGCGCCGGCTCCGGCTAGAAAATGGCGACGGCTGAACCTTTGCATGGGCGTTGAATCATCCCCTTCCAAAGTCATTCCATCCACGCGCACCCTGGGATGCCCCCATTTTCCCATAGGAGCCTTGTCCGCACGGGAGATCGCGTCCGTCATCGCGCCATCACTTCGCATCCCGCCAGTTTGGACCCACGCCAACCTCGACTACCAGCGGAACGCGAAGCTCGGCTACGTTTTCCATCTCCCGCTTCACGAGTGTTGCGACTTCTTCCCGCTCTTCCGGCGGAACTTCAAAGACGAGTTCGTCGTGAACCTGCAGCAGCATCCGCGCGGCCAGGCCCTTCGCGGTGATCGCCCGGTCAATGCGGATCATGGCAAGCTTAATAAGGTCCGCTGCCGTGCCCTGGAGCGGGGTATTCACCGCCGTCCGCTCGGCAAAGCCCCGGGCGTTCGGGTTCTTCGAATCCATGTCCGGTATGGAGCGGATCCGGCCAAACATCGTCCGCGTGAAGCCGCTTCCCCGCACCTCGGCGATGGTAGCGTCGATCCACTGCCGCACTCCGCGGTAGCGTTCGAAGTAGTTGCGGATATACACTTCCGCCTCCTTCTTCGGGATGCCCAATTGCGTGGCCAGCCCGAAGGCCGTTTGCCCGTAGACAATCCCAAAGTTCACGACCTTGGCGCCCCGCCGCATCTCCGGGCTCACCATCTGGGGCATCACGCCGAAGACCTCGGCCGCCGTCCGCGTATGAATGTCTTCTCCATTGCGAAACGACGAGGTCAGCACCGGATCTTCCGAGAAGTGGGCGAGCAGCCGCAGTTCGATCTGGGAGTAATCCGCCGACAGCAACAGCCAGCCTTCCTCGGGTATGAAAGCGGCGCGAATCTCGCGGCCCTGCTCCGTGCGTATGGGGATATTCTGCAGGTTCGGATTCGAAGAGGATAGCCGGCCCGTCGCCGCGCCGGCCTGGTTGAAACTCGTGTGAATGCGGCCCGTCGCCGGACGGATGAGTTGCGGCAATGCGTCCACGTACGTGCCCTTGAGTTTGGCCAGTTGGCGATATTCCATCACAAGCGCCGCAATCTCATGGTGGATCGCCAACCCCTCCAGCACGTCCACCGCCGTGGAATGCACCTTGCCCTTTCCGGTCTTCACCGGAGCGGGCAGTTTCAGCTCCTCGAACAGCACCTTGGCCAGTTGCTGGGGAGAATTGATGTTGAATTCCCGGCCCGCCAGGGCGTGGATGCGGACGGTCAGATCTTCGATCTGGCCTCCCATGCGCTCCGAGATCGCCTCCAGTGTGCCGGTGTCCACGCGAACTCCCGTAGCCTCCATGCGAGCGAGCACCGGGCTTAAGGGAAGATCGATCTCCTGGTAGGGTGCGTCCAAGCCGCTCCCCGCCAGTGCCGGTTTCAGATCGTCGGCTAGACGCAGAATCAGGTCGGGCGCAGCCTCCGGGCTGCGTTCAACGCCTCGTTCAAAACGCTTGCCAGCCAGTGCCTCCACCGTGGTCAAACCGGGGTCGGCATACTCGAGAAAGCCCATCAGAAAGACGTCGTCCGTCTCTCCCGCGGATACTCCCCAATCGGGGGGAGCCGTCAGCAGAGCCTGTTTCCAATCGTGAAAGACCTTGGAGATGCGCGAATCCTTCCACCAGCGTCCAACCAGCGGTGCATGCTCCGGAGCCACGGCGCGCACGACGCCATGCGCGGTGGCGAGGTAGCAGAACGGCGTCTCTCCGAGAGTGGCTTCTCCCCCGGCGTTCCGCGGTGCCAGAACCAAGGAGATGCGCCCGGCGGCGATCACTTCCGCATTTACGGCTTCCGCTTCCCTGGCCGTGCGCACGTGCCGAAAGTCCCTCGTCTCCTCTTCCACCACGGCTTGCACTTCCCGCAGCGCCCGGCCGAACTCCAGTTCGCGATAGACTTCCTCAAGCGCTGCCGCGTCCGGCTCTTTCACGACCAGATCGTCCAGCGAAATCGAGAGCGGCGCGTCCACCCGAATCCGCGCCAACTGCTTGCTCAGCAGGATCTGCTCGCGGTGGTTCTGGAGGCTCTCGCGGTACATCTTGCGCTTCACCTGCTCCGCCTGGGCGATGGCCTCTTCCACGGAACCGAATTCCGCGATCAGGTCCTTGGCCCCCTTATCGCCAATGCCGGGAGCGCCGGGGATGTTATCGACGGAATCTCCTTTGAGCGCAAGCAGATCCACCACCTGAGGAGGGCGGACTCCCATAAACGCTTCGACGCCCGCCTCGTCGTAGATCGTGTCGTCCTTCATCGGGTTCAACATGCGCACGTGGGGCGAAACCAATTGCAGCATGTCCTTATCGCTGGAGACGATTACCACATCCATCGTCGTCGCGGCGCGGTGCGCCAGCGTTCCGATAACGTCGTCCGCTTCGTAACCGCTCGATTCGACAATCGGCACGCGCATTGCTCCAAGCACCCGCTTGATGTCCGGAATCTGTTCCAGCAGGTCCGGGGGCGTTTCACTGCGGTTCGCCTTGTAATCCGTAAACATTTCCGTCCGGAAATTCGGCCCCTCGCTCTCAAAAACCGCCGCCAGGTAATCCGGTTGGTACTCATCCCGGATTCGCCGGATCATATTGTTGAAAATATAGGTCGCCTCCGTTGGGACTCCCTTCGAAGTGCGCATGGGCGGAGCGCCGGATCGCGCGCGGGCGTGGTAAGCGCGAAAGATAAACCCAAAGGAATCCACCAGAAACAGCGTGGGTCGCGGCATGGCCCCATCATAGCGCCGGAATTCTCCGGGGCTCGATTTCCTCCGCCTTCCCGACGGATTTTCGATTTCCGACTTCGCCCACACGCAGGTTTGCACTTGTTAACAGACCAAGATCGAAAGAGCAAAGCGATTCCAGTTGTTACTCAAACGCTAGTACCCATCGTGACGTTCTGTGTGGTGTTTCCGCCACACTGTGACACAATTAAGTCACTACTTTTGAGTAATTTAGCGAAACATAGACGCCAAAAACTTCGTTACAATGACAAGTGGGAAAGGAGCAAACTTGCGCTTCGAAAGTACCCTTCGTAAGCCGGTATCCGCCAAGGGAGTCGGGCTGCACAGTGGCGTCCCCGTATCGATGACGCTGCGACCCGCGCCGGCGGGTACCGGCGTTGTATTTCGCCGGACGGATCTCGAAAACTTCGAGATTCCGGCCGCGTGGAAGCACGTGGCCCGAGTGAGTTACGCCACTAGCCTCATGCGCAAAGGCGTTCTCATTTCCACGATTGAGCATCTGATGAGCGTCTTCGCTTGCATGGGAGTCGATAACGTCTACGTCGATATCGACAACCTGGAAGTGCCCATCCTCGACGGTAGCGGCCTCCCGTTTGTGCGAATGATCGAAGAGGCCGGTCTCCGCGCGGGCAGAAAGCTGCGGAAGTATCTGAGAATTGTTCGCCCCGTCACCGTGGAAGACCGGGACAAACGGATCACGATTCTTCCAGCGAACGCCCTCACCGTCAATTGCGAAGTCTACTTTAACCATCCCCTAGTGGGCGGGGAGCGCTTGGATATCGAGATTACCAGGGAGCGGTATGCCCGGGAGATTGCGCCCGCGCGCACGTTTGGATTCGAAAAGGAACTCGAAGAGATGCGAAAGATGGGCTTGATTCGGGGAGCCACCCTCGAAAGCGCCGTCTGTTTCACGGATACCGGCGTGATGAACGATGGCGGTTTGCGCTTCCCGGACGAGCCCTGCCGCCACAAGGTGCTCGACCTCATCGGGGATTTCGCTCTCCTCGGCCGGCCGCTGCTCGGGCATGTGATTGCCGAGCGCGCCGGGCACGCTTTGCACGTCGCCATGGCCCGCAAGATCATGTCGGACCCTTCCCTGTATGAACTGCTGACCTTCGACCAGTTGGCCTCGAATGTCGCCGAGTCCCTCGTTGGCACAAGCCATGCGGGTGGGTGAGCGCCGATGTGCCGCGTCCCGAATCTTCAATGAAAGATCGCATTCCCGATTGGCGATTACCGCCAAATCTCATCACCTTTGCGCGGATTGCGGCAACACCGCTGGTGGCGCTCGCGATTCTCGGCCATCACGGGGTTCTGGCGCTGCTGCTGGTTGCGCTGGCGGGCTTTAGCGACGGTCTCGACGGTTTTCTGGCCCGCCACTGCGGCTGGCAATCCGCGCTTGGCGCGTACCTCGATCCCATTGCTGATAAACTACTCCTGCTCACCCTCTATGCGGCCTTTGCCGCTGTGGATCTGGTGCCGGTCTGGCTGATGGGCCTGATCATCCTCCGGGACTTGTGGATTCTTTCGATGGTGGGCTATGCGTGGTTCGCCACCACCATCCGCGACTTCCCCCCCCGCTGGACGGGAAAAGGGAGCACCTTCGCACAACTGGCGCTCGCGGGCATTCTCTTGTTCGAGGCCGCCTTTCCCGGAGCCCTGCCTGTCTTCATCGCGGATGTTCTCGTGCTGGTCGTCACCTTTCTCGCCTGTGCCAGCGGAGTGGATTACACGGTGATTGCGCTCAGACGTTACGCCGACTGGCGTGCCGAAACGCAACATTCCATCTGAACGCCTTCCGTTTCCACCGTCGAAACGCACCCTCCCGCCTGTTTCCCTGAGAACTTTCGCCGGATGCGGCCACTATTTCTTTGGGGGTCGAAATATGCCCCCTGTGTCCGCCGCCGCCCCAAAACCGCCGGGGAGAACTTCGCCATGAACCGTTCCGCCATGCTGACGCTACCCGCTCCCGGAGCGGAAACGAGCGTCCTTACCACCGGCTGTCTCTCCCTCGATTGGGCGCTGGGCCGCGGCGGCTTTCCCCGTGGGCATCTGGTTGAAATCTTCGGACCGCCCGATTCCGGCAAGACCACGCTCGGCCTGGAGGCGATCGCCGCCGCGCAGCGTGCCGGGGGCGTTGGCGCATTCCTGGATGCCGAGCATTCCCTCAATGCTGTCTACGCCTCCGGCCTTGGGGTGGATACCAATAGCCTGATCTATGCCCAGCCGAGCACCGCATACCACGCTCTTGAGGTTACGCGCTCCCTGGTGAAGACCTGCGCCGTGGATGTCGTTGTCCTTGATTCGGTGGCGGCTCTTGGGCCGGACCCCAATCCCCCCACATCCTCCCCCACGCCGAGCTGTGGCGCGGGCTTTGACTACTGGCCGTTTGTGAACGGCCTTCGCGCGCTTCATGCCCTGCTTCCCAAATCCCCCTGCTGTGTGATTTTCCTCAATCAGTTGCGCTCCCGCTTACGGGTGGAAATCGGATCCGCGGAAACGACCGTTGGTGCTCCGGCCCTGCATTGCTTCGCGTCCGTCCGGATTCGGGTGGAGCGGCGCGCCACGATCACCGCGCGCGGGGAGGCGATCGGCATTCGCTCCGCTCTCAAGGTGACCAAGAATGTGCTTGGCCATCGCGGGCGGGAGGCCGAGTTTCAGATTCAGTGCTCCGGCGGCATCTCCCGTGAAGTGGATCTCGTGAGCCTCGCCCTTCGCGCCGGAGTCATCACGAGAGGCACCCACGGCCTCTCCTACCGGCGCACCGGGCTGGGGATGACCCTCCCAGAAGCCTGTGCCATGCTGCGGGAAAACCGCCCGCTTTTTGATTTACTTGACCTCGAACTCCGGGAACGCGCGGGTCTCGGCCGGAACCGTCCCCTCGCCGCCGCGACCGCCGGCGCATAGCCAAGCCTTCACAAGGGAATGGATCTGAGCCGCTGTCCGAGTCTTGCATGTCGCATGCGGAAGTGCGCCCACTTCAAGTACGCTGGGAACCCTCGGTACTCTAAAGCGGCTCTGGGATCGCGTCGATCTGGTTCGAGAGATGTGCCAGATGTTCGCCAAAGCCGAACCCTGCGTCCAGCCGCGCTGGATCGATCTGGCCCCGCATCTCCGGCTTGCCCTCCTCTTAACTGTCGCAATCTTTCCAATCTTCGCGGCCGCCCCGATGGTTCCGAAGGGGGCTGCCCGCGGCCCTCTTGGGGCAACCGCCTCCGAGACCCTCAAGCCCGTCTGGAACTTGGCTCCCTTTCACCCAAACCGGGGCCAGTTCCCCGAAGAGATCCGCTTCGCGGGGAGGGCCGGGGACACCGCTATTCTGATCGCAAGGGGAAAGCTGACTATGCTTCGCCTGGACAGCACGCGCGAGGGGGGGGCGCCGAAAGGGGTGTCGATCCAGTGGCTCAATGCCTCCCCCACTCTCGAATGTCTTGGCGACACGCCTTCTGAAGGTTCGGTTTCGTATTTCGTTGGCAATGATTCGAAACGTTGGGCCACCAATCTGCCTACGTTTCAAAAGGTACGGATCAACCATCTGTATCCCGGAATCGATCTCCTGATTTATCTTTCTGGTGGCGAACTCGAATTTGACTACCTCATCCAACCGCATGCGGATCCCAGCCGCATTCGTTGGCTTCTCCGCGCGGAACCGGGCGGCGACGGCAACGTGCCAGTCCGTCTGGCCGCCGACGGCAGCCTCCGGCCCGCGGACGGTTCGGGGGCCTGGGTACTGAAGCCGCCCATGACGTATCAGCAACTTGGAGCGGACGTCTTGCCGATATCCTCTCGCTACGTCTCGTCCGGGCAATCCGAATGGGCGCTGGAGCTTGCGGAGTACAACCCCGCGCTGCCCTTGGTGATTGACCCTGTGCTGAGTTATTCGAGCTACCATGGCGGGGCCCAAATTGATCAGGCGAACGCGGTAGCGACAGACGCGACGAACAACCTCTACATTGCGGGTGAAACCTGGTCTGTAGATCTGTATACGACTCTATCTGTTCAGTCCTACAAGAAATCCGGCAAGGACGCCTTCATTTTGAAGCTGAGTTCCGACGCCAAGACCGTTCTCAATGCAACCTATTTCGGCGGCAATGGAGATGATATCGTTACGGCCATCCGCGTCTCGGGCAACGACATCCTGATTGCGGGAGAAACCAGTTCCGGAGACCTCCCCGGTACCGCCGGGCGATATCAGAGTGCAAACGGTGGCGGCAAGGACGGCTTTCTCAGCCGGATCCGTCTCGGCAGTTCCCCTAGCGTGCTCGGCACCACTTACTTTGGCGGCTCCGGCAGTGATCGCGTGAACGCGCTCATCCTGGATTTCACGGGGAATCCGTACGTGGCCGGTTATACCGCTTCTTCGAACTTCCCGGTGCGCGCCGCTTTCGGACATTCCATCCCCGGCGGGGGAAGCGATGCGTTCATTGCCCGCTTCCGCCCGGATCTATCCGATCTCACCTGGAGCGGGGTCTATGGCGGAACCGGCAGCGACCAAGCTTACGGCTTGGCGCTGGGCAGCGGAAACACAGTTTGGTTCACCGGTGCGACCTCATCGTCTCTGCCGCCACTGGTCAACCCCCTTCAGAGCGTGCTCCGCGGCGCGTACGATTGTTTCCTGGCCCAAGTGCCGGATACTGGCACCAGTCTGCTCTACGCCAGCTTTCTCGGCGGCGCGAGTTCCGATTTTTGTTACGCCGTCGCTACCGACGGGGCGGGGAATCCCATGGTCGCCGGTTCATCGGCATCGAGCGACTTTCCGGTGACTCCCGGCGTGTTTCAGCCAGCGCGGGCGGGCAGTTACGACAATGTCGTCGCCAAACTGGATGTGGCCTCGAATACGCTCGCGTTTGCCACCTACCTGGGCGGATTGCAGGCGGAATCGCCATCCAGCCTCTACCTCGATACCGACGGGGCGGTCTGCCTCGCCGGGAACACCCAATCCTCGAACTTTCCTACCATGGATCCCGTCCAGCCTACCCTCGGCAGCTACGTCGACGGCTTTCTCAGTTGCTTGAACGCCGACGGCACCGCTCTCCTGTTCTCCACCTTTCTTGGAGGGGCGGACGAAGATCGCGTGCTAGCCGTCGTGCGGCGGGCGGATGCCTGGACGGTGGCGGTGGGCTTGACGCAATCCGTTGATTTTCCGGTCACCGCCAATGCGCGTCAGCCCCTTCCCGCCGGCAAGGGCGATGCATTCATCACCGCCATCAGCCGTTCCGGTGCCAATGTGAATCCCGCCAACATCTCTGTCACACCATCCAACGGCAACACGGAAACTGCCCATCTCACTTATCTCCTGCAGGACGGGAACGGCTTCCAGGACATTCGTTACTTCTACGCCAACATTCACAATGCGGTGTCTACGATTGGCGCCTGCTATACGCGCTTCGATGCCGATCTCAACACCATCTCTCTCTTGAGCGACAACGGCGCATCCTGGGTGGGTAGCGCCGTGATGGGCGAGGCAAAACTGCTCAGCAATAGCCAGTGTGTGATTGACGCTTCGCGTTCCTCGGTTTGGGGCCATGCCACTCGCCTCAGTGTCAAGATTCACTATTCGTTCCAGCCCGGATTCGGCGGGGCGAAGTCTCTGTTGATGTATGTTCAAGATCGGGCCGGGACGATTGCAGGCTGGCAGTTGCGGGGCGGCTGGCTGGTACCGCAACTCGCGGGGAACGTGCAGCCTTCCGTGGACTACTTCCAGCCGAACAGCGGTGTCTTCCCTAGCACGCTCTTCGTTTTGCGCGCGGTGGATGCCAATGGATTCGGCGATCTCAGGGACATTCACCTGCTGGCCAACGACACTCTGGCCTACGCGAATAGTTGCTATGTGCTCTATAATCAGCAAACCAACCAGTTGAAATTGCTCAACGATAGCACTACCCAGTTCCTGGGGCCTCTCACGCCCGGGGTTTCCGGCTCCGTGCAGAACTCCAGTTGTATTCTCTCGGCGGGCTATTCCTCCGCCACCAGGGCCGGGGATGCACTGACGCTCTCGGTTTACCTGACCTTCAAAGACGCCACCGCCGGTCTGAACAACGTCTGGACACTTGTCAGCGATCAAAGCAACGCCTTTCTCGGCTGGAGAGCGCAAGGCTCGTTTACTGTGCCCATCGGCCCGGCTTATGCTCCTCCGCGGGCGGAATCGATTTCCATTGCTCCCGAAGGAACGAAGCTTCGCTTCACCTTGACGGGTTCGGACCAAAACGGGGGAGACGACATCAAGGACTTCTATTTCCTTGCGAACACGACCCTCAAGAATGCCGACGGCTGTTATCTGCTGGTACGGCGGCTCGCGGGTCAGGTTCTGCTGCTCAACGACGCAGGAAATGCATGGCAAGGTCCTGAGGCGATTGGCGGAGCCAGCATTCTAGAAAACAGCCAATGCCGAGTTCTGCCATCCGAAATCGGTACGTCCGTGAGTGGTGCAACGGCGGAGGCCGTGATGGATATCCAGTTCAAGGCAGCGTTTTCCGGTCAAAAATCAGCCTGGCTTTACGTGGAGGATTCGGCCAAGCTGGCCTCCGGCTGGGTTTTCCTGAACTCCTTTTTGCCGATAGCTCCCTAATGGGCGGCAGTCAAGAAAACGGCCCGTTGTTCCGTCCGAACCGGGTTCTCCTCGCTATCCTAAAAGGAATGGCCCCTGCCCATGAGCCCTTCCCCACGGAATTCGTGCCCGTGCTTTTTCTACGCGAACTGAAAGCCGCCGCTCGCAGCGGGGAGTTTCCGCTCGCGGAAACGCTCCTTGGAGACTACAAAGCCCGCTTCGGCAGAGACGATTTTTATGCCGAATCGCTCTCCTGGGTGGCACGCACCGCGGCTCCCAAGGGTTTCGCCGCCGAAGCGCGCTTCTATGCTCAAAGCGCCTACACCCTCGCCTCGGAACTGCTTGACGCGGAGATCGTACCCGCGGACGCGCCACTCGCCCTCGCTTTGAGCGCCGCAATCGAGGTCGAGTCTCAGCGGTTGCTTTTCGAGGAAGGTGCAAACGCCGCCACCGCTTATCTTGAGGGCCAACTGGCGCTCTTTGAGGCCCAACCCTTTCGGATCCGAATCCGCAAGAACCTCCATCTGGTTGCTTTGGCCGGCCAGAAGGCTCCCGCGTTGGATTGGACCCCGCTGCCCGGCTCTGCGCCGGGCGACCCTACCCTTCTTGATCGTCCGTGTCTGCTCTTTTTCTGGGCACACTGGTGCTCGGATGCACGCGCCCAGGCGCGCACGGTGGCCCGTCTCCGCAAGGCGTTCGAGGGGGCTCTTTCTGTTGTTGCTCCCACTCGCCTCTTCGGCTACACCACCAAAGGGAACTTCGTCGAAGGGGCCGAGGAGCTTGAGCACCTCCAGGAGATGCGGCAAGTGGATTACCCGGACCTCGCCGCGTGCCCAATCCCATTCGGAGCGGAGAATTTTGACCGGTACGGCGCAAGCACCATTCCCACGCTAGTAGGAATCCGGCCCGGCGGAACCGTCGGCTTTTTTCACGCCGGTGTGCTCAAGGAGGATGCCCTTGAGGAACGCCTCCGGTCGCTCGTTTGAAATCGGCGTCACCCTTGGCACGAGTTTGCAGCGGATTAGGGAGTGGGTAAGTTTGCCGGATCGTCGTAAACGAAGTGCAGCGCTTTCTTGAGATCTTCCCATGCCTCGCGCTTCGCCTCGGCGTTGTACGCTCGCAGCAGGTAGGAGGGATGATAGGTCACCATCACTGGGATATCCCGCCAGCGGAACCACTCCCCGCGCATCTTGCCAATGCGTTCCCTGGTGTTCAGCAGCGCCTGGGCCGCCGTCGCGCCCAGGACGCAGATAGCCTTGGGGTTGATGACGGCCAACTGCCGATAGAGGAACTGTCCGCAAATCTCCATCTCGTCGGCTTCCGGCTTTCGATTGTTGGGGGGGCGGCATTTGACGACGTTACAGATGTATACGTCCTTGCGTTTGATCGGAATTCCCTCCCGCTCCGCTGTGCCCTCAATCATCTTGGTCAGGAGTTGCCCGGCACGTCCCACGAAGGGCAATCCGGAAAGGTCTTCATCCTCGCCCGGGCCTTCCCCCACGAACACCAGCTTTGCGCTTTCATTGCCGGAGCCGAAGACGATCTTGTTGCGTCCCTGGCACAGGCGGCAGCGTTTACAATCGCCGATATCCTCTTGAATCCGGGCAAGGCTGTCTTCGTTGGGGTTTACGCCCAGCGCGTCATACATCGTTGGCATTGCGTTAATTGACAAAGATCGGAACTGCATCGGAGCGCTGGCGGCTGACACTTCGGGCGAACTGGCAGCGGGAGCAGGGCGCGTAGCAGCGGACGGCTTTGCGGTCGCGGCTTCGATCGCTGAAGGGCGCTCGCGCACCTCTGCGTCGGATGAAGCCTGAACTCCGCGCTCTACCGCTTTCCCGCCGGGAGTACCCGAGGAGGCTTCGGCCAAAAAGAGCGTGGACAAGCCCAGGTCCTGATAAAACTCCAATTCGCGGATCAGTTCTTCACGTGTCATGGGGTCATGGGGAGTGCCGCGCGCAGGTGCAACGCTTCGTCCAGGATCCGGTGAGCAATCTCTTTCTTCGATGCGGTCGGGACGGAAATCGCATCTCCGTCCCGCGTCACTAAGGTAACGGCATTCTCGTCCGAGTCAAACGCGAGCCCATCGCCCACCAGGTTCCCCACCACCATATCGCAGTTCTTCGTCTCCAGCTTTCGCCGCGCTTCCCGGACAAGATCCTGCGTCTCCGCCGCAAAGCCAATCAGCAACTGGTTCCTCGCCCTCCGCGCTCCGACTTCGGCCAGAATGTCGGGAGTGGCGCTAAGCTCCAGACGAAAAGTCCCCGGTGTCTTCTTCACCTTATGATCGGGAATTTCTTCGAGATGGAAATCGGCTACTGCCGCCGCCTTGATGATCATGGTGGCTTCCGGCAGCCGTGCGATCACGGCGTCCCGCATCTCTCTCGCCGTTTTCACCCGCACGGTCTCTACCCCGCCCAGGGGTTTCAAGTTCACCGGTCCGCTCACCAGCACCACCCGTGCTCCCCGTGAACGTGCCGCTTCAGCCAGGGCGTAGCCCATTTTGCCGCTGGATCGGTTGGAGAGAAACCGCACCGGGTCAAGCGGTTCCTGTGTGGGTCCGGCGGTGATTAACAGGGTCTCATGCGCCAAGTCCCGCCGGGGGCTGAAGGCGCTTTCGGCCGCAAGCGCAATCTCGCCGAGTTCGGCCAAACGGCCTACTCCCACCATGCCGCAGGCCAGGTGGCCGGAACCCGGGGGAACGATGTGATTCCCTCGATCACGCAGGGTACTGATATTGGTCTGGGTGGCTGCGTGCTCCCACATATTGGTGTTCATCGCGGGAGCTAATACCACCGGACCGGGGAAAGCCAGGTAGGTGGTGGTAAGGAAGTCCGGCGCCAATCCAGCCGCAAATTTCCCGAGTAGATCGGCGGTTGCGGGGGCAACCAGCAAGAGATCGTTGTCCTTGGCTACACGAATATGCTCGATGGCGCTCGACAGCACTTCGTCGGATCCGCCACCCGCGAAGAGATCGGTGATCACCTTTCGTCCCGTGAGCGCGGCAAAAGTGAGGGGTTGGATAAACTCCCGCGCCCCGGCTGTGAGGATGGCCTCCACCTCATGGCCTCGCTCCATCAGAAGCCTGGCCAGTTCAGCAGCCTTGTACGCGGCGATGCCGCCCCCAACTCCAAGCGCAATTTTCATGGGGCCAGCTCCATGAGGATGATCCTCACGCTAAGGGAAAACCTGCAAGCGGGCGTGAGCAACAACGCTGCTGCAATTCAGGCAGCTGTCTTCCCGGTGCGTCACCGGCAAGTTCCGGCGCGTTCGGGCGCGCTGTGCGGGCCGAGTGCGCGCTACGCTTCGGCCAAGGATGCCAGCGCGTCGGAATCGAGCACTTCGTATTCCACCAGTCCGCGCCGCACTTCTTCCATGGCGATAGCCGTAGGCTTGCTGGTGGCGGAAAGCAGATACGGTCTTGCCCCCGCCTGCAACTGTCGCGCCCGGCGGGCGGCCACGGTAATGAAACGGAAGCGGCTGCGTTCCGGATCGTCCGGGATCGCGGCTGCCTGGGCTTTGGTGGCTCGAAATTGACGTGCGCTCATAGTGGGAACTGCCTTCGAATAGAAAAAGGCCAGTCGGGTAGACTAGCCCTAAGTTCTGATTATACATCACGATCGGGAGGCGTGCATTGTTTCAAGGCACGCCTCCCGATCGCATATACTACGGGGCCGGATTCGGGTTGGTCGGTGCGTCCCCGCTCAGGATGATCCGCACCGTATCCACCGTAAAGGCGCCGAACGAATCGGTCACAGTGAGTTCAAAGATGTACTCACCCGGGCCGCCGTTGAATGCATTGATCGTCGGAGTTGGCGTCTCCGCATTGATGATCACGGCCTGCTTGTTGCCGATGGACCGCCACCGGTATGTGAGCGGATTGCCATCGGGATCAAACGAACCGGTCCCATCGAGCGTGATGAACTGCTGGTTCACCGTCCGGTCCGGACCGGCATTCGCCACCGGAGGCCGGTTTGCACCGGAGCCGCCGCTTCCGGAAGTGCCGCCAATCTGGACCACAACCACGGCGCTCGCGTTATTAACCGGGCCGTAGGCGATCAGCGTGTAGCTCACGCTTGTTGTCGGCGTCACCTGCATCTGGCCGGAGGGATCCACCGTACCGATGCCGGTGATCACCACCTGTTGCGCACCCTGCGTTTCCCAGGAGAGCGTGATCGGGGTTCCAGGCTGGGCCGCGCCGGTTGGCGAGGCCTTGAAGTCCAGAATCTTCACAGGCGCGGTCACCGAAACCACCGTTTGCGCCGAGGCCTGCCCGGTCGCATTCCGTGCCGTCAGCACGTAGGTGGTCGTTGTCGTCGGCGATACAGCCGAAGAGCCGGAGCCGTTCACGACACCGATTGTACTGATGGTGACTTCAGTGGCGTTCTCCACTTCCCAGAGCAGATTCGATTGGCCGCCGGGCAGAATCTGTGACTCGCTGGCCGTGAAGCGCAGAATGCGAGGCGCCGCCGCGCTGCCCACCGTCACGGTAACGGAACTCTGTACCGTTGCCGTGCCGCGCGTTGCAGTAAGCACGTAGGTCGTGGTTTGCGTCGGGTTCACCGCGCGGCTACCCGAGCCTTCCACGCTGCCTACGCCGGTGATATTCACGGCATCCGCCCCTTCCGTGATCCACGAAAGTGTTGCGCTTTCTCCCGGAGCAATGTTCATCGGGGAGGCTTCAAACCGGGTAATGCGGAGTCCGCCGCCCGGAGTTCCGTTCCCCAACTGCTGCGTGGAAATGGTTGCTCGTGCCACCGCGGATGCCCCATGCTCGTCGCGCACCGTCAAACGGAACACGTAAGTTTGGTTTAGCTCCGCCGTAAAGGTTGCGCGGCTCTGCGTGGTACCCGAAATTGCCACCGTCGGGCCGGAGGTCTGTTCCCACTGATAGCTGATCGTATCGCCATCCGGATCGTAAGAGGCGCTGCCGTCCAGTGTGAACTGTCCCGCCGCGGCGCCGAACCGATCGCCGCCCGCGTCTGCGATCGGCGGAGTATTGCCGGAGCGCACGTCACGGGTCACGAGTTCATAGCGGATGCGGGGAATATCCACCGGAACGGGACCATTGGCTGAGCCGTAATCCTTCGGCCGCAGGAAATTGCCAAGTTGAACGCCAACCGCGAAACGGCCGGTGTTCCCGGAATTGCCCACGAGAGATTCGTTGACACCGCCTTCCACGGTGAACGCAAAGAGGCGGTTGATCGGTTGTACGATCCGGCCCATGCCACCCATCTTGTCGTCCCCGTACCGGCGGAACAGCTTGCCGAGGTTTCCTTCGAGATACGCATCACCCCAGAGTCCCACCTGGCCGGACATACCGAATTGGTCCACCACCGCCAGATACGTGTCGCGGCGAAGGACATTGTTGACCTGAATCGAGTCGAGAAGTCGGTCCGTGAGGAGGGCCTTCGTTCCGAAGATGCCCAACCGTCCGCGGTTGAATACGTAATCCACCGTTCCGGACGCCTGGCCCAGCGTGGCACCGCTCTTGTAATCGGAGAAGTTCACATGCTTAAAGCTGGAGAACAATCCCAATTGCAACGGGCCGCCTCGTCCGACTAGACCGATGTCGAACTGGCCTTCCTGCCGGTCCTTCCAGTAGAAATACTCACCCTCGGATTGCAGGGCAAAATGACGGTTGTACGCATTGAAATAGCGGGCGCGCGCATTTACCGTGATGTCTCCGTCCGGCGTCCGCGGCCCAAAGTTGATGCCCATCAGAGTGAACTTGTTGGTGTTGTAGCCGGGGTACTCGGCCCGGTCTTCGTCACTCCCGGAGCGGAGCGCCGTAGCGGGCGCGAGCGGCGCGGCAGCGGTTGCGGAGCTAGCCGCCGCCGGGGCCGCGGCACTGGCCATCCGGTTTGCAAGGTCGTCCTGGTTGCTCTTCAACTGGCCGAGTTCGGCGCGGAGCTTGTCATTCTCATTCTTCAGGCCATTGAGGGCGTTCAGGATATCGTCAAGCTTATCGAGTCGTTTCAGAATCTCGTTGCAGCACTCTTCCTGCTTCTTCATGAAGTCCTGGAGCGCGCTGATGGAATCGCCCACCCCGCCGGCCGCGACGATATTCCCGTTGCCGTCGCGCAGTGTCATCACTACACGGCGGTTCATGAAACGGCCCTCGTCGGTACTATTCGAGGCTTTCGGGGCAGTCTTGCTATGCCCGACGGTGGTGATCTGGCTGGCGCTGGCGCCATACTTCACCAGAAACTCCTTCACCGTGTTTGAACGCCGCAAGGAGAGGCCTTCGTTGTACTTCACGGATCCTTTGGAATCGGTATGTCCCGTCAGTTCTAAACGATAGCTGGGATTCTGTTTCAGCAATTCCGCCAGCCGCAAGAGGCTGGGATAGCCGTCGCTCAACACGGCGGAATCGAACACAAAGTTCACTTCTTCCCAATCTCTCGGCGAGGCCTCCGTGGTGAGTCCCTGTCCGGCGAGCACCATAACTCCCGCCAGAAGCAAGCTCATCAGCTTCCCGATCATGGGAAGGCGTACCCGTTTCGATCTCATAGTGCCGGATCCCTTCGTTAATTTGTGTAAATCGGAGATTGCGCCCAAAACTGAAGTGCAGTTCCGCATAAAAGCCGCAAAACGGAAGACAAACAACTAAATTGGTCAGTTTCCATGATACTGCAATCGCCGGAACTGCTTGGGATCAAATGTATTGTGCGGTTTCAGGAATTTACATTTGGCCGCGCCAACTGCTAAGGTGTAGACGGGATCCGGCCAGCAGGTAGCCGCCGTACGGCGTAAGCCGTATGGAGGAAAGTCCGGTCTCCGCAGGGCAACGCGCCGGCTAACGGCCGGGGGCTGCGCTTAAAGGCGCAAGCTACGGCAAGTGCAACAGAAAGGATACCGCCATCGCCTGGCCGGCTTCGGTCGAATCAGGAGAATGGTAAGGGTGAAATGGTGCGGTAAGAGCGCACCGCGAAGGGAGCAATTCCTTCGGCAGGGTAAACCCCGCGTGGAGCAAGGCCAAATAGGGGAGGATGAGGCGGCCCGTCTCGTTACCACTCCCGGGTAGGCTGCTGGAGCTTGTCAGTGATGGCAAGCCAAGAGGAATGGCTACCGCCCGTCGCCTCCAGGGTGGCGGGAGACAGAAACCGGCTTATCGCCCGCCGGGTCCCTCTAATTCTAACTCCTTCATTACAGAAGGGTTGCCTCATTCCAGCGCATTTGCTAATGTGAAAGATTGGACGAAACGAGATAGGTTTCGGGTTCCTCCCGCCGGATATCTCCGCTCCGCTTCCATTTCAAACTAACTCCAGTACTTTGAGGTTCTCAGATGTCCGGGCATAATAAATGGTCCACGATCAAGCATAAGAAAGCCGCGGCTGATTCCAAGCGCGGCAAGATCTTCACCCGTCTCATCAAGGAAATTACGATTGCGGCCCGCTCCGGCGGAGATCCCGATTCCAATGCCCGTCTGCGCACCGCCATCTCGGCCGCCAAGGCGGTGAGTATGCCCGCCGAAAACATCAAGCGCGCCATCCTGCGCGGCACGGGAGAACTGGAAGGCGGCGAAATTGACGAAATCACGTTTGAGGGCTACACGCCCGGTGGCGCGGCCGTGATGGTCGAAGTGGCCACGGATAACCGGAACCGCACCGTCAGCGAGATTCGGCACATGTTTTCGAAGAACGGCGGCAATCTGGGCGAAGTAGGCAGCGTCGCCTGGATGTTTGATCGGCGCAGTCAGGTCTTTGTGAACGCATCCCTGATTGCGGAGGACGATCTGATGGAATTGGTGCTCGAAGTCGGGGCTGAGGACGTGCGTGCGGATGGCGAGTCCTTCGAGGTTCTCTCGCCCGTGGATTGCCATGCGGCCGTGACGGAGGCGCTGGAGAAGGCCGGTATCATCACCGAGAGCAGCCAGATCGCCATGATCCCCAAGAACACCATTGAGCTTGCGGGCAAGGATGCGTCGGCAACCATGAAGATGATGGAGCTTCTCGAAGACCACGACGATGTCCAGAACGTGTACTCGAATTTCGACATCGACGATGCGGAGATGGAACGGCTAAGCTCCTGATTCTGGCCCATCCGTGGGGGCGGACAAGGCATTCATGCGCATTCTGGGAGTGGATTGCGGCTCAATCCGCACGGGCGTCGGTGTTATCGAGAGCGATGGCAGGGCGCATTCGCTTGTCTACACCGGAACGATTCATACGAAGCCGTCCCAGCCCTTCGAGGCGCGATTGCAAACCATCTATGAGGGCCTGATCCGCGTGATCGAGGCCCACCAACCCGTCTCCGCGGCCGTGGAGGACATCTTCAGCCATGCCAATACTCAGAGCGCACTCAAGTTGGCGCATGTCCGGGGCGTGGCGATGCTGGCGATCGCTCAGGCAGGGATTCCCTGTAACGAATACAGCCCCAATGCCATCAAGTTGAGTGTGGTAGGGTATGGCAAAGCGCAGAAGAACCAGGTGCAGCAGATGGTGCAAGCCCTGCTGAATCTGCCCGAGGCTCCGGCGTCGGAAGATGCCGCCGACGCTTTGGCCGCCGCCATCTGCTGCGCCGCGCATCAGAGTTTTCAGCAGCAATTCCGCCAACCATGAAATTTTCGCTTGCCGTTGGGTTGCTTCTCGCGCTTGTTTCCATGGCCGCGGCCCAAAAGGCCGAAGACCGCATTGTCTTTCGGAAGGTGTTTGCCGGCAGCAACCCGGAATTTCAGGAAATCGCCGTGGATCGAACGGGCGCCGCACTCTACAAAGAGGCCAAGGACGATCCCAACCCCGTGGGGTTCAAAGTGGCGCTCCCCCTCACCGCTGAGATCTTTGAGCTGGCCGATTCCCTTGGCCATTTCACTCGCAAGCTCGAATCGGACCTTCCCATTGCTCGCATGGGGGAAAAGACGTTTCAGTTCGAAGGCGCAACTCCGGGTTCGCAGACCTATAACTATTCGGTCGATCCCTCCGTACAGAAGCTGCAGGAATACTTCGAGAAAATGGGCGAATCCCAGCGCCTGTTTATCAAACTGGAATACACCGTCCGCTTCGATCGTCTTGGGGTTTACGATGCGTTGACCTTGATGGACCAGGCACGCACCCGGGAGCGCCTAATTGGCACCGAGCACTTTCTTCCATTACTTGACCGGATCGCCAAGAACAAGCGCTTTATGAACATCGCCCGCGATCGGGCCGATGCTCTGGCGCGCTACATTCGCGAAAGCAACGCGATCCCCGCGCCATAGTAATTCCGCTGCATCATGAAGCACTCTTCCATCCTCGCCTTTCTCCTGCTGCTGGCGCTGCCGCTCTGGCCGCAGGACGAGCCCGCTTCCTCCGATTCCATCCCCGCCAGCAAAGAGAGCGTCGCACCGGTCGATCTCGAAGAACAGGCGCTTCGGGCCGGAGTCCGCGATGCCAACGGAAGCCAGGTGGATATCATTCGCGCACTCGAGAAACATCTGGCGCAGTATCCGGAAAGTCGACGCCGTGAGGAGATCGAATACGTTTTGTTGAAGTCCGCGATCGATCTCGGCGACGATGCCCGAATCGCCAGGTACGGGATTCTCTTTCTTGATACGGGAGCGAATGACATGGCGGTGATGGATCGTGTCATTCCGCTGCTCTTGCGCGACCATTCCGAGGGAATGGCGAAACGCGTACTTGGTTACGCGAAGCGCTATGAGACTGCGGCGCAGGCCATGGATGAAAACCGGCCGGCAGCAACCGGCCTTCTTTACTCGTGGAAGCAGAAGAGGGACCGCGCCTTCGCCCGCGCCTTCGTGTTTCAAGCCCGTGCCGAAGGGAACCTCGGCAATTTTTCGGAAGCGCTGAAACTGGCCTTACGTAGCTATGAAATTGATCCGTCCGCGGAAGCCGCGCGGGAGTCGGGTCGCTGGCAGGCAAAACTCAATCAAACTGAAGAGGCGCTCGCCAGCTACGCGGATGCCTTCGCCATCGAAGATTCCCACAACGATGCCGCCCACCGGGAAGAAGATTTGCGCCGGCTTCGAGAACTCTACATTGCCAAGTACGGAGCGGAACGTGGGCTCGGGGATCTCATTCTTGCCGCGCATGACCGCACCCGCGCGAAGCTCGCGGCGAAGCAGGCCGAACTTGCGGCTCTCGCCCCGAACGCAACCGCCAGCAAACCCGATGAATTTGTACTCGCCGCTCTGGAGGGAGAGCCGCTGTCGATTGCTTCCCTGCGCGGCAAAGTGGTGGTGATGGACTTCTGGGCCACGTGGTGCGGCCCCTGCCGGATGCAGCATCCTCTGTACGAGGAAGTGAAGCGGCGATTTGAACACAACGAAGATGTGCGCTTCCTGTCAGTGAATACAGACGAAGACCGTGCCGCCGTGGAGCCATTTGTCGACGAGAATAACTGGCCGCGCCAAGTCTATTTCGAAGACGGGCTGGCCGGAGCGTTGCGCATTTCGTCCATCCCGACGACGCTCATTCTGGGCAGGCAGGGGTCCGTCTTCAGCCGCATGAACGGTTTCGTTCCGGACACGTTCGTGGAGCAACTTTCGGGGCGCGTAATGGATGCTCTTCGCGAATCAGGTGGTGTGACGAATGCACCCGCTCAGATCGGCTCCACGAATGCTGCACCCCGCGCAGAGGTTCCACAGCGAGCCGAAGGGCCTGTCACGGCCCGCGCCGTCCCATAGCCGTTTTGCGGGGACGCTCGGCGCGGAGCCGCCGCCAGCAACCAGTCGCTCCGCTCGTGCTGCCCTGCCTGGAGATTTCGATGCCATTGCCATCGTTGCGACCAGTCCTCGCCCGATTTCGTAACATCTTTGCCGCGATGCTATTGGGCATCGTGCTCATTGCCTGCCTGCTCATGGTTTCATCCCGAGAGCCTGTTGCCGCGCCGGTGACGCCCTCCCCCGATACCATTGGAAGCGGCCCGGATCAGCCATCCCGAACTTCGGATTCCGCGGTGGCCACGGTTCCAAGGATCGCCTTCTCCACGGAGGAACTTCTCGGAACAGCGGATCCCGCCACTGCCGGTTCGCTGGTCTTCGATCTCCAGGGTGACGGAAAGCCCGCGCTTTTCGTGTGGTCTTCCAAAGGGATTCAACTGTACACGAGCGGATTTTCGCCGGTTGCCGCGGAGCCCCTTACCTCCTTCAAAGACGTTCGCGACGTGACTGCCGCGGACTTTAACAACGATGGGACACAGGACCTTTGCGTGATTGCCGCAGGCCGGGTGTCGATCCTCACCAATCGCAAAGGCAGTTTGGAGCCGCCGGGGAGCGGTTACAACTTTAAGGGCCAGTTTGTGCGAGCGCTATGGCTGGATTTGGACCATGACGGTGATCTTGATTTGGTCCTGCTCGGCGTCCGGCCCCTCGCTCTTCGCAATCAGAATGCTGCCGGCTTCGTTCCAATCCATCGGGCAATCCCGTTTGTTTCCGGATCCGCGCTGGCGGGTGTTGTCCTCCGCCGCATCTCGGAACCAAAGGCCGCTGATTTCGTCGTCAGTTATCGCAACCGCGCGGGAGTGCTATATCAGGACCACCTGAATGGAACATTCGAAGCAAAGAACCTCCCCGAACTCCCCGCCGAGGCACGTCTTCTCCGGGCTGGAGATTTCACGGGTGACGGCGCGGAGGACCTCGCCTTTCTCTCAGGCCGGAACGCAACGCTGCTCGAAAACCTCGGCTCCTCCTGGAAGATTCGAAAGTCCGTACCCACTGACGGCGGATATCTCTTCGCCGATTTCGCCAACCTGGCCGTGCAGGATTGGCTTGCCGGCGGCGTGTTGCTCGCGGGCGATGACGCCGGCTTCTCCCAGTCACGGGATATGGCGGTTGCGACGGTCGCCACTGCTCTCGTGGCGGCTGATTTCGACCTCGACGGAAAGCTCGATCTGGCGGGCGTGGCGAAGGATGGTTCCATTCTCCGTTGCCTCAATCAGACGGCAACCGAGAACCACTGGATGCGCATCGGTCTCCGCGATGTCGCAGGGGCGCGGACAGTGGAAGGAACCGTTGTGACGGTGAAAATGGGGGATCGCATGCAGCAGTTTCTTTACGGAGCAACACCTCTCCACGTCGGCATGCGCTCCTTCCTGACTGCGGATTCGGTCCAGCTAACTTGGCCGGACGGAATCGTTCAGACCGAGCCGAATCTGGAGACGAACAAGGCATACGTCCTGAAGAAAGCTTCGCCCACCGGCTCAAGCGGAATCTCCGCCGCTCCGCCCGTCAATTCACCAACGGCCTCCCGCTGACAGCACACGTCAAATGTTCCTTGCTGCTGGTTCGAGCGCAGCCCAGTCGCACTCCGGGGTCCATTTGGCGAGAGCGGTCAGCCATTCCTGTCGCCGTTCGCGCAGCGCGCGGAGGCGTGCGGAATACGCTTCATCCGTTGCCAGATTGCGCGTCTCATCCTCATCCACCTTCAGATGGAACAACTCCTCAAACGCAGGGCTTTCCTCGGGATACTCCGTGTACTTCCAATCGTTGGTGCGGATACCCTCTGTCTTGGGTATCCACTCATGCTCGAATCGGTGTGCGTAAAACCAGTCGCTTCGCCACGGCACTTGCTGGCCTTTCAGCAAGGGTTGCAGCGCCCTTCCCTGCATCGAAGTCGGGGCCGTCACCGCGGCGTATTCGAGCAGGGTCGGCGCAATATCGATGTTCAGCGCCATCGGCTCCACCGCCTGCCCCCGTTCCGTCCGCGGCGCGCGGGGGTCGTAGATCACGAGCGGCACCCGAATCGATTCCTCGTGCATGAACCACTTTCCCGCCAAGCCGTGCTCGGCCAGATAGAACCCGTTGTCCCCGGCATACACGATTACGGTGTTCTCCGCCACGCCGCGCCGCGCAAGCGCTTCCCGCAAGCGGCCCACCTGCTCGTCGATGCCCGTGATCAGCCGGTAGTAGTTTTTTACGGAACGCTGGTAGAGTTCCGGTGTTGAGAAGCGTACCGCCCATCGCCGCCGCGCTTCCGACCCTTGCACGCTCAGGGGCAGTTGGGAGATGAACCGCGGCGCCGCCGTTTCCGGCATTGGGATCTCCGCGTCGCGATACAGCGAGGAATGCCGGGAGTCTGGCAGAAATTGCAGCGGGTCCTGATCCTGCACGTGAGGCGCCTTGAAGCTCACGGAGAGATGGAACGGCTCTCCCGGCGCGCACCCCTCGATGAACTCCACCATCTGGTCTCCCATCCGGTCGGTCAGGTGCCTGCCCTTGTGGCCGGGCTGGGGGAAATAGTCTCCCTGCCCTTGGAAACCGCGAAAGTAGTCAAACGCCTGCTCCGGCATCTTTCCGCCATCGATTCCCCACTTGCCCACGAACCCGTTCCGGTAGCCCGCCTGCTTGAGCAGGGCCGGATAGCCGCGGGAGAAAAGGTCTGGAGCGAATGAATCCTTGAAGCCCCAGATGCGATGCGCATGCGCATGAAGCCCCGTGAAGATACTGGCCCGGCTGGTGACGCAGATTGCCGTGGTGACGAACATGTTGTGAAAGCGCGTCCCCGCCGCCGCCAGCCCGTCAATCTGTGGCGTCCGGATGATTCGGTTCCCCATGCAGCCGAGCGCATCCCAGCGATGATCGTCGCCCAGCAGGAAGACCAAATTCGGCCGATCTCTTCCTTGTGCGCGGGCTTGGCGACCGCGCGGGAACCCAACCGCGGCCGCTGCTCCCGCGGTGATGAACTGGCGTCGGGAAACGGGTGGCATGGGAATTACTCTATCGCACCGGTATTCTTGTATTGCATTCGCGTGCCGCGCCCGTATCATGAATTCGGAAGACCGGAACGCAAACACAAAATACGAGACACTGGCAGTTAGAGTGCCCAATCGGTTGAGTTTGGCCAATATCTCATGGACGCCGCTTCCTTAGTCGCTCCCATTCTGGCGATTGTCTCCCTCGCAATTTTTGTTGCGCTGCTTGCCCGGTTTGTCCGCAGCCGCCGTGCGCTGGCGCGGCTCGACGAAGAGGCCCGCGCCGTGCGGGAGGAAGCCGCGCGCCTGCGGGAGGAGCAAACTTCGCTCCAGCGGGAGATGGCCGCGTCTCGGTCGGAGCTGGAACGGCTTCGCGTGGAACTCTCCATCGCCGGGTCCACCATGGCCGCGCGCGAGCAAGAGCTCGACGACACCCGCATGCGCGCCCGCCAGGCTGGCGTCACCAAATCTCTGTTCGTTGCCAACATGAGCCACGAACTCCGCACGCCGCTGAACGGAATTCTCGGCCTCACGGGAAACCTGCTCGATTCCCCGCTCACGGAGAAGCAGCGCAGTGAGGTGGAACTCATCCAGGTGGCGGGCGAAGACCTCGTGCGCATCGTCAACGACGTTCTCGATCTTTCCAAACTGGAAGCCGGGAAGCTCTCTCTTGAGAAGGTGCCGTTCGACCTGCGCGAGCTGCTGGAGGGCGCATTCTCGTTGCTCTATCCGCAAGCGGAACGGAAAGGCCTCGCCTACGGGCTCAGCTACTCCCACCGCATGCCGGGCAAGTTTGTCGGAGACCCCTTCCGCCTGCGTCAGGTGATCCTGAACCTGCTCTCGAATGCCATCAAATTCACCCAGGCGGGGTCCGTTCATCTCGAAGCCCAAGAAGGAGAATCCCGCGGAGGCACGCTCTGGATGCGGCTGATCGTTGAGGATACCGGCATCGGCATTGAGCCCGAGAACCTCCGGATGATCTTCAACGAATTTCAGCAGGGCGACCTTTCCACCACCCGAAAGTACGGAGGCACGGGTCTCGGGCTCTCCCTCTCCAAGCGACTCGTCGGTCTGATGGCTGGGGAGATCGACGTGGAATCCAACCCCGGAAAGGGTTCACGCTTTGTCGTTCAGGTTCCTCTCGTCCCCATCCGTTACACCGAAGTACCGGAGTCCGGGGGGCCGGACGCCGTTTCCCTCGATGGTCTCCGGGTTCTCGTCCATGACCGGCACTCCAACCAGATTCATGTTTTGTTGCGCATGCTCAAAGCCTTGCCGGGAATTGCAGTGGAGCGCTTCTCGGCCGCTGAAGAGGCCGCCGAGCGCGTGTTTCATCCACCAACCCCGGACGAGGCCATTGACGCGGTCTTTTCCACGGAAGGAAGCAGCACCTTCAGCCCGTGGATAGCCCAACGTGCTTTGCGGCTGAACGACCCTGGGTCGCCGCTCCATATTATCCTCAGCGAGAGCGCCGGAACGCCCGCGATCGCCCGGCACAAGGAGGGAGCTTCCGCCGTGCTGCGCGCCCCCTTGCTGCCTTCCACGCTGCTTCCGCTGCTCTACCAGCTGCGTCACATCCCCGTCGGCCCCCTCTTCGAATCCGCCGGCCTCACCGCGCTCGATGTCTACCGGGACCCTGTCGACAAGGGCGGGGAGATGCTGCCTACCCTCGTCGCCCACGAGAACCCCGTAGAGCTTCGTCTGCTCGAAGTGATGCTCCAGAAACTGGGCCGCTCCTTCGTCTCCGCGCACAACAACGAGGAGCTTTTCCCGTTACTGAACGCCAAGGTTTGGCACGCACTCCTGATTCACGGCCGGATCGTGGAAGAGACTTCCGCGAACTCCCTTTTTGAGCAGCTCGGCGCGCCGAACCCAATCCCTCGCCTTGCCGTGGTCGGCGAAGTGGACGATGCGGTCCGCCAGCAGTTGTCCGAGCGCTGCGCCGCCATCGCGCACTTCCAGGCCACCCCCCGGCTCTCTCAACTCCGCGATTTTCTTCGCGCTTAGGGCGGCGGGCGCGGTCGCGTGTGATCATGAGACCCACCCGTGGCCCCTGCGACATGTTTCTGAGGAGCGCCCACGGCAGGTCGCACAATTGTAGACTCGTGGCATGGTGGATGGTACTAAGGCAGACGCCTTACATGCCGATGCGGCTGTTCTTGAAGAAGTCGAATTGGAAGTGCTCCGAGTGGCGGGGGGGCGCGACGCCCTTGCCAGCAATCTTGCGCGCCTGTTTCGGCAGGCGATAGACGAAGTGATTGACACTCCGCGCACCAGGCGTCGCCTTATCGAAGAACTCGAGAAGACGGAGAAGACCTATCTCGGCACCAAGATCGAGATTCTGTTCCGAAATCTGTTGCAACTCGTGAAGGGGTGCCGCCTCGACTTGCGCGTGGGTGATCGGGAGGTCGACGTCAAGTTTACGATCGGAACCAACTGGACGATTCCCCCTGAAGCCATCGGCGAAGTTTGTTTGCTTCTTTCCTGCTCGGAGACCTCCGGAAGCTTCTCGGCGGGGCTGCTGGTCGCGAGGGTGGAGACCCTGAACAAAGGGAGGAACCGCGACGGAAAAGGGACGATATCGAAGGATGGCCGGAATCGGATTCGCTGGATATTCCAGGACGCGGCCTACCCAAGGAATTTCTGGATGTCGGTGTCCCCCGAAGATGCTCGCTACATCATGGACATGTCCGTCAGCGGAACCGAACGCATTCGGCGGCTGTTCCTAACCTTGGCTGGAAGACGAATTCCGCGCCACATCGTGGAAGCGGTGGCGCAGCAGAAGGACTACATGAAGCGGCTCAGACGCAACGGAGGGGCGCGTGACGCATTCGAACGGGATGGGTATCTCCTGCTTTCCGGGCTCTATGACCGCGAGGAGATTCGCGGACGCGGCCTGGAGGAATGCTCGCGCGATCAGTTTATCTGCGTCAAAATCTAATTCACCGCGGCAATCGAACGATGGACCCGATGACAAAAGAGCAGCGCTCCCGCAACATGGCGGCGATCCGCTCCACGGGAAACCGGACCACGGAAGTTGCGCTGCGTTATCGGCTGGTCCGGGCTGGCATCCGCGGATGGCGCGTCAATCCGCGGGATGTGGAAGGCAAGCCGGACTTTGTCTTCGACGAAATTGGCCTTGCGGTATTCGTCGATGGCTGTTTCTGGCACGGCTGTCCGAAATGCTACAGGCCCCCGAAGCACAGCCGCCCCTATTGGCGGGGAAAACTGGAACGGAACACGGCCAGGGACAAGCGTGTGAGCGCCCGGCTGCGCCGCCAAGGCTGGTCGGTCCTTCGGATCTGGGAGCACACGCTCAAGAAGAATCCGGCATCCGCCGTCGCCCGGATCGCACGGAAAATCCGTGAGCTATGACGCTCGCGTTGCCAGCGTCCGCACGGAGAGGCATCTGGCAATCTGCCGGGCCACGGCTTCGGCTACTGGAGGGGGGAACGCATTTCCCACTTGACGATAAGCGCTCGTCTTTTTCCCCGTGAAGTGCCAGTCGTCGGGGAAGCCTTGAATTCTTGCGACCATGCGAACCGTCAGTCGCGGCATGCCCTGAAAATCCGCGCCAGGCGGCTCATCGGCGACGCCCCGCCCGTCGACGCCAAGCGCCGCCCATGCGGCTCGCGCGCGGGTGGGGCCAAGATCCGGGCCTCCATGCTTCTTGGAGCCGCCAACGATTGTGGGGGCGATCAGGCTGGCTTGCCGCTTCCATGCATCGGCGCCCTTCCATCCATTCGCGGCCATGCAATCGTAAAGAGCTTCGCCCACGGTGGGGGAAGAATCAAGATTTATCGGCCAATGGAAATGCGGCCAGACGTCGCGGTGAATGCCGACAAATACGACGCGGGGGCGCAACTGCGGAACGCCGAAGCTGCTCGCGTTGAGCAATGCCCAGTCCGTGCTATAGCCCATCTCTCCAAGTTCGCCCTGGATGTAGCGGCGGTAATCCGAGAAGACCGCATCCAGAATTCCCCGGACATTTTCGATCATCACCGCCCTCGGCTGGCACTCCCGAACGATGCGCAGCGCATCCGGGAAAAGATTCCGTTCGTCCAGGTCGCCCAGTTGCTTTCCCGCCACCGAAAACGGAGGGCAGGGGAGTCCCCCGGCGACAAGATCCACACCCGCGAATGGCGTGGCATCGAACTCTCGGATATCCTGATGAAGCACGGTCCATCCGGGCCGATTCGCGCGCAACGTCTTGCAGCAATCGGGATCGATTTCGGCTAGAGCCGCGTGGTCAAATCCCGCTCGCTCAAGCCCCAAAGCCTGGCCGCCCGCGCCCGCGCACAGTTCCAATACCCTCATTGGCCGCTTCATCGGCATACGCATTAGTTTACGTTAGATCGAATATGCAATCACCTTTGCGAACCCATTCATGGGCATATTGCATAGTGCCGCTTTTCTTGCTGTGAACCTCCTCCCGCGCCTCGCTCTCCCGATCTGGCAAGATGGGGGACATGTCCGCTCGATGGAAGCTTGGTTGCCGTGCCGTCTGCCTGATCGCCGCTTGTGCTGTGGTGTTGTCCGGGCAATCGCAGGGTGAGGCGGCTTATCGGCAGCGCGTGCGCGAGGTGCTCCGCGTGCCTGGGCTGGCCGCGTTCTGGGACTTCGCTCTGCGAGAGCCCAAGGACTCCCGCAGATTCGTGGCGCATACCGCTTCCGGGTCCCCGGCCTTTCCGCTGGATGCGGAGAACTACGTGCGCAGCTATTGGAATGAGGGCAGGGAGGCCAGCTATGCGGACTTTCCGCTCCTTGGCAGAGGCCCTTTCGGCCAAGCCGTGCAGTTCCGCCACGAAGCCGATGCAAATTTCCGGCCCGTCCTCGTGGCCCCCCGCCGCGCCATCCACAATTCCGGCCTCGATATCAAAGGGCCCGGCGCGTCCGTCTCCATGGCCGTGTGGATGATCCGCCAGGGCGGAGACCATGCCATCGCGGGGATCTGGCATGAGGGGACCGACCTCCTCGTCGATGGCAAACCGGCCGTGAACGTCCAGGCCGGCCGCCGGCAGTACGCTCTCTTTGCCGGTCTCGCCGCCAACAAGGGCGCAGCGGCGGCCCATGTCTCGGAGAACGGCGGCCGATCCTTCGGAGATATCTATGCCCGCAACCTCGCCACCACGCGCCGCGCGATCCCAACCGTTGCGCCCGATGCGCCCGCGGAGGCGCTCGACGCCGCCTGGAGCGTCGCCGGCTTCGTCTTCGACAATCGAAAGAACACCGTCACCGCCTACCTCGATGGAGAGGCGGAAGAGTACTGGATTGAGGAGCCGCAAAAGCATCCCTTCTTTCGCTGGTCCGCTCATGCCTGGCTGCAGGCAAAACTTCACCGCCTGCCGGGCATGCAGGAAGGCGAAGTGGCGGACTTTCCGTCGGACCAGTTCTACGAGCCCCCTGAAGACCGCGCCTATCGGCGGCGCAGAATCTCCGCTTCCGCGGACTCGCGCGTGTGGGAACTTGCCTATGCGTTCACAAAAGCGCGGCTCACCGAACGCCGCACGCCGGATGGGAAATGGCAGCCGTCCCACTGGGAACTGCTTGCGCTTCGCGTGAACCCCTTCTGGTTCGGGCACGATCTCTATAGCCCTAAGTCAATCGACGAAGGCGGACCGTTCACCATCGGCCGCGTGATTCACAGCGGGCGGAGCGTGGGCACGCCGCAATGGATCGGCGGCGTAGCCGTCTTCCATCGCGCCCTGACTTCGAAGGAGATGCGCCGCCTCGCCCGCATCGGAAGAAGCGGAAAGGCCCCAGATAGTCCGTTCCTGCTCCTCCGCGCTCCGGCGGATTAGCCCGGTTTCCGAAGTGCCGACTGCAGCCCAATCGCGCACGGAGAACGGAGAGAGTGCAAGGAGCGGAGAGCCCTTGGGCGGATGCGGTTTTTGCTGGGATACACGAATGCGAAAGTATCCGGCCCGAGAGGGGTTCCCCCTCGGGCCGGAAGGCGTCCTCACTATTGCACGATGAGGTTCGCTTTCATATTCGGGTGAAAGGTGCAGATATAGTTGAAGGTCCCCGGCTTCTTTGCAACATACTTCCAGGAACCTCCGGCGGGAATACTGCCGGAATCGAAGCTCTTGTCAGCGGCGGTAACCGTGTGCGCCACGACATCTTCGTTCTTCCATTCCAGCGTGTCCCCCCGCTTCACCGTGAGGCTGGCGGGCTGATACTTGAAGTCCTTGATCAGCAGGGAATGATGCTTTGCCGGTGCTGTTTTCGCCGCTAGGGCATCGCGGGATTGCGCATCGGCTTCTTGCGGGCCAAGCCACATCACCGATGCGAAAGAGAGCGCCGCCAGCAGAAACCCCGTAGAAACGATGGAGCGCTTAAGCAATGGGAATCGAGACATACATCCTCACAATCAACTGGATAAATCCTGCTTGCGAACGCGCTACTTCAGTGCCGCCTTTATGTTTTTGGCATGCTCCAAGTGGCCTTCAAAGAGGGGCACCGCTCCTGAGAGCGCCGATTTCAGCTCCGCATTCTTCGCGTTCGGGATCAGGACCTTGTTGACGGTATCGATCACGGCCTGGTGATAGGCGATTTCGTTATCGATGTATGCCTTGTCGAATGCCGCTCCGTTGGCGGCCTTGAGTTCCTTCGTTACTTTCACTTCCTGCGCCTTCAGCGCCTTGCTGGTGCCGCTCTCCGCTGGCGTCACTTTCAGCTTGGCGCCGAGAGCAAATACGGACTTCTGCACCGCGGAATGGTCGTCAACCATTTGCTGGGCAAAGTCATGAACCTGCTTGGTTTTCGATTTCGAAAGCGCAAGTTTGGCGTAGTCGATATCGATCTGGTTCGCCGCGACTACGATTCCGACAATTTGAGGATCTGTTGGAGTTGCTTGAGCCCTGGCCTGTATAGTCATCATCCCTGAAGCAAACATTGCCGCGGCAATGCCAACAAATAGTCTCGTGCGTGCAATCATCTCAGATCTCCTCTTTCATCGCCCATCAAGAACGTGCTCATGGCCACGGGGCGCGCGAGGCCAATGAGGAAGCGGCTATTGGCGCTTGCCATACAAGTTCTTGCATCGGCTTTGCTCCACTCGCCACCACACCGGATGAGTGGCGCTATACGGAAAGTGTTTCCTTCCTGGTGGATTCTCACTGACTAACTTCGCCCAAAAGATCAGAAAAGCCTGTCGGTGCGGCGCGATTCAAGGCCGGATGCAAATGTGGAGGAGCTAATATCCGGCTGGCCGATAATTGGAAGGGGGAAGGGTGACGCGGCTTCGATCCGCACTGAAAATGGAGGGTGCGCCCGGAGCGGAATTGGGGGAGTGTCCGCTCCCCGATGTCGTGAGTCCGGGGCGGGGTTGGGGAATGGGGATACCGGTTGTGTCCACGGTGTCCATGCTGTCCGCAATGTCCACGGTGTCCATGGGCGAGGAGGCTTCCGCGGCGGGTTGTGCCGGGTGCATGTCTTGCAGGGTGGAATGGAACGCGGAATCCATCGCTTCGATCTCGGAGAGCATCTGGCGGTAGGCGAAGTCCGCGGGATTGTCCACGGTGTCCACGGTGTCCATGGTATCCACGGTGTCCATGGTGTCCACGGTGTCCATGCTGTCCACGGTGTCCATGGTGTCCACGATGTCCGTGAGGCCCATGATGTTGGTGGTGTCCATCGTGTCCACGGTGTCCACACCGTCATCGGGGATGGGACTGGGGAGCCAGCGATCGCCCTTGCGGTTGAGGATGGCGAGGGCGGCGCGGAGGCGGAGGCTGGCGGGGAGGGCTTCGTCGCGCATGACGGAATCCACCAGCACGCGGGCGAAGGCTTCCGCATCGTGGAATTCTTCGGCGACCTGGGTGCGGTAGGCGTTGCGGGCGCGGCCGGCCTCAACGCGGAATTCGGGATGGCGATTGCAGGCCTTGTAGAACGCGGCGGAGGAATAGCCGACGTGGCGCATGGCGGCGGCGACGGACGCGCCCTGCGTGAGAAGGTCGAGGACGGTTCCCTGCCAGGATGTGGGCTCCGGCGTGGAATGATGCTCCGGGTGATCCGGAGGCGTGGTTGCGGAATCGGAGAAAGCGGTGGCCGTTGACACGTTAAAAACTCCTTTGGCTGGGATCGGATCGGACAGGCTGACTTGGACCTACCCTAGGCGAGCATAGCGGCGGCGCGGGGCGCATTCCGGGGTGGCGCGAGTGAAGCGATTGATTCGAGGCGGGATATAAATCGGAAAGTGTGGAACCGGGTGGGGCTGACAGGAGCGGAATGCGCGGTTGTCCGGCAGCGGTGGCGAGGGCGGTGCGTTGGCGTTGCGCCGGCAAATGGGCCTCCACAACATGGTCTCGCTGGCGCTCGGCTGCATTGGCGAAGAGCCTGCGCGGCTTTGGGAGTTACGGCTGGGTCGCCCGCGAAGGTTGACCGGCAAGCGGCATAGCGGGAAGAATGGGAAGCAGGTGATCGCGGAAGCGGAAGAAACTTGCCATGAATCAGACACCGCCAAACAGCCCGACGACCTGGGACGATGCCCCGCTCCGTGCGCTGATGGACCACATTGTCGAAACGCACCATGCGCTCTGCCGGCGGGAATTGCCGCGGCTCGATGCGCTCCTTAAGGCGGCGGTGGAGAGGCACGGGAGGCGTCATCCGGAGCTGAGGCATATACACGCGCTCTTCTCCAAAGTGAGCAGAGATCTCCACATGCACCTTCTCAAGGAAGAAGAGACGCTCTTCCCCTACGTCGCCCAACTGGAAGAGAGCGTGCGGCGGAATCTCCCCGTTTCCTGGCCTCGGTTCGGCTCGCTGGAGAGCCCCGTGCGCCTGCTGGTGGAGGACCACGATCAGACGGATGAGGAACTCAAGCTGATCCGCCGTCTGACGAACAATTTCACTCCCCCAGCCGGCTTCGCGGAAGAGGATGCGGATTGCGCCGTCTTATTTGACGCGCTCAAGGCGTTTGACCGCGACATGCAGGAGCACATCCGCGCGGAAAACGATCTTCTGTTTCCACGCGCGGTGGCTCTGGAAGAAGCCGCATGCGCCGGGGAAAAAGCCAGCAGCGATCTGATCCGCTAGGCGGAATACGCGGTTGGATTGCGGAAAGCTGGAATCGAGGTGTAAACACTTCACTTCGATTAGTTCGTCAACAAACCTCATTGCGCGCGATTCCGACTGGCGTATTTGCTGTTTGCCGGTTAGTTCTGCACTCGACTCTCCAATTCATTCTCACGGTGTGAGTGAACGCATTGAGATGAGAGCGATCTGCATAGGATCTGTGCTCTGCAAGAGGTAGCGTGCAGAGCATTGTCCTATCGGCATCGCGATGGGCCGAAGTCTCACAGCAGCAATCTGCTGACGGCTTCTCCACTTGAGAGAAGTGTACCCGTGCCCCCCTTAACTGCTATCGGATTAGGATCATTCTTCCAACCAAGCTGATATCCTTGAATTTATGACTGACGAGAACCTTCGCTCCGCGGGGCCCGGTGGAAAGGAAACGTTAGCCTGCAAGTTGTTTGGAGACGATTTCGTCGAAGTGATAAGGGAGATTCGTGCGACCCTTGCGAACGTCGAAAGTATTCGTGCCCTCAAAGGTACGCCGGATGCAAATGCTGGCTCAATCGTCCTGTTTGAGGCGTGCCTGACGCGGGTCGTGGATCGCGCCCTGACATATATCTCAAGCTCGCTTCACGCCGTGTGCCGCAAACACCCCAATTCGGTAAAGGCAAGGGTAACGGAGGAACTGGATGTAGAGTACATTTTTGGATTTGCATCGATCGACGAACTTGTCCATGCAATAATTGACAGACGAGTTCGAAGTTTGTCGATGCGATCTTTAGGGGAACTCGACCAGTATTTTAGGAAAACATTCGAATTCGATCTATTTGCATCAGATGAGCAGAGAGAGAGCGCAATACGTTTGGTGGCACAGAGGAACCTCCTCGTTCACAATCGCGGCCTAGTAAACCAGATTTATCTGGAGCAAACGAAAGATTCAAGGCTGAAGGTCGGGGATGTCATCAAGTACGATGGGCCAAAGGCCCTTTGTGCTCTTGAATTCTTGTCGTCGTGGGTGTGCGATCTCGATGTGCGGCTGATCGAGAAATTCAAATTGGAAACTCAACCGCGTGCACCAAGAGAGAGGATAGAGAATCTCGGGCAATGGCGTTTCCGGCCGCTAACAGGTCCTTCGAAAAACCCGCCAAAGATTCAATACCGCACGGCTCCCATTAGGACACGATCATGGATCGAGCTTCTGGCCCGCCCGAAACATCCACCCGTTAGCCGGGGCTTTCGGCGAGAAGCACTTTGGATGATACGGCCGTGGATTTTCCGCGGACGGAGCGCAGGCTTGATCGGGATGCCGGGAAGAAGGGCTGTGCGGGTAGTGATGATGTTACGGTGACAGCCAGATGTGCGATAGCCCTCGTTGTTCATCGGAAACCGCGAACAGCCTCAAGGACCGGGCCGTCAATCGAGAAACCCTTCGGCCAGCAGCCGTCCCAGATCCCGGTTGCCGTGAACGACCCGAACCAGATCAACACCGTCTTTGTGGGGGAAGTAGAACAGAAGAATGGCCTCAAAGCCGTCCGAAACCGGGAAGCGGCGCATACCCTGAAGCTCAGGCCGTTGCACGAAGACCAAGGCCCCGCTGTCCGGTTGCATCGCGAGAAGCGACAGGGTGGCGTCAGCCGCACTCAAAAAGCGGTCCGCGACTTCCATGCCGCCCGTCTCCGCATACCAAACCCATTGGGCAATGAGGTCACGCTTGGCCGCTTCCCGTTGGAGCACGCGGGCCACTACGCGGACTTCTCGCCCTTTCGCGCCTCAAACCGCGCAGCCGCTTCGCGGCGAATGTCGGACCAATCCTGACGGGTCATCTCCGTTGGCTCGCCGCTTTGAAGCCCCTCCATGAGCATGGTTTCGAGCTTTTCCAGCGCTTTGCGTTTCTCATCGTCGCGAATCAGGTCCCGGACGTACTCGCTGACGCTGCTGTAGCGGCCAGCCTGAACCTGACCGTCAACAAATTCCTTCAACCGGTCCGGGAGAGAGATGTTCATGGTCTGCATGGCCGTGCCTCGGGATACTGTTCTGACAGTAGCGCGAATGGCAATATGTGGCAAACGTTGTCATGCCTCGCTAGCCGGGGCTCTCGGCGGGGACCACTTTGGAAACTACGGCTTCGGCTTCTCCGCGGGCGAAGCGGAGGGAGAGGGGGATGCCTTCGGTTAATGTGGAGGCGTCCCGAACGAGGCGGCCTTCGGGGGTGCGGACGAGGGCGTAGCCGCGGCTGAGGATGCCCACCGGGCTCAGGGATTCGAGGCGCGAGCGAAGCAGCGCCAAGCGGTGCCGCACTTGGGCGAGGGTTCGCACGGAAGCCTCGGCCAGACCGCGCTCCCGCTCCTCGATCCGCGCACGCACGCGCTCAAGTTTCACGCGCAGATCCAGGCGGGCGATGCGGGCGTCGCTTGTCTCCAGCGCCCTCGCGGCCTCCAGCAAACGGGAGCGGCTCGCATCGCGCAAGCGAAAATCGAGATCGTCCAGGCGCTGGGCCCCGACCGCAAGACGGCGATGCAGAAGGGTCTCGGCCCGCTGCGTCGCGGCCAGATCCAGGCGACGCCGCTTCCGCAGAAGGGCGAAATCCTGGCTGTTCTTCAGGCGGCGGGCCAGCGATTCGACACTTGCCAGCAGGTCGTCGCGGTTCGGCACCACTAACTCCGCGGCCGCCGATGGCGTGGGGGCGCGGAGATCGGCGACAAAATCGGCGATCGTGAAATCGGTTTCGTGGCCCACGGCGGAGACAACCGGCACCCCACAGGCGGCGATGGCGCGCGCGACCGCTTCGGTATTGAAGCTCCACAGATCTTCGAGCGAACCGCCGCCGCGGGCCACGATCACGAGTTCCGCCCAGGGGTTCTCCGTAAACCAGGCGAGACCGGCCGCGATCTGTTCCGGCGCGCCATCGCCCTGGACCAGAGAGGGGTAAATGCGGACGGAGAGGCCAGGGCAGCGGCGCGAGAGGATCTGCAGAATATCCTGGACGGCGGCCCCGGTGGGGGAGGTAACGATGCCGATGCGGCGCGGGAAGCGGGGCAGGCTTCGCTTGCGCTGGGGGGAGAAAAGGCCCTCCGCCGCCAGCTTCGTTTTCAGTTGCTCAAAGGCCAACTGGAGCGCGCCGAGCCCTTTTGGTTCGAGCGCCTCCACGAGGAACTGGTATTGCCCACGAGCGGCATAAACGTCGATCCGCCCGCGGGCGGCCACCGCAATGCCCTCCTCGGGAAGAAAACGGAGCAGCCGGGCGGCACCGCGAAAGCAAACGCAGGGAAGAGTGGCGTCTCCGTCGCGGAGGCTGAAGTAAAAATGCCCCTGTCGCGACAATTTCACATCGGAAATCTCGCCCTCCACCCAAATGCCGGTGAATTCCACGGAGAGCAGGTCCGCGATCTCGCGCGTGAGCGCTTTTACCGTATAGCGCCGCTCGACGGGCTGGAACAAAAATCGTTGCTGGGAATCGTCCATGGCTCTCTTAATAGAAACTGTGAATGGGACGCAAAAGCGGCGCTGGAGTATAGCTAACTCATGCACTCACAATCTCTTAAGCTGGCAGAAACAGGGTTTGACCGGCCCTCGTTTTTCAGTTACGGTAAGTCTTTACCGCTTCGCAGTTTTCCTGATTCAACCCACACGTTCTGGAGGAAGCATGACCCCAAAAGAGGTATTGGCCTTCGCCAAAGAGAATGGCGCGGTCCAGTTTGATGTTCGATTCGTCGACATCCCCGGTCTCTGGCATCACATATCGTACCCCATCAGCCAGCTCGATGAAGACAAGTTCGAGGACGGTACTGGCATTGATGGATCAAGCATCCGCGCCTGGGCGGCCATCAACGAAAGCGACATGCTTCTGGTGCCGGACCCCACAACGGCATTTATGGATCCGTTCACCGAACGGCCGACCTTGGTGATGATCGGCGAAGTGGTGGACCCGATTACGCGCCAGCACTACGAGCGCGACCCCCGCTGGATCGCGCGCAAGGCGGAGCTGTACCTGAAGAGCAGCGGCCTCGCCGACACCGCTTTCATGGGCGCGGAAGCGGAGTTCTTCATTTTCGACAACATCCGCTTCGACCAGACCTACCAGCACGGGTTCTACTTCATCGATGCAGATGAAGGCCGATGGAACTCCTCCAGGGAATTCGACAATCACGGCTATCGCCCCCGCTACAAGGAAGGCTATTTCCCCTGCGCCCCCACCGATCATCATGTGGACCTGCGCACGGAAATGGTGCAGATCATGGAAAAGTGCGGGCTGGTGGTAGAGTGCCATCATCATGAAGTGGCCACCGCCGGACAGTGCGAAATCGACATGAAGTTCTCCACGCTGCTGAAGTGCGCGGACAACATGATGCTCTACAAGTACATCGTCCGCAACACGGCCAACCAGGCGGGCAAGACCGTGACCTTCATGCCGAAGCCGATCTTTGGCGACAACGGCAGCGGCATGCACGTTCACCAGAGCCTGTGGACGGAAGGCAAGCCGCTGTTTGCCGGTGACGGCTATGCCGGGCTTAGCCAGATGGCGCTGTGGTATATCGGCGGCCTGCTGAAGCACGCGCGGGCGCTCTCGGCGATCATCGCGCCCACCACGAACAGCTATAAGCGCCTGGTGCCGGGCTATGAAGCGCCGGTCAACCTGGCTTACTCGCGGCGCAACCGCTCTGCCGCCGTCCGCATTCCGATGTACTCCTCGAGCCCGAAATCGAAGCGGGTGGAGTTTCGTCCTCCGGACCCGTCGGCAAACCCGTACCTGGCGTTTTCCGCCATGCTGATGGCCGGGCTCGACGGCATCATCAACAAGATCGATCCCGGCGGATCGCTCGACAAGGACATTTACGATCTCTCGCCGGAAGAGCTGAAGAGCGTGCCGTCCATGCCCGCGTCGCTCGATGAGGCGCTTACGTGCCTTGAGGAAGATCACGAGTTCCTCCTCAAGGGCGATGTCTTCACCCAGGAGATCATCGAAGCGTTCATCACCTACAAGCGCAAGGCGGAAGCGGAGGCGATCCGCCTGCGCCCGCATCCGTACGAGTTCATGCTCTACTACGACATTTAATGGAACGCTGGCGGGCATCGCTTTTGAGCGATGCCCGCCAGGCACATTCCAGAGAGTGCGGAGCAGCGCTTAGAGTCAACCAACAAGCACACGGATACAAACGGAAGGCCGGGCGGCAGAGAATGCGCCCGGCCTTCCCGCGTGTGGGGAGACCCATTTCGAGTCCAAATCCGTCACTCCCGGCCTAGGTGGCCGAACGAAACATTTTTATCCGTGTGCAAGAAATTATGAATTGGCTATCCGGCAAAAACAGCTTTAGGCTTGACGATACCGGAGTCTCCTCAATATAAAGGCTCCTGATATCGACTCCCGCCGGAGGTGTGTCTTGAAAAGGATCTTTCCATTGCTGGGCCTCGCTATGATCGGCCTGGTATCCGCAGCGCCTGGACAACCCGTCGACGAGGGCCTCTCTCTCAAGAAGGTAAAGGTGAGCGGGTTCATTGACGGCTACGCGAGCAAGAGCTTCCAGGATCCGGCGTCCGGCAAGGTGGCCGGCCGCGGATTTGACACCGACACCGACACGTTCATGCTGAACATGGCCAAGCTGGAGCTTCAGCATGCGGCCGAACCGATCGGCTTCCGGCTGGACCTTGGTTTCGGCCGCGGCTTTGAAATTTTCAACGGCCTGGAACCGGGCGGGAACGCCCTGCAATACATTCCGCAGGCCTACATCAGCGTTTCGCCCAAGTCCTGGAAGGGACTTCAGATTGATTTTGGGAAGTTCTACACGAGCGCGGGCGCGGAAGTGCCGGAATCGAATCTCAACTGGAACTATTCCCGGTCCCGTCTCTTCGTCTACGGCCCGTACTTCCACATGGGAGTCCGGATGGCCAAACCGATCAACGAGCATCTGACGGCGGGCGTCCAGTTGGTGAACGGCTGGGATTCGGTGCGCGACGCCAACAGCGGCAAGACGGTGGGGCTGACGAGCGCGGTGGTGTACCCGAAGGTCTCCTGGTACAACACGTATTATTTCGGTCCAGAAAATGCCGGCACAAACCGGGGGTGGCGAAACTTCTACGACACCGTCGTGAAAGTGGGAACGGATAAGGCGCAAGGGTACGTGAATATCAATTATGGCCGGATGCGCCCGGTGAACGACGACGGTTCGCTCCGCACCCAGACGATTCTGGCGACGGCGGTGGCGGGACGAATTCACGCCGGAGGGAACTTCTACGTGTCCCCCCGCTACGGCTGGTACGACGACAGGGACGGGTGGGCCTTTGGGGACAAGAACACCCTGCAGGACTTTACGCTGACCGGCGAGTATCGCCACCCCAAGGGAATCGTCGCCATGCTGGAATACCGGAGGGATTGGGCCAGCGAGGGCTTCTTTGAGCGCGGGGATGCGCCGCCCGGTTCCCCGCTCGGCAAACACGCGGATACGCTGACGTTCGGGCTCATGCTTGTGCTGAACGCGCAGACTCTGGGCAATTAGAGCGGAAACGCCGCCCGGCACTCGCGCCGGCTTCCGACAGCGGGCCGAGGCCCGCCGGGAAGCCGGCGCGAGCCTGCCACTTGCCTCCGGGCTTTAACGGGAATAGGCTGAAGGCCATGACTCGCAGAACCTGTTTCCAAGCCCTTCTGGCGACGGCGCCACTGGCCCTTTCTGGCTCCGCGCGTGCCGGGGCCGCCGCACAGGCAGCGGCGGGCGCGAAGCCCACCGGCAGATTGCGCCAGGGTGTGACGCGCGGAGTTTTCCGCCGGGCGTCGAACCCAATGACGCTGGACGAGATGTGCAAGATCGCGGCCGACCTGGGAATCGAAGGGTTCGATCTGATCGGCCCGCAGGATTTTCCGGTCCTAAAGAAATACGGCCTGGTGCCGAGCATGGTCCCCGGCGGGGGGAGCATCAAGGCCGGGGTGAACGACAAGGCAAACCACGCGACGATTGAGCCGAAACTGATGAGCCTGATCGACGCCGCGGCCGCGACCGGAGCGCCGAACGTGATCGTCATGGCCGGCGACCGCGTGGGCGCGGACGGGAGGATCATCTCGGACGAGCAGGGAATGGAAACGAGCGCGGAGTTTCTCCGGAAGCCCGTCAAGCATGCGGAAGACAAGGGTGTCACCCTGTGCCTGGAACTCCTGAACAGCAAGGTGAACCACCCCAACTACATGGCGGACCATACTGCGTGGGGCGTGGATCTCTGCAAGCGAGTGGGGTCTCCGCGGATGAAACTGCTGTATGACATCTACCACATGCAGATCATGGAGGGCGATATCATCCGGACGATCCGGGAGAACATCGAATACCTCGCCCACTTCCATACCGCGGGCAACCCCGGCCGGCACGAGTTTGACGATACGCAGGAGTTGAACTACCGCCCAATCGCGGAGGCGCTGGCGGAGCTAAACTTCCGCGGCTTTGTTTCCCACGAATACACACCTCTCAAAGATCCCGTGGCTTCCCTGAAAGAGGCCATCCGCGTGTGCGCCGTCTGAAGCGGGAGTGATCGCTCCGGCTGAGTCACTCCGGCTGAGGCGTAACGCCGAGCATTTCGAGCACGGAGTTTCGCCTGCGCCGCGCCGCTTCCTTGGCGGGCACGGCCATCCAGCGGAACATGAAGAGCACGAATGAGATATTCATCCCGAATAAAAGGATGATTCCCAGCAATGCGTACGTCGCGGGCAAGGCCGCCTGCGTCTGAACGGCGCCGAACATCGTGAGGACGGAACCGGCGGCGGAAAGCGCCGTGGTGAGAATCCGTCTCCGCTTGGACTCCTTGCGAAGATGGCTGTCGCTCAACCGGCGAATGGGATTGTCGTCCGGCGCAGGGGCAGTTGGCGCTTTTTCCTCAGCCAAGGCAGTCTCCTCCCGATCATGAATGCTTCCCCATTTTGGCAGCAGATTAGAAATTTGCATGGCGAAGAAAAGGAAACACAGTAAGGAGCATAGTAATGGCGGCCGACCCATTTCGCACTGCGCAGCCGCCGTTTGGGAAGAACTCCATCCTTGCTCAACCTTCACAAAATACGGGAGTTAGTGAGTGTGAAGGACAACGTGACGCGCGGGGGCGCCTGATGCGGGGTAGACGCTATTTATTTGCTTCAAGTTCGCCCACCTTCGGGCTTCGGGTGCGTGCGGTGCCCGTGCCACGCAGGCGTTTCTCTCGCTGACGCTCAAAGAGCGGCATCCATTCGGCTTCGATCCACGCGAACGAGGCTTCGAGGCCGCGCTCCTGGTAAATGCGCCCCAGAGCGGCCTCGGCGGCGGTGGGCTCTCCGAATGCGGAAAGAAAGCGATTGGAGGTCATCCGGCTCGCGAGGTCCGCGTCCACTCGGCGTTCCCGATCGAGGATGCGGGTGCGCGCGAAGAGTGTGAGCACGGCATCGCCGATCCAGGCTTGCTGTTGCAGGCGGTCCCGCGTCTCGTCGGAAGGCACGTCTTGATCGTACTAAAGCATTGGCCCTTATCTAAATGGCGACAGTTGAACGATCCGGCCGGACCGGTTCAGATGGCGGAGTGAATCCGTAATGGAAAGATGTCCCTATTCATGACACACTAGCCCCATGGAAGGTATCTCCCCGCGCAAGCCAACGTATCTGCCCGCCATGCCAATCGAGTTGGGCAAGCTCGATATCCCGGAGGGGCTGGTAATCGACCTGATGGTCCGGCGGGTCGCGATCGACGGCACGGTAAGCCTGAGCGGACTCGGAGACCGCCTCAAGCTGTCGCCCGGTGTGCTCTACCCCCTGTTCCAGCAGCTTCGCAAGATGCAGTACATCGAAGTAACGGGAATGCAGGGGGACGATTACATCTTTACGCTCACGATGGCGGGGCGCAATTTCGCGCAGGATCGCTTTAACATTTCGCAATACGCCGGTCCGGCGCCGGTGTCGCTCAACGTCTATACCCAGGCGGTGAAGAAGCAGGGCGCGAAGGTGAAACTCAACCGCGACCGGCTCAAAGAGGTGCTTTCGGATCTGGTGATTACCGATGAACTGCTCGACCAGCTTGGCCCGGCGGTGGTATCGCAATCCTCGATCTTCCTTTATGGCCCGAGCGGAAACGGCAAGACCAGCATGATGGAGCGCTTGCATCGCGTTTATGGCGATGCGGTCGTGATTCCCTATGCGGTGGAAGTGGATAACCAGGTGATCGTCACCTACGATCCGGCCCTGCACCACAAGATCGATTATGATGAGCCGCGCATGGATCAGCGGTGGGTGGTGTGCCGGCGACCCTATATCGTCGTCGGCGGCGAACTCGAGCCCAGCATGCTCGAGCTGAAACTGGACGCTTCGTCGAAGATTTACGCCGCGCCCGTCCAGATGAAAGCCAACAACGGCATCTTCGCCATCGACGATTTCGGACGCCAGATTATTTCGCCCACGTACCTTCTCAACCGCTGGATTGTGCCGTTGGACCGGAAAGTGGATTACCTGACCCTCAGCTATGGCGTCAAGTTCCAGATTCCGTTTGAGATGATGGTGATTTTTTCCACGAACCTCGACCCGACCGATCTGGCGGACGATGCGTTCCTGCGCCGCATTCAGAACAAAATCTACGCGGAACCCGTCCAGCCTCAGGTATTCGACGAGATCTTCATGCGGATTCTGGAGGCGAAGGGCATCCCTTACGACGAAGACGCGCCGAACTACCTGCGGGAATTGTGCCAGTCCTCCGGAACCGGGGAGTTACGGGCCTGCTACCCGGGGGATATCCTGCGTGTGCTCGAATCCGTCACCTCCTATGAGCAAAAGCCGTATGTGGTTACGGGCAAGAACATCGACCGCGCCGCTAGCATCTATTTTGCCCGTACGCATGAAGTGACCGTTCTGTAACGGCCGGGTGCTCGGAATGGCCTGTGGGTTTTTTCGCGTTATACTGACAGATGGCGTCTGGCGCGGCCTATGGGCTAGCCTCCGCCCGGAGCACCATGGTCATTCTACTCACCCTCATTCACGTTATCGTCTGCCTGTTCCTGATTGTTGTCGTTTTGCTACAAAGCGGCAAGGCAGGCGATATTTCCAGCGCGTTTGGCGGAATGGGGTCGCAGACGGCGTTCGGTCCGCGGAGCGGTGCGACGCTGCTGACGCGCGCGACCACGGTGAGCGCGGTGATTTTCATGGTGACGTCCCTGGCTCTGACCATCGTCAGCGTACGCGGCGGAGCGGGTTCTGGCACGATTCTCGACCGGGTCTCGGAGCCGGTGACAAAGGAACAGCCGGCGACCCCGGCGACGCCGCAACAGGCCCAGCCTCAGTTTGGCCCGACGGACGGGGGAGCGGCCCCGGCCTCGGGCACTCCCGCACCTGCGCCGGCCCCCCAGAGCGCGCCCAAGAACTAGACCGGGCGTGGCTGGGATATAACGGTCCCGGGACGGTACTTCGCCCTTCCGTGATCGAATACAACTGGTGTGGACGCCCCGCCGCCGCGCATGCTACCCTGACAGGTTGATATCCCTGCTTTGTCGTGAGAGGCAATGCGCCGGTTAAGGCGCGTGCCGTCCAGGGTCGCCGGTATTCGGTTGCGCTGAATCCGGCTTTCTGAGCGAATGCGCTCCAAGTGATTCCCGGGTTGCGTGAAAGTGCCGTATGGACCAGATTCTCGATCAGCTTCGCGGGTTGTTTATCAGCTCTCTGCCTAGCGTTATCTTACTGATTTTTCTGTACTTTTTCTTGAAGATCGTCTTATTTGATTCGCTCGACAAGATTCTTGCGGAGCGTTATCGGAAGACTGAAGGCCGAGAAAAGGAAGCGCTGGACGCAGTGAAAGAAGCAGAGCGCAAGACGGAGGAATACGCCGCGGCGATTCATGCCGCCAAAGCCGAGATTTACGCCGAGCAGGAAAGCCTCCGGAAGAATCTGGAGGCGGAGCGAGCCGCGGCCGTCGCCGCCGCCGCCGAGCGAACCGAAAAGTTGCTTGCTGAGGGCCGTGCCGCGGTGCACGCGGAATTCGAAACGGCTCAAGCGACCGTCGAACAGGAAGCGGCGAAGCTCGCGCGCCTGGTTGCGGATAAGGTGCTGTTTCGGGAGGCTGCCGCATGAAGCGCCTTCCGTTCCTGATCCTCCTCCTCTTCTCCCTGGCCATTCTGCCTGCGTTCCCGCAATCTTCCTCGCATTCCGAATCCCCCGGGGCCGCGCATGTAAGCGAGGCAGCCCATGAGGAGCACGCCCCTTCCCTGGGTGGAGAGAACGTCACCTTTTGGAAATCCTTGAATTTCATCCTGTTCGTGGGCCTGATCGTTTATGCCTTGCGCGGAAAGGTGGGGCCGTTCTTCGCGGAGAACAACCAGGCCATTGCCAAGGGAATGGCTAGTGCCGCGATCAAGGCGGAAGAGGCTCAGGCCCGTTTGAGCGCCGTGGAAGGCAAGTTGGCTGCGCTCAGCGGGGAGATTGCCGGCTTACGGGAGCATGCGGCCGCCGAAATGCAGCGGGACCGGGAGCGGATCCAGCAGGAAACCGCCGCGGAGATCCAGCGATTGCAGCATCGCGCGGAATCGGAGATCCATGCCGCCGCGTCGCAAGCCCAGGCACGGCTTCGCCATCAGGCGGCGGCGCTTGCGCTCGAAATGGCGGAGCGCCAGGTGAAGACGGAAGCGGCCTCGCCCGAGATGCAAAACCATTTGCTGCTGCAGGCGGTGGAGCGGCTCAGCCGCGGCGGTACGGCGACGCGGAATTAAGGAGCGAATGGCGGGAGCGAAATATCATGGCTAGCGCCCTACCCACAAAATACGCACAGGCGGTTCTCGACCTGCTGCCGAATGCCACAGAGCCCCAACTTGATGCCGTGCTTTCGGAAATTGGCGGTTTCGTCGCGGTTTACAATTCGTCCGAGGAGTTGCGCACCGCGCTTTCGTCCCCGGCGGTGCCCGTGGCCACCCGCCGCAGGGTGGTGGACGCGCTCGTTGGCCGTCTGCAACTGAGTGATCTCGTTCGGCGTTTTCTGCTGGTGGTGGTGGAACACGGGCGCATGCCGTTGATTGGCGAGATCGAGTCCAGTTTCGAAGAACGGATGAATGAACGGCTTGGCCGCGTGATGGCCGATGTGAGCGTGGCAAGCGCGCCCGGCGATGCGCAACGCGAAGCCATCCGGGAGCGGCTTTCCGCCGCTACCGGCAAACAAGTACACGCACGCTTCGAGGTGCGCGCGGATTTGCTGGGCGGATTCCGAGCCCAGATCGGTTCCACGGTGTACGACGCCTCCGTGAAGGGGCAGTTTGACGCGTTGCGCCACAAACTCGGCGAGGTGATCTGATCCGGCCCGCGCGGAAGGGCGAAGCCGGAGCGGGCGGTTCGCGCCCAAGACGATGAGAAATTGACCCGGACGGCAGGCGCGGCAATCCGCTCCAAGCCGGCGGGTGAAAAGGTTGATTCGATATGGCACAGGTACAGGCTGACGAGATCGTCAAGATTCTGCGCGATCAGATCCAGAACTATGACAGCGCGATCAACGTGGCTGAAGTTGGCTATGTGAAGTCCGTGGGCGACGGCATTGCCCGCGTTTACGGACTTGACAATGCGATGGCGGGTGAGCTGCTGGAGTTCCCGCACAACGTCTTCGGCATCGCGCTCAACCTCGAAGAAGACCAGGTGGGCGCGGTCTTGCTTGGCGAGGCTTACCTGATCCACGAGGGGGACGAAGTGCGGCGCACCGGCCGCATCATGTCCGTTCCCGTGGGCCGCAATATGATCGGCCGCGTGGTGAACGCGCTCGGCCAGCCGATCGACGACAAGGGCCCGATCGAGGCGGACGACTACTTCGCGATGGAGCGCCTGGCTCCCGGCGTGGTGGATCGCCAGCCGGTGGAAGAGCCGATGATGACCGGGCTCAAGGCCATCGATTCGATGATTCCCATCGGCCGCGGCCAGCGCGAACTGATTATTGGCGACCGCCAGACCGGCAAGACTGCCATTGCCCTGGATGCCATCATCAACCAGAAGGGCGGCGACCTGATTTGCATTTATGTCGCCATCGGCCAGAAGCGTTCCACCGTGGCGCAAGTGGTAAAGACCCTTGAAGACTATGGCGCCATGGAGTATTCGATCGTCGTGGCCGCCACGGCGTCGGATCCGGCCCCCATGCAGTATCTGGCGCCTTACGCCGGTTGCGCGATGGGCGAATACTTCCGCGACAACAAGCAGCACGCTCTCTGCATTTATGACGATTTGTCGAAGCACGCGGCGGCATACCGCGAGATTTCCCTGCTGCTGCGCCGTCCGCCGGGACGGGAAGCCTACCCTGGCGATGTGTTCTATCTGCACAGCCGCCTGCTCGAACGCGCCGCGAAGCTGAGCGAGGCCAAGGGTGGCGGATCCCTGACGGCGCTACCGTTCATCGAGACGCAGGCCGGCGACGTTTCCGCCTACATTCCGACGAACGTGATTTCCATCACCGACGGCCAGATCTACCTCGAGAGCGATCTCTTCAACTCGAACATTCGTCCCGCCGTGAACGTCGGCCTTTCCGTGAGCCGCGTGGGCGGCAAGGCGCAGATCAAGGCAATGCGGCAGGTGGCCGGTACGCTCCGGCTGGATCTGGCGCAGTATCGCAATCTGGCGGCATTCGCGCTCTTTAGCTCCGACCTCGACAAGGCGTCCCAGCAGCAGCTCAGCCGCGGCCAGCGCCTGATGGAAGTGCTCAAGCAGCCGCAGTTTTCGCCACTGCCCGCGGAAAAGCAAGTGTTGATCATCTTCGCGGGCACCGGCGGCTATCTCGACGATCTTGCCGTGGAACTGGTGCGCTCGTTTGAAACCGAACTCTATCGGTTTGTCGAGAATGCGCACCCCGAGATTCTGCGTGAGATTCGGGAGAAGAAATCGATCTCCGACGAACTGCGGGAGCGCATGAAGGCGCTGCTCACGGAATTCAAAGAACGTTTCGTTACGGAACACGGGAAATAGCCCATGCCCAGTTTGCTTGATCTGCGACGCCGGATCCGGTCCGTCCGCAATACACAGCAGATTACCCGCGCGATGAAGATCGTCTCGGCGGCGCGGCTGCGTCGCGCCCAGGACCGGGTGACGGCGTCGCGCCCGTATTCCCGCGGGTTCTCGGAAATGCTGGAGCAGATCGCGCCGGCTCTGGCCGGCCTCGATACCGCGCAGTTTCACCACCCGCTTCTCGAGCGCCGTCCCGAGAAGCGTATTCTGGCCTTTGTCGTTTCGTCGGATCGGGGCCTCTGCGGAGGCTACAACTCGAATATCCTCAAGTTCGCGAAGAACTTCGTCGACGCAAAGATGGCGGCGGGGGTGGAGGTAAAGCTCCACACGGTGGGCCGTAAGGCGGATGAGTTTTTCCGCAAACGCGAGTACGCAGTGCGGGATTCCAACGTGCAGTTTTTGAACCACATGGTCTATGACGATGTGGTTGCCATGGCAAAACGCATCGGCGGTCTGTTCGAGGAAGAGGAGTTTGATGCGGTCTACATGATCTTCACGGAATTCAAGACCGCGGCTTCGCAGATTCTGGTGGCACGCGAACTGCTTCCGGTGGCGCTGCCCGCCGAGGGCGAATCGCCGGACTACTTGTTCGACCAGCCGGCCGACGAGATTCTTGGCTCCATGCTGTCCCAGTACGTCGTGCTGAGCCTCTACCACGCGCTGCTCGAGGCGAACGCCTCCGAGCACGGCGCGCGCATGACGGCCATGGATTCAGCCACAACCAATGCCAACGATATGATTCAGAAACTCGCCATGCGCTTGAACCGCGTGCGCCAGGCGAGTATCACCACCGAGATCATCGAGGTTGTCAGCGGCGCCAACGCGTTCGATTAGACCGCCGCTTTGTCGAGAACAGGATTTTGCCATGCTAAGCACCACGAACCAGACCGCCGGGGAACTTCAGATTGGAAAAGTGATTCAGGTGACCGGACCCGCGGTGGACCTGCAATTCCCTGAAGGCAAGCTTCCGCCCATCTATACGGCGGTACGGATTTCGAGCGAGGGATTTACCGTCCCGGAACCGATTGAAATTACCGTGGAAGTGATGCAACACCTCGGCGAAGGCCGGGTGCGCTGCGTCAGTATGCAGCCCACGGAAGGCCTGGTGCGCGGATTCAAGGCCACCAGCCTTGGCGGACCGATCACGGTTCCGGTGGGCCGCGAGACGCTGGGCCGGGTAATGAATGTGCTCGGAGAACCGGTGGACGAACGCGGACCCGTGAATGCGAAGGCTTCCTCGCCCATTCACCGGGAAGCACCCACACTGTCCGATCAAAGCACGAATCTCGAAATGTTCGAGACCGGGATCAAGGTGATCGACCTGCTCGAACCCTATCTCAAGGGAGGAAAGATCGGGCTGTTCGGCGGCGCGGGCGTCGGCAAGACGGTGATCATTCAGGAACTGATCAATAACCTGGCCATGCACCATGGCGGCGTTTCTGTGTTCGCCGGGGTGGGCGAGCGCACGCGCGAAGGAAACGACCTGCTGCTTGAGTTCATCGAGAGCGGCGTGATTGACCCGAACAGCTACGAGAAGAGCAAAGCCGCCCTGATTTATGGGCAGATGACCGAGCCGCCCGGAGCGCGCCTGCGCGTGGGCCTCACCGGCCTGACCGTTGCCGAGCATTTCCGGGATGTCGAGAAGCTGGACGTTCTGCTCTTTATCGACAACATTTTCCGCTTCACGCAAGCAGGGTCTGAAGTATCGGCGCTGCTGGGCCGCATGCCGTCGGCGGTGGGATATCAGCCCAACCTCGCATCCGAGATGGGCGAACTGCAGGAACGCATCACGTCCACGATGGACGGCTCCATCACCTCGGTGCAGGCCATCTACGTCCCGGCGGACGACTATACCGATCCGGCTCCCGCCACGACCTTTGCCCACCTGGACGCCACCACCAACCTGTCGCGTGCGATTTCCGAGATGGGCATTTACCCGGCTGTGGATCCGCTTGCTTCCACATCGCGCATTCTCGACCCGCGTATCGTAGGCGACGACCACTATGAGACGGCACAGGCTGTGAAGGGAATCCTGCAGCGCTATAAGGATCTGCAGGACATCATCGCGATTCTCGGTATTGACGAACTCTCCGACGAGGATAAGCAGACCGTGGCGCGCGCCCGCAAGATCCAGCGGTTTCTGTCGCAGCCTTTCCACGTGGCCGAAGTCTTCACCGGGCGGCCCGGCAAGTACGTCAAACTGGCCGACACGATCCGGGGCTTCCGCGAGATCGTCGAAGGGAAGCACGATGAACTGCCCGAACAGGCCTTCTACATGGTGGGGAGCATCGAAGAGGCTCTCGAGAAGGCGAAGGAGATGGCCGCTATCTAGCTTGGCGGCCATGGAGCGGTCTGAACAAGCCCATGAACCAGGAACTGCATCTGCAAGTGATCACGCCCGAGCGCAAGTTGATTGACCAGCTTGTGGAGCGGGTAACGGTGCCCGAAGTGGACGGATACGTCACGTTGCTGCCCGGCCACGCGGCGCTGGTGGCGGAGGTGGGTGACGGCGACCTTGAATATGAGGTGGAAGAGGAAATCCACCACGTGGCGATTACGGGCGGTTTCCTGCAACTGGAGGGCGATGTCGTCAAGATCCTGGCGACTTCGGCGTTGCTCCCCGAGGAAATCGACCTCGAGCGCGCGAGAGCGGCCGAGCGCCGGGCGTCGGAACGGCTCAGTTCGGGAGATCCCCGCATCGACTATCTGCGGGCGTTAAGCGCCATGCACCGGGCACAAGCGCGGGTGACGGTGGCCATGACGAAGCAACTGACCGCGTAGCGGGCGGGCTCGGGCGGGCTCGGGCGGGCCGGCTTCTTGCCAGTCGCGGGCGTGGACGGAGCGACTGCAAGAGTGGCGTCCGTCAGCATGAGCACGGCCTTGATCGCCGCGCGGTGGGAACAGCATCCTCGACACACCGATTCCCTGCATCTCTGCCTCCCCGCCGCCGGATTCCGCCGAAAGAGGGCAGGCTAAGTCTCTCGCCACAAACACACGGATGGGAAAGTGTTTTATTCGGGATCGACGCTACAATCGAAGTTTATGTCTCTACTTGTAGTTGGTTCGGTTGCCTACGACGGCATTGAAACGCCCCATGGTAAAGTGGATCGCATTCTGGGTGGAGCTGCCACCTATATCGCGCTTTCCGCGAGCTTCTTTACGAAGCCAAGAATCGTGGCCGTGGTGGGCGACGATTTTGACGCGAAGGATGAAGCGTTCCTGAAATCTCGCGAAGTGAATCTCGAAGGGCTCGAGCGTGTCCCCGGAAAGTGCTTTTTCTGGCAGGGCGTGTACTCCCAGGATATGAATTCGCGGGAAACCCTGCGGACGGATCTGAATGTGTTCGCCGGTTTTGACCCGAAGGTGCCTGAAAGCTACCGCAATTCCCCGTATCTGATGCTGGGAAATATCCAACCCTCGCTGCAAGCCAACGTCCAGCGGCAGATGACGTCGTTGCGGACCGTGGGCGGCGACACCATGGATTACTGGATCAACAGTTACCGCGACGAGTTGTTCGCCACCATTCGGAATTGGGATTTTCTGCTGATTAACGATAGTGAGGCCCGGCTGATATCCGGGGAGTCTAACCTGAAGGTGGCGGCCCAGCGCATCCATGAATTGGGCCCGAAATGGGTCATCATCAAGCGGGGGGAATATGGGGCGCTTCTGTTCCAGCAAGGCCAAGGGCACTTTGTTGCACCCGGCTATCTGCTGGACCAGGTGTTTGATCCCACCGGCGCGGGCGATTGCTTCGCCGGGGGCTTCTTCGGGTATCTGGCGAGCCAGCACGAGACGCTCGGCGGTGGCCCCACGGACCCTGCCGTGCTGCGCCGAGCCGTGATCTATGGCTCGGTGATGGGCAGTTTCTGTTGCGAGCGCTTCGGGCCGGAGCGCTTCGAAAGCCTGACCCGCGCCGAAGTGGACGCACGCTTTGAGGAGTTCCAGCGCTTCACGTCCTTCTAAGGCGGGATGCAAGCTTAGGGGCAGGGGACCGCATCCGACCGGGGCGGCCTCTCCCTCGTTCGAGACCAATTGATGGCTTCCCGCACACACAAGAATCCGGCATCCTCCCGTGGACTCACTCTTCTGGTTGCGTTCGCGCTGGCGGTGCTGGCTGCCGGTGTGACTTGGTGGGTCAACGTCGAGGGCTATACGCTTCTTTACGGAGACGCACAGGCGCACTTGAACATCGCCCGGCGGGTGCTCGACAGCCGGACCCCAGGAGTCTTTCAGATAGGAACCGTCTGGCTCCCCCTACCTCACCTGCTGATGATGCCGCTGGTTAGCTGGGACGCTCTCTGGGAGAGCGGTTTGGCGGGAGCGATCCCCGTGAGCGTCTGCTTCTGGCTGGGGACCTTTTTCTTCTATCTGGCGTTGAGCCGGATCTTCCGGAACCAGTGGGCGGGGATCGCGGGTGCGGGAGCGATGGCGCTGAACCCGAACCTGCTCTTTCTGCAGGCAACGCCGATGACGGAGGCAATCTTCATCGGGGCGCTGGGAGGCCTGTTTTACGGCTGTGTGCGCTACGCGGAGCATCCAAAGCTCGGTTGGAGCTGCTTCGTGGCGGTCTTTGCGCTGGCCGGGGCCATGACGCGCTATGACGGGTGGTTTCTATTGCCGTTCGTGGCGCTGTTCCTGCTCTGGAAAGGGGGAAGCCGCCGCTGGCTCTACACCTTCGTGTTCTGTGCGGTGTCGGGAGCGGGTCCGCTCTGGTGGCTGGGGCATAACTGGTGGTTCTGGGGAGATGCCCTGGAGTTCTATCGGGGGCCATATTCCGCAAAGGCAATTTATCAAAGACAGTTGGAGGCCGGGATGAGCCCGTACCCGGCGGACGGAAACTGGCTGGAAACCGCACGGTATTATTCCGCCACCGTACGGTTGGTGATGGGCTGGCCTCTGCTCGCGTTGGGGCTGGGCGGATCGATTCTCGCGCTGCTGCGGGGGCCGCGCTGGGCCGCCGTCCTCCTGGTGATGCCTGCTGTCTTCTACGTAGTGAGCATGCACAATGGCGGCACGCCAATCTTTATTCCGGAGTTGTGGCCTCAAGCCCACTACAACACGCGCTACGGCCTGGCTCTGCTACCCCTGCTTGCCCTCGGCGTTGCGGCTTTAGTGGCTCCGCTGCGGGGATGGGGTCGTCTCGCGGCGACGACGCTGGCACTGATCGCCGTCTCCTATCCCTGGATGCTCGCACGCGGACCGGAGAATTGGATCTGCTGGAAAGAGGCCGAGGTTAACAGCACGGCACGTCGGCAGTGGCTTACGGAGGCATCGACTTACATGAAGAAGTTGTATGTTCCGGGAAGTGGGATTCTGCTCAGCTTCGGAGATCTGACGGGCATCCTGGAGCATGCGGGTATCCCGCTCCGCGAGAGTCTGCATGAAGGGAATCACCCCATGTTCCTGGGCGCCATCAAGAAACCAGGCTTCTTCTTCCATGAGGAGTGGGCCGTGTGCCAGGCTGGTGATGCCGTTGCGCGGGCGATGGTGCGGGCCCGACGAATGGGTGTGCCCGTCGCCATGGTACGGCAGTTCCGGGTGGGGAATGCGAAACCGGTCGAGATCTGGCGGCGGCAAAGCGATTTCGCCTTCAAAGATGTGAAGCGCCCGATCCGTTTACCTTCCGCGCTTGCCGGCCTGGAACTGCCGGGCTGGCGAAATACCGGTGATACCGATTACGATGAATCCGTGGCCGAGGACGAACTCGCGGAAGAGGAGAGCGATGTCGATACCCTTCGTTAAGGCGGCGGGGGCCGGGAACGATTTCCTGCTAACTTGGGAGGCAGATGCTCCGGTGCGAGGACGTGCCGCTGTCGCCAGAGCGATCTGTGACCGGAATCTCGGAATCGGGGCGGATGGATGGTATCTGGTGAAGCCGGGCGCTGAAGGCGAGCCCTGGGACGCGTCGATCCACCTCTACAACTCTGACGGGAGTGAAGCGGAACTCTCCGGAAACGGCACCCGCTGCGTAGCGGCGTGGCTGGCCTCTCGGTCTTCGGAATGCTCGGAACTGCGGCTGAAGACCGGCGCGGGCCTGAGGACACTGACGCTGCGCGAGCGAAAGGGCCTGGGATATTTGTTCTCGATGGCCATGGGGAAGCCCGTGGTGTTTCCCGAGGAAGAACTGGCGATTTCCGCCGCGGACCCGATCCGCGTCAAAGGCCGGCGGATCGATGTGGGCAATCCGCAGTTTTCCGTCCGCGTCGAGGACTTCCACTTTCCCTGGAAGGTGCTCGGCGCACAGCTAGAGGCGCACGACGCGTTTCCCCGACGCAGCAATATCTCCTTCTATCACTGTGTGGGCCGGCACCGGGTGGAAGCCCGGTTCTTTGAGCGGGGGGCGGGGGCGACGCTTAGTTCCGGAACGGGCGCCACGGGCGTCGCGGCCGCTGTGCTCGCCGAGGGTCTCGGCGAACTGCCGTTGACGGTGGAGACCGAAGCAGGTCCGCTTGTGTTTCATGACGACGGCGGGGGATTGGTGCTCGACGGATGGGCGAGCTTGATTGGCGAAGGCACTTTCTATTGGAGCGAGGACGAGGCGCTGCGATGAATCAACTGGAACAACTGAAAACAAAGATCGCGGACAGAAGCGCGCGGGTGGGCGTGCTGGGGCTGGGTTACGTGGGCCTGCCACTGGCGGTTGAGTTCGCCAAGGCGGGTTTCCAGGTCATGGGTATCGACGTTTCCGCGGAGAAGGTCGGCCAGATTAACCGCGGGGAATCCTACGTGCTCGACGTCCACGCGGACGAACTGAAGCCATTGGTGGAGACGGGCTCGCTCCGGGCCACCACCGACTTCGCCGAAATCGCTAATTTCGACACGGTGAACATCTGCGTTCCCACCCCGCTCCGAAAGACCAAAGACCCCGATATGAGCTATATCGTGGCCTGTACCGAGGAATTGGCGAAGTACCTGAAAGCCGGCACGCTGGTGATTCTCGAATCCACCACTTACCCCGGAACCACGGAGGAACTCCTGCTGCCAACCATCGAAAAGAGCGGGCTGAAGGTGGGCCAGGACTTCTTTCTATGCTTCTCGCCGGAGCGGGTGGACCCCGGAAATCCGAATTTCCAAACGAAAAATATCCCCAAAGTGGTGGGCGGCACCACACCCGCCTGTACGGAAGCAGGAGCGCTTTTCTACCGGCAAGCCCTGGATACCGTGGTTCCGGTGGCGTCCACGAGTGTCGCCGAGATGGTGAAGCTGCTCGAAAACACGTTCCGTATGATCAATATCGGGCTGGTGAACGAACTTGCCATGATGTGCGACCGCATGGGGATCAACGTCTGGGAAGTGATCGAAGCCGCTGCCACCAAACCGTTCGGCTTTATGCCGTTTTTCCCCGGTCCCGGCCTGGGTGGGCACTGCATTCCCATTGATCCCTTCTATCTTTCGTGGAAAACGAAACAGGCGGGAATCGAGGCGCGGTTTATCGAACTGGCAGGCTACATCAATGGCCAGATGCCACAGTTTGTGGTGGATAAGATCAGCAACGCGCTGAACGAGCATGCCAAGGCCGTTAAGGGTAGCCACATCCATCTGCTGGGGATCGCCTATAAGCGCGACATCGACGATTTACGCGAATCACCGGCGCTTGACATTGCCCACCTGCTCCAGCACAAGGGGGCCAGGGTGACTTTTAGTGACCCCTACATCTCCCGGACGGTAAACCACGAAGGCATCGAGATTGAGCGCCTGGCGGAAGACGCCGCGCTCAAAAGCGCTGACTGCGTGGTGATTGTGACGGACCACCGGAACGTCGACTACGGAAACGTCAGCCGGACGGCGCGGCTGGTGGTGGATACGCGCAATGCGCTGAAAGCATACCCCGGCGAGAACGTCGTGCGCTTGTAGAAACGGCCGACGCGGACGGGCTTCGCCATCCCTACGGCAGACAATGCAGGATGACGGCGGTCACGTTGTCGGGGCCGCCTCTTTCCTTCGCCAGAGCGATGAGCTTATCTACTTTCTCCTCAATGGTGATCGATTCTTCCAGGATCGATTTCATGTCGGTATCGGAGACCGGGCCGGTGAGGCCGTCCGAGCAAAGCAGAATCTGATCCCCGACCTCCACTTCGCCCTCGTAGTTCTGGATCTTAATCCGTTCTGTTGTGCCGACGGCCATGGTAAGGACGTGCTTATGGGGGAAGCGCTCAATCTCCTCGGGCGTCATGGGAGTAGTGGAACAGAGTTCGTTGAGGAGGGTCTGGTCGTAGGAGAGTTGCGTCAGCACGCCGCTGCGAAGCAGATAGGCGCGGCTGTCCCCCACATTGGAAATGTAGATCAGCGGATTGCGCAACAGCGCGAGCACGACAGTGGAGCCCATGCCCTTGCAATCCGTGCTTACGCGCGCTTTGTCGAGAACGCGGCGATTGGCGAGGCCAATCGCTTCGGCGATCAGAGTGGGGGCGTCCTTTTCGCCGTCATCGTTCTCCCTCAGGTATTCCGAGATCGTCTCCGCGGTGATGGCGGAGGCAACTTCCCCGCAGGCAGCTCCGCCCATGCCGTCGGCGACGACGGCGAGTGACAGGGCGGGGTCAATCAGCCATGCGTCCTCGTTGTTCTTTCGGACATTCCCCGGATCAGTGTTTCCCCAAGCTTCAAACGATGGCATGTGCTCCGGTCCAAGGCAAAAGGCGTCGATCACGCGCCTTCTAAACTTTACTGCTTGACATCACAATATAGCGGAATTCACGGCGAATTGGCGCATAGCTCTCGAAAAAAGTACCCCATTACCCCCTCCGGGGGGACGCGGCGACGGCGACGGCCCATTTCCGACGCCGGAGGGGACGCGATGCCTACTCCCCATCGCCAATCCGGTGGAGTTTCAGGAAATTGGTGCTTCCCGGCCGGCGGATCGGGTGGGCGGCCACAAAGACTACCCCGTCACCCTTCTTAACCAGACCGCGCTCCACCAGGGTTTGCTCCATCAGCGGCAGCATCTCGTCTGTTGTGCCGGCTCGCGGCACCAGCACGGGGTGAACACCGAACACCGGGGCCAGGATGCGGGCCGTCTCCTCGATGTGGGAAAAGGCAAAGATGGGCTCGCTCGGGCGATAGCGGGCCACCAAACGAGCGGTGTATCCGCTCGTCGTGAAAACGACAATCGCCTTGGTGCGGGCCGCGCGCCCCGCATGATAGGCCATGTCGGCGATGATTTCCGCATAGGTGGGATTCGGGCGATGGGGCGGCTCCCGGAGCAGATCGAAGCGCGAAGAGCCTTCCACCTCCAGCGCAATCTTCGCCATCATCCGCACGGCGTCAATCGGGAACTTTCCAACGGATGTCTCCGCCGAGAGCATTACCGCATCGGAACCGTCGAAAATGGCATTGGCCACGTCGCTCACTTCGGCGCGGGTCGGGGTGGCCGATTCCACCATGGATTCGAGCATCTGCGTTGCGGTAATCACAAAGCGGTTGTGCCAGCGCGCCCGTTCGATAATTGACTTCTGGATGTGCGGCACGCGCGCCAGATCCATCTCCACTCCGAGGTCCCCGCGCGCCACCATCACGCCGTCTGTTTCGGTGAGGATGCCTTCGAGGTTGTCCCAGGCTTGCGGCTTCTCGATTTTTGAAACGATCGGGATCAGGGAGTCCCGCTTGCGCAGTTCCTCGCGCAGTTCCCGCACGTCGTCGGCAGTTCGCACGAACGAGAGGGCCACAAAATCGAATCCGCGGTTTACAGCGAAACTGAGGTCGTCCAGGTCTTTGCCGGTGAGCGAGGGAGCGCTCACCGCGATATTGGGCAGATTGATGCCCTTGTTGTCGCCGACCATGCCCCCCTTCATCACCTGGCAGCGGACGTTGGGACCCGCGACATCGATTACCTTGAGTTCGACGGAGCCGTCGTTCAAGAGAATCCGCTCCCCCGGACCCACATCGTTCACCAGGTTTGTGAAATTCGTGGAGGCACGCTGGCGATTCCCCAGCGTTTCTTCCACGGAAATCGTGAACTCATCTCCCGCGTGGAGGGTTTCACTCTTGTTTTCAAACTTGCCAAGCCGGATCTTGGGACCCTGCAGATCCAGCAGACAGGCGATATTCCGCCCGACGTCGGCGGCCACCTGTCGCACCGTGAGCAAGCGGCGGTAGTGCTCTCCATGGGTTCCGTGAGACGCGTTGAATCGAAAGATATTCACTCCGGCGGTGATCATTTCCTCGATGATTTCCGGACTTTCCGAAGCGGGACCCAGAGTGGCGACGATCTTCGTTTGACGCATGCGCTACGATATCTCCTTGTGCCGGAACTTTCCGAACGCCCTTCCCTATGTCACTGTACCAAGCCGTTGTTCTCGCCTTATTGCAAGGCCTCACCGAGTTTCTTCCCATCAGCAGTTCGGCCCATCTGGCACTGTTTCCGTGGCTTTTCGGCTGGCCGGATCAGGGCCTGACCTTCGATATTGCGCTCCATGCGGGAACCCTGCTGGCGGTTTTGATTTACTTTGCCAAGGACTGGTGGCATTTGATCTTGTGGGGTTTTGGCATCCGCACCGAAGGCGCTCCCAGCTACGTGAAGGAGAATCCGCGTTTGCTCTGGTGGCTGGCGGCGGCGACGGTCCCCGTGGGCGTGGCGGGCATCTTTCTGAAAGATATGGTGGAGACTACCTTGCGGAGCCCGTACCTGATTGGAACGATGCTCATTCTGGTGGGATTGCTCATCGGCTATGCCGATACCAGGGGGAAACGCAATAAGCAACTGGGAATGATGAGCGTGGCGGACATCCTTGCCGTGGGTTTCGCGCAGGCTCTTGCCGTTATCCCCGGCACTTCGAGAAGCGGCATCACGATCGCCGCGGCGCTCTGGCGGAACCTGGATCGTGCCGCGGCTGCCCGGTTCTCGTTTCTGCTCTCTACGCCCGCCATCGGTGGCGCCGCAGCGGTTGCGTTCCTCGATATGGCGAAAGCGGGCGGCGTTGAACCGGGAATGGGGAACCTCTTCGCGATCGGAATTAGTGTGAGCGCGATCACGGGCATTCTGGTAATCGGCTTCTTCCTGCGCTTCCTTCGCCAAAACACACTTCGCTTTTTTGTTCTTTATCGCATCATCTTTGGCATAATAGTGATACTTCTGGCCGTGTTCCGGCCACCCGCGGGATGAGATCAACGGCACCAGTGCGACGCTCCCGGATTTCTGAAGGGGCGGGCTTTCTCCTGTTCGCCTTTAGTGTGCTCGTCTGGCTCAGCCTGCTCTCCTATAACGCCCAAGACCCATCCTGGAATTCCGCCGCTCCGAGAAGCGACCCCAGCAATTGGATTGGCTTGTTCGGCTCGCATATAGCCGATATCACCCTCCAGAGTTTCGGGCTCGCTGCGTTTACGCTGCCGCTCTTCCTGCTCCTGCTGAGCTTACGGTGGATCCGATCGCGCGAGATCGGATCAATTCCTGCGCGGCTGGTGGGCACAATTCTCATTCTGGTGGCGCTCTGCACCGGGCTTTCTTTCCTTAGCCGCTGGGATTGGTTTCAGGGAGCGATCCATGCAGGCGGCGTTCTGGGGCTGCTCGTGCGAGATGCTCTCGTGTTCTATCTCAACCCAATCGGTACGCTGCTGGTGGTCGCCACCATGCTGCTGATGGGCCTCTTCCTGTGTTCCCGGTTTTCCATCATGGGTGCCGCGGACTGGCTGGACTCTCGCATCACCGATGCTCAGCAATCCGGACAGCCGGCGGGATTCTTTGGCTGGCTCGCCGAGCGCCGGCGTCTGCGCGCCGAGGCCGCCGATGCCAGGCGGATCCGTCAGGAAGAAGAGAGACTGCGGAAGGAATCCGCACGTGAGGAGCGGAGACTGGCGCGCGCCAATGCAAGAGCCGCGCGCGAAGATCGCCACGGAAAGGACGAGCCTGTGAATCGCTCGTTCGACCAGGTGCAGCAGATCCCCATCGTGCCGGAAGCGGACAGCTATGCGGACGCCCCTGGCTTACGCGCCGATCTGGACGCGATGCGCGAGAGCATCCTTCCCGCTGGCGTCACCCCGCGTGCCTCCACCACCAGGGATGAAGCCCCTCCCTGGGAGACAACTGCGCCCGTGACTCCGTCGCCCGCCGAATTCGTCGCGGAGGAAGTGCCGGAAGAGCAGGAGATCCCGATCGAGCTCCTGGAAGAGATGGAAGAACAGGCGGAACCGCGCGCTTCCTGGGAGCTGCCGCCTGCTTCTGCCCGAGTTGCCCAACCCGCGGCGGAGACGCCCGCCCGCAAGGTAGCCTGGCGATCGCCTTCGACGGAGCTGCTCCGCGAACCAGCGCCGCGCAGCGCGCTCGATGAACAGGAACTCAAGGAGACCGCGGCCCGGATCAAGAGCAAGTTCGAAGAGTTCAATGTCCTAGGCAACGTGGTGCAGATCAACCCCGGCCCCGTGGTGACCACGTTCGAGTTCAAGCCGGAAGCGGGCATCAAGTACAGCAAGATGACGAACCTCACGGACGATCTCTGCCTGGGCCTGCAGGCGGAATCCGTGATGATTGAACGAATTCCGGGCAAGCCCACCGTGGGTATTGAAGTACCCAATTCGCGCCGGGATACGATCGTTCTGCGGCAGATTCTTGAGTCCGACGAGTTCCGCAGTTCGCCCTCCCGGTTGACCTTCTGCCTAGGCAAGGACATTCGCGGACGGATCAAGGTGGCAAGCATGGAGCAAATGCCCCACCTGCTGATCGCCGGGTCCACGGGCGCGGGCAAGTCCGTGATGCTGAACGCCCTGATCGTTTCCGTCCTCTACAAGTCCACGCCAGATCAGGTACGGCTGATCATGGTGGATCCGAAGCAGGTGGAGTTGGGGATCTACGAGGGCATCCCGCACCTGTTGACACCGGTGATTACGGATCCAAAGAAGGCCAGCGTCGCGCTGGGAAATGCCGTGATTGAGATGGAGCGACGCCTGCGCTTGCTCGCTTCTTACGGCGTTCGCAATATTGAGCAGTTCAACAAGAAGATGGAGAAGTTGCGGGAGGAATCTTCGCGCTCCATCAACCTGTTCGAGGAAGAAGAAGAGACGCCGGCATCTCTGCCCTACGTGCTGCTGATTATCGACGAACTGGCGGATCTGATGATGCTCGAAGGCCGGAACGTGGAAGCTTCCATCACCCGGTTGGCCCAGATGGCGCGCGCCGTGGGGATCCACCTGGTGGTGGCCACGCAGCGGCCCAGTGTGGACGTCATCACCGGGCTGATCAAGGCCAACTTTCCGGCGCGGATGAGCTTCCGGGTGGCAACGCGGGTCGATAGCCGGACGATTCTGGACGTGATGGGCGCGGAGCACCTCCTGGGCAAGGGCGACATGCTCTTTCTTCCCCCTGGCTCCTCCCGCCTGGTGCGCATGCATGGCGCCTACGTCGAAGAGCAGGAGATTAACAGCCTGGTGGCGTTCTGGAAGAATCAGGCTACCCCGGAATACGATGCTTCCTTCCTGGTTGCGCATGACGCGGAACAAGAGGAATTGGAGGAAGAGGGTGAGCAGGATGCAATGTACCGCGACGCCGTGAATGTGGTGCTTGAGATGGGCAAGGCTTCCACGTCCATTCTGCAGCGGCGGCTGCGGCTGGGCTACGGCAGAGCGGCCCGCATCCTTGACCAGATGCAGCGCGAGGGCATCATCGGACCTCCCGACGGCCCGCGCCCGCGCGACGTGCTGAAGCGCCCGGACTGGGCGGACTAGCCGCGGCCCCGCAGGCGGTTCAAGTCGCGGCGATCCCGTTTTGAGGGGCGGCCCTCCGATCCGAAATCGAAATGGGGAAGGGACTTTTTCTCTTCCGCCAGTTTTGCCCGAAGTGCGCGGCTGTCTTCGGTTTCATGAAACATGGTTTGTGCCACTGCGGCCGGCCCCCGTACCTCGCTCAGTTGCAGGACCTCTACTTCGAACCGGCCGCCGGGAGTCTCAATCTCCAGCCGGTCTCCGCCGCGGACCTCGCGGGCGGGTTTGGCGGCAATTCCGTTGGCGCGCACGCGACCCAAGTCACAAGCTCGCGCGGCGAGGGCCCTCGTTTTGAAGAACCGGGCCGCCCAGAGCCACTTATCCATCCGCACGCCCATCATCCTTTCGCACTCGCTCCGCTTGAATCTCTCCGCCAATTCTCCGTGCTTGCGGCGGAGGGCTGGACCGATACAATCGGATTATCCCAACTCCGGCCGAGGAATTCGATGCGTATACTCCCTTTCGTCCTCTCACTGACGCTGTGCGCGCCGGCGCTGCTCGCGCAAGCGGGCGCGGCGGCCCGGCGCTCCGTTTCCGACGCCGAAGTCGAGCGTGTACACCGGTCGGCCATTCTGATCGACACGCACAACGACGTCACGAGCTTTACTGTGGCAGGCAGCGACATCGGCAAAGCGGATCCCAAACGCCACACCGATCTGCCGCGGATGAAGAAGGGCGGTATGGCCGCGCAATTCTTCGCCGTCTACGTCGCCGCCTCCTACGTGAAAGGCAATCGCTCCGCCCATCGCGCGCTCGAAATGATTGACACGGTGAAGCACGACATCGTCGAACGCTACCCCAACGATTTTCAGTTCGCCACCACGGCTCAGGGAATTCGCGACGCGCACCGGCAGGGGAAGATTGCCGCGCTCATGGGTATTGAGGGCGGCCACGCCATCGAGGACAGTTTGCGGTTGCTGCGACGTTTCTATGACGAGGGTGTCCGTTACATGACCCTCACCCATTCCAATTCCAATAACTGGGCCGATTCCTCCGGAGACGGAAGCAAACCACACGACGGGTTGACGCCGTTTGGAGAGAAAGTGGTGGCGGAGATGAACCGCCTTGGGATGATGGTGGATATCTCGCACGTCTCCGACGCCGCGTTCTGGGATGTGATTCGCGTCAGCAAGGCGCCGCCATTTGCATCGCATTCCTCCGCCCGCGCCCTTGCCAATGTGCCCCGCAACATGACGGACGAAATGATTGTGGCGCTGGCCCGGAAGGGCGGTGTCATTCAGATTAACTTTGCCTGCCAGTTCCTTTCACAGAAATCAGCCGACGCTTCCGCGGCGTCCCAGGCCCGGATTGCCGCCAAGGTGCTCGAGGTTGAAGAGAAGCACAAGAACGACCCCAGAGGCCTTCGAGAAGCGAGGCAGACCGCGATCCGCGAGGTCCAGCGGGAGTTTCCGCCCGTACCCGCGACGATCGAGGACGTCGTGGCTCACATTGACCATGTGGTTCAGATTGCGGGCGTGGATGCCGTCGGGATTGGCAGCGATTTCGACGGAGTGGGCTGCGTGCCGGTAGGGCTTTCCGACGTTTCCATGTGGCCGAACCTGACGCGCGCCTTGCTCGAGCGGGGATACTCGCAAAGCGACATCCAGAAGATCTACGGGGAAAACCTGCTGCGGGTGATGAGCGCGAATGAACGCGTAGCGCGGGAGATGCAGGCCGCCCGCTGACGGGAATCGGCATTTGCAACCGCAAATGTAAATCGGGGCTCCGGATCCACGAAGGAAGAAGGTGGAAGACCCGGAACCCCGATTGTCTTGCCGGTTGACGCGAGCGCGGACCGGCGGTCCTGATTACTGATGTCGCCTATTTCTTCAACAGGCCGGCTTCGCGGAGAACGCTTTCAATGCCCTTCTTATCGATGTTCCGCATGGCGGCCGCGGAGACCCGCAGACGCACGAACCGGTTCTCACTGGGCACCCAAAAGCGCTTCCAGTGAAGATTCGGATTCCACTTCCGCTTCGTCTTGTTGTTGGCGTGGGAGACGTTGTTCCCGGACATCGGCTTTCTGCCGGTGATTGCACAAACTTTGGCCATAATCCGATCCTCAAGAAAGTTTGCCCGCGAAATCGCTTCGCTGGCGGTTGCCCGGTCACACGAGCGCTCGCGTGACCAAAGCCGCAATCTCTTATTTTACCTGATCCGGGTGCTTCCCGCCAAATACAGGTTACGCTGACGATATGCGTTGGATACTGCTCTTTCTTGTGATTGCAATTTCTCTTGGCGCTCAGAATACCTCGGGGAAGAGGCGGATTCTGGTCGAGGGTCACCGCGGGGCGCGCTGGGTGTTGCCGGAAAACACGATCCCGGCGTTCCGCCAGGGCATTGAGGCGGGCGCGGATCTGGTGGAGCTGGATATCGGCGTCACCAAGGACAATGTGCTCGTGGTTTCGCACGATCTGGAGATCAAGCCCTCGATATGCAAGGGTCCGGCGGAGTTGCCGCGCGCCATCCGGCAGTTGACTGTGGCCCAGATCAAGCAGTTCGATTGCGGCTGGGCCGCGAATCCGGAATTTCCCGAACAGCGAGCGATCCCCGGAACACGGATGCCGACACTCGCGGAGGTGTTTCGTGAGCTTGGACCGATGGGAGACTTTCACTTCAACGTCGAGCTCAAGAGCAATCCGGCCAAACCGGAGCTGACGCCACCCCCGGACGAGTATGTCCGCATGGTGCTCGACGAAATTCGGCGGTTCAAGCTGGAAACGCGCGTGGTGGTGCAGAGTTTCGACTTCGGACTGATGCGGGCGTTGGGGCGGATTGCGCCGGAGATTCCGCGGGCCGCGCTGTTTGGCGCGGAAGGGGACGGATTTCTCGCGATCGCCAAACAGGCGGGTGACGTGCGCGTGGTTGCCCCCCAATTCCGACTGGTGACCGCGGAGAAGGTACGGGAAGCGCATGCGGCAGGGTTGATGGTCGTGCCATGGACCGTCAATCATCCCGAGGATTGGCAACGGTTGATCGATGCGGATGTCGACGGGATAATCACTGACAATCCGGAGGGCCTGGTGCGCTACCTGAAGGAACGGAATCTGCGCTGACGAAAGACCTTCTCGCGCGGATCTCGAACCATGCCTTTGGGCGGCAGGCGCAGTGTCAACTTCGCATGCGCGTGATGAGGTAGGCCCCGGCCAGCAGGAATAACCCGTCGGGAGCCCAGGCGGCAGCCACGGCGGGAAGCTGATTCAGGTTGCCCACCTGTTCAAAGAGGGAGTTTGCCACCCAATATGCGATGGCGATTCCGAAGCTGAAGCCGACTCCCGCCATCGCCCCCCGGTTTCCGGCCAGGAAGGCAAAGGGAATCGAGATGAGCGACATGATGAAGGCGAACAGGGGTACGGAGAACTTCTTGTGGAGCTGGATGCGGAGCCGCACGGTATCGAAGCCGCTCTGCCGCAGATCCTCGATATACCGATCGAGTTCCCGGAAGTTCATCTGTTTATCCTGCTTCACCTCTTTCAGGAAGTATCCGGGCGGTTCATTCAGTTCGCGGATCGGAGCGAAGTCAAAGCGCCAGAACCGCTTTTCCTTGACGCCATCGATGTCGCGGATCCAGCCCTTATGGAAAACCCAGGCCCGCAAGCTGGGCTCCCATTGCGCATACTCGGCCCGCATGTGGCGCTGGATGCGGAACGGATTCATCGCGAATTCGAAGACCGAGACGTCCAGCATCTGTGCCTTGTCCGGGTCAAAGTACTTGTAATAGTAGATCCGGTCTCCCTCCCCGTAAATCCACTGTTTGCCAGGGTTGAGGTAAGTCTGCGCGGGACGCCCCTTGATCTCAAGGCGAATACCATCCTGAATGCGGTTGGCCTCCGGCACGTAGTAGTAGTCGAAGACGAAGAGGGCGAGGCTGAGCATCAGGCTCGCCAACATTACCGGCAATGCCAGCCGGATGACGCTTACTCCGCAGGCGCGGTACGCAGTTACCTCGTTGTGCTTCGTCATCACGCCGAAAGTCACCAGTACCGCAACGAGCACGCTCATCGGAGTCGCATCGTAGATGAGGCGCGGCGTGAGGAAGAAGAGGTACGTGAACATGCGCGACATCGCTATGTCGTTCTTAATCATGCTGCTGAGCAGTTCGAAGAACGTGTAAACATGCGTGAGAAGCACGAAGCTGGCCAGGAAGACTCCGAAGTAAAACAGAAAGCTGTTCAGGATGGCGGTATCGATCAGCTGCGGCAGAATGTGAATCTGCGGCAGCGAGAAAGATCCGGAGGCATTCCGGCGGCGGGGAATCCGAGCCAGTAGCGATTTCCAGCGAAACTGGAGGCGCGTCATCCAATCGGTGTCGCCGGGCCGTTCCAGCCGCATAATCAGGACAATCCCGGTGAGACCAAAGAGGATGTTGGGAAGCCACATTGCCAGCCATGCGGGCATGGTCTGTCCTCGGGCGAGGCCGACGGCGGTGACAAGGCCCACATAGTAGAGAAACGCAAGCGCCACGGTGAGCACCACGGCTGTCGACTTTCCGCCGCGCCGGGTGCTGACGCCGAGCGGCATGCCAATGAGGCAAAGCAGCAGACAGGCGAAGGGTAGGGCGAGCCGCTGGTGCCACTCGATCTGCGCTTCCACATTATTGCCAAGTTCCCGGCGCAGGGAGCCCATATCCATTTCGGCGTAGGTCTTGGCGCGCAATTCCCTGGGAGGCTGTGCCACCAGTACTTGCTCGCTGCGCGGAAAGGACGAGTTGAAATACTCGTTGTCCGTTTCGCCTGGCTCGTGCGTGGTGCCATCAATCAGAGAAAGCTGGATGCGGTTGTTCTTGATGTCCGGCGTGGCGATGGTCTCCCGCGCGACGGTGATGAGGGGGCCGTTGCTCTTGCCGTCCGGGTTCGCGGCGTCGCGCTCGTCGGGCGGGCGGGTGTCGGCGATAAACACATTCCGCCAGCGAACGGTTGGCCCCGGAATCACATCCCCGACGTAGAGCACCATGCCGGGAAACTGCTCCTCGAAGATGCGCGGCTGGATCTCCGCGGTAAGCTGGTCCGCAATCAGGCGGTTAAGTACGTGGTAGGTTTCCTTGATCGCCGCCGGAGTGAGCACCGTGGTGCCGAAGCCTGTGAACAGCGTTGTGATTCCCGCGAAGATCAGCACCGGCCGCAGCAACAGGCGGGCAGAGACACCGCTCGCTCGAATCGCCGTAATTTCGCCGTCGGAGGCCATACGGCTAAGCCCAATGAGCACGCCCACCAGAACGCCCAAGGGGATCGTAAACGTAAGGGCGGGCGGCAGGACAAGCGCGAAGAGCCAGGCAACATCGGTGAGCGAAGCGGAGCCGCGCACCATCGGCTCAAAAAGCTTGCCGATACGCTGCAGAAAGAGGACAAAGGTGAAGAGCGTTACACCGAGCACAGTGCCCCGGACGCACTCGATCAGGACGTAACGGCTTAGCAGGCGCATGACAGTGTTCGCGTTGGCTTCGGGTATCTATTTGACAGCCGGAAGCGCCGGAGGCGCTACCAGCGGCTCCGTTCTGGTCTCCACGCGAATCGGCTCCAGTTCCACTTCTTCCAGCAGCAGAGATGGGCAGATGACAGATGTTTCCGCGACATAGGTGCCCACTCCAATGGGGGCGAAAGTCGCACCATTTTCGAGAAAGTCGAAAACATACGGCGTGTCTCCGGCTACGATGTCCCGGAGCGCCCGGATCTCCAGTTCCCGGAAATTGACGTCGCGAATCAACTCCTCGCGGCCATCGGGATAAATCCGGTAGACCATCAGCGGCAGGCTTACAGGGATCTTCCCTGTATTCGTGGCGTTGCCGCTAAAGATGACGCGCAGCGAGTTCTGGTCTCCCCCGGAAGGAAAATCGAGCTTGCGCACAATGATGCCATACGGCTTGTTGGCCGCTTTCACCATCTCCAAAAGCTTGTCTCGTAATTGCTTCTCGGGAACGGACTCGCGGGCCTCCACGAACAAATTGCTGGCCGCGCCGCGTTCGGCTCCGAACAGCCCATGGAGACGCGCCCGGCCATTCGAGACTTCGCCGGGAACGCTGGGCGTCCGCGTGCGGAACATGGTCTCCAGACGTCCATCCTTGATGACCGTGAGCGGCTCCGGCCTCACCGCTTCGAGATCAATCAGCGTAGTACCCAGTAGCGGTTTTCCTTGAAACGACGTGGCTGTGGGGTCGTCTCGAACGGTAAGATTCTCCGAGATGATTCGGGTCCCGATGCGGCCTTCCAGTTCGAGGCGCGGCCAGTTGAGCGGACGGTTCGGCACAGTCACCGGCTTCCTTGGAATCCACAACTGCCTGCCAATCAATTGCGCGGTGAGTTGCGGCGCTGCCACACCCTCAAAGAGGACGGGACCCATGTAACTCTCGCCTTGCGGGGCAGCCTGACGCGCGACGATTCCGTCGGCCAGTTTCGTCACCGCTTCATGGAGTGCGGCATCGCTGGGGAAATTAGATTCCTTGAACCCGAGAAATTCCGCGCCGTCCCAAATCTCGGCGCCTCGATCGCTCTTCCCCTTGGCGATCACCCGGAGAAAACCGATCGAGAAGGGCCGGCGGACCACGGCGCCCTCGGAATTCACCTGATACTCCACGCCGCGCGAATAGCCGAATTGCACCTGCGAGTCGAGGATCGTCGGGTAGCGCAGAAAGATTTCCGAGAGAGACCGGCCGACGCGTTCCCAGCGCGATTTGTCAAAGTTCGCGGGTTCACCCGGCATCACCATCACGGTGGCCGGTCCGGGCGTGAAGTCCGGGAACTCTTGCTCCTGGCGCAGGTTCTGCATGGAAGCCTTCTTGTAATTGAAGGCTTGCACGGACCCTTTGTAGGCCATGTCGGTGAGCAGCCACCAATCCCGCCGCATCAGCGGGTAGTCGGGCTCGATCGGGAAGTTTTGCGCATCGAAACGGGTGCCTTGATAGATGCCGGAGAGCAGAAAGTTGGTATCGTCGCTCTCGAAACTTCCCACGCGCGCTTTCACTTGCGGAAGCCGTAAACGGCTCTCGCCCCGGTTAATCAGGGCTCCCAGACTATAGCCCACCAGGAAGCCGTCGCCTCTGGCGAAGTTGTAGTTCAGATAGTAGAGGGGCGTGCCCACCATCATCCGCAGGTCTCGGGAGCGGTTGATTTCATGCACCATGGCCCGCAAGTTCTCATCTCCCTTAGCAGCGGGCGGAAGGGCTACCTGGGCGAGTGCCAAGGGAGCCGCGCGGAATAGCAATGCCGCGGCGGCAGTGAGCAGCAGTGGCCGAAACATCGCTCGCCGACGGGAGAATCGTCGAAGCCGAATCATTCGGATGCGCCTCCCGCGGTGGGTGGCTCGCTTAACAACGGCGGACGGTCTTCGGCTTTAGCGCTGCGTTGCGTTTCAATCTCCGTGATCAGTAGCGCCGGTGAGACAGCTGCGACGGGAATACTGCCGGATTCCGCACCGCAATATCCATTGAATACTTCTCCGCCCTCCGCGGCAGCGGCGATCTTCCCGAAACTCGCCAGGGGTGTGCCGACGATATCCACCCCGCGCACCAGTTCGTCGGGACGGCCATCCGCGTAGACGCGGTAAACTACCAACGGGATCACCTTGAATGCCTGCAAGCCGGTGCGGCCCGTGGTGGTGTATCCGCCCGTGACTTTGTCGAAATAGAGACCGTATGGCTTCACCTGGCGCTTCACTTCTTCAATCAGGAGCTCGCGAAGCCGCTTCTCCGGCACGGTCTGGGCGGCCGCTACAATCAGATTCGATTGCCGGCTTACGACTTCCGCGCCGGGTGCGCGACGGCCATGCCCGTTCGAACTCGGGAACCCTTCGATCGGGGACCGGGACATGAGGAAATTGCGGAGGATGCCGTTCTCCACCAGTGTCACGCGCTGCGCCTTTACGCCTTCGTCGTCATAGGCATACCAGCCCATCAGATCCTGGTTCTGAAACTTCTTTCGCGTCGGATCGGCGATGACGCTCAGGAAGGCGGGCAGCACGGCCTGGCCCACCTGGTTCGTAAAGGTTTGGCCCTCGGCCTCGTCCTTCTGGCGATGACCCTCCATGCGGTGGCCGAAGATCTCGTGGAAGAAGACGGCGGCGGCGCTGCCCGAAAGAATCGCGGGCCCCACGAAAGGCTCGGTTTCGGGTGCGACCAGCAGCGCCTGCAGTTCTGAAATCAGGCTCACGATCTCTTTTTCCACGACGGCGTCGCTCGGCAAGCCATTGGCGTTCTCGGCTTCAAAGGAACGATCCAGCGCGAGATTCATGCCGTTTGCCGCCTTGGCCTGCGCGCCCACTACCAGACGCGCGAAGGAGCGGCCGTGGCGGACGCGCGTTCCGTCGCTATCCGTGAAATAGCGGTTGTCGGCGCTGGCGGTAATGCGGACCTGCGAAGTAAGGATGCCGCGCTTCCCCACGAAGAGCGCGGACCATTTTCGAACGCGCGGTTCCCATGCGGAACGGTCCAGTGCCTGAGTAGCCAGCGGCTGCACGTCTTGGACAACCGGAGCACTCGAAAAATCGGGGCTGCGGTCCTTCTCTTCAACCTTCACTTCCTTGGTGGACTTGAGGAGGGTGAGGCGTTCGACCGCGGCACGGTAGGCGCGGTCTGTATCGCGCCAAAGTATGCGCGTGATAGGGGGGGCACTATCCTCCTGCGGGAGAGCGCTGCCGGAGGTGAAACGAGGCATTCCACCGCGAGCGCGATGATAATTGTCGAACTGCGCGTCGCCCACGCGGATGCTGGTATCCAGGATGCGATGTCGCCCGGAATCGCTTACGCGCAGCGCGCCCAGGCTGGCATCCACGACGAAGTTCCGCACATCAGTGACTTCATAGGATAGGTAATACGGCTTAACCTCCCCCTTCTCCCGCAAGGTGGTGTAGTTGCGCATCAGTTCCGAGTGCATGATCTCAAGCAGGTCTTGCGCGCCGGAAGGCGAAACTGCCAGCAGCGCGAAGAGGAACGCAATGCCCAGGGAGGCCCTTTTCACGGTTCTCAGCATAGCATGCAGGGGTATGGCCGCCCATTTCGGGGCTATTCCAGATGGAAAACTTCGCGGAACATGGGGAATCGCTCGCCCGGTTCGAGGGTTTCGGGCGGCTCGAAGTACGGTGCCATAAAGGCCTGCCAGCGGCGATTCACTGGATCTGCGTCGAGTTGTCTCCATGCGGCTTCAAAATCTTCGACGCGCAGGACGAGAATCAGTTCCTGTCCGCGCCGAAAGATTGAATAATCAGAGATGCCGACTTCCTTGAGCTTGGCCAGGAGTTCGGGCCAGACACGGGTGTGCTCCAACTCATACTGTTCGATGGCTTCCGGCTTAATGCGAAGGCGAAACGCGTAGCGCGGCATCGGGTCACCTCGAGCCGATCGTATCGCGAATTCGCGATACGCGGACCTGGCAGATTTCCCCAGGCTGATTTTCCATTTCTTGCCCGTGCTCAGGTTCGCGGGCGCTTGTGTTATTTCTGGAATGCGGAAAGCGCGCTGGAGACAGAGAATGCGGATTTCAAGACGAGTGACACTGGGCGGGTTGGCGGGTACGTGGGCGATGAAGGCCCAGAACCCGGCGAGAGAACCGGGAGCCGCCGCGGAGAACCCGGCCTTCGCCCCAATTGAGGACACGCCCGGATTACCCAGGGTTTTGCTCATCGGGGATTCGATCTCAATTGGCTATACCCTCTTTGTGCGGGAGATTCTGGCCGGGAGAGTGAACGTGCATCGCATTCCCACTAATGCCGGCCCTACGACGAAAGGCGTCGAGAATATCGATTCCTGGCTGGGCAAGGGACATTGGGATTTGATTCATTTCAACTGGGGACTGCACGATCTGAAGTATATGTTCGACGATCAGCCCCAAGTGGATCTTGCCCAGTATGAACGCAACCTTGCCCGGCTGGTGGGGCGGCTGCGAAAGACGGGTGCACGCCTGATCTGGGCATCGACGACGCCAGTGCCCAACCTGCGCGTCGGCCCCAAGCGGATTCCCGACGATGTGCCGCGTTATAACGAAGCTGCCGCCAGGGTGATGAAGCAATACGGCGTGGCGACTGACGACCTCTATACATTCGCGATGAAGAGACTGGCCGAGATCCAGATCCCGGACAATGTGCATTTCAAGCCGGAAGGCTCGCGAGCGCTGGCGGAACAAGTGGCTTCCGCAATCCTCGCCGAACTGCCAGGGCGGCCGACGCGATAGGATAGTCACCACAACCGCGGAAGGAGCTTGCAGCGCATGAATCGTCGACAGTTCTTCATGTCCGGCACGGCTACATTCGCCGCTTCGCGTATGTCCTGGGCGCCGGAGATGCTGGGCTCCAAGCCGAAGCGCGTCGGGCTAATCGGCTCTGGATGGTATGGAAAAGCGGACCTGCTGCGCTTGATCCAGGTGGCTCCGGTGGAGGTTGTCTCTTTGTGCGACGTCGACAAACAGATGCTGGCCGACGCGGCGGAGATTGTCTCCCAGCGACAGGCATCCAGGAAGAAGCCGCGCACCTATGGCGACTACCGGGAGATGTTGCGCGAGAAGGATCTCGACATCGTGTTGGTGGCGACGCCGGACCATTGGCACGCCCTCGCGATGATCGAAGCCGTCAAGGCGGGTGCGGACGTCTACTGCCAGAAACCAATCAGCCACGATGTGATCGAAGGCCAGGCGATGGTGGCTGCGGCCCGCAAGTACGGCCGCGTTGTGCAAGTAGGCACGCAGCGACGCTCCACGCCCCACTTAGTCGAAGCGATCGAGCAGGTGATCAAACCGGGCCTGCTCGGAAAGATCGGGTATGTGGAGATTTACTGCTATTACCACATGCGCAATCGGACTAACCCGCCGGATATCGCGCCCCCGGAATACCTCGATTGGGAAACCTACACCGGCCCCGCGCCGATGCGGCCGTTCAATCGCATCGTGCATCCGAGAGGCTGGCGCGCGTTCATGGAATACTCGAACGGCATCGTCGGCGATATGTGCATCCACATGCTGGATGCGGTTCGCTGGATGCTGGATCTTGGCTGGCCCACTTCCGTTTCGTCGGAAGGCGGAATTTTGGTCGACAAGGCAGCGAAGGCGAATATCTCCGACACGCAGACGGCGGTATTCAAGTTTCCGGAGTTCCCGGTGGTGTGGACGCATCGCACCTGGGGCACGGCTCCGGACCCGGACTATCCCTGGGGCGGCACGATTTATGGAGAGAAGGGGACGCTCAAGTTCAGTGTCATGAGCTACGACTTCATCCCCGTGGCGAAAGAAGGTAAGCGAATACACAAGGATGTGACTTACGAGTTGGAGCAATACCCCGAGGATAAGACCGAAAAGGATCTGGAGCGGCATGTCGCTCCCGCCATTCGCTATCACATGAAGGACATGCTCAAAGCCATTGCGGAGCGGAGCAAGCCGGTGGCGGATATTGAACAGGGCCACATCTCGACGGCCAGTTGCATCCTCGCCAATCTGGCCATGAAGACTGGCCGCACCCTACGGTGGGACCCGGCGAAGCACGAAGTGATCGGAGATCCGGAAGCCACGCGCCTGCTGGCCCCGCCGTACCGGAAGGGTTACACTCGCCCGGACCCGAAGAAAGTCTAAGTGTGGTGACCGGGAGCTGCGTTCAGGGAATGTCAATCCAGCGGCAGCGCGCGGCCAGGGCGGCGCCGGGCTTCGTCACGCGCAGCCCGATCAGGATCGCGATGATTCCCCGAGTGCCCATGGCCTCGATCAGGTAGCTGATCTCGAGATTTGCGTAGCGGTCATATGCGTTCCTTGCGGACGTAACCTTCCCGAAGAGCGCGTCGGCCTCGTCGAAGAACAGCACGCTTCCGGTGCTTTCAGCGCTCGCGAGCAGAGATCTCAGTTGCTTTTCTGTCTCGCCGATGTATTTTCCCGGCCGCAGTACCGGTTTCCCCAGGGTGGCAATCACCTCGGCTGCAAGGGTCTTCCCGGTACCGGAGGGGCCTGCGAACGCACTGTCGCGAATCGCGATGATGGTGGGACGCGACGGCCGGCCCTCCCTTGCCAGTGGATCCAGCTTTTGTCGAGCTGAGGCACTCAAAGATCCCGGTCCGGGTTGGATCATCCGAAATTCTCCTTGCTTATAGTGCGAATTTGCAGAGCGATCCGGATCGCTCCGTACAATGGAAGTGAGGCCGGCGGATTGCGCCGGCCAGTTCGTGTGTTCGGTGGATCGAAGACGGATCCATCCTAAACTGGGAATTTGCATGAAGATCGCCCTTGGGCAAATCAATCCTACCGTTGGTGCCCTTGAAGCCAACGTGGACCGCATGGTTCTGGCCGCCGGAGAAGCGGTTGCCGCCGGAGCGAGGCTGGTTGTCTTCCCGGAGCTTTCTATCACCGGCTACCCGCCGCAAGACCTGGTGGAGAAGCCGAGTTTTGCGCGACGGACGCAGGAACAACTCCTTCGGTTGGCGAGGGAGACCGCGGAGTTGCCCGTCGCGGTTGTCTGCGGATTTATCGGTACATCGAGCGAACCCGAGGGGAAACTCCTCACCAACAGCGCCGCCGTCATCGACAAAGGGCAACTGCTCTTCCGGCAGGACAAGATGCTGCTACCCACCTATGACGTCTTTGACGAGTGGCGGTATTTTGAACCGGCGGAGAAGCAATCGGTCTTCGATTTCGAAGGCCGGCGAATCGGTCTCACTATCTGCGAGGATGCCTGGAACGACCTGCAATCGGGCGAGCGGCTGCTCTATGACCGGAACCCGGTGGAGGAGTTGGTCCGCGACGGGGCGGAGTTGCTGATCAGCATCAATGCCTCCCCTTTCGAGATGGATAAGCGGCACGCGCGACGCGAACTCTTTTGCGGGATCGCCCGCCGAAGGGGGATTCCGCTCGTGTGGGTGAACCAGGTGGGCGGCAATGACCAACTGGTGTTTGACGGAAGCAGCTTTGCGGCGGATTCCCAGGGCAGCGTCGTTGCGGCGGCACGCAGTTTTGAAGAGGACCTCGTCTGCATTGACCTTGAGACAGTGCGGGGTGACCGGCGCGAGAGCCACACCGATGAACGCGAAGCGGTCTACGACGCGCTGGTTTTGGGGACGCGCGACTATATCCGGAAATGCGGCTTCCGGAAAGTGCTCGTGGGTCTGAGCGGCGGCCTCGATTCCTCCCTGGTAGCCGCGATTGCCATGGATGCCGTTGGCAGGGAAAATGTAACCGGCATCGCCATGCCCGGGCCCTATTCCTCCGGGCATAGCCTTGCGGATGCCCGCGAGCTTGCCAAGGGTTTGGGAATCCGTTTTGAGGTCCTTCCCATCACCAACGCCTACGAAGAAATGCTTCGGATGCTGGATCCCGTTTTCGGCGACACGCCCAGGGATGTGACCGAAGAGAACATCCAGGCGCGGTTGCGAGGTCTTGCACTGATGTCGCTTTCGAACAAGTGGGGAGCGATCGTGCTGACCACCGGGAACAAGAGCGAACTCGCGGTGGGCTATTGCACGCTCTACGGCGACATGTGTGGAGGGCTGGCGGTGATCAGTGATATCCCGAAGACGCTGGCCTACCGGCTGACCGAATTCGCCAATCGACGACACGTAAACGCAATCCCCGCGAACATTCTGCTGAAGCCGCCGTCGGCGGAATTGCGTCCCGATCAGAAGGATAGCGATTCGCTGCCGCCTTACGAAGTGCTTGACCCGATTCTGAAAGCCTACGTCGAGGACTTTGCGGGGCCGGCGGAGATTGCCGTCGCTCAGAGTCTGCCGGAGGAGTTGGTGCGCGATATTATCCGCAAGGTGGATCTCAATGAATACAAACGTCAACAGGCCGCGCCGGGCTTGAAGGTAACGACGAAAGCATTCGGCATTGGCAGGCGGTTTCCGATCGCCCAGCGCTATCGAGAGTAACCGCCAAAGGAACCAGGCAAGACCGGTGAAACAGGCGACACCGGACGAAATTTTCCCATCATGAAACTTCAGCATCTCGCCATCTCGGCAGCCCTGCTTACGATTTCGGCTTGCCTCTCCGCGCAGTCTCCGCCCCGCCTGGAGCCAGGTCCGCTTCCCGGGGGATCCCGCCAGTTGGTGAACGGCTGGCGCGTGAAGCCCGCGGGCACACAGATTTCTCTTGACACAATGCCGATGGCGAGCGTGGTGACGCCGGACGGCAAGTATCTGGTGGTGCTCTGCGGAGGCTACAACGCTCCATCCCTTATCGTGCTGGAAGAGGGATCTCTTCGGGAATTGAGCCGCGTGCCAGTGCCAGACGGATGGCTGGGTCTTGCCATTAACCGGGCTGGAGACCGGCTGTATGTCGGCGGCGGGTCAGAAGCCGCTGTGTTTGAGTTCACGCTTTCGAACGGTGCGTTGGCTCCGGCCCGCCGCATCGATCTGGTGGAACCAGCGCGGCGCACGCCGGAAGATTTTGTCGGTGATATTGCGCTCTCCCCGGACGGTGCGCGGCTCTATGTGGCACGCCTCTTCCGCAACGGGATTGACGTGATCAGCCTTCGCGACGGCAAAGTGGAAGATCGCTTTGGGACGGGCCGTCGCCCGTACCGGATTGTGCCGCACCCGAATGGCGAGTATCTCTACGTGAGTTCCTGGGCGGACGGTGTCATCTACCGGCATCGGAGTGCCAAAGGGGAACTCGTCGATAAGCTGCCGCTTGCACCGCACACTTCCGATATGCTTTTCGTGCCCGGAAGGGTGGAACGGGAGACCGGCGAAGATGCGGAGGCAGGACCGGCCCCCGCTCCGCTTACGTTTGTCGCACGGCTCTTCGTCACAGCCGGGAACACGAACGACGTCTATGTGCTGGGGGTGGAAGAGGACGGTTCGCTCGCGTTGCATGAGGCCGTCAACCTTTCCCTATCGCAATGGCAACCGGTGGGCATGACGCCGAGCGCGCTTGCCTATGATTCACAAAAAAAGTGGCTGCATGTGGTGTGCTCCGACGTGAACGCGGTGGGCGTGGTGGATGTGAAGTCCGCGCGCTCTCGCGTGCTGGGTTTCGTTCCGGTGGGCGCGTATCCCGTGGCGGCGCGCGTTCTATCCGGTGACAGACTGATGACGATGAATGCGGACGGCGATCGCCCGAAGCTCCAGGGGACGGCTTCGATTGTCGCGGGGCTGGATGCGGAGCGGCTGATTTCGCTCACCGGCGAGGTACGGAGAAACTCGCCTTATCGCGACGAACGGCTCTTCAACGCGGGGGTTCCCGCGGGGAACCCCGTGCCCAACGTGCCGGGTCAGGTTTCCTCGATCAAGTACGTCGTTTATGTGCTCAAAGGGCGGCTTGGCTATGACGAGGTGTTCGGCGATTTGCCGCAAGGCAAGGGCGACCCCTCGCGCGCTCGCTTTGGAGAGAGCGTCACTCCGAACCACCACAAGCTGGCGCGGGAGTTCGTGCTCTTCGACAATTTCTATGCGAACGCGGATTCGCCCGCAGAAGGGCTCTTCTGGGCAAGCGCAGCCATCGCGCCGGACTTCATACGCCGGGTGGAACCGAGCCGCCAGGCGGGGCGCGGCGGAGGCTCTGCGTTCGAACTCGGAGAGCCCGCGGCGACTCCGCCCGGAGGCTACTTGTGGACAAGCGCATCGCTTGCGGGCGTCACCTTGCGGAACTACGGGTGGCGGAGCGAGAATCGCCCCAAACCGCTGGCCGACGGCACACAGATCGCGCGGGTGACTGACCCGGTTCTCGAGAAGGTGACGAATCGCCGTTACCGCGCGGCGGATCCGCATGCGAGCGATGTGGACCGCGTCAAGATCTTCCTCGAAGATCTGGCCGAATTCGAGAAAGCGGGCAGCATGCCGCGGCTATTGCTGCTGCGCCTTGGCAACGATGGCGCAAGCGTCCCGGCGGCGGAGAGCCGGCCCGCCGCGGAGATGGTGGCCGATAACGATCTGGCGCTGGGCATGCTGGCGGAAGCGGTTTCGAAGAGCCGGTTCTGGAAGGAAACCGCCATCCTTGTCATCGAAGCCGGTGCCGGGGATGGGCGGGATCGCGCGAACGGCCAACGCACTCCGGCACTGGTGATTTCGCCGTACGCGCGGCGCGGCGCGGTGGATTCGAATTTCTACAACACCACCTCCGCCCTGCGGACCGTGGAGTTGATCTTGGGGCTGCGGCCAATGACGCTGTTCGACGCCGGATCGTTCCCGATGTGGACGGCCTTTCAGGCGGAGCCCGATCCGCGCCCGTACACGCTCGCAACGCCGGGCGGGGACGGGACGAACTCCCACGCGAAGGGCCTCCCATGAAGCTCTGCGTCATCTGGAGTATGCACCGGCCAAATGGCTGGCATCCCACCCAGCGGCAGTTTGCCCTTCCCTGGAATCGCATTCACGCTCTGCGCTATCACCTCCCGTTCTTGCGGCTCGCAGAGGAGTTTCCGGCCGCGCCGCTAACGATCGCCATTTCCCCCGATTTGTTGCGACGCCTCGAACAGAGCACGATGCAGGCTACGCGCGAATCCATGCTCGATATCCACCGCAAGCCAGCGGCCGACTTGCGGTCCGCGGAGATTGCCGATCTGGTCGGACTGGCCTTCAGTGCAACGCCGGAAGCGATCACGAAGCCGTTCCCTCAATGGCATTCCCTCTGGCTCCGCTGGAAGTCGCACCGCGGGATTGATTCGCGATTGATTGAGACGCTCAGCAAAGAAGACTTGCAGAATCTCCAGGTGCTCGTGCAGCTAGGATGGCTGGACGAATCGCTCCAGGCGCGCGCGCCGGAACTGTTCCGGAAAGCCCGGGCGGGCGAGAGCTTTCAGCCGGAAGATGCGGGCAGCCTCGTCGACCTGCAACTGGAAGCCATGCGCGAATGCCTGCAGTTGCTGCGGAAGCGTTGCGGTGCGGGCGAGATTGAATATCTGGGCGCGCCGCTGCACCGCACCGTCGTTCCACTGCTCAGGGGCAAGGAGGCCAACTTCTCCTACCCGGAGGACGCACGCGTGCAATTGGTGCGCGGTCCGCGCGTGCATTACAAGAACTTTGGTGCTTGGCCATCGATTCTCTACTTGCCGGAGGGCGCCTTCTGCGCGCAAACGTCGGCGCTGTTGCCGGAAGTTTGTATCCGAACGGCGGTAGCGAGTTCGCGCGTCCTTGCCGAATCCCTGGGTCGCCTTCCGTCGCCAAAGGAATTGGGTGCGTGCTGGAGGAATCTGGGGAACAAACTAGTGTTCACGCACGCCGAGATCGAAGGCCAATTGCGCTACGTCTATCCGTATTTGAGTGCGGAGGAGGCACTCAGCGATTTGTGGGGGCAAGTGGAGGCAATGGCCCGGGAATGTCCGGAGGAAGATGCCGCGCTGACGTTTGAAATCGACCTCTCGACGGACGGGCCGGGCGATGTTGCCGAGCGGAAGGCGTTCTGGCGTGGCGTGCTGTCGCGACTGTCGGGCGTGCATACCGTAGGAGCTTCCGTTGCGGTGCGGGGTTCCACGCTAAAGGATGCCATTCCCGCCATGCCCAATCGCACGCTCGATACCGTTTGCGGATTCTCCCGCCGCGCGCGTGGCTTCGCCGCCTGGAGCGAAGAGGCAAATCCGCTCTACTGGAAGACGCTGAAATACGCTCGCGAACAGTTCCAGAACGTCCGCGCCTGGAAGACGCTTCCTCCCGAACGGCTCACCGACGCAAGAGCCTCCGTCATGGTGCTGGAAAGCGCGGACTGGATGGCCGCCATGGAACGCGGTCTGGACGCATTCACGCAGCGCAAGACCGAGGAACTCTTCCGCGCGCATCTTGATTGCGTCTGCCGCTGCCTGGAAGTCCCGCGCCCGCCCTGGTTCCAGGATGCGCTGCTTCCCTGCGAAGTGAGGGTAACCTCCATCGGTCCCAGCCAGGAGATCTCGCCGGCGCTCGACGGCAAGGCGAGTTCCTACCATTCCTGGAGCGGATCCGGCTTCTTCCGGAATCGCGAAGAGAACGGCTGCTCTACCGACGCCCTGAGGCGGTTGAGCGGTGTCTATTTCGGGGCGGATAGCGTTCACGCCTACTTCCGTGTGGCCCTGCCGGCTCCGGCCAGGGAAATGCTGCGGCATTTTGAACTTCAGGGAGTGATGCACGCCAGGGATGGGGAGCAGATGGTTTCGTGGTTCCGCATCTCCGTTTCCGCGGAAGGGGAAACGCGGCTGGAATCGAGGCTGGCGGTGCCCTCCTCTTTCCGGGAACCGGAGAGTGCGCTTGCGGTGGTGGACGACGTTGCGGACTTGCGCCTGCCGCTGAGCGGGTTGGGAATGCGGCTGGGGGAGGTGCTGCGCTTCCAGGTTTCGCTCTGGGAGCATGACAATGCGGTGGCTTCCGCGCCCACCCTCGGATGGGAAGAGTTCATGGTGGATGACCGCATCACCTATATCAGCGATGCCTCCAGAAACCTCAACCTCGCGGAATGGGGAGTGGTTGCCCCATAGCCCAATCCGAAACACGGCCTGGACAGCGTCACTCCGGAGGGAGTAGGCCGCCCGGCCGGGCGGCCTACTCCCTCCGGAGTCCGCACTTACTTGCTCTTTCGCGAGGAATACTTGTTGAGCGCCGCGATCAACGGCTTCGCGGCAGCGGGAACGGCGAGGCCACTCGCCACGATGTCCCGGTTGCGGTACTTCTTGCCGTACAAGGCCTCGATGGCCGTGTTGTCTTCGCGCAGGGTGGAGCCTTTCAGTGAGATGCCCGCAAAGACACCGCGGGAGCGTGACCACGAAAGAATCTCGGCGCGCAGCAGCGCATCGGTTTCCGCGGTTGAGGTGCGCCCCACCGGCCCCGCCGCGACGGAGACGTCGCCACCGAGCGTGAACTTGCTGGTCATCATCTTCTCCGCGCCTTTCCGATTCATTACCAGGAGAATAATATCCGTGGCCTGGCCGCCGATTTGAAATCCGATGCTGCCGCCCTCCAGCCGTACCGCCCCTGGAGCCGACCAGCCCTGGCCGGTCTTCTTGCGGCAGGTGACGAAGCCACGGCCATACTGGCCGCCTACAATGAATGCCCCCTTGATCATGCCGGGGATCAGCACGACACACTCGCTCTTATCGAGAAGCTCCTGGGGAATCGCCTGGTCTCCACCTTGCAGGAGGATATTCAGCACATCGGTCGCCTCATTCAATCGCTTCTGCTCTTCCGACTGGGCAAAAAGCCCCCCAACGGCAAGCAGGAAGACGAATGCCACTCCAAGAAACTTTTTCATATTGTTTTCCTTTAGTCTGGTGCCCACGCTATTCGCAGTCAGCCGCGGTGGCACGTCCCATTGGATGTCCGGTTCGTGCCGATTGTTTCGACAGATTTTGCTCGGAAACCGCCGCCTCACCGCCGCAAAGGCCGGTGCACGCCAGAAAGCGCTCGCTCACCGGGAATAGGGGTGGACTCAGGGATTCCAACGGCCAGCCCTTGAGAATCTCCACCGCCGCGCCACACACACGGCCCTGGCAGTGGCCCGCACCGAGCCGCGTGTGCCGCTTCGCCTCCCGCCAGGAGGCATGGGTCGCAAGCTGTTCCATGCGGACATCTTCGCAGCGGCAGACGATCGTCTCCGGCGTTGCGATGGAGCGCAGTTCCGGACGAAGCGAGAAGCGGGAGGCCAGGGCGGAAGCGAAACGGCGGCATCGCGCACGCTCCCGAAACCAGGCCGCGGCGTGATCCCGCAACCCGGGGGTGTCTCTCGCGTGGCTGGCGGCCAGCCCGGCGATCGCTCCTTCCGCCAGCGCCTTTTCCACTCCGCCGATGCCCGCAACTTCGCCGGCACAATAAACCCCCGAAACGGAGGTTTCCTGCCAATCGTCGGCGACTACAAATCCGGCATCCACGCGGCAGCCGAGAAGCAGCGGGAGTTCGAGGTTGGGAACCAGCCCAAACCCGCAAGCGAGGTAATCGCAGCGAACATTCCATTCCTGCGTGCCGTTGCGGAGGGTGACGGAGAGCAGGCGGTCCAGTCCGTGCGCCCGGACGGGATAGCAACCGCTGCGGAAGCCCGCACCGAGAAGTTTCTTTCCCAGCCAGAGGGCGTCTCCGTATTTCGAAGGCAAGTGCCGAAGCGCCCATGCAAAACGGAGGAGGCTTGCAAAGGGCGCTTGCTCGGCGATCAGGGGTAACTCCGCGCCCCGCTCGCGCAGCGTCGCCGCCACCTTCAGCAGAAGCGGGCCGGTACCGCAGATCACCACGCGCTTGCCCTTGAGGTCGAGCCCGCCCCTGGCCATGGCCTGCAACCCGCCCGCGCCATATACGTTCGGCAGGGTCCAGCCGGGAAAGGGCAGGAAGCGCTCGCGCGCCCCGGTGGCGATGATCAGACGGTCATAGTCCACCCACTCCGGTTCGCCGTTGGCGGCGCACAGCAGAGTCCCCAGTCGCGGCGCATCCACCACCTGACAACTGGAGAGGAGGCGTATGTTCGACTTTCGGATTCTCTCGAAGAGTCGCGTTCCGGTTCGGGATTCGCTGCGCTCTCCGCGCCAGATTTCGCCGCCGAGGGAGGGGTTGGCATCGATGAGCGTCACTCTCGCGCCGAAACCGGCCGCCGTCCAGGCCGCCTGCATTCCGGCTGGCCCCGCGCCTACAACAGCCACCCTGGCGACATTCGGGGCGCTGGCTCCGTCGCGAACCGTGGCGCTCATTGCGGGGCCTCTCCGCAGGGGCACTTCTCCGTCTCGATCACCATTCCGGGCTGGCACAACTGCTGGCAGGTGTAACGGTCGGGGATCCCGTCGACGGTGGCGCGGCACTCGGCGCAAATGCCCATGCCGCAAAAAGCGCCGCGGCACTCTCCGCTCGCGGATCTGCGAAAGCCGAGGATACCGGCCCTCAGGATCGCCACCGCAACGGTCGTCTGGGCGTCCACGAGCAAGGCTTTCGAGTTCACGCGAACTTCAAACAACTCGAGCACCGACAGTCCCCTTACATGGCTCTTTCGGGAAACGCGATGGCGCGGAAGCGAAGATCGCCCATCCGAAAGCAGCCTCCTGCCGCCCCGCGAGAGGCTCCACCCGCCTCCCTCGCTATTCGCATGTCCCGCGCATGAATCTCCACGATAGAAGCTATCACGCCGAAGGGAGAGGGAAGCAAGGGAATTCTGGGTTACGATAGACGTTCCGATCTCCAGGAGGAGTCTTTCCCTATGTCCGCACCCATTCCGCCCGTCTTCTCGATTGCCCGTCGCCGCTTCTTGCAGTCGGCCGCCGGGATGCTCTCGCTCTCCGCGCTGGGCCAGGACGGCCCCGATATCGTGAACGCGAAGAAGCGCCGGGTCGGGCTCATTGGCGCCGGTTGGTACGGCAAGAGCGATCTGTGGCGGCTGGCGCAGGTAGCGCCCATCGAGATTGTTTCCATTTGCGACCCCGACAGGCGCATGCTGACGGGCGCGGCCGCGATGGCGAGTGAGCGGCAGGCTTCGCGCAAAATGCCGCGCGTCTATGGCGATTACCGCGAGATGCTCAGGGAACGCGATCTCGATATCGTACTGGTTGGTAGCCCGGATCATTGGCACGCGCTGCACGCAATTGCCGCCATCGAATCCGGCGCGGACGTGTATCTGCAGAAACCCATCAGTCGCGATGTCATGGAAGGGGAAGCGATCCTCGCCACGGCGCGCAAACACAACCGCGTCGTGCAGGTCGGCACCCAGCGCAAAAGCACCCCGCACCTCATTGACGCGAAGAAGCAGATTGTCGACGCCGGCCTCCTCGGCAAGGTGGGCCATGTGGATATGTGCTGCTATTTCCCCATGCGGGCCAACGGCAACCCGCCAGTCGAGCCCGTGCCCGACTATCTTGACTATGAGATGTGGACCGGCCCCGCGCCCCTCCGGCCTTACGACGGGCTCCCTCACCTCCGCTGGTGGCGGACCTTCACCGAGTACGGCAACGGCATCATGGGTGACATGTGCGTCCACATGCTCGATACCGTGCGGTGGATGCTGAAGCTGGGCTGGCCGAAACGGATCAGTTCCACGGGCGGCATTTACGTACAAAAGGGCGGGAAGTCCAATATCACGGACACGCAGACGGCGGTCTTTGAGTATCCCGAGTTCGATGCCGTGTGGCAGCACCGGAGCTGGGGTGTGGCCCCGGATCCGGATTACCCCTGGGCGCTGTTCCTCCACGGGGAGAAAGGGGTGCTGAAAGCCAGCACCATGCGCGCCGATTTCGTGCCGCTCGACCCCAAGGGAAAGACGATTCATTTCGACTGCCTCTACGAGCGGGAGAAGTACCCGGAAGACCTCAAGGAAGCGAATATCGAACTCAACGCCGCGCCCGCCACGCGCTTGCACATGCTCGATTTTCTCAGTGCGATTGAGAAACGTGGGAGACCCGTGGCCGATATCGAAGAAGGTCACATCTCAACGGCAAGCTGCATCTTGGCAAACCTGGCGATGCAGACCGGAGAGACGCTGCGCTACAACCCGGCCCGCCGGGAAATAACGAATAGCAAGCAGGCCAACGCACTGCTGCGCCGCGAGTATCGCAAACCCTGGCGAAGGCCTGAACCGGCGAAAGTCTAATTGCCGCGTTATCACGCGCCAAGCATGGCAAGGAATTCTGCTTCGTCGATCACCCGTACGCCCAGGGCGAGTGCCTTCTCCAGCTTGGAGCCTGCTTCCGCTCCGGCCAGAACAAAGTCCGTTTTCCCGCTCACGGAGCCGGTAACTTTGCCGCCCGCGCCTTCGATGCGCGCCTTCGCTTCGTCGCGGGTTAGCGAGGGCAGGGTGCCGGTGAGCACGAAGACTTTTCCCGCAATCCCTTCCACGGTCACGGCGGCGGCGGGCGCGCGGTATTGGAATTGCAGGCCCGCATCGCGCAACCGCTCCACGAGTTCCCGGTTGCGCGCGTCGGCGAAATAGTCCCGGATGCAGCGGGCCACTTTGGGACCGATCTCGTCGGCGCGCTGCAACTCCTCCTCGGAAGCCTCCATCAATTGATCCATGCCGGGGAAGGCGGCCGCCAGCAACTGCGCCGTCCGCTCGCCCACGAAGCGGATGCCGAGGGCGCTGATGACGCGGGGCAGCGGCTGCCGCCGGGAACCGTCGATCGCCGCCACCAGGTTCTCGGCGGACTTGCGGCCCATGCGGTCGAGCCCCTCGATCTGTTCCACCGTCAGAGCGTAGAGATCCGCCGGGTTGCGAACCAGTTCGCGCGCTAGCAGTTGATCCACGATGGCATCGCCCAATCCGTCGATATCCATCACGGGGCGCGAGGCGAAATGCAGCAGGGTCTCCCGGATCTTCGCCGGGCAGCTTGCGTTCACACAGCGATAGGCGACCTCACCCGGTTCGCGCACGACGTTCCCGCCGCATTCGGGGCATACGGGAGGCATCTCGAAGAAGCGGCGGTTCTCCCCCTGCCTGACGACGCGCAGCACTTTCGGGATGACATCGCCGCTGCGTTCGATGAGCACCGTATCGCCTTCGGCCACGCCCAGCCGTTCGATCTCGTCCATGTTGTGCAGCGTGGCGCGAGAAACGGTCACCCCGCTCACCGCCACCGGGCGCAAATTCGCAACGGGTGTGAGCGCGCCGGTGCGGCCCACCTGCACCGTGATCTGTTCGAGCACGGTCTCCACCTGCGAGGCCGCGTATTTGAAGGCGATCGCCCAGCGGGGTGCCTTTGCGGTGGAACCGAGGGCTTCCTGCTGCCGGCGGGAGTCCACTTTCACCACCACGCCGTCGATTTCATAGGGCAGCCGCTCGCGCTGCGCTTCCCACTCCCGAATCACGGCCAGCAGCTCTTCGAGGTTCCGGCACAAGCGGCGATGCGGATTCACCTTGAAGCCCAGCCGCGCGAGGGTGTCCAGGCTCTCCCACTGGCTGTCGAGCGCGAACTCGCCGTGATGCAGAAGGTAGTAGGCGTAGTAGTCGAGACGGCGCGCCGCGGTCACCCTGGCGTCGAGCATGCGGAGCGTCCCGGCCGCGGCGTTGCGCGGGTTCGCGAACAGGGAGAGTCCCTCGGCTTCCCGCTGATGGTTCAGCGCATCGAAGGCGGCCCGCGGCATGACGACTTCGCCACGCGCTTCGAGGCCGGGGAACTCCCCGGCGATGCGCAGAGGAAGCGAACGAATGGTGCGGGCGTTTTCCGTCACCACCTCGCCTTCGCGGCCGTCCCCGCGCGTGATGGCAAGCGCCAGTTGTCCCTCCTCGTAACGGACGGCCATCGAGAGGCCGTCGAGCTTTAGCTCCGCCACGTAGCGTAGCGGGGGCTGGTCGCCGGTTTCGGGCGGCAGCAATTCCCGCACCCGGCGGTCAAACGCGGCCAGTTCCTCTTCATTTAGGGCATTCTCCAGGCTCAGCATCGGCGAACTGTGGGCAACGGTCTCGGTCCCCGTTCGCGGCGTTCCGCCCACCCGCTGCGTGGGAGAATCGGGCGTGATTGTTTCCGGATGAGCGTGTTCCAGGCTCTCCAGGCGGCGCATCATTCCGTCGTATTCGGCGTCGGAGATCAGCGGATCGTCGAGCACATAGTATTGGTGTTCGTGCTTGCGGAGTTCTTCGCGAAGGCGTTCGATTTCCTGAAGGGCGGCATCCGGGGTCATGGCAATTGTGATAGACAGGTTCTAACCTGAGTTTCTCACTGCTTTGAGGGCAATTTGACGCAAAACGCGAGGCTGATCTACAACCCGGAAGCGGGAGCGCTGCGCCGGCATGGGCAACGGCTGCTCGATCTCGCGATGGAGCAACTGCGGCAAGCGGGCATCCGCGCCGAATTGGTCGCCACCACCGGCCCGCAAACCGGCGGCGCGATCGCACGGGATCTGGTGGATCGGGAGGGGGTCGACACGATCCTGGTGGCGGGTGGCGACGGCACCATCAATGAAGTGATGAACGGCCTTGTTCACACGAATGCCGCCTTCGGCGTGCTCCCGGCGGGAACGGCAAATGTGCTCGCCAATGAGATGCGAATCGGCACCTGGCGGAAGGCCCTCGCCGCCATTCCGCATCTGCGGGCGGTACGGATTCCGGTGGGGCGGCTGGCAACCGGCGACGGCGAGCGCTACTTCCTGATGATGGCCGGTGCCGGATTCGACGCGCGCATGGTGCATGCGGTCAGCCAGGGCATGAAGCGCAGACTGGGCAAGCTGGCCTATTGGGTGGCGGGCTTCTCCCAGATCGGGCGCAATCTGGAGCAGATGCTGGTGACAGTGAACGGTTCCACCTATCAGGTGTCGTTTTGTCTGGCGAGCCGAGTGCGAAACTATGGGGGAGATATCAACATCGCACCCAGCATCCACATCACCGACGAGGATATCGAAGTGATCCTTTTTGAAGGCAGGCTGACGGCCACGTACTTGGCGCACCTCTTCTCGATCGTCTCGGGCCGCCTCGACGCCGCGGACCGCATCACGGTGCTGCGCGCGCGCCACCTCGATCTGCGCTCCGCGGGCGGCGAGCCCGTGCATCTTCAAGTGGATGGTGAGCACGTGGGCCTCCTGCCCGCCACCATCACGGTGGAGCCGGATGCGCTGAATCTGCTGGCGCCCCCCGGCTATCTCCAGGGCGCGCGCCAGTTGGCGGCGTGAATGCGCCATGGACCCGCTGACAAACTCCCTCGCCGCTTTTGCACTCAGCCGCACCGGTCTGGGCCGCACCGGTCTGGGCCGAGCGGGTTTGGGCCGGCTCTCCTGGCGCGGCGAAGCGGCGCTGATCCTGGGCGCGAATCTGCCCGACCTCGATTATCTGAGCGTGCCTTTCTCCTGGGCGAATCTCGTCACACTTGTGGGAGGCCCTCTTCATTCACTGGCTGCCGCCCCCCTGCTGGCTGCCGTGCTGGTTTTGCTGTTGCGGTTGCGTACACGTGAATCCATCTCGTTCCCGCGCCTATGGCTCCTCAGTCTGGCGGGCCTCGGGTTGCGGTTGACGCTTGACGCCATGGGCGTCGACGGCATCCAGCTTTTCTATCCGTTCAGCCGGGACTGGTTCCACCTCGACGTTCTGCCCTGGTTTGATCCGTGGCTCTTTCTGCTCCTTCTTGGCTATGCTTTCTGGCCTTGGATCAGCCACCTCGTAAATATCGAGATGGGCATCCGCCAAGTTGCCGGGCGCGGTTTCGCCTTTTTCGTCCTGCTTTTGAGCGCTGGCTACGTGGGTTACCGCGCCGCCAATCGCGCCGAGGCAATCAGCGTAATTGCGAACTATAGCTATGGGGGGGAAGTGCCGCTGCGGGAAGGCTGTTTCCCGGATACTTATAGTCTCGTCCGTGTGCGCTGCGTCGTCGAGACGGACTCCCATTTCGCAAACATCGACTACTTCGTCGGTGAAGATTACGACGCCACTCAGGCGCAGTTGCTGAAGCGCCAGAACCGCCCCGTGTGGCAGGTGGCGCAGTTCCAGAGCGTCTGGTATCAGCAGATCTCCGGCCGCCTGCGAATGCCCCATTGGACCGTGTTCCCCGCCGATTTCCCCGCCGGCGCTCGCGAAGCGGTGATGCAGGATCTCATTCTCGCGCCGGAACCGTACCCGCAATTCCGCTTGCGCATTCTGCTGGATTCTCAGGAGCGCCTGATTGAAGAGACGCTGGTTATGGATACCCTGGCGTTCGGCCGCGTTGAATCGGCGCTGACGAAGTGAAGCGGCTTCCCTTCGTCAGCACCGATTCCCGACGGCGGGCTTCGACTCCCGATCCCGCATCTCCTCTTTTCTTTCCTCGCAGAGCCTTACTTCGTACTAGTCCTCGCACCTTCACCGAATGCCCAAAATCGATACCACACGAATCCGGACACTTCGAGAATGTACTGCTTTGGTACTAGGGGAACTTACTAGAAAGCTCCGCCGCTCGTTTCCAGACCCCTCGATTGCGATACCCCCATTTGTGGGCATTGCAATGAGCAGGCCTGCTTGGCCGTCGAAGTTCTTTTATACAAATTGCTAGAAATGTAGTCCGAAGTGCCAGGAGATTGGTCTCGGCGTACTACGTACTAAGGTATTTAGTTTCATTGACTTAGGCCTTTCACTACCCCAATATGGGGGCAAGCCGGAAGGGGCTCTCCGCAATCGAGGAGTCCTAGGTGGAGATGGAAAGAAGGAAGGCTGAAGTGAACATGAAACGAATGACAGTCATCGCGATCCTGTTCGGCGCAATGCTCGCCGTGGGAGTGCGGAGTGCAAATGCGGGAACGATTCAGGCCACGGTAGTGAATTTGATTTCCTACGGGCAAGTAGATGTAAGTCTGGATTCGGGGGCCACCTGGGCGCGGGATTACGCCGGTAACATCATGATGAAGCGTACCGGCGGCACGTCGGCCATCGAACTGCTGCCGGATCCTGTGAACTTCGTCACCTTCTGCATCGAACCGCGTGAAGGCATCTCGCTGGGCCAGAGCTACACGTGGGAGGTGGAACCGCTTTCCCAAGGTACCACCAGCATCGGGGGTATGGGCTCTGCAAAGGCTGAACTTGTGCGAGAGCTGATCGGCCGGGAGTACTCCACCTGGGGCAGCGCCCTCAGCAACCTCCGCGCCGCGGCAATGCAGATTGCGATCTGGGAGATTGTGGAAGAGAACTCCGGTTCGCTGAACGTCCAGAACGGCAATATGCGGTTCCGGAATGGCTCGATCGCCACTATGCTGGATGTCGCCCAGAGCATGCTGGACGCACTTGACGGGACCGGGCCCAAGCCGCGGTACCTTTACGCGCTTACCAACCCGACCCAGCAGGACATCTTCGGGATGGCGATTCCAAACGGGGTACCCGATATGGAAACGCCCGAGCCGGCCACCTTTGCCATGTTCGGCGTTGGGTTGCTTCTGCTGGGAGCGTTCCGGCGACGGAAGCAGACTACGTAGATCGGATGCGCTCAGCGCGAAACAGCCTGCGCCTTTCCTCTTAATGGAGAACGGGCAATCCGGATGGCCGGATTGCCCGTTTTTTGTGTCAATGCGAATGCGGAATGCCTGCGAACAGGTTACCGCTCCGCCGCCGGACCAGGCTCGGCCGGCACGACGGAAACGGGCCCCAATCCAAGAGCCTCCACCTTTTCCTTGATCTTCGAGAGATCGCCCACCACTACCCAGGTGACGCTTCCGGGGTGAAGAATCGTCTTCGCGGTGTCGGCGATGACGGCGGGAGTGAGCGCGCGGACCTTCGCCGGATAGGTCGTAAAGTAATCGTCCGGCAGACCATAGGTAACGATGCGTTCCATATCCGTGCCCAGCGCGTAGCGGGTTTCGCGCGAGCCGGGCAGTGTAAGGGTGAGGCTGCTCTTCGCCTTGTCGAGTTCCTCCGCGGTGATCGGCCGGTCGCCCACCACTCCGGTTAATTCCTTCTGGATTTCCCCCAGGGATTCACTCGTCTTGTCGGTCTGGACCGATGTCAGCACGATGAACGGCCGCTGATTCTCCGCATCCAGGAACAACGTGCGCGCGCCGTAGCTCCAGTGCTTGTCTTCGCGAAGATTCATGTTGATGCGGGAAGTAAACATCCCGCCGAGCGCGGCATTGAGAGCGTTGATCGCCGGTTCTTGCGGGTTGTTTGTGGGCGGAGCCACATGCCCGGCGATAATGACGCTCTGTTCCGCTCCCGGCTTGTCGATCAGGAAGACCTGCGCCTTCGCGGAACGTTCGACTCTTGGCACGGTAATCTTCGGAACATCGCCGCGCTTCCACGCGCCGAAGAGGGCTTCGAGCTTGGGCCGAATCTCCGCCATCGTAGTGTCGCCCACTACCAGCAGGGTGGCGTTATTAGGCTTGAACCAGGTCTGGTGGAAGGCCCGAAGATCCGCGATGCCAATTTTCATTACCGACGCTTCGGTGCCGTTCCCGCTGTAAGGGTTGCCGTACGGATGCTTCGCGCCGTAAAGGAACGACGGAAACACACGCAGCGCGGCCGAGGTAGGGCTGGCCTTCTCATGGCGGATGGCATCGAGCTGCAATTTCTGCACGCGCGGGAACTCTTTGTCGGAGAACGCGGGCGTGAGAATTACCTCGCTGAAGAGCTTGAGCGACGGGTCCAGGTTCTTCGTGAGCGCGGAGAGCGAAACGCTCACGGAATCGAGGTCGGAACCTGTATGGAGTTCCGCGCCGAGCATGGCCAGCGCGTCGCTGAGTTCGAGCGCGCCCAGGGTGGAGGTGCCTTCATCGAGCATCTGCATGCTGAGCTTCGCCGTGCCGGGGATGGTGTTGACGTCGGAGGCGTGGCCGGAGTTAAGCACCAGAGAGAAGTCCACGATGGGCGTCTCGTGGCGCTCCGCCAGCATGATTTTCATGCCGTTTGAAAGCTCGGCCCGTTCGAACGCCGGCATTTTCAGATCCGGAGGCGGGCCGGGCGTCGGCACTTTCGAACGGTCAACCCCGCTCACGGTTTCAAACGCGGGGAATGGGCGGACTTCGAGAAGGAATACCCCGTCGGAAAGCCAGCGATTGGCCGCGCGCTTCAGATCCGCGGCGGTCGATTCCCGCACCCACTGCAGGCGCGTCTTGTAGAAATCCGCGTTGCCGGCATAGACCTCGCTGGAGGCCAGAATGTCGCTCTTGCCGCCAAAGCCCCCGATGCGCTCGATCCCGCGCACGAAGGCGGCTTCGTTCTGGGTCCGCACGCGCACCATCTCCTGGCTGGTCGGACCATCGGCCAAAACCGCGGCGAGTTCCTCACGAAGCGCTTTCTCCACTTTGGCGAGGTCTACGCCGGGGCGGGCGTCGGCCTGCACGATCAACTGGCCGCCGATCTCCTTGAGCCACACGGATGCGCTCGTGTTGGTGGCAATCTGATCCTGATAAACCAGCCTCTTGTAGAATCGGGAAGTCTTGCCTGAGCCCAGCACGTCGGAGAGCAGATCCAGATGCACCGCTTCCTTGGACTTGTATTCCGGTACATTCCACACCATTAGGATGCGGGCCTGCGGCACACGATCCTGGGTCACCTGACGGTGTTCGCCGGTCATCGGGGCGATCCACGTTTCCTGGTGGGTGACCGGTCCGCCGGAGGGGATGTCGCCGAAGTACTTCTCCACTTTGGCCCTGGCCGTCTCGGCATCGATATCTCCGGCGATGGCGATCACCGCGTTTGCCGCGCCGTAGTAAGTCTTGAACCACTCCTTCACGTCGTCAAGGGACGCGGCGTTGAGGTCTTCCATGGAGCCGATCGTGGTCCACGAATACGGATGCCCCGCCGGATAGGTGTTCGTCGTGATCAACTCAAACGTCTTGCCGTACGGCTGGTTCTCCCCCTGCCGCTTCTCGTTCTGCACCACACCGCGCTGCTCGTCGAGTTTCGCCTGATCGATGGCGCCCAGCAGGTGGCCCATCCGGTCACTTTCAAGGAAGAGTACCGTATCGAGCGCGGAAGTGGGCACGTTCTGGAAGTAGTTCGTGCGATCCACGTTCGTGGTGCCGTTCAGATCCGTGGCGCCCAACGGACCCAGCGCCTGGAAATAGTCGTCGTTGAAGTTCTCGCTTCCGTTGAACATGAGGTGTTCGAAGAGATGGGCGAACCCGGTCTTGCCCGGTTTCTCGTTCTTGGAGCCCACGTGATACCACACGTTCACCGCAACAATCGGCGCTTTTCGATCCTCATGAACTAAGAGGGTGAGCCCGTTCTTGAGGACGAATTTCTTATGGGGAATGTCGATGTCTTTCACTTGTCCCAGTGTAGCGAGTGGAGCAATTGCCACACCAAGCGCAAGAACGATACAGGCGAGCAGGGGCGTTCTGTGCATGTTTCTCTCTTTCAACGAGTGGGATTCGAAACGGCGAATCGTCCCGGAGCAGATGATCGGCTGTTCATTGAAATAACGTGGCCTTTGGCGAAAAGTTTCATCATCTTTAGATCAGATGGGCACTTAGCCGAAAACCGACGCGCAGTTGGCGCACCGGATAAGGAGAAGTCGTCGGCGGAGAACCCGAGCCACGCGGCAAACAATACAAAATGGGGCTGGCCTCACGATTTAAGATATGAGAGTATGGAATTAGAGATGCCGCGAAACGTTCTTTACGCGAAGGCTGAGTTGAACCGGCGCGAGAGAGAAGTTGGGCATCCACAAGAACCGCCCGCGTCGAGCGTTCCGGATAGGACCTCCTGGCGGTTGGAGAATTCAGGCGGATTGTGGCTTCCGGGCCGACTTGCCTGCCATCGGCCTCCCGAAGCCCCCACACAGCTTTATGGCGGGAATCGGAATGGAGGATTGCGATGCCGGATAACATCATTCAAATGGCCATCCCGTGGGTGGTCCTGACGCTGATTACCATTGCCCTTGCCATCTACAAGAAATCGCTCGACGTTCACACCGACGAGAGCTTGCACATCGGCGCGGGAGAAGATCAACTCGTAAAAGCGCAAATGGCTCAATCTCGCCGTAGCGACCTTGCGGAGCGCTGGGGGAAGATCCTCACGATCGTCGTATTTCTGTACGGAATCGTGATTGTTGGCATGATTGCGTATCACCAGTGGCAGGTCAACACCACTGCCGGTTTCCAATAGGGCAAGCGGCCGCGCATAGGGTGAGATCGTGAAGCCGGGAAACCGGGGCCGCCCGGGGGGCATTCGCTCTCGACGGAACGGGTGGCGCTGTGCGCGCGCCGGCTGGGTTCGCAACCGCCGTTTCCCGACGCTTCCCACAACGAGTGCGGACTATTCGAGCAGGTTGATCGTGCCCCGGCAGTTGCGCGCACCACATGCACAGGGCACGGTCTCCATGTCCTTTTCGAAGCGGTAGTCGATCAGCAATTCCTCACCGGGCTCGATGGTCCGCTTCGCGATGTAGAGGATGTGATTGCGCACGATCCTGGCGTAGACGTTCGGGGCGCAGGAGTGGTTGATGAACTCCGCGCCGCTGCCGCCGACGGAGCCGTCGATGGACCAGTAACTGTTCAGAGTAAACAGATAGTGTAGTTCCCGTTCGTCTCCGCGCCGCTTGGTCTCGCGGCGGGAGATCTTTTCGCCCGTGTACTCAATCACTTTTCGCCCGGCGGGAATCTGCTCCAGGGCGTAAACGCCCCAGCGATGAATTTTGGACGGGCGCGCCTCCAGGCGGAAAGCCGTGAAATTCGAGTCAATCCGCGGCAGAACGCTGCCGTGAGCGAACGGAATCGATCCGGACGCGGCACCGTTCAACAAGCGCTTGGCTGATCTGGACATGGCGGAGGGACTCTTCAATCCTAATCGCAGCTTCGCCAAACGCAAAGCGGGCGGCTGCCGTCGCAGCCGCCCGATCTCCGAACTGGCTACAGCCGGAGCGCTTATGCGCCTTTCGATTGCAACACCTTGATGAGTTCGTCGACGGCGTCGGCGCTCACCTTGAGCATCGCCTTCTCCGCCTCATTGAGGTTGAGTTCGTAAATCTTCTCAATGCCGTTCGAGCCGAGTTTCACGGGCACCCCGACGAAGAGTCCATTGTAGCCATACTCGCCTTCGAGAAGAGCGGCGCAAGGCACCACCTTCTTCTTGTCCAGCAGAATCGATTCCACCATCTCCACGGCTCCGGCGGCGGGCGCGTAGAACGCACTGCCCGTCTTGAGCAGCTTCACGATCTCCGCTCCGCCGTTGCGAGTGCGAACGACAATTTCCTCCAGCCGGTCCGCGGGAATCAGATCCGTGAGCGGGATGCCGGAGACACTGGAATAGCGAAGCATCGGGACCATTGTGTCGCCGTGGCCGCCGAGCACCATCGCTACTACGTTCTCCATTGAAACGCCGAGCTCCATGGAGATGAATGTGCGGAAGCGGGCGGTGTCGAGAATGCCCGCCATGCCGATCACGCGGTTCCTTGAGAAGCCGGTGGCCTTCCAGGCGGTCCAGCACATGGCATCGAGCGGATTCGTCACCACGATGATGATTGCGTTCGGCGAATACTTCGCGATCTGTTCCGCGGCGCCCTTCACCACTTCGTAATTCGCCATCAGCAAGTCGTCGCGGCTCATGCCGGGCTTGCGGGGGAAGCCGGCCGTAATCACGACAACGTCGGAATTCGCGGTCGATTCGTAATCGTTCGCGCCGGTGAGCGTGCAATCGTAACCCTGAACGGGCCCGGACTGCATCAGATCGAGCGCCTTGCCTTGGGGCACGCCTTCCATGATGTCCACGATCACGACATCGGCGAGTTCCTTCTCGGCGATCCGCAGCGCACAGGTCGCGCCAACGTTTCCGCCTCCAACTACTGTTACTTTCTTGCGCATAAGCTTCCTTCCAGGATAGATGTATTGCTCCGCGATCGGCGGGCGTTCTCCCCAAATTTCCCACGCTGAACCCGCGGGTGAATGAAATCGATTCCCAGGTTTCCCTCCCATGGAGATGCGGGGACGGAATCAGGACCAACCCGATATTATATCGGACTGGTGAATCCCTTTTCATGCCAGGGTGATACGCTGAAAGTTCCCCCTGGTATCGCCATGTCATTCCGTTGCACCCTCGCTCTCATTTCGTGCCTGTTCGTTTCGTTGATTCTTCCGATTCATGCGGCGCCTCCGTTGGCTTCGTCCACTTCCGTAAGAACATACGAAACCACGTTGGAGATTCCAACCTATGAACACACGGCCCGGGAGATGGAACCTCCGCTGTTCAGCAATTCGGCGGTCAAGGGGCTCTATCCATTCACGACTTACCAGATGCCCTTCAAGCCGGGTGGCCCGAAGCCGAAAACGTACCGCGCGATCCACATTGAGAATGAATACCTGGATCTCACTTATCTGCCGGACCTTGGAGGCCGCATCTTTTCGGTTTATGACAAGTTGCGTAAGCGCGAGATGTTCTACCGGAACGACGTGATCAAGCCCGCCAGATACAATCCCCGGAGTAACTGGCATCAATCCGGCATCGAACTCACCGGCCCCTACGACGCGCACATGCTCACCACCCACGGGGAGCCTTACTGGTCAAACAAGGTGATTCCGAATCCGGACGGTAGCATCACGCTGATGCTTGGAGAATGGGACCCCGTCTATCACATGAGGGTGGGCTTGTCGGCCACTCTCTATCCCGGAATCGCGGCCCTGAAGATGAGCGTTTTTTGTTACAACGCCCGTGATGGCCGCATGCCGCAAATGTTTTGGCTGAGCGCCGCGCTCCCCGCCACTCCAAAGACCCGCTTCCTCTACCCGATGACGCGCACCATCGGCCACACAACATCCGAAATCGCGGATTGGCCCGTACACAATGGTGTGGATTACAGTTGGGACCGCAATAACCGCGGCATGCTGGGCGTCTTCGGGATCGATATCTATGACAATTTCCAGGGCGCCTATCACGAGGATCTGGACTATGGCGTATTCCGTTACGCGGACCGCCGACTTGTGCAGGGCATGAAGATGTGGACCTGGGGCTACGGACCCAATGCCAAGTCTTACGAGCAGGGCTACACGGACCACGCAGGACCCTACGTCGAAGTGCAGAGCGGGCGTCACGTCTGGGACGGGCACTACGAATGGGTGGAGCCCCACATGACGGAAAGCTGGAGCGAGTGGTGGATTCCCGTTTCCGGGCTCGGCGGGCTTACGACCACGACTCGCGATGTGGCGATGAACCTGACGGCGGATGGGTCCGGTCCTGGGCGGTTGGCACTGGCAGCGACCCGCCCTCTGCCGGGGGCGCGTATCGTGGTGAAGTCCGCTTCGAAAGTAATCCTGGATACCACCGCGGATCTCTCGCCGGATAGGCCCTACATCAATGCGGAACTCGCCCTGCCGCCCGCCCCGGCTGAATTGACCGTGCACGTCGCCGAAGCCGACGGCCACGAGATCCTCAATTACACCCGCCGGGATCCGAAGGCTCCGAAGGAATACACGCCCTTCACCCGTTCGCTCGAAAAGCCGCGGAAGACGCAAGAGGAAATGACCGTGGAAGAGCTAGTGCTTGCGGCGCGCTTCAAGCTGAAGGAATTGAATGAAACTGCCGGAGTCGAACTGCTGAACAAGGCACTTGAGCGGGATCCGGGCTTCTCCCGTGCGCACCTGGAGTACGGAATCTACCACTTTAATCAGCACCGCTATGCGGAGGCGGCGAAACATCTCGAACAAGTGATCGAGCGTGACCCCTACGTGGATGAAGCCTACTACTACCTTTCGCTCAGCCAGCTTCGACTGGGCGAGACAGCGAAAGCGGAGCGAAATCTCTACTACATCTGGCCGGGCAGCCGTTTCTATTCAGACCGGGAATACAACCTGGCAAGGATCGCTCTCGCCGGGAAGAATGCGGATGCGGCCATCGCCCACTTGCGCGAAGCAATCGAGCGGAACGGACTCCACCTCGGCGCGCGTGCCTTGCTCGCCATGCTGAGCCGGGAGCGGGGAGACCGCGCGGCCGCTCTCGAGCAGATAGCGGCTATTGAGCGTATGGATCCCGGCAATCCAGTTGCCCAAGCCGAACGCTGGTTTCTCACTGGTGAGGACGCCGCTGGGGCGGAGTTGGCACGCCTCATGGGCGGGCAGAGCCAGGAGGCGATCGGAACGTCTTTCTTCTACCGTAACGTGGCCCGCTGGGACGCGGCGATCCGGATTCTGAAGCTCGCCGAGGCCAAGAACAAGGACCCGTGGGGTACACCGCCTCTATTCGACTACATCCTCGCCTACTGCCTCCAACAAAGCGGCAATACATCAGAGGCCGACCGGTATCTTGCCAAGGCGCATACTCACGCAAACAATGTGGATCGCTTCCCGTATCGCGAAAGCAGCTTGGCCGCCCTCCAGTGGGCAATTGCGCGGAATCCGCAGGACGGCCTGGCTCTGTACCTGCAGGGAGCGCTGGACTACTATCTGAAACGCTACGGCGAAGCCATCACGAGCTGGGAACGTTCGGTTCGCGCGCAGCCGGAGAACTTCCATTCCCGGCGCGCGCTCGGTCTGGCTTATGCCGAGCAGGGCAAGCCCGTGGAAGCCGCGGCGGCGGAGCTAGAGAAGGCTGTCACTCTCGAACCAGGGCACATCGCCACGCTGAACGATTTGAGCGCGCTCTATGCGAGAGAGGGACGGTTTGATGAACAGCTTAACGTTCTTGAGCGCGCACTTCGCCGCTCTCCGAATGACGACGATCTCGCCGAGGGCGTGCTCACGGCGAATCTGATCAAAGGCCGGTATGACGCGGCGGAGCGGTTGATTGCGTCACATCGCTTTGAGCACCGCCACCGCAGCTACGAACTGCGCGACAAGTACCGCATGCTGCGCTATGCCGCCGGCACCGCCGCGTTCCGAAATGGTAACTATACCGATGCCCGGAAGCAGTTCGAAACGGCGCTGCAACCCCCGGTTTCTCTGGGTGTGGATGATTTTGCGTCGCAGACCTCGCCGCAGAAGGAGTATTACCTGGGGCGCGTTCTCGAAGCGCAAGGTGAGCCGGATCGTGCGCGCGCTGCTTACGAGCGGGGTATCGAGGGTCTCCAGCACCTTTGGGGAGAAACCGGCAGTTGGAACAGCGAGAACGTCTACATGGTGTTTGCGCTCGACCGCCTCGGCCGCCCGGACGAAGCCTCCCGGTTGGCGGAGCAGTTTGAGAAGTACGCCCGCACGCAGTTGGATTCCCGCCAGCCAGTGAGGCGCGTCCAATCCCGATACCTGCTGGGGTTGCTTGCCGAACGCAATGCCCGCCCGCAAGAGGCGAAGGCACGGTTCGAGGAAGCGATCGCCATCCAGCCGGATTTCCTCCCGGCAAGAATGCAGCTACGAGGGGATCTTCTCGGCCCTGACGGAAGATAACGCCGCGAAGGATTGGAGACCTGCCAGGTCTGTACAATCGCCGTGCCCGGTGCGGGGTCTCTACAGGTAGAATAAGGGTTCGCACCGCCGTGGGCGTGCGTTCGCTGGCCATCTCATGTCGCTACCAGAATCCGCCGCCGCTTATATTGAGCAACAAAAGCAGCGTTTGCGCTCGTCCGGCAAACGGCCGGTAATTGTCTTCCCGGAAGGCGGAGATTCCAGGGTGCAGGCTGCCGCCGGCAGGCTCGCTCAGGAGGGGTTGATCACCCCGATACTGGTGGGTAAGGCGGCGCTCAACACGCCGCCGGATATTCGCTGGGCGGATCCGGAGGACGAAGCACAGCGTCATCGCCTGGCCACCATTTACTATGAACGCCGCCGCGCCAAGGGGGTTCTGCGCCACGAAGCGGAAGAAGCCGTCAAGCATCCGATGCGCTTTGGTGCGCTGCTGGTCGCGGCCGGGGATGCCGATGGGGCGGTTGGTAGCGCGGTATACACGACCGCGGAGGCGGTACGTGCCTTCCTGCAGTGCATTGGGCTGAAGGTCGAATTCCGGCGGCTGTCCAGCATGCATTTGATGGGGGTGCGAGACCAGTCCTACGGCCACCAGGGACTGCTTGGCTTTAGTGATGCCGCCATTATGGTGGATCCCACGCCCACCGAACTGGCGGAAATCGCGATTGCCTCCGCGGGAACGTTTCAACAGCTCACCGGTGCGACGCCGAATGTGGCACTGCTCTCGTTTTCCACCAAAGGGAGCGCCAAACACCCCGACGCCGATAAGGTGATCGAGGCGATGCGCTACGTTCGGGAGCGCGCGCCCGGTTTGAATGCCGACGGGGAACTGCAGGCCGATGCCGCGCTGGTGCCTTCCGTGGGGCAGTCTAAAGCGAAGGGTTCGCCAGCAGCGGGTTACGCGAACGTTCTCATCTTCCCGAATCTCGATGCCGCCAATATCGGTTACAAGCTGGTGGAGCGGCTCGGCGGCGCGGCCTTGATTGCCGTTGTGCTGCAAGGGCTTGAGAAGCCCGCCAACATTATCTCGCGCGGATGCAACGCCGAAGACGCCTACCACTGCGCCATTGTGACCGCCGTCCAATCGCTGCGATAGCGTTTCATTTTGGAAATTTCTCCCGGAAGAACCGAATTTCCTGAGATAAACAGAGCGACCGGCCCACCATTCTTAGGGGCGGAGCTATGCACATTTCACCACCATATTCCGCAAGGCCTCGCGAAGGACGTCCGCGCCCCTGGCTTTTCCCGCTTCTGTTCCTGCTGGCGGTTGCTCCCCTTTTCGGGTGGGATGGCGGCGCGAAGGCCACCTACGTGGGTGGCAGCATTCCTGGGCTTCCCGATTCCGTGAAGGGCAAACTCGACCTCACGAACACTCTGCTCTGTCGCTTCGATGCCAAAGAGATCGAGGTGAACGTGCCATGGGAAAAGATCAACATGCTCGAATACGGCCAGAAGGTGGGCCGCAGAATCGGGCTCGCGATTGTCGTCTCTCCCCTCTTCCTGATGACGAAATCGCGCAAGCATTTCCTGACTGTGAGCTACCTTGACGAGAAGGACCGGCAGCAGGCGCTCGTGTTTGAGATTCACAAGGATCATGTGCGCAGCGTGCTGGTGACGATGGAGGCGAGAACCGGGCTGCGCGTGGAGTTCCAGGACAATGAAGCGCGCTTTGGAGGGGAGAGCCAATGACGCGTCGACGGTTGTTCTCGGCGATTGCCACAAGCACGGGAATGGGCCGTCTCGCGCCCGCGCAGGGCCCGGACGCGCCTCCGGCTTCCGTGACTGCTCTGCGCCAGGTGAAACGTCTCTGCGTGGAAGACTTCGACGGTGGCGAGAATGCGCGCCAGCTGCGGGCGCTGCTCATCGCGGAACTCCATCGGTTGGGCGCCTTCGTGGTCACCGAGAATCCGAAGATGGCGGATGCGTTTCTGCGGGGTTTCGCCGAGGACCTCGTCTTCACGGAACGCCATAGCCGTGATGAGAGTGTGTCCGGGCGATCTTCAGGCAATATTTCCACCGGTGGGTATACCCGAAACCGGGCCAGTGTCGCGCGTAGCGAGGGAGGGAGCGCTTCCGTGAGAGACCGTTCGGAGACCCGCCGCCATGAGGCGTCGCTCTCCGTCCGGATTGTCAATACCGATGGCGACGTGCTTTGGGGTGAGACCGCGGAAAGCCGGGGCGGAAAGTTTCGCAGTGCCAGCGCGGAAGTGGCGGATAAGATTGCCCTGGCGCTCAAGGCATCCCTGGCGAGACTGGTTCCGGAGGCGGAAGAGCGACTGGCACCCCCGGGGCGGCCCTAAGGGTTCTTCAGGCTGATCGGCTTTCGTTTATCCTGCACGAGATTGAAGGAAATCTCGACGTTGATCCGGGATTCCACTGGCTTGCCATCCGAAGTTCCCGGCTGGAAACGCCATTTCGCCAAGGCATCCTTTGCCGCTTGATCGAGATCAGCGCGAATCCCGCGCATTACGGTTACGGCGGTTGGTTGCCCGGCTTCGTTCACCACGGCTTGTAGCAGGACGGATCCGCTAATACCATCCCTCCGTGCGTCCGCCGGATAAATTGCGGGCACGCGGACGATAGGCCGTGGCGGCGTGTAGACCGCTTGGGCTGTAGGCTGCTGGCGTACCGGTTCTTGAATGATCGTCGGCTGCACGGGCGGGGGTGGCGGAGAGACGTTCGTCGGAGTTGTTTCGGACGCCGTTCTCCGTCCATAGGTCGGCGATGTCTTTGTGCCGGGGCGAACGGCGCTGCCCGCTGCCGAATGGCTGGTGGATTCCGTGGCCTTCGATGGGTTGTGCTTGCCATTCGAATCGGGCAGGTTTCCCCTTCCCGTTGGCTGCACGGCAGTCTGCACGGCGGGCTTCGTGGAGGTTGCTACGTTCGTTGCCGCCGCGGGAACGGACGTCGCAGCACTCTCCTTTACCGGCGTGACCGCATCCGAAGCGCCTGGTTGAGCAGCGGACTCGCTGGAAAGGGTGCTCCCGCCGGTTCCGGCTGCCGGATCCCTCTCCGCGCCGGGACCATTCGCCATTTGTGTCCCGGCAGTCTGCTCCGTTGTATCCGTCCCGCTCGTCTCGCCGTGATCCCGAAGCATCCAAACGAGACCGAAGATCACCGCCACCACCAGCAACCCGGCCAGGACGATGGCGGGGAAGCGCCATGGCTTTTCATCGGGCGTCGCGTTACTACCCGTGGCGGCGGCCCTCACGGGTTGCGATTCCGCCCAGGGTTGTGACCCCGGCGCGGGAGGAGGCACGGGACCCGTCGGCATCGGCGGCATCGTGGGCGCCGGTGGACGGGGCGGCACCGAAGTCGGCGTCGTTGCTGTCGGTGGAATAGCGGCGCTAATCGGGGGAGCGCCAGCGTTCGCGGTCGGCGTATGGACGGCCGGTATCGCGGCTGATGGAGTGGGGACGGGAGGCATCGCGCTGGCTCCGCCGGGAACCGTCTGGCTGGCACCACTGGGAGTGGACACGGGAACCGTGCCCGATGCCATACTCATCCCAGTGGGTGCCTGGGTTCCCGCTGCCAAGCCAATCGATGCTGGCGAGGGAAGCCCAACCGCCGCCCGAAACGCCTGCACCATTGCCTGGCAGGACGGATATCTCTCAGACACCTCCTTCGCCAGGGCCCTCTTGAGAACGTTGGAGACGCCATCGCTGAGATTTGGGTTGTCCCGCTTGGGATCCACCCCGTCCGTGACGATCTTGAAAATCAACGCGGTGATCGTATCGGCCTTGAATGGCTTGTGGCCCGTGAAGATCTCATAGATCACCACGCCCAGCGCATACTGGTCGGCTCGTCCGTCCACGGCTTTACCCTGGATCTGCTCCGGAGCCATGTAGTGGGGAGTGCCCAGCGTCATTCCCGTGCGCGTAACCGTCTGCGACGTAATCTTGGCAACGCCAAAATCCGTGATTTTCGCCACGCCGTCACTGCGCACGATGATATTGGCCGGTTTAATGTCGCGATGCACGACGCCCTGGGCATGTGCATGGTCAAGGCCAGCGGCTGTCTGGTCGAAAATCGAGAGCAGAAGTTCCACCGATGGCTTGTCGGGAGAGCGGAGCATCTGCGCCAGATTCCGGCCCTCCACAAATTCCATCACGATATAGGTGAGATCGTCCAACTCCCCGATCTGGTAAATCGTGACGATGTTGGGGTGGGAGAGAATCCCGGCCGACTGTGCTTCCCGGTAAAGCCGCTCTTTGAGGAACTGCCGCTCGTGATCTTCCTGAATCTCATTCAGATAGATCGTCTTGATCGCGACGGGCCGCTTGATGAAGCTGTCCACCCCGCGGTAAACCACACCCATGCCGCCGCGCCCGAGTTCGCCGAGGATTTCGTAATTTCCGATGCGTTCAAGGCTCATTTGAATGTGGTTGGAAGCACCGGGCGGATCCGGGGCACCCGTGCCCTTGCCTCCCGTTTTATACCATGAGTTGCTTCGTGGGAGGGCTACGCCGCATCCCAGCCGGAACGAAGCAGCGGGTCACGGTCTCTTTCGTCGCGCCGTCCGGAATTCGTACTGCAATTCCAACACGGATCGCCCTCGAAAATCTCGCTCCTCTCGGAAATAAAGCGAGAATTCCGCTGCGATTGGCCAGAAAGCCTGGCGGACGGGGCATTCGGCAGCGGATCGATGGCGCCGCGGGATGTGCGCCGGGTCATCGCGGGGGCGCGTTCGATGTCCGGATGCTGCCCCCGATGGCGGTGAGCAGTTCTTCATTGGCGCCGGCGGCACGCATCGCGAGATAATCGTCCGGCGTCGGAGCGGAGTCTACGCCCCGCAGGCGGATATCCTGGATTACCAGTTCCGGGAAGCTGCTCCCCAGTTCTTCCACTTCTGCCTTGAGCGTTGCAATTGTGAACGGCTTTAGCTGCCACGCTACCTCAAAATGGTAGCGATCATCCTTCGCTTTCTCGTCGGTCACCGTAAATTTATAACCGGTGAAGCCATAGGCATCCGGCGGAAGCGCCTCCCCGGTGGCGCCTTTGGACCTTCCGTCCTTTTGCCGTAAGGTGAACTGGATGACATCCGCGGGCAGGCGTGGCAGCACACTGGAGATTTCAGAGCCCTGATTCACGGGAGCGTTTCCAGACAGCGCCTTGGCGTAGATCTTGTCGTACACCACGCGGAATTCCACTTTGTCATCCACGCGTGCACGTACATCGAAACTGCCGTTCGGCCGATTGTCGGCAAAGGTCTTGCTCTTTGCCGCCTCGATTTCGATGAATCCTTCCGGAGGAACCGGCTGGGCGTCCGGCTTCATCACGCGCAGCAATTGCTCGGAAGCTCCGGCCGCGCGCAACGCAACGATGTCCTCAAGCGTGATGGGGCCCTGGGCCAGTCCTCGCTTCTTGATGGCCTTGAGAATATCCTTGCTCCGCACCTGCTCCTTGAGAAAGCGCAGCGCCAGTTCCGGAGAAATCGGTGCTTCCATCCGTTCTTTGCACGGCAGGCAGGCGTCGGCAAGCGAATCGATAATTTTTAGTGTGTCGGTTTCGTTACGATGTCCCTTCGCGGCGGCCAGGATCAGCTCCGTCTTCATGTCCGCGTCGAGGAAGAAATCGACACCTTCCTTTTTTATCCGCGCGATCACATCGTTCGTGGGTACGACGTCTTCCCCGATGGCCAGCACCTGCTTCAGAGTACTGAGGTTCATCGGAGCGGGTGTCTGCGCAACGCCAGGAAGGGAAAGCCCGATCGCAATAAGAATCAGAAGAAAAGCGCGAGGCCGCGCGGAACCGAATCGCAGAGCCATGTTGATACCGATACAGGGATTTTACACGGAAGTGCGCGGGAAGTTAGCGTCTTCCACCCTGTTTTGCCAAATCAATCAATCGTACTACTGCGTCTTTGGGCCGGTCTCCACGATCTCCCGCGGCAAGGATGGCAGCTTGCGCCTGCGCGTTCACCGGGAAACTTACGCCTTTCAACCCCACGCGCACCATCAGTTGATTGATGCTGACGACATTCTCTCCCGCCGCCAGTGCGCGCGTTAGCGCATCGAGGGACATGCCCTCCGGATTGGGTGCGGCGTCGTTTGGTCCACTCCCTCCCTCGGCGGGCTTCACGGTGACCGTTAGTTCCTGTGTCTTGCGTCCACCAAGCCCGCGCGCAATCAGGCGATACTTCGTGGTCTGCTTCGGAGAAACCGTAACCTGGCCGACTGAACGGCCTCTCGCCAGCCCGGGTTCCACGCTGACAAGGGTCGTTTCCGATGTGTTCCAGCGGAGTGTGGTGGAGTCTCCCGCCGTGATGGTCGCTGGTTCCGCCAGGAACGTGGCAATCGCCGGGGGAGCGTGCTGCGCGGACGGGGTCGTGCCTTCAGCCGGAACTTCCGCGGCCGGAACACTGCTTTCAGCCCCGGGAATCGCCGCTTCTGCTCCCTGTGCCGGAGTCTCTGGCGGCGGAGGCGGATTCTCCGTGCTGGTTTGCTGAGAACCGTTGGCGGCAGGCGCCGTGGGTGGCTCTGTGGGAGGCGCACTCTGTGAGCGGTTGTAAAGAACGCCAGCCACCGTTCCCACGATCAGCAGTAGCAACACCACCACGCCCACCACGACGAAGAGGGGTGTTTTTCCGCCCGGCTTCACCGTCGAAGCGGCAGCAGGCGGTTTTCCCTTAGGAACGTCCTTGGCAATCTTGCCCTTTGCGGCGACGGGGGGCGCTTTTAAGTCGCGCACTTTCGCATCGTGCGCTTTGGCATCCGGCTTTGCGGCGGGAGGCGCGGGCGGCATTTCCGGCGCGGGCGGAGGCGGCAGATTGATCCCGACGCTCCCCGTCGTGCTCAGCGGGGCGGCTGAGGGGACTCCTACTGCCGGAGTAGGCACTTCAGAGATCGGCGGATGACCGGCTCCCGTGTGGGGCAATGCCGTTGGCCCGGGCGTATCTTCCAGGGCGGAACCAGCCTCGGGGGAGCGGAAATTCCAGGCCTGAGATGGAGGCACCGGCGGTGGCGGCGGCATCATCGCGGAGGAGGGCAGTCCGGAGGAAGGCGTCGGTACCGGAATGTGAGGCGCTTGCTTATCCGGCAATTTCGAGGATGCCGGTGGCACCGAAGGCGTGTGGTGCGGCGTCGACAATGGCGTTGCGCCATGCTGTCCGCCAGTTCCCGCCCCTGGCATGCGCGTGTGGCTCTCAAAAGGTAATTGTTTGAGTTGCACGCCGCTCACGTCCCGAAGTTGCGAGATGAATTCCGCGCAGGTAGGGTAGCGCTCGTCCGGCTCCTTCGAAAGCGCTTTGCGCAGTACCGCATCCGTGGCTTCGCTGAGCTCCGGGTTGTCGCGCCGAGGATTGGGCTGCTCGTGCAGAATCTTATACATCAACCCCGTGATCGATTCCGCCGTGAAGGGCTTCTTACCGGTGAAGATTTCATAAACCATCACCGCGAGCGAATACTGGTCGGAACGCCCGTCGATGGTGCGCCCGTGGAACTGTTCGGGCGACATGTAGTGCGGCGTGCCCAGCGTCATGCCGGTGCGCGTGACGTTCTGGCTGGAAATTTTCGCGACGCCGAAATCGGCGATCTTGGCCACGCCGTCTGAACGTACGATGATGTTTCCCGGTTTGATATCGCGGTGTACGACACCGCGGCTGTGCGCATAGTCGAGAGCCGCAGCCGACTGATCGAGGATGCTCACCAGGGTCTCCATCGAAGGTTTTTCCGGGCGGTTCAGCAACTCAGCCAGGTTGGGGCCGTCCACGAACTCCATCGCGATATACGTCAGACTGTCTTGTTCCCCAATCTGGAACACCGTAACGATATTGGGGTGCGACAGAATGCCGGCGGATTTCGCTTCGCGGAACAAACGTTCCTTCAGAAACTGGCGTTCGTTCGGATCTTCAATCTCCCGAAGCAGGATGGTCTTGAGCGCAACATCCCTGCCGATTAGCGTGTCGATGGCGCGATAGACAACGCCCATCCCGCCTTTGCCGATCTTGCCAGTGATCTCGTAATGCCCCAGCATCTGGCCGATCATAATGCTCCGATCGCTCCTTCGCTACCGCGGTCCGCTTACTCGCGTATGTGCCGGTCACCCTGCCGAACTCCGTCGCCCGGAATCAACTCCGTGGCACGGCGTTCCGTGCTCGCCGCACGAAAGCGGTACATACACCTTATCGCGTAATCATACGCGATTTTCTTGCCGCCGGAGGAGCATGATCGTGCCGAACTTGATTTCCGCATTCGGTACTATCGCCATTTCGGCTGAAATCTCGGCGTTCGCGATCCATTGAAGAGCGCAACGGCCGTTCGAATCCGGAGATTCGGGATTATCCTGTGGCAGGCAACTGATTGATTCTACGTGACCCTCTCCGGCAATAATCCTCCATGCGTAAGCAACTGCTATCGAACGGAGCGGAACTATGCGGAAACTCGTTTATCCTAAGCGAGTTATCCCCGATGTCGATGGTACACTATTAGCGATGTCTTACGATCTGATAATTATTGGCAGCGGCCCTGCCGGTTACCCGGCGGCTGTCCGGGCGGGCCAATACGGCCTGAAAACCGCCATCATCGAGAAGCGCCCGAAGCTGGGGGGGACTTGTCTGCACGTCGGATGCGTGCCTACCAAAGCGCTCCTTCATTCCGCCGAGGTCTGGAATCACTTCCGCCACGCGGCCGATCTGGGTGTGACTGTAGAGAACCCCAAGCTCAACTATTCGAAGATGGTGGACATCAAGAATGACGTAGTCGACAAGAACGCCAAGGGCGTGGACTACCTCATGAAGAAGAACAAGGCCGAGGTGATCAAGGGCTATGGACGCCTTCTCGGCAAGGGCAAAGTCGAGGTAACCGCCGACGATGGCAGCAAGAAGACGCTGGAGGCCAAGGCGATTATTGTCGCCACCGGCTCGGAAGCGCGGATGCTGCCAGGGCTCGAACCGGATCCGGAAAAAATCCTGACGAATATCGAGATTCTGAATCTTCGCGAAGTGCCGAGGAGTTTGGCGGTGGTTGGCGCGGGCGCAGTCGGGATGGAGTTTGCCTCCATGTTCAACCGGTTCGGTACGGAAGTGGCGGTGTTTGAGATGCTGCCCGCGGTGGTGGCCAAAGAGGATGAGGAGATCTCCAAGGAGATGCTTCGCGTCTTCAAGAAGCAGGGCGTGCGTGTGGAGGTGGGCTGCAAGCTTTCAGGCATCGCTCGCACGAAGAAGGGTGTCAAGTTTGACGCTGAATATTCCAACGGAAAGAAGGAAACGCTCGAATACGACAAGTTGCTGGTGGCCGTGGGGCGGAGGCCGAATACGGAGAATATCGGATTCGAGAATACCAAGGCGGAACTGGATCGCGGCTTCGTTAAGGTGAACGGTTATATGGAGACCGGCGAGCCGGGTCTTTACGCGATCGGAGACATCATTGCGGGCTATCCGCAGTTGGCGCATGCCGGAACCATGGAGGCTGTGGTTGCGGTGAGCCGGATTGCGGGCAAACCGGTCAGTCCGATTCGTGTTGATCGCATCCCGAACGCCACCTATACGGAGCCGGGCATCGGCAGTGTGGGCCTCACCGAGGCCGAAGCCAAGAACAAGGGCTACAACGTCAAAGTGGGCAAGTTCCCCTTCGTGGCAAACAGCAAAGCAAAGATTATGGGGCAACCCGACGGCTTCGTGAAAGTGGTGAGCGATGCAAAGTATGGTGAGATTCTCGGTGTGCATATCATTGGACCGCTCGCCTATGAGCTGATTGCTGAAGCCGTCACCGCCATGGAAGCGGAGGCCACCGTCGATACCATGATGAATGTGATCCATGCTCATCCGACTCTGTATGAAGCCGTTGGTGAGGCGTTCCACGCGGTGCATGGCATGCCGATAAATGCGTAAGCTGGAAGTGCTCGACCTCGGGCGGATGGACTGGCTGCAAGCGTACAACCTGCAGCGCGAATACATCGTGCGCCGGCAAGAAGGGTCGGGGCAGGACACGCTCTTGTTGGTGGAGCACCCGCATGTGGTGACCATGGGGCGAAACGGGAAGGAATCTAACCTGCTCGCATCGCCCGAGGTTCTAGCGAAGGCGGGGATCAGTTATTACGAAACGAACCGGGGCGGGGATGTCACCTATCACGGCCCGGGGCAGATTGTGGGATATCCCATCTTCGACCTTCGCGGGTGGAAGAGAGATGTCGTGGCGTATGTTCGGGCGGTGGAGGAATCGCTCATCCGCGCGCTGGCTTTGTACGGGGTGAGCGCCGGAAGGGAACCGGGGATGACTGGCGTCTGGGTGAGTGGGGCGAAGGTGGCTGCCATCGGCATCCACATCAGCCGCTGGGTGAGTTCGCATGGATTCGCCCTCAATCACACCGCGGACCTGAGCTATTTCCGCTATATCGTGCCCTGCGGACTCAGTCTGCCCGTTACCTCCATGGAGGTGTTGGGGATTGTGGCAACGCGGGAAGAAGTGATCGCCCGCGTGGCAGGTAAGTTTGGGGAAGTGTTTGCGTTCGATTCGGTAGAGTTTGTCACAACGGCTTCCAGGCCGTGATCAAATAGCGGGAGACGGCATCCCGAACCAGCCGGAAATTAGAGGGAGAAGCGAAGATGACCGACGTATTGATGCCCCAAATGGGCGAGAGCATTGTTGAGGGGACATTGACCCGGTGGTTGAAGCAGCCTGGTGACACGGTTGCGCGAGATGAACCGCTGTTCGAGATTTCCACGGACAAAGTGGATACCGAAATTCCTTCGCCCGCCGCCGGCGTTCTCAAGGAAGTGCTCGTGGAAGCAGGTGCCACCGTACAGATCAACACGGTCGTAGGCCGGATCGATGACGGAGCGTCTGGCGGCGGGGCATCCGCACCGGCGGAAGCGCCTAAGGCCGCCCCTGCCCCAGCCCCTGCCGCGCCTGTGGCCGCGCCCGCGGAAGCTGCCCCAAAGGCTCCAGAACCTGCTCCTGCCGTGGCATCGGAAGATATTGGGCCGATTTCCCCTCTTGTGCGGCGCATGGCCCGTGAGAACAATTTGGATCTGTCCCTGATCACCGGCACCGGCGCCGGCGGCAGGATCACCAAAGCGGATGTCGAGAGCTATCTTGCGCGTGGCGCGCAAGCCCCCACGGCGGCTCCCGCTGCTCCCTCTGCTCCCGCCCCCGCCGCGCCTGTTGCGCCCGCGTATATCGCCCCGGTCGTTGCCTCCGCTGGCGAGGTCGCCCCCGTGGCACCCGCCGAAGGCGCTAAGGTGCGCGTGGAAGCCATGAGCACGATGCGACAGAAGATCGCCGAGCACATGGTGCTTTCAAAGCACACCTCGGCGCATGTCACCACCGTGCACCGCGTGGATATGACGAAAGTCGCCAAGATGCGGAACTCGCGGAAGAACGCCGTGAAGGAGCGGTACGGATTCTCCCTTACCTTCCTGCCGTTCATCACCCGCGCTACCGCGGAAGCGCTCCGTGCCTTCCCGATCGTGAACGCTTCCATCCAAGGCGCGAACGTGCTTTACCACAGTGAGGTGAACATCGGCATCGCTGTGGCGCTGGAGAACGGGCTCATTGTGCCCGTGATCAAGAACGCTGACGAAAAGAACGTCCTGGGGTTGCAGCGCTCTATCGCCGATCTCGCCAACCGCGCCCGCTCCAAGCAACTGAAGCCCGATGAAGTGCAGGGCGGCACCTTCAGCATTACGAACTTCGGCAGCTATGGCAGCCTCTTCGCCACCCCAGTCATCAACCAGCCGCAGGTCGCGATTTTGGGTGTGGGAGCCGTGGAGAAGCAGGTCGTGGTGATCGACGATGCTATCGCCATCCGCGACATGGCCTATCTGGCGCTCACCTTCGACCATCGCCTGATCGACGGAGCGCTGGCCGATCAGTTCTGCCAGCGGGTCAAGTCCGTGCTGGAGAACTGGAGCGAAGAAGTTCTCTAGGCGCGACGATTCATCGCCCGTTTCCAGGAAGCTCCGGAACCGCACTGCAGTTCCGGAGCTTCTTTCATTATTTCCCTCGGCAGGGACATGGATCGACTCGCAAATGTCAGCATGATCATCGCGGATCACCTGTTTCGCGCCCTTCCGCGCAGTCGCTGGCGAGACGGTATCCGAGGGTTGAAGGTTGTTCAGACGCGCGTACAGGATTGCCGCGACGACGACCGAGCCAAGTGGCGGAATAAGATAGCACATCGGCGGCCGGCATCTTCCCCGCGGGGCAAGGGGGAACGGCTCACCGGAATCTTAACTTTGCGACGTTGCATCTGTGTACGCGGGGAGGTTCCTGTGATTCGGATCGCGTTTTTCGCTGCGTTGTGCACCCTTTCTCTGGCGGCTCAAAACCGTACCGTGGTCTACCACTGCACTGAGGGCCGGGATATCCGTGCCGATTACCGCCGTGCAACCTCAAAGACAAAAGATTCCGTCACCGTACGAATCGCGGGATACCCACGAATAACTCTTCCACTCGCCACTTCTGCTTCCGGCGCCAGGTTCACCGATGGCTTCACCACGTTCTGGAACAAGGGAGAAGAAGCGAGCTTCTATTCCGGCGAACTCACCCTCAAAGAGTGCAGCACCACCAAACTGGCTTCCCGAATCTATACGGGGGAGTATGTCTACTTCGCGGACAGCGCCCGGTTTCGAGACTGTGATTCCGGTACCCGGTATCCGGTCGCAATCGAAGCGGCTCACATCGATGCGGAACGCGCATATCTGAAAGCCGGATTGCCGCCGCAAGCGCCGTTGCGAATTCGCGTTGAGGGTCGCTTGGAGCAGAGGCCTCGAATGGATGCTCCCGGTACGGAAACCACACTCGTGATCGCAAAGTTTCTCGATGCCGAGAAAGGAATGAGTTGCGAAGTGGCGCCCGTCAGCCTGGAAGGTGCTTGGGATCTTACGGAAGTGAATGGAAAGACCGTGGTGGCCGAACGCAAGCCAACGATTGAATTTGATGGCAAGGAGCGGCGCGCATTCGGGTTCGGTGGGTGTAACCGCTTCACAGGCCCATACACTCAGAACGGGGATCGTCTTCGCCTCGGTCCGCTGGCGGCGACAAAGATGGCTTGCCCTGGGAACGGAATGCAACTCGAGGATGAGCTTTTCCAGGTCTTCGAGAACGTCGCGGCCCAGCGCATCGAGGGAAATCATCTTGTCCTCACGAACAGTGATGGCGCGGTGATCGCCCGCTTCAGCCGCAAATAGGTCGTGTTGCCCGTTTCCCGAAAGTTCCACCCCCGGATGTACACCAATAATCCCGCCGTCAAGGCCTCCCGCGAGGAACGGCGATCAGCCGCACCGGGCCGAAAAGACCGGAGTCGAGCGGTTCCAGTTCCGCCCAGGGTTTCCCAGCGGAGACCTCGATGTTCGTTCGCGTGGTGCGCTCGGCTGGTGGCAGTTTGGCATCACCAACCAGCCGATTGTGCCAGGTATTGATGATTTCAACCACTAGTTCATTCTCTCCGTCGCGCAGAGCCTCGGAGGCATCGAGCGTGAACGGCTGGGTCCAGGTGATGCCAAGCGGCTTGCCGTTCAGCCAGACGTCGCCGATGGTCCAAAGGCGGCCGAGATCGAGGTGTGCGCCATGATTTCCCACGCGCCATCCCTTGGGGACCTTGAACTTGGTGCGGTACCGCGCCGCGCCGGAGAAATAGCGAATGGCTGGATCGGCGCGCGTGGTCCAGGAACTCAGTTCCGGGAAGGGAACCCTACGGGGACCATTCTCGAAATCCACCGTCCACGGGCCGCCAATCACCAGGGGCGCGGCCAATTTCGGTGAAGCAGTGCTTGGCTTTAGTGATGCCGTGGGATTCGTTGCACTCTTGGCCGGGTGGCGGAAGACGACAAACATGGAACCGTATGCCGCGAACTCGAAGGAGACTTCAGTCCGGCCATCGAGCGTGCGCTGCCACGCGGATGCGGGGCCAATCCTGCCACTAACCGGATCCCACAATTCGGGCTCTCGATCCGCCACACGGAAGGCTACCGTCGGTGATGTGGCGGATCCTGTCGTGTTGCGGACAAAGTAGATATCCGTCCGGCCGTCGCGGCGGTGTGTGAAGTCGACTTCGGGGGGCGCGCTAACGTCCGGACTGATACCCATGGCTTCCAGGACCTGACGCGGGGACTGCCCCCAAACCACGCGTCCCTTTCCGTGCGAACGGCTCGTCGCGGTTTGGCCGTCCAGGTCCCCCCACATCCGGGTGGCGATTTCCTGGACGCGCTGTTCACTGGCCGGATACCCCTCGAGCCCGTAAGCTCGCCGCGGCTTTGAGCCGATCACGGTTCCGCCCGCCGCGACAAGTTGCTCCAGCTTCGCTAGTACATCTGGTTGGGCGCTTCCGTCATCCGGCAGCACAAGCACGGCGTAACTCGTGCCGTCCGGCAGAACGAAGCGGCCTTCTCTCACGCTGAGCCGCTTCAGGATCACGTCGGAATTCACGAAATCGTAGTCATAGCCGGGGCCTAGCCCGGGCTGAGGCTGCCGAGGCGGCACAAACTTGTACCCGCCATCTCCGTAATAGAAGAGTGCATCGCCCACGAACTGGCCACGTTGCAGCAGGAAGGAGGAGCGGGAGAGGTAGTCAACAAAGGGCTTAACCTTGGGCCACCAGGTGACGTTCGTGTTGATGTGGGTGCCGGCGCCATAGACCCAGCCCGGTTTGCCCGCCTCACTCGGGGCGTGGCTCCAGGTGTGCCACACCATGTGGTTGCCGCCCTCGCAGAAAACGCGGTCCGCGCTTGCCTTGAGATCTTGCGGCCCTTCGTGCCAATGGTGGGTGGATGTGAACGCCTCCATGTGGACCGACTGCTTGCCATAGAGGTGGCCGGCGGAGGCCGTTTCCTTGACCACCCAGAGGCTATGCGCGTCGGGTCGGAAGGGCCAGAATTCGCCCTGAATTTCGTTGATGGCACCGTTGGCCAACAGGGAATCCACGGGGACGTTGTGAATGGGCGGGCCGGGGCCGCCGGCCTCGGACTTGATACCAAGTCCCGCACGTTCAGACGCTTCCCGCGCCGCTCCGTAGTAGGCGGCGATAAGGACATCGCTCAAAGTTTTCTGATAGTCATGCAGGAAGCGCGCGGTGGTTTCCTGATCGACGATGGTGGAGCCAAAGACCGCTGGCAGGTAGGGCGTCATATCGTAGCCGCGCAGACGACGGAAATCCTCGATAAATCCGGGCGACCAAACCTGTCCCACCACCTCGTAACTCGCGAGATAGAGGTTCTTCAATCCGCTCGATCGCAGATCTCCCAGGGCTTCCTTAAGCCGCGCGCTCACGGTATCAATGTGGGCCTTCGTCGCGTCGGCGCTGAAATGGTCGGTTGCCAGGCCGTCGGAGTTCGGGCTGGGGACTTTCAGACGCTCACCGGTATTCATGAGGACGTAACGAAGGATTGTCCAGCGTCCCGCCGGTGCTTGCCAGCGCAAACGGCCGTTTCGGTCCACGGAGGCGGTGAGGTTCACCGTCTCCTCGGGAGAAGTCAAGTGGAAAGGAGGTGCGCCGAGAGTGGCAAACACGCCCCGCGGCCCAGCGGTTTCCCCATCGTGGAGGTTGTTCAGGTTCCACATCTGGCCACTCCCGTAGGCCGGCGAGGCGCGCATGAGGTCCGCGCCATCGCGCGTGCGATCCGCGGCGTGAGAGCCGGCAACATTGATGCCTCCGCTATCGAGCAGGGCGAATTCACCCAAGGTCCAGTGAGGCCGGGAGGAGTCATACGCGCTCAACAAGCGTAAGCGCGCGTACTTCGCGCGGGTTCCGGGAGGAAGGGGGAAGCGATGCGGACCAGCAGCTCGAGGGAGGGTCCCACGCACGGTTTCGCGAAAATCACTGTCTTCGATTCCGGCGCTTGAAAAGGCGATGCTGAATTCACGTACGGGCGAAAGGGTGGCGGAGAGGGGTGTGTCTCCGGGTTCTCCCTGGTCGAGCACGGCTTCCCTGAGGTCGCCCGCGCCGGTGAGATCGAGCCGGAACACGAACTCATGTGCCGAAATGCGGCGCGCGCTGGGTACCGCCAAAACGGCCGCATCCCGCCATACGGCGGGTTTGCCGGCGGCATCGAGCGGCGCCGCGGGCGGGGGTGGCGGAAACGGAAGATCCATCTCCACCAGGCGGCCTCCTTCGATGGCTGCTTCCGCGGGATAGAGCCCCATGCTCGCGTGCTGGGGCTGGGTCCATGCGCCGCCCATGTCCCAACTGCTGGCCACGGAGAGATCCACCTGCAACCCGAGCCGCTTAGCCTCGGCGAGCATCTCCTTAAGTTGCGACAGCCATTCCGGCCCAAGAAACGCCGGACCGGCTGGAGGCTGAGCCTCCTTCGGGCCGCGCGCGCCCATGTCGAACAGCAGCACTCCGCTGAACCCCGCGTTCTTCATGGCTTCGAGTTCCGCGCGGGCGGCTTTCCGGTCCAGGTAACCGTTAAGCCAAAGCCAGTAGACGTGGGGCCGGGCCTCCTTGGGCGGATTTCGCCAGCCGTTCTCGAGATCCAGACTCCTTGCGCCGCAGGACGACAACAAGAGCGCGGCGAGCAGCATCGACCCGCTCGCAAGCATGGTCTTGCGCATGGTCAGTTTCCTCCCGAAATGATGACGCTCTCCATACCCAGCGCGTCGGCGATCCGGCGCAGGGATCCCGCACGATGGCCGACGCCCAGGGCGAAGTGGTGGGTCGGGCCTTCGTGGACCCAGCGCTTCAGGAACGACCGGATGTCGGGGCCGAAGAATCCTCGGGTGTTCGTGTTGCCGGTTGCGGGGATCGCGCCCTGGACGCTCTCGCCCTCCGCCAGAATGAACTTGAATCGGCCGTCCGCCTTCACACCAAGGCTCATCATCGTAATCGGACCCGCCTTGATGCGGAACTCCACGCTCGCGCCACTACCCGGCTTCCCGTGATACTTCAGCAGAGAGCGCAGCACAGGTTTACCGTCGGCGATATTAATGTGGTGCGGGCCGTCGTGGCCCACCAGTACGAAGCCTTCGCGGAAGTCCACGGGATGGAACTCGGCGAAGCTGCCGCCGATTCCCAGGCGGTCCATCAGAAGCATGGCGATGCACGTCTTCAGGTCCGATTCCCCGCACATGGGGAACCCGGCAGCCGTCAGCAGCGAATTGCCCACAATCAGGTTCGTCACCAAACCGCGCAGCGGGCTGCCTGCTTCCCCTTCGTAGTAGTACGCAAGACCGTCGAGTTCATGGTGCTCCACAAAGCGGTCCAGCGTCACGGCCGCATGGGCCGCGCTACGGAGGTGATCGCCCGTCAGCTTGGTCGTGACAGGATCGATACCAGGATCTGGTGTATCGAAAAGATCGAGAATCTCTCGGCTCTTACGTTCGAGGGCATCCTCGCCGATGTCGCGGCTGAATCGCAGCAGTTCATCGGCCTCGGTCTGGACGACGTGGCAGCCGAATGCAGCGGTCAGTGCGGTCTGGTCAGTCTGCATGTCGAGCATGTGCTCAATGGGGTGTCCGAAGTGGCCAATGCGGGCGCGCTTCACGTCATGCAGAGCCATGGCGATCTCGCACCATTCGACGATTTCCGCCTCCGCGGCGGGGTCGTTTTCGAGGGTGCCCAGGATCACTTTCGGGGGGCGCTTTCCCATACGAATGGCGACGCCAAGAAACTCGGGCACGGAACAGAAGTCGTCGTTCGCCAACTGCATGTGGGTAGTGGCCCGGCCGTAGTCCATGGCCGCCAGCGGTTGCAGGGCTACGAGCACGATCGGCACATCGAGATTGCGCACGATCGCGCCGAACGTCGCCGATGTGGCGTACGTGAGCATGTCGCAAAACACCAGATCGAGATCGGCGGACTTGAGCCGCGGCAGCAGCGCATAGGCGTCCTGCGCCTTGTCCACAATGCCGAAGTTCTCCGCTGTAGCACCGGTAGCCTTCACTCGCTGGACAAGTACATCGAGCTTAGCCGTCAGTTCGTCGAGAAGTCCAGGGAACTGGTTCCAGTAGACGTGGTAGCCCACTCCAAAGACGCCAATGCGCGCGGTACGGGGCTTTCTTCTTGCGACGTTCATGCAAGTCCTTTCGCGGTGGCAGGTGTGGCGGCGCGCCTCCCTGCTGCCAGTATGAGCCATGCGGCGGGATAGAGCAGCGCGGAGACCAGGAACACGGGGGTGAACCCACTGAGGTCCACCACCGGCCCGATCACAAGGTTTGAGAGCATGCCCGCGATGCCGCCACAGGCGCCGGTCAGCCCCACGGCCGTACCTGCTTCGGCCGCACCCACGGAGTCTCCAATCAAGGTAATGTAGTTCGCAATCCAGATGCCGTGAGCGAACATGAGCACCGACATTAGCGCGATAGCCGCGCCCGCGCTGCCAGCCGTGGCTGCGAACCACGAAGCGGGAGTCATGAGCGCGGAGACGAGCATCAATACCATGCGCGCGCGGCGCGGGGCATAGCCGCGCTTCACCAGCAGGTCCGACACGCGGCCCGCGGCGATGTTCGTCACGCCAAGAGCAAAGAAGGGAATCCAGATCAGGTTCCCAATCTCGGTGAGGGAAAGGCCGCGTTCGCGAGACAGGTACTGCGGGATCCAGAACATATAGAAATAGAAGACCGGATCAAAGAAGAAACGGGCCAGCATGAAGCGCCGGACGTCCCCGCGCGCAAGCACGGTCCGGAAACCGGGGCTTGCCTGGCTCGACGGGGAGACTACCGCTTGCGGAAGACCTCGAAACGCCAGATACCAGGCCACGAGCCACAGGAAGCCCAACCCGGCCGTGGCGAGAAACGCCCCGCGCCAGCCGAAGAGCCCCGTCCACCAGACGGTGAGCGGTGGAGCCAAAACCGCTCCGAAGGCGGATCCGCCATTGGCGAAGCCGACGGCCAGCGCGCGCTTCTCGAGCGGAACCCATTCGAGCGCGCCTTTGGTGACCGCCGGGAAGCATGGCCCCTCGCCCACGCCGAGAAAGAAGCGCGAGATGCCCAATACCAATGGGCCTCTGGCCAGGGCGTGCGCCATGCTTGCGACGGACCAGACTCCCACCGACAGCCCTAAACCTAACCGGGTACCTAGCGCATCGGTCAGTCTGCCGCCAAGGGCAAACATCACCGTGTAGCTCAGTACAAACGCGAAGACGACCCGCGAGTACGCGGCATTCGACATGCCAAACTCGCGTATCAGTTCCGGCGCCAGCACGCTGAGCACCTGGCGATCCAGGAAGCTCAGCGCGGTGGCGCAGAACAGCAGCGATACAAGGATCCAGGCACGATGCGTCGGCATGCGGCTAGAACATGAATCGTAACGCAAACTGCAACGTGCGCGGCGGACGCGACGAGAGAAACTCGCCGAACCTCGCGTTCACCTGTTTCCCCGCCGCGTCAAACCGGGCCGCGGTATCGAGGGTGGCGAACTGGGTATGGTTGAAGGCGTTGTAAGCCTCCAAACGGAACTGCATCCGGAACTGCTCGTGAATCGGCAGTTCCTTGGTGAGCACCATATCCCAATTGTTGATGCCGGGGCCGCGAATTTGCGTCGGTGCCGAGTTTCCGAGTGTGCCGCGTGCGGGAAGCTGGAATACTTCTGTCCGGAAGTTCCTGCTGAACGTGCGTTCACTCTTCGGAAGAACCGCGCTGCCTGTTACGTCGACGCGAGCGCCCTGGCTGGCCGAGCCCGTAATGTCGAGTGAGTTGACGGTGGTGAAGGTGATTCCCAAGGGTTCGCCACTGATGAAGCTGGTGATACCGGAAAGCTGCCAGTGGTTTAGCGCATAGTCCGCGACGGAGTTTCCGGTGCTGGCTTTGGGCAGATCCCAGGTCCAGTCGAGCTTCACGGCGTGCGTACGGTCAAAGAGCGACAGGCCGTAGTTCCAATAGCGCGGCGATGCAAGCGCGCTCACGGCATTGTTGTCGAAGTTGCTGTAGGTCATGGACTTGGACCAGGTCCATGCAAGACCGAACTGAACGCTCTGGGCAAAGCGGCGGCGCGCGGTTACCTGCAGCGAGTGATAGTTGGAGGAGGACGCGGGTTCCGACATCAGAATGTCGTTGTAGCCGGTAATCGGACGCAGGAAAGGTGATGAAAGCGGCGTCGAGGGGTTCGAAGGGTCCGCGTTGGCGGGATCAAAGTTCGCGCCAAGCGGGATCGGATTCACGTTGCGCAGCCACATCTGGTTGCGGGCGAGCGAACCTACGTAGCCCAGGTCCACTACGGTGTTCCAACCCACGTTGTGCTGCACGGAGAAACTGTAGTTCATGACGCGCGGCACGCGATCACTCTGGTCCATCCCATTGGCGTTCTGCGGGAAGATGGATCCCGCCGAGGTAGTCAGCGTTTTCAACGTTCCAAAGTACAAAGTCGGGTTCTCGACCCATGGCTGCTGTCCGGCGAAACGCAGGTAATTCTCGGACATGTTCGGACGGCCATAGAAGATGCCGATACCGCCGCGAACAGCCGTGCGTCCGTTGCCAAATACATCGAGCGCAAATCCGAAGCGTGGCCCGAACTGAACGCCGTAACCAGGGATCAGTCCGCGGGGCGTCCCGCCCTTGCCGGCTACTTTCATCCCGTTGGCCACGTCCCCGGTGCCGGACGCGATCGCACCGATCAGGGTGACCGGCAGGATCTGGCCGGTAACGGGATGTTGGCCAACGCGCTTGTTGTTAATGCGCACCGGGCGGATCAATTGCACGGCTTGAGCGGGGTCGTATGTACCCAAATCGAAGCTGGATAGTTCGTTCGAGCGCATGAAGATTGGCTGCAGCAAGTGGAACCGCATTCCATACTCCAGAGTGAGTCTGCCGGTGGCCCGCCACAGATCCTGGGCGAACCACTCCACAGCGTGCTGGCGGAAGCTGTTGATGATCCGGGCGGAAGCTTCCGTGTAGGAGTTGTACACGCCCATTGCCGCATTCGAGTAGGCGTAGCCGGTGTCGATGGGGTTGTTGGAGCTGGGAGTGAAGACAAAGTTCCCCGCGTAGTTACCATTCCCGAGAGCTCCCTGGTAGTTGCGCTCGATCATGATGCCGGCCTTAAAGGTGTGGGAACCAAGCATCTTCGTCACGTTGTTCGTCAGATTGAACGCGTGGAGGCGCTGGTAAAAGGGGAATCGCCCTTCCATGAACAGGTTGGCGGCGTTCTGGATCCCCCCGAATGTGGCGTTCGGAATGAGCCCCAGGGGGTTCTCCGCCGGATTCAGTTGACCCGCGGTGAAGCCAATCGTTGAGCGCAAGTTCCGTTGAATCTCCGAGTCCGGCGCGCTATTGCCTTCAGGGCGGCGCGTCCAACCGAAACTGGTCTCGTTAATCAGGGTGGGGGAGAGGACACCCGTGTAGCGCAGGATATAGCCTTGTCCGTGAAGCCGGTACGTCTTCTCCAACTGGGGCCAGTTCGTGCTGCCGGATGTCAGAATGCCGACCGGTCCCGTCTGCTTGTCCAGGAAGGAGGCGATCGTGAAAGCGAGCGAATGTGAGGGTGTCAGATTGTAGTCGATGCGCGCGTTCTCCATCCGGATTGGTGTTTCGTTTTCCACCTGGAACACGTAGTTGTATCGGCCTCCAGAGATGGTGCGGTCCGTGAAGTTTGGTTCCGGGAAGATCTTGAGTAAGGAGAGGCCGCTTGCATCCAGCCGGCTGACGGGAACTACGTTGCCAGGAAAGGCCTGCCGCGTATCGGGGTCCTTGATGGGAATCAATTTGCCGTTCAGGTCGATTGATTGCGTGAAATTTCCTTGTCGCTCAAGGAGGGTTGGTACGGTGATCTGCGCGATGGGTCGCGGCACGCGAAGGGGCCAGAACTCCTGAGACCAGAAGAAGAAGAGCTTGTCCCGATTCTTGTTCACGCCCGGCAAAATCACCGGTCCGCCGATGTTGTAGTTCCAGGTGTTATAGCGGTAGCGCGGCTTGGACCGGCTGAGACGGTTATTGAAGAAGTCGTTCGCGTTAAATTGCTCGTGGCGTTTGAAATAGGAAACGAGCCCGTGGAACTCCTTGGCGCCGGACTTGGTAATGAAATTGACGGTGGCTCCCGAGGATCGCCCATACTCCGCGGGGTAGTTTGAGAGAAGCACCTTCACTTCGGCGATGGCGTCCTGGCCAACCATCACCACACTGTTGAAGTTGTTTCCCATCGGGTTTACGGGCATGCCGTCGACGGTGACCGTATTCGCATTGCGACGGTTGCCTTGCACGCTGATGTCGAAGTTGCGATCCACGCGCTCCTGATTGCCGATACCCTGACGGTCCACAACGCCCGGCAGCAGGCTCAGCAACGACATCGGATTTCGGCCCTTGGTCATCAGATTCTCGAGTTGGCCGGTGGTGATGACACCCGCCCGCTCCGAACTTGCTACCTGCACGGCGATGCCCTCAGCTTCTACAGTCACCTGATCCGTCACTGCGCCGATCTCCAGCGTGAGGCGCGGGACGGCCAGAGTCTCTGCCGAGGCCAGCACGATGTTCGTTCTTTGGAGCGTCTTGAAACCAGGAGACGTCACCGTCATGGTGTAGACGCCGGGTTGCAGACTGCCAACGAGGAAATTGCCGACGTCGTTGGTCTGCACCGTTCTTTGGGTGCCCGTTGCGGATTGTTCCACTTTGACGGTTGCACCGGAAATTGTCGCGCCCGTCTGGTCCGCGACCGTTCCGGTTATCGTTCCTGTTACAGTCTGCGCTCGGAGCGAGATTACGAACAGGACGGCTAGAGCCCCCATGGCCAGGAGCTGAGACACTCGATTTCGCATCACTATTACCTCTGATTCAATGAGTTCAACGGGCGACAAGGCCAAGATTCTTCAGAAACGCTTCGATCCGGCGCTGTCCGCGGAGGATGTCCGCGTCGGTCCAGGTGTGGCGACCGTGCGCGCCGCCGGGGACGGTGACCAATTCGTTTGGTACGCCCACCTTCGACAACGCCTCGCCCAGCCGCACGGAGTCGCTATAGGGGACCGATTTGTCCGCGTCGCCGTGAAGCATCAGCACCGGCGGCAATCCGGGACGAACCCACGTGAGTGGCGACATGCGGCGCGCCATTTCGACGGGGTCATACGGTCCGCTGAGCCATTTCGAGCGATGTGGTTTGTCCTCCGGTACTAGCGGCAAGAGGTCTGTCGCTCCGTAGTAGTCGACTACCGCCCGTGCTTTCGGAGCGGGGCCGGGGATGCCGCAGGCTTTGTCCATCGAGTCGTCGAGGAAAGCCGTCATCAGGGCCAGGTGCCCGCCGGCGGAGCCCCCGGTGATGACGATCTGGTTCGGGTCCACTCCGTACTGAGCACCGTTCTTTGCCAGCCAGAGGAAGGCGCAGCGAGCGTCCTCTACGGCCGCGGGCGCCGGAGCGCGGCCGCTCAGGCGATACTCCACCGCCACCACGCGCATTCCCAATTGCAGGTAGGGCAGATACCAGAGCACATACTGTTCCTTGGAGCCTGTCTGCCAACCGCCGCCGTGGATGTACAGCATCGTGGGACCCGGTTCCTTGTTGTACGGTACGTAGAGATCCACCTTCAGATCGCCTTGCGGAGTGCTGCGGTATACGACGTCGCGGACGGCGCGAAAGCGTTGTCCAACGAGGGTTGCCCAGTCCTGCGCGCTCTGCTGTCCGAACGCTTGAGCGAGCAGAGTGAGTAATAAAATGTTCACATATTGAAATCGCCTGTTCATATCGTGTAATATTCATTATCGTGACGCTATGAAAAAGTCAAGAGAAATCGGGAAACCGACCGGAGCCGGTACGCTTGATAAGGGGCTGACTGTGCTTGAAACAATCGAACATGCCTCGCATCCGGTGACGCTGCAGGAGATTGCCGCCGCGAGCGGAATTCAGCGGCTGGCGGTTTATCGGCTCGCATCGGTGCTGGTGGAGCGCGGCTACGTACGGCGCGGAGAGGATAAGCGATATCGGGCAGCCACGCGGAGACGCCGGCCGTTGCTCGGCTATGCCGCCCCGTTGACGGGCAACACGTTCCGGCAGGATCTGGCCGCTTCTCTGCAGAGAGCCGCCGACGCCGCTGACGCCGACCTGGTGATGTTGCACAACGACCCCGCCGATTCAGTGGCATTGATGCAGAACGTCGAGACACTGCTGAAGACCCGGGTGAACCTCACCATGCTCTTTCAGCCGGTGGAGGCACTGGGAAACATGGTGGCCGGGCGGTTAGCGGAAGCGTCTGTGCCGTTCATTAGCATAGAACGCCCCGTTCAGGGAGGGGTGTATTTCGGAGCGAACAACTATCAGGCCGGCAAACTTGCGGGGCATCGGCTGGGCAGACACGCGCAGGAGCGCTGGGGTTCCCGTTACGACCGCGTTGTGTTAATCGAGGGGGCGCAAACCAGCACCAACGTGAACGCGCGTCTCGCCGGGGTCCTGGTGGGTTTGGGGGAAGTGGCGGGAGCGGTGGACATCGCCCGCGTGGTCCATCTGCACGGCAATGCCGACCGCGAAGCCAGCCGTCTGGCAATGGCCACGCTGTTTGAGCGCCTGCCCGAGAAGTGCAGGATGCTGGTGTCGGCTTTCAACGATATCAGCGCCCTCGGGGCCATGGATGCTGTGCTGGCCGCGGGGCGAAGCGCGACGGTAGCGATCGTGGGTCATAACGCAATGCACGAAAGCAGGGTGGAAATTCGCAAGAGCGAGTCCCCCTTCATTGCCTCGGTTGCCTATTTTCCGGAGCGGTACGGTCCGAAGCTACTGAAGCTCGCGACGTCGATCATCGAAGGAGACGCAACGCCGCCCGCGGCTTATACGGACCATCTGGTGATTGACCAGAGCAACGTGGACGCGCTCTACCCCATGCCTGCATCCTAGGCCTGGTGCGGGGAATCGCTCAGCTTCGGTGCCGGAACAGGTGGTCACTCGGCTGGTGATGATAGACCTTGCCGGGCTCAAGGTTGGTGGAAGGCGGATTCTCCCATTTGGTGAAGTAGTTGGTTTTCAGATACTCGAAATCCATAGCCGACGATCCGAAGGCCGACATCAGAGAAGAAGAATGCTCGGTGCCGACGGCATTGGTTAAGCCGGTGAAGAAGGTAGAGACGGTGGCAAAGCGTGCGCCTTCCGAAAGCAGGCCAATCAGGATCGCAATGATTCGCTTGTCCAGCGTGTTCCGGCGTCTTCGGAATCGGGCGAGAGCGCCGATGGCAATCAAGTCGTCGTAGCCGATGCGGCCGACGTGTCCAAGCTCGTTGTAATTCGAGCCGGTCCCGCAGCTGACGCCCCAGCCGCCCGTCTCTCCGTCGAAGGAATACCACTGATCCTCCCCCCGGAAACCCACGAGGTATGCATTCAACGCTCGGATCTGCACGTCGACATACTCGTCTTTCGGAGTCCGAACCGAGATGCGGAAGAACGGGATCCTGTTGCCGTCCGTCGACTCCAGCAGGTTTCGGAACGCCTTGATACTTTCCTGATATCTGCCTGGATTCAGGTCCACGGTGAGGGTCGAACGATCCGGTATCCCCATGTAATAAAGAGCGAGAGTGCGGGGTTGAAAGGTTCATCGGTGCATTCCGAAGCTCATACGGAGGATGCGTTTCCCTTATCGTCTCGCGACAGGCTAGAATTGCGAATTCATGGGAAGGAAAGACGTTGCGATCTTCAGCGGGCTGGCGGCACTGCTGGCCATCACGCGCTGGCCATTGGTCCCCAAGTATCTCTTCTATTTCGACTCCGTGAACATGGCGTATTCGCTCGGGGATTTTGACCCGCGGCGGCACTATCCGCAGCCGCCGGGCTATCCGCTCTATGTTGGGTTTTGCAAAGCGATTCATGCTTTAGGCTTCACACCGGAGACGACGTTTCTCCTTAGCGGCATCCTGGCCGGGGCGCTGGCGGGATGGCTGCTGATCAAGCTCGGCGAGGAGTGGGGCAACGCGCGCGCGGGTTGGATGGCGGCGCTTCTGTTTTGCTTTACCCCGGTGTTCTGGTTCAACTCGCTCACCAATCAGGGACGTGCCTTCAACGCCGTGGCCAGCGCGGGAACGGCATGGCTGTGTTTGCGGGCCGCGCGAGCGGGTGCGCATTGGGGGTGGATGGCCGGCGCGGCGTGTTTTCTCGGTACCATGGCGGGCTTTCGGCCGGTGGAATCCTTGATGCTGGCACCGTTGCTGCTCTACGCGGTTTGGAAGCGAAGGTCGCGCGGACAAGCCTTTCTGGTGGCGCTGGTGGCAGGGGCGGTGCCGGTAGTCTGCTGGGGATGGGTGCTGCTGTCGGAATCGGGGGGGCTGACGGCCTACCTCGAACTCATGCGGAACTATGCCAATGCGGAGAACATCGTAGCCACGAGGACGGCGGTGCACCCGATGAAAGCGGTGTTCAAGACGGCGGAGTTCGTTGGGGCCATGCACCTGATGGCGTTTCTGCCGTGGTGCTGGGCGTTGCTGCTGGCGCGTCCCCACTTGAAGGGGCGAATTGCCTTCCTGGCGGTGTGGCTTCTGCCCGGAATCGCCTTTCAAATCTTTGGGCACGCGGCCGACCCCTGCCATACGTTGGCCACCTTGACCGGGGTCTGCTGGCTGGGTGGCCTGACCCTGGCGGAATTCCGCGGCAGTAAAGGGGTATTCGCGCTGGCTGCGGCGTGCGTGTTGGGAACGGTGCTGTTTCTGAACCCTTTGCGGGGGGCAGCCCGGGCCACGAGCTACGACGTCATTCGGCGGGTGAATCGTGCCGTCTCGGAAGCCGTGGACACCCTGCGCACGGCGCAGCGCGGCGGTCCGCTGACAATTGTCGTGCGGGACTCCCTCGTGACTTGGCGTCACTTGGCCTGGTACTTCCCGCAGGCAGAGATATGGGTCGTGGAGCCCACCCGGCATTGGAGCCCGAGCGGAACGCCAGAGTACGTGCCGGATGCCACGAAGCGAGTGTGGGTGGTGGAGCGGAGCGGCGTCAGGCAGGCGGCGCGGGATGATGCCGCCGTGCGCCCGGAACCGGTGCGCCGCTGAGCCGCAGCCGCAGCAGCCCGGTGAGTTCGCGCACGGTCTTCCATAACGGGGCGAGGCGGAAGAACTGGGATTGTCCGTGCAGGCGCGGCTTGTGGGTGACTCCCAGTTCGATGGCGCGGTGCCCCATCCGCTCCAGGCCCCAGACGAGTTCGACGCAGATCGTGCCGCTCACGGAGCGCAAGGCGACCGCCTGGGCGGCATCGCGGCGGATCAGTCGAAAGTCGCAATCAATATCCTTGAGCCGCAGGGCGAAGAGCAGGCGGGCACACTCGCGATAGGCAGCGCCGAGGACGATTCGACTCCAGGGATCGGAGCGCCGCTTCTTGTAACCATTCACCCAGACGGCCCCTTGCTCCGCGGCTTTGAGCAGGAGGGCAAGTTCCGCGACCTCGTACTGGCCGTCGCCGTCCGTATAAAAGACATACTCCTTCGTGGCAGCGGCAATGCCGGATTGCAGCGCGCCACCGTAACCGCGATTCACGGGGTGCGTCACCACGCGAAGGCGTTCTCCCCATTTGCGGCGGCAGGCGTCAAGCACGTCCGCGGTGGCGTCCTGGCTGCCGTCATTGACGACAATCACCTCAAACTCATCCACGCATTCGCCGCAAACCTGGAAGGCCGCCTCGACGAGCGTGGCAATCGTATCCGCATCGTTATAGGCGGGGAAGAAGACGCTCAAAGAGAATGGGAAGCGGCTCGGCGGGGGTAACGGTGTCATGGTTCAAGGCCGTAGGTGAAAACCGGCGTCCCCTTCGGCGGTTCCGTCTCCGCGATGGATACGACATCCGAGTGCTTCCAACCCAGTGCGACGTCTGCCGTGTAGCGATAGACCCACACGCTATAAGGAGATGGTCCCACGAACACAGGCCGGGAATGTCGACGTGCGAACTGCAGGAACGCTTCCGTTGGCTCGCTGCGCCATTCATATTGCGGAAGCTTCTTAATCCATAAGTAGAGGGGATTCCAGAGAAGGAAAGCCACTGCGGCGACGGTGGCGAAGCGACGCAGGCGCGGCGACTCGTCGCGCGACATCGTGTCCCAAGCGTAAGCCAGCGTCATAGCCAGGCCCAGAGTGGCCAGGTAGGTGTGACGGCTGGGGGCGAACGGCATGTACGTGAGGAACGAGTACGGCAAGAGGGCGATCACGGAAAATACCAGAGCCGCCACCGCAGGCGCGAACTGGCGTTTCCAGGCCAGACAGGAGAGCGCGACAATGCCCCAAGGCAAATTGATGCGCCAGAGGGTGCGCAGGAGGTTCGCGACAAACGGAGCGTGCAGGGAGAATGTGCCGTCGTGGAGATGCAGGTGGTGCTCGCTGGCGGCAAAGACGGCCCAGGTGTAAGCAAGCGTCGCCGCCAGGGCGAGAGCGATGAATGAGAGATCCAAGCGTCGCCGCGAGCCCTCGCAAAGCCAGAGACCGGCAAGCAGAGCGGGAAGCACCGCGGCGGATTCCTTGGAGTAAAGCGCCAGCACGAAGGCAATGGCGGTCACAGCAAGCCACCCGGCGCGGCGAAGACGCAGCCACTGCACCCAACCCAGCAGGCAGAGAAGCAGGAATCCGAAAACCAGCAGTTCGTGGACAGCGGCGACCCAGATCACCGCTTCCTGGTGGCTTGCTATCAGCAGGAAGGCCATGGCGGCAACAAAGGATCGCCGATAACCAAGCCGGGGCCAAGCGCCGCAGGCAAAGATGAGCAACCCGTTGCACAGATGCAGGAAGACGCTGACAAGTCGGTGACAGAAAATGTCGGTGCCGGCGACCGCTTCCACCAGACGCGTAAGCACAAGGGACGTGGCACGCGTGCGGTAGAGTGCATCCTCCGCAAGCCGCGAGAGGCCGCTGGCGGAGATGAACTCGCGGCCCAGGCCGATCTGCAGATAGTCATCCGAGATGGGAGGCAAGGGCAGAAACGGCAAATATGGTATGAACGCGGCGGCGGCCAGGAGTGCCGCAGTGAGCAGCAGTCGCCGGGGCGTCAGCGGGAACTCGAGGATGCGCGAGGTCATTGGAGCAGGCCCTTCCTGCGGGCGACCACCCATAAGGATTGCCCCACGGGGAATCGCCCGCCGTGGCGAATCCAGGCCGCTTCCACCATCAGGACGCTCCTGAGGATGGCATTCAGCGGAGACGGAAGGAGCTGCAATCCGCTTTCCGGTTGAGCGCCGGAAAGAGGCTCCCAGATCCGAAACTTGAACAGAGAAACCGGCAGGAGCAGTGAGTTTGCATAGGTGTGGCGCAGAATCTCGAAACCGCTTCGTTCGAGTGCGGGCAGCAAAGTTCCGGCGCGGAAGCGCTGGCGCTCCTGGACGAAGGCCGAGTGACGGCTGCGCAGCCAACGGAATGCGGAAGCACGAAGCAGCAGAAGGCCGCCGGTGGCCAGCACGCGGGCAAACTCGTCGAATGCGGCGGATTCTTCGCCGGGCTCAAGATGCACAATGGCGTCCAGAGTCAGTAGCGTTTGGACGCTGGCGGAACGGAAGGGGAGCTGACGCATGTCCGCCTGAGTGAGACTGTCGAGGCCGTGACCGCGAGCGTAGCGCAGTCCCTCCGGCGAAAGGTCTATCGAGACGACTTCGGATTCCGGGTAGCGGTCGCGCAGGAGCGCGCTGATGCCGCCGGTGCCGCATCCCACTTCAAGCGCGATTCCGCTGGAAGGGTGGTGGGGATCCAGGAAGTCCCAGAGCATCCGGTTCATTCCCTGAAACCACCAGAAGCTTTCTTCCGCGGCGGCGATGTTGGCAAATTCCGCGGGATTCATGCCGATTGGTCGTGAGCGCCCACTGCCGCGTACCGGCTGGCCTTCGGTGACACTTCGCCGAACGTTTGCCGGCCGTAGAACTGGAGTGTGCGGCGAATGCCCTCGGGGAGCCGCGTGGCTGCCTGCCAGCCGAGCACGGAGTGGGCGAGCCGGGTATCGGTGGAGTAGGATCCGATGTCGATGATCCGCCGGTTCTCGGGGAAGGGGCAAAGCCGAGGCGGCGGCAAGTGGGCCGCCTCACTCACAAGTTCCGCTATCTGCCCCAGGCTCCAGGCTTCCGGATTGCCGATGTTAAAGAGGCGATGCTCGCTCAGCGATGCCAGACCGGCGAGGAGAATGGCGTCCACGGCGTCTTCGACAAAGAGAGGGTCGCGAGTCTGTCTTCCGTCGCCGAAGACGCGCAGGGAGTGGCCCTTCAGGGCATGGGCCAGGAAATGGGCCAGAAAGCCCTGACCTGGAACGCCGAGCGCCATGCGCGGACCATAGACATTGGTGAGATTGAGGATAACCGCATCGATGCTGCCCAAACGGGTCATGAGAAGGTGATACTGGGCGGCAGCGTGCTTGTGAACTCCGTTGAAGTCAACGGGCTCGACGGGGTGACGTTCGTCGACAGGAAGGTAGCGTGGCGGGCCGTATACCTGCCTCGTGCTGGTGTAAACAACTCGCCTGCGGGGAGCGTGCTGGGCACAAAGACGGAGAAAGGCTAACTGTGAGCAAACGTTCAACTCAAGGTCTCGGGAGGCGTCCGCCGGATCCGCGGAGTGCGATATCTCCGAGGCAAGGTTGAAAATGACGTCCGCGCCGAGAAGGTGTTCCGGCACTCGATCCGAGTCCGCGATATCCGCCAATTCCACGTGGATTTCCGGGGCGAACTCCTTCAGATTGGCCGGAGATCCGCCGCATCCGTGAACAAGGCTGTCGATCACCACGACCTGGGCTCCGTGAGCCCGCAAGGCGAGCGACAGGTTTGACCCAATGAAACCAAGCCCGCCCGTCACGACGGCGCGACGCCCGCGATACGCTTCGAAGGGAGTGTGCCGGGGTTGGATCATGCGAACTCCGCGATTCGTTGAGACACCGTGAGCACCTGCTCCTGTGAAAGATGGGGACCCAGCGGAAGCGAAAAAATCTCCCGGGCGGCCTGCGCGCCATGGATGGGCTCAGCTGCCCAGGAGGCGTACGGGATCAAGCCGGGCTGATCCTGAATTGCAACGGGGTAGTGAATGGCAGTCTGGATGCCAAGCTCCGCCAGAAACTCGCGGATGGAATCCCGTCGACTCGAGCGCGCGACACAGAGATGATGCACGGAATCGAAGTCCCATTCGACCAGCTGCAGGAAGCGGAGGTGACGAAGAGCGTCCGCGTAGGTCGCGGCCAACTCGCGACGGTGACGGTTCCAGCCTTCCAGGTGCAGCAGAAATGCGCGGAGGTAACAGGCCTGAATTTCATCGAGGCGTGAGTTGACACCCGGCCCGCGACAGAGTTGGTCGCCCCGGCGGCCGCCGTCGCGCAATTGGCGAAGGCGGTGGGCGGTTTCGGGATCGGCCGTGACTATGGCGCCACCGTCTCCCAGGCAGCCGAGGTTCTTTGTGGGGTAAAAGCTATAGGCGCAGTAGGCGGAGTAGGCCGAAAGTGGCTTTCCCTTGCAAAATGCGCCGTGCGCCTGGCAGGCATCCTGAATCAGAGCAATGCCGCGTTGTTCACAAAGCGAGGAGATCGCCGGAAGGTCGCAAGGCTGGCCGTAAAGATGGACGGCGATGACAGCGCGGGTTGCGGGGGTGAGGGCACGCTCGATCGATTCGGCCGTGAGCAAGAGGCTTTTCGGGCATACATCCGCAACGCGGATACCCGCGCCCGTCGCGAGAACCGCCTGCGCCGTAAAGAGCGAGGTCATGGAGGGGATGATGACCTCGTCCTCTGAATTGCCGGAACCCCAGCGACCGACGCCAGCGTCCCGGAGGCAGAGTTCCAACGCGACGGTCCCGCTCCCCACACCGACGGCGTCGCGTCCGCCCATCGCTTGCGCAAACTCGCTTTCGAACGCCTTGGTCTGAGGTCCCAGAATGTACTGGCCATTCTGGTGCATTTCGTCAAGATTCCGACGAATATCGTTCGCGGCCTCCGTGAGGGCGCCGCTGAGGTCGAACATCGGGATGGAGAGCGGCCCCACCTGGCGGGGCGTTTGAGCAACCATGGACCTCAATTCTTGACGACGCAAGATGGGCGGCGTCGATAGCTAAGCCAATCGGATAACGAATCTTCGATCACGAAGAAATCATCAGGATATGATTAATCTCCAACAACTTTACAATTTTTACCACGAAAAGGGTAACGTCGCGTTGATTTTTATCGCCACACTTTTTCGCTCCCGTACTGGGGCGATTCCATGCATCCCTGATCCCCGCTCACCGGCTCGTCCAATACGACGATTTCCTCCCTTTCCCCTGTCGTTTTCCAAAGATTTGACGGTATCGTACGTAGTGACATGCCTCGATACGCCGCGATTGATATTGGGAGTAACTCGGTACGGATGATGGCCGCCGAGGTCAATGCCCACGGCGAGTTGCGGCAATTGGCGGAAGACCGCCAGGTGACCCGGATAGGGGAGAGCGTATTTGCCAACGGTGAGGTAAACGCGGAGACGCTGGAACTCGTCATGAGCGTCCTCGAACGGATGCGGAAGGCCATCGCACCACTGGAAGTGGCCGGGATGCGCGCCGTGGCAACCAGCGCGGTGCGGGACGCGCGCAACCAGCAGGAGTTTCTGCGCCGGGCCAAGGCTGCCCTGGGAACGGAAGTGGAGATCATTTCCGGGCAAGAGGAAGCGCGGCTGATCCACCATGGTGTGGTTGCGGAACCGGCCTTCACGCGCGGGCGGCAACTGCTGATCGACATTGGCGGAGGCAGCGCGGAGTTCATCCTGAACCAGGACGGCGCGCTGCACGGCGCGTACTCGAAGCCGCTCGGCGCAGTTCGGCTCTGGCAAAACTTTATTCATTCGGATCCCGCAACCCCGCTTGAACTGCTCCAACTTGAGCAATACATCGACGACAAGATCGGTGAGGCCGTGACCGAGTTCGGTTCGGGCGATATTGATCTTGCGATCGGGACCTCCGCCTCGGCTTCCGCCGCGGTTTGCGCGATCAAGGCGATTCCGCGCGAGAATCGGGACGCTGCGGCGGGCGCGAGGGTGAATCGGGAAGATTTGGAACTGCTCTATCGCCGCCTGGCCCCTCTCTCGCTCGGGGAACGGCGAAAGATTACCGGAATCGGACCCCGCAGGGCGGAGATCATCGTTCCCGGGGTGGCGCTTCTCGCTCGCGCGCTAACCCGCTTCGGCGTGGATCAGCTGGTGTATTCGAGCGCGGGTGTACGGGATGGAATCATCCTCGATCTCGACGCGCGCGGTGTGGGAATCGCGAGGCTGACCCTGACCGAGGAGCAACGGGGGGTTGTGGAGGGCGTGGCTCAAAAGTTTGGCGTGGATCTCAACCGCGCCCGGCGCACGGCTCGATTCGCGCTCGACCTCTATGTTGGCCTGGAGCAACTGCACGTTCTGCCCCCGCGGTTCGGCCGCATTCTGGAGGCGGCGGCCTATCTGCGCAACGTGGGCCACCACATCAGCGCCACGAAGCACCATAAGCACTCGCACTACATTGTCTCCGGAGTGGAACTGCCCTCGTTCACGGAAAATGAGCAGCGGCTAATCGCGGTGTTGTGCCGCTATCACCGGAAATCAATGCCGGTGAACTCGCACGCGGAGTTTACCTCGCTTTCTGAAGCGGATAGAAAAGCGGTGCTCCTTCTGATCCCTCTCATTCGAATTGCGGATGCCTGCGGGCGAAGCGAGGAAGAGCGGATTTCGAAGCTGTTATGCCGGTACGATGGCGGAACGGTGACGATGGAATTGCGACATAAGCGGCCGCTCGACCTTGAGCTGTGGGCGATCGGAGTAACCCTGCCGATTTTCCGCGATGTGTACCACCGGGAAGTGACACTCCTGCCGGTCACGGTGCCTGCCCACGAAATCGTCGACGCAGGGCACTAGCGCCCCGACTGTGGTTACTGCTTCGAGGCATCCCCTTCCACGATCAGCCCCGCCTGGCGAAAGCGCTCCAGCTCCACCGGAACTGTCTCCAGCAGAAAGCCGTTGAGGGCCTGGGGGTCACTCAGGAGTGCTTCCCTCCCGCGCAGAGCTTGTGTGGATAGCAGCGGGACGGGGAGGCCGTTCAAGGGAATTTCCCCCTTGCCGCTGCTTTTCTGGGCCAGGATGAGCGACGTAAGCGCCGCGCAAATTTCGGGTGCAGAGCGGCTGCCGTCGGCTAAGGCCGCGAGCGCTCGGTGCAGGGGGTCCGGGAAAGGGTGCGGTCTATGGAAAAGATTGGTGAGCGGAAGGTTGAGGAGGGCTTCCCAGCGGGCAATGCCCGCCATCGAGGGCTTCACGGGAACGGAGGCCGGGATGGGGAGTTCCCGCGTCGAAGTCTGCAATACGCCGTTCCGGGAGAGATCTTCGACGAGATCCCAAAACTCGGCAACCACAGACGGCGCGGCTCCGGAGAGCGCTCGCGACAAGGCGGCGGAGGTCTCGGCGAGCGGGACCGGAGCGGGGTGGGCGGCGGCGATCTCTTCGAAAAGCTGGGCAAGAAGAGGGTTGTTCGAATGGAATCCGAGAATCGTGTGGGGCGCATCGTAGACGCGGTTGCCGTCCTCGTCCGGAGCGCTTGCCCGCAGCGGAGAGGCCACGCGGCAGCGCCGGAGCAGGTCCAGGAAAGAAGCCGATGTCGGCGCATGGGAGGCGGGGGTGAAGAGGCTTTGGCGGAAACTGCGCAAAGAGAGGAAGTCCTTGTATTGCTCCTGTGAGGCACGATCCTCTCCGGCGAGTTGTGTGAGAATTTCCTCTCCCGCTGAAAGATGCTGCATACCGGGGACGTATTTCTGCACCGCATCGGAAAGGTATTGGAAACCGTGCTGCTCCGCGCGGGCGACGACCTGATTCAGATAGAACGGCTGATTGATGGCGCCGAGTTCATCGTGAATCGCGGTAGCGAAGCCCTTTTCCACCGTTTGTGCGGCGATGGCTGCGTAGGGATTGTCGGCCTCCTTCATGGAGGCGAGCGCCTCGATCAGCTTCCAGGCTTCGCGCAACTGAGTTTCACGGCCGGGGAATCGCTTCATGTGCAAAAGGCAGAAATCGCGCAGCCACTGGTTCTGCAGCCATCCGGGAAGACAGTTGTAGCTGACCTGGACGACGCCGCGAGGGGTGATGCTGCCGCGGGCGACCCTCCACAGAGCCTCGCGGGCTTCCTCGGGCACCCACGAATAGAAACCGTGGACGATGATGTAGTCGAAGCTGCCGAAGTCGTCGGCAAGATCCCGGATGTCGGCAGCATGGAAGCGAACGTTGCCAAGCTCCATGCGCTGGGCCAGGGACTTGGCAAGCTGAATGGGTCGGACCGCGTAATCCACGCCGACAAACTCGGCTTTCGGGAGAGTCTGGGCCATCGGGAGCAAGTTGAGCCCGGTGCCGCAGCCCACCTCAAGTACGGAAGCCGTCTCAATGGGGACGGGATCGAAGCCCCGTAGAAAGGCCGCCGTGTACAGGTTGTCAATATGCAGTTGGGGTTGCGCCTTGGTGGGATAGAGATTGATTTCGTAAGCGTTCTGGCTCATGGAAACCCTCTGGGCTGTATCGCTGACACGCGGTCGCACGGACGGCCTCGGTTATCCAAAGATACTCCACTCGTGAGGGTTCGGTTGTGTCCCATCGAGGGAGAATCCGTCCAGTTGAATGAGCCAACCGGGACACAGGGGCGAGGCGCGCCCGCGGGCGGCGATAGTACTGAACCGCATTCCGAGACGCCGGCAAGCGGGATTCTCTCCGGAATTCTTTCAGATTTTCTTGTCTTTTAATCTTTGAAATTTGTATGATGTGTACTTGAGTGGTGATATTTCGGCGGGGTATCGCCTTTTCTGGCAAGAAGTGTCAGAATGGCATGCTTCCGGATGTATGTTTCTGATTCTGAAGCATTCTCAAGACGGATACTCCCCCACTCAAAAGGAGCAGTAAAGGCGAACTTATGTCGAACCCCGTATTCTTCCTTGCACCCTTCGGTTCATTGATCGCTCTTCTCTACGCGTGGATCTTTTACTCGCAAATGATGAAGAAGCCGGAGGGAACACCGCGCATGGCGCAAATTGCGTCTTACGTGCGGACCGGCGCCATGGCTTATCTCAAGCAACAGTATCGCGTGGTCGGGTACTTTTTTGTGGCGCTTACTCTTCTTCTGGCCTTTATGGCATTCGTGCTTGACGTGCAGAACCCCTGGGTCCCGTTCGCCTTTCTGACGGGCGGCTTCTTTTCCGGACTGGCGGGATTTTTCGGCATGAAGACAGCGACGTATGCCTCGGCCCGCACCGCGCACGCGGCATCGAAGTCTCTGAACGAAGGGCTTTCGGTGGCGTTCCGTAGCGGCGCGGTGATGGGGTTGGTGGTGGTGGGCCTCGGCCTGCTGGATATCTCGGTCTGGTTCATGGTTCTTTCTTACTTCTATCCGCCGACGGCGGGCGATGGACACAATCTGCTGGTGATTACGACCACGATGCTCACCTTCGGAATGGGCGCTTCCACGCAGGCGCTGTTCGCCCGCGTGGGCGGCGGCATTTACACCAAGGCGGCCGATGTGGGCGCGGATCTGGTGGGCAAGGTGGAAGCCGGAATTCCGGAAGACGACCCGCGCAACCCCGCGACGATCGCGGATAACGTGGGCGACAACGTGGGCGACGTGGCTGGGATGGGCGCGGATCTTTACGAAAGCTATTGCGGTGCGATTCTGGCAACGGCGGCCCTGGGCGCGGCGGCATTCATGGATGACCCAACCGTGCAGTTGAACGCGGTGATCGCGCCGATGGTGATCGCGGCCGTGGGCACGTTGCTCTCGATTGTGGGTGTTTTTCTGGTTCGCACCAAGGAGAACGCATCGCAGCGGAATCTGCTGGACGCCCTGGGCCGGGGTCTGAATGCGAGCACGATTCTCATCATCATCTGCTCGTTTTTCATTATGCAATTCCTCACGATTCCCAACGCCATTGGCGTTTGGGGTTCGATGGTGGTCGGTTTGCTCACGGGCGTTGTGATCGGCAAGGCGACCGAATACTACACTTCGCAAGGCCACAAGCCGACGATGGGCATTGCCGAACAGGCACAGACGGGACCCGCGACGCTCGTCATCTCCGGCATTGGCACCGGCATGCTCTCCACCGCGATCCCGGTGATGTCGGTTGTTGTGGGTACGCTCTTTGCCTTCCTCTGCGCGTCGGGCTTTGACATTACGAATCTCAACATGGGGCTTTACGGAATTGGCATCGCGGCCGTTGGCATGCTCTCGACGCTGGGTATCACGCTGGCGACCGACGCGTACGGGCCGATTGCCGACAACGCCGGGGGAAACGCGGAAATGAGCGGCCTCCCGCCCGAGGTGCGGCAGCGTACGGATGCGCTCGACTCGCTTGGCAATACGACGGCCGCGACGGGCAAGGGCTTTGCTATTGGCTCGGCTGCCCTCACGGCGCTGGCTTTGCTCAGTTCCTACATTGAAGAATTGCGTATCGGTTTGATGCGCATGGGCATGAACGAACTGGTGCTGGACCACTCCACCGTGGCGACGGCCAAAGCGTCCCTGCTCGATTTCGTCGATTTCTACAACATCAACCTGATGAACCCGCTGGTGCTGCTGGGGATCTTCATCGGCTCTATGCTGGCGTTTGTGTTCTGCGGTCTCACAATCCAGGCGGTCGGCCGGGCGGCGGGGTCCATGGTGGACGAGGTGAGGCGACAGTTCGCCGCCTTCCCCGGCATCATGCAAGGCACCCAGGAACCGGACTACGCCCGCTGCATTGAGATCTCGACGCGGGGCGCACAAAGGGAGATGATTGTCCCATCCTCCATCGCGATTGCCACACCCATCCTCGTCGGGCTGATCCTGGGCGTGGCGGGAGTCTTCGGGCTGCTCATCGGTGGTCTTTCGGCGGGCTTCGTTCTGGCGATCTTCCTGGCCAACTCCGGCGGCGCCTGGGATAACGCAAAGAAGTACATCGAGGAAGGCAATATGGGCGGAAAGGGTTCCCCGGCGCACAAAGCGGCTGTGATCGGCGATACGGTGGGCGACCCGTTTAAGGATACCGCCGGCCCCAGCCTGAACATCCTCATCAAGCTCATGAGCATGGTGGCGATTGTGATGGCCGGGCTGACCGTCGCTTACAGCCTCTTCTAGACGGCTAGCCGGAGAACTTCGGGCGCGGATACCCTTGCCTGTGGCGGTGAAGCCGCCTAGCATGGAGTCTGCGCCCATTTTGTTTTATGCCGATCTTCACCCTGAACATCAACGGCAGGGTCTGGGAGTTGGAGTCTTCCGGCCAGGCTCCGCTGCTGGACGTCCTGCGGGACGCAGCGCAACTCACGGGCACGAAGTATGGATGCGGCGAAGGGCTGTGCGGCGCATGCACGGTGCTCGTCGCGGGCAAGCCGGTGAAATCCTGCCTGATGGCTATTTCGGAAGTGGGCGAGCAGCCGGTGGAGACCATCGAGGGGCTGGCCACCGCGCGGGGGCTGCACCCGCTACAGGAAGCGTTCCTGAGCCACGCGGCATTCCAATGCGGCTATTGCACTCCAGGAATGATCATGGCATCGAAGGCCTTGCTCGCCGATATCCCAAACCCCACGGCGCAACAGATTGAGGAGCGACTGGAGGGGCATATCTGCCGCTGTGGCACCTACCCTCGGATCGTTGAGGCGGTGCAAACGGCGGCGCGTGCAACGCGGGCTGAGTCATCCGGTAACGGGGGCCCGCGCCGTGGCTGAGAGTCGCATCTTCCGGCTTGAATCGGAACCGCATCCGGGCGAGGCTAAGCGAGTCTATCGCCGACGGACCGAGTTTGCCCCTGGCACGATTGAGCCGGAACGCTTCGAGTTGTTCGAGACAACGCGCTATTCGTTTGTGCTCAACCGCCGGGCGTTCTGGCGGGTGGCAGGTGCGGGCATTCTGCTAACGGTCTGCTTTCCCTTGCATGCACAGAACCAGAACGCCCAGGAGCAGACTGGCGGCGAAGCCAGGCTGCCCGAAGAGATTTCGTCCCGCTTTCTGTTTGAGGAATCGGGAGAGATCACCGGGTTCACGGGGAAGGTGGAACTTGGGCAGGGCTCGCGCACACTGCTGAGCCAGGCAATCGCCGAGGAGCTTTTCGTTCCGGTGGCGCGGGTGAAACTCGTGATGGGAGATACTGCGCGTGTGCCGGATGACGGAGGTACCTGGGCAAGCCTCACTTCCCCGCAAACCGTGCCCGTGGTGCGGGCAGCGGCGGCGTTCGCACGAGGGCTCTTCCTCGCGGCCGCGGCCAGGACCTGGAGCGTAAAACCGGCGGACGTGCGGCTGCTTGATGGCGTGTTGCAAGGCGGAGCCGGCCAGCGAATGACGCTCTTTGATGCGGCGAAGATCGCGAGGGAGAATCCGCCCACCTCCGGCGTGGAGCGTGCACCTGTAAGGCCGGACGAGTGGAAGGTTCTGGGACAATCAGTTCCGCCGGTGCGGGGCCGGGAAATCGTGACCGGCGCGGCCATGTACGCCAGCGATCTGCGGTTGCCTGGAATGCTGTTCGGGGCAATGGTGAGGGGGCCACACTACAAAGCGAAAATCGAGCGCGTCCGGGGAGCGGATCGGCTGCCGGCCAGCGTACAGGTGGTGCATGACGGAGATTTTCTGGGTGTGGTTGCGCCGGACGCCTCCACCGCCCGCGCCGCGGCACAGACTCTGGGAGTAGTCTGGGACGCGTCGGTTCTGGTGCAGGAGGAGCGGCTGGCCGAACATTTCAAGGAAACCTCCCGAGCGCCTGTATTCGTGAAAGGCGCGCGGTATCCGGCTCTGATCGAGAAGGGCGATGCCTACAACGGCTATTTCGCCGCGCCGCGCAAGCTTGCGGCCACCTATACCACCGCGTATGTAGCGCATGTGCCTCTGGAGACCTCTTCCGCCATCGCGAGTTGGGAGGGGGACCGGCTCACCGTGCATTACGGGTGCCAGGCGCCGTTTCTGACGATGGAACTGCTCGCGAAAACCTTCGGGATTCCGGAAGAGAACGTGCGCGTGATCGCGTCCGACACAGGGTCCGGATTCGGGGGCAAGCAGGGCGGTGCGGTTGCCGTGGAAGCCGCTCGCCTCGCGCGCGAAGCTGGCAAGCCGGTGAAGCTGTGCTGGACCCGCGAGGATGAGTTTCAAGCCAACTACTTCCGGCCCGCCGCTCTCGTGGAGGTTCGGTCAGGTGCTGACGTGAAGGGCCAGATCCAGGCCTTCGACTTCCACAACTACAATTCCGGCGCATCGGGTCTGCCGATTCCCTACAACTTCCCCAACTACTACCTGGGTTATCATCCGGCCAATACGCCGCTCCGGCAAGGCTCTTACCGCGCGCTAGCGGCGGTGGCAAATACCTTCGCCAGAGAAATGCACATGGAGGAATGGGCGGCGGGGATGAAGGAAGATTCCATCGCTTTCCGGCTGCGCCACATCGAGGACGCCCGGCTGAAGGAAGCCATCCTCAAAGGGGCGGAGCGCTTCGGTTGGGGAAAGGGCGGTTCGAAGCCAGGTATGGCCCAGGGCATGGCATGCACGATCGAGAAGGACGCGCGGCTGGCTTTTTTCGTGGAAGTGAAGGCGGGCGGGAAGGATGTGAATCTGTTGCGGGCGCTGATGGTGTTCGATCCCGGCGCGGTCTTGAATCCGGACAATCTGCGCAATCAGATCACCGGAAATGTAATTCAAGCCACGGGGCCCGCGTTATATGAGCGCATTGTGTGGGACGACACGCATTTGCGCACCCGCCACCTCGGCCAATATCGCGTGCCGCGGTTTAGTGATGCGCCTGAGATCGAAGTGGAACTGATTGACCGGCGAGGGATTCCCGCCGCCGGGGCAGGAGAATCTCCCAATACGGTGGTGGCGCCGGCAATCGCCGCGGCGATTCGCCGGGCCACCGGGATCTGGCTGCGCGACCTGCCGCTGCTGCCCGCGCTGGCGAAGGCGATCGAGGCAAAGCCTCAAGGGCCTGCGCGCGCGAACCAGTGAAGAGGCGCGGGCCGCGCTCTAGAAGCGTTACCGCACGTATGACCGCAGCATCCAGGCGGTCTTCTCGTAGGCTTCCATGAGGCCGGTGAAGAAATCGGCCGTTCCAAAGTCATGCGCGTCGTCGGCTTCGCCCACTTTTTGGCGCAGGTTGCTCACAATGCGCTCTACATCGTCGCTCAGCTCGGATACCATGGCCGTGGCAATCGGGACTCCGCTAGCTTCCTTGAGCGTCGCCAATTCCAGGTATTGGGCCATTGTGCCGGCGGCGATGCCGCCCAGCGCGCGGGCGCGTTCGGCCACCAGGTCAATATCGTTGGAAAGCGCGGTGTAGAGCTTCTCAAACTCCGCGTGCAGCGAGAAGAAATGGGTGCCTTCCACGTTCCAATGATAGTTTCGGGCCTTAATGTACAGTACGGTAAGATCCGCCAGCAGGCCGTTCAGCGAATCCACCATCGTTTCCCGGTCCTTCGCGCTCATTCCGATCGCGATTTCTTCGAGATGGGTCTTGGATTTCGTAGTCATAATCGCTAATTCCTCCCTCAACACCATTAGACGTGCGGGAAGCGGAAAGCGTTTGATCTATTTCCCCGCGGCGAACGGGTCGCCCCAGTTCTGATGAAAAAAGAGTTCCTGGAGCGGTTTGCGCGTTCGCGGCTCCGATTCGCTTTTGCGCGCCCATTCCGGTTCGAGCGAGCCGGGTTCTCCCTCGTAGCCGAGGGCCACCGCGGTCATGGGGTGGAACCCCTCCGGAATGCCATAAACCTCGCGAATCCGGTCCGGCAGGATCCCCGCCATGTGGTGGAGCACCAGCCCTTCCGCGGACGCTTGCGTCGTGAGATTTCCCATCGCCAGGCCGAGATCGTGCTCACACCAGCGGTTCGGTTTCCCATTGACGGTAAATTCGTTCTTCACCACCGTCAGCATCAGCACCGGCGCGTGCCTGGCCCACTCCTGGTTCGCCTCGGTGAGGCAGGAAAGCGCTTTGGCGTGCTCTTCCGGACGTTCGCTGGTGGCAACCAGGAAGCGCCATGGTTGCTCGTTGAAACAGGATGCCGCCCAGCGCGCCGCTTCCATCAATTTGAGGAGCAACTCCTGGTGGACCGTTCTCGCGGAAAAGGCGCGCGGGCTCCAGCGATCCCGGATTAAGGGAAATATCTCTACGCTCGTGTGGGCGCGTTTGATGGGATTCTTCAAGATAACCAGCCTTTGGTGGATTCAGGAATGGAGTTGCAGTGCGGGGAGTGTTTTCGCCGCGCGTTTCACTGAAGTTTTCCGCGTGCCTCAACCTCGAAGACCTGCTCCACGTTCTCTCCGCGAACGCCGTAGACCCGGTCGTGCAGGTTCACCGCGACGCAAATGTGGTTCGGCAGAATATGCAGGCGCTCCCCGATGCGGAAATGACGCGCCGAAGGGGGGAGGTCAATGTAGCCGTGTTCTTCGTTCATCTTCACGAACTTCGCTGCCGGCTCCTCGCGAAGCAGTCCGAACGTGACCTCGCCGCCGGTAGACAGACGGTCCGACGAAAAGGTTTTCGAACCGCCATCGACGATCATGCCGGAAGCGCGGCTGGTGCTTACGACCGTGACCAGAAGATGCGCAGCGCACTCTTCGAGCGCGGCCGCCCCGCTTTCCACGGTATTCCGATCGTTAAACACGTAGGTGCCGGGCCGGATCTCATTCAGGACGGGGAGTTCATGGGAATGGAAGAGCGTGGGCGTAGAACCCCCGCTAACTACTTCGAGCGGCAATCCGGCGGCTCGCCAGAGAGCGGAGGTCTCCTCCAGCACGGCCGCCAGAGCGTGGAACGCCGCCATCCCTTCCGCATCCACAGCTTTGACGTGGCCGGGATAAAAATTGAAGCCGACGAGGCGCAGGCTGGGCAACCCGGCGATTGACGATGCCAGCGCGACGAGCTTGCGGGGATCCGTGAGGCCGACACGACCGAGGCCGACATCCTCTTCTACCAGCACGCCGATCTCCATGCCCGCTTTCGCGGCGGCGTTCGAAAGCCCCTGCGCGGCTTCGAGGCTATCGAGAGCCACTGTCACCCGCGTGTGGCGGGCCACATCGAGAAGCCGGCGCAGCTTGCCCTCGCCAATCACCGGGTAGGCCACCAGCAGGTCTTCGGGCCGGGCGCGCAGCATCACCTCCGCTTCCCCGACCTTGGCCACCGTCAGGCCTACGGCGCCGTTCTCCAGTTGCATCCGTGCAATCACGGAACTCTTGTGCGTCTTCGTGTGGGGGCGCAAGCGGAGGTGGTGCTCCCTGGCATACGTGGCCACACGCGCCAAGTTCCGCTCCAGCACATCCAGGTCAACAACAATCGCGGGGGTTTCGATCTCGGAGACATGCATCAACGATATGATCCCAAATAGCGGCCATCCACGGTGGCACGCGCACGGGAGCGGGCGGAACGTTCAGATGCCGATCAAGAAGACCAAGAAACTCGATGCAACCAAGGAAGTGAAGCGCCTGGCGCGCGAACGTGTGGGCACCGTGCCGCCTTCCAGGGTTGAGGAAGAATCGAAAGAGAAGAAGAAAGTGAAGCACAAGAAGAACTGGGAGCAATGGGAAAGCGAGCCCTAAACTGCCGCGGCCGACGAAGATTCCGCGCAGCTTTCCGGCCGGCCTTGCGACAATGGAAGCACCGCCCGGAATTCTGTTTTCTGATTGCGCATGTCTCGCCGCCCGTATGCCGTTACCGCCACCCAACCCCAACTCCGGCCCCGCGCCTCCTCGTTCCACGCCCCCTGCCGCTCCCGAGCAGTCGTCCCCCGGAGCCCGCCCTCCCGCGAGTGTCGCGCTCATGAGCAATGCGGAAGCCAGCCCCATCCAAACCGCCCGTCCCGGCGGCCTGATCGGCTATTTCGCCCCCACGTTCCGCTATTGGATGGAAACCGAGGTACACGTGTACGGTTTCTCTATCGCCGCGAACGTGCTGCTCTCGTTTTTCCCCTTCCTGATCGTGATGGTTTCGTTCTTCCAGAATGTGCTGCAATGGCGGGAAGCCGCGGATGCGGTCTACTTCGCTCTTGGCCAGTACTTCCCCGACAGCGTGGGCGACTTCCTCTCGCGAAATTTGCGGTTTTCCATCATGTCGCGGGGCAAGGTGCAAGTGGGCAGTCTGGTGCTCCTCCTGTTTGTCGCGAATGGCATCTTCGAGCCGCTGGAGGTGGCGCTGAACCGCGTGTGGGGCGGAACCGCGAACCGCTCCTACCTGAAGAATCAGTTCCTTAGCATGGGGATGATCTTCCTCTGCGGGTCGCTCGCCATGCTCTCGATAGTTCTGACCACGCTGAACCTGCAATGGTTCACGCACCTGGGATTACCCCTTCCGGATCCGCTCGTAGACTTCGCGGGGGATCTGTTCCTGAAGATGGCGGCTTTCCCCATCACCGTCCTGCTGCTGTTCTTCATCTATTGGCTCTTGCCCAACCGGAAGGTGCCGGCGCGCGTGGTTTTTCTCCCGGCATTCTGGGTGGCGCTGGCCTTGGAAGGCGCCAAGTACGTCAACCTGCTGATCTGGCCGCTGCTGCGCGAAAAGCTTACCCGCGAGTATGGGCCGTTCTTCAATTCCGCGGCGATCATTCTGTGGAGTTTCCTGGCGTCCATGATCGTGTTGGCGGGTGCGGAGTGGGCAGCCCGCTATTGGCGAGAAGAGACTGGTGAGTTGGTTTCCGCCCAAAATGGTGGGGGAGCAAAGAGTAGCTGACGCTGGACGGCAAGAGTTTACATGTGTTCGCTGGCATTTCCGGTCGGGAAGTGCAAAGCTCTAACGTAGCGTCTGCGTGGCCGCGCGTTTCCTGGCAGCCACCACGATCTCGCCTGTAACCCTGGGAGTCTTCCCAGGGAGAAACCCCTTTCGCCGAAGTATCGCATGGACTTGAAGAAGAACCTTCCCGTTGCCGAAGTACTAAAGATTCGAATGAGCGAAGCCTCGCTGGTGTTGCTGCTCACGGCGTTAGCGCTCTCGGCTCCGGCCCAACCGGCACCGCGCCTCTTTGTGGATATTCCCGATGGCGAGGCTCACGTCGCGCGAATTGATGCCGTGCCCGGTGACCCCGTGGAAGTGCTGCGAAGCCGTCCGGCGGCGTTCTCGCCGCAGGCTTGGCGAACGGCCTTCGGCAATGCCGGAACGCCGCGAACCATACTGCGCAACGCGGAGGCGAATGCGACCCTCACCCTGAACTTGTTCGACGATACCAGCCTGGATCTCCGCGTGGAATCGATTTCCCCCACTGCCGACGGAATCGGGCAAATCGCGCGCGGGCGCATTGGCGGGTCGGGGGAGGGAACCGCCATTTTTACCGTCTACGACGGTGCGTTGAGCGGTTCGGTGCGATTGGCCGGCACCGAATTTTACGAGATTTTCGTTCCTCGCTCCGGCGCGGGGGAGATCCGCCAGGTTGCGTTTCACGGCTTCCGGACGCCCGGTACGGATGCCGTACCGCCGGAGGGTGAGCTGCGGGCGGAGGGCAGCGGCCTCGAATCTCCGGGGAGACTTTGGAAAATTCCGGTCGATGAAACGGCGCTTCCCATTCGCGCGGCGGGCGATGGCGACCCCATCGTGGATGTGCTGGTGGTCTATTCCGAGCGCGCCCGCCAAGCGAGAGGAGATGCAGCTGGCATGCTCGCGCACATCAATCAGGTGATCGCGGAAGCCAATGCCGCCCTCGAAAAGAGCGCCGTCCGCATGCAATATCGTCTCGCGCACGCGGCGGAAGTGAGTTGGAACGATTCCGTTTCCACGATGAGCTATTCCTCCGCTCTAAGCGCGCTTCGGAACGATTCCGATGGCTATCTCGACCAGGTGCATGCGCTCCGGGATCAATACGCCGCCGACATGGTGAGTCTATGGGTCAACCCGCCGCTGCCGGGTTCCGGTTCGTTCACCACGGGGATGGCCTACATTCTGGCGAACAACCCGCAAGGGTTCGGAGGATATGCCTTTTCCGTCGTAAATCAAGCCTATGCCGGCGGAGCGAGTGCAACCTTCGCCCATGAAACGGGCCACAATCTGGGCCTCAATCACGACCCCGACAACGGAGGTGCGAATGGCGGTCTGGCCAAAGATGCCGTTGGCTATCAGCAAAAGCTGCTTGACCCCAAGTTCTTTACGATCATGGCGTACTCAACGGGCTGCGAGGGTTGCCAGCCGCTCGTTCAGTTCTCCAACCCTCTCGTGAATTTCCAGGGAATCCCGACTGGCGTGACCGGCAAGAACGATTCCGCCAAGACGGTGAATCTCGTTGCGCCGTACGCGGAGAGTTGGCGTGGAGCTCCGGTAACGCCTCCAGCGTGTACGTATACCGTCAGCCCTTCCAGTATTAGCGCCCCTGCCGCCGGAGGCGGCTACGTGCTGAACGTGAACACCGCGGCGGGCTGCGCTTGGACCCCAGTTTCCAATGCGAGTTGGATCCTCGTCGACGGCAGCGCCCCGCACAACGGCTCCGGGGACTTTAGCGTGAATGTTTCGAACAATCCGGCTACGAGTTCGCGTAATAGCGGCGTGGAGGTTGCCGGGAAGACCGTGACAGTCGCTCAGGAGGGCGCGGCTGTTCGGCCTGTTGTCCCAGTACGCATCTCCGCGAAAGGCCTCTCTTTCCAGAGTGAGCCCGGCGGAATCCCGTCGTCCCAGACGCTGCAATTGCGAAGCGCCCCGACGGTTGCGAGCCTTACCGCTTCGGCCTCCAACGCGTCGTGGCTGTCGGCGGGTACATCGCTACAGGGGGGCACTTGGCGGATTACGTTGGGCGCGAATGCTCAGGGTCTCGCCGCCGGCATCTACGATGCGGAACTGCTGCTTGATTGCGGAACGGTTGTCTGCAACCCCGGCTCGGTCCCGGTGCGATTCGTTGTTCGAAGCGCTGGGGCTTCCGGTCCGCGGATTTCATCCGGCGGCGTCGTGAATGCGGCCAGTTTTCAGCCGGGAATGGCATCGGGAGCCTGGATGAGCATTTTCGGGTCGAACTTGGCCACGTCCACTCGGACGTGGCGGGCGTCGGATTTTCAAGGTAACCGTATGCCGCGGAGTCTGGATGGCGTGCAGGTTCTTGTAGACGGAAAATCCGCGGCGGTTCAGTTTATCGGGCCGGGCCAGGTAAACTTCCAGGCTCCCTCCGATCTGGCCTCGGGCTGGGTTCCGGTGGAACTCCGCTCCGCTGCCGGAACCGATACGGCATACGTCTTCTTCAGTCGGGAATCTCCCGGATTCTTCATGTTCGATTCCGCGGGCGGTGTGGCCGCGCTGCACCCCGACGGAACTCCTGTCGGAGATCCGGGCGGCGTCGCGCCCTATGGGGCGCGACCGGCGGGTGTAGGCGAGGTGCTCGCGATCTACGGTACCGGCTTCGGCCCCACGATGCCGGACGTGCCTGCCGGCGAGGTGTTTGCCGGGGTGGCCACTCTCGTATCCCAGCCGAACCTCTCCGTGACGATTGGCGGACAGGCCGCGCAGATCCGCTTTGCCGGGCTTACCGGAGCGGGTCTCAACCAGATCAATGTGGCGGTGCCGGCGCTCGCTCCGGGCACGTATGAAGTCGTGGCGGACGTCGCGGGAAGCCCCACCCAGTTTTCCGCAAAGGTCACTGTGCGGTAGCGTCGGCTACGCCTTCGCGACTTTCTTTGAATACTCCCGCGCAATGTAATCGCAAGCACGGACGGTGATCGCCATCATCGTGAGTGTCGGGTTAGCGCAACCCTGGCTCACCCACGCCGCTCCGTCCGTGACGAACACGTTATCGACGTCCCAGCTCTGGTTCCACTTGTTGAGGACGCTCTTCTTCGGGTTTTCCCCCATGCGTGCCGTGCCGCATTCGTGGATGCAGTGGCCTGGTACGGAAGGCTCCTTGCCGGTGATGCGGATATCCCTGGCGCCCGCCGCTTCCAGCATGGCGGCAGCTTCCTGTTTCGCATCGTTCCACAGGGCAAGTTCGTTGTCGCTCCAATTCATCCGGACGCTCAGCGTAGGAATACCCCAAGCGTCCACATGGTCTTTGTCGAGCACCACCCGATTCTCGTACCGGGGAAGGCATTCGGCCCAAACCCCGAGACTGGCGGTCCATTCCCCGTTGCGGACCGCTTCCTTGTAACTCTTGCCGAAACCCGGAGCACCCATGGAAAACGTGGGCGAGGCGCCGCCCTGATACCCGTACCCGCGGATCATCCCGTTGGTATGGGAGCGGTCCACGTTGCGGAAACGGGGCACATAGATGCCATTCGGGCGCTTTGGCATCCCGGCCCAGGGCTTTGCTTCGGCGATCGGGAGAATGCCTCCCGCGCCGCCCTGATAAATGTGGTCCATCAGGTAGTGGCCGAGAGCGCCGCTCGAATTGAATCCCTTCGAGTTCATCAGGATGCGGGTGGATTCGAGCGTCGAGGCGCAGAGCACCACGATCCTGGCCTTCACCTCTCGCGGTGTTCTTGTTTCGCGATCCAGATACGCTACGCCCGTTGCCTTGCCGTCTTTCAAAATCAGGTGGCTGGCCACCGCATCGCACAACAGAGTAAACCGGCCGGTATCCTGGGCGTCTTTGATCGTTGTATACGGGCTGGAAAAATAGGAAGTCGTGATGCAGCCGCGCTCGCAAGGGCCGCAGTAGTGGCAGGCCTGACGATCTCGGTGATTCCGCGTAAGAATGGCGATCCGTCCGATCGTGATCGTGCGGCCCATCTTCGCCTTCACCTGATCGCGCAAGTGCTCTTCGCCGCAGGTCATCGCCATGGGCGGCATGAAGACGCTGTCGGGCAAGGATTTCAAGCCCTCGGCGCGCCCGCTGATACCAACGTACTTCTCCACTTCCTCGAAGTAGGGCACCATTTCTTCATAGCTCACGGGCCAGTCTTCGCCATACCCGTCATGGCTGGCCGCCTTGAAGTCCAGTGGTCCCATGCGGTAGCTCTGCCGCCCCCAACTCAGGCTGCGGCCGCCGAGAACCCTCTGGCGGATCCAACTGAACGGTTTCTCCTGCGTGTAGGGGTTTTCGAGATCGTTGACGAACCATTCGTAGTTGTACTCGGTGCAGGCGTAACAATTGCCCTGAATGGGCCGTGTTTCCTTCACCTTGGGAGACATCCCTAGATACGGCAACTGCCAGCTATTGACGTGCTCAGTGTAGTCCTTCTTCGTGATCTTCTTTCCCGCCTCGAGCAGGCACACCTTCATGCCGGCTTCCGTGAGTTTTTTCGCCGCCCAGCCTCCGGTGGCTCCGGAGCCCACCACCACGACATCATATGGATCCGATGGAACCTGAATCTGCATTATTTTGTGAGTATATCGCCCCACGCGGTTGAATGGCCTCGCCGCCCCACCGGCTGCCAGGAAGGGATATTCTATGGATCGGGCAATGCGGCGAAGCGGGTGAGTTCCGCCGAAGGGGGAAGGAATGCTGTTTCTTTCAGAACGTGAGGTGAAGCAATTGCTGCCGATGCATACGGCCATCGAACTGGTGCGGCAGTCGTTTCTGGATCTGGCTTCCGGCGCGGCGCGGAATCTGCCCCGAAGGAGGATGGGCCTTCCGTCCGGGGCGGTTCTCCACGAGATGGGCGGGGCCAACGAGCGCTATTTCGGCACCAAGACCTACGTCACCCATCCCCGGCACGGCCCGCACTTTCTTTTCCTCCTTTACCGTGCGTCGGATTCCACGCCTCTGGCCGTGATGGAGGCGAACGAATTGGGCAAAATCCGTACGGGCGCGGCGAGCGGCGTTGCGACGGATTTGCTGGCGCCTGTCGGCGCGTCTAGCGTGGGCCTAATTGGCTCCGGTTTTCAGGCCAAGAGCCAGTTGCACGCGGTATGCTCCGTGCGCAATGTCCACGAAGTGCGCGTGTTCTCGCGGCGCGCGGAGAATCGTCTGCGCTTCGTGGAGGAGTTTCGGGAGTACGATTCGGGCAACGTGAAGGCCGTGAGCACGCCGGAAGAGGCGGTGGAAGGGGCCGACATCGTCATTACCGCTACGTATTCGCAAGATCCGGTGGTGGCGGATTCGGCGTTTGAGAACGGCGTGCATATCAACGCCATGGGTTCCAACGCGCCCGATCGCCGGGAGTTGAGCGCGGAAACAGTGCGGCGCGCCAATTTAATAGCGCTGGATTCCCGCGAGCAGGCGGAAGAAGAGGCGGGTGACCTGCTGCTTGCCTATGGAGGCATCGAATGGCCGGCGACGCAGGTCTGCGAGCTGTCCGAACTCCTCAACGGCAACAGAGCGGGCCGGACCTCCCCGGAAGAACTGACGATCTTCAAGTCGCTCGGCCTTGGGACCGAGGATGTGGCCGTCGCGGGGTGGATCTACGAGAGGGCCGTCGCTAGCGGAATCGGAAGCCGCATCGCTCACACACACATCTGAAGGCGGCGTCCGGATCCCCGAAAGTCGCTACTCCGGAGCAAACATCTGGGAATCCGTGTTCTCGCTCCAGGCGGAGACCTTCAGGCGGCGGCATACCCAGCACAACGGTTCGCTCGAAATCGGGGCCACTTCCGCGCCGCAGATCGCACACTTGGCCGGCCGGGCGATTCGAGGCGCGTGAGCCGCCGAAGGCTTGGCCTGCTTCCTTTTCGGGGTCGTCGGACGGGGAGGCGTTTCCATTAATTCAATCCAATCGCTTCGATGCGGAGAAAGCCGGGACTGCGTGCGCCGGAGACTTCCTCGTAGTTACGCGTTAGGCTGTGGCGCATGCGCACCGCCAACGTCGGCAACGCCGACGGCACAGCGCCACATGAGAAGCTGGCCTCGAAGCGAATCGCCAGGAGGCCATCAATATGTTGTCTTAACCTTATCGTATCGGACGTTCGGGGATTTGCGAACGGTCCGCTTAAGAGAAGTGCGGAAAAGCGGTGAGTGCGGCGCTGTGCGAGCGTTCTTACGCCGCGCGACGGGCGCCAATGACATAACCAGCATCCAAAGAAGCGCTGCAACGCGGGCACTTTTGTCCAGGCTTGGACTTGGCTCTCTTGCCGGCGACGAGCAGCGTGGCCTTTACCGTTCTCGTGCAGAACGGACAGTAGACCTCGCCGTCAACTTCCTGGATGACCTGTTTCTTTTCGACTGGTTGTTCCAAAGTCGAGATCATCTCGGTTTACCTCCATGCGAATGGACGATTTTTTGCCGTCCAGGGTTCAGGAAATTCACACAAACGTGCAGATTTCCGGTTGCAATCCGCCACGGCCTGTGTTTGGGCCGCGGGTCCCTTCTCCGGCGGCGTCGATGCAGCCGGAAAATCGCTGCCGATCCTTATCCGTTCGGCAGGCGCAAGCCTGCGCAATCAGGAATCAAATTGGTAACGGGAACTAGAGAAAAGATTCGGCTCAGGGTATTGTTTCCGTGGTCGAATGCGAACGCGGATGGATCCAATTCCAAACGGTCTTCGCGGCCAAAATACATCCAGTGAGCCAAAGTGCTTGCCAAGCATGCACCGACCGGAACAGAGACGTTCGCCGTCGGGCAATTCCGGACAAACCTCTCAAATTGTAACCTGATTCTCAGAAATTTCAAGAGTTTTTTGATCCCATTCCAGAAAAAGAACACCACCGACGTCACTGGTGAGCTTCCGTCCGAACCGGACATCCGAACCGGTATCTCGACGGCGGTTTTCAGGGAGACGTACAATAGATCCTTTTGAGAGGAGCCGCACATTGGCAGTCACCACATTTCTCTTCCCAGGTCAGGGCTCGCAAGCGGTAGGCATGGCCCGCACCCTGGTGGAGAATTTCCCTCCCGCCCGCGATCTCTTCACCGAAGCCGATGACGCTCTCGGTTTCCCGCTTTCGCATCTGATCCTGGAAGGTCCGATGGAAACGCTCACCCTCACCGAGCACACCCAACCGGCCATCCTGACGGCTTCCGTGGCGGCGTATCGCTTTCTGGAAGCGGAGGGGCTGAAACCGGATTTCGTGGCGGGGCACAGCCTTGGCGAGTACAGCGCCATAGTGGCTGCGGGCGGCCTATCCTTCGCCGATGCGGTGCGCACCGTGAGAAATCGCGGCCGCTATATGCAGGAAGCGGTCCCCGCGGGGAAGGGTGCGATGGCGGCGATTCTCAAATTGCCCATCGACAAGATCGAATCGATTTGCGAGCAAGCCGCCCAAGGAGAAGTGGTGAGCGTCGCGAATGAGAACTCACCCGACCAGACCGTCATTGCCGGGGATCGGGCGGCCGTTGAAAGAGCCGGCGAACTGGCCCGGACGGCGGGTGCCAAACGCGTTGTGATGCTGCCCGTGAGCGCGCCCTTCCACTGCGCGCTCATGGCTCCGGCGCAATCCCGCCTGCAAGCGGATCTGGAGGCGCTCCGTTTCCGTGACCTGGGGGTCCCGCTCGTGAACAATGTGGAGGCTGCGATCGTCCAGGACGGCGCTGAGGTACGAAACCGATTGGTGGATCAGGTCCCCAATCGCGTCCGGTGGGTGGAGAGCATGTTCCGGCTGGTGGACGAAGGCGTGGAGCAGTTTGTCGAGGTGGGGCCGGGCGCCGTGCTCACCGGTCTCCTTCGCAACATCGATCCGGCTCGCAAGTGCCTGAAATTTGGGGAGATTGCGGACTGGGAGAAGCTGCGCGGCGAGCTTTCCCGATAGACTGAGGATTCCAATTGAAGCGTCCGCCGGGCGGGCGGGTGGGAGTGCGTCATGAAATGGATTTCCGCAATCTTATTGGTTCTCGCGGTGCTGGGCGTATCGGTTTCCGTGGACGGCCAGTCTGCATCGCGCGGTGCGTTCGAACAGAATCCCGATGGATGGATCAATCTGATGCCCAAGCCCGGGCTGCCGGGCTGGACGAAGGTCCCGATTCCGCCAACCGCACCGTTAGAGGCGAAGGAACAATGGTCCGTGCGCGATGGCCTTCTCGTGATTGATGGCACCGGCGGGCACGAATGGCTTCGTTTTGATGGGAAGCGCTTCCGAAACTTCCTCTTGCACGCCGAATGGCGATTCCGGAAGCGGGAAGGGACGCCGCGTTACAATGGCGGGCTTTATTTTTGGGCGAATGCCGATGGCAGCCAGTTCTACCAGGCACAGACAGGGGAGGCGGGCGGATGGCTATTCGGCGATTTCCCGAAAGCCGGCGAGAGAAACCGCACCAATCTGCGAGACCAGATGAAGGGCAACCGGATGGCTCCGGTGGGCGAATGGAATACGTTCGAAATCACCGCGACCGAGGGGTGGATTGAGCTTTGGGTGAACGGCGGGGTGCAGAGCCGCTGGGAGAGACCTCCGGTAACGCAGGGGTATTTGGGCATCGAGGCCGAAGGTTTCTATATGGAATTTCGCCGCTTGGCCGTGAAAGAGCTTCCCTGAAGCCGGGAATCGAAAAAAAGCCGCATCCGGGTCCCGTCCGGTGCGGCTTAAAGGAATCGCCATTTGCGATCAATCTGTTTGGCCCAGGGGAGCCAGGAACTTATCGGGATCTGGAACGCGCGGTTTTCGCGCCACATGGGCTGTCTGCGTCTGCCTCGCAGGAACTTCGCCTCATTGCAAGCGTCTAGGAACCCAGGTAGCCGGCGGTTGCGTTTGCAAGGTTGGACCACAGCGTGCCCGCATTGCCACCGAACCCACCTACACCCGCCAACGCAGCAAGCGTAATCAGCGCCAGCAGCATTGCATACTCGACAAGGTCCTGACCAGATTCATCTTTTACAAAAGCTCTCAGTTTATCCATACGATCCTCTCGGAGCCCGGTGATCTCTTGGAATCCGGTGAAATCCGCAGATGTGAATGGCGCTCCTCCGGGACAGAGGGGATGGCTCTCTCCTGTCACAGACTTGTTCCGTTCACCCGTACGCCTGGTACTAGCATGCGGGTAATCTGAGAATGTGTCAAGACATGAATTTACACTTGATCCCTGTACCTTCCGAATTCCAAAAGAAGTACTAGCGTTGGAAGCGAGCCCGGAAATCGCTCATGCCAGATACAGATGATACATTAAGATCACGTGTGCTCGTGATAATGTTTGATTGATTCGACATGAAAAGGCACTGTTTCGTCTAGATCTTTCGTGTTCCGCGTGGCCGCGAGATTCATCGCGGCCGCTCGCGAAGGGGAGCGGCATCGCGCCCGCGCCTCCCCGTGTGAAGAAAGCTCAGGAAGGCTTGGGTTATCCGGGGCGATACACTCCGCGCGTCGCACTTGGTACCGATTTGATTCCGTTCCTGACGGAGAGGGTATTCTCCATCGGGACGGTTCGGATCACCTGGGTGGAAGAGGCGGGGAGAGGGCAGGCCGAAGCAAGCACGCGAAACCGTTGCGGATGCGTTCGCGGCAACGGATCTCTCGCCGGAACGGAGGTGTGGGGATCCGCCTTCGATTCGGAGAAATACGCCGACAGGGCCGAAGTTCTCCGGGGCGACCGGCCGCGAGAGAATCGCCCGGAACACAAGAAAGGCCCCTGGGCTGACCCAGAGGCCTTTCATAAGAGAAACGAAACGTCGGCGAGTCTAGGACTTCGAAGCCGAGGAACGCCGGCGTCCGATCATCCCCAGTGCAAGAACGCCCAGGCCGACCATCGCGAAGGAGGCCGGTTCGGGAACTTCATTCGTATCCGGTTCATAGGTGTACGTCACGGTCATCTGGCCGCCCATCCGCGTGATGATATTCGTCGCGCAGTTCCCGCTGCCGCAGCTCGTGAAAAGGTTCGAAACCGCATTCACAGCGTAGCTGACTGACCCGGAGCCGATGAAGGCGGAGAGGTTGCCTGCGTTAAAGAGATTACCGAGATCGTATTCCTGGAGCGATGCAATATTGACGGTTCCGCCACTGGCGGCAACACCGGAGAAGGACTCGCCAGCCGTGAATGCACCACTTGCCGACTGCGTATGGCTGACGCCTTCGCCGGAGATGCTGATCTGCGTGGCTCCGTAGAAATACGAGAGATCTGCGGCAGTCGAGCCGTTGTTGGTCATCGATCCAGATCGGTTGATTTGTGTGTCGACGGTGATTTGAACACCGGTTAGCGTGCCGAGTGCGGAATTGAACTGCGGCAGCAAAATGTTGGAAACGTACGATGTCTGATCTCCGGGGTCGTATCCACCGGATGACGTTACGGGTCCTAGCGTGATCGTTGCGGCTTGCAACCCGATTCCAGCCAGGAGAGTTGCCAGAAAGAGCCTCATTGTTACCTCCAAAATTCACGCTGCCCCGAAAGCCAGATACTAGTTTCCCAGGTTTAGCGCTCATCTGAGTCTAAGGTTTAGCCGTAATGAGAGTCAAGTACTTTCAGTACCCAAACCTAGCGGAAATACCCTATCTCCATCGAGATAATCACTCCGACGGAATCGAGAAAAGTTACAATTGATTCTAAACGGTTTACAGTTCTAACGTGTCGAGAATGCACTCTCAGCGGAGTTCGAATCACGCAGGTTAAGAAAATTGGGCAGTAAAGAGTACTAAAGGATAGTACTGCTGACTTCTAGCCGCGCTCTATCGCGATGCGTGGTCGTCGCGCCGTGGCAGGGGGTTTTGCATCGGGAACGGGAAGGCGCAACACCGGGCTGGGCGGGGTCTTTTCCCGGGGAATCTCGATCGCTGGCAATGGGCAAACCGGCTCCGGGACGTGCTGAAGCGGATTCTCACTCGAATCCGCCTCGACCAACTGAAATTCGATCACCGCTTCCCTGGGCATCACCGCTTCCGGGTTCGGCTTTAATTGATTTCGAATGCCAAGGGCGTGGATATCTGCTTCGTTCGCGGGTTTGTCCGCGGTGATACCGGCGTCGCCCTTCTTACTTTGCGGAATATAGGGCAGAGCGTGGAGCGGGATGGCCTGGCTCCCGACGTGCAGCGCCCGGATTTCAATGACGAGACTGCCAGGTTTCTTCGTCGAGGATGGTCGTGCTCTGGCGACGACTCCTTCGACAAGCGCACCCGCCGGTACATGTTCACCGGTGCGCGTCCGCATCGAATGTTCGGTGACGAAAAGGACAGATTCCCCGGCTCGCGCATTCCCGCTGGATACTCTCGAAGTAGAGCGTACCCGCAATGTGCGGCTGGGTGGCGGGATAGGCTGGGGATGCACGGGGCTTTCAGTGCTTCCTGCCTGGCGGACCGGGCTGGCAAACAGCGTAGCAATGGCCGAGGAGCGTGGCGCGGGTGCCGGATCCGGGCTTGCCGGCCGGTACCCCAGCCACAAGCCGCTCGCAAAGGCGCCGGCGAGCACAAGTACCCCGGCCGCCGGACGACGCCACCGTCGCGGAACCGGCTTCGCGGAAACCTCCCGTAGCGTGCTGGATTCGGGTTCGAACATGGATTCCTCAGGGCGGAAGCGTTCCAAAGTGTCGCTGGCCGCCACCGCCGTTACTCTGCACGATGAGAGCCAGCCGCTAAGCGATTCAAAACAAATCGATGTTGCGGCCTCGCCAAATCGCGAACCGTGTAGAAATTTCGAGTGTACGGCACGATACGGGCCTCATTTACCAAATGACATCGTGCACCGTTTCCGCGGCATACGGAACGTAAGCCTTGGCGCGCGATGGCCATGGGACGTGAAGACCGTAACATCGGTTTCGGGTCCTTTGGCTATGGATGCGAGATTTGTTCACCGAAAGCTCGCCGTCCGCCGTTTGCGGGCGGTGAGGAGGGGACCGGCGGGAAGGGTTTCGGAATCCCGCCCGGCCCTGCTATTCTGCAATTCGGCATGATTCGCAGCGCGCGCCCTGAAGATATTCCGGCAATCCTGGATTTGATTCAAACTCACAGCGATCATCTGCTGGAGCGAAGCCGGGAAGAAGTGGAGGCGCTCCTGCCCACTTTCTGGGTGGCGGAGATCGATGGTGAGATCGTGGGCTGCTGCTGCCTGGAGATTTACAGCCGGAAGATTGCCGAAGTCCGCAGCCTGGTGGTGAAAGAGGGTGCTCGACGGCGCGGCCTGGGGCGCGGGCTGGTGCTCGAAGCGGTCGCGGAGGCGCGGAGGCGTGAGATTGCCGAAATTCTCACGGTAACGGCGGAACTGGAATTCTTTGAGAGCGTGAACTTCCACACCTGCCTGAATGAGAAGTACGCTCTGTTTTGGAGCGATGGTTCGTCCCATGCTACCCACGGGCGGCAACAGCCACCGGGCCAGCCCTCCCCGCCGAAAATCCCTTAGGCCGAAATCAGGTATTCGCACGCTGTTTTTCGCGTTGCCATGGGTCGATGAGTCTCTTGAGCGGACCCGCTGTGCGTCGCAAGATCTCCGTGTGGATGAGCTGCATCTCCCGGTTCTTGTTGATCGTGCGGCGTGCGGCTGCCGCGGGCAGGGGAGAAGATGGGCCAAACCGAACTGGACACAATCTGGACGAGTGCCGGTGATGCCGGTGCCTTGGCACTGCCGACGGAGATCAGCTATCTGGCCCGCCAGCCCATATTCGATGCATCCCTGCAAGTCCTCGGCTACGAACTGCTCTACCGCGGAGGATTAGAGCCGCGGGCGAATTTCGCCGATGCGACTTTTGCCACGTTGAGCGTGATTTCGAGTGCCTTCTTCCTGCTGGGCAGAGAGACCGTTGGCGGATCCAAAATGCTCTTTCTGAATGTGGGTTCCGAAGTCCTCGACGACGAGCGGGTCACCTTGCTGAATCCGCGCCAGCTCGTGCTGGAGATCCTCGAAGATGTCGCCCGTGACGACGCCCTGCTGCAGCATTGTGGCAGTCTGCGCGGCGCGGGATTCTCCCTGGCGCTCGACGACATTGTCTGTGTTCCGCAGTTGGAACCGCTTCGCAACAGTGTGGATTTTGCCAAGGTGGATTTCCTTGCCCTCGATTCCGCGCAGCGGGCGGAGATCTGCGGCGCGGCCCGTGCATGGCGGGTGCCGATCATCGCGGAGAAAGTAGAGACCTACGAGGATTTTCAGGAAGCAAAACAACTTGGGTGCCAATTTTTTCAAGGTTACTTTTTTGCGAAGCCCAATCTTCTTCGTGCCCAGCGCCTGAAAGGCTCGCGCAGCCATCACCTGATGATTCTGGCGGAGGTGAGCGCGGCCGAGATGGATTTTGAGCGCCTGGAGAAGCTAATGCGGCAAGATCTCTCCCTCTCCTGGCTCTTCTTTCGGTTCCTCAACTCCGCGCAATTCTCCTGGTCGACCGAAGTGCGGTCACTTCGCCATGCCTTCGCTTTGCTGGGTGCGGAAAACATGAGGAAGTGGGTGCTGCTTGCGGTGGTACCCTTTCTGGCCTCCGACAAGCCCCACGAGTTGGTTGTGGAATCGCTGCTGCGAGCGCGTTTCTGTGAGCTGCTGGCCGAATCCTCCAAACTCTATTCCCGTGCCGCGGATCTCTTTCTTGTGGGGCTCTTCTCCGTTCTGGACGCCGTGCTGGATAAGCCTTTGCGGGAGATCTTGCAGTCTTTGGAACTGCCTTCCGATGTGCGCGCGGTGCTGCTACTCGACGAGAGCGCGAATCCCTGGATGTGCGATACCGCCTATCTGGCGCGTCACTACTCCTCCCTGGGTAGCGAAGAATTGGAGCGGAGGTGTGAGTGTCTCGGCATCGCACCCAATTTGGCGGCCAATTGCTACCTTGAGGCAGACCTGTTTGCCCGGCGCGTCTTCCAAATGACCCATTAGCAGGGTATTCTCCGCCATACTTTAGGGACCGGTCCGGTTACCGCTTACAAAACGCAAGCAGAAGCGTAGTATTTCCGATGAGGAAATGCGTTTGGCTTTGGGCTTAGGCGAGGGCAGCGCCGCGTTCTTCGGAGCGCGGCCAGAGTGAAAGGGCCGGAGGTAAATAAACATGTACTGTCATCAAGTGGATTACCGGATCATCGGAGACGACCTGCAACTGGTTGAGGTCGAACTCGATCCGGGGGAAACCGTGGTGGCCGAAGCAGGCACCATGAACTATATGGACGATTTCATCTCGTTCGAAACCAAGATGGGAGATGGTTCGAACCCCAACGCCGGGCTCATGGACAAGCTCATGCAGGTGGGAAAGCGGATGCTTACCAAAGAGTCCATCTTTATGACCCACTTTACCAACCGCGGGCAGGGCAAACGGAGGGTGGCGTTTGCGGCCCCCTTTCCGGGAAAAATCATCCCCATCGACATGGCACAGATCGGCCACGAACTGATCTGCCAGAAGGATGCCTTTCTTTGTGCGGCGCTAGGCACCCAGATTAGCGTGGCATTCGCTCAGCGCTTCGGTGCCGGGCTCTTCGGCGGCGAGGGATTCATCCTCCAGCGATTGCGCGGGGATGGGTTGGCGATGATCCAGGCGGGCGGTACGGTGATTCGCAAAGAGTTGCGGGGCGAAACCATTCGCGTGGATACCGGTTGCATCGTGGCGTTCACGCCCTCCATTGCCTACAGCATTCAACGGGCGGGCAATCTGAAATCCATGTTCTTCGGCGGCGAAGGGTTATTCCTGGCGACACTTAGCGGCGTGGGGACCGTCTATTTACAGAGCATGCCTTTCTCGCGGCTGGCGGACCGCATCCTCGCAAATGCCCCGTCGGCCGGCGGAAAGCGCACCGGAGAAGGTTCGGTGCTGGGTGGAATTGCGAATCTTTTTGAGCAGTAGGCGCACGGAACCCGCGGGTGGCGCTGGCAAGGCTTGCACCCTTGCTCAGATTTCGACCGGCATTTCAACCCGCCACCCGGATTGCGGCTTGGAGCGGGACTTGTCGCGGACCCCATCCGTAGAGTCGGAAATTGGTAGACTAGCGGGGTGCCATTTTGCCGTCTACTTTGGAAGAGCGTCGCGGCTGGCGCCCTCAGCGTGACCCTTTGCGGATTGGCATGGCCTGCCGGTGACGGCATCGTCCAAGAGCAAGGGAGCCCCGTGGGGACGACCTCCCGAGCGGCTAAGTCCATTCACGGCGAGTTCAGCGCTGTCGGCGGCCAGTCCTGCAACCTACTCGTCGATGCGGATTCGCGCAGCCTTGATCGCGCCGAAGCGGTGGAATCTTTTCTGGAAAGCCATTCTTGCGAAATCACCGGACTAGCGCGGGACTTTGTGCAGGCGGCGGAACTGAACAAGTTCGACTACCGCCTGCTTCCGGTTTTGGCCGTGCTTGAAACGGGATGCGGCCGGGCTGCCCGCAACAACAATTTGTTTGGCTGGGCGAACGGGCGAAAGCGATTCAGCTCGTTTCGTCAGGGCATCCACTTCGTCGCTCAACGTCTCCAGTTCGCACCTCGCTATTCCGGAAAATCCGTTGCGGAAAAGTTGAAGATTTACAACCGTCGCGCGGCCTACCGGCGAAAAGTGCTCAAGATGATGGAGACGATGCCCGAACTGGATGGCGAGTCTCAATTGGCAAGCATCTCCGCCGGCGGGGTCGGCCTGGAATAGGGCTTCTTCCGCCCTTACCGTGCTTCGAATCCCTTGCCTCCCTGGCGGCGCGGAGCCAGTCTTGGCAGTGCAACGCGCTCCCGCTGGGTATGGCCGCTAAGGGCGAGCCTTACTTACACGCTGGAAGTATCGGCGGAGCGGAGATGAGAGATCCCGCTCCCCAGGCTCGCTGCGAACGGCTACCAATGTCATGCGGTGAGCGGCTATTCTTGCCCCGCAGCGGGCGGGAGCGGAGTTTAGGAGAGGGGAAACGCCTCCCAATGCCACGCTTCTCGTTCCTCGAGAGCCTAACCTCGGCACGACTGTTCACGGAAATGGGTGAGATACCTAAGCGCTGGGCGCGCAGGAGCAAAGTCTCGTGACGACGGCCACCACAATGGCAGGATGGCCCGAATGGGAAGGCTCGCGGCGAAACTCATTTCAAGCATCGCGACTCCTGATTGCGGTGCCTGCGGTACGGCGTTCCGTGAACTCCGCCGTTACGTAGACGGCTACTATGGCCAGCAGCAGAATCGGCAGCCGCAATGGATAGTCCGCCATCGCAAGCAGCAAGACCGCGGGTACACCCATGGACCACGGATGCCGGAACGCCAGCCACAGGCTGCGCGCACCCAGAACGCCCAGCGCCAGCACAGGGAGGAATCCACCCTCCGCGAAGAATTCCAGCCAGTCGCTGTGGGCTCGATTGACGGGAATTCCCGCATCGCGAATGAGAAACTGCGGGTAGACATCCGGCCAGGTTCCGAATCCCCATCCGAGCAAGGGCCGCTCCGCGATCATGCGAAAGGTAGCCTGCCAATAGTCGAGGCGGCCTTCCAGCATGGATCCGCCGTGCTGGAGTCGCCATGAGATTCCATCGGAATTCGCGAGGAGGGCTCCCATTGCGGCAATCCCAAGCGTTGCGGCAAGCACATAGCGTCGTTTCGCCCGCTGCGATTGAAGCCAGATCAGGAGCCCAAGCATGCCCAAAGTGAGCGCAAGGAGGGCGATGCCGCTCCGGGATGCCGAGCCAACGACCCCGGCGATCCCAGCCACAACGCCAACCGCAGCGCCCCAGTGGAATTTGGCTTGGGCGAACGCGTGCCAGCACAGCGGCGGCAGCAGAAGCAAGACGAAAGCCGCGTAGTGATTTCGATAGATGAAAGGCCACCAGTCTATGGCGCTCCCGGCCGGATTTGGCTGCAACAGCGCGAGCGAGCCGCTCAACAGCGATACGGCGAGCAGGGCGCTGGCGGCCAATGCCGTCCAGTTTTGGAACACGCTCGCCTTCAATGCTGGGAACGCGCGTGCGGCCAGAGGGATGAGGAACAGGCCGCCAGCGAAGAAATGCATCTGACGGAAGGTGTCGAAGCGAGATTCCGTGAAGCCGCTTGCGAGCTGAAGAGCGGCTATTGCCATGGAGGAACAAAGCCATACGGACAGCGGAGCCGCTATGCGCCACGCGCGGAAGGCCGCGGCCGTTTCCCCCTGCCACCACAGCCAGAGCAGCAGCCCGGTGCCCGCGAACTCAACGCAGAACCACGGCAGAAACAGAGCATCGTAGCCGGTGGGCAGGGCGATGAGTGCGAGCAATACCAGCAGGCCAAGCCACCAGGAAGAATTCACCGGGATCGAAGTGTCCGCTTTCTCCAAGCTGATTTGACTCCTCACGCCAATTCCCACGCATCAAGATACGTCCTGTCGCCATCCGTCCGTGGAGGCCTGTCCGCGTCCGCATCGCGACTTTGCGCTGCCACGCCGCTTCCCAGTCGTCAACATTCGTCCTGGCGCCATCCAACTGCGGCGGGCTATCCGCGTCTATGGCTCGGCTTAGTGCGGCTTAGTGTCGTCATGCCACTTCCCACGCATCGAGATTTGTCCTGGCGCCGCCCGCCTGAGGGGTGTCAGCGCAATGAGCGCTTCCCACGCCGATGGGCAGTTCGGTCTCAGAAGATGCTCCATCCGATCGATTTCGCGATGCCTCGCAAACGGTTGCCGGCGTATAATCCGGCAATATGTCTCGCAGGATCTCTCGCGCCTCACTCCCTTCCGCCGGGGAATGCTTGCGCAACACCGCCAGCCATTTCTCCACCCACGCACGATCCACGGGGTCTCCTCTCAGGACGAGGATCTTCTCATGGACGGTTCGAATCAGGTTCTCATCGCTAAGATAGAGTTCCTCGAAGAGCTTCTCCCCGGGGCGAAGCCCGGTGTATTCGAGCGCGATGTCTCGCCCCGGTGTTTTTCCGTGGAGCGCGATCAGGCTGCGCGCGAGGTCTCCGATGCGAACCGGGCTGCCCATGTCGAGCACGAAGATCTCGTCCGAAGTGCCTAGCGCCATAGCCTGCAGAACGAGTTGCGAGGCTTCCGGGATCGTCATGAAGTAACGCCGCATCTCCGGGTGCGTGACCGTGACCGGACCGCCATTGCGGATCTGCCGCTCAAAAATCGGCACGACGCTCCCGTTGCTGCCCAGTACATTGCCGAAGCGGACCGAGACGAACCGCGTGTCGCCACCCGACCGGGATTTTACGATCAGCTCCGCCAGACGCTTGGTTGCGCCCATCACGCTCGACGGACGCACGGCTTTGTCCGTCGAGATCATCACAAATCGCCGGATGCCCGCCCGCTCCGACGCGTTTACCAGCGCCAGAGTGCCGAAGATATTGTTGTCAATCGCCGCGGAGTGGTGGCGCTCCATCATGGGTACGTGCTTATACGCGGCCGCGTGAAACACGATTTCCACCCTGTTTTCGCGCATCAGCCGCAGCATGCTCGCTTCCTCGCGCACATCTCCGATGGTTGGCAGGAGGGGGCACGAGGCATAGCGCTCGAGGAACTCGTTCTCGAGATGGAAGAGCGGCGTTTCGGCGATGTCCAACGCCACGATACGACACGGACGAAACGAAGCCAACTGGCGGCAGATTTCAGAGCCGATCGAACCCGCCGCTCCCGTCACCATCACAACGCGCCCCGCGACTTCGCGGGAGATCGCTCCAAGATCCAGCTTTACCGGTTCTCTCCCCAGCAGTTCTTCGAGATTCACCCGCCGAAGGTCGGTTACCCGCTCCGGTTTGCGAATCAGTTCTTCCACCGAGGGGATCGTCTTGCAAGGGCGTCCGGCCTGGTCGCAGTAGGTAACGATTTCCGCTAGACGCTGGCCGCCAACCGAGGGGATCGCGATCAGGATCTCATCCGCTGTGTGCGCGGCGACAATCCGGCTCAGCCCCGGCCCGCTGCCGAGGACAGGAAGGCCATGCACGATCTGCCCGTGGAGCGATTCGTTGTCGTCGACGAATCCCACTGGACGATATCCGATCCGCGGCTTTCTTTGGAGTTCCCGCAAGAGCGCCTGTCCGGCTGATCCGGCGCCATAAATGAGCGCGCGTCGCAGCGGCAAGGCGGACGGGCCGCGGTCTCTCCGTTCCACTGCCAGCCTCACCGCCACGCGCGCGGAGACGGCGAACACCAGCACCAGGGCCGCCTGGAGAAGGAACACGGATCGAGGCACCGCTCCCCGATGCAGCGACAGAATGACGACGGCGGAGGCCGTGGCCGCAATGCAAACTCCCCGAACCAGCAAACCGATATCGGGCAATGCGATGCGATTCCAGCCAATCCGGTTCCAGCCGGCAAGATGCAGCGTGACTGGCTCCACGGTCATCCAACAGAACAAGGCCGACACTGCGCCGGGCAGCCACTCCGGCGGTACTTGAAAATCAAATCGAAGAAGGTATGCAACCACCCCGCTCACACCGACTACGGCAACATTGAGAGCGATCCGCGGGAGAATCCGGCGGTACTTCATTGCGAAGTGACGGAAGCGGCCCATGGCGTTTCTCCTCCCGGCGCGGGTTCGAATGGAATGCAACCGTCCAGCCCGATGGGTTGGGGCAGTTGACGTCCGTCATAGTCATCGGAAGTTGCGGGGGATCTCTTTAGGGCCGCCGCTGCGCCCGGAATGCCGCGGTCGCAAGGAGAAACCGATTCGCCCCGGCCTACCCACCCTGAATTGGCGGCCGGAGCCTCGGAGAGGAATTGCGCGATCTCTTCGCATATCTCGTCCTGCTCCTCGTTGCGCAGCGCGCTTCCACTGGGCAGGCAAAGCCCGCCCATGAACAGCGCTTCGGAGAGAGGCGCGCCAATATGCCGGGCGCCACAAAACAGCGGCTGAAGGTGCATTGGTTTCCATAGGGGCCGGGATTCGATCCCTCGCGCCGCGAGCCGGGACGCAAGGGCATCGCGGCAGTTGCCCCACCTGCGCGGATCGAGATAGAGCGCGCTCAGCCAGCGGTTTGACCGATTGCCCGGTGCCTCCGGCTGAAACGAGATCCCTGGAAAGCCGCTGAGCGCTGTGCGATAGCGGTCAAAAATCTCGCGGCGGCGGCGTATCTTTTCCGGGAGATGCGAGAGCTGCGCTGGTCCAAGCGCTGCCAGCAGGTTGCTCATCCGGTAGTTGAATCCGAGTTCCGCGTGTTCGTAGTGCTTCGTCGGTTCCCTGGATTGCGTGCTCCATTTGCGCAGGCGGGCGGCATTCGCCGGGGAATCGACGGCGATCATTCCGCCGCCGGCCGTCGTGATGATCTTGTTCCCGTTAAACGAAAAGATCCCCGCCAGGCCGAAGCGTCCCGTTTGCTCCCCGTTCTCGCCCTCGGAAGCGCCTGAAACGGTAGAGCCTAAGGATTCCGCGGCATCCTCGATCAGCGCCACGCCATGCCGGTCGCACAACGCCCGGATGGAGTGAATCTCGGCGGGCATGCCATAGAGGTGTACGGCGATAAGCGCTTTCGGGCGTTGGCCGCGACGCGCCAGAGTTTTCAGCGAATCTTCGAGCGCGTTCGGATCCAGATTCCAGGTGCGCGGCTCGCTGTCGAGAAAGCAAGGCTCCGCTTTCTCATAAAGAATCGGATTCGCGCTGGCGGCGAAGGTGAACGTCTGGCACAGAACCACATCTCCCGGTACAACGCCCGCCAGCCGCAACGCCAGGTGGAGGCCCGACGTGCCGCTCGCGACCGCGACACAGGGCCGGCCGACCAACTCGGCCATCGCCGCCTCGAACTCTTCGATCGCGGGCCCCACCGTGGAGATCCAGTTGCTGTCAAAGGCGGCAAGCAGCGCTTCCCGCTCGGTGGCGCCGACATCGGGCGGAGAAAGAAGAATGCGCGAAGACCGGCTCATGGGTGTCTATCGACACCGGTAGCGAAAACTTCAGGGTGCGCGGCAAAGAATGCATCGAATCCGCTCGGGCGGGGTGGGAATTCGCTCGAGAGCCGCTTCCGCCCGCGAGTTCCGGAAAACCGAACGGGCGCGGGGACGGACTACTCCTGCTTCTGCGTGGTTTCTCCAAGCACCTTTTCCGCGTAGTAATTCGTCACCTTCGCCTCATTCCGGGCGATTTCGTAATACGCGGCCTGCAGCAGTTGATCTTTGCGATTCACGAGCGTAGTGCGGATGTTCTGCTGCACCCGCGGATCATTGAGTTCCCGCTGTCCGGCGGGTTCGCGGGAGATCAGGCGAAAAATGCGGAAGCCCTCCGGAGTGGAGATGATCGCGGAATTCTGCCCCGGCTGGAGAGAGGTTACAACCCGGCGGAGGTCGGCGCTCGCGTTGGCCAGGGCCGATTCCGGAATAAAGCCGATGTCGCCCCCGTTCTGGTTCGTGGAAGAGTCCTCGGAGTAATTCTGCGCGAGCATGGCGAAGTCCTCGCCCTGCTTCAGGCGGGCATCGATCATCTGGATCTTGCGGCGCGCCGATTCAACGTCGGTGGCGTTATCGTTCTTCAGGTTTCGTACCTCGTCGTCCGCGCGAGGCGTCACCAGTATCTGCGCAATGTGAAATTGCGGCTCCGCAAGATTGAAGCCGGCCTTGTTCTGTTCGTAAAACTCCTTCACGTCCTGGTCGGAGATGTTGACTCGCGAGGTGATCTCCTTGTTGAACAAACGGCGGACGCTCAAATCCCGCCGAATCTGCGTCTTGAGATCGTCCACGGTAAAGCCGCGCGCCTCCAGTTGTTTCTGGAATTCTTCCTGCGTATAGGGTGCGCGAAATTCGTTCAGCTTGGCTTCCACATCCGCGTCCACCGCGATCAGCCCCTGCTTCTCCGCGCGCTGCATCATGATCTCGCTGTCGATCATGTCCCGCAGCAATTGCAGCTTCTGGCGCAGAATCTCATCGTCCTCCTTGACGCTCGGCTGGTTCGGGAAACTGCTTTTGTAAAACTTGGCCAATTCCTCCCTGGTGATCGACTTGTCATTCACCACGGCAACCACATTCTCCGGCACCGAAGGCTTGCAGCCCACGAGCAGAACGGAGAGGGCGAGAGAAAACAAAAGGAGGCTTCGCATGGAGTTCACAACGCATTCCATTGTACATACGCTTTGATGCCGGCTGTCTGGGAAGGCGGAATAATTCAGCGCGAACACCGGAAAATTCATGAAATCCGCGGGGTCCCGTCGCTACCGAATGGGGTACACGAGATCTATAGGTACGTTCCAGAACTACTGAACCTAAAAATCATTTCCTCTCAGTATTGTTCCCTAATGAGCGAAATGCCCCTGCGATCTCGCGTTGTTTGTTGACGGAGAGTCGCACGTTTTCTTCGAAAGTACTAGCCGTTTTGCATTAGAGTAGAATTGATCTCATATTTTCAGTTTGAGTCGGCCGCTTCGGCTCATGCGCGGTTTCCGTTCCTTTTTGGGGAAACTGGGCGGGCGGAGAGCGGTCGCCGATGGATTCTGGCGGTGCGCGAGAGTTCGTTCCATCCTCTCCATGCGCATCGCGCATGAGATCGGCTCGCTGGCGGATGCGCGTTATGAACCCGGAGAATGACGGCCGAATCCTCGAATTTGCCTCGGGCTGCGTCCGCGCGATGCGAACGCTGTGTGCCGCTTCGTTCGAGGAGTCGTTGCCCGGGGCGCTCAAACAACTAGCCGAAATTGCCTCGATTGACCGGGTAGGCGTATACGAGATCCCGAATCCGGTATCCGTCGCGCCGTCCGATCCGAGCCTTGTTGCCGAGTTTCGCCGGGAACGCCGGAGTTCCTCGGATTCGCACGCGCAGCCATTCGGTGCGGAATGGAATGTGAGTTGGTTCAAGGAACTGCGGCAGGATCGCGTTGTCGAATGCGCGAGATCCGGCCCGGAAGATCCCGTCGCCGTGCCTCTCCCCGCGGGCGACGTCCGCCTTCGCTCCGCCATAGCGGTACCCATTGAGGTCGATGGGAAATTGTGGGGTTTTTTGCGCCTGGATTTCATCCGTGCCCAGATTGCCTGGACCAGCCAGCATGAGGCCGTGGCGCGCGGTTTCACCGGATTGCTGGGCGCGATGCGAAGTCTCGATACCCGGCCACGCTCTCGGGAAGTCGCGAGCATGCTCACTCTGAATCAGTTAGCCGGGGAGCGGGAGGTCGCATTCGAACTGGATGCGAAAGGGAACTGGACGTTTCTCTCGCCGGCCTGGGATCGGATGACCGGCTATCGCGCGCAACGGGTGGTGGGTAGCCATCATTCGCACTACTTCCACTCTGATCGCAACGGCGCGGGCGGCGAAGCGTCCCGATTGGACTTTCTGGCCGGGATGGATGCCACCGGCGTCCACTCCGGAGAGGCACTCTTGAAGGCGGAAGACGGTTCGCGATTGTGGGTCTCGTTCCTTGTCACCCGCCTTCCGGCGCAGAACGGATCCCCCGTTCGCTATCAAGGGGTTCTGACGGATATTCAGAATCGAAAGACGCGCGAGGAGCAGGAGAGAGCGACGGCTCTGGAATTGCAGGCGAAAAATGCGGAACTGCTGTCCGCACTGATGGCGGCACAGGAGGCGACGCGCCTGCAAGGAAACTTCCTTGCCACCATGAGCCATGAGATCCGCACTCCGCTGAACGGAGTCCTGGGGATGACGTCGCTTCTGTTACAAACGTCTCTTGACCGGCAGCAGAGAGAGTTCGGCCAGGCGATCCAGTCTTCCGCGGAGTCCCTGCTCTCCATCGTCAATTCCATCCTGGACTACTCGAAGTTGGAGGCGCAGCGGGTAGAACTCGAAGAGGTTTACTACGACCCCAGGGCATTGGCGGAGGAAGTTTGCGCCAGTCTCGCGGAACTCGCATCCCGCAAACGGATCGATCTGGTGGCGCGCATGCGCTTCCCCATGCCCGAAACCGTCCTGGGCGATCCCGGAAAGGTTCGCCAGGTGCTGATGAACCTGGTGGGAAACGCGATCAAGTTTTCGAAGAAGGGCGAGGTGGAGGTCGCGGTCTCGTGGGAGCCTCTGCTTGAATCCGAGGGCGAATTGCGCTTTGAAGTGGTCGACTTTGGGATTGGCATGTCGGAAGAAACGGTCGCCCGTCTTTTCCATCCGTTCAGCCAGGCGGGTCCGGCGACTTCCCGTCTTTACGGGGGCACCGGCCTGGGGCTTGCCATCAGCAAGCAGTTCTGTGAGCTGATGAACGGGGAGATTCGGGTGGAGAGCAAGTTGGGCGCAGGCTCACGGTTCTCGGTTCTGTTAAGAACGTCCGGCAAGGGGCTGGTGGAGAGCGGCTGGGAAGCCCCCGCGGTCGTGGAGGGATTTCGCGGTAAGTCCGTCCTTTTAGCGGGCGTGGGGGAAGTGTCCGCACGGGCATGGTTTGAAGCATTGGGCGATAGCGGGCTGCGTTTGCAGCGAAGCCAGGGGCTCCATGACACCCTGGAACTCCTCTCCAGGGAGCGATTGAATCGCTTGACCGATGTGGTTGTGTTCGATACGAAGAGTCTCGAAGGGGGGGCCTCCGAGATCAACCGCGGGATCCGCCTGGTAACCCGGAATCCGCAACTGCTGCTGGTGCTGCTTGATTCCATGCACGGTTCCGTGGATCAAAGCGTCCTCAAGGGGGTGGATCCGCTGCTTGTGCTCCGGAAGCCGATCTCGCCTTATCGTGCGCTCGGGAAGATTGTGGCAGCCTATGCGGCGCTTTCGCAGACGCCGCGCAAGCCCATCCAGCGTCTGATTAGCGCAACCGCGGAACTGGAAACGGCGGTTCCCCCCGTCCTGGTCTTCGCTGTGGGAGAACGGCGGCGAAAAGGCCTGGGCTACCTTCTGCGTCACTTTTCCATGGGCCTTGTGACAGCGGACAACTACCAGGATCTTGTTCAGAATGCGGCTCACCGGGAGTTTTCCTTCGTCCTTCTGGACGCCGACCTCGGCACTCAAACGGAGATGGAAGTGGCGCAGAAGTTGCGAGCGTCGCTGGGCGCCTCCGCGCCGAATCTGGTAGCGATCGCCGCGAGCAGCGCTTCCAGAACGTTCCTGGCGGATTCTAAACTGTTCGACGCCGTGCTCGACGCGGGCTTCCAACGGGAAGATCTGGGCCGCGTGGTGGATCAGTTTGCATCGCGCCGTCCGGCCCCGAAACGGGCCTCCGTTTCCTAGGAGAAATCTGCCGCGGGTGAAGCGAATCGCCCGAAGTTTGCGCTCCGCCGCCGTTCCCACCCCCCGCGAGCGCATGTGCGCCGATCCCTAAAGTAGGCGATGATGGATTTCGGAGTCATTGTTTGCGATCCCACCGGTTTCCCTTCGAATTGGGTCTACCGAGGAATCGCCGAATGGACGAACTTATTCCATACCGAAGCAGTAACGGCAGCGATACATCAACATAACCGCTGCGATCGCCGGATACCGCGGCGGCCATTCGTGGCTGCATGGAGAACGATCTATGCCACTAACCCAGAACAGGATTCCAGGCACGGCTCTGGACGCGAAAGTCATTCTCGATCGGATTCGCTTTCACCTTCGTTATTCGATCGGCGTTCGCAAGGAATCCGCGACCCCGTACGCGCTGTTCAAAGCCTTTGCCCTGGCGGTTCGCCAGGAATTGCTGGATCTGCACCACTCCACGGAAGAACGCTACAAAGCTTCCCAAACCAAGCGCGTCTACTATCTTTCCCTGGAGTTTCTGATCGGCCGCTCGCTCGAGAACAATCTGATCGCGCTTGATCTTTACGACATTTTTGCCGAAGCCGCCCGGGAATTCGGTGTGGAACTGAACGAGATTGCCAACACGGAACCGGACGCCGCGCTCGGTAACGGCGGCCTTGGGCGTTTGGCCGCTTGCTTCCTCGATTCGATGGCGACCCTCGGCGTACCCGGCTTCGGCTATGGGATCAACTATGAGTACGGGCTTTTCCGCCAGCAGATTCGCCGAGGCTACCAGGTGGAAATGCCGGACCACTGGCGCATGGAGGATTCACCCTGGCAGGTGGAGATGTCGAAAGACGCGCTCTACATTCCGGTCTATGGCCGGGTGGAGGACGGCGTTGATCGCGACGGCAACTACAACCCGATGTGGATGGAATGGCGGGTGCTCGTTGGCGTTCCCTATGATGTGCCCGTGGTTGGATATGGCGCGAAGACGGTGAACTATCTGCGGTTGTACACAGCCCGGGCTTCGGACGAGTTCGACATCCAGATCTTCAATCAGGGCGATTACATTCGGGCCGTGGAGCAGAAGATCGAGTCAGAAAAAGTCTCGAAAGTTCTCTATCCGTCCGATGCGATTGCCACCGGACGGGAACTCCGCCTGCTCCAGGAGTATTTTCTGGTTGCCTGTTCGCTGCGCGATATCATGGACCGCTTCCGTGAGGAATTCGACGATATTCGACTGCTCTCGGAGAAGGTGGCGATCCAACTGAACGATACCCACCCGGCGCTAGTAATTGCCGAACTGATGCGCATGCTGGTGGACGAGCGGGGCCTGGAATGGGATTTAGCGTGGCAACTCACCAAGGCCACTTGCGGCTACACGAACCACACGCTTTTGCCGGAAGCGTTGGAGAAATGGCCCGTGACGCTGCTGGAGAAAGTGCTGCCGCGCCATGTGCAAATCATTTATGAGATCAACACGCGCTTCCTCAAGGAAGTGGAGCGGCGCTGGCCGCACAACGGCGGCATGGCGCAGCGGATGTCGCTGATTGAGGAATGGCCGGAGAAACAGGTGCGAATGGCGCACCTCGCCATTGTTGGTTCGCATTCCGTGAACGGGGTGGCGGCCCTGCATTCGGACCTGATCAAGAGCAAGCTGGTGCCGGATTTCTACCAGCTTTATCCGGCACGCTTTAACAACAAGACGAACGGCGTTACGCAGCGGCGCTGGATGAAAGTGGCGAATCCGGGATTGACACGGCTGATTAGCGACCGGATCGGCGATGGCTGGATTACCGATCTGCAGCAACTGCGAAATCTGGAGCCATACGCCGGGGATGCTATGTTCCTCGAAGAGTTTGGACGCGTGAAACATGCGAACAAGCTCCGCGTGGCCCAGCACGTTAAGCGGGATACCGGAATTGTCCTGGACCCGGCGTCGATGTTCGGCGTTCTCGCAAAGCGAATCCACGAGTACAAGCGGCAGCTGTTGAATGTGCTCTATATCATTCATCAGTATTTTCGGATCACCGAAGAAGGGCACACGCCGCCATCGCCCCGCACGTTTCTTCTGGCTGGCAAGGCGGCGCCGGGCTATTTCATGGCCAAGCTGATTATCCGGCTGGTTCACGGCGTGGCCGAGGTTGTGAATAGCGAACCGAAATGCAAGGATTTGATTCGCGTCGCCTTCCTGCCAGACTACAAGGTTTCGATCGCGGAGGCTCTGATCCCGGGCGCGAATCTGAGCGAACAGATCAGCACCGCGGGCAAGGAAGCCTCGGGAACCGGCAACATGAAGTTCGCGATGAACGGCGCTCTCACCATGGGAACGCTGGACGGCGCGAACATCGAAATTCTCGAAGAGGTGGGCGCGGAGAATCTGTACATCTTTGGCCTCACCGCGGAGCAGGTGAGCGAGCGGCGCATGAAGGGGAGTTACAATCCCTGGAAATACGTAGAAACCTATCCGGAGATTCGCAGGGTTGTCGATGCGCTCTCCGGCAATCTTTTCTGCCAGGGCGAACCGAATCTCTACCAGCCCATCGTGGATACGCTGACGCATGGCGGCGACCCTTATTTCCATTTCGCGGATTTCTACGCCTACGTTGCGGCGCAAGAGGCGGCGGAAGCCGACTACCGCGACGCTCCGGCCTGGAACCGCCGCGCGGTGTTGAATGTCGCTCGTATGGGCAAGTTTTCTAGCGACCGCACCATCCAGCAATATGCGCGCGATATCTGGAAGATTCCGGTGGCTTCCGGAAGCGGCGACTAGCAAGCCGCGCACGGGAAGGGGTAAGCGTTTTGACCGCGAAATCGCCACGTGAGAAGTTGCTCGAACTGATGTCGGGCGAGTTTGCCGTGCATCAGGGCTTTCCGAAGCCGATGGGCGCTACGCCGATGAGGAACGGCGTAAATTTCGCGATCTATTCGAAGCGTGCCACGTCGGTGAGACTGGTGCTGTTTTACCCCGGGGATTCGGAAAGCCTGCTCGAACTGCCTCTTGACCCGCACCGCAACCGCACGGGGAACGTGTGGCATATCTATCTCCAGGGCATCGATCCCCGCGTGGAGTACGCCTACAGCCTGGACATGAAGCCGAACCCGCGCCCTCATGTTCACCGGTTTTATCCGGATGAAATCATGCTGGACCCGTACGCAAAAGCGGTTACGGGGGGCGAAGCCTGGCGAGGCGACGAGAAACGGCGGACCAGCGCGTGGCCGGCGCCACGCCCGCGTCGCTCCCTGGTGGTGGACGATCTGTTCGAATGGGAACTCGATCAACCTCTGAATGTGCCGCTGGCGGATTCGGTGCTATACGAATTGCACGTGCGCGGATTCACGGCTCACAATTCAGCCAACGTTGGCCGTCCTGGCACCTTCCTCGGCCTCACTGAGAAGATTCCCTACCTCAAGGAACTGGGCGTTACCGCGGTGGAACTGCTGCCGGTGACCGAGTTCGAGGAGGTGGAAGAGCCGCGCTTTAACCCCAAGACGAAAGAGCGGCTCGTGAACTTCTGGGGCTACAACCCCATCTCCTTTTTTGCGCCGAAATCGAGCTATTCCTCGAACCCGTTTTTCGGCGCACAGGTGCGCGAGTTCAAAGAGATGGTGAAGCGCTTTCACCAGGCCGGCATCGAAGTGATCCTCGATGTGGTCTTTAATCACAGCGGGGAGGGCGACGAACGCGGCTCGACCACTTCCTTCCGCGGCATCGACAACGAAACCTACTACATGCTCGATCCCGAAACGGGGCGGTATCTCAATTATTCCGGATGCGGCAACACGCTGAATTGCAACCACCCGGTGGTGCGCGGCATGATCATCGATTGCCTGCACTATTGGGTTACGGAGATGCACGTGGACGGTTTCCGTTTCGATCTCGCTTCCATTCTCGGCCGGGGCCAGGATGGAGCGGTGCTGGCCAATCCCCCGCTGCTTGAGAACATCGCCGGAGATCCAATCCTGGCCGATACCAAACTGATTGCTGAAGCGTGGGACGCGGCGGGACTGTACCAGGTGGGATCGTTCCCCTCCTGGGGCCGCTGGGCGGAATGGAACGGCAAATTTCGCGACGAAGTGCGGAGATTCCTGAAGGGAGATCCCGGCATGACTCCGGCGCTCGCGAAACGCCTGATGGGCAGCCCGGACCTCTACCGTTCGAGTGAGCGCCAACCCTACCACAGCATCAATTTCATCACCGCCCACGATGGCTTCACCTTGAGCGATCTGGTGAGTTATAACGACAAGCACAACCTGGCGAACGGAGAGAATAACAACGACGGCTCAAACAACGAGGCAAGCTGGAACTGCGGGGCGGAAGGGGATACGACTGACCCCGCCGTGCTGCAACTGCGCCAGCAGCAGATGAAGAATTTTGCTGCGGTCTTGCTGCTTTCGCACGGAGTCCCTATGATCCTCGCGGGCGATGAGTTCGGCCGTACGCAGAAGGGGAATAACAACGCCTACTGCCAGGACAACGAAATCAGTTGGGTGGATTGGCGGATGCGAAAGAAGAATGCGGAACAGTACCGGTTCTTCCAGCGGCTGATCGCGTTCCGAAAGCAGCACAAGATTCTTCGTTGCGAGCGCTTCGCTGACGACCCCGCGCAGAGCAACTGCCGGATCCACTGGCACGGAGTGAAACTGCACGAGCCCGACTGGAACTACCATTCCCACACGCTGGCGGCGCACATTTTTGGCGCATCGGAGCGGCGTCACGACGAGCACATTTACTTCATCGCGAACGCGCATTGGGAGCCGCACGAATTCCAATTGCCCGTACTGGGCGGGTATCATTGGCACCGCTTTGCGGACACGTCTTTGGCTCCTCCCGACGATATCGCGCGGCCGGGCTTTGAGGTGGAGCTTGGAAATCAGGCAAGCTACATCGTTGCACCCCGAAGCGTGGTGGTGCTGGTAGGTAAGTAGGCGCGAGCTCCGTCCCTAGACGAAGTGAACCGGGGGCACCTCCGGCGTCCGCGCATTCCGGCGGCGGGGTGGCCGAACGACCATTGAGTGACGGCGGAACTCATCACGTTTCGTGGGAAAATCCAGCCGGTGATGCGCGCCGCGGCTTTCTTCCCGGGCGAGCGCGCAGCGGGCGATTAGTTCAAGCACGGCCTTCATATTCCGCAGCTCAAAATCGCCGCGAACGGGGTGAGGATTCTTTCCGCTTACGTCTTCGTTCAAGCGCGCCAGCAGGGCTTCCAGACGCGTCCGGTCCCGAAGCAGACTGCAATTCTCCCAAGCCAGCGTGCGCAGCGCCATCACTTCCATCTCCGGGAATGCAAGGTCTTCCAAAGGATCTCCCTTCACAGGGGTTACGCGCGCCCAGCGCTTCATCGCGCTCCCGGCGAGCGTACCGAAGACGAGTCCTTCGAGGAGAGAGTTGCTGGCCAGCCGGTTGGCTCCATGGACGCCAGTACAAGCGGCCTCTCCCGCGACGTAGAGGCGCTTCAGGCTGGTCATGCCGGTCAGGCCGGAACGCACACCCCCCATTGCGTAGTGGGCGGCAGGGGTTACTGGCGCGGGATCGGTAGCCAGGTCGATGCCGAATGATTTGCAGGTGGCATAGATCATCGGGAAGCGGGCGGCGATGAACTCGCCCTTGAGGTGGGTGAGGTCAAGCAGTACATGGTCCGTGCCCGTTGCCTCCGCTTCCGCGACGATGGCGCGTGCCACGACGTCGCGGGGGGCAAGCTCGAGCATCGGCGAATACCGCTCCATGAAGCGCTCGCCCTTCGCATTGCGCAAATAAGCGCCTTCACCGCGCAGCGCCTCGGAGAGCAGGAAGCGCGGCGCACCGGGGATCATGAGGGCCGTGGGGTGGAACTGGACAAACTCGAGGTCACTGAGTTCCGCGCCCGCTCTCCATGCCACCGCTACACCGTCACCGGTTGCAACGTCCGGGTTTGTAGTGTCGCGGAAGATGCGGCCCATGCCGCCGGTTGCCAGCAGCACCGCGCGTGCATGGATGGGTGTGAGGCGTGCGGACGCTTCGTCAAAAAACACTGCCCCACCCACATCGTCTCCTTCAACGATCAGGTCCGTAATCGCCGTGAAGCTGCGTATGTGGATGGAGGGGATAGATGCTGCTTTCTGGTAAAGCGTGCGAGCCATCTCGCGACCGGTGGAGTCTCCGTGCGCGTGCAGAATCCGGTTGCGGCTGTGAGCGCCCTCGCGTCCGAAAGCCAGACGAATGCCGTCGCGATCAAACTCCACTCCCCATTCGAGCAGACGCTGGATAGCGCCGGGCCCCTGCTGAACAAGGGCCTGAACCGCTACGGGGTCGCAGAGGCCGTCGCCGGCTGCAAGCGTATCCTGTTCGTGGAGGGCGACTTCGTCATCGTCGCTGATTGCTACAGCCACGCCACCTTGGGCGTAAGCGGAGGACGATTCCCAAAGGCTGTCTTTCGCCACCACGAGCACTTCACCGGCATCAGAAAGCTCGATGGCGGCTTGCAGTCCGGCGACCCCAGCACCTATCACAAGAAAGTCAGGGGTCATCTCAGCCAAATTTTAGCACCCCGGCCATGGTAGAACGGGATGAATGCCTGAATTTGTCGTGAAGACGGCCGGCGGACGTTACGCTGCTGTCGTCGAGAGGGGAATCCTCGCCCGAACCGCGGAATTTGTTCCGGTTTCCGCGGGGAAGATATTTGTTATCACCACCAGGGATGTGTGGGATGCACACGGCGCCGCGCTCGATGCCGCCTTGGCCACGAAGGAACGCGACGTGCTGTACTTCCCTGGCGGGGAAGCGAATAAGCGCCTCTCGCAAGTGGAGGCGCTCTGCGATGCCATGCTCGCAGGAGGTGCCGACCGCAGCAGCAGTGTGATCGCCTTTGGCGGCGGAATCGTGGGCGATGTGGGCGGGTTTGTAGCGGCCAGTTACATGCGGGGCGTGAAGGTGCTGCAAATCCCCACCACGCTGCTCGCGCAGGTGGATGCGGCCACCGGGGGCAAGACCGGGGTGAACCTGGTGGGCGGGAAGAACCTGCTCGGGGCATTTCATCAGCCACATGCCGTGCTCGTCGACCCCACGGTGCTCGATACGCTTCCTCAACGGGAGTACGTGGCCGGGCTCTACGAGGTCATCAAGTATGGCGTCATCCAGACGCCTTGGCTATTCGACCTCCTCGAAGACAAGCGCGACGAAGTGCTTGGCCGGGACCCCGATACCGTGGATACGCTGATTGCGGAAAGCGTTCGCATCAAGGCGGAGGTGGTGAGCGCGGACGAGAAGGAATCCGGGCTCCGCCGCATCCTCAACTTCGGCCACACGCTGGGCCACGCGCTGGAGGCGGAGACGCGCTATGAGCGGCTCTTGCACGGTGAAGCGGTGGGCTTTGGGATGATCGCGGCCACGCTGCTCGCCGAGCGTCTCGGCTTACTCGACAAGATGTCGTCGGAAAGCATCGTGGAGGTCGTGAACGACTACGGCCCCATTCCCTCACTCGCCGGGGTAGAAGCGGAAAATCTCTGCGCCCGGCTCTTCCAGGACAAGAAGACCATCCAGGGCAAGGTGCATTTCGTATTGCCGGAGAGCATCGGGAGCGTGGTGGTGAAGAGCGGGATAGACCCCGAGGAGGTGCTGCACGCCACCCGCGATGCACTGAAGCGGACCAGACAGGCATGAGCGCCGGAACTCGAACCGACGGAACTCGAAATGGCGGAATCCGAACTGCCGGAACCACGCCGGAGGGGACGGCCAGCGAACGCGAAGCCGCGCTCCGGGTGCAGGAGATGTTCGGGGAAGTGGCGCCACGCTATGACTTCCTTAACCACCTTCTTTCGCTCAATATCGACACTCGTTGGCGTGCCCATACGGTCCGCAGAATCAAGCAGGTTCTCAGTGATCCGCACAGCCGGGCAATGGACCTTTGCTGCGGAACCGGTGACCTGCTGATTGCGATGGAGCGTACAGCGGGGCGACCTCTGCTGGGAAGCGATTTTTGTTTTCCGATGCTCGCTGGCGCGGCCCGCAAGTTTCACCGGCTGGGGCTGCATTCCCCGCTCTTCGATGCCGACGGCCTTGAGTTGCCGCTTGCCGGCGAGTCGCTCGACCTCATCACCATCGCGTTTGGCTTTCGCAACTTTTCGAACTACCGTCGGGGTCTGGCGGAACTTCACCGGGTGTTGCGGCCGGGCGGCACGCTGGCGATCCTGGAGTTCTCACAGCCGCCGAACCACGTGTTTCGCGCCTTCTACGAGTTCTACAGCACGCATGTGCTGCCCCGCATCGGCGGGCTCATCTCCGGATCTTCCGCCGCGTACTCCTACCTGCCTGCGTCGGTGCGGAAGTTTCCCGGCGCACCGGAGTTTCGCGAGTGGATTCTGGAGGAAGGCTTCCGGGAAGTGGAGTTTGACTATCTGAGCTTCGGCATCGCGGCCTTGCACATTGCAAGGAAGTAGCGCGGGGAGCGAAGTGGACTAGAACGGCCCGGTCGGTTCGAGGCTTCGCCACAGATACCAGCAGGCGATGGACGCATACGGACGCCACTTGCGGCCGCGCGCCTCAGTCTCGGCCGGAGTGGGGTGCGCCTTCAATCGGTGCAGCTTTTGCACGGCGTTTCGAATGCCCAGGTCTCCGGTCGGCCAGACATCCGGACGCCGCAAGGAAAAGATGAGGAACATCTGCGCCGTCCAAAGCCCGATTCCCTTTACCTGCGTGAGTTCGGCGATCACCTCCTCATCGCTCATCGAAGGGAAGCGGGGGAACTCAACCAGCCCCGCTTCGGTCTTCGCGGCAAGATCCCGGATGTAGCGTGCTTTCTGCGCGGAGAGTCCGCACGCGCGCAACTCCGCCTCGCAAAACGGAAGCACATGGGCGGGATGCATCTCCCCGGCCTCACAGCATGCACCGCGGAGTTTGCCATACACGCTCCGCGCGGCCCGGATGCTGATCTGCTGGTAGACGATGCTGCGGGCAAGGCTCTCAAACGTCGGGGGAGTGTAGGTAATCTGGCAAGGCCCGATCGCTTCCACCAGCGCTGCCATGCGCCGCCCGCTTGCCTTCAGGTGGTTCTCCGCCGCCCGCATGAGTGCTTCATCACGCATCGCCATTTCCTGTGCCGTTCGGTTCGATACCCTCTGGGACGCCCAGTTGGAAGATCTCCAATTGATCGCGATAACGGGAGCGCACTTGAATAACCTCGTGGTGCTCCAGATTGAGTTCGCTTGCGATCTGGCGGATGGCGTTGTCTTCCACCACCGAAATGCTGTCCTGCGCCGCCGAGAGCGCGAAAAGACAATCGAGAAGCTGCAACATCTCCTCCCGGCTGGCGATGCGGCGAAATTCCCGCGTCACCAGGAAATCTTCCGTTGACCCCTCGTGAACGCTTTGGTCCCGGGCGAGTTCCGCTACCGCTTCGGCCTGCTCCGCGGGAAGTCCGCCCTGCTTCACGAGGATTGCGCGCATCTTCGTGAGTTCCGCTTCGCTTACGTGAAAATCGGCGTGGGCCACGCGAGCAAGGAGATACGCAAACGCCCCCAGAAAACGGGCCCGTGCCGGATCCACTCCTTCGAGGAGCCGCGCGATCTTGCGCACACTATCGGTATCGCCAGTGGGCGTCTCCGTGCCCGTAGCACCCCGCATGAGCGAATCGATGAAATCGAAGAACGCCATGGCCTCAGTTTTTCCCTCCGGTAGCCTTGCCGGCGTCGGAGTAGCGCGCTGGAGGCCCCAGCCGCATCACCTGCGCGGTCACCCAATCGGTGGCGATGGCCGTTTCCCCGCTCGAAAGCAGGGGCGCGCCGCGGAGCACGGCATCGACGAAGTTTGCAATGCACGGGTAATGGAGATTGGCATGCGGCGGAATGTCCTCCGCGCCGCCAGGGTGAACGAGCGCGCCGCCGTTGAGGGGCGTCAGCACGATCTCGCCGTCGGTTCCGACGATGCGGAACTGGTCTCGGACGGCATGGCTGTTCCAGCGCACGTCCACGATGCCGCGAACTCCCGATTCATACTCGATCAGCACGGTGGCCGAGTCTTCCACGGCATACCCATGCACCGTGTTTGAACGCTGCCCCGTAACGCGCACCGGCTTGCCGAAAAAATAGTTCAACAAATCGATGCGGTGGGAAGCGATGTCGTAGAGCGGGCCGCCCCCGGCCAGTTGTGGATCCACCAGCCAGCTGCGGAAACCATCCTCATCTCCGAACCAACCGTGACAGTTGATCTCGGCAAGTACCGGCTGGCCGATTGCGCCCGCGCGCAGTAACTCCATGGCTCGCCTCACCTTGGGGTATGTGCGCCGGTAATAGGCGATGCCCAGCAGACGGCCCGCGTTGCGAGCCGCCGCGACCATGACCTTGGCGTCTTCGTAGCGCAGCGCGACGGGCTTTTCACATAGAACATGTCGGCTGGCCGCCAATGCTGCTACGGTCTGCGGGGCATGCAGCGCCACCGGGGTGGCTACGTATACGGCGTCGATGGCCTCGTCTTCCAGCGCTTCTTCGATCGACGCCCAGTGCAGGCAGCCGTATTTCGCGGCCTTCTCCGGCTTGCTCGTCACCACTCCATGGAGATGGCTGGATGCCTCCTGCTGGATCGCGGGGATGACGCGCTTCGTGGCGATATCGCCAACCCCCACGACAATCCAGTTCACTTTTCTCATTCTCTTTCTATTGTCGCCGGACACGCCGTCCGCTTACACCTTCCGCAATTTGGTGATGCGGCCATCGCTCACCCATTCGACGACGTAGATATTGCCGGAGTGGTCCCAGCACGCCGCGTGAGGCGAGATGAACTTGCCGGGCAGGCGCATCTCCTGGGGTAGGTTGGGGTAGCCCTTCTGCTTCCAGATATCCGGATAGTCGCCAAGATGTACCACAAGCTCGTTCTTTCCGTTGAAGATCGTGACGCGGCCGTGCAGATCGGGAATCAGCAGTTCCTCGCCCCGAACGTCGAAGTGGCAGGGGTGGCGCAGGTTCTCCGTCACAAAGCCCATGTGCTTGCCTTCGAGCGAAAACATTTGGAGGCGGACATTCGCGCGGTCCGCCACAAGCACCGTCGGGTTCCCATCTCGCGCATCGATCCAGATGCCGTGCGGGCAATTCATCTTTCCCGCTTCGGCGCCCTTGCCGCCCCAGGTGCTGATGTATTCGCCCTTCTTGTTGTAGCGATGAATGTAGCTGAGGCCGTAGCCATCGGCCACATAGATATCGCCATTAGGGGCCACCGCCGTGTTCGTGGGCTTGAAGCGCGCGGGGTCGTCGTAAACGCCGGATTCCTTGGGAACGCCGATGCGCAAGAGTTCCTCCCCGTCGAGGGTGGTCTTCACCACCTCGTGACCCTCGGGATCGGAAAGGAACAGGAATTCGTCGGAGCCTTCCTTGACAAGTTGCAGCCCGTGCGCGCCCTTCTCAAAGCGCGCGCCCCAGCTCTTGATGAAGCGGCCGTCCGCGTCGAAAATTGCCACCGCGTCTTTACTGCGGTTGTGAATGAAGATGCGCCCCAGTCGGTCTTCGATCACGCCGTGCGTATACCCCAGTTGGACGCTCGCGGGCAGTTTTGCCCAATCGTGATGCACTTCGTATTCGTGGTCGCCGCTGCCCAGTGTCATTGCCCCCGCCTTTCCCCTGAGTACAAAAGGGGCGGCGAGAGCGGCCCCAAAAATCTGCCGCCGCGTGGCGGACGTCGCCCGATCCTGTTTGCTTTCCATATCGTCCCCTCTTGAGCCTGCCCAGTCCTGCCGCCATCGCGGCTTCCGAATGGTTCCTATTGTATCCACAGGATTCGCACGGCAACATCGCGAGGCCCAGGGTTGCAAGGCGATGGAGGGAAGCGCGGCGAGACCGAACGATTCGCATGCCGGGGAGGAGACGGCGCGAGTGCTTCAGGGCATTGGGAAATCGATCCCTGCCATCATGGGCTGTCTACCTCGGGAAGCGGCACAGTCGAAGGGCGTCGCTCCCCTTGTGCTCCAGGCGACCCTCGTTGTAGGGCGCTTCCAGCCTGCGGTTCCTTGGCGAATGGGCCCCTTGCGGACGCTGCTTCTGCCTCACCGTCGGAAAGCCCGAACACGAGGGCCTCTTCCCCGAGACAATCACTCGAACGCGAACGGCGCGCGATTCCGGTTTTTGCTGCATCCGACGCCGCGCTCCGCAACGTCCGCGTGCGATCAAGGCCTCACGGCACTTTGCATTCGAAGTTTTCGGCTTCGTCGGAGCTGCCCGTTCCTTTGTATTTCGCCACCTGAGGATAGGGGCAAAGCGGCCGCGTCCGGTTCACTCCTTTTGCCGGGCCGCCTTCGTTGAACTTCGTTGCTTTGATGGAGGCGGGGGGCACGCCTTCCTCAACCCACCGCACGAGGGCGCGGAACATGCCGTCCTCGTCTTCTCCGTTAACGCCGAAGCTGTGCGGGCCGGGGCCTCCGCCGCAGTGCTTCATGCCCGGGACCATATACAACCGCAGGAACGAATCGGCGGTTGCCGCTCCCATCATCTTCTTCACGCTTGCCACGTAGTTGATCGAATTGCGGGCGGGGATCGCCGCGTCGTTCCAACCGTGATAGATAATCAGCTTCCCGCCCCGGGCGCGGAACTTGCTCAGATCGGGATCGGTGGAGTCCAAGATCTTTGCCATCCGTTCCTCGACGACCTCCAGATCGCGGTCGAAATCGAAGGTCAGATAGTCGTAGTTCGCGTCCGCGAAGACCATGTATTTCAGAAACTCCGTTCCGAAACCGTACTGCGCGCTCTTTCCGCCATTCTCGCCTCCGATCCACGCCGCCCAGCCGCCGGAACCCGATTCCGCGCCTGGGTCGAATCCTGGAAAGTGCTTCGGACCGGAGTAAATCCGCCGAAGCGCGTTCATCTGCGCGCTCGTGAGGCACGCATCGGACTCCTCCCCTTTGCACGCAATCGCGGAGGGATCGAACTTGCACGTCCGCGGATCGTCGAGCACGCCATCCGCGACGCCATCGCGCGCATCGCACTGCGCATTCACGGCCGCTTCGATGGCCGTCCATTTGCCAGCGGGGATGGGGCCTTCGTGCAATCCCTGGAGATTCCAGATGAAGCCGGTCAGCAATGCAGTGAAGTAGTTGGCCGGAGCGCCCGCGATGATGCCGTCGTAGTCTTCCGGGTAGCGTTGCGCTTCCATGAGAGCCTGTCTGCCGCCGTTCGAGCATGAGGCGAAATAGGCCCGCTTCGCCGGCGACTCATAGAACGCCCGCACAATGGCCTTCGCCTTCACCGTCATTTCGTGGATGGCACGATAGCCGTAGTCAACCACTTTCTCCCGATGCCCTAGCGCCCAGGCGGCACCGGGGGAGCCTCGATGGCCGGTGTCCGTGGAGGCCGCGGCATACCCGCGCTTGATTGCGCCGGCTAAGCCTCCGCCTCCGCCGTACGCGATATATCCAGCAAATCCGCCATTGCCGAGCCCCTGGAACTTGCCGTTCCAGCCCGAGAGCGGCAGCCACACCTCAAAGCGAATATCCGAATCGGACGTGGGTGCAATCGAGCCCGCCACCCGGCAGAAGGGGGGCAGGCCGGTAATCGGCTTCGCGCTTGCATCGCCCGGCGGAGTGAAGCTTCCCCCGGTAACTTGCTCCGCCACGCGGATGGAGGTGTCTTTCAATTGCAGCTTGAGGAGGCTCTCGCAAGGGGCAGCTACGAGATGGCCGCCCGCCGCCGATGCCAGCAACAACAGGAGAGATCGCAATCCAGCGTGTGAAAGCATGACAAAGATCATATCCGGATCCGCGGGTTTCGCGACCGGGTCCGGGAACCTCCGTGCCAATACGGGTTCCCACCGAACCAGCCCCCGCTTCACCGGATACAAGCGCATTCGCGGAATCTATCCGCCATAGGTGTTCCGCCGCGAAAGTCAAACGATCCCGGTAGTCTGTGCATCCAGCATGGCGTCCGCGATCGTTCAAGGGTTTTGGCATCGGAGCGGCCCGCGTTTCCAGGTAGCACCGAAAAAGGTGCTTCAATGGAAGCAGGCCGATGATCGACATTACAAAAGACATCCAGTCCCTCACCGCGTTCCGTCGCCGCTCGGCTGAGTTCATGAAACAACTCAAGAAGAGCAAGCGGCCCGTGGTGCTGACCGTCAAGGGGAAGGCCGCGGCCATCGTACAGGACGCCGGAGCCTATCAGCACCTCCTTGACATTGCCGCCCAGGCAGACGCGATCGAGGGTATCCGCCAAGGCCTCGAAGACCTGAACGAGGGAAGGCTGCGACCGGCGAAGGACTTCTTCGCGGAATTCGAAACGCGCCATGGCCTCCATCGTTAACCTCTCGGTCCGCGCGGAACGTGACCTTGTGTTACTCTTCGACGCCATCAACGCCGATTGTTCCGATGCCGCCCTTAATTGGTACCGGGGGCTCAGGGAAGCCATTCTGAGCCTCGAAGAGCAACCGAACCGCTGTCCGGCAACACCGGAGAATCCAAAGCTCCGCCATTTGCTCTACGGGAACAAACCGCACGTCTATCGCGTGATTATCCGCGTCTCGGAGAAGGCTGCACGGGTCGACGTGCTCCACATCCGGCACGGCGCACGGCGGCGGCTTACGCGCTCTGCGCCGAAAGTCCACGGGGCGGCGTAAGCCCGCGGAGCAGTTTACATGCTTGGCTCCTTGTTCACTACTAGCCCGCCACACTACGCCCGTGGTGCAAGAATTCCAGACGATGTGCCGGAATCGAAGGGGCGCAGCTCAATTCAGACAAACAAGTCTTATCTCTGCTATGCTATGGTTTGCTTGCGCCGCCGCGCCTTGTGGGCGGGAAGGGGCGGGCGTAGGGAGAAGTGATGTTATCCCTGGTACTGCTGACGCCATTGCTCGGGTTCTTCGTGCTTCTGCTGTTGCCCGGAGACCGCCCCAAGCTGATCCGGACGGTAGCAAACGTCTTCGGCCTCGCCGGGATTGCCATCTTCCTGCCGCTGGTACCCGCGTTCCAAAACTCCGCCGATTTTCAGTTTTCGCAGCAGTTCTCCTGGATTCCCAGCATCGGCACCAGTTTCCACATCGCCATGGATGGCATCAGCTTCCTCCTGGTGGGAATGACGGTGATCGTCGGCTATCTCGCGATTCTTTCCAGTTGGAATGCCATTCAAGAGCGGATGAAGGAATACTACGCGAACTTCCTCTTTCTGCAATTCGCGATGCTGGGGGTGTTTCTCGCTCGCGATCTTCTGCTTTTCTTCGTGTTCTGGGAACTGGTGCTGATCCCGATGTATCTGATCATCGCCATCTGGGGCGGGGAGCGCCGCTCCTATGCGTCGATGAAGTTCCTGATCTACACCTCGGTGGGCAGCATTGTGATGTTGCTGAGCATCCTGGCTCTGTATTTCCACCACTACCAGACGGCCGGCTTCAACAGCTTCGATATGGACGATCTGCTCGCGGCGCCGCTCGGCGGAACGTGGGGATGGTTTGTGTTCTGGGGTCTCTTCCTGGGTTTCGCGGTGAAGGTGCCTATGTTTCCCTTCCATACCTGGCTGCCGGACGCCCACACGGAAGCACCCACCGCCGGGAGTCTTGTGCTCGCAAGCGTGCTCCTGAAAATGGGGACCTATGGCTTTCTGCGAATCTCCCTGCCCATGCTGCCCGAAACCTCACGAGATCCCGTGATCGTCGGCATCATGGCCACGCTTTCAATTGTCGCGATTATCTACGGCGCGTTGGTGAGCCTGATGCAAACAGATTGGAAGAAGCTCGTTGCCTATTCCTCCGTGAGCCACATGGGCTTCTGTACCCTGGGCATTTTCGCCTTCAACCACAGCGGGATCGCGGGCAGCGTGTTGCAACAGGTGAACCACGGCATCTCGACGGGCATGCTCTTCCTGATTGTTGGCGTGGTGTATGAGCGGCGGCATAGCCGGATGATTAAGGAGTATTCCGGGCTCTTCAAGGTGATGCCGCTGTTTGCCATCGTCTTCCTGATCGCCGCGCTAAGTTCGATGGGAATGCCGTTGCTCAACGGGTTCATCGGCGAGTTCGCCATCCTTCGGGGAGCCTTCGAGGTTTCGATTGCCTGGGCGTTCGCCGTCGTGCTCGGGATCGCTCTCGGCGCGGCGTACCTCCTCTGGCTTTTCCAGCGGACCATGTTCGGCGAGGTGGAGGAAAAGAACGCCCTTCTCCCCGACCTGAGCAGGCGGGAAATGGCGGTGTTCGCGCCGCTGCTTCTCGCGGCCTTCTGGATCGGCCTCTACCCCACGCCGTTCTTTGAGGTGCTCAACCGGCCCACCGCCCAGATCGTGCAGAAAGTAAATCCCGGCTACTACGAGGCGGCGGGGATTCCGAATCCGCTCGATGCCGCGAAATCCGCGTCCATTGCCGCGCCCGCCCGGGCTGCCGGCGAGTGACCGGGATTTCCCGTTCAGATCGCTCCGGCGTGTGATATCGTTCCCCTAATTTCGCCGGTTCGAGAAGGAGCGATCTCGATGAAACGACGGAATTTCTTTCAGATGACAGGCAGCCTGGCGGCCGGCACGGTGACGGGCGCGCGGCAGGCCGCGGCGCAGGAGCAAGCGGCCCGGGCGGCACGGGGCATGCCGTCGCCCATCATCAAGGACATTCAGGTGATCGAGACAGCTCCCCAGGGCCTGCGCCTGGTTGTCGTGAAGGTCATTACGGACCAGGAGGGCCTCTACGGCTACGGCTGCGGCACCTTTACGCAGCGGGCGGATCTGGTGAAGCCCGCGGTGGAGCGGTATCTTAAGCCGTTGCTTGCAGGCCGTCCGGCGGACCGTATCGACGACGCCTGGCAGCTCAGCTACAACGGCAGCTATTGGCGCAACGGCCCCGTGCTGAACAACGCGATCAGCGGCGTCGATATGGCCCTGTGGGACATCAAGGGCCGACAGTTGGGCGTGCCGGTTTACCAGCTTCTGGGCGGCAAGCTGCGCGAAGCCGCCGATTGCTACGGACATGCGTCGGGCGCGGAGATTCCGGAAGTGATTGAGAGCGCACGGCAATGGATGGGCCGGGGCTTCCGTCATATTCGGATGCAGGTTGGTGTGCCGGGAATGGCCGGATACGGATCCGGCCGCGGCGATGTGCGGGTCGCGAAACTGCACAACGATCCGGTCTTCGAGCCCGCTGCGTACATTCGCCGTGCTCTCGAAATGTTTGATAAGGGCCGGCAGGAACTCGGCATGGAAATCGAACTGCTCCACGATGTCCATGAGCGCGTCACGCCCACGCAGGCGCTCCAGTTGGTGAAGGATATGGAGCGGTTCAAGCTCTTCTTCCTGGAGGATCCCGTATCGCCGGAGGATATCGCTTGGTTCCGCCTGATGCGCGCCCAGTGCGCCACTCCGCTCGCGATGGGCGAACTCTTCAATAGCCCCCACGAGTGGAGCCCGCTCATCTCGGAGCGGCTGATTGATTACATCCGCGTCCATGTTTCTCAGGCCGGCGGGCTTACGCCGTGCCGCAAGATGGCGATTCTTGGGGAAGCCTTCGGCGTGCGCACGGCCTGGCACGGGCCCGGCGACGTCAGCCCCATCGGCCACGCCTGCAACGTCGCCCTCGATCTGGTGAGCTACAACTTCGGCGTACAGGAGTATTCCGCGTTCGGGGAACAAACAAGGGAAGTTTTCACCGGCTGCCCGCGCATGGAGAATGGCTACCTTTATGCGAACGAGGCTCCGGGATGGGGGATTGAGGTGGACGAAAAACTGGCCGCCAAATACCCGTTTGGCAGCGGGGAGCGCGGAGAACGCCAGAAACTCAACGGCGGCTGGGGCGTGATCCGGAAGCGCGACGGCACCGTGATCAAACAATAGCGCCGACGGATTTCACAGCTTCACAAACAACCGCCATCGCGTACGGGAGGGTCGCCACGAACTAGGTTCTCTGGAATTGCGATTGGACCTGCTATAGTCCAGAAGCTAGAGACTTCGTATTTTCAGGTAGTTACAAGCTGTGCGCCTCTAGCTGGAGTTCAAACTAAAGCCCATGCCAGGTCCAGGCTCCTTGTTGCCTAAGGCATGTTGGTCGCGAGATCGTGCACACGATTAACCAAGTAGATACAAGAGTCTGAGAAGCTGCGTGGCATGGCGAGCGGGGGAGATGCTCGATGCTCCCCTGCTGGCGGCAACCTGCCCTTCCTACCCAAACTCTTTCGATTGGTTCGATCACGTTTCGATTATTACAGATATGTGGTATCTTTGAGTCAGTGAAATGGACATGCCACACCAACCCGTAGTTCTGCCGGAGTCGGATGAAGGCCAGATTCGAGAGCTGTATCGAATGCTTCAAGTCGGTTCTCCCGCCTTGGTGGGGGCCGATGGGGAGCGGCTTGAGCTGCCGAATGCGGTCTACCGTCTGCTTAAGGACATTGCGCGCAATATGCAGTTGGGCCGTGCGATCGTCCTGATCCCGGAGAATCAGCAATTGACGACCCAGCGTGCCGCTGACCTTCTGGGTGTTTCCCGGCCGCATCTGGTCAAGTTGCTGAAGGCCGGCGACTTGCCATATCACAAGGCAGGCAGTCACCGTCGAATCTACTTGAAGGATCTAGTCGCTTACCAAAAACGACGGGATGCTGAGCGAAAGGCGGCGCTCGATCGAATCGCACGGGAGGCCTTCGAGTCCGGCCTTTATGATCGAACTGGAATTCCCGAAGGTGGCGAAGACGAATGAGAGCCGACTACCGTGTCCTCCTGGACGCGTGCGTTCTCATCCCCATGCCACTGGCGGATACGCTGCTGCGCATGGCGGAGGCCCCCCGCCTCTACCTCCCAAAGTGGTCGCCAACAATCATGGAAGAGGTAACCCGCAACCTTATCGCAAAGTGGGACATGCCGCCTGAAAAGGCGCTTCGCCGGGAGGATGAACTGCGCCGCCACTTCCCGGAGGCATGGGTAGATGGCTTTGAGCCACTCGTCGATGTTATGACGAATGAGCCCGAGGACCGCCATGTTCTTGCTGCTGCGGTTCACTCCCATTCCGGACTGATTGTCACCTACAACCGGCGGCACTTCCTGGCAGCCTCCCTGCAGCCTTGGGGGATCCATGTTGAGGCCCCTTCCACATTTCTCCGTGGGTTGTACGATCTCGACGCCGGCCTCTTCGTCAATAAGCTCCATGAGCAAGCCGAGAGTATTCAAGTTTCTCTGCGGAGCCTGCTGCGTTCCCTCGATAAGAATGTTCCGGGATTCGTCGCGTACTTTTGCGAGGAACAGAGGGTCAGTCTGGTTGACGAATAGCGTGGTGCTTCGCGCGGAGTTCGCCAGATGTGCGGATCGTGCCCAGGGCAGTGCCCTCCAGTCGCACACGCGACTCTGCTTATCCCGCTCCGCTGACGGCTTCTAGCAAGACACATCGAGTTGTCATGAGATTTGCACGTTCCCGCATGAGCGCGAATACGATCGCTTGCCGCGTCGGCGGCTGATTGAACGGACGCGTCCCAATGGTCGTGGTCCTATGTCCTCACCATCGCGCAGCCGAGTGGTATGACATCACCGCAATATCAGCGAACGAAGATTTTCCGATAGAATTCGCCAAGGTCCAGATCCCGGATCTCAAAATCGCGGGTGGATCCGGGCGCGTGGGAATGATTGGGAATCCAATAATTAGGACAGGGGCGGGGAAGTGGTGGGCTCGGGCAGACTCGAACTGCCGACCTCTACCGTGTCAAGGTAGCGCTCTAACCAACTGAGCTACGAGCCCGCGGGCAATTCCCTAGTTTAGCACTGGATTCCGAGTGTCGCTGAAGCGACCCTAGTGGCGACTGCGACAGCGCCCATCGATCTCCCGGAGCTATGCGGAAACTCCCCGCTGCAGAGCCGCCAATGCAAGAAGTCGAGGGCGGCAATTGACCTGCTCCCCGTTTCTGTACCAGCAATAAATAGACAGTTGCACTGCTGCTCTCCGCTAGGCTGCACAGGCCCCCGCTAGCCTCCGGAAGTTCCAGGAAGACTTGAGATGCCGGGCTCTATGGGTGACTCCGTGCGCGGCGGCAACCGGAAGCCAGTTCCCGTCGCCCCGGGCGTTCCCGTTGCAACACGCGCGCCCGCGCCGAGAATTCCCTGTACGAAGGCCGACGCAGCCGAGCCTGAGGCGCTGCGGTTCTGGTCGAGCACCAGCCGCCATTCCTTGCGCTCCACCGCCACGTCTGGAGGTGCACTGACCCCGAGTTTCACGCGGCCCTGGTTGACTTCGAGCACCACTACCTCGATTGCATCTCCAATCAGCAGGGCCTCGCCCACTTTGCGCCGGGTGATCAGCAAGGTTCCTCCCTCGCGACCGTCGCTTCAATGGGATATCGCAGGTAAGATTCATCCACGGGTTGTATCGCCTGCACGGCCAGATGATTGCGGAAGCAGATCACCAGCGGAGCCAGCAGATTTGCGGTGGGTACTCGATCATCTCCCACGGAAACCAGTGCAAACGCACCCAGTTCCGTACCGCTTCGATTGATCTCACCGCAGCCGAAGTCAATCTCCAGCCGGTCCTCCGGGCTCAGATGAAGTTCGAAATCGTTCTTGGCCACCGAAAGTGGAACAGCCAGCAAGGTGAGCGCGGGGTCGTCGATGGATTGAAAGAACAAAAACGGCTCGATGGCCGGTTGGCTCACCGGAAGCAAGCGGTTGGAATGGGGCAGCCCAGGCAAACCGGAACGCAACCGAATCACCTGATCTTCCTCGAATCCGAGTGGGCCGAAAAGATTTGTCTCCACGCTCGGCATGGCAGTTCTGTGAAGTCCATCGGAACAAGCGGTGGAAACTTTAGCCCCGTGCAGGAGATCCAGGAAACCCTAGTCTCCATTGTGCCCTCCAAGATCGGCGGGAAGCGGCTCCCAAGGCGCGGCGGCCGAAGCGGGAAGCCCGGCGGCCGCGCTCCCGGCTCGGGATTGCATCTCCTCCTGCTATCCTCGGCTCATGGCCAGGCGCCCGGAAATCACCCGATCCACCCTCCTTTCTCACATGGAAGCGTTGCCGCACGCACGCGCCACGTACAAACAACTGGTGAAGGAGTTCAGTGCCAAGGGCGCGGGCAAAGAGGCGCTGGACGAGGCGATCGATCAACTTACCGGGCGGGGCGATCTGATCGAGTGGAAGACGGGGCATTTTGTCCTGAGCGGTGTGAGCAAGGAGTTCGTTTCCGGGCGCCTCCAGATGCACCGCGACGGCTATGGTTTCGCCGTCCCGGATCGCCCGCTGGAGGGGATGCAGGGCGACCTCTTCCTGCCCCCCGACGCTCTCGAAGGTGCCATGCACGGGGACCAGGTACTGGCCCGCATCTCCCGCGTGGAGAGAGGCGGCCGCGCTTACGGCGAGATCGTCCGCATCCTCAAGCGTGCGCATGTCTTCGTCGTGGGCGAGTTCCGGATCGGGCATCAGAACTACGTGATTCCCAATGACCCTCGCGTACGCCAGCGGGTGATGATCCCGGAGGGGCTCGAACGGCCGCCCCAGGATGCCCAGGTACACCGCATCGGAATCGCGGCGCGCGAGGTGAGCTCCATCGAGGAAATGGACGGGATCATCGTCAACGTGGAGATTCTCGATTTTCCTGAGAAAGGCGAGCCGCCTGTAGGCCGGGTGATCGAAATTCTTGGGTATCCGGACGATTTCGGCGTGGATGTGGAAATCATCATTCGCAAGCATCACCTGCGCCATCTTTTCCCGGCGGAGGTGATTGCGGAGGCGGAAGGGATTTCACTCGAGATTCCCGCTTCCGAAGCGGCCCGGCGCGAGGACTTTCGTGCCCTGCCCATTGTCACCATCGATGGCGAAACCGCGCGGGATTTCGACGACGCCATCCTGGTGGAGCGGCTCGATAGCGGCAACTATGAACTTCAGGTCCACATTGCCGACGTGAGCCACTATGTGCGGAAAGGGACCGCGATCGATCATGAAGCTGCTCTCCGCGGAACCAGCGTCTACTTCCCGGACCGCGCCGTGCCCATGCTCCCGCTCGAGCTTTCCACCAACATTTGCTCCCTGCGCCCGAACGAAGACCGCCTTGTACTCTCGGCGATTCTCGAAATCGACCGTCAGGGCGATGTGGTGGCGCGGCGCTTCGCGGAAGGGATTATCCGCAGCGCGGAGCGTATGACGTACACCAACGTCCAACTGGTGCTCGACGGCGATGCCGCGCAGCGCGCGCGCTATGCGGCGTTCGTGGAGCGCTTCCAGTTGATGGAGGAGCTTGCGCTGGTGCTGAACCGCAAACGCGTGAAGCGCGGTTCTATTGATTTTGACCTGCCGGAAGCTCAGGTGCTCTTCGACGAAACGGGCGAGATGACGGGCATCGAGCGAACGCCCCGGCTGATGGGCCATCGCATCATCGAAGAATTCATGCTGGCCGCCAACGAAGCGGTTGCGGGTGCGCTCGAAGATCACGGAGTTCCCTCCATTTACCGCGTGCATGAACGGCCGGACCCCAAGAAGGTGGCCATCTTCGCCGAACTCGCCCAAAGCTTCGGCTTCAAGTTCGGCGGCGGATCGCTGGGCGTGAAGACTTTTGCTCGCTATGAACGCAAGCGGGATGGCCGCAAGGTGCGCAAAGAAATCACGGTGTATGAAGACGGCGGCGAAATCACCAGCCAGGCATACCAGAAGCTGATCGCGCAGATCGAAGGCAAGCCGGAAGAACGCGTTTTGAGTTACCAGTTGCTGCGTTCGCTCAAACAGGCGCGTTACGCCGCTGAAAATCTGGGCCACTTCGCGCTGGCGGCCAAGAGCTACACGCATTTCACTTCACCCATTCGACGCTATCCGGATCTCGAAGTGCATCGCCTCCTGCGCGAGTGGCTTCAGGCCGGGCAGCCGGGCTTCTTCGCCAAAGACGGCAAGACGCCCGAGCCGAACCGGGCTCGCACCGAGGAATTGCGCATTCTGGCCGACGATTGCAGCTTTACCGAACGCCAGGCGGCCGAGGCGGAGCGGGAGTTGATCGAATGGAAGAAAGTGAAGTTCATGGCCGGGAAGATCGGCGAAGAATTTTCCGCCCTCATCGTGAGCACAACGCGGTTCGGAATGTTTATCGAACTGGAAGACTTGTTCGTGGAAGGGCTGGTGCCACTCGACGCTATTCCGTCGGATCACTTTCACTATGAGGAGAATTCCCGCCTTATCGTTGGACGGCGCACGGGTTTGACGTTTCGCGTGGGAGACCGCATCCGGGTCCGCCTGGATCGCGTGGACGAACTGGAGAAAACCATGCAGTTTGCGCCGGCCGGCGCCGCGGGGAAGGGCAGCTGCGTAGGAGGCAAGAAGCTCATCGGGGCGGGCGGCGGCAAGGCGGTAAAGAACAAGAGCGCCGGACACCGCAAGCGCCGCTAAGGTCCGGATCCCTCCAGCCGGGCGATGGCTGTGCGCAGCGCCTTGACACCATCGGCGCAGAGGCGCGCCGCATGTTTCGATGCGGTCTCCAGCCCGCCCACTTCCGCTTCGATTCGGGCGGGATCGATCAATGCAAGTTCGGCGACCTCTCGCCCTTCCAACAGCACTGTCGTTGCGGACCCGCAGGCCATGGAAGCGGTGCAGCCTCGCGCCTGAAACCGGATTTCGTGGATGCGGCCGGATGCAACGTTGGCGCTCAATTCCAGGATGTCTCCGCACACGGGATTCTCCGCGCGCACCTGCACGGTGGGGGAATCCAGGAGACCGGCGTTCCGGGGGTTCGCGAAGTGTTCCAGCAATTGCGGAGAAAACATGGGCTGCTTTGGAGGATGCCTCATTCCCCATCCCGTGGGCAAGCGCTCACGGATGCGCGCTATCCCTTTCGGCAATACGCCGCGTATCTGAGATAATTTCCCCTATGGCCAATCGTTACGCTACGGAAACCGCCTCGGAGAACGGTCTCGACGCCGTTCGCCTGTTGGACAGAGAGCGTCAGTTGAGAGTGACTGTCGTGCCGGGTGTGGGCAACAACGCTTTCGAATTTTCGCTGAAGGGCGAGAATTACATATACACCGGTGGCAGCACACCCGCGGAAGTCAAGGCAAAGTCCAAACTATGCGGCAACCCCTTGCTGGCACCCTGGGCCAACCGGCTCCTGCCGTCGTCCTACCCGGCCAACGGCAAGACGTACCTGCTTCAGGAGCAGATTGGCAACCTCCGCAAGGATCCGAACGGACTTCCCATCCACGGGCTCCTGGCCTTTAGCGACGCCTGGGAAGTGATGCATGTCGAAGCCTCGGAGAATCGCGCCGAGGTCACCAGTCGCCTGGAGTTCTGGCGCTTCCCGGCGTTGATGGCGCAGTGGCCATTCGCTCACTCGCTCTTCATGACTTACCGCCTGCGGGACGGCAAGCTGGAAGTGGAAACGATTATCGAAAACTATGCCACGGAGCCAATGCCTATTGCCATAGGGTATCACCCGTACTTCCAGTTGCCGGGCGTGCCGCGGGATGAGTGGTTCGCAACAATTCCGGCAAAATCAATCACCGTGCTCACGGAAAAGCTGACGGCCAGCGGCGAAAAGAAGCCCTTCACCGGACCCCATCCCTTCCCGCTCAAGGACGGCAAGCTCGACAACATTTTTGAAGACCTGGAGCGCGACGAAAACCAGCAGACCGTCTTTTCCGTTTCGGGCCAAGGGCGCAGGCTCTCTGTCACTTACGGGTCTCGTTACCCCGTCGCCGTGGTCTACGCGCCGCCGGGGCAGCCGTTCATCTGCTTTGAACCGATGACCGGCGTCACGAACCAGCTCAACCTGGCGGCGGAAGGCAAATATCCCGCGCTCCCCACCGCGCCGCCCCGTGGCGTGTGGCGGGAGAGCTACTGGATTCACATCGAAGGTTAGCGCGGCCCGGCTCAGGCAATCTCGGCGCGGATGGCGCCGGCGATCTTCTCGCAGTAACGCTCGACATCCCCCGCGTCTCGCGCCTCAATCATCACGCGGGCCAGCAACTCGGTCCCGGAATAGCGCACCAGGACGCGGCCGTCGCCGTCGAAGTGCTTTTCCGCGGCGTCGATTTCCGCGACGACCGAGGGCATCTCCTGAAAAGGTCGCCGTTCGCTCACCCGGATGTTCACCAGCTTTTGCGGGAACAGCGCCAGCCCTTGCGTCAGATCCTTGAGCGAGCGCCCGGTTTCGCGCATCGCTTCGAGCACGCGCAGGCAGGTCAGCAGCCCATCGCCGGTGGTGGCGTACTCGCGGAAAATGACGTGGCCGGATTGTTCCCCGCCCAGCATCAAATCGCTCGCCACCATCTCTTCGAGCACATACTTGTCCCCCACCGCGGTGCGCAGCATGCCGATGCCTTCCGCCTTCAGCGCCACTTCCAGGCCGAGGTTGCTCATCACGGTGGCCACCACGGCGGGATGGCCGGAGCTGGAATGCAGGCGGCCCTTTTCCTTGAGGTGCAGGCCGTTGACATAGAGGATTCCATCGCCGTCAACGAGTGTGCCTTCGTGGTTCACGAAAAGCGCGCGGTCCGCGTCCCCGTCAAAAGCGACACCCAGATCGGCACCCTCGCGAACCACGGCTTCCTGAAGACTCTCCGTGTGCATCGCCCCGCAGCCCAGATTGATATTGCGCCCGTTGGGGGCGCAGTGGATCGCCGTCACGTTCGCGCCCAGTCGCCTCAACAGCTTTGGGCCAAGCGTGCTCGCCGCTCCGTTGCCGCCGTCGACCACGATCGAAATTCCCTCCAACCCGCCGGGGAGGGTGGACGCGAGAAACTCCAGATAGCGTTCGTCGAGCGCGACATCCTCTTTGAGGTGCGCTTCCGTTGCTTGCCGGCCGCTTTCGAGGAAGGCGAAGATGCTCTTTTCCAGAGCCTCCTCCCGTTCATCGGGAAGCTTGTAGCCGGCATGGCTGAAGATCTTGATGCCGTTGTCCTCGAACGGATTGTGCGAGGCCGAAATCATCACCCCCGCCACATAGTGTGCGGTCCGGGTAAGATAGGCAACTCCCGGCGTGCTCAGCACACCCGCGAAATGGCACTGCACGCCCTTCAGGGCGAGCCCTCCGGCCACGGCGGCGGCCAACCACGGGCCGCTTTCCCTCGTGTCCATACCGATGAGGACAACCGGCTCCGCGTCCAGGTGCGCGGCGAATTCTCCCAGAGCCACGCCTACCGCGAATGCAGTCTGCTTATCGAGTGGGGACTTGCCGGCAACTCCCCGAATCCCATCCGTGCCAAATAATCGTCTTGCCAAGAATTTTCCTACTTTTTCGATTTCTTATCCGTCGCCGGTCCTGGGTCCAGCCCTACATCGATGCGAACCATCACGCCCGTCACGTTCGCCAGACGAATCATGGGATCGTTCACGAAGAGATTGACGCGAAATTCCTTCACGCCCACGACGTTCGAAATATCGATTGGGTCCGTGTCGGCTTCCGTCACCACCTTCACTCGGGATTCCGGCCCTTCGATTCGCACCATCTGCGGTGAGACCACCTGGCTCAGGACGCGATAACCAGCGGGGGGCGGGGATGCCAAGTTCACCCGCACGGGCACTTCCTTGCTCATCCGCGTCTCAAAGCGCATGCGGATCTGGGCCGGTACGGCCCGGTTCAGCCGGACGCCCACCGGCAGAAACACGTTGCTCTGGTCCAGCGTAAACGTGCGCTGGCCGGGCTCGGAGACGCCCGAGAGATCCAGAATCACGCTCACGCGGCTTTCGGAAAGATCCCGCACTTTGGACGACGGCCCCTGCACCTCCAGCGTCACCCGCTCCGGCGCATCGCTCGAAATCTCAAACTCGCTAGGAATGCCTTTCATCTCGACGGGAACATTCAGGGTAGTTGCGCGTTCCTGGTCCCCCACCATGGCGAACCATAGGCTGAACGCGATCAGCAGCGAGAGCAGCTTCCACCAGAAGTCGCGGAAAATCCAGCTCACGGGCGTGTCTCCGGATTTACCTCGGTCCGGCCGTCGAGCCGGGGGATGAGGAGCGATTGCGTCGTATTCATGTCCGCCCCGCGCCCGGTGGGGTGTTTGCCGGCCATGTGGCGCAGCACGCGTTCCTCCACCTCCGCCAACGTCAGCCCCGTGGCCAGTTCGCCAAATGCGGCCGTGGAAATCCGCCCGGTCTCTTCGGAGACGATGATCGCGATCGCGTCGCTCTCCTCTGTAACGCCCAGCGCGGCACGGTGGCGCGTGCCGAGGCTTCGGGAAACGCTGGGGTTCATCGAGAGCGGCAGAAAGCAGGAGGCCGCGGCGATCCGGTCTCGGTGCAGGATGGCCGCGCCGTCGTGCAGCGCGCCTCCGAACTGAAAGATCGCCAGAATCAGGTCGCGCGAAATGTAGGCGTCCAATTGGACGCCGCTTTCCGTAAACGTTCGCAGGCCGATGTCGCGCTCAAGCACCAGCAGCGCGCCCACCCGGTTCCGCTGCAACACATCGAGCGCCAGCAGAATCTCGTCCAGCCCGGCGCGGTTCTGCATCCGGGAGCCGAAAGCGAACAGCCGTGCTTTCCCCAGTCTCGCCAGCACCCGCCGGATCTCGGACTGGAACACCACGATCAGTGCGAACGCGGTGTACGGAATGGCATTCCCCAGAATGCTCCGCAGCAACTCCAGACCGAAGTAAATCGAGCCCAGATACACGAGCATTACCAGGATGATTCCGCCCAGGATGCGCTCGGCTCTCCGCCCCCGGATGATCTGGAAAAACTGGTAGATCAGGCACGCGACCAGGACAATGTCAATGCCAGCGGTCAGGTTTAACCGCGGCATCAGCGCCAGCGTCTCGTGAAAAAAAGAATTCATGCGTTCTTTGGTTACATGACGCCGCCCGCGACGGCCCACACAAATCCGTATTTTTAGTGTAGCCGACGCGACAGCCCGGTTAACCCGAAATTACGGTTCCGTTAATGGCCGGAACCGCTCTTCTCGGGGATCCTGCCCTGATCGTCGGATTCGACGATCCAGCGGTCGATCTGCGCGGACATCGCCGCCACTCTTGATTTCTGCGAGGCATCTCCCGCCAGATTGTGAATCAGGAAGGGGTCTTTCAGCGTGTCGTAAAGCTCCAGTTCGGGCTTGCGGGGCTGCATGAACAATTGCTGCGCCGCATTCAGTTCTCCCTTGGCGTAAAGCTCTTTCATCACCGCCAGGGTGGGGTATTGCTTTTCGATGTATGCGTTATATTGCGTGTACGGCCGTTCCGGCATGAAGTTGCGGATCAGGCGGTAGCGGCGGTCGCGCACGGAGCGGATGCGGTCTACCGTCATGTCGCAGCGGTCTCGGGCGGCGAAGACGTGATCGCGGCGCTTGGTGGCGGGGCCGAAGAGGTCCTGACCGTGCAATTCGCGCTCGGGCTTCACCCCACCCAGAGCCAGAGAAGTGGCCGTCATGTCCAGCGATAGTACGGGGTCTTCCCGTACCTCTCCCGCCTTCCATCGGCCGGGCGACCACGCGATCAGCGGAACCCGGAGCCCGGCGTCGTAAAGCCACTGCTTTCCTCGGATGAGGCACTGGCCATGGTCTCCCATGAAGAAAACGACGCTGTTCGAGAGGATGCCCTGCTTTTCCAGCAATTGCAGCAGTTGGCCCACCTGCCGGTCCAGCAGCGTAGCCGCTTCGAAATAGTTCGCGTACTCGTCCCGCACCACGGGATGGTCCGGCCAATAAGGGGGCAGGGGAAGCGACGCCGGATCGATTCGCGGCATTTCCTTGCGTGCCTGGACGAAGGCTGGCCCCTTGTGGGTGGCGGAGAAATTTACCTGCAGATAGAGCGGCTTTCCGGCGGGCCGGCCTTCCAGCCGTTTTGAATCCCATGCCGGGGCGGTATGAAAGTTCCAGTCTTCCTTGGCCGTGCCCCGCGCGCCGGGGGCGAATTCTCCGCCCAGATTCACCGCGTAATAACCCGCACCGCGCAGATGTTCGGGAATCACCTTCACGCCCTTGGGAAGCGCGAAACCGTCGTCGCGATGGCTGCGGTGGTTGTGCGCGCCGATGGTGGATTGAAAAAGGCCGGTGCAGAAGGCGGAGCGGCTGGCCGAACACACGGGAGCGGTGGTGAAGGCCCTGTCGAAGCGCACCCCCTCGGATGCCAGTTTGTCCAGCACCGGCGTGCGCACGACGCGGCTGCCGTAGCAACCCAGGTCCGGGCTGAAATCTTCCCCCAGAATCCAGATGATATTGGGCTTCCCGTCGCCCCGCTGCCCCCGCAGGATACCGGGGAACGCCGTCGCCGCCGATGTCATCAGCAGGTCTCGCCGGTTCCAGGAATTCCGGCGCTTCGAAGAAGTTTCTTGTTGCATGGCCGTCCGGCGATCATTCTATCGCGGCTGATGGGGCCACAGGGCGGGTGAATGTCGGAGCCTGCGCAATCCGAATTCTCCCTAAGCCTGGCGGCCCGGTACCCTGAAGGCAATGGATTGCGGCCTGGAGTCGAGTGAGGCCAGGAGACGGATGGAACTGGAAGACGAGGACCAGCGGCGTCACCGTCCAGTCATTGCCGGATCGGGAACCGGGTGGGGCCAATGGCGGGCTCGCCGGAGAATCCCTCATTGACGGCCTGGAATTCGGTCTATATACTCCTACTGAAAATGTGGGAATTCACTCCCGATTCTTGCGAAGCGCATCCATGTCGTGCGGGGAGGACTACTAGGCGCGCTTTCCTGGCCACCGCGACGGCGAGTGGCCTGTTGTGCGCGGCTCCGGCGGCGTCGCGGATTGGAACCTTCCGTTCCGATGTGACCCCGGAACCAGGCGAACCACTCATCTGGACAAAGCCCGCGATCCAGGTCGATAGCCCGCTCTGGGCGAAGGGCGTCGTCCTCGACTCTGGCGGCAGCCGGTACGTACTCTGCGCGGTGGATTGGTGCGCAATCTGCAATGCAACGCACGCTCTCTTTCGCAATACCATCGCAAAGGCGGCGGGCACCCGAGCGGACCGCGTGCTGGTGCAGGCGGTACACCAACACACGGCGCCCTATGTGGATGGGAGCGCCTACGCTCTGCTGGAGCGGTTGCCGAAACCGCCATTGCGGATGAGTGAAGCGTTTCTTGGCCGCGCGATGGAGCGGCTTTCGCGCGCGGTGCGAGACGCGGCGGAGCAAATGAGCCCGTTCGATCAGATCGGATGCGGCGAGGCCCCCGTCGAGCGTGTGGCCTCGGCCCGGCGCGTGAGGATGCCGGACGGAAAACTGGCCACTCGCTTTAGCGGAAGCGGGAATAATCCCACCATGGCGGCGCTTCCCGAGGGATCGATCGATCCGATGATCAAGACGATCGCGTTTGCGGCCAAGGGCAAGACGCTGGCGCGCCTGTATTATTACGCCACGCACCCGCAGACGTTTTGTTGCGACGGACACGTGAGCGGCGATTTCGTCAGCGACGCGCGCGAGGCGCTGGAAAAGCAGGAGGGCATCCATCAGATCTACTTCACCGGATGCGCGGGCGACGTGACCGTGGGCAAATACAACGCCGGGAGCGCGTCGCGAAACGGCCTTGCTCAACGAATGGAGTGGGGTATGCGCGCGGCGATTGCCGCAACCCGGTTTCAGCCCGCGTCCGCGATTTCTTCGAGAAGCGCGAACGCCGTGCTTCCGCGCCCCGCGTCGTTGCCAGCAACGAACGTCCGGGACCTCGCCCAAATGGCCGCCGTGGGGCCTGCCGAGGGCGACAACGTGTATAAGGCGGCGCTGCGGCTCGCGTTCGCGAACAGGAGAGAACCGCTGGTTGCGACGGCGCTGAAGCTGGGGAATATCCGTATTCTTCATTTGCCGGGCGAGCCCATGCTCGCATTCCAGGAGTACGCGCAACGTCTGCGGCCGCGGGACTTCGTCGCCGTTGCCGGTTACACCGATTTAGGCCCCGGCTATCTTTGTACCGATCGCGCGTGGAGTGAAGGAGGCTATGAGCCAAGTGCCTCCAATTCGGGTCCGGGAACGGAAATGGTCCTCAAGGAAGCCATTCAGAAAGTACTTACGGATTAGGAGAAGCCAAGAAATGCCTGGAGCGAAAACAAGGAAATCGCGCACGCGCAGAGAATTTGTACAAGCGGGCGGCGTCGCCTTGGCCGGACTCGCCACCGCCGGCGCGGCTCCGGCAGCGCACGAGAGTACGGAGGCGCTGGCCCTGTCCGGTGGTCCCAAGGCGGTCACGGTATCCGCATCCCGGGTAACCGCGCTAACCCGCTGGCCGCGTTACGGCGAGGCGGAAAAGAAGGCTCTCCACGACTTGATCGACACCGGGAGCTTCTATGCCGAACTGCCGCGGTTCGAGAAAGAATGGCAAGCCTACACCAAGGCGTCCTTCGTCAAGGCGCACATGAACGGGACCAGCGCGCTCACCAGCATGTACTTCGCGCTTGACCTGCCGCCTGGCAGCGAGATCATGGTACCGTCCTACACCTTCTTTGCGACGTGTCTGGCAATGCGCTTCTTCGGATACGTGCCGATTTTCATCGACATCGATCCAAAAACCGCCTGCTTCGATCTGGACGATGCGAAGCGTAAGCTCACTCCGCGAACCCGCGCTCTGGTTGCCATGCATTCCTGGGGGTTGCCTTGCGAAATGGACCACATCTCTTCGTGGGCAAAGGAAAAGGGACTGATCGTTCTTGAAGACGCCGCGCACGCGCACGGCGCGTCGATGCAAGGCAAAGCGATGGGCACCTGGGGCGCAATGGGTATTTACAGTTTCCAGGCCAGCAAACCCATGCCGTCGGTGGAGGGCGGCATGGGAATGTACCAGACTCGCGAGTACTTTGAGCGCGCGGCGGCGTTCGGACATTACGAAGATCCGGAGAAGTTTGCCGCCGATAGTCCGGTACGGCGATATGCGGGTACGGGCTTCGGCCAGAAGTTTCGCATGCATCCGTTCGCCGCGGCGGTGGCCCGTCAGCAATTGCGAGGGCTCGATGAGCGTAACGCGCTGATTGCGTCGAATGTCCGGGCGTTGAACCAGCGTCTGTGCCAGCTTCCCGGACTCACTGAGCCGCGCTGCCGGCCCGACCAGCACCGCGGATATTACTACGGCAACATGCTGATGTTCGACCAGGGCAAGGCCGGTGTTTCTCGCGACGCGCTGATTGAAGCGCTGAAGGCCGAGGGAGTTCGCGCATCCTATTGGGACTACCCGGAGCAGCACAAACTGGCGATCTATTCCGAGGCGAAATGGTGGCATCACGCTCCTGCGATTCCGGCGGCCCTGCCAGGAACCGAGCAGGTGAATCGCGGGCACATCTTCCTGCCCCAGTTCTGCGGCGAAGCCTCGGAACTCAACGAACAGTATGGGAAGGCATTCGAAAAGGTTTGGGCCAACCGGCGAAAACTCGCGAAGTCATGAAGCCGTCGAGCGCCGCGCGGCTGCGGAGGGCGCAGGAGCACCAGTTTCCGGGTGCAGGCGTCGTCGCCGGCTTCATCCGGCCTCTCTGTGCCTCGCTGATCCCGTGCCTTCTGGATCGCACGCGCGCCCCGAACCGGCACCGAAGGCCGGGTTCAGAGCGGACGCAATGGCGCACTCAGCTCCAGCGGAGCGCCTTCTTCTTGTAGGCCCAAATGTAACCCACGAAGAGGATCGCGAGGAAGACGGCGACTTCCAATACGCCGAACCATCCGAGCTGCTTGTAACGGACTGCCCACGGAAAGAGGAAGATCGTTTCCACGTCGAACACCACGAAGAGGATCGCGATGATGTAGAAACGCACCGAGTAGCGGCCACGCGCGTTCGACATCGTGGGAATGCCGCATTCGTAGATTTCCTGTTTCACCTTGCTGGGGACGCTGGGCCGCAAGAGCTTAGCCACGAAGAGGAGCCCGATCAGGAACGTCCCTGCCAGCAGGATGTAGATCATTGCGGGTACGTATTCGGTCGGCACGCCCCCAATATAACATATAGGAGTCCAGTATCTGAATCCCGTTCTCGGCCCTCCTCGCCTCACCGCTTCCGAAACACATCCAGCCGGAGGGTGTTCCAACTATCGCCCAAAGCGGTTCAACGATTAAGCGCGCGTATCGGATGCGGATAGGCCGTTCCGCACGCGTCGAAGTTGTCGCTTTCCAGAAGCGCGGGCCGTGTGAGCGCGTGAACGGGTCGGGCTACGCGCCGGGAACTTCACACGAAAGAGGGGGAGGAAAGTGACCGAGAAGCTGGGAGGCGAAGCGATGTCTAAGCCGAATTCCGTAGTGGCAATTTTCGAAACGCATGCCCAGGCCGAAGAGGCCGTGAAGGGTTTGCAGAGGGCCGGGCTCGATATGAAGAAGCTGTCCATCGTTGGCAGGGATTACCACACCGACGAAAGCGTCGTGGGGTACTACAACGCTGGCGACCGGATGCGGTACTGGGGGAAGCAGGGCGCCTTCTGGGGCGGGATCTGGGGAATGCTGTTTGGCGCCGCGTTCTTCGCGATTCCCGGCATTGGTCCGGTGGTGGTGGCGGGTCCCTTGGTCTCCTGGATGGTCGGCGCGCTTGAAAGCGCGGCGATCGTCGGCGGGCTGAGCGTGCTGGGTGCGGGCCTCTTTAGCATCGGCATCCCCAAGGACAGCGTGCTCAGATATGAGGTGGCTCTGAAAGCAGACAAGTTCCTGCTGGTGGCCCATGGCACCGCGGCGGAGGTTGCCAGAGCGCGCGACATCATAGCGGCGTCGCACCCTTTGCAGTTGGAACTGCACGCGCCGCAAGCCGCGGAACACGCGGAAGCCGTCAGCCGTTAGCGCCGCAACCGGCCATGCTATGCAGGAGCCTGCCCGACATGACACAATCCATCTCAGCGCTCTTTCTCGACCTCGGCGGCGTTCTTCTCACGAACGGCTGGGATCATGCGGGGCGTGAGCGCGCCTCGAAACGCTTCGGCCTCGAGTTGGATGAAATGGAGGAACGGCACCGCCTGACTTTCGATACCTACGAGGTGGGCAAAATCACCCTGGAGCAATACCTGGGCCGGGTCGTGTTTTTCCGGAAGCGCTCCTTTTCGCTCGATCAATTCCGGGAATTCATGTTCGAGCAGTCGAAGCCTTTTCCTCACATGATGGAACTGGTCCGCGGCCTGAAGGCCCGGTACGGGCTGAAGATCGCCGTGGTCAGCAACGAAGGGCGGGAGTTGACGGAATATCGCATCCGGCGTTTCGCCCTGAATGAGTTCATCGATTTCTTCATCTCCTCGTGTTTCGTCCATTTTCGTAAGCCCGACGAAGATATCTTCCGCATCGCTCTCGATATCGCGCAGACCCCGGCGGACCGAGTGGTCTATATCGAAGACCGGCCCATGTTCGTTCAGGTCGCACAATCTTTAGGAATCACGGCCATCCATCACACTGGTTACGCGGCCACGCGCGCAAAACTCGCCGCACTTGGGTTGCCGGCCGCGGAGTGAACCTCGCGCCCCGCCCCGCATCGTTCCGGTCCTATTGCTGCTGAGGTGCGGCGCGCAGCGCCACTTCCACCTTCCGCGCGCTGCCGTTCCGCAGGATGCTGAACTCTACCGTATCGCCCACGCGCTTCTTGGCCATTACGCGCCGCAGCACGTCGGAGGAATCCACCTTTCGGCCGTCGATCGCCGTGACGAAATCGCCGCCCATCGGGATACGGTAATTGCCTACGCGCACCACGTGGTCCGCGCCTTTCAAACCGGCCGCCGCGGCGGATCCTCCGTCGAAAACGTCGCGCAACAAATAGCCGCCATCCCGGGGAAGGTTCAGATATTCGGCGAGTTCCCCGTTCACGAACATGGGGCGGATGCCGAGCCACGGGCGCACAAAAGCGCCGCGCTCGCGATACACGTCCAGCATCAGCTTAGCGCGGCTGATGGGCATTGCAAAGCCGATTCCGATATTCGTCTCGTTGAGGATGGCTGTGTTGATACCGATGACGTCGCCATGGGAATCGAGCAGGGGTCCGCCGCTGTTGCCGGGGTTAATGGCGGCGTCGGTTTGGATAATGTCCTCTAGCACGGTATCGCGGCCGGAAGAGAGTGTCCGCCCGATGGCGGAAACAATGCCCGTCGTGAGAGATCCGCCCAGGCTGAACGGATTACCAATGGCAAGCACTTTCTGGCCCACTTTCACGGCGTCGCTATCGCCGAGGCGAAGGAAGGGAAGGGGCTTCTTGGCTTCAATCTTGAGCAGAGCGAGATCGTTTTCCAGGTCGCGTGCGAGCACTTTCGCCGGGTAGCGGCTCTGGTCCATGAGGCTCACTTCCAGGCGCTGTCCGTCGCTTGAAATCACGTGATTGTTGGTGAGGATCAGGCCATCGGCGTTGATGAGGAATCCGGAACCGGCGCCCTCGCGCGGCACCACCTGGAACCAGAAATTCTCCGTGAACTCGACGCTGGTGATATTCACGGTGGCGGGGTTGGCCCTCTGGTAAATGTCGATATTATTCTGTTCGTCCGCGCCAAAGTCGGCGGATCGAGCCACCTCCGGTCCGGCCCATAGCGAAGCCGTGGAGCCGCTGCTGGTGGTGGTGGGATCCCGGAATGGGTTCCATGCGGAGACCGTAACGTAGTAAACGGCGATCCCCGCAAAAAACGCCACCACCAAAGCAAGCACTCGTCTCATTCGCATTCCTCCAGCAGCCGCCGCAATGCCGCTTCCACGTTGGTGCGTGTTTCTTCCTTCGTGCCGCTCGTATCGATCACTTCATCCGCATACGCCAGCTTCTCGTCAAGGGGCATTTGATGCTCCAGCCGCGATAGTGCCTGCGCGCGGCTGAGACCGCGATGCATGGCCCGCTCGATCTGTAATTCACGCGGGCACCACGCTACCCACATTTTCTCAAAACTCTCGTGGTTGCCTGTTTCGATGAGTATCGCTGCCTCAACGACGCCAACCTTGCATCCTGCATGCATTCCTTCGCGGTGCGCCGCGGCTTGTTTCCGCGCCAGTTCCTCAAAGAAGCGCGCTTCCTCTTTGAATACCATCGGGTGGATGATGTCATTCAAAGCCCGCAATCGTTCCGGGTGACCGAAGACCAGGCTCGCCAGCCGCGTTCTATCGATCCTGCCATCCGGTTCCAGGATGGAGTGGCCGAACGCGGCCACCACCAGGGGATAGGCTTCTCCGTCGGGTTCAAGCAGGTGATGGCCAACCTCATCGGCCTTGAGAAGAGAGCAGCCGAGCGAGACGAGCGTATCGCCGACAAAGCTCTTCCCGGAGGCGAGTCCGCCAGTGAGTCCAACGCGCCGCATGAGGTCTCCCTTCGAGGTCGATATCGGACTTCCGCGAGTTTGATAGTAAATAGCGGATTCGCGGCGGCTACAGGTTCCCCGCAACCCCGGTGTGCTGTTCCGCTAAGGTCACGGTATTTACCATCAGCATCGCAATCGTGAGCGGGCCGACGCCACCCGGCACCGGCGTATACGCGGAGGCCAGTTCCGCCATGGCTATCGGGTTGACGTCACCTACAAGGATGCTGCCCTTCTCGGCAAGTTGCGCGAGTTTCCGGTCGTCGCCCCGCCAAATCCGGACAACCTCTTGGGCATCGGTGACGCGATTCATGCCGACGTCGATCACTACCGCTCCGGGTTTGATGTAGCTCTCATCGAGCATGGCGGCCCGCCCGATGGCGGCCACGAGAATGTCGGCGCGCTGGCAAACGCGCGGCAGGTCGCGCGTCTTCGAGTGGCACACCGTGACGGTTGCACTCTGGTGAATGAACATCATCGCCATGGGCTTGCCGACGATATCGCTGCGGCCCACCACCACCGCTTCCTGCCCGGCGATGGGAATGTCGTAGCGCTTCAATAGTTCAATCACGCCGGCGGGCGTGCAGGCGCGGGGTCCCGGATTGCCTATCGAGAGGTTCCCCACGTTCACCGGATGAAAGCCATCGACATCCTTCGTGGGGAGAATCGCGTCGAGAACTCGCTTCGAATCCACATGGCCGGGGAGCGGCATTTGCACCAGAATGCCGTCAATCTCTTCGCGCCGGTTCAAGCCTTCCACAATCTCCAGCAGGCCGTTGGTTGTGATGCTTACAGGCGGAGTGATCTTCTCGCTATAGATCCCCAACTCTTCACAGGTCTTCACCTTGTTGCGCACATAGATGGCGGAGCCGGGATCCTCGCCTACGAGCACGACGGCGAGTCCCGGAGCGCGGTGCGAGGCTCGAAGACGCTCGATCCGGGAGCGAAGCTCCGCCTTGATCTGTTCTCTTACCGCAACTCCGTCCAGCAGCTTGGCCATGCATCGAACAGGATATCAAACGCATTTTTGTCCAGCCCCGGCGGGCAGGTCCGCGGAGGGGAGAACCGCATTGCGTTCGTACGGCGGCTTGGCACGATCCGCCACAGCGAGAGATTGTTGCGCTGCGCTAATCTGAAGTTTGAAACTCCAAAACACATTCGACATCGCCATCGTCGGTGGCGGAATTATCGGCTTGAGTACGGCATGGCGGCTGAGCCAGCGGGGCTTCCTCGTGGCGGTTGTGGATTCCGGACCAATGGCCGGGGAAGCAAGCATGGCGGCTGCCGGGATGCTGGCGCCGGGAGGGGAAGCGCACGGCGACGTCCCCTGGGCGCGCCACACCGTGGAAGCCCGGCGGATGTATCCGGATTTCGTCGCGGAACTTAAAGGAGCTTCCGGTCTGGAGATCGATTTTCGTGAATGTGGCGCGCTGGATGTGGCCTCGAACGACGCGGTCTGGGCCGATCTCGAAAGCAGACGCGCCGCTCAGGAGCCGCTCGGCATTCAGGCCCGCGAGATCGGTGAGGCGGAGGGCCGCGAACTTGCCCCGCTGCTGCGTCCGGGTTCGTTCCGCGCGCTTTTCTATTCCGACGATGCCATCGTCGACCCATGCCAGGTGAACGCGGCGCTCGAGAACGTTCTGCGCCAGGCCGGCGCGGCTCTCGTCACGCGCGAGCGGGTCACGGCCATTGCGGTGGATGGCGACGGCTATACCCTGCGGACGGGTGGGGCTGCCGGGGACAACATTCTGCTGCGGGCGGGGACGGTGGTTCTCGCCGCGGGCGCTTGGTCCAGTCAGATCGCCCTGCCGGAGAGGACGGCGTCTCTCGGACCCGCGCCGAGGCGCGCGCTGCCAGTGCGCGGCCATCTGGTGGAATGCCGGCGAACGCCCGGAATGCTCCGCCCGATCGTTCGGGAGAACCACCTCTACGTATTCCAGCGCGGCGGCGGTGAAACCCTTACCGGTTCCAACGAAGAGCGGGTAGGCTTTGACCGAAACCCAAGTCCGGCAGCGGTCGAGGAGATTCTGGATCGCACGGACCGGTTGCTCCCAGGGCTGTTTGCTCCGCGGGAGGCCAATTCCGCCTGGGTGGGCTTCCGGCCCGGTATCGAGGGAGAAGGTCCGGAATTGCGGCGGCTGCCGGAGGAGCGAATCTGGCTGGCATACGGGCACTACCGGAATGGCATCCTGCTTGCGCCGCATACGGCCGCATATCTCGCCGGGGAGATCGCCGGATAACGCGGTTCTTTGCGGGCACGGTCAGCTTGTCCGGGACGCCGCGAGCGGCACGTACGGCGAAGGATGCCAGTTCGGAAAGAAGTCCGGCCTCGCATTTCGGCACGCTTCGATCAGGTCAGGAACGCGGCTGCGCCGGCGCAGCAACTCCAGCATCAATTGTTCGAGGAGTTGCTCCTCGCCTGGTTCCAGCCAGCTCGAAGGGATGCCCGAGAGTGCCCGGTCCACGGCCGAATCCGGAAAATGGAGGATGCGCGTGAGCCAGGGTTCGAAATCCTCCCATCTGGCGATCTGCTCATAGGCAGCGGGCCGTACGAACGTTCCCTGGCGGGGCAGGTCGTCCAGCCGCCAGTCCGGCCCCTGGAAGCAATAGCCGTGGTCGATCATCATCGCGATGAACCCGCGCTGGCCCGGGCCGAAGTTCGCTTCCGGGACGAATTCCCGGCATCGCCCCCGAAAGAAGATCGCTTGGCGGGCATCGGCGTTGGCCGTCCACTGGTCAAAGGCGAGCATGCCGTGGAAGTGGTTTCGGTTCCGCACATCCCGGAGGATGGCGTCGGGGAGGTAGTCGTAGATCGCCGTGGTCTCCGGGTCCACCGGCACTCTCGAACCCAGGTGCGGGCCGGGCGAAATCGTGCGCGTGGCATTGCCGACCGCGATCGACAATCCTTCTCCGCGCGCCCGTTCCAGCCATTCGGAAGAAACATGGATCTGCGCGGTTTTCGCCGCGCATAGGCCGAGTTGCTCCAGGAAGCAACCGGCGATCCATTCGTTGATGAGGATCCTGCGGTGCTGGGCGTTCTCGCGAAACTTCACGACATAAGAATCACCCGTGGAGGCTTGCACAAGCCACGCCTGCGCGCCGCCGCGCATCTTCCGAATGAGCTTTTCCGCAGTCACTCGCACGAACGAGAAAACCCTCAGCCTCCTATCATAAGATTGAGAAGACGTGACCTTTATGGCTGAAGAGAAAAACGAAACAACACCGGGCGGGCGCAGTAAGGAAGAAATTGCGCTCGAGATGATGAAGTTCATCGCGCAGACCACCAACTACGGGAAGGGGGGCACCAACACCGGCTTCTCGAAGCAGGTGACCAGGACCGCCGAAGAGCATGCCGATGCACTGATCGAGCTGTACGAGAAGTGCCGCAAAGTGCTGGCCTGACCGATGCCTTACGGCAATGGCGAGGGGAGGCGAAGCAGGGCAATCTTCGGGCGCTGGCGACGGCCGGAATGAGTCACCGGAAGCGCGATAGCGCAGGCGCCGCGGCCCCTCGCCGCCATTCGCACTAGAGAGCGCCGGAGGGTGGCGCTGAGCGGACAAACACCGCGGCGCCCCGCATGGCGGAAACGGGGCGGCTAGCCGCTGGATTCCACCCGGTAGTTCGGCGCTTCCTTCGTGACGACGACATCGTGGACGTGGCTCTCGCGCAAGCCCGCCACGGAAAGCTTCACGAATCGCGCCTTCTGCTGCAGTTCCTCAAGGGTGGCCGCGCCCACGTAGCCCATTCCAGACTTGATCCCGCCCACCATCTGGTAAACCATTTCGGAAAGGGGACCCTTGAACGGCACGCGACCCTCCACGCCTTCGGGAACCAGTTTTTGCGTGGCGTCGAGCGCATAGCGATCCGAACTGCCCTGGGACATTGCCCCCAGCGAGCCCATCCCGCGATAGCTCTTGAACGTACGGCCCTGGTAGAGAATCAGTTCGCCGGGGCTCTCTTCGGTGCCGGCGAAAAGGCTGCCGATCATCACGCATTGCGCGCCGGAGGCGATAGCCTTCGTGATGTCGCCGGAATACTTGATGCCGCCGTCGGCGATTAGCGGGATACCCGCGGGTTGCGTCGCCTTCGCGCACTCCATGATCGCGGTAATCTGGGGCACGCCCGCGCCGGAGACCATGCGCGTTGTGCAGATGGAGCCGGGACCGATCCCCACCTTCACCCCATCCACGCCCAGATCCACGAGCGCCTTGGCGCCTTCATACGTGGCAACATTCCCGGCAATCAACTGCACTTCCGGGTAGTGGCTCTTTACTCGCCGGATGGCCTCAAACACCCTCTCGGAATGGCCATGCGCGGTGTCGATGGCCAGCAGGTCCGCCTTCATGCGGATTAGCTCCTGCGCGCGTTCGAAGAAATCGCCGCCCGCGCCGATTGCCGCACCCGCCCGTAGCCGTCCCTGGCTGTCCTTGGCCGCGCTCGGGTATTTGATTTTTTTCTGGATATCCTTGACCGTGATCAGGCCCTTGAGGTTGTAGTCGTCGTCCACCACCAGCAGCTTTTCGATGCGGTGCTTGTGAAGAATTTTCTCGGCCTCTTCGAGGGTTGTGCCCACGGGAACGGTGACGAGATTCTCTTTCGTCATGACGTCGGAGATGGGCAAATGATAGCGGTTCTCGAAGCGCAAATCACGGTTGGTGAGGATGCCCACCAACCGGTGATCCCGCACCACCGGGACACCGGAAATGCGGTACCGCTTCATCACTTCCAGGGCGTCGGAAATCTTCTTGTCCGGCTCGATGGTGACGGGGTCGACGATCATCCCGCTCTCTGAGCGCTTTACACGGTCTACTTCTTCCGCCTGGCGCTCAATCGGCATATTGCGGTGAATGATGCCGATTCCGCCCTCGCGGGCCAGCGCAATCGCCAGATGGGATTCTGTCACCGTATCCATCGCGGCGCTGACAATGGGAATATTGAGTTGAATCTGGCGGGTTACCTGGGTAGACGTTCCCACTTGTGCCGGTAGTACGTTGCTGTAGCCGGGGAGGAGAAGAACGTCGTCGAAAGTAAGGCCTTCCTGAATGCGATCGAGGTCCATAGCGGGTTCCCTTCATCATAGGGGACCGGGCGAAGCGGAGCAAGAATGCGCGATTCCGCGGGTACTCGGACTACTCCGGCGGTAGCGGACGGTAGAAGAGGTTGCGGAACGCCACCGGGCCATGATCGCCTTGCAGCATCAGGGGGTTGAGCGCCGCTTCCGTGATCGGCACGTGGGCGCGCGTGCCGCCTTCGAGATCCACGTTCTCCTGCACCAGGATGCCGTTATGAAGCACCTTCACGAAGCGGGCGTTGGCGGTTTTCTTGCCATTGGCATCGAAGCGCGGGGCGCGGAACCAGGCATGGAAGCTCTGCCATTCCCCGGGGCGCCGGGAGGCGTTCACGCGCGCGGCGGATCCGCCAACGGGTTTTTCGTTGATCCATCGGTGATAGATTGACCCGCAATCGGTGGTTGTCGGCTTGAACACGCCCCAGCTATCGAAAACCTGAATCTCGTAAAGTCCCTGCAAATAGACTCCGGAATTGGATCCCCGCGGCACCAGAAACTCCACATAGAGTTCAATGTCGCCGTGCTTCATGTTGGTGACGAGATTCGCGGTGCGGCCCTGTGGCCCGTTCAGGATGCGGTCTCCAGCGCCCTCTCTTCCCGCGAGCCCTTTCGGATTCTCGTCGCCGGAGAAGCGTACGGCGCGGGTGGTGAACCACTGGTTCTCTCCCATCCCATCCTGCGCGTGCCAGCCCGTCAGATCGCTGCCGTTCAGCAACGGGATCCAGCCGTCGCTTTGCAGATACGGAGGATCGCCATGGAAGTCATGGTCCAGTTCCGCCGGAGCAGCATCGCTCCACAGTGCGGCGGATACCATCGCAAGAATGGCAAACACCAACAGCACCTGTCGCATGGCAAACTGCCTCCTTGTTCCGCACGAAATCCGGTTCAGTGGATGCCGGCTATTCCACTGCCGTGCTCCAACCCCGGCGGTTGAAATCCCAATAGATAAACGCGGCGGCGGCCACGGCCCCCGCGATCAAGAGAGATCCCAGAGCATACTCCTGCAAGAGAACTTTCCCCACGCCGAAGAGTGCGAAAAAAATAAGAGCGCAGCCCGCCGCCCAATCCATCAGGTTCGCTCCCAGGTCGTTCTTCGGCTTCACCTCCGAGGCGAGTGCCGCAATCCGCCGCCAGCCCAGCGTCTCGGGTCTTACGCGCCGATAGAAACTCACGAGAATGGAATCGGGTTCCGGGCTGGTGAGATATGTTGTGCTCACCCACACCACGGTTGTGATTCCGACCGTCCAGAACAGTACGTATGCGAAGCCGTCCGGGGTCTGGGAGTTCCAGCCCAGATAGTGTTGCAGGAAAACCGAAACGAGCAAGGACGCCACCATCGCGGAGATCTCGCTCCACGCGTTGATGCGCCACCAGTACCAGCGCAGCAGCAGCACGCCGCCCGTACCCGCTCCGATCGCCATCAGCAGTTGGTATGCACCGGAAATCGAATCGATCACGTAGGTCACCGCCGCGGCCAGGATCGTGAGCAGCACCGTGCTCGCCTGGGAGATGAACACGTAGTGCTTGTCGCTCTCGCTGGGGCGCAGGAAGCGGCGATAGAAGTCGTTCACGATATAGCTCGCGCCCCAGTTGAGCTGCGTCGAAACGGTGGACATGTAGGCGGCCAGAAAGCTCGCGATCATCAATCCGCGCAGATAGGGAGGAAGATGCTCGATCATCACCTTCACGTAACCGGTTTCCGGGTCTTCGAGCCCGGGATAGAGGATCAGCGTGGTGAGCCCGATCAGAATCCAGGGCCAGGGGCGAATGGCGTAGTGGGCGATGTTGAACCACAGCGTGGCCAGCAGCGAGTGCTTCTCGTCCTTGGCGCTCAGCATGCGCTGCGCGATGTAGCCGCCGCCGCCCGGTTCCGCGCCCGGATACCAGCTTGCCCACCAGTTCACGGCAAGGTAAGCGAAGAAGGCGATAAACGGCATCCATGTGGAATGCAGATCGGGGATGAAGCTAAGGACGGAATCGGTTGACCCGGCCAGGATGCCACGCGCCGCGTCCACAGCCAGCAGCTTTTCCTTGAGCGGGCTGATCCCCCCCACGGCATTCACGGCGTAAACCGCTAGCACGATCGTCATTCCCATCTTGATGACGAACTGCACCAGGTCCGTCACCAGCACGCCCCAGAGCCCGGAGAGGGTGGAGATGAAGGCCGTGACGCCGATGATGCCAAAGATCACCAGGATGGCTTCTTCCTTGCCGATCCCGAACAGCAGCACAAGAATCTTCACCATCGCGAGGTTCACCCAGCCCAGCACCATGCAGTTGATGGGCACGCCCAGGTAGATGGCCCGAAAGCCGCGCAGGATGGCCGCGGGCTTGCCGGAATATCGGATCTCCGCGAACTCGACGTCGGTGAGCACGCCCGAACGCCTCCATAAGCGTGCGAAGAGGAATACCGTCATCATCCCGCTAAATACGAAGTTCCACCACAGCCAGTTCCCGGCGATCCCGTTGCGAGCCACCATGCCGGTTACCGCGAGCGGCGTATCCGCGGCGAACGTGGTGGCCACCATCGAAGTGCCCGCCAGCCACCAGGGCACACTGCGGCCGGAAACGAAGTAGTCGTCAATGCTCTTGCTGGCACGCGAGCGGTAGGCGAGCCCAATGCCGATATTGAGCAGGAAATAGGCGGCGATTACCGCGAAATCGATCCAGGTTAAGGCAAATCCCACGCAAACCTCGTTTCGCGAACCGGCGGCGCGCTGGCCGCTTCCGAAGCCGGAATCGAAACAGTATATCGCGCCGACGGCGGAACCAAACATGGCCAACGCCCGTCCGCGCGGCAAGGGCGGAAAGGGACGTCCAGGTGCCGCCGGAGACCACCATCTACCATCGGCGATATAGTTGAGGATCGGCGGGCGAATCCAGCCCGGCCACGGGATGCCGCGGGGGAAGGACATGCGAAGAAAAGAGTTTCTGCAACTGATCCCGGTGACGCCGGTGGCGGCTGGTATGCTCTCCGCCGCATCGGCGCCGGTTCGGGTGACAGGCCCGACGGTATTTGACCCCGCGCGCCGGCACGAGCGCGACTTTGCGCCCACGGGCGGGCTCAAGCGCATCTCGCCGAACCTTTACGTTTACGAAGATTGCGTGAACGTCTATATCGTGAAAAGCGGCGGTCGCGCGGCGCTCATCAACCTTGGCACCGGAGACGTCCTGAAGGCGCTCTCGCGGATCGGAGTAACCCAGGTGGACCGCGTGCTGGTCACCCACCACCACCGCGACGCCGTGCAGGGGTTGGCGGACGTGGATGGCTACGAGTTCCTCGTTACGGTGCCCAAGAGCGAAGCGCACTATTTTCAGGACGCCGAGGGTTTCTGGAGGAACGCCGAAATCTATCTCAACTACGACTTGCGTTCCCGCTGGAACACGCTCCGGAGCAGCGTGAAAATTTCCAACCAGGTGGCGGGCGGCGACGCCGTGGAATGGGAGGGGATTGAATTTCGCGCAATCGAGACGCCCGGCGTCACGGACGGCGCGATTTCCTACAGCGCCCGAATCGACGGGGAGACGGTGGTGTTCACGGGCGACCTGATCGCCGGGGCCGGGAAGGTGAACAACTGGTTCGATCTGCATTGGGCCTATTACGGATTCACGCAAGGAATCGACGCATCGGAGAAATCCTTCGAGCGCGTCCGCGCGGAAGCGCCGCGGATGCTGCTTCCGGCGCACGGCGCGCCGATAAGGGAGCCCGACGCGGCCATGCGGGAGAATAGCCGCGTCTATGCCGTGCTGCGGAAGATGCTTCCCCCCAACAGCACGGGACGCGCCTCGCGCGAGATGCGTCACATTCTTCCGCACCTCATCCATGTGGGTGGGCCGGAGTGCCAGAACACAGGCGTCATGACGACCTACGCCATCCTCACGGAGAGCGGCAAATCGCTCTTCTACGACTACGGCTACGTGGATCTGGATCACATCCGCAAGGTAAAGCGGGACCTCGGCATCAAGCACGCCGTCGTGACATTCAGCCACTACCACGATGACCATCTGATCCGTACCTACGAGTTGATGCGCGACGACAACATCGAGATCTGGGTGCTGGACAAGATGGCGGATGTCGTCGAGAACCCCATGCGCTATCGGCTTCCGTGCCTGGTCCCCTTTCCCATCAAGCCCACGCGCGTGGTGCGCGATGGGGAAAAGATCGAGTGGGAAGGCTACACGCTCGAGTTCTTCCACCTGCCGGGCCAGACGGAATATCATCAGGGCCTCGCCGTGGAGATCGACGGCAAGCGCGTCCTGTTTACGGGCGACAATACTTGGAAAAAGGCGGACCCGGCCCGCATCCGCAACGGCCCCCTCGTGCCGCACAACGAGTATTTCCTCGACGACGGTTTCATTACGTGCGCGAAACGAATGCTCGAATACCTGCCGGACATCGTGTGCCCCGCGCACACGGAAGAATACTCCCCCACGAAAGAGGATCTCGAAGGGTTCCTGGAGTGGGCGAACGAGTTGCGGGACGTGATGACGGCATTGATCGCGCAGCCCGACCCCAATTTCGGAATGGACTATCGCTGGTGCCACTTCTACCCGGCCCGCCACATTGCCGGGAGAGACGAATTTCCCGTCGAATTGCGCCTGCGCAACCACCTGTTCCGGCAGGGAACCATTCGCGTGGAACTGAAGCACGGTGCGGACGTTCTCTGCGCGGAACCCGTGCGGAGCTTTTCCGTCGCGGCGAAAACAGAAGTTGCCATACCGTTTGTATTGCGGCGTACCGCAAACTTCGGACAACGCACGATGGTCACCGCGGACGTGACCTTCAACGGGCGGAGACTGGGCGAGGTCACGGAACTCGTGGTCGACTGACTGTCGGGTGCGCGAATGGTGTGCGCTGAGGAATTGGCGTCGCCCGGCGGGCATCCTTCAGTGTGAGCACCCATCCCTGATAGCCTCTTTCCGCGCTTCGCGGATCGAGTTCCACGCTGAAGGCAAGATCCATCCGCGTGCCAGGAACAAACTCTTCCTTGCGGTCCGCGAACTGCCAGGCCGTAAAACGGAAAGAGCGGCCATCCTTGCGCGCGCGCAGTCGCAAGTGGCGCTCAGCAAAGATGACGGGTTCTTCGATGATCTCCGCTTCCGCCAAGGCGAAAACCGGCGTCGGATTGCCGAGGCCAAACGGGCCGAGAGCTTCCACCTCGTTTGCAAGCGTCTCGCCGACCTCCGCTCCGTCCACCGTGGCGTCAATTGAGAGTGTCGTCTTCATATCGCTGGCGCTGAGGCGGCTGCCCGCGTAAGCGCGGAGACGCTCGCGGAACTCATCCACGCGCGAGGAGCGTAGCGTGACCCCGGCCGCCATGTGGTGCCCTCCGAAACGTTCGAAAAGCTCCGGCATGGTTTCCAATGCATCCACCAGTGAGAACGCGCGGATGCTGCGTCCGGAACCTTGAAACAGGCCGGAATCACCGTCGCCGCCCAGCACGAAGACCGGCCGCGCATAGCGCTCCACCAGGCGGCTGGCGACGATGCCCACTACGCCGCGGTGCCAATCCTGCCCGCTGAAGACGAGCGCGCAATCGGAGTCCTTCGGCGGATGCTGTTCGCATTGAGCAAGAATGTTCGCCACGATCTCCCGCTCCGCGACTTGCCGCTCCCCGTTCAGTGCATTGAGTGTTTCGGCGATCGCGCGGGCGCGGGCACTGTCTTGTGTTAGCAGCATTTCCACCACTTCGCCGGCGTCGGCCATGCGTCCCGCGGCATTGATCCGGGGGGCAATGCGGAAGGCAATTTGCCCCGATGTTGGCAGCTCGCCGGGCCTGAATCCGGCAATTTCCATTAGGGCGGCCAGCCCTGGGCTAGTCGATCCACGCAGTCCTTCGAGCCCCAGCCGAACCAGCGTGCGATTCTCACCGGTGAGAGGGACGACGTCGGCAATGGTGCCGATGGCCACGAGTTTTAGCAGGGAAGTCAGCAACCGGTCCTGCTTGTTCGTTGGCCAGCCGGATTCCTTCAGCAAGCCCTGCACCAGCTTGAAGGTCACGCCAACGCCGCACAGCAGCCGCTCCGGGTAAGTGGAATCGTGGCGGTTCGGGTTCAGCACCGCGCAGGCCGGCGGCAACTGGCCATCCGGCAGGTGGTGGTCCGTCACAATCATGTCGATGCCCAGGCGCTGGGCCAGCAGGACTTCTTCCGCGGCGCGGATGCCGGTGTCGACGCTAATGATGAGTCTGGTGCCGAGCGCTGCCTCCCGCTCAATTACATCCGCGTGGATGCCGTAACCGTCGCGCAGACGGTGAGGGATGTGATACGCCGGTTCCGCCCCGAGCAGGCGGAGCGTGGCGGAAAGCACGGCGATCGAAGTCGTGCCATCTACATCGTAGTCACCGTAGAGCAGGATGCGCTCCCGGTCTCGAATCGCTTTCGTGATGCGGTCCACGGCCGCGCGCATGTCCCGGAACTCGAACGGGTCGTGGAGGCGGCTGAACGACGGACGAAGGAAGGCCTCGGCGGATTCTGTGTCACGGTATCCCCGCTGCCACAGCAGCGTGGCCACCGGCTTGCTCACGCGCAGGCGCGCAGCGAAATCGGAGAGGCTCTCCTCGGGAAGACTTGCGAAAATCCAACGGGTGGAGGCGGGCATCGGAAACGAAATGGCTAGTTCTTCGAGAAGTACCCGCCCATCGGCTCGTCCGGACCGTTCTCAAAACCTTCTCCCATGTCCATCAGATCAATCTCATCACGGAGGTCCAGGAACTCGCGATACCAGTCGGCTTCCAGGTAATAGAAGTACGTGTTCCCCTGGAAATCAAAGGAGAGATCGAGCGAGCCCACCAGTCCGGAGAAGGCATTCATCTCGCGGAGCGTCACCGTCATCTCCTGCTTTTCCTCTTCTTCAACGGCGGATTCCTCCAGATCCTGCAGGGCGTCCTCAACATCGTCCTCGCGAAACGTCATGGCGTGCATCACCACGAGTGAGATTCCCAACATGCGGGCGCAGCTCAGAAACGCCCGAAAATCAGGATGGGCACTTGCATCCCAGAAGATGGCATGCTCCGGGTTCGCGTGGCGGCTCTCGCTAAAGAACAATGCAAAACCGCTTGCCCGAAGTTCGCCGAGGATCTCCTGCTTTAGGGAATCCAGACCCGGTTCCATACATGCCTCCTCACTCACCGCTCCTGTGCAAGACGAGTCTGCCCCGTTGCGTGGCAGACAAAACTAGCGAATAAAAACGTCCAGCCGCTCGCCCAGATCGCGGGCGGATGGCGTTAGAATCGCTTTCGGCTTCAGGCGGATCTTACGCTTGGCCGCAATGGCCAGCCGCACATCGTCCTCGCACACAAAATCCACGGCGGGCTCGGATGGGCTCTCGGTCTTGGCGGGCGGCGCGGCGTCCGGGCCCGGTGCGCTACAACAGGAGCTTTCCTCCGCCGCTTTCGCGGGTGCGGGAGAGCCGCAGCCGCAGTTGGGCGGTGGTGCGGGTTTCTGCGTTCGTCCAGCGAGAAAACGGTCGACTGCGCTCGCGGCAGCGGATGTGACGGTCGATCGCGTGCTTGCGGTGGGCACGGATGCGTTGGAGGCGGTTGTGCTCACGGGGGCGGATGCCGACCCGGAACTCACAGAGATTCCCTTCGATGCCAGATACTGTTCCACGGCCGAGGCCACCCGCTGGCGGTCAACGCTTCCCGTCACACCCGTAGCCGCAACGGTTGCTGGCGCTGAGGATGTTGCCGCGCCCAACGGCCGCCGGGGTTCCGTCGTGGGGGCGCCGGCCAGGCTCTCGGCGGGTACCGTGAATGCCTCCGAAGCCTTCCGCGCTACGGAAGCGATTCGTTTGATATTCGTCAAATGCTGAGGACCCACATTGTCCGACGTAATGTTGCCCGCAATCGCGCCGCAGCCCAGCGTCATCGAAGGGAACACATTGGTTGTGATGCCGGTGGAGCCTTGCGGCGAGGCCGTGTTTACCAGCACGCGGAAGGCGGGCATGCGCAGTCCGTACTCCCGGATTCGCGCCGCATCGTGGGAGTGAATCACAGCCGTGTGGCCGAGGCCGCCAAATTGCAATACCTTCTCGCAGGCGTCCACCGCCGCGGCAAAGTCCGGAACGAAGAGCAGCGAAAGCACCGGGGAGAGCTTCTCCGCCGAAAGCGGATGCTCCTTGCCCACTCCCTTGATCTCACAAGCAAGGATGCGGGCGTCCGCCGGAACCACGAAACCGGCAAGCCCGGCGATCACCTGCGGGGATTTGCCCACGCACGCCGGGTTGATGCGGCCGTTGGGAAGAATCAGCGTCGATTCGAGCGCTCTCGTTTGCGCCTCGTCGCACACGAATGCCTTGTGCATCCGCAATTCGGAAAGCACGGTGGCCCGCAGGGATTCCTGGCATACCAGGGACTGTTCGCTGGAGCAGACCGTGCCGTAATCGAAAGACTTGCCGTCAATCACCAGCCCGATCGCTTCCGGAATGTTGGCGGTCGTGTCGAGCAACACAGGAACATTGCCGGGGCCCACGCCGAAAGCCGGCTTGCCGCTCGAATATGCGGCGCGCACCAGCCCCGCGCCCCCGGTCGCCAGAATCGCGGCGATCTTCGGATGCTTCATCAGTTGCTGCGTGGTTTCCTGCGAGGTGAGCGTAAGGCACTGAATGATGCCCTCCGGCGCTCCCGCGGCTACGGCCGCGCGGTGCAGCAGATCGATCGTCTCGCACGTGCAGCGGCGGGCGTAGGGATGCGGGCTGAACACGACTGCATTGCCCGACTTGAGTGCGATCACGCTCTTGAAAATCGCCGTTGACGTGGGGTTCGTGGTGGGCAGAATCGCGCCAATCACCCCCATGGGTACGCCCACTTCCACAAGACTCTTCTCGGGAATCTCGCGCAGCACGCCCACCGTTTTCATGCCCCGAATCGTCCGGGGTAGCAGATCGGCGTTCAACAGATTCTTGGCGATTTTGTCCGGGACGTTGCCGTACCCGGTCTCCTCGACGGCCAGTTCCGCCAGGCGCCGGGCGTGCGTACGTCCCGCTTCCCCCATGGCTTCCACGATCGCGTCGATCTTCTCCTGGGGGAAGGCGCGGAAGGCGAGAAAGGCCTGTTGCGCCAACTCCACCTTGTTGCGAAGTTCCTGGATGGATAGGAGATCGGTATCCTGAATCATTGCCTGCCGATGCCGCCCGAAGGCGTTCTTCCGCGGGAGAAAAATCCGTTAGCCGCCCGCTCTTGCGTATCCCGGGTGGGCGTTCCGCCGGCTACTTCTTGTTGTTATCCTTGGGGGCTTCCTTCGCGGCTTCCTTTGACGCGCCCGGCAGCACGCGTTCCACATCGTCGTGGGGCCGCGGAATTACATGAACGCCCACGAGTTCGCCCACGCGCCGCACCGCCGCCGCGCCCGCGTCGGTGGCGGCCTTCACCGCTCCCACATCCCCGCGTACGGTCACCGTCACCAGCCCGGCGCCCACGTATTCCTTCGATACCAGGACGACATTCGCCGCCTTCACCATGGCATCGGCCGCCTCGATCGCGCCGATAAATCCCTTTGTTTCGATCATCCCAAGGGCTTCCATATTATTGCCTGCCACCGTTCTGCGTTACTCCGAAGCTTCAAGGTATCACAGACCGCGCGTCGGCGGTATGAGCCTGTTCGCCGCGGGCGAGAGGAAGTGCAATCCCGGACTTCGGCCCTTTCCCTCCGGCCAGATCCGTGGCATTTGGTATTCTAGGGCCAAGCCGATGCATAATACGGGTTCCACTCTCAAACAACGGGGTATCCGCCTTACGAAGCAGAGGCAGATTCTGCTCGATATCATCGACAAGTCCGGCGCCCACCTCGATGCCGAACAGCTCTTTCGTTTAGCACAGAAGCGCGATCCCAAGCTCAACCGCGTCACCGTCTACCGCACCCTGAAACTCCTCAAGGAGGGCGGTCTGGTGGATGAACTGGACCTGATGCACTACGCGGGTGACCAGCACTACTACGAAACCCGTCTGAAGCAGGAGCATGCCCACGTGATCTGCATGCAGTGCGGCAGAGTGGAAGAGTATTTCGGGGAACCCCTGCGGGCCATGCGCCAGCAGATTCAGGAAAGCCTTGGTTTTGAGATCCAGGCCGTGCGCACGGAGGTGGGCGGCTTCTGTCCGCATTGCCAGGCCCTTCGCAGGCAGCGGAAAGAGAGCGAGACGCCGGCGGAGGACGACGCGGAATAGTTCGTATCGGGTTCCGTCGCGCAGTCTCCGGCGACGTGCCGGTGCCCGGCGCTTCGGACTTCGTTACAATGCGGAAACGCGAATGCCCGCACCTCCACCACCTCCCGACAGCGGACCGCGGCCCGGCGCCGTGCGGCCGTCAAGCGCAAGCGGTCAGTTTCGCTCGCCCGTCACGGGATTGCCCTCGGCTGGCCTCGAAGTCGTTCACCCATCGGGCAAGCGTACCCGCGTCGCGTTAGACCGGTTCCCGTTCCGTCTCGGCCGCCAATCGGACAACGAACTCCAACTGCGCGATAGCCGCATCTCTCGCACTCACGCCGAAATTCTCGTTGAGAATGGCCAGTATGTCCTCCGGGACCTGCGCAGCAGTCATGGCTCCTTCGTGAATGGCGCACGCGTGGAGAAAGCCGTTCTGCAGCACGGCGACACCATCGATTTTGGCTTCGACGATTCTTATCGTTTGCAGTTCCAGATGGAAGGCCGCGAGATCAGCCGGCTGTTGCACCGCCTGGAGCCCGGTGGCGCCGAAGAAGGCCAGGAAGCGGCGAACCTGAGCAAGCTCACGGTGTTGCTCGAAGTGGCAAGGACGCTCCAAAGCTCCCTGAGCGTCGACGAAGTGCTGACCTCCGTCGTGGATGCGGCGCTCTCGGTAACCGGCAGCGAGCGCGGGTTCCTCCTGCTCTTGACCGATGACCAATTGGAAGTGAAAGTAGCCCGGACCCGCGACGGGCGGCACCTCGGCCGGGACGAGCTTCGCGTTCCCACCACCCTGATTCTCAAGGAATTGAAGCAGCGCCGTGAACTGCTGACGATGAACTTCGATCCGAACGCCAAGGGTTTCGATCCTCAGCAAACGATTGCCGCCCTGGACCTGCGCACCGTCATCTGCATTCCGCTCATCCGGATGAGCGCCGGTTCCGAGCCCAAGGATACGCTCGTGTTGCCCGCGCAGCATCAGACGGTGGGCGTGCTGTATCTCGACTCGTCCGAAATGGGAATCCGGCTCACCGTTTCGGACCGCGAATTGTTGCAAACCCTCGCCCTCGAAGCCTCGAACGTGATCGAGAACGCCCGGCTCCTCGACGAAGAGCGGCACAACCGGAAGATTCAGGAAGAGCTGGAAATTGCCCGCAATATCCAGCAAAGCCTCCTGCCGCGCAAATTGCCGGAAACCGGCTGGTTCCGTGCTTCCGGCATCTCGATTCCTTCGCAGAACGTCGCTGGCGACTATTTCGACGTCCGACAGGCGGGTCCCGGCCGTTTTGTGAACATCATCGTGGACGTCTCCGGCAAGGGCGTCAGTTCGGCGCTGCTCGCCAGCCTCTTGCAGGGCATCTTCATCGCCGCGTCCAGTGACCCCTCCGGGCTTCCCGCCCTGCTCAGCCGCACCAACGAGTTTCTGGTGGATCGCACCGAAGGCGAAAAGTTCGCCACCATGTTCTACTGCATCCTCGACCGGGACGGAACGCTCCACTGGACCAATTGCGGCCACTGCGCGGCCATCCACGTTCGTCCCGGCCAGGACTACGGATTGCTGCGCCCCACCAGTATGCCCCTCGGCATGATGCCCGACGTCGTGTTCGAAGTCTGCACTCTGAAAATGGAGCCGGGAGACAAGATGATCCTGTATTCAGACGGGCTGTCCGAAGCGCACCTCCCGCCCGGCGCTTCCGGCAAGTTCCACTTCTATGGAGAAGACCGGATCATGCGGATCGTTCGCGCCAACGAACGCGACGTGCCCGGCGTCATCCAGCGCGCGCTGCTCCGGGATGTGCAGGATTTTCTGGGCGGAGCCGAGCAAACCGACGATGTGACGATGCTGGTTTTCGAGTATGCCAGCGCGGGTGGCGCGTCTTCCTGAGTTTTCCTTCCCGGCCTGTCCTTTTGTAAACGGCGCACGTCATTGCTTGTTAGCATAGAGCGAAGCCCCTATCATGTCTGTGCCGCGATCGCCACTCCTGGTTGTCGCCGCCGTAATCAAGAAGGACGGGAAGTTCCTGATTGCTCAGCGGCGGGAGGGGGGGAGTTTCCCCCTCAAGTGGGAATTCCCCGGCGGGAAGCTGGAGAGCGGGGAAACTCCCAAGCAGGCCCTCCATCGGGAATTGACGGAGGAACTGGGCATCGACGCAGTCATCGGCCAGGAACTTGCCCGCTATGAATGCCGCTATCCGGCGCAGCGGAACGCGGGCGCACGCCCATCCGCCAGCCGCACGGTCGTGCTGCTTTTCTTTGAGGTGACGCAATTCACCGGCACTCCGCGCAATCTCGCGTTTTCCCGGTTTTGCTGGGAAGAGCGAAGCAAACTGAAGACCTACGATTTCTTGGACGGGGACCTCGATTTCGTTCGGCGGCTCGCGGGTGGCCAATACCTCAACGATTAGCCCGCGCTTGCCACCGCGCCAATGGCCGAAACGTCCCAGAGCGCGACCCCGCCCACGATACCGGCGATGTTGGGAATCTGGTAGACGGATTCCGGCAGCTTGAAATCGAGGTGCTCGGTATTCCCGCCCCCCAGCAGAAGCCGGTCGTAATAGAACAGATTGAACAACTGCGGAATCGCCTTCCGCAGACGCTTGTTCCACTTTTTCTTGCCGTCCCGCTCCAGCGCCTTCTGGCCGAGCAGCTCTTCATAGGTCTTGCCGTGCCGGAAGGGGTGGTGAGCCAGTTCGAGATTGGGCAGGGAAATCCCGTCCAGGAAAATCGCGGAGCCTAGGCCCGTGCCCAGCGTGATCACCAGCTCCACGCCCTTGCCGGAGATCGCGCCGTAGCCCTGCACGGTGGCGTCGTTGGCCACCCTCGCGGGGCGCTTGAGCAGCGCGGAAAGTTCTTCTTCCAATCGAAACCGCTTCCAGAGCGGATCGAGGTTTGGCGCGGTCTCAATGACGCCATGGCGAACGGCGCCGGGAAATCCCACGGAGATTCGATCATAGGCTCCCAGCTTTCCGGCCAGTTCCTTGATCGCCGCCAGGATCGCCGGCGGTGTCGCCGGCTGGGGTGTCTTCATCCGCTCCCGGTCGGTAATGGGCTGGCCCGCCTCGTCAAGCACCATGGCTTTCACTTTCGATCCGCCGATATCGATGGAAAGGGTCTTGGTCATAGGTCTTTTCCGCCCCGCTGCTTCCCTGGGAGTCGCCGGGAAACTTCCGCATCCCCGGCCAGAACGTATTTTACTTGATCGGGCTCAGGCGAGCCCGGTTGGTGCGAAGTGGTTCACCGGACCCTGCCCCCGCCCAAGCCCCGGAGCGCTCCGAATGGCCTCCGTGATGTAGCGCTTCGCCACCGCAACGGCGGCGGGCAGCGCAATCTCCCGTGCCAGGCAGGCCACGATTGCCGCGCTGAACGTGCATCCGGTGCCGTGGGTGTGGGGAGTGTCGATGTGCTCGGATGGGTATTCATGGAACGCGCCGTCCACGTAAAGGATGTCGCGCGCTTCGTCGGTCAGGTGCCCGCCCTTCACCAGGACCGCGGCCGGCCCCATATCGGCAATCTTCCTGGCTGCCTCCCTCATGCCCTCCGCGTCGTCAATCTCCGCTTCCGTTAGCTCCGCCGCCTCGAACAGGTTCGGCGTCACCAGAAAACATACCGGGAGCAGTAGGCGGCGCAGGATGTCCGTGGCGGCAACGGGAAGCAGAGGAGCGCCATGCTTCGAGATCATCACCGGATCCACCACCAGTGGGAACCGGAACTTCGAAGCCTCCGCCGCGACGGCCGCGATCATCTCGGCGCTCCCAAGCGCGCCCGTCTTGGCGGCACGGGGCGGTATATCGCTAACAACGGCGCGAATCTGGTCCGCCACCATACCCGGCGACATCACCTGCACGCGGTTCACGCTCGTCGTGTTCTGCACCGTCAGCAGGGTGATCGCCGCCTCCCCATAAACGCCGAACTGGTGAAACGTCTTGAGATCCGCCTGGATGCCCGCACCGCCGCTAGGGTCCGATCCGGCGATGGTGAGTGCAATGGGCTGTCCGGACGGGCCCGCGAGGCGTGTCGAAGCTGCATTCGGCATGGGGAGGCCGCCACGATGCTCGTTCGTGGCCTACTCCCATTCTGTGAAATTTTTCCGGATTGCCCAAATTCGCGTGAGAATTTTCCGGGAATCCGGAGACTAATTCCATAGACGCCGCCTTTCCAATGGAAGGCGCGTGCGCAAGGAGCCCTTGGAAATGGCTGGATTCGCAGGATCGCGGTACATGGCGCGGAGGGTTTCCCGCTGGCGGACCCGCGTCCGCGCCAGCATCCTGTGCGCGCTCCTCGCCGTGCAGCCCCTCCTTGCGCAATCCGCCCAACCTGCAAGTTCCGAACCGGGGCAGGCCGCACCCACGCGGCTGCAAATTCAAGTCCTTACCCCCGTGCCCATGCTGGAGCCTGCCGGAGCGCTGTCGGCGAATCGCGTGATGGTGCAGGTGCTCGACGGCTGGGGGATGCCCGTCCCCGGTGCCGCGGTCAGCTTCCGCCTTCCGGAAGCGGGGCCGGGCGGCGCGTTCCTCAACGGACTCAGCACCGAAGTGGCGATTGCCGATCGTGAAGGGAAAGCGGCCGTCCAAGGTTTCGACTGGCGCGCGGAGGCCGGCACCAGTTTCCTCCATGTGATCGCCGCCTACGGCGACATTCGCGCGGGCGCCATGGTGGAAGTGCAACTGGGTCGGAAGGTCACGGGCTCGCCGCCGGCCATCCCGGCTTCGGGCGCATCGCGGCCCGCCGAGCCAACCGCCGCGCCGCCCTCCGCATTTCCCCTGCCGGAGGAAAGCCACGTCGGGCGGCAAACCGCCGCGCCAGCCGGTAACATCGTGCGGCAAACCGCCGCGCCAGCCGGTGAGCCGCCGCCAGAGCGGAGTTCCGGACGGGCGGCGATCGGCCAGAACAGAACGAAATCCCAAGTTCCGTCGCCGCCCGCGAGGGCAGCCGCTCCCAACCCCGTCGTCCCCAACCCCGCCGCGCCCGCGCCGCGCGAGACGGTGCCCTCCGCGCCTCTCGCCGACTATCAATCCCCCAGCGTCGCCGATACCGCCTCGTACGTGACGGTCAAACGAAAATCCGGAGGAGGGGGGAAGACCCTGCTGTTTCTTGTGGTGGCGGCTGCCGCGGCCGGTGGGGCCGTGGCGGCCGTAGTGGGGAGTGGAGGTTCCGCGTCCAGCGGGGGGAACGGCTCCGGCGGAACATCGCCCGGCTCCATCACCATCGGCAGTCCCAGTATCTCCGTCACCGGGGGCGCAAACTAATGCGCACCCTCTGGCTCTTGCTGCTTCTGTTGCCCGTCCCCGCCCTCCGGGCGGAGTTGCAGCTATGGCTGGTGGGGGCAACCAAAGACCCCCTCACGTGGACCCCGGTTCCCGGTGTGCAGCCCGCGCGGGTAAACAACGGCGCGACGCTCGAAATGAGTGCGATCAGCCAGGTGCGCGAGAACGACATTCTGGACCTGCGCTTTGAGTTGCGCAACACGCCCGGCAGCCCCGCGGTGACGGTCAACACCTTTCGGATGCAGCAAAATGGCTCCTCCGAGGCCTTCATCCCCCTTTGGAAAACGCTCCCGGGGACGCTCGCGGGAGGGGCCAAGTTCACGTTTGAAATTCGCTTTCTGCCCCCAAAGCCGTTGGCGTACGAAGCCATTCTGGTAATCGACAACATGGTGTTCACGCTGCGCGGTTCCGCCTCTGGCCGCACCGTCATGCTGGAAACGGACACGCTGGGGGCAGCGCCAACTCATCAACGGTTCCACCTCGGATTTCGGCAACGTCCGCCTGGGAGAGAGTTACATCAAGAGTTACCGCATCGTGAATAGAACCGATGCGCCGCTGATGCTGGCTCCTCCGACGCTTCAGGGCGAGATCGACTCTTTCTTCCTGCTTCAGGCGCCGGAAAGCAATCGAACCGTTCCTCCGAACGGTTTTTATGAGTTCAAAGCCGAATTTCGTCCCGCGCGCACCGGCTTGATCAACGCCACCCTCACCGTCGATGGCCGCACCATCAAACTCGTGAGCAACGGCCTCGAAGGGGAGGTGCCGGACTTCCGTCTTCTGCCCTCGGCCGCGGACGTGGAGAGCGTGAGCCAGGCCGACGCGCGCATCGAAGTGGTTTCCGCGGCTGCGCAGGCGCTGAGCGGCACTCTCACGCTGGTTTTCGAAGGGGACGTCGGCGGCATGCCGGACGACACGAACATCCGCTTCATCGCGACGGGCAACCGGAGCATTGCGTTCACCGTGCCCGCCGGATCCACAAGAGCGCTGTTCGCGGGCGGCTCCAGCGACGCTGCCCGCTTCCAAACCGGCGCCGCCTCGGGAAAAATCCGGCTGGTTGCCAAACTCGGTCAGTGGGAACGCTCCGCCCAGTTGAATATCCGCTCCGACGCTCCCAAGCTCGCTTCGGGCAGTCTGCGGCGCGGCTCCGGCACGCTCACCGTGAACGTGAACGGGTTCGACAATATGCGGTCGGCTTCCACCGCCGTCTTCTTCTTTTTCGACACCACTGGAAAGCAGATTGGCGGCGCGTCGGGGATCGAGGCCCCGGTGGGCGACGTCTTTGGCACGTTTTTCCGTGCCTCCCCCACAGGCGGGGTCTTTCAGTTGCGCGCCGATTTCCCCGTCCAGGGCGATGTCAATGCCATCGAAAGCGTACAGGTGGCTTTGAAGAATTCACTCGGGCTGTCTCAGAGAGTCACTGCCCGGTAGAGCGGCGGCCCGCACCGGACACCGCATCGCCCCACTTCCCCGCTGCGTGAGGCGCGCATTGACAGCGGCGCGGTTGCTTTGTTCCCCTGGATGTAATCTCATCCTATGCGTTACCTGTTCCGAAAAGCGGTGCCGGAAATACGCCGGGTCCTGCTTGTGGAGAGCGGACCCCGTACGCTCTCCGAGCGGTTTCTGCCCGTTCTTCGAAAGGTATGCGGAGAGGCCGTTGAAGTGGACCTGTTCACGTGCCTGCCGCCCCCGCCGCCGGGTGCCATGCCGGGAGTTCACAACGTGTATCGCAGTCAGGATTATCTGGGCCGTCCCGGACGCTTGCTGCTGCTCAAGACCCTGCGGGCCAACGGCTACCAGGGCATGGTGATGTTTTGCGCGGATTCCCCGCTGCTCTTTCGCTCGAAGTGGGCGCTGGCGCTGCGCCTTCCCGTAAAAGTCCTTATCGCCAACGAGAATGCCGATTGCTACTGGCTGGATACGGGCCATTGGTGCAGTGCCCGAAGCATGCTGGCCGGGCGTTACGGGCTGCGCGGTCTCGCCTCGTTCCGTATTCTGGGCCAGGTGCTGCTCTTCCCCTTTGTGCTCGTCTGGTTGCTGCTCTATGCCCTCGTTGTTCACGCCCGGCGCGGCTTGCGGCTTCTTTTCGGCTGGCAGCCCTCCTCCCGCGCTTCCTGACCGTGCACGGGCCGCGTGGATCGCGGGCTTCGCGAGGTTTCCGCCGGATGAAGGCACTACACTGGTAGTGGCGGCGCTCACAGCTTGGAACGCGCTTCCTCTCTTCGCTCTCCCAGGGGAAAGCGAAAACGGCAACACCGAAATATCTATGGGTGAGGGGTAGGATGAAGGCAATTCAGATTCATCGGCACGGCGGTCCGGAAGTGCTGGCCATGGGCGACGTGCCCGTGCGCGAGCCGGACGATGGCGAATTGCGGATTCGCGTCCACGCGGCTGGGGTCAACTTCATCGACGTCTACCACCGCTCCGGCCTCTACAAGAACGCGTTGCCCTTCACCCCCGGCGTCGAGGGCGCGGGCGTCGTGGAAGCTTTGGGCGAGGGCGTGAATGGCTTTGCCGTGGGCGATCGCGTCGCCTGGTGCATGAGCCCCGGTGGCTACGCGGAGTACGCAACCATCCCCGCGCGCTCCGTCGTGAAGCTGCCCGATGCCGTGAGCTTCGACCTCGGCGCCGCCGCCATGCTGCAGGGGCTCACCGCCCACTATCTGGTGAAATCTACTTTCGCGCTGCGGGCGAGCCAGGTTGCGCTTGTCCACGCGGCCGCGGGAGGCGTCGGTTTGCTTCTGGTCCAGATGGCCAAGTCGCTCGGCGCAACCGTAATCGGCACCACTTCCACCGAGGCCAAGGCGGAGCTGGTGAGCGATGCCGGAGCGGATCACGTGGTGCGTTACACCGAGGTGGATTTCGTCGCCGCCGTTCAGGATCTCACCGGCGGCAAGGGCGTGGACGTGGTCTACGATTCCGTGGGGGCCACCACCTTCGAGGGCAGCCTCAAGTGCCTGCATCCCCGCGGCATGCTGGTTTCTTTCGGGCAATCGAGCGGAGCGGTGGAGCCGATATCGCCCCTGATCCTCTCCACCCATGGATCGCTCTACCTCACGCGCCCCAATCTCGCCCATTACATGCTCGACCGGACGGAGGTGGACTGGCGCTCGGGAGAACTCTTCGCGATGATCGCCGAGGGGCGTCTGCGCATTCGTGTGGATACCCGCTTCCCCCTGGCGGAAGCGGCCAACGCGCACCGGGCGCTCGAATCCCGCAAGACGGCCGGGAAACTCATTCTGATTCCGTAGAACGCCGCCGGTTCTCGGGGCCGGATTCGCCGCTCGCGGACGCCCGCGAATATGATATCGTTCGAGCGTACGAGGTATATTTTGATGCAATCTTCCTCCTTTTCCCGCCGTTCGCTTTTGGCGGGCCTTTCCGCCGCTCCGGTGCTCTTGAATGCGGCCGGAAAGAAGATTCCCATTGGCCTGGAGCTGTATTCGGTCCGGGACATGATGGCGAAAGACGAAATCGGAACCGTAAAGCAGGTAGCCGCGCTCGGCTATCAGTGCGTCGAGTTCTACGGTTCGTATATTCAATGGACTCCGGCCCAGGCCAAAGAAATGCGGAAGGTGCTGGATGGCACCGGAATGAAGTGCCACTCGACCCACAACGCCGCTTCAAACCTGAAGCCCGAGAATCTCTCGAAAACGATTGAATTGAATAAGATCATCGGCAGCAACATGGTGGTGATGGCCAGTTCCGGGTTGCCGAAGGCGGAGCAGAACCTCGATGGCTTCAAGAAGGTGGCCGAGGCGTTGACCGCCGCGGACGCGATTCTCAAGAAGTCGGGCATGCGCGCCGGATATCACAATCACGGCCTCGAATTTACGGTGATGAATGGCTCCCGTCCGATGGACGTGATTGCGAAGAACACGCCGAAGAGCGTCGTGCTGCAACTTGATGTCGGCACCTGCGTCGAGAAGGGGCAGGATCCGGTGGCCTGGATCAAGCAGAATCCTGGGCGTATCCGCTCCATCCACTGCAAGGAGTGGAGTCCGGACAAGGGCTACAAAGTTCTCTTTGGCGACGGCAAGGCGCCCTGGAAGGCGATTTTCGCCGCGGCCGAGAGCGTCGGCGGCATCGAGTTCTACCTGATTGAGCAGGAAGGCTACAGCACGCCCTCGATCGAGGCTTCGAAGGTCTGCCTCGAGAACTACAAGAAGCTGCGCACCTGATTCGGCGGACAACTCCTTGGCAAGAAAGCGGACCCCCGGATGGCGGGTCCGCTTTCATTTGGCGGGCTGCCGAACTTGGAAGAGCGGGCCCGGAAGCGTTCCCGCGGAGCTTAACTCACCACAGCCTGGCTGACATGCCGGACGCTGGCGATCACGCGCTCATAGTTCATGCGCAGCGGCCCAAGAACGGCAAGGCGCGTGAGGGAGCCGTCGGCCAGCCTCACGTTCGTGCCGATCAGGCTGAAATCGCTCAGGGCCGAATGAATCTCATGCAGGCCCACCTGCACCGCAATGCCTTCCTGGCTCGAGGCCAGAAACAGATCCAGCAAACGCAGCAGACGGGATTTTTCTTCGAGAGTCTCCAACAGATGCTTCAGCTTCTCGCGCGTCACGTGGAGTTCGAGCGCCACCAGGTGCGATGCACCTTCGGTGAAGACTTCCGGGTCCAGGTCAATCGTGAGCATGCCCATTCGGTGAAACAGGCTCAGGCGCGTGAGTAGCCGGTCATAAACGGCGCTGTCGTCCGCCAACCGCCGTTCCAGTTCCGCGCGGGCGTGCAGCAGGGAGAGTCCGCTCAAATGGTGGTTGACGTAGTTGCGGATGCTGTTGAGTTCATCCTGGGAGATGGGCTCGCCCAGGTTTACCACCTTGTTGTGAACCGCTTGGTCTTCCGTCACCACCACAATCAAAACGCGGCTCTCTCCGAGAGACACGAGTTCCACGCAATCGAGCGTGGCGGAAAAGGACGGAATCGCCGCGGCGATTCCCACGTTCCGCGTCATGCCGGTGAGGATGTGGCAGGTCTGCTCCGTGCGTTCGGCCGTGCTTGTCGAGCCGGAAAGCTGCGTCCGCAGACGGTCCAGTTCGGTGGCCGGGAAATTGCGGGGCGCGAGGCTCTGCACGTACCGCTGGAAGGCCTTCGCCGTTGGCACGCGTCCGGCGGAGGTGTGCGGCTGTTCCAGATAGCCCGCGTCCACAAGGTCCGCCATCACATTGCGGATCGTCGCGGCGCTCAGGTTGTCCCGCCGCGCCCGGGAGATGGCGCGCGAAGCCACAGGCTCGCCCGTGGAGATGTACTCCCGGACAATCGCCTGCAGGATTTCGAGGCTTCGCGTACTGAGTTCGGACGTTTGCTTCATCTCTCCCCACCCAACGCCTTCGCGGCGGAAAGGACGCGAGATCTTCTCTTGATTATAGGAAACGGTACTGTACGGGACAAAGTCCCGTCAAGAGCAGGCAGGAGGGAAACTTCCGCGAAGCCGCCAATTTCTAGAATGCAAAACTGAATTCGCCCTGGATGAAAGTCCAGCGGTCCTTGGTTTCCGTGGCGGGGAGGTCGCCCAAAGGCTGGCCGTTCGTGTTCCCTCTCACCACCTTTGAACTCATGCCAACCCAGAAGTTACGGCCGCGGTTTAGCGCCCCGCGAAAGCCGACCAGACCGTAGTATCCCCAGCCGCTGCGGGAGCTGCAAACCGTGCAGGGAACCCGGAAATAGTCGCTCGGCTGCCGCAGGACTTCCGAATAGCGCATGTAGTTCCCGCCGCCGCCGCCGAAGACCTCGAAGCGGCCGGATTCGCCCAGCGGGAGAATCGCGCGCCCGCCGAAGGGCACAAAATACTGCCGGTCGTTGATCTCGAGAAGACCCAACTGGTCGTCCCGCACGAAGGTCCGGATGTCGGCCGCTCCGAAAGCCGTTTCAAAACCTGTGTCCAACTGGAAATTGCGGGCGAAGCGGTAGCCGAAGCCAACATTGAGGTTTGGCGCGGTCGTGAATCCGACTTTCAGATCTTGCTGGGGAACCGCCGCCCCGGCCCCGACCGTGATGTTGTACTTCCCAAAGAAATCCTGGCCGAAGGCCGGCAGCCCAAACCCGGCAACGCCGAGGAAGATCCAGAGAATGGCGAAGTGATGGTGTCGCATGGCTATCTATAGAGGAATACGCGGCTCACACTGTGTCTTGTTTCAGGCATTCTTGTGAAGGGGCACGGCGCCCCTCACGGCCCGAAGCAGGCGCGAGGCCGATTTGGCCCCGGGAGCGCCACTGTATTCAGCTTGCCTTGTGGACCGCGGACCGCGGCGAAAGGCGGCCTACTTGTCCTTGCCGCGCAGCGGCGTCTTGAGCAGCCAGAGCGCGCCGAGAAACGCCAGCAGCGCGGCCAGCGCGAGGTAGATCGCAAAGCGGAATTCACCTTCGCCGGAGAAACGGTAGTTGGAGAGGAAGTAGCCATTCGCGATCAGATAAACGATCACCACCGTCCACACCATGTAGATAATCCGTAGCACGCCCTTGAACGCCAGAATCACCAACAGAAGCCCAACCAGCCCCAGTGCCGTCAGCCATCCAAGCAATTGGCTGCCTTCCCAGGGAAGCATGCCGAGCTTGAGCCCGGATCCCGAGGAGGAGTAGCCCACGATACCCAGCCCCAGCAGCAACAGGGAAAGCAGGAGATGAAACAGCAGACTGTAGATTCGAACCAGGAATGAGATTACCTTCACAGGTGGCCTCCAAGAAATTGACAACTCATCAGCTTATCAGGCGAATTGCCGCCGCGGTAGCAAAAATCACAATCCTGCCCCGCTGCCGTCGCAAATCGGCAAACGTCCATTCTTCCACCGCTTCCGGCGAAAGGGAAGCGCGAACAGTAACATTTGTTGCCGTAGTTGCCCAATTTTTGCGTCCTTCGTCCCGGCGCGAGAGACGGCTCTCTTCGGTTCCGGGAGCGCGGACTCGCTCAAATCGTCATCGACAGAAACCCGCCGTCCACCCGCAGAATGGAGCCCGTTACAAACGAGGAAGCCTGTTCCGACGCCAGGTAAATCGCCGCTCCCACCAGTTCCGAAGGTTCGCCGAAGCGCTTCATCGGCGTGTGGCCAAAAATGGAGGCCACCCGCTCTTCCGTCAGAATCTTGCGGTTCTGCGTGGCCGGGAAGAAACCCGGAAGAATCGCATTGACCCGAACCTTGAACGGCGCCCACTCCCGGGCCAGGAACTGTGTAATCTGGTTCACGCCGCCCTTGGTGACACCATACGTGAACACTCTGGAAAGCGGCGGGCCCGAAGAGGCGGAAGAGATGTTGATCACCGAGCCGCCGCGGCCGGATTCCACCATTCCCTTTCCAAAAACCTGGCAGGCCAGAAAGACGCCTTTCAGGTTGATGTCGATGATCCGCTGCCATTCTTCTTCGCTGATGTCGAAAAAGGGCGTGGCGGAATTCACTCCGGCGGCGTTCATCAGGATGTCGATGTGGCCAAGCTCGCTGTTGATGCGCTCCAGGGCGCTTTCCAGGTCCGCCTTGCTGGTGCAATCCGCCTTCACGCCGATGGCCTTGCATCCCAGCGCCTCAATCTCGGCCGCGCGCGCATCCACGTTCTGCTGGTTGCCGCTCAGAATGGCCACACTCGCTCCGGCTTTGGCGAAGCCGATCGCCATCTCGCCCGCCAGCACGCCCGTGCCCCCGATCACAACCGCATTCTTCCCTTCGAGAGAAAACATATCGAGGTAGCTCATGGAAATCCTCCTTAAAGGCGTTTCATTCCGAACGTGCGTCAGTCCGGACGAACGGGCGCGGAGCGTCCCGCCTTTGTCCGGCCTCGTCGGTTTGGCCGCTAGATCGTCTTGGTCACCTTACTCAGCGTGCGCGGCGCATCCGGGTCCAGCCGCTTGTGCTCCGCCAGACACGCGGCAAACATCTGCGCCGGAATGATGTAGGGGATCGGCGTGAACAGATCCTCCGGCAGTTGCGGGTCGCGGACGACATCGCTCACCACCAGCTTCCGTTCCGGAGCTTCGCGCAAGTCCGGGTTGCCATCGTCCGTGATCACAAGGGTTTCCGCATTCAGATTGCGGAGCGATTGCAGCATTCCGCTCACGCTGGTTGAGGTCACGCCCGGAGGCGCGAACAGAAACACGGGGAAGTCCTGCTCCACCATCGCGATCGGCCCGTGGTGGAAATCGGCGATCGAAAACCGCTCCGTAATCACGTAACAGGTCTCCATCAGCTTCAGCGCGAACTCAAAGACGTTGGCGTAATTGATGCCGCGCCCCATCACCACTCCATGGTTCATGTAGCGGTAGCGGCTGGAAATCTCCCGCACCTGGTCGTAAAGCCCCAAAGCGCTGGCCGCGCTCATCGGGATGGCCCGCAGATGATCGGGCGTCAGGTTGGCCCCAAGCGCATAGGCGAGCAGGTAGAACGCCATCAGTTGGCCGGTGTAGGTCTTCGTGGCGGCGACGCTCAGTTCCCGGCCCGCGCGAACCAGGATCATGTTCCCGGCCAGCTTGGCCATGCTGCTTTCCGGCTCGTTCGTGATGGCCAGCGTCTGCGCCCCGGCCGCCTTGGCGTTCTCGAGCACGATGTTGATGTCGGTGGATTCCCCCGATTGCGAAACCGCCACCACCAGAGCGTCCCGAAGATCGAGACGCGCGTTGTAAAGCGTGTAGATCGAAGGGGCGGCGAGAGAGACGGGAATGCCCGTGCCGATCTCGATCAGATAGCGGGCGAACTGAGCGGCGTTATCGGAGGTGCCGCGCGCCGCAAGCACGACGAACCGCGGCCGCTTCGCCGCAAACTGCCGTTTCAGTTCCTCCACATTGGGAAGTTCTTCAAGCAGCGTCCGCTCGATGGCTGTCGGCTGCTGTCGTATTTCGTCGAGCATCTTAGACATGCAGAATCAAGGATATCAAAGCCTGAAACCGGAAGCCCGGGTGCTGGCGGGTGCGTTGGCGAGCTCAGCGGCGAAACTCGAGCGAGTCCACCATTTGCTCGAACGGGGCGCTCAGTTGCTCGAATCGGCGGTCCGGCGCCACGAACACCATGTAGAAAAGCCCTTCCGGACGGGGGACCGTGAGCAGCATCAGACGCTCCGCACCGCCATAAGGCGACTGGCCGTAGAGCGTCGTCACCAGCCCAGGGTTGCCGCTTACGGTAACCCGGCGCTGTCCTCCGCGCGACTGGATCGAGCGGTCGAGTCCGGCCAGTTGGTTTACGAGTTCGCCGGTCGCCTCCCCCAGATTGCTTGCGGTTCGAGGCTGGTAGTAGCTCATCACCACACCGTAGCCAAGGGACGCCCCGGTGCTCGTCTCCACCAGGCCTTGCCGGGGCGCGACGGTCACCGTGCTGGAAGACTGGTCTCCGAACGCCTGCCAGCCCGCCGGCCGTGCCACCTGGAACGTGCGTGCGCGCAAGGTCCGCATGGCTCCGGACGGGCCTTCCGTGGGAGCCTGGCTCCGTGCCAGGGTCTGTTCTTTCGACGGCGGCTTCGGCAGTTGCGCAACCAATCGCTTCGCCTCGGCGAAGTTGCCCACGGAGGTGTCGAACTTCCTGGTAACCGAGGCGGGCAGCGCCTGGATTTCCGCCTGCACTTTGGTTACGCGGTTGCCGGGGTCCGGGTGCGACGACAGAAACTGCGGCGGACGCGAACCCCCCTGTTCCTGCAGCTTCTCAAAGAAGTTCGCCATCTCAATGGGGTTGTAGCCGGCTTCGGCGAGAATCCGCGTGCCCAGCGCGTCGGCCTGGTTCTCGGCGTCGCGGGAGTATTTCATGATGACGGAGTTCACGCCCAGCCCGAGCCCGATCTGCGCGATCTGGTCTGCTACGCTATCCTGCCCGATCGCCATCCCGGCCAGCACGGCCGGGAGTTGGATAAGGCTCGCCTTGGACGCCTGGTTGGTTCCGTGCCGCAGTGCCACGTGAGCGATCTCGTGCGCCAGCACGCCCGCCACCTGAGCTTCGTTATCCGCCGCTGCAATCAAACCGCTGTTTACGAAGATCGGCCCGCCGGGCAATGCGAACGCGTTGATCGATGGCTCGTTGATCAGCGTGAACGAATAGGGGTATCCCTCGGCCTCCGGCTGGGCCGCGAGTTTCTTCCCGATCGCGCTGATGTAGTTTTGCAGCCATGGGTTCTGAACGACGGCAACCTGTTTCCGCACTTCGGCGGCAGCCTGACGTCCCAGCTCAATATCCTGCTCCTTCGAGTAGACGTTGAATCCCGGCTTGATGGGGTCCCCCGGATGACGGGCCGCGCATCCCGCGAGCAGCAATGCGGTGAGCAGTACAGCCATCCATGAGCGGCGCACACCCCCGTGAACCATGAATCGCATTCGACGCTGCCTCCCCTTGTAGGAGAATGCGCCGGAAGTTTCGTTTCCCGCGGGGGAGGTTGCTCACTGGCGGATCGAGCTTCCCGCGGACTTCGATTTGGCGCGGCCGTGGAGCGCACGGGGCGAATCCGGCACCGCTCGCGAGCGGTTCTCCCGGGCGGAAACACGGACTATTCTGCGCCGAAATCGTCGCCACCGCCCGGAACCTGAGGTTCGGAAGACATTCCTGAGCGATACGGGTCTAATTCCGCCGGAAGGCGGTAGTATAGAGACATTGGTACTGCCCCATTCTGGACGGTAATAGAACGACATGTCGAAGCAGCCGGATGCGCCCCCCAGCCTCAATAGCTGGCTGGAAGAGGAAATGTATAGCCAGTTTGTAAACGGCCAAACCTCCGTGGACGACGCCTGGGCCAGAATCTTCCGCGATCCCCATTATGGCGAGACGCACAATGGCGGTTCGGAAGCCTATGCGAGCGGCGCAACTGCTACTGTTGCGCCTTCTACGAACGGCCATCCGGCCGCGCCCCCCACGGATAGCACGGTCACGCAACCTGCTTCAGGGAAGATTCCTGCCTATAAGCCCACTGCCAATGAAGAAGTGGAGGCGATGCGCGGTGTCGCCGGCAAGATCGCGCTGAACATGGACCTCAGCCTTACCGTTCCCACGGCTACCTCGCAGCGCGCCGTGCCGGTGAAGGTGATCGACGAGAATCGCTATTTCATCAATCAGCACCAGACGCGGTACGGCCAGGCGAAGGTATCCTATACGCACCTGATTGCCTGGGCCATTGTCCAGGCACTCAAGAAGACGCCCTCACTGAACGACGCCTACACCGTGGTGGATGGCGTTCCGCATCGCATCTTCCGCAAGCAGATCAACCTCGGGATCGCCGTGGACGTGGAGGGCAAGGACGGCAAGCGCTCCCTTCTGGTGCCCAACCTGAAGAACGTGGGCGAGATGGACTTCGCCAGCTACTTGCGCGCGTTCTCCGATATGGTGCGACGCAGCCGGAGCGGCAAGCTCACCCCGGACGATTTTGCGAACACGACCATCTCGCTGACGAATCCCGGTACGGTGGGCACGATCGGGTCCATTCCCCGGTTGATGATTCACCAGGGTGCGATCGTCGCGACGGGCACGATCGACTATCCGCCCGAGTGGCAGGGCGCATCGCCGGAAGTCATTTCCCAGCTCGGCCTGAGCAAGGTCATGACGATGACCTGCACCTATGATCACCGCATCATTCAGGGAGCCGAATCCGGGACTTTCCTGGGGATCATTCACGAGTTCCTGCAGGGCGGCCACGAGTTCTACGATCACATCTTCCGGGATCTGGGCGTGGTGTCGAATCCGGTCCATTGGGCGCGGGACCGGCAATCCGCCGGCTCCTCCCTTCAGGGCGGTACCGCTGGAGATTCGGACATCGTCAAACAGGCGGCCGTACTGCAGTTGATCAACGCCTATCGCGTGCGAGGCCATCTGATTGCCGATCTCGACCCGCTCGGCGAAGCTCCCGACCATCACCCGGAACTGGAACCTTCTACCTACGGACTCACCATCTGGGACCTGGATCGCAAGTTTCTTACCGGCACGCTGGGCCACCGCGAAGGCAAAGTGCAGCCGATCTTCCGGACGCTGCGCGAGATTCTGGAGATGCTCACCCGCGCTTACTGCGGGCGCATCGGATGCGAATACATGAACATCCAGCATCCGGAGCAGAAGGATTGGCTGCAACAGAACCTGGAGCCGGATTCGGCGCACACGCCCCTCGAACGCAACGTGCGGCTGTGGACTCTGGACCGCCTGATTCAGGCCGAAGAGTTCGAACACTTCCTGCACAACCGCTTTGTGGGCCAGAAGCGGTTCTCGCTCGAAGGCGCGGAGACGGCCATTGCCATTCTGGGCCACCTGCTGGATGTGGCCGCGGCCGACGGCGTACATGAGATCGTGATCGGCATGGCGCACCGTGGACGGCTGAACGCCCTCGCGAATATCGTCGGCAAACCGCTCGTGCAGATCTTCAGCGCGTTTGAAGGAGATCCGGACCCGACCTCGATGCAGGGTTCGGGAGACGTGAAGTATCACCTGGGTTCGTCCGGCACACGCTACGGAGCGGACGGCAAAGAGATCGTTGTTTCGATCGCACCCAACCCTTCACACCTTGAAGCGGTTAGCCCGGTGGTGGAGGGAATTGTCCGCCCGAAGCAGGAGCGGCTGAAGGACACCGAGCGCGAGCGGGTGATCCCCGTGCTGCTGCACGGCGACGCCGCCTTTGCCGGGCAGGGCGTAGTGGCCGAGACGCTCAATCTTTCCCAACTGCCGGGGTACACGACCGGCGGTACGATCCACCTGATCATTAACAACCAGATCGGGTTCACGACGAATCCGGAAGAGGCGCGCTCGACCCCTTACTCCACCGATGTGGCGCGGATGGTGCAGGCCCCGATCTTCCACGTGAACGGAGACGATCCCGACGCCGCTCTGAGGGTGCTGAATATCGCATTCGCGTACCGGCAGGCGTTTAAGAAGGACGTCGTGATCGACATGTTCTGTTATCGTCGCCACGGCCACAACGAAGGAGACGACCCCAGTTACACGCAGCCCAAGCTCTACAGGAAGATCAAAGAGCACCCGAGCGTCGCTACTCTCTATGGGGAACTTCTCACGCGGGACGGTCTGACGACCCCCGAGCAGGTGGCGCAGATCCATAAGCGGCACGTCCAGCACCTCGAAGACGCGTTCCAGGCGGCGCAGCAGAAGAATAGCGTCCCCATGAGCGCCGACAGCCTGTCCGTCCCGCAGGAAGAGAAGCCGGAGACGCCCACGCGCACTTCGGTGGATCGCGACATCATTGAAGCCGTGGTACAGGGAATGACCCGCCTTCCCGAGAGCTTCAACCTGCACCCGAAACTGCGCAAGTTCGTCTTCCGCCGGGAGGAGATCTTCCAGCCCGATTTCCACATTGACTGGGCAACCGCCGAAGCGCTTGCCTTCGGTACCCTGGTGCTCGAAGGCACGCCCGTGCGTCTCAGCGGGCAGGATTCCGGGCGAGGCACATTCAGCCAGCGCCATCTGATTCTGGTGGATGCCGAGACCAATCAGGAGTACACGCCGCTCCAGCATCTGTCGCCGGACCAGGCGCAGTTCCAGGTCTGGGATAGCTCGCTCAGCGAATACGCGGTGCTCGGATACGAGTTCGGCTATTCGATCGGCGACCCGCTCACGCTGGTCCTGTGGGAAGCGCAGTTTGGCGACTTCTTCAACGGGGCGCAGATCATGATCGACCAGTTCATCACCTGCTCCATGCAGAAATGGAGGCAGCCGAGCAGCCTGGTGATGCTGCTGCCGCACGGGTATGAAGGCCAGGGTCCGGAACACTCGAGCGCGCGGATTGAGCGCTTCCTGATCCTTTGCGCGGAAGACAATATCCAGGTGGTGAATTGCAGCACCCCGGCGCAGTACTTCCATGTGCTGCGACGCCAGATGTACGGCGGCAAGCAGGGAGACGCCATGCAGATGCCGCTGGTGATCTTTACCCCCAAGAGCCTGCTGCGGCACCCGCAAGCCGTTTCCGGCGTGGAAGATATCACCGGTGGCTCCTTCCGGGAGACCATCGGCGAAGTGGAGCCGATCACGGCGGAGAACGTGCGCCGGATCCTGATGTGCAGCGGGAAGGTCTACTACGACCTGATCGCTTACCGTAAGGAACTCGAACTCGACAACGTGGCCATTCTGCGCCTGGAACAGATCTACCCGTACCCCGAGGCGCAGATCCGAGATCTCATCCATCGCTACCCGCTCACCGCCGAGGTGGTGTGGGTACAGGAAGAGCCGCGCAACATGGGCGCGTGGAACTTTGTGCGGGAGCGGCTGGACGCGATGCTTGCCGAGAGCGGGCGCAACGTCTACTACGCGGGGCGGAAGCCGAGCGCCAGCCCGGCCACCGGTTCGCACAAACGGCACATCCAGGAGCAGACCGACCTTGTCGAAGAATCCATGGCCGAGGCTACGTTCAGCACGGGGAAGAAGGCACGTCCGCTGACGCGGAAGCGCGCGACGTCGTAGGCAATGCCGACGCTTCCGTTCGAGCGTGGAGGAGGTGCGACCGGATAGAGGTTGTTCAAGCGAAAGGGCCGCCCGGAATGGCGGCCCTTTCGCATTGACGGCGGCTGCGCCAAGCTCGCTTAGTATTCGCGGTCTGTCTTGATGCCGGGTTCGGGTACCGGATAGCGCCCATCCGGACCCAACTGCAAGGGCGCCGGACCATCCATCGTGAGCTTATCCACGTTCGGCGCGAACTCGTGCGGGCAATTCAGCATCTGGTCAAAGGTGACAATCTGGCCGGTGTGCGCCGCCATGCGCCCCATGCTGGCCACCATGCTCGCTTCCGCGCCGCGCTTAACCTCGTTGTAGGGCTTGTCGTTCCGGATGGCGTCCATCAGATCGTCCCATTCAAACTGGTAGGGGCTGGTTTCCGGTTGAGGGAAAGCCCACGCGAGGTTCGGGTCGGGCGCGAAGGGCAACTGGTTTCGGTTATTGATCCAAGGGATCTTCTGTCCCTTGTAGATGCGGGTCATTCCCGGCGTATGCACCAGGGTGGAGATCACCGCGGAGCCCTTCGTGCCGTGGGCGTAGCTGGCGAACTCATCCCGGCAGCCCTTCATGTTGCGCCCGTCGAAAAAGAGCCGGGTTCCGTCGGGGTACACATACTGCACGGAATAGGTATCGAAGTTCTGATCGAGGGAATCTCCGCGATAATGCCGCCCGCCCATGGCGTGCGCCTCAACGGGCCAGGCGTTCTTCATCCAACTGCATTCGTCAATCTGGTGGATGTAATAGTCGCTGAAGACGCCGCCGCTCGCCCAGAGGAAAGCGTGGAAATTCCGGATCTGGTGGCTGAGTTCGCTAACGCCGGCGGGCGTCGGCGCGGAGGTGCCGCCACCCTGGCCCATCCGGTACGCGCGCATCGCGATGATCTCCCCAATCTGTCCGTCCTGGATGCGTCGGTGCAGTTCCTGGCGGGCGCGGCAGTGGCGCACCATCAAGCCCACTCCCACTTTGAGATTCTTGCGCGAGGCTTCCTCCCCGAGGGCGAGCATGCGCTTGGTGGTGGGGCCGTCCACGCAGACCGGTTTCTCCATGAAGACGTTCAGGCCCTTGTCGATGGCGTAGCGGAATTGCGGCCAGCGGAAGGCGGGCGGTGTACCGAGGATCACCACATCGCCCGGCTTCAAGGCATCCATTGCGTTCCGGAAGGCTTCGAAGCTCAGAAAGCGCCGTTCGGGCGGAACGTCCACCTGGTTCGCGAACTGCGTCTTCACCTTGTCGTAGCTCGAGTTCATTTTCGCCGGAACCACATCCGCCATGGCTACCAGTTTGCTTGGGCCATTGGTGACGGAGAGTGCATTGATCGCCGCGCCGGTGCCGCGCCCGCCACAGCCCACCAGTGCAATCTGGATGGTGTTGCTGTTCGCGGCATGCACGTGCGGCAAGGCGATTCCGGCCAAGGCGGAGATTCCAAGTGCCTTGCCCGCGTCGCTGAGCATCTCCCGTCGCGAAGACGCGGCGGTTTCAGTTGCATGGGGTGGGGTGTCCGGTTTCATACCCCAAAATCTTATATCAATTCCGGCGCGGTTTGGGAATGCTGGCTGGATGCGGGTGCCGCCCGGATGCGGGGTTTGCCGGGGTGCGTGCATTCCCGGAGCGAGCGCGGCGGAACTGGCGAAGGCGAGTACACCGGCCGGATCGCCATTGGGCGCCCCCGCACTCTGCGAAACGAACCTGTTTTAGGCTCGGGAGAGTCTGGAGCGGAGGAAGTCCTGTTCGGGGACGGGCCTGCCTGCGTGGAAGCCAGATTCGAGGATGACGAAAGCGGCACGAAGGCGTAGCACCGGCAATTGGGCCGCCGCGACAAGAACTCGCTTTGCTCCGCGGTCTTTTCCGGGCGGGAATCGTGTCAACGCAAAGCAGAAACTTCCTATTGTTTGCAAAGTAGAACGTTCCTGTAGGGGCCTAGTGGAGGGTGCCCGGAGGGCGACCGGAAAGGCGGTGCGGAGAACAGTATGCCGTCAATCGGGCGCGTTGTTCTGCTCCGTTTCCCCGCCCTCGCACGTCCAATCTTCCATTTGCCGTTCAAGGTTGCGTCGAAGCCGGAGAACTCGATTCCGGAGCGCGTTGACATCGAGACCCATTCGGTCGGCCATATTCTGCCGGGCGACGGCTCGATCCTCTGAAGATGGCCCGTAGTATTCCAGCAGCAGCGCCCGGCTTTCCGGAGGAAGCGCAGCCAGGCAACTGTCGAGGCGGGCAAGGTTCGTCTCATCATGCCCCAATGGGGAAGGCTGGGCGAGTTCGCCTTTAACGGGGAGTTCGAGATCCCAATTGCGCCGCTTGTTCTCAAGCAGAATGCGCCGGGCAACGCCGAGGACGTACATGACGGGATCACGCACCTGTTCGCCGCCGGCGAAACGCCGCGCGGCACGATCCAGGGCTTCGTCCGCGCTCAGCTCAGGCTGAGGGCAATGATTCCACTGGAAGTATCGGATCAGTTTGCGTTGGAGCAGAAGATAGAGCTTGCCTGCCTTGTCCGGATCGTCTGAAAGCGCCGCCAGCAGCCGCCTCAGCCCATCCTCGGTGATACCGTGTTGATTCGAAGGTGGTCTTGCCATCCGGGTAAAGCGACAGTTGTCTGGCCCCAAACACTTCGCCTACACTCGCGCTGAGGGCGCGGCCCAACGATTCCCCGCGATTTGCATCTCCACCACTTCGAAGGCCACCGCGTCCCACGCGAACGTGCGGAGTCCGGTAGGAGGGATCCATTCCGCCGGACTCCCCGTTGCCCGATGAAGCATTCAGCGGGCAAATCTCCACGTCATATCTTCACTCGATCGGATTGGCACTTCCAGCCGAAAATTGCCTTCGGCTCTTGCGAAATGCCTAGTGACGGCCCCTGCTGATTATGCCACTCGCCGGAGGCGGCGATAGCCGAACAGCACTCCGATTCCGGCAGCCATCAGCAATGTAGTCGATGGTTCCGGGACGTCCGGAGGGTCCACCACATCGGCCGAGCCAATTCGCACACGGGTCGGCGTCAGATTTCCACTGAATAGGAACGCATCATTCGGCGTGGAAGCCTGGAACACTCCAGTCGCCCCCGCGCCCAATGCCAGGTCGAGATTTTCGTTGATATCAGTGAATGGAATACTGTTGTTATTCAAGAAGACCCAGATGAAAAGCCTATCGGTCGCATGGATTTGCTTGTGATCGGCATGTGTAAGAATTTCGCTCCGGTTCAGCGTCGCATCCCGTATGTAACCTCCATAAGTGTTGCTCTGGAAACTGTATGACTGGCCGTTGATCGTCAAGCTTGCGGAAAGAACCGGGCTCAAGTATCCCCCTCCGCCTACGTCTGTCCCGCCCGTGGCGGAATAGAAGTTGGGTGAACTTTGAATGTAACCTTGCGTGGGGTCAACAATGAACTCCACCGTGAACGATTCCCCGGTAAGGTTGTTAGCATTGACGCCGAGCCCGAACGTGTTCGAAACATCGGTACCATTGAGCACGGTTCCGGTCCATTCGATTCGGATGTTGTTGGCACTGAGGGCACCCACGAGGAGCAAAAGCGCAGCCAGAGCAGCGAGACAGTTTGATCTTTTCATATAAGTTTCCTCCACCCATTTCTAGAGGGTTCACTAAGAAAGTGGGAAACTTCCGTAAATATCACGCAAAGAAGGTACCTAGTACTTAATACGATCATTGTCGATAGGACTATTGCCTCTTGCTCGGCCACCAGGTTAGGAAAAACGCGAGAGCAACCTGGCTGTGGGCTCTGGATCGCTACCGAAATCGCCCGGTGCATGATCGGCCCGATCCATCGCCACATAACGAGCGTAGGTTTTCCGCCAGGTTGAGCGGGAGTTCCGCCACGGGTTACGCGAGAAACAGGTTGGGCCGGATCCAGAAGTTTGCGCGGCGCGATACGAGGTTACGAGCCGGGAGAGTGCCATACGGGTCTTGCGCTTGTGTGGAAGAATGACGCCATGAGCGGATCTGGTTTCTTCGGGCGCGCGGCGCATTTCGTTTGTCCGGCGATCGCGCTTGCGCTGTCACTTTGCGTGATTCCGGCGGCGGAACTGGCGGGGCAGGCCGTAGCGCCGGGGAAGGTGGAGCGCGCGAAGGTGCATGGAGTCTCGTTGGAAGGGAACCTATCGGGCGATTCGCCGGACCGGGACGTCTCGGTCTATCTGCCGCCCAGCTATTCCGGGTCTCCGGGCAAACGCTACCCGGTAATCTACATGCTGCATGGCTACACGGATAGCGACGATAAGTGGATGGGACCGACGAAACACTGGATTCATCTGCCCACCGTCCTGAGCCGGGCCATTGCGGAGGGGCGCTCCGGCGAGTTCATCGTGGTGATGCCGAATGCCTTCACGCGCTTCGAAGGAAGCATGTATTCGAGCGGGGTGACCACGGGAGACTGGGAGAGTTTCGTCTCCAAGGAACTGGTGGCCTGGGTGGACGGGCGCTATCGCACGCTTGCGAAGCCGGAGAGTCGCGGAATTGCCGGCCATTCGATGGGCGGCTACGGGGCGATGCGCATTGGGATGAAGCACCCCGACGTTTTCTCCAGCGTATACCTGCTGAGCCCGTGCTGCCTGACGCCCTCGCGGCGCGGCGCGCGGCCCTCGTCAGGGCCAAGTGTGGCCGAACTCATCCGGGATGATGATGCCTTCCGGAGCGCGCCCTTCGGAGTGAAAATTGTGATCGCGTCGGCCGCCGCGTGGGCGCCGAACCCGACGAACCCGCCCTTCTATCTGGATCTGCCGGTCAAGAACGGCGAAGCGCGCCCGGATGTGGCGGAGCGCCTCTCGGCGAATGCGCTGCTGGCCCTGCTCGACCAGTACATCTACGCGATCCGCGGTCTGAGGGGTTTTGGCTTCGATGCCGGGGATAAGGACACCTCGATCGCGGCGTCGATTCGCGTCCTCGATGAGCGCCTGAGAGCATATGGCGTGCCGCACAAGTTCGCTATCTACGATGGCGACCATGTGAACCGCGTGGAGCAGCGCATCGAAACCGAGATGCTGCCGTTTTTCTCGAAGTTGCTGGTGCGGGAATAGGCGCGGGCGCTATCGAGGACGCAGCAGCGGACTTGATTGCCCGCATAGAGATACGCACGAAGAACCCCACGAAGCGGAATACTTCGCCATGGGCGAAACGCGGCGCGAACCGGGGCAGCAGCACCCGCGCCCGCTCCCGGTGAAGTCATGCTCGCAGTTCACTCCCGTTCCAGTGCTTGATGGGATTCCCGTCTCGCCATCGCTTCCTGAATCACGGCGAGGATCTGGCTGCCCGGTATCGGGCGAGCGGACTTGAGCGGCGGGATCTCGCGGCGCTCTGGTTGGAGGGTCTTTCCGGTTTGAGCGCGGCGTTCCGGGTTAGGGGGATTGCGGCTTGCGGTCCGCGATTGGGTAGTTTGGAGAGGGGGAGAAGGCTTGGTCCATGAGGGTTGCCATCTGCGCGGCGATTTCCGGTTGCTGGCCGGCCAGGTTTAGGGCTTCCGACGGATCCGCGGAAAGGTCGTAGAGTTCGATGGGATTTCGGGAGCCGTTGCGGATTGCTTTCCATTTGCCTTTGCGGACCGCCTGGGAGAATTTTTCGCGGCCGTGGCCGTAGTCCCAATAGAGGTACTCGTGCTGCCGGCGGGGCTTGCCCAAGAGGACCGGCAGGAGCGAAATGCCGTCGGTGCGGGATGGCACGGGCAGACCCGCCAACTCGGCGGCAGTGGGAAGGAAGTCCCAGAAGGCACAGGGCTCGTCTGACCGTGTGCCTGCGGCGATGGTCCCTTTCCACTGGGCCAGCAAGGGGACCCGGATGCCGCCTTCGTAGAGATCACGTTTTGTGCCTTTTCTGCCCGCCGCGCTGTGGAAGAAGGCGGGCCGGTGCAGACGTTCGGCGGAGGGTCCGTTGTCGCTGGCGAAGAGGACCAGCGTCTGCTGTTCGATTCCCAGGCGCTGCAACTGGTTCAGCAACTGCCCGACCTGATCGTCAAGCAGGGTTACCATGGCGGCGTAATTCTTCTCGACCTGGGGCCAATCCCGGGAGGCGTAGCGCTCATCGGGCGGAACATCCTGCGACATGGGCGAATCTTTCGGGTAATCCGACCAGTGGGGCAGTGTAGGCGCGTAGTAGAGGAAGAACGGGCGCTGCGCGTTGTCGTCAACAAACCGGGTTGCGTGCTCAAAGATGGTGTGTGCCGCGTACGCGGAGCGCCGGTTCGCGCGATTCCCTTTCTGGAGAATTTCCCGCTCGTTGTGCCAGAGGTATTCGGGGTAGTAGTTGTGTGCGTGGTCCTGGTCAAGATAGCCGAAGAACTCGTCGAAGCCCTGCATATTCGGCTGCCCCCAGGTGCCGGGTTCCCCGAGGCTCCACTTGCCGAACGCGCCGGTGCGATAGCCGGCCTGCTTCAATAACTCCCCAACCGTGAAATCATCCGGTTGCAGGAAGACGCCGTAGGGGACGTTATCCCGCACGCGGCCGTGCCCGTTGTGCAACCCGGTCATCAGGCAGCAGCGGGAGGGGGCGCAAACGGTGGAACCGGCGTAGGCCTCGGTGAAGAGGAGTCCGCTGGCCGCCATGCGATCGAGGTTGGGAGTCTCGATCTGCTTCTGCCCGTAACAGCCGAGGTCGCCGGGGCCGAGGTCGTCGGCAAGAATCACGACGATGTTAGGGCGGGAAGGCGCGGCATGGAGCGCCGTGGGTTGAAGTGCCGTGGCGGCGACGCCCGCCAGGAACGCGCGACGCGGAAATCGATTCCGGCGTTCGTGCTCCGGGCGGCAGTGCGGTTGTGAGAGCATCCTTCCATATTGGAACGAGAATGCCCCACGTTGGGAACCCCCCGGCTTCTGGCTTCTGGCGGGGAGGATCTCGCGGACGAACCGGGAGCCTCTTGGGCCGATTCCGATTGGGCCAATGCGGCCTTCGCGGCAAACGATGGCTAGGACGAATTGGCCGCCGTTCAGAGTGGCCTGGTGAAGCGCGGCAATCGCGACGAGCGCCTCTCGGATGTGCAGCCTGCCAGGCCGGACCCGTTACGACCGGCCCTGTTTTGCGGCTTTGATTCGGCGTGAAAACCGGGAACCAATTCGGCGATTTCGGGCTATTCTTCAGCAATGGGTATTTCGAGGCGGAGCTTTCTTTTCGGACTTGGCGCCGGGATTTGCGCGAGCGCGCAAAGCGTAACCGGAAATGTGGATGTAGTGGTGGTGGGCGCCGGTTCTTCCGGACTGCATGCGGCGCATCGATTGCGGCAGTTGGGGAAGACCGTTGCCGTGATTGAGGCGCGTGGACGGATTGGCGGGCGCGCTTACACGGAAACGGAAACCTTCGGAATTCCGTTCGATCGCGGCTGCGCGTGGCTGCACAAAGCCGACGACAATCCGTATACTCCGCTGGCAAAGCAGTGGGGCTACACGCTACAGGAGCACGATACGACGCTCGAAGGCCTCTACTTTCGAGACCGGGAGGCATCCGCCGCTGCCCGGGAAACCGTAGCCCGAGGCGAGGAGAAGCTCGACGCGCGCATCAGCAGCACTGGCCGCAGGCAGGATGTTGCGGCATCCACCGCGCTGAAAAAGAGGAGCGAGATTGACGAGGCGGTGGCGACGTTTCACGGACCGATGTCCTCGGCCGTGGACCTGGATGAGCTATCGGCGAAAGACTACCTCGGTATTGGAACGGATGTGCCCCCGAACCTGCTGATCAAGGAGGGGTATGGGACGCTGGTGGCGCAGTTCGGCAAAGACATTCCGGTGAGCCTGGGCACTCCGGCGCGGCGGATTCGCTATGGCGGCCAGGGCGTGCAGGTCGACACTGACCACGGGACGCTGGCGGCGAAGGCGTGCATCCTCACCAGTTCGACGGGAGTGCTGGCGGCGGAGAAGATTCGCTTTGATCCCCCGCTGCCGGCGTGGAAACAGGACGCGATCGCGGGGCTGCCAATGGGCCTGCTGGCGAAGATTCCGCTCCAGTTTTCGAAGCCGGAGTTCCGGTACAAAGCCTTCGAGGACGTTCTGCGGGAGAACGCCGGGAAGCGGGATATCTACTTCCTGTGCTGGCCGTTTCAGTTGAATCTGATGGTCGGATTTGTCGGCGGCGATTTTGCCTGGGAACTTTCAGCGGCAGGAGAAGCGGAAGCGGTGGATTTCGGGAGGAATGCATTGCGATCGATGTTCGGTTCCGACGCGGACAAGTATTTCGTGAAGGGATCGTTCACGAAGTGGGCGAGCGATCCGTGGGCTCTGGGAGCGTACGCCGCCGCGACGCCCGGCAACGCCAACGCACGGGAGGGTCTGCGCCGCCCGCTGGCGGATCGCGTGTTCTTTGCCGGAGAAGCCTGCGCGCCGCGATGGACGCAGACCTGCGGCGGGGCTGCGCTCAGCGGTATCGAAACGGCTGAGATGGTGGCGAAGCGGGTGGGATGATCGGGACGGCAGTGCGCCGGTGGCTGGCGCATACGTGATCCCGGCAAGGGGCGAGGTTGGAAGGACCGGAAACCGTGCTTCGAGGCGGGTATTCGGCCCCGCCATGCTGTGCGGTTGTGCCGGAAGAATCGGAAGTGGGCCACGCATCGGTTGATTGCCTCGATGGAGGCTGTGCCGTACGGTTTGCGAAAAATCGCGTGCATTGCGTGGGGTGCGTCAAATTTAGTAAACCACTGATTCTGCGTTGTTTACGGAGTTTAATGCGCGTCGTGCGTTGTCCGGATTGTCCGGATGGATCCGGACAATCCGGTTCCCGCTTGAGGCCAGTGTTTCCGCCGTTCATTGCGAACTTTTCTGTTGTCAAAGAGCGAGCGCGGGGGCGCTGTTTCCTCCGTGGATTGCCGGGTCCGCCGGGGGAATGCAGTTCTCCCGCACGTTCGATTGTCTGTTTTGGGTTGGCCGAAACGAACCATCTTCCCGGACGGGGGTACTCCGCGGGCGGCTAAGCGCTTCGGGTGGTGCGAGTTAGGGGAATGCAAATTTCTTCCCAATGCCTGTGATCGATGGTTGGGAGTGCGCGGTTCCGCGTGTTTCCCACCAAGGCGAAGGACTGCCGGACCGATGTGCGTGGTGTCTCGTTCGCCGACCCGAACGGTGGCGTTTTGCGAGATGCGGCCAGTGAGGAATGGGTGGAGCGCACGGGCAATCGGTTGCCAATCCGGATGCGGCGGGCGTGGCCGCCGGGGAGTCGCACCGCCAAACGGGGCGGATGCTCCACGGACTCGCTCGCGCGAGGCGGATTTGCTTGTGGGCGTGGCCCCTGGGCTCACGCCTCGGGCTGGCTTCTGCCGCCCGGTGGGCTCTCGGCGCGGGTGGTGGAGAGGCTACACGGTGAGAGAGGCCGTTGCGAAATGGGTCAAGGGCTGAACCGCGCGTAGCGGGACATCGTATGGACCGGAGCTTGGCGGCTGGGTTCGCTGAACAGGGCGGAATCCGAAACTGTGCGTGGTTACCGGTGGCCCTATTGAGGGGACTTGGCAGGTCTTAGGGTGAGCGGATCCAGCGATATGGAACGTTCCGGACAATGACTGCCAGCCGCTGACGCGACGGCTCGCTGCCAGGGGCTGGGCGACGGATTGAAAAGGGAAAGCCGTGGAGCCTGTCGGAATGACGTTCTACTGAACGTAGAATGAACAACCTACAGACACGGCCCTCGCCATAAGTTATTGATTCTTCGTAGCCGTATTCGTTCGTTCCGACAGGCTCGGCGCCTGTCGCCGAAATGCTCTTTTCAGATTGGCGACTTTTTGCAACAACCTTCGTGAAGAATTGCGGTTAGCACTGGAAAGCCGAGGGGATTGGTATTATAATACCGCATGTTTTCGACTATGGATTGATCTGGCTAGGTCTGCTGGGTCGATGCAGAAGACACTATCCGGATCGCGAGGCCATAAACATAAGGGCTCTTCCGGGATTTTAGTGGGCTGATTGCGCCGGAGTTCGGCCATCTGGAAGTGGCAAAGAGGCGAAGGGAGGGAGTTCCCCCTCCCAAACCCTCC
>JACTMJ010000027.1 GCA_014584705.1 Acidobacteriota bacterium | reverse complement strand
TGAGAATGCGAATGGAAGCCCGGTTCAACAGAGCCAGAAGCAAAACGAAGGCGGCCCTGAAAATTTCGGTTGACTAGAGACAGCCGTCTCATGGAAGGCGCCGCTTTCGACAATTCGGAGAGCTTGCGCTCTTTCTTGCTCATCCGCGCGTGCGGCTTGCCGCAGTGGTGGCCCGCGCTGGCCTTCAGCTTGGTGCCGTCGATGGCCACGTTGCCCAGCTTGACGAACCCCGCGCGCCGGCACAGTTCGAGAGCCTCGATGAAGAGCATGGCGAGTGAGCATTTCCGTGTGATATCCCGCAGCACCGAGGCTGTCCTTGCGCCGACGGGTTTCCAGAATCGGACCGAGGTTCCGTTCGCCAGCGACCTCGGCGATGAAGTGGCGAGTTGGTTTTCCGCCGACCAGTCGTGCGGGGAAGGCGGCAGCAAGCACGGCTAATCGAGAGGAGAGGTTCGAAATCTCTTCATCTTGCGGTTGGATGAACGAGGCCAGAACAAAGCCGCCAAGAATTGTTTCAGAACCGAGAAAGGTGGCGCGTCAATCCCCGACAGGCTCCTAGCCTATCACCGAAATCTCCGAAATCTGGCGGGAACTCAGGCTTTGCACGAGCAATTCGCCGCTCAGGCGAGCCTTTCGTCGCTCAGGCGGACGAGGGGGACGGGCTTTCCGTCGAGCCACTCGCTGAAGGCGCGGTCCTGCTCAGCCACCGGCTTCACGGACTGGTTTCCCGTGAGGCCGATCCATCCGGCAGGGGTTCTCCAGGAAACCCGTCCTTTGGAAAGAGACCCTTCGTAGGACATCGCCTGGCACTTGCGCTGGAACTGCTCCAAGGAGCCCGACGCGCCTTCCATCGCCAGTGAGAAAACGGCGTAGGCGGCGGGGGTTTCGCTCCAGCGCACGCGTTGCGGTGCGTTCGCGCGAAGCAGGTCAATCGACAGCATCAACCGGTCGCCCTCATGCTCCACGGAAAGCGCCGGTTTTTGCCGCCGGAACGCGGCTTCCCGCACGTTCAGCCAGAGCTTGGCTCCACCGAGATCCACGGCAAGGTGGGAATCTCCCGTGAGAATCTTCGCACCCTTGGGCGCCCCCGCGATGTCCAGGCAGAAGCGCAAGCGGGAGGCCTCGAATTCGCCGTTCTCAATGGGGTCAAGGTTCGGGTGCTTGTCTCCGCCGGGCGAGCGAAAGTTCACGAGGCCCAGGATGCAGTTGTCCTGCTGCACGGTGTAGAGAAGCGCCGACGTGAAATCGTAATCGTCCTTCAAGAAGCGCGCCTGCACGAAGCGGGCCGGGCGCCGATTGCCGCCCCAATACGCGAGGAGGGAGCGGCGCTGGATCCAGAAATCACCCCGGTTGACGGAGCCCAGACAGAGATCCGGAGCGAGCCATGTGGTGCCCTGCACGGGCCGCACGGGCGCGGAGGCGGGCAGGAAGATTTCGCGGTGCTGGCGCGGCGGGCCGGCTTGCAGGAACAGAGGCGCAACGGACTCCGGACAGCGGTAGTCATGAATGGCGGTTTCGGCGGATGGCTCGATGCGGCGGGCCTTGAGATCGCCGAGGGAGGCGAAGGCCACGCGACCGCCGAGGGCTTTCTGGATCCACAGAGGGGCGCCGATATCGGTGGAATAGGAACGGCTGTGCGGACCGGCGAGCTGCCGCGTGGGTGTATGCCAGTGCTTTCCGAGATGCAGCCACGCGCGGGTGTGAATGCGGTCAACCAGTTCCAGGTCTTCCGAATCCCGCAGCGTCATCCGCATGCGCGTCAGGTTGACGATGGTGACGTTGGCGTAGGTGGGGCTGTTGTATTCCGCGAAGCTGCCGGTGAGGTCAATCGCGGCCGCGAAACGGCGCAGGCGTTCGGCGGCGTAACGGCGGAGTTCCGCGTCGTCCAGCAACTGCGCGGCCGCGAGGGTGACGAAACTGCCTTGCACGGCGATGTTCGTATAGGTCATTGAGACGTTGCGCCGCTGCACGGAGCGGGCGGCGTGGCGGATGCCCTCGCGCACGTTCCGTCGAAGCGCGGGGGAGAGGCGGCTGCCATGCCGGTACTCAATGAGCAAGAGCAGAGAGCCATTGAAATCCGCCCAGTTCCAATCGGCGGGGGACATCTTCGGCGCGGGCTCTTCGACGTAGTAACCCCAGAGTCCGTACCAGTTGCTACTGGGGTCGGTTTCCTGGAGGGAGAGAATCCGCTCGACGATCCGCGCGGCTCGCGCGGCGCGGTCGGCGCCGCCGGCTTCCAGCAGCAAGAGCGCATATTCCAGCGTGTCGCGCGTCGGATGGACTTCGCGCGATCGCATATTCGTGTGGTAGCGATACTCCGAACCCACCTGCCGTCGCAGCATATCCTCGCGCGGGTCGAATGCGGCGTCGAGCCGCGCGACGGCGGCGGAGAGGATCGCCGCGTCCCATTCGGCGGTCCACTTCCCGTCATCGGCTCCGAGAAGGGACGGCGCGGGAAGGAGCGCGGGCGCCGCGAGGAACTGTCCGAGATGTCGCCTTGTAAGCATCAGAACCTCCGCAAAGACCGGTGGAGCGTATCAGCCTGGGAATCGGTCCGTGTTGAGAAGGGAGAGAGAAGGGGCACCACGCCAAAGCCCGGTGGACGCCAAACCCTCTTGAGAGGAAAGCAACGCGGCAGCCGCCGAACCGGCGTTCGGCGGCTGCCGCTGCGTTTGTTTAGAAGCTCAGCCTGAGCCCAATCTGCACGTTGCGGGGGGTGAAGCCCGGCGAGGTGCCGTTGTTCTGGCCGAAAGTGTTGCTGGACAGGTTCGTATCCGGCCAGCCGAACTGGGTTCGATTGAACGTGTTGAAGAACTCGCCGCGAAGCGCCGCTTTCACGCGCTCCGTGACGGAGAAGTTCTTCATGATCGCGGAATCGAGGTTGTTCGTATTGCCGAAGCGGACGTTTGTAAACCAGCGCGGTGAATTGCCGAATGTGAAGGGGGCCGGCTGCGAGAACGCCCCGGTGTTGAACCAGCGGCCGGGCGTGCGGTCAGAAACCTCCACATCCTTCATGTTGGTGACGTTCGGATACTGATTGCCGCCGAACGAATTGGTGTTGTTGGTGGCCGTAAAGTGCGACGGGAGACCGGAAGCGAAGCGGTAAATTCCGCTGACCTGCCACCCTCCGAGCACCGCATCCATCCACTTCGGCCAGGAAGCGCCGAACGCCTTCCCGCGGCCGAACGGCAGGCCGTAGACAAACGCGCCCGCGAAGCTGTGCGGAACGTCGTGGCTGCTGATGCTGCGTTCGAGCGCCAGGTTATTGTAGTTGCGGACGGCGTCCACCAGGCCGGGAGAGCCTTGCTCCGACGAGTTGTCGATCGCTTTCGAGAACTGGTAGGAGAGGTCGAGAGTAATGTCGTGCGAGAAGCGCTTGGCGATGTGCGTGACCAGGGCGTTGTAGCTCGACGAGGCCCCGGGCATGAAGCTCGCGCTCACGCCGGTAAACTGCGGAAACGGACGAAGCAACTGGCCGTACTGCACGGTCTTGCCGGAAAGCGAACCGCTCGTGATGACGCCGTAGAAAGGGTTCGGCACCAACTGCAGAAGCTGGTTGCCGATCGCCAGGTGCTCATCGGCGAGTTGGTTGAACTGGAAGCCGTAGGAACCGTAGAGGAGCTTCCGGCCCTGCGTACCGGTATAGCCGGCTTCCACAAGGAGGTCGCCGCCGAACTGATACTGCAGATCAAAGCTGTACTGCTGAATGTAGGGGGTCGGCCTGTTCTTCATGAGGCCGCCGACACCCAGCCCGATGTTGGTAAGCGCGCCGGCCGCGGAGCCCGTGATGGGGAGCAGGCCGTCCGGGAAGGGATTGTTCAGGTAGGAGTACGGAGTGCGTCCGCCATCCTTGCTGGTGGTCCACGGCGTGGTTACGGAATAGCCGTCGACCCCCGTCATGGCGCCGGCGTAATTCAGTCGGTCATTGAAGATGCCGTACCCGGTGCGCAGCACTAGGTGCTGGGTGAGCTTGTAGGCAAGCCCGACGCGCGGCGCGAAGTTGTTGTAAGTGGAATCCCACTGATGACGGTTCGAGGAGGACATAAAGACCAGGCCTCCCTTGAGATCCGGCATTCCGACCTGCGGCCCGATCGGGTTGGGAATATCGAGGTCGAGCTGGGCGAGGCGGTTGAAGCGCTCCGTCCGCCCGAGCTGGATCTCCCAGCGCAGACCGTAATTGACGGTAAGCTTGGAGCCCATTCTCCAGGTGTCCTGGACGTAGAAGCCATGATAACCGTCCGTCGGAGCGGGCCGGATCTTCTGAGGCAGTCCGCCGCCCGAGCCGGTCCCGAGCAAGAGAGAGGCGATGGAGTTGCCCGCCGTCGCGCGACGCGCATCCGGATCGGGGCCACTGGTGAAGTAGCGGTCAAAGGCGAAGTTCGGGCCGTTCGTATCGGTGGTGTTCAACTGGTTGGCTTGCATCGCCCAGCCGAATTTCACGCTGTGCGCGCCCATTTCCTTGGTTGCGCCGACCTGGATGCTCAGCACCTGCTGGATCCCGTTCAGATTGCGGTTGTAGCCGAGGCTTGTGTAGTCGCCAACGGAGAAGACGGGCGGGGCGGCGACATCGAAGCGGGAGACGAGCGAGCTTGGAAAGCCAAGGGTTGTCGAGTCAAACCCGGCCGCGGCCGAATAGTTGATTTCAGACCAACGCCCACCCCCGATCTGGGTATTCACGATGAAGGTGGGGCTCAGGATGAACATGTTGCCAATCGAAACCTGGAACCGGGGATTCCTGGCGTAGAGGCTGGTTTCCGCGGCGGGAGCGTAGAAGATGGCGGGATTGTCGTTCTGCCGGGCGATGGTGAAACGGCCGAAGAGGGTGTGCTTTTCGGAGTGCGCCCAATCGACGCGACTGTCGTAACGGTTGTAGGACGTGCGGGAGCTTCCCGTTCCATACCAGTTGCTAACGCCCGTGGTGGGGTCGCCAGGCTGATTCGCTTTGGGGAAGAGCTGAAGCACGTTCACGGCTACGGGATCAAAGCGCCCCACGGGGACGATGTTACCGGCGAAGGGGGATCGAGAAAACGTACCCTTCGATGGATCGAGAACCGTGCTTGCGGGGTCATAGATAACGGCGAGGGAACCGTCCCGATTGCGCGTTTGGGAGAAGTCTCCTTGCAACTGGAGCGCCGTGGGGACGGTGGTGAGGCGGCTGGCGGGCGCGCCGGTGCGCAGACCTTCATAGGCGAAGAAGCCGAAGATGCGCTTGGACTTCCAGATGGGGCCACCGAGGTTTCCGCCGAACTGGTTGCGCTTGTACTCGGTCAGAGGCTTGCCCGCCCGGTTGTTGAAGAACGAGTTGGCATCCATGTTGTCGTTGCGGTAGAAGTCGAAAACGCTCCCGTGATATTCGGGTCCGCCGCCGCGAGTGGTGATATTGATGACGCCGCCGCCGGTTCTGCCGAATTCGGTATCGTACGTGTTGCGAACCACCTGGGCCTCCTGGACCGCATCCACTCCGGGCGCGGCGATCAGACCGCCCCAGTGGGCCGCGCCCATCGGGATTCCATCGATCAGGACCGCGGTGGATTCATGACGGCCTCCGTTGAGCGAGAAGCGGGCGGTGTTCTGATCCGCCGTGGTTCCCGGCATGCCCGTGCGCGCCGAAACAACCCCGGCCGAGGTGTGAACCAGTGCCAGGGCGTTGCGGGCATTCAAAGGCAGATCCTGAATGAGGCTGGAGGCAAGGGTGGTGGAGCGGTTGGCGGTCTGGGTATCGACCATCTCCGCCGCCGCCGCCACTTCGACCGTTTCCGTCACGGCGCCGAGGCTCAGCTCAATGTTCAGTTCGAGAGACTGGTTGATGGACAGAGCGAGGTTCGGCCGACGGTATTCACGAAAATCACTGTGCGTCGCGCGGAGTGAGTAAGTGGAGGGGAGGAGCCGCGAAAAGGTGAAACGGCCAGTTTCATCCGTGGTGGCGTTCCGGACTTCCTGCGTGGCGGTGTTCAACAAGCTCACCGAGACACCGGGGACGGCGGCCCGGGTCGCGTCCGTGACCGTTCCGGTAATCGTACCGGAGAAGGTCTGCGCAAGGGCGGAGGCGACTAGAAATTGTGCGAGTAGCACGGCCATCAGTAGCCGGCCGCCCGCTCGGATGTGGTCAAACATAGATGATACCTGGACCTCTTTCTCGAGAATTTCCACCGGACGTCCTCATCTTAATGTCTCCGACAGGGTAATCCGGAGACTCGACGCGCATGGATTGATTACTCAAAGAGTAAGGATTGGCATCCAGTCTTCGAACGGGCAAGACAATTCACGGTTACAGCCACGTTAGAAGTCTGTTAAGAGTATCGTATGTCATTGATTCTGCGGCGTTTAACTTATTTTTCCGCGATGATGCGCACGGCGATTACTTGTGGCGGCTGCATGGCTGCACCCAGCACACCGGTCTTGAACAGAACCTCAAAATGCGGCAAAGACGCCTCCGGACGAACGTCCAGGGCACGCAGCACGCTACCCCAGAGGTCCGCGCGAGTCACGAGTTCGCCGGCGGCTTCGGTGGCATGCATGCCCGCGCCTTCGAGAATCAGAACGCTGCCCGTTCCTGAGAGGTTGGGCACAAGCGCCACCACTCCAAACGTTTCGAGCATCGGCGCCTTGGTGAGGGTCTGGTAGGTCTGCTGCTCACCGGAGCGAGGGTGGGTGTTCACGATCACTCCGTATCCGGTGGAAGCGTCATGCTCCGTGCGAAAGTTCAGCCCGGTCTCGAAGTATTCGACCCACGGGTTTGATCGTTTGCTGCCCAGCAGGACGACGTTGGAGGTCTTCAGGTTCTCCGGTGAGAAATCGCGCGCGAAGTACACGGTAAACCGTTCGTCGCCGGGCTGACGGAGCAAGTTAAGCCGTTGCAGCACATGCACATCGGCCATGCTTGTGTAGCGACGGGACATCAGACGTTCGAAGAGCTTTCGATCCGGTGGGGAGAGATCGTTCGGAAGGAAGCTCCCACGGAAGTAGTCTTCCGCCTCCAATGGCGACGGGAGGGCGTCCCGGAGGAAACTCAGATTCGAATCGGCGACGACGACATTTGTGGCGCGGCCCGGCACAAAGATGCGCGACCACAATTTCCGGAGTTCGGGTGTCATCGGCCGGGCCGTGACCTGACTGCGGAGAGAGTGGTTCACCACCGCCAGCCAAACACAGAGGATCGAGAGCACGAAAACAAGGACGGGTGCGACAAAGCGAGAGGCTCGTTTCGGCGCGGGCGAAATGGTCTCGCTTTCGGCCGGGGAGGCGTTCGGTTCGGAGTTCTCCCGCGGGCGAAACTCCGGCGAGTAACCGCCCTTTGGAATATCCATTAGAAAGGGCTCGGCCCGGCCCTCTTCCGAGAAATACGCCTGGAGCCGCTTCCGAAGATCGTAGACATTTACCCGGACGATGTTATCCGCGGAGGTGTCAAACTCGGGCTTCCGGCCGAAGACATCCGCCCCGATCTCCCGTTCCTGAATCTCCGCGCGCGGGTTGGCGGAACTTCGCTCCACCAAGTAGCGCAACAATTGTTGCTGCCTTCGGGACTTCCTGAACTGAGGACTATCGGCTATTCGGTCTACCAGGTTGCGAATGGAATCCGCGTCGGGAGTGGAGGAATCCGGCGACATGCCGCCGGGCTGAGAGAGGTTGTGGTCGGACACGCCTTCGACCCCGAGTTTATCATGAGCCGTTCCCGAGCGCCCGGAACCGAGCAATTGAAGCCGGGGGATCCGAGTGGCTCCGCCGCGCCCCGGAAGCCACCGTCTTCGGGTTCGGGAAGCCGCGATCCAGAGGGGCTCCGGCGAGTTTCAGGTTGGGTTGGAGGGCAGGCCGCGCGCGGACTCAGGCGGCCGGCCCCTCCAGGCGTGGGCGGGTTGGGAAGACGGCTTTCAGGACGCGGAGGGCGTTGCCGCCGATGATTTTCTGAATGTCTTCGTCGCGGTAACCGCGCTGCACGAGGCCGACGGTGAAGAGGGGCCAGTTGGTCCAGGCCATGGTCTCCTGCCCCTCTGGAAATTGCGCGATTGGCGTGGGCCAGAAGGCCTCCCAGCCGGGCTTGCGGCGGCGGCGAGCGGGGAGCTTGCGGAACTCCTGACCGGCGCGGCTGGAGCGGTACGAGTAATCGGTGGCGATGGCCACATGATCCACTCCGAATTTGCGCACGGCGTAATCGATGTGGTCCAACATGGCGTTCAGATCGTGGGTCCGCCCGAGAAAATCGGCCACGGCGCAGATCCCGATGAATCCGCCGGTATCGACAATGGCCTGGATCACCTTATCGGATTTCGCGCGGTAGTGGGCGTGGAGCGCCTGGCAGGCGGCATGGCTCGCGACCATGGGCTTCGACGATGCCTTGGCGGCCTCAAAGCTGGTGCGCTGCCCGGAGTGGGCGACATCGACGACGACGCCTTGGCGGTTCATCTCCGCGACAACGGAGCGGCCAAAATCGCTGAGACCGGCATCGGAGGGCTCCGCGCAGCCGTCGCCGATCATGTTGCGGCGGTTGTACGTGAGATGCATCATGCGGACCCCGAGATGGAAGAAGGTTCCGATGAGGTCCATTTCGGACGAGACGGTCTCCCAGCGCTGCTCCAGCGGGACGCCATTCGTGCTCAAGGCCATCGCGACCTTGCCGGACTTCTTCGCGAGCAGGATGTCGTCGGCGTCGGTCACGCGAACGATGAAGTCGCGCAGCATATCGAGGGCGTAGGTGAAGTACCCGAGCCTGCGGAGGAGCTTCAGCGGATCCTGGCTTTCCTGACCGGCATTCTGGACCACACAGGTGACGCCGGACGCTTTCCAGGCCGCGATAAACTCCCGCCGTTCGAGGGGATCGGGCACGAATCGGGTGTTCTCCATTTCATCGAGCAGGAAATCCATTTCCCGGTCGGAAATGCCCGATTCATACAGACGCCGGGCGGCGTCCCCGTCCGGAGCGGCACGGGGCGCGAAGCCGTAGGGCTCAATGACAATCGAGGACTGGTGCAGTTCAAAGCCGCGCTGAAGCTGGGATTCGGTGGGTTTCAGCAGCGCCAGCGCCGCCGAGCGGGCTTTCCGAATGCCTTCGTTTGGCGGCTCCAGCCCCCCCGCGGCGGCTTGGGAGAGCATGGCCCCCCCGGCGACAAACGCACGTCGATTCATCGGACGCTCCCTTCTTCCACGAGGCTGACGGGGGCGCCGGCGGGTGGGGCCGCCAGCGGGCTCTCCAATTCAATTTCGAGGCGGTCATGAATGCGGGCGAGCCCCGCCACCAGCGCGCCCCGCAGGGCGACGTCTTCCCCGAGGCCCGAAAGCTCCAGTTTCACGGGCCAGCGGAATACGGATTCGAAGGCCGCGCGAATCTCGCCGAAGAGAGCCGAGAAGAGCGGCCCGATCAGGATGATTTTTCCGGGATCAAAGCAGGCGGAAACATTCGTGATGGCGGCCGCGAGGGTTCTAGTGAGTTCCCGGACGTACTCCGCGGCGGGCGCATCGCCCCTTTCGGCCGCCAGCAGCAATGCCTGAAGGGGCGGATTGGATTCCAAGAGCGCGGGCAACGGGCCTTGCGCCGCGGCCGCCAGTTCGCGGACTCGCTCCTCCACACGATCCATCGCCACAGCGGATTCGAGGTGACCACGACCGCCGGTTGGGGAGCTGATGAGCGCCGGGTTCGGCACCATGTGGGCGATCTCGCCCCCCGCCCAGTGCCGGCCGTGGTAGGGGGCACCGTTAATATACGCTCCGAGGCCGATGCCGGTGTCGAGCTGGATCACCACGAAGGACGGTTCGCCCCGGCCCCCGCCATAACGGGCCTCGGCGAGCGTGGCGAAGTTAGTGTCGTTATCGACAACGACGGGAATTCCGAACTCCCAACCAAGGTCGGCCCCCAGGGAGACGTTGCGCCAGCCGAAGAGATTGTCGGTTTCGAGCACGATGCCGTTGACGACGTCGACCAGGCCGGGCGCCGCGATGGCGATGAGCCGGCGTCCGGGAGCCACCGCGCTTCGTTGCAGGATCGGGCGGATTGCTTCCTTCAGCACGCCGATGACAAAGTCCGGGCCGAGGCTGGGCCGGATCGGGAGGGTCGCCTGATGGGTGACCGAGCCATCGAGGCTGAACTCCCGCACCTGAATGTGATCCGCGGAGATCCTGGCGGCGATCACGCGGCCACAACCCGCGTTGAACTCAAGCAGGGTTGGCTTCTTCCCTCGCCGCGCGCCAGGCGGACTCTGCCCGGTCTCGACGACATAGCCGCGGGAGATCAAGTCCGCCACCTGTTCCGAAACGGTTGGCTTGCTGAGGCGGCTGATCCGGGCGAGGTCAGACCGGGAGAGCGGACCCTGTTCCCGAAGCAGGGTGAGCAGGCTGGCGGTGTTCATCGTCTTCATGCGCAGCGGATTGATTCGCCGGGCGACGGGTTTGGACGTTGGTATCAGCACGCGGTAAACGCCTCCTCGTGTGTGAATGTAAGGCTATCAAACTAATTCCGCTTTACCAACCCCGCAGAACGAGGCAATCGTTTCCGGCGCGAAATTTTCTCACTGATATTTCCAGTTTGTCGTTGGCCGCCTTAAGATCTGAAGGCCAAGTGTCGTGCGGGAGCGGCTAGACGTAAGGACATGATCTCCGACCTGCAGGTTATCCGTCAGGTGTCCTAACAATACAAGGACTGTTTCAAGATGGAACGCGTCGTCTCATTGGACACGCGCGTTGCGCGACTGAGGCGGCGGAGAGGGGCCAGGGGCTTCCGCCCGGACGATGAAGCGGTAGGGGGCGGGGCCTACGTAGTAGAACGGATAGCAACTTACGAGGGTGAGACTGGGGATGACGGTGTTATCCAACACGGACACGTCAGAGGGACGAACGATTTTCGTCCACACGACGCGGTAGGTGTACGAACCGGCGAGGCTACGATAAACGACCGCATCTCCGGGCCTGATGTTGCGGAGCGGCCGGAACAGGGTGTCGCGATGCGCGGCAATCCCCGCGTTGCCGCGAGAACCGGGAAGCGCCGTCCCCTTGATCCAGCCCGCGGCGAGAGAGAGCGTCGCTTTCCCGTCGCCGGCGAAGACAGGCGCTTCGATTTGAACGCTTTCGATGGAGAGCATCCCGAGAGGCTCCCCCTCCGGCAGGTCGAGCGAACGATTTGCGCCCAGCCAGACGGGGGAAGCGGATGGCCGGGCGGCGGTTTCGCGAAGCCACTCCCGCGTGGTTTCGACCGTTTCCCGCATGCTCAGGATGCGGAAGACCGACCATGCCAGCAGGACGAATCCGGGGACGATCAGGAACAACGAGATGAGGTTCTTTCGCTTCATCGGCGGGGATTGCGCGCAAGCACCTGGCGGTACTTCAAGCGGTAGCGCCGGGGATCTCTTCCGGCAAGTTCGATGCGCAGTTTCGTCCCGGCGGCACCTTCCAGGTGCGCCGGGACGAACGAGAGCACGTAGCTGGCCCGCAACTCCTCCGCGACACGATCAAAATCTTCCTTAAGGTCCCGCGCTTTGGAAGCGACTCCGAAGTAGCCGCCGCTTTCCTTTGCCAACCGGCGAAGCAAGCCGAGGTTCTGATCCGGGTTGTTGGGATTTGACAGGGCCACGGTGTGAATGACGATGGCATTGGTTCGATAGAGGGCGAAGATCTCGTCGCGCTTCACGCGGCTCGCGTTGTCCCCGCCGTCGCCAAAGAGCAGGACGGCGCGTTTGGCAAAGGCGGCATGACGAAGCATCCCGGCCGCGGCCTCCAGAGCGTCGAACATGGCGGTTTGACCGTCGAGATCCATGCTGGCGGCTCTGGCAAAGAGATCGCCGCGCACCCGGTTGTTCAGCATTTCAAAGGGGGACACGGTTTCGATGAAGTTGTTGAAGCCGAGCACGCCCACCTGATTGCCGTCCGCCAGCGTGAACAGGAAGCTTCGGAAGGCAAGAAGAAGCCCTTGCCGGATCGAGCGGACGCTGCGGCTGGCATCGAGCAGAACCACGACGGACGCGGGCTCCGTGGCATCGTAGACGGAGAGAATCTCGCGGATTTCGCCGTTCTCATAAAGCCGAAAGTCCGTCGCCGTAAGGCCGGTGATGGATTGGCCGCGGCGGTCCGTGACCGCTACGGCCACGGCGGCGTTCTCCACATCGATTCCAAAGCGAGGGTCTTCGGGCCAGGCGGCAGCGGCCAGCCAGGCCAGGGCCATTTGCACCAAGGCGGCGCGCCGCGTGGTTCGGAACTTTGAGGAATGGCTCATGCGGCGATAGAGGGAGAGGCCAGGATCCCGCGAGGGGACTCCTGACTTCTCGCGTTACACGGATATACCTCAGGCGAAGCGCCGAATGGCGAAGCCGCCCCCGATCAGCAGCGCCGCCATGAGCAGCAACAGCGGCAGACCGGATGCGGTGTGAGGGAGCTGATCGGATGCAGTGTAGCGGTTCTCATTCCGGTTCTGAGCAACCAGATTGTTCGCGCTTGCACTGGAGGATTGGTTGTTGATTGCCGTGTTCTCGCCGAATTGCAGGCGGTTCTTGCTCGCCGGAGCCGGCGCGGACTGCGCGATTACTTTGTTCCTGGCCAACGAATCTTCGTATGTGGTCGATTGGTTGTTCTTGCCAATGGCGTTGACGGTGGAACCGCGGTACGCATTCAGGTACTCGCCGTTCTCGGACTTGTCGCTCATGTACTTGTTGGAATTCTCGGCCATGGACGGCACATACAGCCCGGTAGCGTTGGCAATCTCCGTGGCACGCTCTTTGGGGTAGACGAACTGCTGGCCGATCAAACGCCCAGGGTAGAACCAGCTCCGCAGCGCGGGATGGCTGCCAATCGGCATTTCATAGAACGTGAACGTGCTGCCGCTGGTGGCTTTCTCCCGCTCGCTTGGGATTGCCAGGACGGTGGTGAGCACTTTGGTTCCGTCCGCGTTCATGAAGCGAACGATGTGCCGGTCAGATTGAGAGTCGGCGAGTTTCACGATGTATTGACCAGGGGGAAGCGTGGCTCCCGGCACCTCAATGGTTTCGTTGATCGTGATTTTCGTCTTTTGGTTCCATGTGTCCGCCGATGCGAACGCCGACAGGCTGACTAGGGCCAGCGCCGCGAGCATCAGCCGCAAAATACTCCTTGCTTTCATTGAAATCCTCCTAAGGGTTCTGTGTTAAAGGTGAACGCGAATGAGCGGGGTCCTCCTTTTTCATGTAGTGCTGCCTGCATTGAGATCCCGCGCAAAGACCTCGACGGCTGCATCGGCCTGTTGGCAGGTGCTTCCGAAGGACGATCTTTCGCACACGGTACCCACTGAAGGGAGGTTTCGGGCTGGATTCCTGTTTCAAGGGGTGCGCCGGCGATGCGGCGAGACGCGCCGTCTGGACCTGGCGGGCGTATTGGCTGGCTAGGGGTTGGCCCGGCTAGAGGATGCGCTTCCCGAGGCCGGAACAGAGGAATTCCACGGCAAGGCTGGCAGTGCGGTTGGCCTCGTCGATGACGGGGTTCACTTCGACACAGTCGATCGAGAGGAGCTTGCGGGAATCCGCGACCATTTCGAGGGCGAGGTGCGCTTCGCGGTAGCTGAGGCCGCCCTTCACGGGGGTACCCACGCCGGGGGCTTCCGAGGGGTCCACCGCATCGAGATCGAGCGAGACGTGAATGCCTTCCGTACCGTTGCCGGCGATGCGGATGGCTTCATCCATCACGCTGCGCATGCCGCGTTCGTCGATGTCGCGCATGGTGAAGCTGGTGACGCCGCTCTTGCGCACGTTGAACCGCTCCTTGGCGTCCACGCTTCGCAGGCCGACGATGGCCACATTCTTCGGATTCACTTTGGGGCCGGGCGTCCCGCCGAGTTGGGTGAGTTCGTCGGGACCGAGGCCGATAACGGAAGCGAGCGGCATTCCGTGGATATTGCCTGAGGGCGTGGTATCCGGGGTGTTCATGTCGGCATGGGCGTCGATCCAGATCAATCCGATTCGCTTGCCCTGCTCCTGAAAGAAGCGCGAGGCGCCGGTGATGCTGCCCATCGCGATGGAATGGTCCCCGCCCAGCACGAGCGGCAACCGGGCGTTCTCCAGAATCCGATAGACAACGTTGGAGAGGCGGGTGCAGGCAGCAAGGATCTCGGGAAGATAGCGGGCGTTATCGGCGTTGGCACCGATGCTTTCGGCCTGCGCGACATCCACATTGCCGAGGTCTTCGACTTCGTAACCCAAATCCCGCAGGCGCGCCCCGAGATTCGCGACGCGGATGGCGGAGGGCCCCATATCGACACCGCGCCTTCCGGCGCCCAGGTCCATGGGAACGCCAACGATGGATATCTGATTGAGTGCCATTTGGTTCTATTCTGCCATGGGAACCGATCGGCGGGGCGGCCTTTGGCGCGGTTCCGACGGCGGCGGCGGCGCATGAGAAGATAGCAGTGGCCATGCGATTGAAGTCTTTTCCGCTGGTGACCCCGGCCGTATTTCTCCTAGCGATTCTGCTGGGCGTTGCGTACGTGCAGCACAAGCGCAGCGGGCCGGGCGCGCCGGACGAGAGCACGGGCGACGCCGCCCAATCCGGTGGCGGCACGATCGAGATTGCGGCAGGCCGACGGCCCTCCGCGGAGGCCGTGAAGGCGTGGCAGAGCCGCAAGTTCGGGATGTTCATCCATTGGGGGCTCTATTCCGTGCTAGGCGGGGTGTGGAAGGGCGAACGCGTCACCGGCATTTACAGCGAACAGATCCAATTGCGCGCGCCGATTCCCGGGGCGGAATACGCGCGGATCGCTCGGCAGTTCAACCCGCAACAGTGGGATCCGCGGGCGGTGGCCAGCCTGGCCAAGGCGGCGGGAATGAAGTTCATCGTGATCACCGCCAAACACCACGACGGTTTCAGCCTGTTCGGTTCGAAACTCTCGGGCTTCAACGCGGTGGACGGTTCGCCTTACCGGCGCGATGTGATCCAGGAACTGGCGGCGGCGGCGCGCGCGGAAGGGTTGGGCTTCGGCGTCTACTACTCCAACATCGACTGGCACGAAGGCAGCGTTCCGGACATGCGGAACGACAACCCAATCTCGAAGCAGCTTGAAGACTTTAACCTCGGCCAACTGGTGGAACTGTGCTCGAACTACGGGCCGCTCTCGGAGATCTGGTTCGACATGGGGAACCCGACTCCGGCGCAAAGCAAGCGCTGGACCGATGCCGTGCATACACTGCAACCGGACACGATGGTGAGCGGGCGCGTGTTTAACCATCAGGGAGACTTCACGGTGATGGGGGACAATGCGATTCCGAACCATGTGATCGACGAACCCTGGCAAACGCCGGGTTCGATTTATCACGAGACCTGGGGCTACCGGTCCTGGCAGGAGCGGAACGACCTGCCGGGGAAGATTCGCGAGCATCTGCTGAATCTGGCGAAGGTGGTGAGCCGTGGCGGCAACTATCTGCTGAATATCGGCCCGCGCGGGGACGGCTCGGTTGTAGAGTTTGAGGCGGATGTGCTGCGCTCCATGGGGAAGTGGTTATCCATCAACGGGGAAGCCATTTATGGAAGCGAGCCGCAGCCCTTCCGGGAGCTTGGCTTCGGGTATGCCACGCGGAAGCCGGGCAAGCTCTATCTGCTGGTAACGGCCTGGCCAGCCGACGGACAGCTGCGATTGCCGCGTCTGCGCAACCCGATCACGAAGGCGTACTTTCTGACCGACAGCGCAAAGACGCCACTCGACACCGCGGAGGAGGCGGGCGCGCAGGTGGTGCTGACCCAGGTTCCGAAATTGCCGGAAGCGGTGACGGTGATTGTGGCGGAGTACGCGGGCGACTTGAGCATCGCGCCGCCCCTCGCGAACGAGAGCGAGGACGGCAGCTATCTGCTCTCGCGAGCGGACGCGGAGGAGTTCTTCCACTACAACGGCCGCGGCTACTATGAAAAGCCAAAGCTCTACAAACAGAGGTGGGCGTTTGCCGTTCCGCGTAACGGGGAATTCGAAGCATTCGGGATGACGAAGCCGGGCAATGCGCCGGCGGCCGTGGAAGTGACGTTCAACGGCGATGCACGCCGGACAAGCGTGGAAACGGTCGCCGGAGAGGGTGAAGCTCCGGTGGCGCATCCGCTGGGGCGGTTCCACACCCGTGCGTGGCAGGATCTGGAAGTGACGATTACCCCGCCGAAGCCCTTCGGCAAAGGGGCCGGGACCGGCGTGGAGTTCGAAGGGCTGCTGCTGAAACCCGTCGGCAAACGGCAATAGAGGCGGCTTGCGCTACGGAGTTTTCACCAGCAGCACCCGGGTGGTGACCCCGTTTCCCGCGCCGTCCGTGGCCTGGATCACAACGGATTTTTCGGCTTCGGGCGCGGCATCGTCGCGGACGGAAAGGACGAATTCCTCCATTCGGCTGTCGGCAACGCCATCAACGGGCAAGGCGACCACGGGCGCTTTTGCGTTCACCGACATCTCCAGGCGGCGGATCAAAGAGACCGCATCCGTCACGCGCACGCGCAGGCTCCAGCCGGCATCCGCGCGCTCCCGCGAAAGCACGTCGATCACGGGCGGGCCGTGATCGATCACCACGGGGACGCTCACGAGGGAATCTTCCCTGGCCACGCCGGGTGAGTTATCGAGTGCATCCGTTACAGTCACCCGGAAATAATAGCGGCCATCGGCAAAGCGGTTGCCGTCGACGGAGTATGTGGTTTCGCGGAGATCCGTGGCCAGGGGTTTCCAGACGGTTTCGTCTTCCGCGCGGAAATGCAGGCTGTACCGCAAGGTGTCGCCGTCGGGATCTTCGGCTTCCCAAGTACACTGCAGCGCGGCTTCCACAAGCTTTGCGGTGCTGGCGACCGTGGAGCCCGCCGGACCGGCGGCATCACCGTCTCCGGTGGCGCTCACCGTGACCGTGTAGGCCGCGGAGGCGGCCGCCACGGCTGCCTGCGCCGCCGCCGCTCCCTGGTTGCCGCTGGCCTTCAACTGGCTGGCGACCCGAACGGTTTTCATCGCGGGGCGGGAGTTCTGGGGCAGATAGGCCACCGTGACGCGCTCGAGCGAAACGGGCGCGGGCGCGGAGGTGAACTCGGCCTTCCATTGCAGATAGCGGGCGTTCGGACTCTCAATGCGGCCTTCCGCGCCTTGGGCAAGAGGCTGCCAATCGCTCCAGGTGTTGTCCGGCCGGAAGGAATTTCCCGCGCGCGTGAGAAGGCGCAGACCGGCGGCCACATTCGGAACGTTTCCGCCGGCCCAGGAGAGCGTGCCCCAGCGCGCCACGGTGTTGGCGTCATGAACGGGGGATTCGTAGCTACCCTGGGCTGTGCCATCGGGGGAAAAGCGGAAGAGCTTGCCCTCGTTGCCGGTGGCGGCGAGAAATCCGGAGGGAAGAGGAAGGACTCGGGTGGTTTGCCCCTGGCCGGTCTGGGCGAGCAGATCCGCCCGGCCGCGCGAATCCATCCGGTAAATGCGCCCTTCCCGGTCCGTGGCAACAAGCAGGGAATCCCCATCGAGGGCGAGGTCGTAGACGTTCTCTTCCTTGGAACTCCAGAGCGTCTCGACGGTGTTGTCGGCGGCGATGCGATAGACGGCGGAGCGCTCCACGCCGGGCATTTCGTAAATCGCGGATGTCGCGCCCAGCGGGCTGGCGGGCGAAGCGGGCGACGCGCTGGTTTGCGGCAGCGGAACCGCCTGCTGCAAGCCCTCGCCCGGCGGATTGTGTGTAGCGGCAGTCACGGTTACCGTCGTACTGATCGTGGGCGTACCGGTGTCCAGAGTGCCGCTTCCCGCGGCGGGCATCTGCTGTTTGCGGGCGACGGAACCACCCATTGCCGCGGCGTAGATCTCGCCGGTGGGGGCGACGGCGATGCTCCGGATCTCCGGCAGGGCGGCATCGTAGAGGACGAACGCGCGGTCTTTGGCTGTGATCCGGTAGAGCAGGCCGTTCGGCTCGGAGCCCGCGAGAAGACGGCCCTCGCGATCGAGGGCGAGGCTGGTGATGTGGGCCTGACCGCTCGCGAAATAGACTTCCCCTTTGCCTTGCGCGCCGACGGAATAAACCTTTCCTTCCGGGCCGGTCCCGGCGTAGAGCGTGCCATCGGACGCCGCGACGAGGGACCAGATATACTGCGCTTTCGGATCGAACCATTCCGTGGCGGTATCGCCTTCGATTTTGTAGATCTTCCCGTTCGGGGAGGTGGCGACGTAGAGTGTTCCCCTGGGATCGACGGCGAGTGCGAATACGGCGGGCTCCGTGGCGTTCCAGATCAACTCCATCCGCCCGTCGGGCCGCACGGCATAGACGCCGCCGCGGTAGCCAGTGCCGAGAAAGACCGTACCATCCGGGCCGCGCTGAGCCGCCCAAATCACCGGCTGTTGCGGAGAGGCGAACTCTTCGCGGCGGTAACCGGGGCGCAACTTGCCATCCCAGCTCAGCGCCACGCCGTTCATTCTGCCCTTAAGGAAGTCCTTGACGCCGGCCATCTCCCACGTGGTGGTTTGGGAAGCGGGAAGCGGGGGCGGGGCCATTGTGGCCATCCAGAGGGCGAGGCAGACGAGCAACAGAAGGCGAGGGCGCAGTGCGGCGGAGCGTTGCCATGGGCACCGGTGCCGATTCTCCGTGTGGACCGGCAAGGAAGGGAATGGGTGGTTCATCGGCAGTTTCATGCTTCAGTTGCTTTTGACATCGACGCGGATGGTGCGGCTCCCGGAAACGGCATAGTCGCCCATATCCGCGTTCCTCTCGGCGATCGCGGCGTTCTGGGCGGCGTTGCGGCCCCCTTTGACGTCGGTGGAGCTATCGAGAATCAGGGCGGCGGAGGGGGGAGGGGCCGGGAGATCCGCACCCTGGATGGAATAGGTGGGCTCCTGACGCCAGACCCGCAGATAGAGCTTCCCGTTGCCTCGAATGTCGTTCACCAGATCGACAAGCTGGGCCGGATTTCGAGGCACGATGGCAGTGAGCTTTGGGAGGTCGAGCATGTTCAGACTGGCGGCATCGGTAACACTGAAATAGAGGGGGCCGGCGGGAGCGCCGCGCGGGATGGTGTAACGGAAAAGGCGATGCACGGCCGCGCCGGCGGCGTCGATCAGCACGGCGTGAATTTCCACTTCCTCCCCAGGGTCGGCTTCATTGGTGGAAGCCCAAACCTGGTCCAGGTTGAGTTCGCGCCGGTTCTCGTACGAAACCAGGTTGACGTCGACGCTTTCGAGCTTCAGTTCGTCGAATCCGGATTGGAGGGCGTAGCCAACCGGTACGGCGACATTCAGCGCGGCCGCCAGGGCAACCATGGAGGTGCCGGAAAACCGATTCGCGATACGAAGGGGAGGAATGCCGTTCTGGAAACGAAGCACGGCATCGAGGCCAATGGTGGTGGCCCCGGCCGTGCGCTCCGTGGCATCCACGGCGGAAAAAATGGCCATTTGCAGGAGGAGCGGCGAAAGGAAGGGGTCTCGCACCATCTCCATCCGGTAGGATTTCTCCAGCAGGCGGTCCCCCGCGGCATTGGCCCGCCGGACGTTGAGATGGAAGGGCGCGAGATCCGGGACCGCGCCGATGGTTCCGGAAACGGTGACGTTGCGGTCCTGCTCGATGACGCCCAAGGGATCCCCGGACCGGGTGATCTTGAACGACGTGGAGAGGTTAGGGAGAACGGTGAGCACTTCGCTGCGGGCGAAGGGCAGGCCGGTGGTTCCGACGCCGAGAAAACGGTGGCCGAACGCGTAGAGGCGGTTGCCCACGACATCCGTGACCGTGCCATCGGCCGCAACCTGCATATCTCCGCGCATGAGCTGGACGCTGATCATCGAGCCGGGTTTGGGCGGGGCGGTGGGGTCCGCTGGAGATGCTTGCGGGAGCGGCCGGGGAGCGGCTCCCGAGAAGCCTTGCGCCAATTCGAGACCAAGCCGTGTGGCGAGAGGCGCGAAATGGGCGAGAGTTTGCTCCGTGAACCCGGAAAGCTGGAGGGGCGTCCGGACGGGCGTAAGACGGAGCGTCCCGGCGGGGACGGATTCGGGCTCGGAAAAGACGTGCGCCACCTGGGAATCCCCGAGGCGAACGCGATTCGCGACCGGGTTCGTCCGGCTGGCGGGGTTTGCGGCCGCTATCATTTCTTCAATGGGACGGATGCCGCAGATGGGCTCCTTCGAAAACGCAAATCCCAGCGCCACCGCGCCGATCAGCTTCCCCCCGATATAGACAGGGCTGCCGCTCATCCCCTGAATGACGCCGGTTTGCGCGAGCGGGCCGCCGGAGAGCCGTGCGAGGATGATGGACTGTCCCGGCGCGGAATTCTCAATGACACCCAGGATCTCGACATCAAAATTCTGGATAGCGGTGCCGGAAAAAACCGTGAGCCCCGTGCCTTTCATGCCCGCGCGCACGTCTTTTACAGGGAGGATTTGCGCCTGGGCTAGGACAAAAGTACTAGTAACGCACAAACTCGCCAGCAGCCGAAGAAGGTTCCGCACGTTGACTGATAGTTTATCCTGAAGTTACTATTCAGACATCGCACGTCCAGGCTGGAAGGCAGATCCCCGCTGGCAGGAGTCCGTTTTGTGTTTAGGAACTCATGAGCTCAATTAGCCAAAGCAGTGCGCGGGAAGCGACCGCACCCACGCAATCGCAATCGTGGAACTGGGTGGCTATCGGCTGGTTCGGCGTCCTGCTGATTCTCGCTTACCTGCCGACATTGATCCGGCTGGTGGAGCAGTGGGACCAGTCCGAGGAGATGAGCCACGGATTCTTCGTCCCCCTGGTGGCCGGTTACATCGTCTGGCAGAAGCGCGAAGAAATCGGCAAACTGACGCTGAGTTCCCACTGGATGGGCATCGTGCTGGTGGTTCTGGCCGGAATGCAGTTGACGGTGGCCACGCTGGGCGCGGAGCTGTTTCTGGCGCGCACCGCGTTTGTATTCGCGGTTTGGGGCGCGGTGGTTTATCTGGGCGGCTGGCCGTTGTTCCGGTCCTTATGCTTTCCGCTTCTTCTTCTGCTGCTGATGATTCCGATTCCGGAGATCATCTATAACCAGATCACGTTCCCGCTGCAACTGCTGGCGAGCCGGCTGGCCGAATGGGCGCTGAACCTGCTGGGCTACCCCGTGCTGCGCGAGGGCAATGTGCTCGAACTGGCGAGCCAGAAGCTACAGGTGGTGGAAGCGTGCAGCGGTATCCGCTCCCTGCTTGCGCTCACGTTTCTTTCTCTGGTTTATGGTTTCTTTTTCACGAAGACGGTTTGGATCCGGATTGCGCTGTTCCTTTCCACGATTCCGGTAGCCATCGCCGCCAATGCGAGCCGCGTGACCGTGACGGGGATTTTGAGCGAAATCAACACGGAATACGCCACGGGCTTCTACCATACGCTCTCCGGTTGGGCTTTGTTTTTCGTGGCATTCGTGATGCTCGCGTTCGTACACCAAGGGCTCGAATGGATCGGGAGGAGGTGGTTCCATGGATCTCCGAAGACAATTAGCTAGTCTGTTGACGAGCAGACACGCCATGCTGCTCACGGTTGTCCTGGTGGCGCAGATGGCGATCCTCTATGGATATTCGCGCGAAGAGAATGTGCCGCGGATTCCCGCGCTCAGCACGTTTCCGACCGAGTTCCCCGGCTGGACAATGGTCCGCGAGGGCAAGGTGGAGGACGAAGTGCTGGCGGTTTTGCGGGCGGACGACACGCTCACGAGGGTCTACTCGAACGGCCAGGACATCGCCAGCCTGTTCATGGCGTACTTCAAGACGCAGCGGACCGGCCAGGCGCCCCACTCTCCGAAGCACTGCCTTCCCGGCTCCGGCTGGACGCCTTCGCAATCCGGCTTTCTGGATATCTCTCTTCCCGACCAGAACCGCACGATCACGGTGAACCGCTACGTAGTTACGCGCGGGGAAGATTCGAGCGTGGTGCTCTACTGGTATCAGTCTCTCGACCGGGTGGTTGCAAGCGAGTATCTCGCGAAAGTCTACCTGGTGACCGATGCCATTCGATTCAACCGTACGGATACAGCGCTGGTGCGGGTGGTGGTGCCCGTTCCGAAGACGGAAGGCGGAGTGGATTCGGCGGAGAAAGTGGGCGTTTCGTTCATCCAGAAGATGTTCCCGGCGGTGGGCGTCTACTTCCCACCCGCCACTTAGGTATCCGCGAACGGAACCGCCGGAGCGTTGCGAGCAAAGACCGGCGAACCTTTCAGACATGTCCGCGACTCTCTCCACGCTGGTGACCGGATTCCTGGCTGAACTCGAGCGGGAGAATGCCAGCCCGCGGACGCTGCGCGCCTACCGCAACGATCTGCTGCAATTCGTGAGTTACCTGAGCCCCGCCGACGCGGAATGCCCCCCGGCCCGCGAGATCGATCTGCTGGTGCTGCGCGAATGGGTGATGGACCTCTATCACCAAGGGCTGAAGAGCGTGACATTGCGGCGGAAGATCGCGGCCATTCGCACTTTCTGGAAGTATCTGGTGCGGGAAGGGATCGTCGATCTCGACGTTGCGCGTCTGCTGGTGATCCCCAAGACACCCAAGAACCTGCCGCGCGTGCCCTCGGCGGAACAGACCAACTCACTGCTTGATGCTGTCGCGGCGGGTGAAGTGGCGCAGCCACAACCCGAGCGGGATCTGGCGATTTTCGAGCTGCTCTACGGTTGCGGTGTGCGGGTATCGGAGCTGGTGGGGCTCGATCTGGACGATCTCGATCTGGAGGGCCGGGTGCTGCGAGTGACCGGCAAAGGACGCAAGGAGCGCATGGTGCCCTTCACCGGGCGGGTGCGCGACGTGCTGAACCGGTGGCTGGCCAAGCGCACGGCAGCCGCTGAAGAGCGGGCGGTGTTCCTCTCCGTGCGCGGCGGAAGGCTTTCCGACCGGGCGGTGAGGCGGCTGGTGAAGATCTACGCCATCGCGCTTACCGGGGACACAACCGTTCACCCGCACACCTTTCGCCACGCGTATGCGACCCACCTGCTGCGGGAGGGCGCGAACCTGCGGGAGATTCAGGAACTCCTGGGCCATGCCCAGCTTTCGACGACGCAGAAGTACACGCAAGTGAGTCTGGCGGACTTGATGGCGGTCTACGACAAGGCGCATCCGCGCGCTTAGTGCTTCCGGAGCGCGGGCGGGATCAATCGTCGTCGCTCACCTTGAGCACCGCAAGGAAGGCTTCCTGCGGAATCTCCACGCTCCCCACGCGCTTCATGCGCTTCTTGCCCTCTTTCTGTTTCTCGAGGAGCTTGCGCTTGCGGGAGATGTCGCCGCCGTAGCACTTGGCGATCACGTTCTTGCGAATGGCCGGGATATTCTCGCGGGCCACGATCTTTCCGCCGATAGCCGCCTGCAGCGCCACCTCGAACATCTGGCGGGGAATGAGCTTGCGGAGGCGCTCAATGAGGGCCTTGCCGCGTTCATAGGCGAAATCCCGATGCACGATGATCGAAAGCGCGTCCACCGGTTCCCCGGCGACGAGGATATCGAGCTTCACCATGGGCGAAACGCGATGGCCGGCGAAGTGATAATCGAGCGATGCGTAACCGCGGGAGCAGGATTTGAGGCGGTCATAGAAATCGAGGACGACCTCATTCAGAGGCATTTCGTAGACCAGCATCACACGGGAGCCGCCGAGGTAATCGAACTTCTTCTGGACTCCCCGCTTCTCCTGGAGCAGATTCAGGATCTCCCCGACGGAATCTTCCCTGGTGATGACGGTGGCCTCGATTACGGGCTCCTCAATGGTTTCGATGGCGGACGGGTTGGGGAATTTGTTCGGATTGTCGACCGCGATCACTTCGCCGGACTTGAGGGTGACCTGGTAGCGCACGCCCGGCGCGGTGGTAATCAGGTCGATATTGAATTCGCGCTCGAGCCTCTCCTGCACGATCTCCATGTGGAGCAGGCCGAGGAATCCGCAGCGGAAGCCGAAGCCAAGGGCGGCGGAGCTTTCGGGCTCGTAGTTCAGAGAGCTATCATTGAGCCGCAGTTTTTCGAGCGCCTCCCTCAATTCTCCATGGGCATGGCTTTCGACGGGGTACAATCCGGCAAAGACCATCGGTTTGGAGAGTTGGAAGCCCGGCAAGGGCTCCGCGGCTCCGCCCGCTTCGGTGGTGACGGTGTCGCCAATCTGAGCATCCGCGACGTTCTTGATGTTGGCGAACATGAAGCCCACTTCGCCGGCCGACAACTCCTGGCAGGGAATGGGTTTGGGGGATTGGTAGCCGAGACCGTCCACTTCGAAGACTTTGCCGTTGGACATGAGGCGGATCTTTTGTTTCAGGCGGATGCGGCCTTCCATCACGCGGATGAGGACGATGACGCCCCGGTAGGAATCAAACCAGGAATCGAAGATCAGTGCGCGGAGGGGCTTTTCCGGGTCCCCTTCCGGCGGGGGGATGCGCTGGACGATGGCTTCGAGGATCGCGTGAATCCCGATGCCGCTCTTGGCGCTTGCGAGCAGCGCTTCGTCCTGGCGAAGTCCGATCATCTGCTCAATCTGGTCAAGGATGCGCTCCGGCTCGGCGGCGGGAAGATCAATCTTATTGAGAACCGGGATCAATTCGAGATTGTTCTCAATCGCCAGATAGGTATTGGCAAGCGTCTGGGCTTCGACGCCCTGGGAGGCATCCACCACGAGCAGCGCACCCTCGCACGCCTGCATGCTGCGGGAAACTTCATAGCTGAAGTCGACGTGGCCGGGCGTATCGATGAGATTGAGCTGGTAGACTTTGCCGTCGTCGGCCTTGTAATCCAGGCGGACGGCGTGAGCTTTGATGGTGATGCCGCGTTCCCGCTCGAGATCCATGGAATCAAGGACCTGCTCCATCATCTCCCGGTCCGAGAGGGCGCCGGTGGTCTCGAGGAGCCGGTCGGCGAGGGTACTCTTGCCGTGATCGATATGGGCGATGATTGAGAAGTTGCGAATGAAGGCTGGGTCCATGCGGTAAACTGACAACGAATAGATCCAGTATCCCATAGCAGCCTCCCATCGCCCCATGGGGAGAGCCGGGTTGGAAACCGGCTTCACGCTGAACCCGCTTCGCGATGCGGCGGCGTTTCGTCCGCGCGCCGAGGGTTTTGAAAGCGATTTCGCGAAGACGGCCGGTTCGAAAGTGAGATTCATCGCATCCTTAAGGAAAGGCGTACCCCTATGACAGCCAGAACCATCGAAGGCCATCTTTCGGCCACCGGACTTCGCTTTGCGATTGTGGTGAGCCGGTTCAACAGCCTGGTTACGGAGCGACTTCTGGGCGGAGCCCTGGACGCGATCACGCGCTGCGGCGGCACGGCGGAAGCGGTGGACGTGGTGCGCGTTCCCGGCAGCTGGGAACAGCCGGTGGTGGTGAAGACGCTGCTCGAACAGGCCCGTTACGACGCCGTGATCTGCCTGGGAGCGGTAATTCGCGGGGACACGCCCCATTTCGACTACGTGGCCTCCGAGGCGGCGAAAGGGGTGGCCAGCGCCTCCCTGGCCGCGGGAGCGCCGGTGGCGTTCGGGATTCTGACCTGCGATACGCTCGAACAGGCGCTGGACCGCGCGGGGGCCAAGAGCGGCAACAAGGGATTCGAGGCGGCCATGACGGCAATCGAGATGGCGGATCTTCTGAAGAAATTGCGAGCGAACGGCTAGCCAATGCCCGCACGATATAAGTCCCGGCAACGGGCGCTGCAGGTTCTGTTTCAGTGCGACATCCGTTCGATGAGCGCGCCGGAGGGAGTGCGGGCTTACTACGAGTCTCTGTATCTCGAAGAGGGCGATGAGGTTCCAGAGCAGGACCCGTTCATGGAAACGCTGGTGGAAGGGACGCGGGAGTGCCTGGCGGAATGCGACGAACTGATCACGAGGCACTCGGCGAACTGGCGGATTGAACGAATGCCGCTGGTGGACCGCAACATCCTGCGCATGGGAATTCACGAGATGGTGGGCATGGGCACACCGCCGGCGGTGGTGATCGACCAATCGATTGTGCTGGCGCGCCGCTTCTCGGGCGAGGAATCGGTGCCGTTTATCAACGGAGTACTGGACGCGGTACGGCGCGAGCGGATAGCGGGGCCGCTGGAAGCGCCCGAGCGGACAGCGGGCGAGGGCTGAGTTTTCACCTGGAACCTCGATGGCGCGAAGGCACGAGGCGCGCTACCGGAAAGCGGCGCTCGGATGCTACAATCGGATGGTGTTGGGAGGTCGTCTAATGGTAGGACTGCAGATTCTGGCTCTGCCTATCGGGGTTCGAGTCCCTGCCTCCCAGCCAGATCTTCTCCCGCACCAGAGCGGCGTTGCCGTTGCACGTTAAGCCGCCTCCTTCGCGGGCGCTGGCGCGAAGGGCTTCCTCCTCTTTCCCGGCTCGATGGTTCTCCTCGTTTTGCCAACTTTTTGCGCTTCGGATGCGTCTAGGCTGATTGGGGTGGTTTCCGCGATGAGATTGGCTGCATTTCTATTAGGATTTCTGGTGCTTGCCCCCCTCGGCGTGCCTGCACAGGACGCGACGGCGCTGTTCCGGAAGGCGTCCCCCGACGTCGAAGCGGCGCTGAGAAAGAATGCGAACGCGTTCTTCGAGATGCAGGTGACAAAGAAGTTCGGCGGCGCGGTAAAGTACGTCGCCGAGGACAGCCTGGACACCTATATCGGCTCGGAGAAGGACTCGTGCTTCTCCATTGAGATCATGAGCATCACCTACAACGACGCCTACAACGAAGCGATCGTGACCATCCTGTGCGAACGCGGTATGGCGACGCCCGTGGGTGGCGGCAGGGTGACCATGCCCACGACCACCTATTGGAAGATCGAGAATGGCGAATGGAAGTGGTATACGCCGAAGTTCGAGGGCCGCAAGAACGAGGATGATTACGTGATGACGCCGTTTGGCCCCGTTCCCACGCGCACGCCCGATATGGTGGAGGGGGCGAAGCCGGACCGCAAGGATACGAAGCTGACGCCTCAGGTATCGGTGGAGCAGTTGAAGGCTCCGCTCAAAACGAACCCGAGGACGGTGATTCTGCGAGCGGATGAGCCGTCGTCCGCGGTGGCGGAAGTCTACAACTCCTTCCCCGGATTGCTGAAAGTGAGCGTATCCTGGGTGGGCTTGAAGGGCCTGAACGCCAAGATTGACCGGGATGAATTGAATTCGGGAGAGAGCGCCAGGATTTCAATCTCTTATGAGCCGCAAGGGATTCAGCCGCCGCCGAAGTCCCATGCAGTCTGGATCGAAACCAGCCCCATGCGGAGCGCGACGCCGGTGATCATCGAGTTCCGCTATCCGGAACAGATGGACGAGAAGGCGAAGGCGGAACCCAAGGCGAATTAGGCAGTGGCCGGGGTGTGGCAGCAGCGGCCGGGCGACCGGGTTGAAGCGGCCGGGCTGGCGAATGGCGGGGGAATTGCTTGGAAGTTGCCCTGGAGGGCATCTTTCGAAGCATGTCTGCAATCAATTCTTATCCCGTTTCCACGGCGCTGGCCGCGGAAACTCAACCCCAACGGTATTCGACAAACCGCACTTCCGGGCAGTATGCCGCCGCCGAAAACTCCCCTTTTGAAGCGGCGGTGGCGGAAGCGATATCGACGCCGGGAACCGAGCGTGGATCCGCGTCTTCAAACCTCGCGGTGGGGCCTGGGGGCGCCGCCACGGACGGCCCATCCATGATGCCCATGCAGCAATCCTGGGTGGCTCCCGTTGTTCCCGCAACAACTTCCGAGTACCCGCTGCATCCCATCTTCCGTGTTCCCATGGTGTCCGAAGCGACGCTTAACCGCTACATTCACCCCCTGCAGGCGGTGGGAACGGTGGCTCCCGGTTCGACGGAAGCGGAGGGAGACCTGGGCACATCGGTATTCCGGGTTGCACCCGGCGGCCGGCAGGATTTTGTCACCGAGGATGGGTATCGACATCGTTTTGACGTGGAGATCGTGTTCCCCTCTCCTTCGACGTTCACCTGGCAGGACCGGGACGCGAGTGAGATTCACCCCGAAGTGGGCGATTTCGCCGCGAAGGCTCTGCGGGAACAGCTGGAAGGCGCGGGAATGGATGTGGCGAAGCTGGAGATCACACCGTTCCGAATGAAAGGCGGCAATGAAGCGCGGCCGTGGTTTCTGGATCAACTGGTGCTGAAGATGGAGGGCAAGGAGGATCTGGCAATCTCCTTGAATGTCGCCATGCGAGATCCAGGGTATACGCTGGAGACGATCCAGACGTCGTGGGAATCAAAGGCGAGCGCGCCCTACGCGATTCCCTCCTGACGGAGGCTGGCACCGCGAGGGTGGCGGGAGAACGGAGCGGGGGGCCGATCTCGCTGGGTAGTCAGCTCAAGTTGCAGCCGTTCCCAATACAAAAAGGGCGGGTTCCGAGGAACCCGCCCTTTTGCTTGCTCTTACGAGCAAGGGGTTAGGAGCGTTCTAGTGGACGAGCTGCTCGCCACCGTTGATCGCACCGATGCCGAGGTTAAACGGCGAAGCGGGGCGCTCATCGCTGTAGTAATCGTCACCGTCGAAGTAGCCGGCGCGATCCGGAATGATCAGAGCGAGGTAGCCCTGGGCAACCTTCGCAACCTGGGTGTCGGAGATGAACGCGTAACCATGCGCATACTGGAATTCGCAGGATGCGATGATGTAGCCTTCAAAGCCGGCGGCTGCGCCGATCGGCCCGACATCCTCACCAGCAGGACCCTTCACCACGCCACCGGTCTGGAGCGTCATGAGATACATGCCGCCTGCCGGAACGTTGATGCTGGATTCCACGGGGAGCTGGGACACGGGGTTGGCCGGACCATTGTTGCCACCATAGGTGTAGAGGGTGCAAGGACCGGTCTGGGGCTGAGCGCCGCCACCTTCCGCGAACGGACCCGGGTTATCGTCACGCGAAGTGTTCGAGATGGCGATACCGGTGTTGAAGCCGTTGCGGTTGGTCACGTACGGGAAGAGCAGCAGCGTGCGGCAGCGGGTAACCGTGAAGCCTTCGGCCGTCTTGATGGAGGGCACGAAGCGCGGCACGGACTGCGTGCCAGTGTGCACCGTCGACTGCGTTGCGGCATTCGACAGGGGCAGGTACCACACCTGGATCGAGGAGGAGCCATACAGCTTCTCATCGTAGGATGCGGTGATCGGCACGGTGAGGATGTTGGTGAGGAACGGATCCACGGTCAGCGCGAAGCCTTCGCCCATATCCGGGTCGAAGTTGTTCATGATCTCGATCCGGAAGTTCCGAATGACATCATTGCCAGAGGTGGAGGTTCCAATCGCGGTGCCCGCGGTGGACGCGAGGAGCGAACCAGCCTGATCATCTTCACCGCCACCCACGGCAACCGAGAACGGAGCCGCATCGAGCGTGTTCGGGCTGATGACCGAAATGTTGAACTGGGTACCCTGAGTGGCCACGCCAGTGTTGCCCTTGTTGGGGGCGGTCGTATTCCACACATCATCCAGCATCAGGCCGGATTCGGTGAAGAACGCGGTGTTGGGGTTGTCCTGATCGTAGAGAACGCTACCGGTGTTGACTTCGTTATCGACGCGCGGCTTGAAGGCGTTCGGCAGAAGCTCGATGATGTCGAGTTCCATCGTCAGCTGCTTCGGATCGTCGCAATTGCGGCGGATCGCGGGACGCGTACGGATGCGGAAGCTGGGACGCGGACGGGCGATGATCACGGTGTCAGGAATCGCAGTCACGTTGCCGGGCTGCGTGTTGATCGTGACAACGGCATTGATCGCGGGCGCGAAGTCCGCGAGCCCGATGTAGGAAGCGGCATTGATGCGGACGTTGGTAATGCGGAGCTGCATATACCACTGCTTGCCGGCGGCGGAGCCGGGGGCGAGCAGAACGTCATCCCACTCCAGGGTGGCGCCGAGCGCGTCCTGGGGGGTCCACCAGCCATGATTCCTCGAGGCGACCGTGTACGGGAACGCCCACACGGTGCTGCCACCGGTGTAGGGAACGCCCTGGCCAATCTGGCCGACGGCGACGGCGTTCGAATTCACACGGGTAAGCGGATCGCGTTCGGCCGGGGTGCAGTTGAATTGATCGGCGCAAGCACCCTGGTTGCCGGAGTTGATAATCAGCGCATCCGTCAGGAGACGGCTATTGACATCGGTGGAGCCGATGTACTGGCTGGTAACGGGAACGTCCGCGCGCAGCGTGACGTTGCCGCGCAGATCGCGCTTAACACCGGAAGGCAGAAAGCCCTGATCCGGCACGATGCCGCTGCAGCTGATGAGAATGTCGCCGGCCAGTTCCGCAACGCCTTCAATACGGACGAGAGGCGGGGTGGAAGTGATACGGCAATTA
>JACTMJ010000017.1 GCA_014584705.1 Acidobacteriota bacterium | reverse complement strand
CACTCAAGCAGGCAAGTGTCCACGAAAAAATCGTGGACACTTCCGTGATCGATACACCAAAAGCAAGCGCCAACAAGACGGCCTGGAAATGACGCTTACTGTGAATAATCCTGGGGTCGCACGGGCAAGGCCCAAGCTCAGGCGGTCACCAGCATATCAGCAGTGTCCAATGAAAAAGGGGAACCCGAAGGCTCCCCCTTTTTCGTGATGCATGACGCACCTTCCAGTTAGAAGGAGTAGCGCAGGCTGAGTTGCACGTTTCGTTCGCTGTTCTTGGAGGTGACGCGGCCGAAATCGGCGCTCGTCGGATTGGTCTGCGCACCGCTCCAGTTGGGGTGGTTCACCCAGTTGAAGCCCTCGGCTCGGAAAGTGACTTGCTGAGTCTCGGTAATCCTAAAGGACTTGAAGAGACCAATGTTGTGGTTCTGGAAGCCGGGATGGTAGGTCCGATTGCGAGTCCCCGTGGAGAAGGTCCCAGCGGCAGGACGCACGTAGGGGGTCTTGTCAAACCAGAAGAAGTCGTCAAACTTCGATCCCTGCGAGAACTGCTTCGGATAGCTGACGTCTCCGTTGATCGCCCAAATCTGGTTGCCGCTGCCGGCACCCACCCCGGCAATGTCCTCTCCGTTGCTGACGGAGAAGGGAGTACCTGATTGGAACTGGCTGACGGCGGTGAGTTGCCAACCGCCGAGCACTTTACCCGCGAGCGTGCTTTGATCCTTGAAAATGGGAACTTCCCAGATCACGTTGGCCACCAATTGGTTGCGCGTGTCGAAATCCGATGGTCCCCAGATGTTCGAGGCGTCGAAGGCGTTGGGAATGATATCGCGCTGCGCGGAGCCGGAATCGCTCGACGTCGAGTACGTATAGGCGATTCCGAAGAGCAGACCCTTCGAGAAACGCTTGTTGGCTTCCAACTGCAAGCCGTGATAGATGCTTGTGGAGTCGTTGTTCGTGATGCGGATCGGCCCGAAGCCTGCGTATGGACGCAGGTAGTTCTGGTTGACCTTGTTGTTTACGACTTCCGGCCGCAGCATCGTGCCCGGCTCAAGCTGGTTGAGGTTGCGCTCGCGCTGCCCGTGCAAACCCTTACGGCCAACATATCCGATGGTGACGGTGGTGTCGAAGCCGATCTGGCGCTCCACGGTCGCGTTCCAGTTCCAAGCCTCTGGATTCTTGAAGATCCGGTCCTGCGTGGTAGGCAGGAGCGGGAAGAGGCTACCCTGGGTTCCCCCTGGGTTGTCGACGTCGCCCGTCGCTACGGAGGCGGTAGGCTGTAGCGGCGGGTTGCCGCCCAGGAACACGGAGTCACTCACACCCAGGCGCGTGTAGAAGCGACCCACCCCGGCACGAAGGGCGGTCTTGGAATCAAGTGCATAAGCCAAGCCGATGCGCGGTTGGAAATTGTCCTTCTGAATATTGCTGAAGGACTTGGAGCCACCCGTAAGATGAGACTTCAAGAAGTCGATCGCATTGACACGGCCTTCGCCCGCGCTGGGGATTGAGGAACCAGGAACCACAAGTCCATTCAAGGGGTCACCAGAGTTCGCGATTGGATTTCCGGTGCGGGGGTCCACACGAACGGCTTTGGCCGGATCGTAGGCAGCGGGATCAAACACGACCATATTTCCCCAGAGCGAGTAATACGGCTGAATGATCGAGTGACGCAGACCGAGTTCCAGACGCAACTTATTGGTCGCCTTCCAGGAATCCTGGAAGAACCATTCGAACATGTGGCCTCGGTACGGAGTGTAGCTGCGGCGGCCGATTTCAGCGTAGGTGTTGAAAAGGCCAAGTGCTGCGTCGGCCGCGGCCCAGCCGCTACCGCCAGGATTATTGTTCGTGAACTGGAAACGGCCGTTCTGGTTATTCGTACCGCCAGGGACGCCGCTCACATTGATCTGGTCAAAATCGTTCTGGCCGGCGCGCTCAAAGGAGACGCCGAACTTCATGGTGTGGTTGCCCGCGATTTTGGTGGTGTTGTTGCCAATAGTGTAGATTGGACCGGCGGAACTCGATGGATACGGGCCGCCGTTAAGATCGGAAATGCCATTACCTAGTACGACGGTGGGAATCTTGTTTGGAATCTCTTTGCCATCGGGGAAAAGGTAGGGATAGTTAATTCCCGAGAGGCCACGATCCAGTTCGCTCGTCTTGCGGTCGTAGTCAATCTTGACGCGATCCGCGCTCGCTGTAACTAATGTCTCGTTGATCGTGGTCGGGTTAATTGTCCAAGTGTAACCGAGCGACGACGTATCGTTCGGACGCTGGAAGGTACGCCGCACCACGCCATGATTGCCATAGAACGGGTCATAGTCGTTGTACTCGTAGTTCTGCCAGCGGAGCTTGAAGAACTGGTTCTCCGTGGGAACGAAATCCACGGAAACCGTGTCCTTCCGATGGTTTTCGAAGCTGCCACGTTGCGCGAACCAGTTGTTGCTTCCCTGCTGGAAACCTGGGGTGGGAAGCGGGAAGCGGCGAATGAGGCCAATACCGTTCGGGCTGAAGCGGGCAATAGGGATCTGGCTATTGGGGAAGGCGAGCCCCGTAAGCGGATCGACTACCTTTCGGCCCGCAAATTCATCCGCCGTGAGATCGATCGGAACCGTGGCTCCCGCGGCATTCAGACCTCGGGAATTCAGTGAGGGCACCTGGAGGATTCTTGTATTCTGTCGACGATACCTGATCCATTCCTGGCTCCAAAGCCAGAAAAACTTGTTCCGGCCATCGTAGAACTTGGGGATGAATACAGGCCCGCTGACGTTATATCCAAACTGGTTGTAGCGGAAGGGATTGCGGTCTGAGCCAGCCCGGTTGTTAGACCAGGAGTTCGCATCCAGCTTTTCGTTGCGGAGGTACTCGTACATCGCCCCGTGCAATTCATTGGTGCCGCTCTTTGTGACAATGCGGATCTGGCCGCCAGCGCTGCGTCCAAATTCGGCGTTATAGTCTGCGGTTAGAATCTGCACTTCCTGGGTGGAATCTAGGTCCGCAACGCCTATCGAAGTACCATTGGAACGCGTTCGAACGGCCACCGCGCCATCAAAGGTGATCAGGTTGTCCTGGGAGCGCGATCCGTTGATGTTAAATCCGCCGGATGTGAGTCCGCGATTGAAACCCGCAAGCGATCCGCCACGAACACCCGGCTTCAATAGGGCCAGGAAGAGGGGGTTGCGGCCGTTGAGCTGCATGTTGTTGATTTGTTCACTGGATACGGTCTTGCCAACCGTAGCAGTCTCGGTCTGCACGGTAGCGCTGTCAGCGACCACTTCGACGACTTCCGTGGTTTCACCCACGGCGAGCGATATATCCGCGTTTACCCCGATTCCGGAAGTAAGCAGGATTCCCGTGCGGTCAGCACGCTTAAAACCGGTGGCGGAGACAGAAACGGTGTACGTCGCAGGAGCCAATCCGGAAACGACATAATAGCCGCTTGCATTGGTAGTGGCTCTGCGCTCCACTTGGGTTGCTTCATTGCGAACGATCACAGGTGCACCCGGAACGACTGCTCCAGAAGCATCTCGGACGTATCCGGAGATCGCGGCGGTGTCCGCTTGAGCGAATGCACCTTGCGGAAGTACCAGTGCAGCCACTAACGCCACCAGCGTGAGCACTGCGTGCATGCATTTCTTGTTCATGTGTATTCTCATCTACTGAATTGACCTCATTGAATTCGACTAGCGAACTTTCCAGATGGAAGTCTAACCCGCCTACAAGAGAAAGAAAACAGAAGAGTTGACTGCTATGGAATTCAATAGTTTCAAGAGACTTCTTACCATTTACTGAATTAGTTTAGAAACAAAAAGAGATTCGCTTCCGAATATCATGTTTCATGAAAATTAGAAACTCCGCAATCACGCCTTGCCGTTAACCAGCCTTTGCATCAACAGCTTACAGTTCCGATCTGGCCTCCGAGGCACTCAGCGGAAGGTGTGACTTCGAGTTGCGGCGATTGGCGACTCAGAAAAAGTCGGCCTGCTCTCCACGGCAGATTGGTGGACAGGAGGGTTCGATACACAAATCCATAGATTATTTATCATTAAGTTAAATTTTATTAATGCATGATCAAAATTTATAAGCACACTGGCTGATGTCCCTGGCAGAGTCGACCTTGGGCTTCGGCGCAGGCAGGAGCAGACGAATTCACTGGCCGTGCTTGCACGGCGTCGCCACCGGGCGTAGACTGCAAGCACGGATCATTTCCGGCAGGTCTACCGGCGGTGGGGGTGGCCGCGCGTATCGCGGGCGCGTGAGTTGCGCCAAACTTCACACTCAGGAATTGTCTATGAACATGAAATTCATCACAGCACTCGTCCTCAGCACGGCTCTCTTTCTTTGCGGATGCAGCAGCAGCCCGAGCCACGTCTCGACGGAGAAGTATTTCCTCGTTTGCACAAATACGAAGATTCCGTATTGGCAGGAAGCGGGCAGCGGCTTCTTCGCGGCGGCGCGGGAGTTGCACGTTCAGGCGGAGATGGTGGGTCCGGAGAGCTATGACGCGAATGCGGAGCGCGATGAGTTCCGACGCATCGTCGGACTGAAGCCGGCGGGTATTCTGGTCTCGCCCGGAAACGCGGAGATTCTCAAGCCGGAGATCGACGCGGCCATCGCGGCGGGGATCCCGGTAATCACGATCGATTCCGACGCACCCGAGAGCAACCGACTCTTCTTCATTGGAACCAACAACTTCCAGGCCGGGCAGTTGGGTGCCAGAAGGCTCGCCGAGCTTCTCAAGGGGAAGGGCACGGTGACGGTTTTCACCATCATGGGGCAGGAGAATTTGAAAGAGCGCCTCAACGGGTATAAATCGGTGCTTGAGGGTTACCCCAATATCAAGATCGCGGATGTGGTGGACATGAAGGGCGACCCCAGGGTGACCTTCGATACGATGATGGACCACTCCGCGAAGAACCGCCTCACCGATGCGTACGTCGCACTGGAGTCGCTCTCCGGCAGCGAGGTGGCTGAAGTGCTTGACCGCAACAAGGTGGAAGGAAAAGTGGTTGTCGCGATGGATACCGCCGCGAACACGCTTGACTGGATTCAAAAGGGCAAGATCGCGGCCACCGTGATGCAGAAACCATACACGATGGGCTACTACGGAATCAAAGCTCTCGGAGAGATCGTGCTCCAGAAGCCGGCCACGCTCAATCAGGACTACGCAATCGACCCGCACTCGCCGTACCCCTACTTCGTGGACACGGGAACCCTACTGGTTGACCAAGGCAACGTCGCCAAGATCAAGCGTTAATCCGAAGCGATCCGTTACCAATGGGAAAGGCCTGCCGCTCGTTCGCGGCGGGCCTTTCCCGTCTAAAGCAGCTTCGCCGCGAGCCGCACTTTTCGCACGGGTTTTGCCCCGTTCGACCGATAGCAAGTGCGTGATCGAAATAGCCGATCCTTAAACTGATTACGCTATAGTGGGTGGAACCATGGGTCAACCCGCGGCGAATATCACCACAATGACGATCCACGGCGGCCTTGTTGTGCAAGGCGCGCCTACCGTCCTGATCGGCAACAAGCCCGCTTCGCGCATCGGCGACATGCATACGTGTCCCCTGTCCGATGGGCCCAAGCCGCACGTCGGCGGACCGATCGTGTTGGGTTCGTTTACAGTGCTCACCTGCAACGTGCCGCAATCGTATCTGGGCAATCCCGCGATCTGCGTGGGGCCACCCGATACATTGCAGTTGGGCGTACCGACCGTGCTTATCGGCCAGAACTTGGGCTTCGGCGCGTTCGCGCTCATCCTGGGCGGGCTCATGGCTGGACTGATGAACTTCGTCTCCGGCTATCCAAAGGCTGTGATGCAGCCGGACGGGACGATCGTCACTCAATACAACGAGTTCATCACCATTGAGGGCGATGCGGAATTTCAGGCCAAAGTCGTTCGCGATCTCAATAAGATCTCGGGTACGCCAAGCGGCCAGGCACTCCTGCAATCCATGGAAGATAGCGGCAAGAACTGCCGGATTCATCCGGAAGACCCCGCGGAGCCTGGAAACGCTGCTTGGACTGACCCAGCGCCCCCCACCAACACCGATCACCGATTGCAACCGGACGGCTCCAGCGGACCCGGTACCGATACCCAGATCTGGTATAACCCGGATCGGGAAGGATTGGGCAGCGGCGCTCCGGGCGACCCCTATAATGCCGCCTGGGCCAACCCACCCAACCGCCCGCCGGACGTCGGCTTGTTCCACGAGATGGTACACGCGGACGATATGATGAATGGCGAAATGCCGAACGGGAACGGCACGAACACGGGCGCGAAGGCGGGAACTCCGATCGCAAACAGTGAGCTTCGGGCTGCCGGTTTGCCGCCTTATGATAACGAGGATTACTCGGAAAACACCTACCGGGACGACCTCGGGCTGCCGAATCGGGATTTCTATTGATGGATGGAATGGGCATCCTACGGGTTTGCGGGCTGGGCCTTCTGGCGCTCAGCTTGCAATCCGCCAACTGCGGGGAAGCGAAGCCCGCCCCACAAAAGGAAGGAACAGCGATGCAGGTGGATGTGCGATTGAAGGTGGACATCCAGCCAAAGCCGGATTCCCTTGAAATCAGCTACGAATTCGTCAATCCGAAGGATCAACCCGTATTGGTGTTCGACCGGATGTGGAATCGCGCAAAGAAAGCGATCGATCCCGAATGGGCGAACGTGGAAATCCGGGGCACGAAGGCGCTCATCAGCCGGTCTCTCTCAAAGAAGCCCGTTGATCTCTCTTTCGACAATCCTCCGGTTCCCTACGGCCGAGAAGTGGCACCGGGAAAGTCAGTCAGCGGAAAGTTCTCCGTGGCGCTACCGCTCGAAGAACGATTTGGGTTCTACAACTTTGTGCGACAGACCGGGGAATGGAAAGAGATCCCGGTTACGGAAGTGGCGTTCGCACTCGGATGGGCATTGAAGCCGCAGACACTGCCACCGGCGGTGAAGCCAGTGGATGTGGGAGAAGACAAGGGCCTTCTGTTATTACCGTACGAGATGCTGGAGCCGATCGAAAAGCTTGTAATTTCACAACCCTTGCGCCTGGCGGTTTCCGCGCGGGCCAAGCGATAGTACGATAGACCAAGGTTCGATTGGGGAATTAAGGCGCGAACACGATGTTCCTGCTGGATGTCACCGCCGGGCCCCGGCAAGGGGAACGCATTCGGGTGAAGGATGGAGCCACCGTGACGGTGGGTCGTCTCGGCACAGCCTCGTTCGCGGTTCCCAATGATTCTACGCTCTCCGGCAAGCACTTCTCGATCACCGTTCAGGGCAATGCCTGTCTGATTAAAGACGAGGGTTCCTCGAACGGTACTTACGTAAACGGGATGCGCATTGAGCAGGTGGGCGTCCAGGTTGGCTACCGCGTAAAGGCGGGGCACTCGGAATTTCTCGTCTCGTTCCTGCCGTCGTTTGGGAGCTGGATGATCCCCGCGATCCCTCCGGGATGGGCGGAGATTCCCGGCCGGGGTATCCAGGCGGCCCAGCCGGGGCGATTCCCCACCAACATCCTGTTTACCGAAGAAGAACAAGAACTGGAGATCCCGCTTCCGGAATACATCCAGCGACAGCAGATTATCGTCCGGGAAGCGATTCCGCACGTACAGTTTGCACCTCCAGCTGAGCTGAAGCTGCCGGACGCCGAGGGCGCTTACTCCATGCGCGCTCAGTTCGCAGCTACCGGCGGGGCACTGGCGCGGCAGCGGCAGTTGTATATCTGCAAGAAACGCATCGTCGGGATTATCTCGATGACCACCATCGATACGGAAATGCCGCATGTCGACAAGATGTTCGATGCCGTGGTGGCCAAGGCGCAGTTTGAGCCTGAGCCAATCGCCAAGGGCGCGTAGCGAAGCTTTATTAGCGCCACTTTTGGCCCGCGGGTTTGTCCGGCTCCACCTGCTCCGGCGGATCCACCCGATTGGCGGCCACCCAGGCAGCCATCCGCTCCACTACTTCCGGATGTGCGGCGGCGAGGTTGCTCGATTCGGAGGCGTCCGCTTCCAAGTCATAAAGCTCCCATCCCTTCGACACATCGTTCCGCACGATCTTCCATTTCCCGTCCCGGTGCGCCTGCATGAACACGACGTAGGGCGCGAAGTGATCTTTGTTCCATTCCCAGTACATCTTGCGTTCACGCGGCAGGCGAGCTGCACCGGTCAATTCGGGGAGGAGATCGATGCCGTCCAGAGCCTGCGGCACCTTCGGCTCTATGCCGGCAATGGCGGCCGCGGTCGGCAGAAAATCCGGGAAGTAAATCGGGAGGTCCGATTCGGAACCAGCGGCGACGCGCCCCGGCCAGCGCACGAGGAAAGGGACGCGGAGTCCTCCTTCATACATCGAGGTCTTGCCGCCCCGCAACCCCGCCGTTGAATCGAGTTCCCCCGGGTACTGCGAGGCCGCACCGTTGTCGGAGGAAAAGAACACCGCCGTTTGCGAGTCAACGCCCAGTTCCTTGAGCAACGCCAGGATCTCGCCCGCGTGCCGGTCAAGCATGGTGACATAGGCCGCGTAGAGACGCGCGTTCAAGCTCCAGGGCCTGTCCTTGTACTTCTGCCAGGCAGGATCGTCCTCGGGGATCTCCAGGCGGCCATGGGGCACCGTCCACGGGGCGTAGCAGAAGAAGGGGTGGTCTTTGTTCTCGCGAAGGAAGCGCTTCATTTCGTCAACGATCCGGTAGTGAGAGAACTCGCGCTTGCGACCCGTTGCCGGATCCACGGAAGGCACAGGGCCTTGCGGAATCCTTCCCTCGGGCAGATCCGGATAAATCCCCTGGTTGCCGGGCAGAGGGACCTTCTTCCCGGTATCGATCAGATAGTCCGTGTAGTAGAAGTGCGCATGCACCTGATGGTAATAGCCGAAAAAGCGCGAGAAGCCGTGCTTTTCCGGCACGCCCGGGGTGTCGAGGTCGGCGATGCCCCATTTCCCGAAGCCCCCACAGGTATAGCCATTCGCACTGAGCAACTGCGCCACGGTGTATGAATCCGCCTGCAAGGAGACACCGCCGCTGTTGCGGCGCACCGGCGTATGGCCCATGTGGGTGCCCGTCATGAGCGTGCTCCGGGCCGGAGCGCACACCGTGCAACCGGAATAGGCTTGGGTGAATCGCATTCCTTCCGCGGCCAGTTGATCGAGGTGCGGCGTTTCCACCTGTTTGCTACCGTAACATCCGAGATCAAAGCCGAGGTCGTCGACGATCAGATAGAGGATGTTCGGACGCGGAGCTTCGGCCGGATCCACCGCTTTCCGGCACGCGGCGGAAGCCACGGCCGTAGCCGCCAGACTCAACTCCAGAAATCGACGTCGAGGAAGTGCAGGCATTCGTGTTTCCGTTCCGGGCGGCTCACGCAGCCCACAGGCATTCTATCGCGCCCGCCAGTTGCGGAGCGCCGGATGCGACCCGCCAATCAGCCCCGCAAACGGGCTCGTCGCGAAGGGCGGCATGCCGATGCGATTGCCGGTGCACAGAAATTGACAGATGGAATTGGGACGCGGCCAGGATTCAGAACTCAGCCAGACCGGGAAGGAAAGAGGGTTTGGTGGACGGCATGGGATTCGAACCCACGACCCCCGCATTGCGAACGCGGTGCTCTCCCAACTGAGCTAGCCGCCCACTTTCTATCTAAGAATAGCACGGCACACGGCCAAGAATTCCATGTGCCCCCGCCACTTTATCCACCCCCGCCGAGGCTAGGGGACCAGATACGGCCATGTCCACTGGAAGTGGTAGCCGTAGGAGAAAATCGCCACCGACAGGATGCCGGCCACAATCAGGAGAATGCCGGCGAGCGTCCACCAGAGAACCTTCCAGGGGAAGCGGCGACCTTCCCGATGAATCACGAGCACATAGCTGAGCAGAACGCCGACGAAGAAGAGAACAATCATCGGCACCGAGAAGATCATCAGGTTGAAGACGTCCGGCGTCGGCGTGATCACCGCGGCGAGAATCACGATGCCCAGGATGGCGTATCGTGAATTGCGAATGAGGAAGCCGGGGCTGACGATGCGCAGCAGCGTAAGGAAGAAGATCAGGATCGGGAGTTCAAACACCACCGCGATGGCCAGCACGACGTTCATGAAGAGGTCAAAGTATTCCGTGATGGAGACCATCGGTGTGATGTGGATGTCGCGGCCAATCCCGAGCAAAAAGGTGAGACCGAAGCGGAACGCAACGAAGTAGGCGAACAGACCTCCGGTGATAAACAGACCCGCGGAACCAATCACGAAGGGAGCCGCCCACTTGCGCTCCCTCTTATAGAGCCCAGGGGCGATGAAGCCCCAAATCTGATAAAGAATCCAGGGCGAGGCCAGAAAGAGCGCGGCGATCAACGGAAGCTTGATGTAAACCACATTGAAGGCTTCCATCGGGGTGATCTGTGTGAGATTGGGCGGATTGATGCCCAATTCGGTCAATGCCTTCGTGGCGGGCTCACTGACGATCTCCCACAGCCGCTCGGCATAGACGATCGATACCGCGAAAGCGATGCCGAGGCCGGCAACGATACGAATCAGGCGGTCGCGAAGCTCTTCGAGGTGCTCCATGAAGGACATGCGCAGCATGCCCTCTTCGTCCGGATCTTCCTCTTCCTCCGGCTCGTCATCGACAGGAGGCATCTTGCCGCCGCCCCCGGCGGCTACCGCCGTCTCCGCGGAAGCGGAAGTGGTCGCCAATTCGGTTGAAGCGGATGATGTGGTTGCCGAGGCGTCGACCGCTCCCTCCGGTCTGGCGTAGCCATCCTCGTAGTAGTCGTAGCGGTAGGGCTCTTCGGTATCGTAGTAGGGCTCCACCCGGTATGGGTCTTCAGGGTTCACTCCGGCATCGTCGGGGAGAGTATCGCCGGGTTCGACCATCACGCTGCCGGAGGGGTTCTCGATTTCGTCGTGCGCACTGGATTGGCTGGAGGTGCCGGTTTCGCCGCTATTTGGCCCATGGAAAGAGCCTTCGTCCCCGGTTCGGCCGATGCGTTCCGGGTCATCCTCGGGCAAGCCCCGCTCTTCGAGCGAGGAATCATCGGTTATCTCGGATTGGGAGCGCTGGTCACCGGCACCGGAGGCAGGCGAAGGTACGCCCGGCTCGCCGTGCAGATCATTCTCCGGATTCGCCTCGTGTTGCGACATGCTCGCCTCTGCCATTGAATTCGGTTAGCCCGGAAGGGCGCGCCGGACGCAGCCAAGCCGCACGGCAAGCGGAGTGCCGCATGGCATCCGCCCACCGCCGGTTCGGAAGCGCCTAAACAGGTTCGCTGCCTTGCGCTACTGTGCCTTCTGGGGCTGGCCGACTCGCGGGAGAAGGAGCGGTCTTCGTTTGACCGCTGTCACCGGAAATCTCGGCCGTTGCGGACTGCGGACCGTCGCCCGCAGTCAAGGAATTATTGCCATCGGAAGAAGCTGTGTTCGCGGCCACTTCGGTCCCCTGCCCGTCGCCACTCGCTGTGGCGGGATAATCATTGGCATAAGGATCGTCGTAGGGCGTGGAGTAATACGGATCGGCATCGTTGTTGTCGTCGTAATACGCCTTCTTTGCTTCGCGCTGAAGCTCTTCTCCTTCTTCCCGGATGGCGTTCATTTCGCGATCCCACGTGGCTCTCAGATCTTCCGAGGCCTTGCGGAATGTGGCAAACGCTTTGCCCGCCTGCGAAAACAACTCCGGAAGCTTACGCGGTCCGAAGATGAGCAAGGCGAGTATGGCGATGGCCATGGTCTCTTGCCATCCAAGCGGTCCCATCAGGAATAAACCTCCCAGGATTTCCACTCCATGATAGCAATTGACGGATTGTAAGCTGAAATGGTGTCAACCGGAGAGGTCCGGCCGACACCATACGCGGGGTTGCCGGGCGCGTTAACGGGCGAAGGTAAAGCCCAGCCCGGTGGAATAGAGCAGGTCGTTCGCCTTGCGGCCGGGAACGGGATCGCTCAGGTAGCGGTCACTCAGCGAGATATTCCAGACCAGCCATTTCGTGAGCGACGTGGTGATGCCGGAATCGAAATTCATGCGGTACTCGCCGCCTTCGGAAAGGTTGTTGAACATCCGGAAGCTCTGGGTGAGCGAGGTGCGCGAGTTCATCCGGTATGCGAAATCGTTGCCCCAGTATGCTTCCGCCGAATTCCGGACAAATTCCGGCTCCGGAGCGGGATCGAACTTTTCCCGGTTCCACGCGGCACCGCCCAGGAGACTGAGCGCGCCGCGCTCGCCTTTCCAAAGGTTGTAGCCCGCGCCGCCGCCGAATACGGTGCGGAGATCGAGGGATTGGAACTTGTCGTATTCATAGTCGTTGAAGACATTGAGGAAAACCTTCTTGGTGAGGTCCCGGCTGTAACCCCACCCGCCGCGCACCGCTTGCGCGGTTTGTTCATCCTCGCCATCGACGGTGGCCGTGGAGCGGATGGAATTGAAATAGGCCGTCGTCTTGCTCGAATTGCTGATGCGGGAGAAGGTGAACGGCGTCGTCATTGTGAAGGTTTCCGCGTTGCCCTTGGCACCGGCAAGATTCAGGCTTCCCGTTACTGTCCACAAATCGAGGATTCCAGGACGCAGGAACCGCTCATATTTGGCCTGTTCGGCCTCGTCGCGAATAGCGACGACGTCCGCCACGGGCACTGTCTGGGTGGCACCAGTGGATTGCAGCGCCACTTTGCCATCCGTGGTGGAGAGCGTGGCTTTGAGGGTTTCGCCATCGAGCAGCACGACGTTCAAGGGCTTCTCCGCATTGACCGTTTCCACGTCCGCCCAGGGCAGGGTAATCGTTCCGAAGTGTACGCTCTTGATCACGAGCGATTCTCCGTCTTTCTTGACGATCTCCCCGGTTACCCGGTCTCCGTTCTTCATGACAACCTGATCTGCCCAGGCCATTCCCGCAAGCAGCAGTACCATGGCGAGAGCGAACAGATTGCCAGAGCGAACAGTTCTAATTTCCAGCCTCATTCTTCGATCCTTTCCTTCTGAGATATCCAAATAGCTGTTCTTATTGATTCCTGTTTCCCGCGGAGGGATCACGAAACCTACGCAACGCGGACGACAATCAGAGTGCGGTCATCAAAAACGACAGCGCCGCCGGCGAAGTCGGCGACGGCATTGAGGATTTCGTCGGCGATTTCCTGGACGCGGTGGGCCTGTGCCTTGACGAAACTTTGGGCGATCCGGTCGATGCCGAACTCGGTCTCCTCCAAATCGGTCTGATCCGGAATGCCGTCCGAAAAGAACAGGACCAAATCCCCGGATTCGAGCGGGATTTCCAGTTCGTCGTAGTCCCGGCCGGGAAGCAAGCCTAGCGGGACACCCTCGACCGTTGCATCAACCAATTGCCCCTTCTTCAACACCAGCGGAGGGAGGCCACCGGAGTTTGCCAGGCGCAGAACTCCCTCCTTCGGGCACCATTGGGCCAGCATCATAGTGACATAGCGGGCATGCACACGGCGCGGAATGAGCGCATCGTTGAGCGCCTTCAAAATCGCGCCGGGGCGTGAGATGGCCGGGGCCATCGTACGAAGCAACCCGCTGACCATCGCGCCATAAAGCGCGGCGGCGGCGCCTTTCCCGCTGACATCACCGATGGCGAAGAGCAGGTTGTCACCACCGAGTTCGATGAAATCGTAGAGGTCTCCGCTGATGGTGCGGGCAGCCTCCAGCCGGGCGTCAATCTCGAGACCGCGAGCGATGGAAGGGATGCGCGGCAGCAGGAAGTTCTGCAACTCCCGAGCCGCTTCCAGATCCATCTCCATGGTGCGCTCGCGTTCCGAAATCTGTTCATAGAGCGTTGCGTTCTCAACGGAAATCGCAAGTTGAGGAGCGAGGAGCCGAAGGAGTTGCGTGTGCTCCGTCGTGAAGTGATTAAGCTGGTCGCTTTCGAGATCGAGAATCGCGATTACCTTATCCTTGACGATCAGGGGGACCGCCACTTCGGAGCGCACGTCGGGAACGGTGACGATGAATCGAGGGTCCTGGGCGGTATCCGCGACGCGTTCAAGCTGGCGCGCCTGATACGCGGCGCCGGTGACACCGCGGTCAAGCGGGATGTTATCGAACTCAACCCGCTGGTCATGGCGGAGGCTGAACCGGTGACGCAAAACACCGGCGGATTCATCCACCAGGAAGAGATTGAATGAGGCAAAGCCAACGTAGTCACGGAGCGACGCCGCCACGCGCTCCAGGAGCGCATCGAGATCCAGCAAGGAGCCGATCTCGGCGGAAACCTCCGCAAGCCGCTGGAGCATCTCATTCTGCCGCTCCGCGCGCTCGAACAGAGTGGCATTCTCCACGGCGTAGGCCATCCGGCTGGCGAGCAACTGCAGCAGCACCTCGTCGTAGTTTCCGTAAGCGTCCGGCTCTGTGCTCTGGACGTCTATGACGCCCACCAGATTGCCACTGGCTTCCATGGGAACGGCTATCTCGCTACGCACCGCATCCACCGTGGCCAGATAGCCGGGATGGCTACGGACATCGCCCGAAACGACGGATTTTCGCTCCTTCGCGGCAATCCCGGTAAGACCCTGGCCCAACGGAATGGAGAGGTTCTTGAACAGATCGACGCGATGGCCTATGCCGTAGCGCAGCCGAAGCCCGCCACTCTCCTTGTCGTAAAGGAGGATACCGACGAGGTTGCCCGGCACGACCTTGCTGATGATGTCCGCGATGGTCTCCATCAACGATTCGAGATCGAGCGTCTGCGAGATGCGCGAAGACACCTCGAGCAGGAAGTCCATCAGATCAGAACGCTGGCTGAAGTGGAACGCGGTTTTGTTCAGGGGCGCCATGAATGTTTCGGATTGGTTTACTGAGTGGAAAGCAATAGACGCTAAGATCTCGTCCGCGCGTTTCCACTAGCGGCAGACTAACGATTGCAACCGGCGCCGCCGGTGCGCGACAAGCCTCAACCTCCCGTAGTGCTCTTGAGGGAACTCAGAATGGCAACGGCGGCACTGGTGCCGATGCGGTTTGCGCCCGCGCCAAGCATCGCGAGCGCGGCATCCAGGGTGCGAATGCCACCGGCGGCCTTCACGCCTAAATCGTTGCCGACCGCTTTGCGCATCCACGCAACGTGCTCCACGCGCGCCCCGCCCGCTGGATGTAGACCGGTGGACGTCTTCACAAACTGCGCACCGCCCAGCCGGGCCAACGCGCATCCAACGGCAATCTCACGCTCCGTGAGGGCAGCCGCTTCGAGAATCACCTTCAGCACGGCACCACGCCCCGCGGTGGCTTCGGCAACGGTGGCGATGTCCTGCCGAACCATGTCGAGTTCGCCCCCGCGCAGCAACCCCAAGGGGACAACCATGTCAATCTCGTCCGCGCCGTTTCGCAACGCAATTTCGGCCTCAAGGCGCTTCACCGTCGGGGGAACCGCGCCGCTCGGGAAGCCCGCCACCGTACAAACCTTCACCGGAGAACCGCGAAGGATCGCGTGAGCGAAAGAGACCCAGATGGAATGCACGCAGACGGAGGCAAAGCGCCATTTGAGCGCTTCCTCGCACAACTGAAGCACCTGGCCCCGCGTTGTTTCGGGATGGAGATTGGTATGGTCCATGGTCGCGGCCAGTTCGACGCCTGACAACGCCGGTGCGGACGTCTTTCGCGCCGCGGCGGGCGTGCCCGGCGCAACGGCGACCGGGCCGAGGATCTGGTCAGCCACCTGATTGACAAGGAATTGGAGTTCGGCGCGGGTCACAGGATGAATCCGTTGCTGCTCGATAATTCTTGTGGCTTCGCCCTCGCGGAGTGTCCAAAGGAGATCCGCACCCTAGAAGCACCTAACTTATTAGGATAGCACGATGGCTCCCCTTTGGATTCCTAAGTAATTCAAAAGAAAGACATAACATATCCAGATTCAACGAATGCGAAACCTTGGGTTGTGTGGAGACCTGCGGGCGGAAGGCTGCGGAGATCGGGAGGCCCCGCCGATAGTGGGTCGGACCCGCCGCACCCTCACGGCAGTAGCTGCCGAATCGAGATATATTTGGCCTGACCTCATGAAACGCACCCTCCTTGTCACCGTTTTGCTTTTCGTCGTCTCCGCCGGAGCCCAGGATGTGGGAATGGGCCGTCGCGCGGGGAGCGGAGCCCGGTTCGAGGCGCCCTACACACTGACCGTCGAGACGCCCCATACGGCATGGGCAAAGCCGTTGCGCGGTGGCCCCATCCGGCTGTTGGCCGTGCCAACGGTCTCGGAAGGACGAACCCTCGTGGAACTCGCGCAGAGGCTCTCTCTTGATCTCACCACCGTGAGCATTGATCAAAGTTGGGACATCAATAAGTGGACGATGTCCTTCGGCAGCGACTACGGCGCGCGGGCCGAGCGCGGAGACCTCGATCTGATCTATTCCTATCTCGAAGCTGAGCTAACCGGCCCCAAACACTTCGATGCCATTCTGCTCCCCGTCAATCACGGCTGGAAGCGCTTTACGGCCAAGACTCGTGAAGCCTTGTTGCGCCGCGTCAAGGACGGGGCGGGCCTGGTGCTGATTCGTCCCATGGATGCGGAGATCTCACCGCTCCGCCCCGAAACGGCGGGCGAACCTGCTGGAGATAGCGCGATCGTCGAGCCCGGCAAACCGGAGCATGGGGCCTGGAAGAAAGCGGAGAGACACTACATCACGCAATCGATACCGGTCGCGTCCTTCCCTTTTGATTACGTCGAGAACTATCGCTACGTGACTGCGCCCGACGCTCAAGTGCTCGCGGTGAACCAGTCGGGAACACCCGTGATCGCGGTTCGCAAGCAAGGCAAGGGCCGGGTAGTCGCGTTCGGCTATCGCAATGCGGGCATTAGCTGGCAGATTCCCCAATCCGCGAAGGGCTTCGTTGCACCGGAGCAATGGGAGGCCTTCTATGCGCTGCTGGTTCGAAGCCTGATCTACGCTGCGGGGCGGGAGGCCGACGCGCCAGGTGAATGGAGCGTGCCGGCCGCTCCCGCGCGAACGCATCTGATTCGGGACTTGGCCGTGTCAAAGACGCCGATCGAGGAAGGGGATCGCATCGAGGTCACCTGGACGGGCACCGGCCAAGCCAAGGTGGAACTCGTGGACGCGTTCGATCGCGTTCTTGCCCGTGCAGAGGGCAATGGCCGAGCGAGTCTTACGGTCAGCCGCCCGCTCACGCACTCGGGTTTCGTCAACGCCGGCGATGCGAAATTGCCGATTACGTTCGCCACATCGAATCGCAAGTGGGAAGACTACGAAGTGATCATGCCGTGGTACGGCCCGCCGAGCTTGCAGCCATGGACGCCCGCCCTGGACGATCAATTCCGCCGCGTCGGCATCACCACGCTTTCGAGCGCCCAGCGCAATTTCCGCATGATCGCCAGCGCCGGATTGCACGACGTGTTCGGCATCTATGCGTACCGAAACGAAGCCTATGCTAAGCGAAAAGCGCTCTATGCCGAGACGAAGGACAAGAAATACCTGACGCGCAATGTGATACTCCAGGCTCCGGATTTCGACAGCAACTTGCGGGAAGAACTCAGCAAGCGCCTTGGGAAGATTGCCCCGCTTCATCCGCTCGCTTACTATCTGGCCGATGAGTCTTCGCTGACCACCTATACGGATGCGTTCGACGTCGGCTGGTCTCCGGACGCGCTGGCCGGATTCCGTATCTGGCTGCAACGCGAGTATCCTTCTCTGAGCGCGCTGAACACGAGTTGGGGCACCACATTCCCGAACTGGGGCAAGGTGGTTCCCATGACAACGGAAGAGGCGCAGCGGCATGGCAATTACGCGCCGTGGTCCGATCACCGCGTCTACATGGAACAGGAGTTCGTAAGGGCTTTGCGCAAGGCGCGCGAGATGGTCCGCGAGATCGATCCGGGAGCGCCCGCGTCGATATCCGGCACGCAGGTTCCGACAGCGCACAACGGCGCGAACTGGTATGAGATTGACCAGATCATCGACTACCTGCAGCCCTATTCCGGCGGCAACCAGAACGCGATGCATTATCTGTTCCGCCCCGGCATTCTGCTTACGGGGTTCACGGGGTACGGACTCACCGGCCCCGCGCTCCATCACGAACAGTGGGAGCGGTTGTTCTACGGGCACACGGGCGCATCCATTTTCTGGCACTACACGATCCTGAACCCGGATCTGACACTGAGCGAGCAGGGCAAGGATCTGGCCGAGGCATTCGGCAAGATTCAATCCGGCATTGGCCGGGTGTTCATGAACTCAAAGGTACGCGAGGACGGGGTCGCCATTCACTTCTCGATGGCGAGCATCCGCGGCGCGTGGATTCAGGACGGAAAGATCCTTCCGACGATCGCCAATGTGAATCGCACTTCGCAGAACTATGTCGACCTCGTCAAGCGGCGCGATGAGTGGGTGAAGGCGCTGGAGCGCCAAGGTATTCAGTTCCGATTTCTGGCTACGCCGCAGATTGAAAGCGGCGAGCTGGAAAAGTACAAAGTGCTCATCCTGCCCTATTCGATCGCGCTCTCCGATTCCGAGACGCGCGCCATTGAACGGTTCATCGACCGTGGTGGCACGGTGTATGCCGACGAGCAGACCGGCCGCATGGATGAACGTTGCCATTGGCGCTCGACGCCGCTGTTCGCCGGCGAGCACAAAGGCATTCTGCGTCAGGCGCCGGGCCCGATCAACGTGAAGCCCGCGTTCCCGCTGCCGGGCAGGTATCTGACCACAGTGCGCGAGTTCGGGGAGTCTCGCCTTATTGGGGCGTTACCCGCTGAACCGGCGAGCGTCGATTTGCCTGCGTCGCGCGCCATCCGCTACGACCTGCTGCGGGGAGGGCTGGCGGGGCACAAAATCGATGTTTCGCCGGCGAACCCGCTGCTTCTGATTGAGCGTAGCTCTCGGATTTCGAAGCTCGAGATCACGCCGGAACTCGCGGTTGTGCTCGGGGATGAAAACGGCGAACCGGTGGATCTCTCCGTGGTGCATGCGGAGGTCTTCGACCCCGCCGGGAAACTGATTCGGCCCTATTGCGGAAACTACACCATCCGCGAGGGGACGGCGCGGATCGAGATTCCATTCGCCCTCAACGATTCTTCCGGCACCTGGCGCGTGCGGGTTCGCGACGTCATCAGCGGCTTGACGGCGGAGCGAAGGATTCGCCGGTAGGGAGGGACAACTCCAAGCGTGTGGCCCCGGCTGCGCTCTCTCGGCGGACGATGCCCATCGAACGCAGCCCGCGCACACACCGAGTTTTGACCCTGGCTATTTGCTTCCGTCGGCGGAGAACTTGTATACCGTGGTCGATTCAAAAGTCTCGCCCGGTTTCAGAACCACCGATGGGAAATCCGGCTTATTGGGAGAATCCGGGAAGTGCTGCGTTTCCATGCAGAACCCGAAGCGTTTTCCGTAGCGCACGCCGTCCTTGCCAGTGACGGAACCGTCAAGGAAGTTGCCGGTGTAAAACTGGAGACCCGGCTGGTCAGTAAACACTTCCATCACGCGGCCACTCACGGGTTCCCGAGCTTTCGCGGCAAGGCGGACCTTGCCACTATCGTCGTTCAAAACGAAGTTGTGGTCATAGCCGCCCCCAAGCTTGATCTGCTCATCGCCCGTATCGTCAATCCGGGCACCAATGGCGGTGGGCGTGCGGAGGTCGAATGGCGTGCCCTCGACGCTTCTCCGCTCTCCGGTGGGAATGAGTCCGCTATCTACGGGGGTGAAGCGATCCGCGTTAATGGTGATCATGTGGTCGAGAATCGTGCCTTTGCCCGCACCGGCCAGATTGAAGTAGGAATGGTTGGTGAGGTTCAGGACCGTATCCGCGTCGGTGGTGGCTTTGTAGTGAATATGGACGCTGTCGTCGTTGCCAAGGGTGTACGTGACAACGGTAGTTAGCGTGCCGGGGTAGCCTTCTTCGCCATCGGGACTGACGTAAGTGAGTTCGACGGACGGACCACGGTCGGAATTCCCGGCGTTCGCGTTCCACACCCTCTTGTCAAAGCCTCGCAGACCGCCGTGCAATGCGTTCGCCCCATTGTTGATGGCAAGGGTGTAGGTTTTCCCATTCAGAACGAACTTGCCCTTGGCGATACGGTTGGCGTAGCGTCCGACGGTGGCCCCCATGTAGGGCTGCTTCTCGAGATAACCGTCAAGCGAATCGAAACCCAAGGCAACATCCGCAATCCGGCCTTTGGCATCCAGCACCTTGACCGAGGTGAGGATCGCGCCATAGTTCGTCACGCTGATTTCCATCCCGTGCGAGTTCCTGAGGGTGTAGAGAGTCACATCTTCGCCCGACGGCGTCTTGCCAAAGGGCTTCGTTTCGAGAGTCAACGGCACGGGATTCTCCTTGACGGCGGTCTGCTCGGCGCAGCCGGTTAGCAACAACATCACAGCGGCCAGCACCGCAATCCAGGGGAGGCGCTTGTTCGAAGCACTCACTTTCATTACAGGTTTCTCCTGTTTAACTCCGTGGACATTGGGGCGCGAGATGCCAATGGCGCGAGGGATGGAAGAGTCACCAGGCATTCACCCACACGATTCCGCTGCAAAGCAATCCGCATCTTCCGTCAAGCAACTTGAGGATGTCAAGGCACGGGCCGACGCTATGCTGTCGGCCCTTCATGAAAGCTGGAGCAGAATCAAACATCTCCCTGGGGAAACCGCCTATAGTCCGTGGCCAGGGACTGCGCGAGAGCCGACCGGGGCGCATCCTGAGAATCCTATCGAATAGCGAAGTCTTGCGAATCTCACAGAACGATGTGTGCCTTGGATCAACCTCCGTGCAGCAAGAACCGCTTCGGGATCTCTGTTGAGCGGTGAGCACACCCGAACGCGACAGAATACCGATGCGCACGGCGGAGGAGGCAGGATTCCCCGCCAGACGTGCGAAACATGCGGCGCGAAGTCATCAAAGAACTTTCTTCCTACCCGCAGCCGCTCGTCGTGCCGCAGTTGCCGCACTTGTAGCAGGAGCCGTTCCTGGTCATGATGCTGCCGCACTCGCTGCAGCTTGGCGCATCGGCTTGGACGGCTTCTTCGAAGGGGAGCGCGGGCTGGAGGTCGGGTTCCGTGGGCTCCAGTTTGCCGACGCTGGCCGGGGCTTCGCCTAGGGCGTACTCGGAGCCCAGGAAGCGGTTGCCCATCCAGCGGAAGATGTAATCCATGATGGACTTCGCGTAGGGGATATCCTTGTTCCCCGTCCAGCCGCTCGGTTCGAAGCGCACGTGGCTGAACTTATCGACGAAGAACTTCAGCGGGACGCCATACTGCAGGCCGTAGGAGATGGCCGTGGCGAAGCTATCCATCAGGCCACTGATGGTGGAGCCTTCTTTGGCCATCGAGATGAAGATTTCGCCCGGCATACCGTCTTCGTACAAGCCCACCGTGAAGTAACCCTCGTGGCCGGCGATGGAGAACTTGTGGGTGATGGCGGAACGCTCATCGGGGAGCTTGCGGCGGACGGGGCGGTAGACGATCTTCTCGACTTCCTTCACCACTTCCTTCACCGCCACCTGCGCGTTGCTGGCACCCTTGGCGGAGCCGGAACTGAGGGGCTGCACCATCTTCGAGTTGTCGCGGTAGATGGCGACGGCCTTGAGGCCCATTTTCCAGCTTTGCAGATATGCGTCGGCAATCTCGGCGACGGTGGAGTGCTCCGGCATGTTGATGGTCTTCGAGATGGCTCCGGAGATGAAGGGCTGGGCGGCGGCCATCATCTTGACGTGACCCATGTGGTGGATGAAGCGTTTGCCGTTCTGCGGCTTGAAGCTGCAATCGAAGATCGCGAGATGTTCCGGCTTGATGTGCGGCGCGCCCTCAATGGTTCCGGTGGCGTCAATGTGGTTGACGATGGCATCCACCTGCTCCGGCGTGTAGCCGCGGCGCAGGAGAGCCTGCGGCACGGTGTTGTTGACGATCTTGATCACGCCGCCGCCAACCAGCTTCTTATACTTCACCAGAGCCAGATCCGGCTCAATACCGGTGGTGTCGCAATCCATCATGAAGCCGATGGTGCCGGTGGGGGCGAGCACGGTGGTTTGGGCATTGCGATAGCCGTGCAGCCGGCCCATTTCGAGAGCCATATCCCAGCACTCCCGGGCGCCCTCAAACAGCTCTTCGCCGCAGAGCCGGGGATCGAGGCCGGAAACGGCATCGCGGTGCATGGAGATGACGCCAAGGAAAGGTTCTTCATTGCGGGCGTAGCCGGGGAAGGGCCCCGTACCCTCCGCGATGCGGGCGGAGGTGAGGTATGCCTGTCCGCACATGACGGCGGTAATGGCCCCGGCGATGGAGCGCCCTTCTTCTGAATCGTAGGGAATGCCCATGGCCATCAGCATGGCGCCGAGATTGGCGTAGCCGAGGCCGAGCGGGCGGTAATCATGCGAGTTCTGCGCAATCTGCTGCGTGGGATAGGCGGCATTGTCCACCAGAATCTCCATCGCGGTGATCATCGTATCCACCGCGTGGCGGAAGGCCTCGACATCGAACGTGCCATCAGCCCTGGTGAACTTGTGCAGGTTGAAGCTGGCAAGATTGCAGGCCGAATCGTCCAGGAACATATATTCGCTGCAAGGGTTCGACGCATTGATGCGAGCGGTGTTCTTGCAGGTGTGCCAGCGATTGATGGTGGTGTCGAACTGCATTCCAGGGTCGCCGCATTGCCAGGTGGCTTCGGCGATCTGGTTCAGGAGATCCTTTCCGTTGTAGCAGTTGAGGGGCGCACCGGTGAAGACGGACTTGGTCCAGAAGTCCGAGCCGGTCTCCGCCGCGCTCATGAACTCATCGTTGGCGCGGACGGAGTTGTTGGCGTTCTGGAAAAAGATGGAGGAATACGCCTCGCCGTCAAGCGAGGAATCGTAGCCCGCGCCAATCAGGGTATGGGCTTTCTTCTCTTCCTTGGCCTTGCACCAGATGAACTCTTCGATATCGGGGTGATCCGCATTGAGGATGACCATCTTGGCGGCGCGGCGAGTCTTGCCACCGGATTTGATCACGCCGGCGAAGGCGTCAAAACCCTTCATGAAGCTCAGCGGGCCGGAGGCGCGGCCGCCACCGGAGAGATGGGCGTCTTCCTCGCGCAAGGCGGAAAGATTGGTGCCGGTGCCCGAGCCCCACTTGAAGAGCATGCCTTCGGTCTTGGCAAGGTCGAGGATGGATTCGAGCGAGTCCTTGACGGAGATGATGAAGCAGGCCGAGCACTGTGGTTTCTTGCCGGCCTCGGCAAGCGTTTTCACGGAATCCGAAGGGCGGTCATAGGTGAAGCCGTAGCCGCGCAGATCGCGCACGCCGACGTTGAACCAGACCGGGGAGTTGAAGCAGGCCTTCTGCGTGAGCATCAGATGGGCCAGCTCGTCGCGGAAGTGGTCCGCATCCTCGGCGGATGCGAAGTAGCGGTCAGCCAGGCCCCAATCGGCGATGGTATCCACGACGCGGTGAATCAGTTGCCGCACGGAGAATTCGCGGTCCGGCGCACCCATCTTCCCGTGAAAATACTTCGAGACAACGATGTTGGTGGCAGTCTGGGACCAATCCGCCGGAATCTCGACGTCATGCTGTTCGAAAATCGTCTCGCCCTTGGAATTGGTGATGGAAGAGACCCGCTTCTCCCAGGAGATCTGATCATAGGGGGATTGCCCCTCCGGGAGATTGGCGGTGAAATACCGAGGGAAGTACATACCCTTCCGATTTTCCATGGGGAGACTGCGCTTCACGCTTTCGATTCTAGCTCCGAGATCCACAGCTAATTGACCCATACCTTACCTGCCTTGAAATAGCCTGCTTTGCGTTCCCCCGTGACGCGAAAAACCGGAGCGAAACGATCGCTGCCGGAAGGAAATTGCCAGTAACGCGATGAGAATGCCACGCGGCGGCGCGCGTAGGGAACATCTGAGACTCTACCCCAACCCATAGGGGCTGTCAATGAATAAGATTCTATATCTTGTAGGGTTCTTACCATTATCACAGAGTTTCCACAGTACTTCCACAATCGAAATGGAATGAAATCAGGGGGTTAGGAGAAGCGGACGGCGTGGCAACAAGAGCGCAATTGTGGATTCCTTTCCTTCGAGGCCGTTCGGGCAATATACTGCCACAACCGGAAGGTGGTTTGGTACTTCGACGGGAACTTGAGAAATATGGATTAGAAGCAGGATTTGAGCTGCTCCCTTCGACGCACGGAGCTACCCGGAATGTCCGCGAAATCTTCAGACGGAGGCGGCAACCGGGTTCGGTTGCCATTCCGCCGGCTTCCATCCACGATTGAGGGGCTGGAAAGGAGGGGGAAGCTACAATTTTGGCGTTGAGTGTGGGCTTGTTTTATCACACACTGGAAAAAGACAAAACCGAATTCTTGCGATGTGAGATCCAGAATGGACTCGCGGAGAGGAAGGACCCGATGCGGATTTCTGCTTCATTGGCACTACTGGTCTACCTGATCTTATTGGGGTTTCCACAACAATGCGGAGCGCAGATCCGAACGGGCTTCTTCTCGCCGCTTGTGAAGTCGCACCTTAGAGGGGAGATCCAGATCGTTCCCAGCTGGACTATTTCTACAGCTACTGGAGAAACAGAATCTGTCCAACTGGCGGTGGAGGCAATGGAGGGAAGCGGAGACCAAACCGTTTCCGTGGAGACGGAGGTGCCGGAGGGCACCCCGTTCACGGTGGAGCTCCATCTGGTGGGTTTCGTGGAAACAGTTGCGAATGACCGAAGACCGTGGGCGAAGGAAAAGGGTGTTGGATATGTGGGCTGGTGGCCGGACCCGCTGCTCCCCAACCGTCCGTTCCAGGTCGCAGCGGGAGAAACACAGCCGGTTTGGGTGAACGTGGTTACGCCGCGAGGGGCGGCACCGGGGACCTACCCGTTCCGGTTGAAGGTTCGCGCCGGAAGCAAGCACTGGAACTCGGAATGCAAGGTGGTAATCTGGCCAGCGGAAGTGCCCCGGGAGCAGTACTACCGAAACGCGGCATTCCTCCCTCCCGGCAACCTGAGCGCCTACTACCGTCCGGAGGGAGGCATCACTGGCAACGCCTTTTTCGCGCTCTACAAGCGATGGGTGAGGAAGGCCTTCTCCCAGCATCTCGGGCCGACCTTCGACATGATGATGGGCTGGAATGGCATCGCCGTGCGGACCCCGGAGACCTCCGGACCGCTCGGCCCGACGGCGGAAATGATTTCCAACCCCGCTAGCGGGGCACTGGTGTGGCCGGTGCTAGGGACGACCGGAAATTACGATTTTCGGCGGGTGGACGAACTCGGAGCCATCGGCCGCGAATATGGCATGCGCCAATACGCCATCGCCATCTTCGATCGGGAGCGCTCCTATAGCCAGATGCCTCAGTTGGAGCGTGACCAGATGGCAGGGCTCCTCCGGGCATACGCGGGCCACTTGAGAGAGCAGGGGCGTCTGCACGAAGCGTATGTCTACAACGTGGACGAGCCTCCCCAGAAGCAATGGGACACCGTGAAGGAGAACTATCGGTTCGTCAAGAGCGTCGTGCCGGACCTCAACACCTGGCTGTGCTTGAACCAGCCAAAGGCGGTGCAGGAGCTATCGCCGTTCACTGACGTGCTGGACGTCTACATTCGCCAGTACGACTCATCGCGGGCGGAAGCGGTGAGACAGTCCGGCAAGCAGGTGATCTGGGCGGTTTGCGTGTGGCCGCATGAGCACCCAAATCTCTTTATCGAGTATCCCGGAGCGGACGCCCGGGCAATTGGATGGCTCACGTATCGCTACGGCATTTCCGGGTTCGAGTATTGGGGTCTCAACCAGTGGGGAGGGAATGTGAACAACCGGGATTGGGCGAACTTTGCGGCGGGCGACACGCGAACGCGATGGAAGCGAACAAAGTGGCCCTGGGGGGACGGATGGCTGCTGTATCCAGGCCCGGATGGAGAGCCCCTAAGCTCGGTACGATTCGAGAACCTGCGCGACGGCTTCGAAGAAGCGGAATTGTTGCAGGTGCTGGCCGCGAGGGGGGCAAAGGCACAAGCGGACGCACTGGCCACGAAGCTAACGCCCTCCATTGAAGGCTACTCGACAGACCCGGCACGTTACGCGGAGGCGCGGCTGGAACTGCTGAAACTCGTCAGCGAGACGAAGCCACCCACGCGCCAGCAGTAGCGCCTACTCCACGGGAATCTCAGCGGGAATCAAGGCATCCAGATCAGTCTGGAAGCCGCGCGTGCGCATCGCCAAACCAAGGATGCCGCAGGCGCACCAGATGGCACCAATCCACAGGGCGATTGACGACAGATTCCCGAAGACGTAGAGACACACGAGAAAGCCCGCGACGGGCAGGAGGAGATTCCGCAAGAAGCCGGAGACACCGCGCTCCGCATTCCGGAAGAAGTAGTGCTGCACAACACAGACATTGACGCACATGAAGCCGAAGAGAGCGCCGAAATTGACGGCCTCCGCGGCGAGCCGGAAGGAGAAGAAGAAGCCGCCGATGACGGAAACCAGACCGACAGTGAGCACGCCGAAAGTGGGCGTGGAGAAGCGCGGGTGGATGTAGGTGAATATTTTGTGGGGCAGGAGGCGGTCCCGGCCCATACCAAAGAGCAGGCGGGAAGCGCTGGCCTGGCCGGCGACGGCGCTCGACAAGCCCGCGACTAGGAGAACGAACGTGACAAGCGAGAAGAGCGCATCGCCGCCGGCGAGACGCGCCACATCAAGGAACGCGGTGTCCACATCGGGATAGCTTGTGAAATCCGGCCAGAGCGATTGCGCCAGGTAGGCTTGCAGGATGAAGAGCGCGGCGACAATCAGGCAGACGAGCACCGTGGCCCGGCCGATATCGCGCCGCGGGTTACGGGTATCTTCGGCAAGGGTGCTGATGCCGTCGAAGCCCAGAAAGCTGAAGGCGGCGATCGAAGTTCCCGCCATCACCGTGCTTAGCGAAAAGGTCTCAGGGTTGTAAAAGGGTTTCCAAGTGAACTGGCTCGCCGAGCCTGGGCTGGCTCCAAGAATACGCACGGCGGCAACGACGAACCAGATGACGGAGACCGACATGATGACGGTCATCACCAGATTGGCGTGATTCGTAATCCTCAAACCGAAGAGATTCGCGGCCGTGATGAGGAACGCCACGGTCACGATCCAGACTTCGTAAGGGATCTCCGGAACGAGTCTTGCGGCTGTGAGGGAAATATAGATCACGCTGAGCATGGGGATGAGGAGGTAATCCAGCAGCATCGTCCATCCCGTGACGAAGCCCAGGATGGGATGGAGCGAGCGCCGTGTGAAGGTGTAGGCGGACCCGGCCGCGGGATAAGCGGCGGACATTCTCCCGTAACTCAACGCGGTGAGCACCATGGCAAACATCGCAAAGACGTAGGCGAGCGCCATGTGGCCGTGGGAAACACTGCTGACGATGCCGAACACCGGAAACGGAGCCGTGGGCGTGATGAAGGCAATGCCGAACAGGATGAGGCCCGGCAACCCGAGGACGGGCCGGAACGACCGCTGCCCTTCCGCCGCGCTCATGCGACCCCTTCCACACCGCACCATCCGCAAACGAAGCGGGAGAGAACGCGCGTCGCCTTCACAAGAGAGGCAATGTCGACAAACTCGTCGGCCTGGTGCGCGCCGCCTCCGTCAGGCCCCCACATGATGGCGGGAATGTCAAAACAGTTCTGAAAGATGTACATATCGCTAGGTGCGTCCAAGCCTTCGACGCGGGCGGAAATGCCACAAGTTTCGGCCGTCGTCCCAAACTCCGTCACCAGAGGGCTCGATGGCGGAATGGAACAGCCGGGCAGCCAGCGCATGGGGAAATGCACGGCCGGCGCAACGAGGAACAGTTCGGGCCGAGCCGAAACCGTTTCGCTCCACCATTCATGAAACTCCCGCTCGACCTCAGCCTGGGTTTCTTCAGGCATGGCCTGCCAGTATATCTCCAACAGGCATCGTTCGGGCACGGTGAGCGGCTGTACCCAGCCCCATTTCCCGGTGGCGATGTTGGTCACCCAGACGGCGAAGGGCTCCGAGGAATTGGCGAAGTAGGGGTTCACGGCCACGCGGCGCTCGCGGCGCTGCTGAAAGGAATTGATGCGGGAAAGCACGTGCTGGAGCTGATCCACAGCGCGCGCGCGCACTTGCTGCTCCCCAAGGATCCCGCCCGGCCCGAACAAGGTGATGTGAACCGTTCTTCCGCCGCGTTGCGCCGGACAGATGCAGAGAGACGTCGACTCTCCCAGGACAGCGGCGTCGGCCAGATAGCCGCGAAGACGCGCGGCCAGCGTGCCATTCGCTCCGCCGAATTCTTCATCAACGACGGTCTCAAAAATCAGATCGCCCTTGAGACGAATCCCGGCCAGTTGCAGCGCCCGCAAAACGGTAAGGTTCATGGCGACGCCGGCCTTCATATCCCAGGTGCCGCGCCCATAGAGGCGGCCATCTTCAAGATCTTCCCCCAGGGGAGATCGCGTCCACGCCACCGGCGTATCGATCGGCACTGTGTCAATGTGTCCGGAGAGAATGAGTGAACGTCCGCCACCCGAACCTGTTTGGCGGGCACTGACATTCGGGCGATTGATGTACGAACGGCCCGGCCAGAACTCGGGATGCGTTGCGAGAGAAGCAACGGCGGTAGGCTCGTAGACATCCGGCTTCCAGCCCAGACTACTGAGCGCGGAGGCTACTTTGCGCTGGCACTCCGCTTCCTCTCCGCTGGGAGGGATGTTCTGAGAGGGAGTGCCCACCAGGTCCCGGAGAGTGGCGATTAGCGACGGTTCGAGCGAGTGCAGCGCAGCGTCGAGCGATTGCAAGTAGGAATCTTCGGCAAAGGGAAATTGTGTGGCGGTTTGACGGTTGCGAAGCTCACTCATCGGGTTTCCATACTCCCCCCTCCGGTGCGCAACTGCGCCGCGGATCGCCCAGGAACGCCAAGCGTCATTAGACCTAGGCGCTCCCGCGCATCGCCTCACCGAGCGAGTTCACCCGCCTCACCTGCTTGCCACCGGGGTGGAGCCGGGCAATGGTCTCCACCGGGTGATAGGCAGCCGGAACTCGGCCAAGAAATGCAACTTCTCTGGGCGCGATCAGACCGGCTACTTCCGGGATATCCGTGTAGCGCAGCGCGTGCATCACCGCCGGGCCGTCCCAATGGCTCTCTGGCGGACGATCGAGCACCACGCGGGAGATGCGCTCTTCCACCGCGCCCGCGTAGATCGCCACCATGGCCATGGTTTGACGTCCGAATACGGTGAGATCAGTAATCGGAAGCTTTTCGCCGTCGATCAGGAAATCCACGGCGCGGAGCACATCGTGCAATTGCAGAGTCTCGAGGGTGGTTCCGAGGAGCGCCGCCGACATCTTTGCCTCCGCCATCTCGGGATTCGTCATCCCATAGTCCACCGCACGCGGGCGCAGAACCAGGATGATGTGCTCCGGAAAAATGGAGAGGATATCGTCGTAATCGACGCGATAGACGAGGTCATTCGCGCCCTTGAGATAGATCAGCGCCGGATGCGCGCGGGCGCTAGATCTCGGCAGGAACAATTGGCCGTGTACCGTCAGGCCGGGTTCGGTGTCAAACTGCACATCCCACCCATCAGCATAGCGCTCGCACCAGCTTCGTATGGGCGTCTTGCGGGTGGAGAATCGCGCTTGGCGCGGTGCCAGACCGCGAAGCATTCGGGATGAAAGGGTTTCGCGCAAGGAGGAACTGCGCCGCTTCCACTGCGCGAGGTTCTCGATCCGTGGCACTTCGGCGGCGGGGATGAAAGTGCGGTCAATCCCCTCATTGCGCGCCTCTTTCGGAATTGCGGAAAGCACGCGCAGGACGGATGGGTCCGGCTCGCGAACGATATCCGCCTCACTGTAGGCTGGCCGGGAACCCGCGATCCACTGGCTTATCCAGAGATTGGCCGCCTCCCGATAGGCGGGTGTATCTTCGTGCCCCGTGTCCGCTTCGAAGGTGGCGAGTTTATCCTCCGCGCCGTACCAGCGGTAGACCTCCCGCAGGCGCTGCTCCACTTCGTTGTACCCGGCTGGCGGGAAACAAGGGTCACGCCGCCCATTCACGATGAGCAGCGGCCTGGGTGCGATCAAAGCGCCGATCGATGGCAGATCGAGCAATTCGGAGTTCCAAACGTAAATGCAATCGCAATTCTCGCGAACCGTGAAATCGCGTATATGGGGCGCAATCGCCCAGGTACCGTGCACGGGGCTCGCCACCTTGAATCGTTCATCCGCCGCGGCGGCAAACCAGGAGACGGCTCCCCCACCCGACCGTCCCGTGATGGAAGCCTTGCTTGCGTCCACCTCCGGCCGCGTCTCGAGGTAGTCGAGCGCGCGCATCGCATTCCAGACTTCCACGGCCGCCGGGTTGTAGCCTAGCGAGAGCCAGTGCCACCATTCCAGATCGTGCGTGCCGTGGTGGAAGCTCGCGATCTCCGCGAACTCGATCGTATCGAGCACGAACGCCGCGAATCCATGCTTCACGAACCAGAGTGCATGGTGCTGGTAGGCAATCTTGGCACCCAATGGCGAAGGAGAATGCCCGCAGACGTAGACAACAACAGGCGCTCCGCCTTGGGGGCGTTGCGCCGGAAGATAGAGATTGCCGGTTACGTAGAGGCCAGGGGAACTCTCGAAAACGATGTTCTCCACCCGGTAGCCAGCGCGCTCGAGCCGTCCTGTGATTCTCGCCCGAAGCGGCCCCGTTCGCGGACCCTCGGGCAGGCCCAACTCCCAAAGGAAATCACGCAGGAACTGGGGGCGGGCTTTCTCCCATTCTTTGAGTGTCGAAATCCCGCGGAACTGATTTTGCGCGACGGCCTCACCCCGAGCGACCAGATTCCGGTGAAAGCCCTCGCGACGTTCGCGAGGGCTCATCATTTTCACTCGTTCATTTTCCTTGGGGTTTGCCGCCGATTGCGCGGGCTGGACCTGGAGCGGGACCGCGCCCGCCAAACCCGCGCTCATCAGCAAATCTCTGCGTCTCATTAGAAATCCAATCGCAACCCAAAGAGCATCGATCGAGCCGCACCGGAGGAGGTCACAAGCGCGAAAGATCCGCTTTGGATATTGGTTGTCGGCGTATTAAAGTTTACACGATTAAACGCGTTGAACATCTCCCAGCGGAACTGGAGCTTGGCGCTCTCTCCCGGCAGCATCCAATTCTTGTGGATACCGATGTTCCAATTGGAGAGGCCCGGGCCGGTCAGAATATACCGAGCGGAGTTGCCGTAGTAGCCTCTGCCCGATGCCGGCAGCACAAAGGCGCTTCGGTCGAAAATCGGCTGTCTCGAGCGGATCAAGTCCCCCATGTCGCCGCTCAGGTTGCCATCGGCCACGCGATCCGGCCGTCCGGAGAACTGGTTTGTATTCGCTGGATCGGAGCCGGAAAAGGCCGGACTTAGCCGAGGCCCCGTGTAGAAGGTGGTGATTCCGACCAGTTCCCAACCACCGAGCACCGCATTGGGAACCGCACCCATATTGGAGAGGAATTGCTGCCCCCTCCCGACGGGCAATTGATACACGTAATTGAATCGCAATTGCTGGCGGCGGATGTTGTTGTCGTCGGCGCGCTCGAGGTAACGCTGGTATTGGTTCTGCTGGGCACCCGCGCTCGAGGAGCGGAGGTTAACATCCGAAAGCGACTTGGCCCAAGTGTAGTTGACGTTGAATATGAGCGACCGGCTGAGTCTCCGATCCGCCTGGATGGTGAGCCCGTGATAGATAGATGATCCTCCTGGGCTGGTGATCGTGGCACTGCTAAAGCGCGGATACGGCCGACGCGAGTCGCTGTACGGGGTGGTGCTCGGATGAAGCAGATTCAGGTTCTCGGCGTACGGAATGTTCTGCGCTTTCGTACCGACGTATCCGACATCAATCGCCGTCCCCCAGAATTGCCGGCCAACCGAGAAATTCCATTGATAGGTACGTTCGTTCGGATAGCGGGCATTCAGCCCGCTAATGCTTTGCAGCCCCGAAAACTCCGAGGTCGTGGCGAACGGTGCGGGAAATCGAATAGAGGCAATGTCTGAATCTTCGAGGTTGAACGCTTGCTCGGATTGCCACGGGCCGCCCGTAGCGCCGGTACCGGTCAGCCCCGGCAGGAACTGCGTGTAAGCGCCGACACCCGCGCGAATGACGGTGGTCGTGTCGCCAAACGGCCGTATCGCGAGACCGATTCGCGGGCTCCAGTTGTTCTTGTCGCCGTACATCAGCGTTTTCTCCGGCAAACCCGCTTGAGACGCGGTAACGATCGGCAGCGTGGCCGCCACGGCCGGCACCAGATCGGTCGGCATTTTCGAACCGGCGACAACCATGTTTCCCGTGGTCGGGTCGAACGTGAACATCCGCCGGAATTTTTCACTCCACGGGGTCTGGTAGTCGTAGCGAAGTCCTACGTTGAGTGTCACCTTGGTGTGCAACCGGATTTCGTCCTGCCAGTAAAAACCGTACGTGTTGCTGCGCACGTACGCGGCCGGCCGGGCAATGCCGAGATAACTTCCGGAGGGGTAGCCCAGAAGGAAATTGGAGTACGCCAGCCCCGAGAGACGGTCGTCAAAGTAGTAAGATCCGCGGCTGCTCAGGGGCTGGCCCTTATCGTTCACTTGCAGGTGACGAATGTCGACGCCGAACTTTATGGTGTGCCGCCCGGTAAACCAGCTGACGTTATCGAGGATCTGATAGGTGTTCTGCGCGCTGGACGAAAAATTGAAGTCCGTGCTCGCCGCCACCGGAATGATGCCGTCAAAGTAGAATTCGGGCATACTCCGGATGCCGGGATCATTGCCTGGATTCCCAATCCCCTGGATACCCAGCAGCGATTGGACATCCCTGCCGAAGTTATAGTCGCTGTTCTCAAAAGCGGTCCGATTGAACCCGAGCTTCAATTCGTTCACGAGCGCCGGCGTGAACGTGTGCGTATCGGAGACCACGAGGCTCCGGCCGGGAACATTGCCAAGCCAGCTGCCCGGGCCGTAACCGTTCTTGAGCGGACCGGCGATGGTGTCGCCGTTGGTCTTCGTGATGCCGACACGTGCAAACAGAAAGTTGTTCTCGCTGATGCGATGGTCGCCCCGGAAGGAGTAGACATCGGAATCGAAGTGGTAGCCGGGGTCGGAGGTGAAATTCTCGTCGATGCCGAATTCGCCCACGCCCTGCAGGTTCGGATCCGGGTAGAGCATACCTTGAACCGTTTGCGAAATCGCGCTGATTCTGCTGGTCGGCAGCACATTGTTGGCGAAAGGAAGCTGGCTGTTCAGGGGGTCAGTGAGCGGAATTCCATCCAGGAACGCCGAGAAATCCCCGTTCCGCATCGCCGCCGTTGGAACAATCAGATAGGACCGGTTGCCAACGCGATAGCGCGCTCCGCTGTAGGAGCCATACCAGAACGTCTTGTTGCGGCCATCATAGAATTTCGGGATGAATACCGGGCCACCCCCGTTCACCATGAACATATTGTGGTTCGTAAATGCCGGCTTTTCTCGGTCTGACCATCTCCGGGCGGAGAACTCGTTGTTGAAGTTACCCCAGTAGAGGCCGCCATGCACTTCGTTGCTGCCGGACTTGCTTACCGCGGAGAACTGAGCAACCTGGGCGTATTCGGCGGATGAATTGGCGGTGATGACCTTGATCTCCTGAAAGCTTTCAATGTCGCCGGAGAAACCATTAGGCGTAAAGCGGCTGCTGACAATGTCGTTGACCGAGATGCCATCGGCCGTAAAGTTGTTGCCGGTATCTCGGGCGCCGTTCACTTCCACGCCGCTCGAACTCTGAACGCCGGCTGTAACGTGGACGACGTTGGACCAGGCGCGGCCGAAGACGCTCATCGGTTGTTCGGCGAAATCCCGGGCGGTTTTCACGTTGGAAAGGGTGGCGCTTTCGGTTTCGATTTGAGAGACGCCGCCCTCAACGGTGACCGTCGTGTTGACTTCACCGACTTTCAGCCCTGCGTCGACTCGCTTCACCTGGCCGCTCACGACATCCACATCCTTCTGTTCCAAGGCGTTGAAGCCGGGCGCGGTGACAACGACGCGGTAAATCCCTGGTTCGACTCCAGAGACGCGATAGTCTCCCGAAGCACCGGTCTGGGTTTCGCGCACATAGGCGTTGCCCTGATTCACTACCTGCACGGACGCACCTGCGATGCCAGCGCCCGACGGATCCGTTACCAAGCCAACAATGCTGCCTTGCGTGGATTGCGCCGAAAGCGTCGACGGGGCCAGGCAGATCATGACGCACAACAGCGCGCAGATCGAAATAGCGAGTCTCGTTCTCATGGAACCTCCCTGCGGAACCGGGAGTGCTGCGACCCCGGATTCGTTATTTCACTCAGTGTATTTATTTGCCGGAATGATGTCAACGCAAAAATACACTCGTTGGGAGCATTTTTATTCCGCGCTGACGAAGGTCACTTCACCTCTAACCTGGCCATCCCGCTGATGGTCAAACGTGGTGAAGTAGTGAGAGAGAACATTGGCGACGGCGCCCATCAGGATGGAGTCCCCGCCGAGTTGCTCCGGGGCGATGGTAATCCGGCTGAGGTAACGCTGGGGGAGGCGTTGGCGGAGGCCATCCCAGACCTCGGTCTCGATCAGATCCCAAGCTTCCGCCAGGCAATCGCCCACGATGATGGCTTCCGGATTGAGGGCGTAGATGAGGTTTACAAAGCCAAGGCTGAGGCTATGCGCCACCTCGGAGAGGGCGGCCAGCGCGAGCGGATCACCTGAACGGGCCAACCGGACAATCTCCTCGGCGCTTGGCGCGACGGCAGCGGAATTGTCCGGCATTTTCTCCTTCTCCCGGTAAATGCGGACGAGCGCGCGGTCAGAAGCATATTCTTCCCAGCATCCAGAGTTTCCACAGATGCACTTCCGACCGTCCGCGTAGAGCAAGGTGTGCCCAAATTCTGACGCCTCTCCATCCGCGCCGTGAAGGATGCGTCCGTCAATCACCACGCCGGTACCCAGGCCGCCCTGCGCGGTGATGAAGACATAGTCCTTAATTTCCGGGCTTCCGGGCTTCCGGTACCATCGCTCGGCCGTTGCCGCCAGTTTTGCATTGTTGTCGTAGTAAAACGGAAACTTGGAGCGACGGGCAAGTTCCCCGTTCACATCGATATCGAACCATCCGAGACTCTCAGCGGCCGTGACGCGGCCGGTATCCCGGCGGATGGTGCCCGGCAGAGCAACGCCCACTCCCAGCACTTTCCCTTCTCCGCAGGCGGCAGCCTCCGCTTGGATCGCGGTCCGCAATCGTCCGAGGAATACGTTCGCGGAAGTGTGCCACGGAAGCGACTTTTGCCGAAGAATGCGTCCGTCCAGATCCGCGACCGCAACACGGGTTCTCTCGTGCGAAATCTCGACGCCGATTGCTAGCATGGAGTCCGCGTCGAGGCGCAAGGCCACCGGCGGCCGCCCGGTTTGGAGGTTCGATTCCGGACGGATCTCACGGACCCATCCGCGGCGAACAAGGCGGTTCACGATGAGCGAAACGGAACTGGCGGAGAATCCCGTGACCCGGACGAGATCGGACCGGGAAATATCGGGAGTCTGCCGGATGAGGTTCAGGATGAGCCGCTCATTCGCCTCCCTCAGATCCGCTTTCCGTAGAACGCGCCGTGTGGTCAGGGTCACCGTGGACATATCGTAAGCTTTGATTCGTAAGAGACCTTTCAAGGGTATCTTATTTCAGTGACTGCACCAAAAATTCTACTGCTTCGGCTATCAGAGGGCGAAATGCAACACCGGCCCTTCCCGCTCCGCCACTTCCAGTTTCGGGCGCAAGTCTGTTCCGCTAAGGGCATTCTCCATAGTGAGGCGGGCGATGGCGGGATGATTGTTGTTCCCGGAGAGGTGCCCGAGCACGAGAGTATGGAGTTCCGATGAAAGGCTCTCCGCCACGAAAGAGGCGGCGACTTCGTTCGACAGATGCCCGTTTCGGCCCATCACGCGCTGCTTGACGCTCCAGGGGTAGGGACCCACTTTCAACATCTCCAGATCGTGGTTTGATTCGAGCAACAGAAAATTGACGCCGGCGAGATGAAAACGAACGGAATCCGGCACGTAGCCCAGATCGGTAAGCACGCCCAGGCACTGCCCTTCGGCGCGGAGCACGAATCCCATGGGGTCTGTGGCGTCGTGGGGAATGGTGAAGGTTCCGATCTCGATATCAGCAATAGAAAAGCGGGTTCCGGCCTCCACGAACTCGACCGTCGGCGCGAATTCCTTCCAGTCGAGAGAGGCGTGGGTACGCGAATTGCAATAGAGGGGCAGGGGCGCGCGCCGCTGGCTCTGCTGATGCTTGAGCAGCGTATGGAGTCCGCACACATGGTCACTGTGTTCGTGGCTCAGCACGACGGCGCTGATTTCCGCGGGATCAATCGAAACCTCCGCCAGGCGCTTGTAGAGTTCGCGGCGGCTGATGCCGGCATCGAAGAGGACACGGGCACGGCTGGAAGAGATCAAGGTGGCATTGCCCGTGCTCCCGCTAGCCAGGATGGTGACGCTGAGAATGAGAACCCCTCCCCGTAAATTCTACGCTCCTCTTAGTGTAGACTTGCGAGGCTGATCGCCATTTTCCGCGATCCGGAGAGGGGGCAAGCGAATAGGTATGGCGAGAATGCGTTTGTGCGGGACACCGCTTTACGCGGCTCTGCTCCTGGCGGCTCTCGGCGCCTCGTTGCCAGCCTGGGCGCAGTCCGATGAAGGAGACGTGCTGAAGACGGTGCAGCGCACCTTCGACGCGATGGCAGCCCACGACGGCGTTGCGCTCTACGAGGTATTTCTTCCGGAAGCGACGATTGTGGGCGTGATGCCTGGCGGGCGGACCCGCAGCCTGCGCGGAGATGAGTTCATCCAGCGAAGCGTCTCCTCCCAGGAAAAAGTCCAGGAGCGCATCTGGGATGCAATGGTAAGCGTGAATGGTGGTGTGGCTACTTTGGTGGCGCCCTACGATTTCCATCGCGAGGGGAAGTTCAGCCATTGCGGGGTCGACGCCGTGACTCTGCTGAAATCCTCCACGGGGTGGCGCATCAGCCATATCTTCTTCACGATGCAAACCCGGGGCTGCCCCGCCAGCCCGTTGGGCAAGCCGAAACCGTAATGCGCCGGCGCACTGATTCAGCAATGGATCTCGCTTGAGTGATCGGGGGAATCCATTCCATGCGGATGCACTTGCCGGGACGCGCATTTGGAGCCTGTTTCCTTCTGCTTCTGGCTTCCCCGCTTGCACCTCCAATCTCCGCGCAAGAGATGCATTGGGAGGAACTCCGCGGAGTGATCGAACGCGCGGTGCATCTGCGGGTGCCCGACGCGAGGGTTGCGGCAAGACTGCGCAAGATTCAGCCGGCCGAAGCCGTTCCGGTCTCATCGGCCGAGCGGGCGGCGACGTGGGATGCCGGGCCGCTGACCCAGCGGGAAATTCGCCGATTGACGGAACAAAGCGCCGGACGGCCTGGCCCACGATCGCCAGTGGAACTCCGCGCCAACCCGCGTGGCATGCCGCCGGTGACAGGTGGGGAAGCTTCCGTGATGGTGGAACTCATCCGCCTGTATGCGCAGGAGTATACGGAATCCATCCCCAACTTCCTGTGTTTCCGCAATACCCGCTTTCTGAGAGAATCCACGCCGCTGGGCCGCTGGAAACTCGATACGGAACTCAAGGAGCGGCTCTCCCATGAGGGCGATGAGGACGAACACGAAATCGTCGCCGTGGATGGAGAGCAAATCAAGGGGAAGGCCATGTTCTTCCATGGAGGGTTGACCGTAAGCGGGGAGTTCGGCAACGTCATGCGCCGCATTTTCGAACCCGAAACGGAAACGGTCTTTACCCGGATGGATAGCGACTCCGAGAACTCCGAACGGGCAGTCCTCGGGTTTGTGGTGCGGCAGGATCGTTCTTCCATGCGGATCAGTTCCGGAGACGAAGAAGAGATGGTGATGGGTTATGCGGGAGAAGTTCATGCTTCCCGTTCCACGGGCCAGATCTACCGTATTCGTTTGACGATGGACGAGCTGCCAAAGGGCTACCCCATTCGGGGCGCCACCTGGGACATTCGCTACGGGCCGGTGAAAGTGGAGGAGCAGGAACTGCTGCTGCCGGTTTCCGCAACAGTGGAGGCATACCAGGAGGGACGCTTCGTGCGGACGGAAGCGACTTACACGGACTACCAGAAATACAGCTCCGATTCGAGCATCCGCTTCGGCGAGCAGGCACCCGCCCCCGAATAATCAGGGCGCAGGGTGCTCCTCCTGGCGATGGTGAGACACTATTCATTGGAATGGGGGCTCCCTTTTGGCCAGCGAATTGCCGCACGAAACGGTGCTGAATGACTACCTTCGCCGCATCCTCACGACACGTGTCTATGACGTCGCGGATGAGACGCCTCTGGACCGGGCGCGCAATCTTTCGGCCCGTTTCGGCAACCGGGTTTTGCTCAAGCGCGAGGATCTGCAATCGGTGTTCTCGTTCAAGCTGCGCGGGGCTTACAACAAGATGGCGAAGCTCCCGGCCGATGTGCTGCAACGGGGCGTGATTGCGGCATCGGCTGGGAACCACGCTCAGGGTGTCGCACTGGCAGCGGCAAAGCTGGGTTGCCGGGCGCTGATTGTGATGCCGGTAACGACGCCTCGCATCAAGGTGGATGCGGTACAGGCGCGCGGCGCTGAAGTGCTTCTCCATGGGGAATCTTACGACGAAGCTTATCGCGAAGCGCTTGAAATCGCGAAGCGTGACGGCCTTTGCTTCGTGCATCCCTATGACGATCCGGACGTCATCGCCGGCCAGGGCACTATCGGCATGGAGATCCTGCGGCAGCACAGCGGCCCGATCCACGCGATCTTTGTGGCAATCGGCGGTGGCGGGCTGATCGCGGGAATCGCCGCGTACGTCAAGGCGGTGCGACCGGAGATTCGCATCATCGGCGTGGAACCGGTGGAATCCGACGCGATGGCACGGTCACTGAAGCAGGGCGAGCGGGTGCGTCTGGAGACGGTAGGACTTTTCGCGGATGGTGTGGCCGTGAAGCAGGTGGGCGTGGAAACCTTTCGGCTCTGCCGCGAACTGGTGGATGAAGTGGTGCTGGTCAATACAGACCAGATCTGCGCCGCTATCAAGGATGTCTTCGAGGATACCCGTTCCATTCTGGAGCCTTCGGGCGCTCTGCCCATCGCGGGGATGAAGCGCTATGTGGAGCGCGAGAGTCTCCAGGGCGAGACCCTCGTGGCGGTGGCATGCGGAGCAAACATGAACTTCAACCGGCTGCGCTTTGTGGCGGAGCGGGCCGAGATCGGTGAACAGCGGGAGGCCCTCTTCGCCGCGACAATTCCGGAGCGCCCCGGCAGCTTCCGCCGCTTCTGCAACATCGTTGGCGCCCGCCAGGTGACGGAGTTCAACTACCGATACTCCAGCCCCGAGCGTGCTCACGTGTTTGTCGGTGTGGAAGTGCTGGACCGCGACGGGTACCAATCTCTGCTTGCGGACCTCAAGGCGGAATTGGATGATGTGGTGGACCTCACCGGCAACGAGATGGCCAAGGCGCACATCCGGCACATGGTGGGAGGGCGCGCCCCCGAAATTCAGCATGAGCGGCTTTACAGCTTTGAGTTCCCGGAAAAGCCCGGTGCACTGCGGCAGTTCCTCGAACGGATGTCTGGAAACTGGAACATCAGCCTGTTCCACTACCGGAATCACGGCTCGGATTCGGGCCGCGTACTCGCGGGAATTCAGGTGCCGCCTGAAGATTCCGAAGCTTTTCAGCGTTTCCTCGACGGCCTGGGTTACGACTACTCGGATGAGAACGCGAACCCGGCTTACCAACTGTTTCTTCGTTGAAACTCCGGCCGGGTTTAGTGCGTGGCCGCCGTGTTCGGGGCGAAAAGATTCTGGAAGTATTTGATGGTTTCCGCCAGACCTTCTTCCAGGCTCACCACGGGTTCCCAGCCGAGAATCCGCCGGGCTTTGGAAATATCGGGCTTGCGGCGTTTCGGGTCGTCTTCGGGAAGCGGATGAAACTCAATCTCCGAACCGCTGCCCGTGAGGCGCTGGATGTACAGCGCGAACTCCAGCATGGTCATTTCGTGCGGGTTGCCGAGGTTCACCGGGTACACCTCCTCTGAGTGAAGAAGGCGGAGCAACCCCTCGACGAGGTCCGAAACATAGCAAAAGCTACGAGTCTGCGATCCATCACCGAAGACGGTGATGGGCTTGCCTTGCAGCGCCTGATCGAGGAACGCGGGGACCACGCGGCCGTCATTGAGCTTCATTCTGGGGCCAAATGTATTGAAAATGCGGGCAATGCGGGTGTGCACGCCGTGCTGCCGGTGGTACGCCATCGTGATGGCTTCGGCAAAGCGCTTGCTTTCGTCGTAGCACGAGCGCGGCCCTACCGGGTTCACATTGCCCCAGTAGGACTCGGCTTGCGGGTGTTCCATGGGGTCGCCATAGCACTCAGAGGTAGAAGAGAGCAGGAAGCGCGCGTCAAAGGATCGAGCCACCTCCAGCAGGTGCCGTGTGCCAGCGGATCCCACCAGCAGCGTCTCGATCGGGGATTCGAGATAGTCCCGCGGACTAGCTGGCGAGGCCAGGTGGAAAACAGCGTCGAAGGGACCTTCGACCTCAAAAGGCCTGGAAACGTCTACCGCCTGGAATTGGAATCCTGGGTGGCGGTAGAACCCTTCCAGGTTCCGCTGCGATCCACTGAGGAAATTATCCAGACCGACGACGGTGTGACCCTCCGAGAGAAGACGCTCCGTGAGGTGAGATCCGATGAACCCAGCCGCGCCGCTCAGTAGAACTCGCAATGATCCTCCCGTACCATTCCGGCCTACGTCAGTATAGCGAAGGCGCTCCAGACCGGGGTCCCACGCTTGCGCGCACTCGCCGGGAGTGCACACAATCGGAGACGGATGACTAACCCATGGAAGACGCTTTCAACGGCGCTAAAGTATGAGAATGCCTGGTTTCGCGTCCGGGAAGATCAGGTGATCCGGCCCGACGGCAATCCTGGAATTTACGGCGTCATCGAATTCGCTCCGTCCGTCGGAGTAGTAGCTCTAAACGAGCGGGACGAAGTGGCTCTAGTTCGCCAGTGGCGCTACACCAGGGGAGAGGCGACCTGGGAATTGCCGGTGGGATCTTCGAAGCCCGATGATGGCGGTGCACTCAACGCCGCGAAGAGGGAACTCGCCGAGGAAGCCGGCGTGGAAGCCAACGATTGGCTACAAGTGGGACATCTGGACTGCATCGTCGGTGCTACCACGGAACGTGCCACGTTCTACCTCGCCCGCAATCTGCGAATTTGCGGAACGAACCCGGACCCCGAAGAACAGATTTCCGTGGAGTGGATGCCTCTCCGCCTCGCTGTTTCCATGGTGCTGGATGGAACGATTACGGAATGCATCAGCGTGGCCGCGATTCTGCGGGTACACCTGTTACTGGCGGAAAAATAGACGTTTGGGTCGGGGAAGCGGGAAGAGAGTGGGGCGGAACCGGGTGGAAGTCGAGCCCCCTTACGCGGGAAGGGGCCGTGTTAGTGCTTAGGACGGGTCCCGATGCCCGGCCCGAGACCAGTCTGGCGCGGAGTGATTCTCGTGAGCGCGGAGAGCAGCTTGTTATGCAGTTCCGGGGGGATCGGATAGGGGTCCATCCCTTTGTAAACCTTGATTGTTTTCTTCGTGGTATCGCTAATCACCCAGCAATTCGGGCATTCCGACAGGTGCTGTTCGAGCTCTAAGCGGACCTCGGGCGCCGTCTGGTCATCCAGATAAGCGCCCAATTCCTCCATGAATTTCTTACAAGTAATCAAAGATATCGTCCCCTTTGCGCTTGAAGAACCTGGTGAGCTTCTCTCGCAGCTTCAATCGTGCCCTCAATAAGCGGCTCTTGACGGCCGGGACGGTGAGATCCAGCATTTGCGCCGTCTCTTCCGAACTTAGCTCTTCGATGTCTCGCAAAACAAAAACGCTTCGGAAGATTGGCGGCAGACTCGCGATCGCCTCGTCGAGGATCTCCCGCAGTTCCTGCTGGGAGTATCGATCTTCCGGGTTATCCTCCCAAACGGCGATTTCCCGGGCGATGACATCTTCGCCCGTATCGATTTGTTCATCCAGGGAAACCGAGCGATCGGACTTCCGCTTCCGGAGCTTCATGAGGCTCTCGTTCACGGCGATCCGGACGATCCAGGTGTAAAACTTCGAGTTCCCCTGGAAGGCGTCCAGGTGTTCATAGGCCTTGAGGAAGGTCTCCTGCAGGATATCCTCGGCATCTTCCTGGTTGTTCGTGATGTGGCGGGCGAGACGGAAGATCTTGCCCTCATACTTCTCGACGAGTTTCGAGAACGCGGCAAGATCGCCGGACCGCGCCTGCAGCACGAGCGGGGTCTCGTTGAAGACGGGTTCGGGTTTGGGGGTAGGAGTGCCCATGTCTGGCTGTGGAAAACTCGCCGTAGCGAAACCGCCTTTCACCCATGGAACGCTGGAAATCCAGCCCGTTCGCGCGCCTGCCGAGGGCGGGAGCGCCGAGGGCCGTGTGATACCCTGAAGGCTTAATCTGCCCTATGAGCCAGCTTACCATCACGCTGCCGGACGGAAGTAACAAACAGGTCGAAGCCGGCACCAGCGCGTTAGACATCGCGCGATCAATCAGCGAGCGGCTTGCCGAACAGGCGCTGGTTGCCAAAGTGAATGGCAAGCTGGTTGACCTGGACGCACCGCTCGATAGCGACGCCACCCTTCAGATTCTGACACCGAACGACGAAGAGGCCCTGGAGACTTACCGGCACTCCACCGCGCATCTGCTGGCGGCGGCGGTGCTGGAACTCTACCCCGAAACCAAGCTCGGCATCGGTCCGCCGATTGAGAACGGGTTCTATTACGATTTTGACCGGCCTACCCCTTTCACGCCAGACGATCTCGAGAAGATCGAGGCAAAGATGGCGGAGATCCAGGCCCGCAACGTCCCGTTTGAGCGCAAGTGGATCCCGAAAGGGGAGGCTCTTGCGCGCTACAACGAACAGGGCGATTGGATGAAGTGCGAACTGGTGGAAGATCGCGGGGGCGATACGGTTTCCGAGTACACACTAGGACCGGCGTTTTCTGATTTCTGCCGCGGCCCTCATTTGCAAAATACTTCGCAGATCAAGGCATTCAAGCTGCTCTCAATCGCTGGCGCGTACTGGAAGGGCAACGAGAAGAACAAGATGCTGCAGCGCATCTACGGCACCGCGTTCTTCAAGCCCAAAGATCTGAAGGCTTTTCTGGAGCGGCTCGAAGAGGCCAAGAGACGGGACCACCGTAAGATCGGCAAAGAACTGGACCTGTTCAGCATTCAGGAAGCGGCCGGGCCGGGTTTGATCTTTTTCCATCCCAAAGGCGGCACCGTTCGCATGCTGCTTGAGAACTGGATGCGGGAGCAGTATCTCGACCGTGGCTACAGCCTGGTCTATACGCCCCACGTGGCGCGCGCCGGGCTCTGGGATACGTCCGGCCATTCGGGTTATTACAACGAGAACATGTTCAAGCGGATGGAGCTGGACGACGCCGAGTATCAGCTCAAGCCGATGAACTGCCCGTTCCACATCCTGATTTACAAGGACCGCCAGCACAGCTACCGGGAACTCCCGGTCCGGCTGGGCGAACTGGGAACGGTGTACCGCTATGAGCGCTCCGGCACCATGCACGGGCTCTTGCGCGTGCGAGGCTTTACGCAAGATGACGCCCATATTTTCTGCACGCCGCAGCAGGCCGAAGATGAAGTAGTGAACTGCCTGCAGTTCGCCGTCGATACACTGCGGACTTTCGGCTTTAGCGAGTACCAGGCGGAGCTTTCCACTTGGGATGGGGGCAAGAGCGGGAAGTACGACGGCTCCCCCGAGCAGTGGAACCATGCGGAAGATGCCCTGCGCAAAGCAGTGGACCGAATCGGCCTGAAAGCGAAAATCGTCGAGGACGAAGCCGCATTCTATGGGCCGAAGATCGACGTGAAGCTCGTGGACGCCATCGGCCGCCTGTGGCAGCTTTCCACCGTGCAGTTCGACTTCACGCTTCCGCGGCGTTTTGAACTCGAGTTCATCGGCGAGGACGGCAAAGCACACCAGCCCATCATGGTGCATCGCGCTTTGTTCGGTTCCGTGGAGCGCTTCTTCGGCATTCTGGTGGAGCACTACGCGGGAGCGTTTCCGCTCTGGCTGGCACCGGTGCAGGTGGCGATTCTGCCCATCACGGATCGCCAGTTGGAGTACGCAGCTTCGCTTTCGGCGCAGCTTAAGAAAAAGGGAATCCGCGTGTGGGTGGACGACCGCAGCGAGAAGGTAAACTTCAAGATCCGGGAAGCCCAATTGCAGAAGATCCCCTACATGCTTGTGGTGGGCGACCGGGAAGAGTCTTCGGGCAATGTGGCCGTGCGCCATCGCAAACGCGGCGACCTAGGCGTGAAGAGCTTCGATGAATTCGTCGCCATGATCGCGCCGCTGATTGCCTCCCGCGATGTGAACGACTAATCCTGTGGACGTTTGGATCTACGCAGCGCTGCCCGCCATCTTCTTGGCGGGCAGTTTTGTCTACGTTCTGCTCTCGCTGCTGGCGGCGCTGCGCTACCGTGCACAGCGGGTTCCCGAGCCCGCCGCCGCGCGCATTCCGGTGAGTGTGCTCAAGCCCCTCCACGGCCTCGATGCAGGGCTCGAGGAAAACCTGCGGGGCTTCTTCGCCCAGCCTTACCGGCATGCGGACGGTACGCCGGCGTTCGAGATTCTGTTTGCCACGCGGGAGGCTGATGACCCCGCCATTGCCATCGTGGAGAGACTCCGCGAGGAGTTCCCCGATGTGCCCGTCTCCCGGCTGGTGACGGGCGAGCCGCCATACCCGAACGCCAAAGTGTATTCGCTCGCTCTGATGACGGATGCCGCCCGCAACGATGTGCTGGTAATGGCCGACAGTGACGTACGCGTGGATGCGGGCTTCCTGGAAACGGTGAGCGCCGAGTTCCGTGATCCCGCCCTGGGGCTCTCGACGTGCCCCTACCGGGCGGTGCCCGGCGGGAGCTTCTGGAGCTTTCTCGAGGCGCTGCACATGAATACGGAGTTCCTGGGCGGTGTGCTGACGGCGCGCCTGCTGGAAGGGGTTCGTTTTGCGCTGGGTCCAACGATTGCCGTTCGGCGAGGCGTGCTTGAAGACATCGGCGGCTTCGCGGAACTGAGGGAGTTCCTGGCCGAAGACTTCGTCATGGGCCAGCGCGCGGCCGCCCACGGGCATCGCGTGATTCTTTCGCGCTACGTTATCGAGCATCGCATCGGCAGCCAGGATCTGGCGCACAGCATGGCACACCGCCTGCGCTGGGCTCGCTCGACGCGGCGTTCCCGGCCCGCCGGCTACTTCGGGGAACTGTTCCTGCGCCCGCTCGCGCTGGCGCTTTTGCTCACGGCCATTGCGCCTGCCGCATGGCCCGTGTTGCCCGCCACGCTCGCATTGCGCTACGCACAGGCCGCCGTGATGCGGCGCACGATTGCCGCATCCTTCGGCTGGAAGCATTGGCTGCTGTTGCCCGTGCAGGACCTGGTCAGCTTTGGCCTCTGGCTGGCGGGATTCTTCGGCAACACCATCCTTTGGCGCGGCCACCGCTACCGTTTGGAGAAAGACGGGCGATTCACGCTTGTCCAGTAGCCGGGGGCGAAAGGGGTTCGCGCAACGGCGGCGGCTCGCGCTTTGGCGTTACGATGGGAGTCCTATGCCTGCGCAACTCCGCAAAGCCGTCTTCCCCTGTGCCGGACTCGGCACCCGCTTTCTTCCCGCCACCAAAGCGCAGCCCAAAGAGATGCTGACGCTGGTGGATAAACCGCTCATCCAGTATGGGGTGGAGGAAGCCCTGGGAGCGGAGATTCCGGACATTATCGTGATCACGAGCCGGGGCAAGAGTTCCATCGAAGACCATTTCGATTTCAGCCCCGAGCTCGAGGCGGCGCTTGAAGAAAAGGGCAAAATGAACCGCCTTGCGGAAGTGAAGGCGATCAGCGACCTGATCAATATCTGCTTCGTGCGCCAGAAGCGCGCGCTCGGCCTGGGCCACGCCGTGAACTGTGCCCGCGACGTGGTTGGAAATGAGGCTTTCGCGGTCGTGCTCCCCGACGACATCATCATGTCGCGCGTGCCTGTGCTCAAGCAGATGAAAGAGGTCCATGAGGCATTGGGCGCCTCCGTGCTGGCGCTGATGGAAGTGCCCAAAGAGCGCATCAGCGCGTATGGCGTGGTGGACGCCGAACCTCATCCATACGCCGGTACCGAGGGCCGCCTTTACAAGCTGCGCGGCATGGTGGAGAAGCCGAAGCCGGAAGATGCCCCGAGCAATCTGGCGATCATCGGCAGGTATATCCTGATGCCCGAAATTTTCGGCTATCTCGATAAGACCAGCACTGGGGCGGGCGGCGAACTGCAGCTTACCGACGGTTTGCGGAATATGCTCGCCGACATGCCGATCTACGGTTATGTTTTCGAAGGAACACGCTACGATGCGGGTGACAAGTTCGGCTACCTCGAAGCTACGATCGACTACGCTCTGGCACATCCGGAAATGGGCGAACGCTTTCGCGAGTTTCTGAAGAACCGCCGCTTTTGAGCGGGCGCTGTGGCAACATGCGGAGCCGGTGTGCCTCGGATGCCCCCTTGCGCCCTTTTCTATGGCAGGATTTAAGCATGTCTTTCCCGATCGATGAGCGAACGCTGAGCCAGATTGTCGATGTTTTCACAGCATGCCCGCTCGATGGCAGGATGCGGCCGGAATTGCGGGAAACCCTCGCCCGGCAGCTCGGATCGCTCCCCCTTGGCGACGTGACCCTCTACCCCGCCTCGCTTACGCAGGACCCGCAAGACGACACGCGCTACTACGTGGCCGCGGACCTCGATTGGAGCGACGCCAGGCAGCGCTTTGATAGCGGCCGGATGCTGGTTTTCAGCGGTGGTACGGACCGATCGGCCCCGGCGTTTCCCGACATGCGGAAGAGCGCCTCTTACGAGGTGGAAGCGAGCCCCTGGACGGTACACGTCGTTCCGTTCCGCCCCACTGATTATGCCAATCTGGCGTACTTCGTCCGGGAGGTCGCGCCGGAGTTTCTGCCCCGGCCGCAGGGCAGCCAGCCCGCAATCGCGTGCGGCAACCGGCATCCGGAGATCAGCTTGCCCGCGGCGTTCGCCGCTTTTCAATCGATCCTGCGCCGCACGGGCCGGAATGTCGCCTCCACCGTGCAGCTTTCGGCCACCCGCGAGATGACCACGGACGATGTCATCGCCGCGCGTGAGGGCGAGGAGCCCACCGAGATCGGCCATACGCGCGTCTCGATTAAGCATCTCTTTCATACGGGCCTCTGGGCCGCGGTGCGAAGCGGCTTTCGCGCGGGCTACAACGCCGAAGCCGACCACTTCATCATCTCCGGCCACACGGAAGCCGAGATTGACGCCGCGCTCAAACGGAGTGAAACCGCCATCGCCGATGCCGCCGGCTATACCAAGTTCACGACGGACACGTCACGCATGTTCGATCTCCACGCGGACTTGCGACACCCTCAACCATACAGTGATCTCGAAGTGGAGCAGCGGTTCCAGAGGCTCTTCTCCGCGGCGGACCAGCAGTGGATTCTGGAGCAGTTCGAAGCGCCTTTCGAGGTTGAGGGACGAACGTATGCCTTCTCGCCGGCGGAGATCCGCCGCCATGCCGTGAAGTTCGGCCCCAGCATTCAATTGAACGAGCGGCTCTATGACAAGATCCGAGCTGCGAAAGAGGCGGCCGGCTTCGTGCCTGACTTCGATTTCGAGCCGTCCGTGGACGAGGCCGACACACTCACGACGGCCCAGGAGTTGATCTTCTATATGCACTGGCTGAAAGCCAACGGACGCCCGGCCACGCTGGTGCCGCCGAATCTCGGCTTCAAGAAACGCCAGGCATATCCCGAATCGCTCGAGCCTTCCGACGCCAGCCCCGTGGGCCTGCGGCAGTATGTGGAACACAAGATGTGGCCGGAACTGCTGCCGCGCGTGGAGCAGGATTTCGCTGGCGACCCCATCGCCGAACTAGGCGCGCGCGTGAAGGAACTCGCCGCGGTTGCGCGCTATTTCGACGGCACGCTCAGCATCCACTCCGGCAGCGGCAAGCAGAAGCGGGTGCTGCGAACGATTGGCAAGGAAACGCAGGGCCGGCTGAATTACAAGATCTCCGGCGAGTTGCAATTGCAGCTTTTCGATGTGCTGAGCGAGCAAGCCGAAGGCACCTATTGGCGGCAACTGTATGAACGCCTCGCGGCGCGCACGGAGGGCTTCGCCGCCCGCGAATGCTTCGGGGAGGAGAGCGAACTCGCCGCCAAGTATCGCGCGGAGGGGAAAGACTATTATCTCGGCGATGCCAAGCGCGGGCGCGTGGACGGCAACCTCTTCCACGTCTTCTGGATCGGCAACACGAACGGCAGCCGGGACATTCACTCCCCGGACCAGGATCATCGGTTCTTTAAGGAGAAGTTCGACGAACTGCCCGATGCGCTTCTGAACGAAGTGCGACGTCGCAACCAGGAATATCTCGAATGGCTGGCCGGGTGCCTTTGGGGAGACGCCGACTGATGCACCGCAAGGAGGAACTGGATCGCCGCAAGGCCTGCGCCGAAGCGGGCGGCGGGGAAGCGCGTACGCGCAAGCAGCACGAATCCGGCAAGCTCTCCGCCAGGGAACGGATTGACCTTCTGCTCGACCCCGGCACGTTCACGGAAACCGGAAAACTGGTGCGCCACCAGTGCCACGATTTCGGCATGGCGAAGCACGCGATCGATGGAGACGGCGTCGTCACCGGATATGGCACGGTGGAAGGACGCACGGTTTACGTCTTCGCGCAGGATTTTACGGTCTTCGGCGGCAGCCTCTCCGCCTCGAATGCCGCCAAGATCACCCGGCTGATGGATATGGCGCTCAAGAACGGGGCGCCCATCGTCGGCCTGAACGATTCTGGCGGCGCGCGTATCCAGGAAGGCGTGCTCTCGCTCGGCGGTTACGCGGATATCTTCCTTCGCAATACGCTGGCCAGCGGCGTGGTTCCCCAGATATCCGCCATTATGGGCCCCTGCGCCGGAGGTGCGGTCTACTCGCCCGCCATTACGGATTTCGTCTTCATGGTGGCTGATTCGAGCTACATGTTCGTCACGGGTCCGGATGTGATCAAGACCGTCACGCACGAGGACGTCACGAAGGAAGAACTCGGCGGACCGATGACGCACAACAGCGTGAGCGGCGTGGGCCACTTCATCGCGGCGAACGACGCGGACTGCCTCGAGGACATTCGCGAACTCCTCGGCTATCTGCCCTCAAACAACCAGGATGAAGCGCCGCGCCGCGTTTCGAACGACCCGGCCGACCGGGAGGCGCCCGAACTCGACGCCATCGTACCCGCCGAATCGAATCTGCCCTACGATATCAAGCGGGTGATCCGGGCGGTGGCCGACGAAGGCGCGTTCCTCGAAGTACAGGCGCACTTCGCGGGCAACATCGTCGTCGGATTCGCAAGAATGGAAGGGCGCAGCGTGGGCATCGTGGCGAACCAGCCCAGCGTGCTCGCCGGCTGCCTGGATATCAACTCCTCGGTTAAGGCGGCGCGCTTCGTGCGCTTCTGCGACGCCTTTCAAATCCCGATTATCACGTTTGTGGATGTGCCCGGCTTCCTGCCCGGAACGGACCAGGAGTTCGGCGGCATCATCCGTCATGGCGCGAAGCTGCTCTTCGCGTATGCCGAGGCCGTCGTGCCGAAGATCACGGTGATCACGCGCAAAGCTTACGGAGGCGCTTACTGCGTGATGGGCTCCAAGCAGGTGCGCACGGACGTGAACCTCGCCTGGCCGAGCGCGGAACTGGCCGTGATGGGTCCCGAGGGCGCGGTAAACGTGATTTACAAGCGCGAGATTGGGCAGGCGGAAGATCCGGAGGCGGTGCGCGCACAGAAGATCGCCGAGTTCCGCGAACGCTTCGCCAACCCGTTCGTCGCCGCCGAGCACGGCTTCATCGACGATGTCATCGAACCGCGCCGCACGCGCCTGGAAATCATCCGCGCCCTGCGGATGCTCGAAAACAAAGTGGACGATACGCCGCGCAAGCGCCACGGGAATATCCCGCTATAGGGTGGCGAAGAAAGTTCACGGTTCCGCCATCAGTAGAATGAAATCATCGGATGAAACGCGGTTGGCTGCTTTGCGCGCTGATGGCTCTGGCTGGAGGCGCGGGATATTTGCTCTATCTGGCGGATCAGGTGCGCCGCCAAGCCCAGGTGGACGATGCCCGGCCGGCGGATGCGATCGTCGTTCTGGGTGCGGCGGAGTATCGCGGCAAGCCTTCGCCCGTACTGGAGGCACGCCTCAGCCACGCGCTCTCGCTCTACCAGGAGCGCTACGCTCCTTTTATCCTCACGACGGGCGGGGCGGGCGGTGACCCTCGATTTACGGAGAGTGAAGTAGGCCGCAATTTCCTGCTCAGCCGTGGCGTTCCACCGGAAGCGATTGTCATGGAGGATGAGGGCGACAGCACGATCCATTCCGCCGTTGCGGTGGCGGAAATCATGGATCGCATGCGCCTGAAATCCTGCATCGTCGTCTCCGACAGCTATCACCTGTTCCGCGTGAAGGGCATCCTCGAAGAGCGCGGGCTGACAGTCTATACGTCTCCCCGCCCGGAACGGGATCGCAGCGCCACCGAGGAGTGGCGACACTACTTCCGTCAGGCAGCCGGCTATCTGCTCTGGCAAGTGGGCATCGCTATCTGACCAGCCGGTGGCGGAGGGCTTTTCATTTTGTGAAATACCCGGCCCTGGCGCGTACCACGGCTTTCCGATGCTCCCGCGCGGCCGTGCCCGCGAGCGTCACCTGGATCTTCCGATAGCTTCCGGAGGCAACGCCGGCGGGCGGCTTGAAGTAGAGCGAGTAACGAGTCCGGATGCGGCCCAGAATCTCCGCGAGACCGCCGTCTTTGCTGAGATTCGTAAAGATATCGCCACCCGTGTCCTCGGCAAGGCGGAAGACATTCGCGGGTGAAAAATCCAGTTCCTCGGCCAGGTCATCATTCTCTTCCGCCCACTTCCCTTTGGGCTTCTGCACGCGGCCAACCACGATGGCGTGCAAGGAGATGTTTTCTTCATGCAGGCTTCGCAGCACTACGCGATCCGGCAGCTTGTAGTTGAGCCCCCAGTTGTCGGTGAGAATCAGAATCGCCCTCCGGTGGCGCGGGTCGTAGTTTCCCGCGGCGGCGTCTTCCTTGAAAGCAGCGATGGCATCCATGATGGAGGCATTGATCCCCGTGCCCGCGGCCATGCCGGGTAGCCGCGTGAGAGAACGCAGCGTAGTAAGCACATCCGGGCGGTTCTTTGTCAATGCGTTCAGCAGTTTTCCCTGCTTGCTAAAAACCATCACACCCACGCGGTCATCGGGCGTCAATTGTTCGAGCGCCGCTCCAGCCGCGCGGGAAACCTCGTAGAGATAGGACGTCATGCTGCCGCTCACGTCGAGCAGCATCATCAGATCCACCGGATCCGATTCTTCGCCGAAGCCGGTGATCGGCGTGGGTATCCCATCGTCGAGCAGAGCAAAGTCCGAAGCGGAGAGGCCGCGCACGACGCGATCTTTCTCCGTCACCTGGACATCGGCACGCACCAGGCGGACATCCTGCCGAATCACGAATTCCGTTCCCGGGGCGTCGCCGGGGGCGGACACTGCGGGTGTACTATCGGGATGCGCGGGCACATCCGGCGGCGGCACGGAATTCGGGATTTTTTCTCGCGATTCGGTCTCTCGTGGAGCCTCCCGCGAGGGCAGCCCGGCCGGTGATTCCGAAACCGGCGGGATACGGCGGAACTGCCCGGCATCCAAAGGAGACGATACTAGTAGAGTTGCAAGCGCCAGAACGAATATCATGCCAGCCAAGCATTTCATCGTGGGAACCGCCGGGCATATCGACCATGGGAAGACGTCGCTGGTGCGGGCGCTTACCGGCGTGGATACGGACCAACTGAAGGAAGAGAAGGAGCGCGGAATCACGATCGACCTTGGCTTTGCTTCCAGCACATTTTCCAACGATATCACCCTCTCCTGGATAGACGTGCCGGGGCACGAGCGGTTCATCGGAAATATGCTGGCCGGCGCGGCGGGAATCGATCTGGTGATGCTCGTCGTTGCGGCCACGGAAGGCGTGATGCCTCAAACGAGGGAGCATTTTGAGATCTGCCGGATGCTGGGTGTGCGGCGCGGCGTGATTGCTCTTACGAAGTGCGACCTCGTCGACAACGACGGCCTTGATCTCGCTCGCGCCGATATCAGCGCTCTGGTGGCGGGAAGCTTTCTGGCCGATGTGCCCGTGATCCCGGTCAGCAGCCGGACCGGCGCGGGAATCTCGCACTTGCGGGACGCGCTCGCGGCTCTCGCCTGCCAGATGGAGAATCGCGGCGTTTCCGGAAATTTCCGGCTTCCCATTGATCGCGCTTTCGTCATGAAGGGTTTTGGAACGGTTGTGACTGGCACCGTGTTTGACGGGCGGGCGGAGCCGGATCAAACGCTCATGCTGTTGCCTTCCGGCAAGACGGTTCGCGTCCGAGGCATCCAGGTTCATGGACAACCCGCACGGGAGGCGCGACGCGGGCAGCGAGCTGCCCTCAACCTCGCTGGAATTGAAGCGGCGGAGATTCATCGAGGAGAAACGCTGGTGACACCGGGCGGCTACCGCCTCACGCGCGAGTTCGACGTGCGGTTGGAGATGCTCAGTTCCGCCCCGACGCTGGCGCCTCTCCACCCCATTCACCTGCATATCGGGACTACCACTTCCGTGGCCAAGCTTCGCTTTCATGACGAGATTCGCCTCGCCACTCCCGGAAGCCGGATCTTCGCCCGTGTGCTGACGGAGAGCCCGGTGGTCACGCTTCCCGGCGACCATTTCATCCTGCGCCGCTTCTCCCCGCTCGAAACGATTGGCGGTGGAATCGTGCTGGACAATCAGCCACCACGCCTTCGACGCAAGCAATCGGAGGGGAGGAAGCTGGCCACACTCGCCAGGGGCGACGCCTCCGCGATGCTCGTGGTGTTCGTGCGGGAAAGCGCGGCTGGCTGCGCTTTGGACGATTTAGTCCCCCGCCTGGGGATCTCTCCGGAGGAAGTGCGCCAGTTGGCCGAGAAGAGCGAGTTGCGAATGGGAGGACCGCAGCGGGATTGGCTGCTCACGGCCGAGCAATGCGAAGAGATCGCCCAGCGCATCCAAAGTATCCTCTCGGCGTTCCATTCGCGGAATCCAATGCTTCCCGGAATGCCGAAAGAACAGGCGCGCATCGCCCTGAACGCCCCCTGGCCCGATCCACTCTTCGATTGGTTCCTCGGCCAGGATTCGCGCTTTCGCCGGGAAGGAGATGTGGTGCGGCTCAGCGTCCATAAGCCCTCGCTTTCCGGTCAGGAAGCGGCGGCTTCCTCAAAGCTTGAAGATTTTTTTCGCTCCGCGGGCTTGCAAGTGCCGGCCGTGGAAGAGGCTCTCCGCAACAGTGGCATCGAGTTGAAGACTGCACACACGATTCTTTACGGGCTGATACGGGAAGGCCGTCTCGTGAAAGTGGGCCAGAATCTCGTATTTCACAAGCAGAATATCGTGGAAATGATCGGAATTTTACAAAATCGCCGGGGGCAGCGCTTTTCCGTCGCGGAATTTAAGGAATGGACGGGAGTTTCCCGGAAATACGCGATTCCTCTGCTTGAGTTCCTGGATCGGCAGCGCATCACCCGCCGGGAAGGAGATTCCCGCATCGTCCTCTAACCCACCAGCTTCGAACCAATGGGAATATAAAGGTAAATTAATCTTCTGTTTCCTTGCAAACTAGAAAGAGTTCGGTATATTTGCCTGCATGATGTGCTTCAAAAGTCTTCGAATCGCATTCACTATTAGTGCGATGCTGACCTTTGTCGTGGCGGCATTCTCGCAATCGCAGTTAGCATCCGTCAGCGGCGCGATTACAGACGGTTCCGGTTCCGCGATCGCGGGGGCCTCCGTGACAGCCTCCAATGCCGCAACGGGCCTGCACCGCGTGACCACGACCAATGAAACCGGCTACTACTCGCTACGCGATCTTCCCATCGGCAGCTACACCATCAACGTCGAGCAGCAAGGGTTTCGCACCTATCTGCGCGAGGGCTTGGTCCTAACCACGGGCCAGGCGCTTTCGCTCAACGTAACCATGGAGATCGGCGCGGTGAACGAAACGGTAGTGGTAACGGACCAGGCACCCTTGCTCGAAACCCGCACCTCGGATTCTTCGCAGCTCGTCGAAGCGCGAAATGTGCAGGATATGCCGCTCGGCGACCGGCGAACGATGAATATCATCCAGATGACCGGTGCCGCCGTGTTCGTGAATTACGACACAGGAGGGAAGCCGAACTTTTCCCTCGCGGGCGGACGCACCCAAAGCCAGAGCTTTTACATGGATGGCGGAACGATCCAGAATATGCGACTCGGAATCGGGCAGGTGGATACGGACCCGCCCGTCGAAACGGTGGCCGAAGTGAAGGTGCTTTCGAATAACTACGCGGCCGAGTTCGGCGGCTCGGCAGGGGGCGTGATCGTCGCAACGACGAAGAGCGGTACGAACCAGCTTCGCGGCTCTGCCTATGAGTATCTCCGCAACGACAAGTTCGACGCCGCCAACTTCTTCGCTCCGTTCCGGGAAGGCCACAAAGTGCGCGCGCCGCTGCGCTACAACGTCTTCGGCGTCACGGTCGGCGGCCCGGTCTTCATTCCGAAGTTTTTCGATGGCCGCAACAAGGCCTTTTTCTTCTTCGCCTATGAGGGCTCCCGCCGGATCGAAGGATTCACTGACCAGTTCACCGTTCCCCAAGTGGAACAGCGTACCGGTGATTTCAGCAAGACGCTCACGGCAGCGGGCGCGTTGATTCGGGTTTACGATCCGCTCTCTAACCAGGTGGTGGGCGGAAAAGTACAGCGCGGCCAGTTCGCCAACAACGTCATTCCCACCAACCGCATCGACGCCGTGGGCGCCGCATTCATCCCGTTCTACCCGCTGCCCAACAAGGCGGCCGCGAATGCTTCCGGAGCCAATAATTTCTCCACCAACTATTCACAGATTCTCACGCGCGACGCGTACCTTGCCAAGGGCGACTACAACCTTACCGACAAGGACCGCGTGAGTTTTCGGTACATGTACAACTCGGACAACCTCGATTTCTCTACCGTGATGACGAACATCGGCGCGGAGAATCGTATCCCCGCGCTGCGCCACCAGAATTTTTATTACGGCACCTACACGCGCACCATCACGCCCACCGTGGTGAATGAATTCCGCGTCACCGTGGGCGACCGGATCAACTGGACGCGCGCATACGGCCTGGGTGGGAACTGGCCCTCCAAGCTAGGCCTGAAAGGCGTTCCGGATGATTCCTTCCCAACCATGGCGGTCACCGGAATGCGGACCATGGGAGCCGGGAACCATGAGCGCCGGCAGTTCCCGATTCGGCAGTTCCAATACATCGACAACATCTCCTGGATTCAGGGCCGGCACAGCATGAAATTCGGCTACGAATTCCGGCGTTCGATCAACTACGAGATTAACCGCCCCAGCGTCTCTGGCAGTTTCACGTTCAGCCCGCTTTCCACAGGGAATCCGGGCGTGAACGGGACGGGATTCGGTCTTGCTTCCCTGCTCACGGGCGCACCGTTGACCTTCGCCAGCCGGGAGACGATGATCCTCGACCGTTACAGCGATTACATCGCCTGGTTCGCCCAGGATGAATGGACCGTGAGCCAGAACCTGACCTTGAATCTAGGCGTCCGCTGGGAGACCGATACGCCCATCCATGATCGAAGCGACCGCATGAACGGATTCGATCCAACGGGGATCAACCCGGTTTCCGGAACACCCGGAATCGTCAAGTTCATGGGAGTAGGTGGATTCCGCACCAGCGCCTACGACACCGATCTAAACAACTTCGGGCCGCGCGTGGGCTTCGCCTGGCGTCCGCTGGGCAGCGAGAAGACGGTGATTCGAGCCGGAATTGGAACCTTCTTCGCGCATCCGTTCGATGCCGGAGCGCCCACGGCCGCGAGCCTCGGGTTTGAGAACAGCGCCAGCGTCAACTCGCCGGATAACGGAATCACAACGCCGTTCTTCCTCCGCGATGGCGTTCCCTCCTATTCCCTCGCCGCACCGGTGCTCGACGACCGCTTCGGAGCGGTCAAGTACGGTGCGAATCCCAATACGGCGGTTACGTTCTTTGAGACCAACCGGCGCGCCGGATATTCCATGCAATGGAACTTCACCGTGCAGCACCAGTTGCCGGGGAACACAATGGTGGAGGCCGCCTACCTCGCGAATGCATCCCGCAAGCTGTCGAGCGCGAACATGCCAATCAATCAGGTGCTGCCACAGAACCTGACGGCGACTTCCAAGCAGATTGACCGTCCCTACCCGCAATTTACGAACGTCACCATTGAACGGCCCTCTCTTGGCTTGTCGAACTATCATGCGATGATGCTGCGGGCGGAAAAGCGCTTCTCCGCGGGGTGGAACTTCCTGGTCACCTACACCTGGTCAAAATTCCTCAACAACACGAACGAGGGCGGTTCGGCGGTGGGCGCCGAGGGCGGCGTCTATTCGAACTACTATAATCGCCGGGCGGATTACGGCCCCAGCGAAAACGACATCCCGCACCGCGCCACTTTCAGCAGCGTCTACGAGTTGCCGTTCGGCAAAGGGAGAAAGTTCCTTGCCGATAATCCGATCCGCTACCTCGTAGGAGATTGGAGCGTGGGCGGCATCCTGAACTGGCAGGCGGGTGCGCCATTCACTGTTACCACGCAAGTGAATACCGTCTTCTCCGCCATCGGCAGCTTGCGCGCCGATGTTTCCGGAGATCCCAACCTGAGCGGTTCGGAGCGCATGCTCGACCGCTGGTTCCGCACCGAGGCCTTCTCCCAACCGGCCGCGGCTCAGTTCGGCAATCAGGGCGTGAACATCCTGCGCTCGGACGGATACTTCGGGTTGAATATGAGCGTGCTGCGAAACTTCCCGCTGCCCGGCGAGGGCCGCATCATCCAGCTTCGCGGCGAGTTCTTCAACCTGCCCAACCATGCCAATTTCGGCACACCGGGACGTGTTTTTGGCGCGCCCGGTTTTGGAGTGGTAGGCAGCGCAGCCGCGGCTCGCAGCATTCAGGTGGGCTTGCGCATGACGTTCTAACCCGGCACTGCATTCTTCAAACCAGCGCCACCGGTAACCTTTATGTTGCCGGTGGCGTTTTTCTTCCATACCGCCTCCGCCATGCGCCGGCCGGCAGGGATATAATCCATCGCATGGCCTTCCCACTGGGAGGGCGGAAAATTCTGGGATCGGAACCTCGCACAATGAGCAAATTTCTGTCGTTCGCATCGGTCTGCGCGCTCGGCGCGGCATTTGCATTTGTTGTGGCCCCCGGCCACCTGCAATCGCAGGAGGCCCCGCCCGCCGGAGCTCCGCCGAAGAGCCCCTGGGTGGAGGGTTCAGATAGCCGCCCCGCTGAGCAGGCGTACATGAACATCAAGGTCTTCACCGGGCTCCCGGCCAATCGTCTGGAGTTCATCATGAAGTCCTGGAAAGACTCCCTGGGCGTCCAGTGCACGTTCTGCCACATTAAGGACGAATGGGAGAGGGACGACAAGGAGGAGAAAGAAACGGCACGCCACATGAAAAAGATGACGGACGCCATTGTCGCCACGCATTTCGACGGTAAGCGCGAAGTCACCTGCTACACCTGCCATCACGGCGAAAAGAAACCGGCGAAGAACCCCCCGCCGGCCGCCCCGGTGAAGCGCCAACCGCGTCCGGTGCAGCCCGGCGCGGGCCTATAGCTCCGCGAGTTCGGCCTGGAAATGCGAAGGTCCCTTCCGCGATTGCTCGCGGAAGGGACCTCGTTGCCAATCGCGTTCGCCCGCGGCCTACGCCGCCACCTTCGTGCCTGGTATCGCTTCCGTCGCGCTAGCTTCCCGCACCATGCTGGCGATCCCCAGCTTTTCGAGCAGTTTGATCTGGAGCCAGGTCATATCCACTTCCCACCACACCAAGCCATGCCGGGCCGAGGTCGGGTGCGCATGGTGGTTGTTGTGCCAGCCCTCTCCGAAGGTCAGAAGCGCGACCCACCAGCTATTCGTGGAAAGGTCCTTCGTCTCGAAGCGGCGGGTGCCGATCATGTGCGTCGCGGAATTCACAAGCCACGTGGCATGCAGCCCGAACACGATGCGGAAGCAGAGCGCCCAGAGGAACATCGAGAGACCGCCGAAAGCAAGCAGCACCACGCCGAGAATCACCGTGGGCACGTAGTGGTAAGTATTCAGCCAGCGGTAAAACGGAATCCGGCCAAGATCCGGCGCATAGCGGGACATTCGTCGCGTATCGTTGTGCCCGGCTTCCCCGAGCAGAATCCAGCCCACGTGCGCCCACCAGGCACCGTCGTTGGGCGAGTGCGGATCGCCTTCCTTATCGGAATACTGGTGATGCAGCCGGTGCGTGGCCACCCAGAAGATCGGCCCGCCTTCGAGCGTCATCGTCCCAAGCACCGCGAAAAAGTATTCGAGCGGCCGGGGGACTTTGTAAGACCGGTGGGTGTGCAGCCGGTGGTAGCCCATCCCGATGCCCCAGCCGATGCACATCCAGTGCAAAACGACGGCTACGATAAGGGCCTTCCAGCTAAAGAAAAACAGTGCGGCCACGGCACCCACGTGCAAGAGGGCGAGGGCAACGGTGGTGACCCAATTGATCTTGTGCGGATCACGCAATTCAATGGCTTCAGTGGACAACGGGGAACTCCTCGAAAAGGTGGGGTAATAATTCCACCTTAGCCGAGGTCTTGGCGCGCCATTGTAAGCTTTGTGTAAATCCGTTTCCAGCCGCCTATGCGGCCTCGCCGGGGAAGCGGCCCTTGACCGCCAGATGGTAGGCCGCCGCGCCCGCCGCGATCGTCAGAATGGCAGCCGCCGAGACGATGGGCTGCAACAGAATTCCGTAGACGATCATCCATACGCCCACCAGTACGAAGACGGCGGGCATCAGCGGCCACGCGAAGCTCACCACCGGAAGTTTCTCCCAATTGGGGCGACGGCGAAACAGGAACAGCGAAGCTACCGCCATCACCGTGAAGAACGTCAGGCTGAAGCCGATATACACCACCAGTTGCGGAAACGGCGTGATCGTCATCAGGATGGAGCAAACGCCCTGGCACAGGATGGCCGGGATGGGCGTATGAAAGCGCGGGTTCACTTTGCGTGCGAAGCCGAAGAACGCTCCGTTCCGCGCCATCGCGTAGTAAACACGCGGACCGATCGTAACCATCGCGTTCACCGTCGAGAGAATGGAGATCGCCATCAGGGCGCTGAAGATCCCCGAGATTTCCGGCCCGAAGAGCTTCGAAGCGGCCAGGCTCCCGACCGCGAAGACGCCCTTCATGGATTCGACGCCCGTTCCGTAAATGAAGGTGACGTTCAGGCCAATGTAAAGCAGCGCCACCACCGCCGTCCCCAGAGCCAGCGCGATAGGAAGGGTGCGGCGCGGCTGGCGCAGTTCCTCCGCCACGTACGTCGCGGCGTTCCATCCGCTGTAGCCGAAGTACACCCAGAAGAGGCTGATGGCGAACTGCGACGCGAGCGGTGTCGTGGACGTGCGCACGGCGGGTTGGGAGAAGGAACTCCAGTCGCCCGTCCCCACCAGAATCCCAAAGACAATGAACGCCAGCACCACGGCCAGTTTGGTGCCCGTGAGAACGTTCTGCACCTTGGCCGCCCGCGTCACGCCCACGCAATTCAGAATGGTGAAGACCGCGATGATGGACGCAGCCGTGTACTGCGCGCCCCCCACCCGCAGCGTGAGGTAAGACGATTCCCAAATCACCCGCGCCTGTTCCTGCTGCAATTGCGGGTAGAAGTAGCCGAGATATTCGGAGAAAGCCAGCGCCGCCGCGGCAATGGGAGCGGAGAAACCCGCGAAGAACGAAACCCATCCGGACATGAAGCCCCAGGTGAGCCCGTAAGCGCGGCTCAAATACACGTACTCACCCCCGGAACTCGGGAAGTTCACGCCCAATTCCGAATAGCAGAATGCGCCGCATAGGGCCACAACCGCGCCCACCAGCCAGATGCCCAGAATCAGGTACGGCGCTCCCAGATCTCCGGCCAGGAACCCGGTGGTGGTGAAGATCCCGGTCCCGATCATGTTCGAGACCACGAGCGCCGTCGCACTCACCACGCCCAACTGGCGAACCAGGGTGGGAGTGGCCATGCCGCGGGTGTCTGCTGCCAGGTCCATACTCGCTCCAGTGTACAGCGTGACTTGGGGATTGGCTGAGCGGATCCGTTCGGATCCGTTCGGTGTTTGTTCCGCTCAGCAGCCCGCTTCGTGCAGGCAGTAGTCGTAGGCACGGTAGACGCCCTCAAAGACCTTGTCCCAGGTTGCTTCGAGGGCTTGGGCGCGGGCGGCGCGCTTCATTTCCACCAGGCGCGCACGATCCGCCATCAGCATGCGGATGTGCGCGGCGAACTCGGCTGCATCGTGGGCCACGAAGCCCGTCTCGTTCTCGCGAATGATAAACTTCGGGCCGCCTCCCGGCGTCACCACGGCGGGAACCCCGGAAGCGAATGCCTCTTGCACGACATTGCCGAACGTGTCTGTCGTGGAAGTGAACGCGAAGACGTCCATGTTCGCGTAGGCTTGGGCCAGGGCCTCTCCGCGCAGCACGCCGGGCAGTTCGAGATTCTGGATATTCTCCGCCAGCCACGTCTGCTCGCCGCCGCTGCCCACAATGGAAAAACGAAAGTTGCTCTCCCCTTGCGCCAGCAGAATCTTCTCGATCTCCGCGAAGGTGCGCACGTTCTTCTCCGGCTGCAATCGGCCTACAAATCCGATGACGAACACATCGTCCCGCCGCGTTCGTTTCGCCGGATCGAACTGCACCGTATCCACCCCCCTCGTCATGACGAAGGAGCGCTTGCCGCTCGCCTTCTCCAGCAGTTCTGTATACTCGCGGTTCGGCGCGAGGGACGCGCACGCCAGCTTGTAGAGTTGCAGCAGCAGGCTGAGCGAGTGATCTTCGGCCGCCTTGCCCGCGGACTCCACGAAGCGCTGCGGAAGAAAGGAGAGCGCCTTCTCCAGCCGGTGCCGCGCGAATTCGTGCAGGTTGGTGTGATAGCCGAGGATGATCGGCAGCTTGCGCCGCCGGGCGATCACGATCGAGAGCAGCCCCAAATCCCCGGGACTCACGACATGCATGATGTCGGGCTGAAAGCGGTCCAGCTCTTTCTCGATCAACCCCTTGTAGCGCCACATCAGGGTGTCGAAACCGAAATCCGTTTCCACCGGTACGGTCGCCAGGCTGCGCTGCAACTCCACGTAGCGCGCGGAACCCTCTTCGAAGAGGCGCGTTTCCGTATGCGGATGCAGCGTGAGCACCGGATGGCCGTTGCGCTTACCAAACTCCACGAACTCGCGGCTGGTGAGCGCCGCTCCATTCACTTCGTAAAAGATGTCGGAGACGAATGCCACGCGCGGCGCTTTGCTCAAGACGGAAGGCCCTCTCCATCCGATAATGCCACACGCAACGCGGACCGAAACCGGGGTCGTTCGAGCAATCGCATCGCCCACAGCACCTTCGCAAGCACCCAGGGCGTCCCGTCCTTAAACTTCGAGGCGAGCGTGGCATGCTCACCGTTATCGCGGATGAGATAGCTGCGGTCGAGGCAACTCACCTTTCCGTAAGGGTGCTCCGGATGATCCCGCAACATATCCCACGCAGTCTGGAAACAGCGCAACTTGCGGCCCTCCCGGTATTGCGGCATCACGACGACGTGGCTCTCCCCGGCGCGAACCTCTTCGACGAACTCCGCGAACGTGGCCGCGCTGGTTACGTTCAACAGCGCGTTGGGCTCATGCCCATGCCGATCTCCGCCCGAAACCAGCGGCAAGCCCGTGGTTTCCGAGAGGGTCATGACGCGGAGATTCTCTCGCCAAGTGCGGAGGCCGTTCAGTTCAAGCGCGTCAATCCGGCCCCGCATGCGTGCAAGCAGCCGGGGCAGAATCTCTTCGTGCGCGGATTGCCCGATGCCGGCTTCGTCCCAGAGGGGATGGTTGAGGACAATCAGAACTTCCCGGTACGCCGCAAGATCGTCGAGAATGGCGCGCAACTCCTCCACGGAAGGAGCATTGCGATAGGCCTGCATCCTCTCGTGGAAGTCATGCGCCACCGCCCGTGGCAGATTGTGGATTCCGAAATGGAAGAACGTGTTCTCCACCGGCGTCGTCCACTCGGTGGAGATAGGGATGTCGTCGCCCTCATCGAGCGCTTGCAGACGCAGGTTGGCCTCAATATCGTCGTGATCCGTAATGGACACGAACGGACGCATGGAGAGCGAATCGCAGATCTGGCGGCATTCGAGGCGGTAGGCTTCCTTCGGGGTGACGGGGGAGGTCCAGTAGGCCCGGTTGTAGTCGAGTGGTTTGCCGGAGTGCCGCTGGTATCGCTCGCTCTCCCGGTTCAGCAGCCAGGCAATAAATGGGTTACGGGCGCCATGCTCGAACAGGATGCCCACGCTTTCCTTGGAAACCGACGTGTGGCTATGCAGCGATATGCCTGTGGTACCGCTCTTCCACCCTTCGTCGCACATCCATTGGTAGCTCAGCCGAAATGCCATGATTCCCTTACTCCCCAGCCGATTCCCGAGAGAGCCAATCTCGATCCTTCCAGAAGAGTGCCAAACGCTGCACAGTGTGTCACGCCACCGCCGCAGGTTCCCGTCGCAATGCCGGTCACCGTCTCTGCCATGGCTCGATGCCGATCGACGAAGACAGCGCTCCCTGAAGCGAAATCCAACCCCCGCCGGACGTTGCCGCTTCAGCCCCGCCGAATGGCTGTTCCTGCCTCTGCGCCGGAGAGCGCCTCCGCGAGGACGCCCTCGCGAAAACCGGGCAGGATGCGCACCGTGTCCACGCCCGCTTCGAGCGTGCGGCACGCCGCTTCGAGCTTCGCCTGCATGCCCCCCGCGGCCACGCCGTCGGCGATCAGCTTCCGGCAATCCGCGATCGTCAGCGAGCGCAGCGGCTGCTTCGCCGCATCCAGCACGCCTTCCACGTCAGTGAGAAAGAGCAACTGTTCTACCGGCATGCCCGCCGCGCAGATACAGGCCATCTGATCCGCGTTGACGTTGTAGATATTGCCCTCGGCATCGCCGCCCACGCAGGCTACCACCGGAGTGAAGCCGCCATCAAGCAGCGTCCGTAGCAGTTGTGCGCGCGCCCTCACCGGGTGACCCACCGCGCCCAACTCCTCGCTTAACCGCTCGGCTTCCACCAATCCGCCATCGACTCCGGAGATCCCCACGGCGGGCAAACCGGCTGCGATGAGCGAGGCCACCAGTTGCTTGTTCACCGAACCCGCAACCACCTTCAGCAGCGCGTCAATCACTTCGGGCGACGACACCCGCAGCCCGTTCACGAAGCTGCTCTTGATGCCCTGCGCTTCCAGGAAGCGCGTCATCTGCTTCCCTCCGCCGTGGACCACTATCACGCGGTGGCCTGCCTTTGCCACATCTCGGATCTCCCCGGCCAGCCGGATCCGGGATTCCGGGGCGTCGAGCAGGGTGCCGCCCAGTTTGATGAGCAGGGTCACAGCAGACCCTCCGTTTCCTCGAAGCCAAACATCAGATTCATGTTCTGCACGGCTTGTCCCGCGGCGCCTTTCACCAGGTTGTCTTCCACCGCCACCACCACCAGCATCCGGCTCGCCTCCGAATGCTTGAAGCCGATGTCGCAGAAGTTGGTGTGCTGCACCGCGTGAAGATCGGGGAACTGGCCGGCGTTGTAAACCCGCACAAAGGGTTCGGAGCGATAGGCGTCATCGTAAGCGGCCGCAACGTCTTCCTTACCGGCGCCTTCGCGAAGCCGAAGGTAGATCGTCTCCAGAATGCCGCGCGGCGTCGGCAGCAATTGCGCCACGAAGTGGAACTCGTTTTCCTCGAGACCGCTGTTCTGCAGCACCTCCGGCACGTGCCGGTGACCGAAGGCGGAATAGACGCTGAAGTTATCGCCCGCTTCGCAAAAGCTGGTCTTAAGGCTGGCCTTTCTGCCCGCGCCGCTCACGCCGGACTTGGCGTCGCAGACGATCGGCACCGTCCGGTCCACCAACCCGCTCCGCACGAGGGGGCGGAGGGCAAGATTCGCCGCCGTGGGGTAGCACCCGGGGTTCGAAACAAACTTCGCGCCGGCCACGCGGTCCCGGTAAAATTCCGGCAGGCCGTAGACGGCGCTGCGCAGCAGGTCCTCTGCGGAGTGCGCATCCCCGTACCAGCGTTGGTGGATTTCCGGCTCCCGCAAGCGGAAGGCTCCGCTCAGATCCACGACGCGAATTCCGGCCTCGAGAAGCGCGGGCGTCAATTCCATGGATACGTCGTGCGGCGTGGCCAGAAACACAACATCCAGCCCCTCGGCCGCGGCGGCTTCCGGGGTCGCCATCACTGTGCGCGCGAAGGACGCATGCCGGGGTTGCACCTCCGGCGTTGCATCCGCGCGATGTTCCATCCGCCACGGGGTTACGCGCGGGTGACGCGACAAAATCCGCAACAACTCCGCGCCGCTATACCCGCGAAACCCGACAATTCCCGCTTGAATCATGTGTTTGCCGCCGCCCGGACGCTGCCAAATCTGGCGATTTTCCGGGTGAATCCCCAAACCTTCAAGCTAGCATGGAGACCGGAAGGGGTTCCAGAACGGGACGTGTCCCGGGGTGCTCCGTCCGCCGCAAAGTGTGGATCGAGTGGGTGAGGAGGCGCGCCTAGCCGGCGGCTTCCTGATCGATGCGATGGTGAGAATTGAGAAAGACCCAGCAAACGGCACCCAGGAAGTAGATCGCCACGGAGACGAAGAGCGCAAGATTCCAATCGTTGTTTGATCGGTCGAGAATCAAGCCGACCGCGAGTGGAGCAAGCCCCCCGGCGAGATTCCCCATCATGTTCATTGAACCCGAAACGGTTCCGGCGAAGCGGCCGCCGATATCCATGCAGGTGGACCAGGCGGCCGGCACCGTGAGGTCGTTCGTGAAGCTGGACATCCCCATCGCGATCATGGCGTAGATCGGATCTCCCAACAAGGCCGCCGCCAGCAGAAACGCCGCCGCCGCCGTCAGCGAGAGAGAACATACCCACTTGCGGGCAACGCTATAGTCCCCCGTGAAGCGCGCCACAAACGCCACCAGATAACTGCTCGCGAGGCAGCCGACTCCCCCCAGAAACAGCGGCAGCCCGGCCAGCAGCGCGCTGGTACTCGGTTCAAGGCCGCGCGCGTTCTTCAGGTAAGTCGGCAGCCAGGTGATATAGAAATACCATCCCCAGGAAACACAGAAGTACTGTAGCCAGAGCAGCCACACATCTTTGCTCGCCACCAGGCGGCTCCAGGGAACGTGCGCATTCCCCACCGCGTTCTGTTCCGCTTCCCGCAGCAGTGCCAGTTCGGCCGCATTGATCGAGGGGTGCTCGCTCGGCTTATCCCGGTACCACAAGAAAAACACCACGGCCCACACCAGTCCGATGGCCGCGAACAAGTGGAAGGTATGACGCCAGTTCATGAACAGCAGCGCCCAGGCCACAAGCTGGGGCGTCATCGCACCGCCCCAGCGGGCGCTCATCCACATGATGCTCTGCGCCCTCGAACGCTCTCCCTGGGGCAGCCACGCGCTGAACATCTTTGTGAGATTGGGGAAGCACCCGGCTTCCCCGGCTCCAAAAAGGAAGCGGATCGCGATGAGCGACGCATGGTTCCAGGCGAAGCCCGTGAAGGAAGTGAATGCGCTCCACCAAACGACGATCCGCGTCAATACCTTGCGTGCGCCCAGCCAGTCTCCCAGCCACCCGCCCGGCACCTCGAACAGTGCATAGCCCCAGGCGAAGGCGGAGAACGCCGCCCCCATCTCCGTCGAGGTCAGGCCCAGGTCCCGCGTCATCAACGGCGCGGCCTGCGAGATCGCCACGCGATCAATATAGGTGATAATGCCAAGGGTAATCGCCGCGAAAAGGACGCCGTGACGAACCCGTGTGGGTTGCTCGCTACGCGAACCAGCGCCTGTTGTGGAGATTGCGGGCACGGACATTTCCGTCTACTCCATCACGGAGTGTTGTCCGTCCGCAACAGGCCGTCCGAGGATTTTCATCGGCGGCGGAGCCGGACGAGGGGATTCGCCCTAAAGTCCTAAGGTCGATTGGTCGATCCATTCGAGGTACGGAGCGTGTCCCGCGGTGATCGGGGTCGCAATCACCTCCGGCACCTCATACGGATGCAGCGACAGGATACGGGCGCGCAACTTGTCGAAGAGCGGCTCACTGGTCTTGATGAGGAGCAACTGTTCCGTGGCGGATTCCACTTCTCCTCGCCAGCGATAGACGCTCGAAAGCCCCGGAAGCACGGTAACACAAGCGGCCAGTTCCTCTTGCACCACGGTATTCGCGATCAGGGAAGCGCACTCCGAAGTTGGCACGGAGCAAAATACGAGGATTTTGTTCGACATACGCTTGCGGCTTTCAGAATTTAGTGAAATAAATAAGTATTGTCTGAAAATGCGTGACGATTTTCCAGATTCGCGGACGGATTTCGAGGCAGCGACGCCCCGGAGGAAAGCCGTGCGTCCGAGAGGTCGCTGGTCGCGAAGGTTCACCGTGCTCTGCGTGGTGGCGCTGACGGCCGTCGCGCTCGCTCTCCTCATGCATCTCCCGAGAGAATTGGTAGCGTTAGCGGAGAACCGGGAACGGGTCCGGCAGCTTCAGGAAGAAAACAACGATCTCAGCAAACGCCTCAACGAACGGCGTGAGAGGCTCAGGAACCTCAAGGAAAACTTCAGCGAGCAGGAATTGGAGATCCACCGCAATCTCCGCCTCTATAAGCCTGGCGACACGGTATTCTACCTGCCCCCGAAGGCGGACACCACGGCCTCCCCCGCCAAAGACTAAGTGGCACGGGCTACGCGCGGGCGAGAACGGCAGCCTTCGGCTCCCTCCCCTGCGAAGCTCACCGCGAACATGCGTCCCTTGGCGAAACCTCGTAGGAAATTAGATCTCCGCTCTCCTGGCTCGCCCGGCATGGAGCCGAGAAGGCGTCGAATCGCGGACACTCCGGGGTGAGCGATCAGGCGGGATTATTGCATCTTCAGGCGCGGCCAACTGCCGCGCGTCCCCTACGCTCAAGTGAAGCGCCCGCGGCCGCTTCCGCCGCTTCCGCAGCCGCCGGTGGCGAATCCGGAGACCTGCGGCGCGGAATCCTTCGATTTGCATTCCGGGCACTCGGCGGGCTGGTCTCGTTCCGGAACCCGGCGGATTTTTTCAAACTTCCGGCCGCAGTGGAGACAACGATACTCGTAAATCGGCATGACAACTATTTATTAGAGTCGCCCAGGTCCGCGGAGGTGACAAGCAGCACCGCGTAGGGTTGCCCGGAATGGCGCGAATTCTCGGGCCGGCGTCTCCGCCCCTGGGGGATAATGAGGGCACATGGCAACCCATTCCGGGAAATCAAGGAACGTCGCGGCAACCGTGGAGAGCACTGCCAACGCGGCCGTTAAGCAACTCCGCAAGTCGTTACGGCAGGGCGGATTGTTCGCCGGCAGGTTTTGGGTGGCCGAATCCCCCAAGCTCCTCGACGAGGCGCTGCGCAGCGGACTCCACGTTCCCGTGATCTATGCGGAGGCGGCTCGCATCCGGGAGTTCCAGGCCCAGTTCGGCGCGCGATTCCGCGGGGAGTGGATTCCGCTCGGGGAGCGCGCGCTCGAATCGCTGGTATCGGTGGAGACGTCTCAGGGCCTGGTGGCGCTCGTCGAGTGTCCGAGAATCGACGAAGAAGCGTTTTTCTCTCAGCAGCGGCTATTGGTGGTGCTGGATCGCATCCAGGATCCGGGGAACGCCGGAACCATCCTTCGCGCGGCGGAAGCGTTCGGCGCGAGTGGCGCCTTGTTTCTGGGTGGGAGCGTTTCCGCGGATACCCCGAAATTGTTGCGCGCTTCGGCCGGTTCGCGCTTTCGAGTGCCGGTGCTTGAAGGGCTGGCTGCCGGGCAGTTCGCGGAGAAGGCTCGCCGGATCGGCATGCGCCTGTACGCGGCGTCGCCGGGGAGCGGCTCGGCCGTGCACGAGATTCGCTGGCAGTTTCCGGCGGCGCTGATTGTCGGCAACGAGGGGGCGGGGGTGCAAGCGGAACTTCTGCGCCAGGCGGAGCCGTTCCGAATCCCCACGCAAGGCGTGGAGTCGCTGAACGCGGGCATCGCCGCCGCCATCGCACTTTACGCCGCCGCGGCTGGCGGCGCGTCGAAACGGGAAGGGACGGAATCCGGATGAGCCTCTTCGCGAGTGCCCTGCCCGAATCCGACGAACATGGCGCACCGCGTCCCCTGGCGGAGCGAATGCGCCCCCGCACGATCGAGGAGTACGCCGGACAGAAACACCTGCTCGCGGACGGAATGCCGCTTCGAAGGCAGATTGAATCGGACCGCATCGGTTCGCTCATCCTCTGGGGCCCACCCGGCGTCGGCAAGACCACCATCGCGCGCTTGATTGCCTCCTACACCAAGGCGGATTTCGTTCCGTTTTCCGCCGTCCTGAGCGGCATCAAGGAAGTGAAAGCCGTGATGGAGGAAGCCGAGCGCAACCGCAAGCTGGGGCGGCGCACCGTGCTCTTCATCGATGAGATCCATCGCTTCAACAAGGCGCAGCAGGATGCCTTTCTGCCCTATGTGGAGCGCGGCGATATCGTGCTGATCGGCGCCACGACGGAGAATCCTTCCTTCGAAGTGAATTCCGCGCTGCTCTCCCGCTCCAGGGTGTACCGGCTGGAGCCACTCTCCGAGGAGGATCTGGCCTGTTTGCTCTCCCGCGCGCTCAAGGACCCCGAGCGCGGATTGAACGGCGCGGTGGAGGTGCCCGACGAAATGTTGCGGCTCATCGCGAGCCAGTCGAACGGCGATGCGCGCGCCGCCTACAACATTCTGGAGACGCTCGTCGCCGCGGCCGTCGATGGCAGGATAACCGAAGAGACGCTGCGCGGCGTGCTCCAGAAGCGCACGCTCTATTACGACAAGCAGGGGGAAGAGCATTTCAATACGATCTCCGCTCTGCACAAGTCCGTGCGCTCATCTCAGGTGGACGCCGCGCTCTACTGGCTGACGCGGATGCTGGAGGCCGGGGAGGACCGCATGTATCTGGCGCGGCGCCTCGTGCGGATGGCCGTCGAAGATATCGGTCTCGCGGACCCTCGCGCCATGGAACAGGCCATTGCGGCAATGCAGACCGTGCATTTCCTCGGCGTGCCGGAAGGGGATCAGGCACTCGTGCAGCTCACGATTTACCTCGCGCTTGCCCAGAAATCCGATGCCGCCTATCAGGCCGCCAAGGCGGCTTCTTCGCTCGTCCGGGCAAATGCGCCAGAACCGGTACCCATGCACTTGCGCAATGCCCCAACGCGAAAGATGAAGGAATGGGGCTACGGGGCAGACTACCAGCATGCGCATGAGAACGCCGATGGGCTCAGCGACATGGAGTGCCTGCCCGAGAAACTGGCGGGCACGCAATTCTACTTCCCCACCGGGAGGGGCCTCGAAGCGCGGATCGCGGAGCGCTTGCGGGAGATTGAAGAATGGCGTACCGCACGACGGAATAAGGGCGGCGGTATAAAGCAATCCGGCGAAACCGCCGAAATGTAGGAAGGTGCATCAGAGCCGCGCAGGGATTGCCACCTCGGCATGCACTACTTCTTTTGGGCGGTTTCTATGTTCTTCCAGGCGGTAACGGTGATCTCAATGCGGGCCGGGCCCACGAGTTCCTTGATCCCCACCGTGGTGCGTGCCGGACGGGGTTCCGGAAAGTACTTCATATAGACGGAATTCATCGCCTGGAAAGTATTGATGTCGGTCAAAAACACTTGAACAGCCACGGCGTCCGAAAAATCGTAGTTTGCGGATTTTAGAATTTTGCCGACATTTTCGAGAGTCTGGGCTACTTCGTCCTCGAACTTTTCGGGGTACTTTCCGTCGGGTGTTCGCCCTACCTGCCCCGCCACGTAGAGCGTGCCGCCGGCGAGAATAGCAGGCGAATAGGGCCCCGCAACCTGTACGCCAGCAGGCACTACAGCCTTCTTTCCCTGGGCGGGAGCGAACAGAGAAAGAAGAAGAACTAGTCCGAAAACCGGTGAGGGCAAGCGAAGAGGCATGCGGCTAGGATAGCCTATTTCATTGGGAGAAAGTACCGCAAACGGGCAAACTTCCGTACCACTCTAATTGAACCGAAAGTCCTATTGAATGTTCCCGGTCGATACGGGATGCTGGAAGCACCGAACAATCCAATGCTTACCGAACAAACACAAACCAGAGCGCAGGTTCGCGGCCGGGAAAAGCGGTCGTCGATCCGATTCCCGATTGTCCGCGAAGTGCGGTTCAAGCGGTTGAGCATCCGAAACTCTTCCGAGATCGGGCGAGGGCAAACCATCGACATCAGTTCGAAGGGCGTCTACTTCACCAGCGACGTTGCCCTCTCCGTGGGCGAACGCCTGGAACTCTCGATCAACTGGCCGGCGCAATTGGATCAGAAATGCCCCCTGCAACTGGTGACGCTCGGCCGCGTGGTGCGCTCCGACAACGCGCGCTATGCGATGGCCATTGAGCGTTACGAATTCCGCACGATGCGCACGCCACAGCACTGACAAGGGGGCCGCCAGACTTCTTCATCGTGGGCGTCTGGCCGCCTTTCCCGCCTGCGTTTTCGCCAGCCTCGAACCGAATGTTTCCGCCGTCTCTTCGATAACACGTTGCATCGATAACACCCGCCCCCCGCGGCGAAGCGCTTATAATACGGGCAGCGTCCCGCCATGCGCCAGCGGTTTCTACTTGCAGCCGGATTGATTCTGCTCGGCCTCTCGACTGCACTCGTCGTCTGGCAGGGCTCGTTCTCCATGGGATCACTGCGTCCCGCCAATACCAGCCAGGCATTTCTGTTCTGGGCCATCTCTACCGTCGTTTTCCTGCTGACTCTGGTTGTCGGATTCCTTCTTTTCCGTTCCGTAATCAAGCTTTATCTCGAACGGAAAAGCAGCCGCGAAGGTTCGCGGATTAAGACCAAGCTGGTGGCCGGCGCGATCGGACTCAGTGTGCTTCCCGCATTCTTCCTGGTGCTGTTCAGTATTTCCGTTCTGAACTTCAATCTCGATAAGTGGTTCAGCCGCCCAGGGGAAGGCATCAAGGAGCATCTCATCGCGGTCGGAAAAGCGATGGATCGCGAGATCGCGCAGAAAGCGATGACGCAGGCGTATCTGATTGCTTCTTCGGAACGGGTCCGCGAGGGTCTGCGTCAAGGCACGAATCTGAACGCGGTGCTCCAACCGCTGTGCCAGGAATTCGGAATCCCGGATGCCGCTATCCTCAACAAGGACGAGCAGCGGCTGGGGCTTTGCGGCGAAGCGAAAGGGTTGATCCCGGTTTCGGGTACACGGAGCCTCGCGCGCATGGAGGTGAAAAGCGGCAATGCACTCCTGGGCTATGTGGTGGTGTCCGCCCAGTTGCCGGAGGACCTTGCCGGACGGGACCAGGCGATCGTCCGCTACTTGAGGGAGTACGACCAGCTTGCGATCGACCGGCGCGAGTGGCGCGCCTTTTATTTGCAGTTGATGGCGCTGCTCACGCTCTTCATCCTGTTCATCGCCACGTGGGTAGCAACCCTGCTCGCCAAGCAGATCAGCGTTCCCATCACGACCTTGCTGCACGCGGCGGGCGAAGTCCGAAAGGGGAACCTGCAATACCGGGTGGAAATCCCGGCCAACGATGAACTCGCTTCCCTCGTGCGCGGCTTCAACGAGATGACGCAGGATCTCGAGGCAAGCGCTTTCGAGTTGGAGCGACGCCGGCAGTTCATGGAAACCATCCTGGAGAGTATTCCCACGGCAGTCATATCCGTTTCCAGAGAAGGCGTGATACAGCGGGTAAACTCATCTTTCCGACAGATGTTCCCGAATAAGCTGGTGGATCGCGCGTTGCGCCTGGAGGATCTGTTCGGTCCTGAGGATGCAGCGGAATTGCGCTATCTGATGAACCGGGCCGGCCGCACCGGCCAGGCATCCCGCCAATGGGAACAGATTCAGGATGGAAATTCGCGGAACCTCTCCGTTACCGTCGCGGCTGTTGACCGAAAGCCACGGGCCGGATATGTAATCGTGCTCGAAGACACCACTGAAATTCTGCGGGCGCAAAAGGTGGCTGCCTGGCACGAAGTGGCGCGGAGAGTGGCGCACGAAATCAAGAATCCCCTCACGCCCATTGCGCTTTCGGCGGACCGCATCCGCCGCCGCGCGGAGCGGCTTGGCCTTCCGGAGGAGGAAGTGCGGGTGATACGGGAAGCTGCCGAAACCATCACCCGCGAGGTGGATTCCGTGCGGATGCTGGTGGACGAATTCGCGCAGTTCGCCCGCCTGCCCGCCGCGCAACTGCGACCGATGGATTTGAACGACGTGGTGGAAGACGCGTTGATGATGTTTGCCGGACGCCTGGAAGATGTGACCATGGAATTGCACCTCGCCACGGATCTGCCTCCGGTGGCGCTTGACCAGAATCAGTTCAAGCGGGCCATCGTCAATCTGGTGGACAACGCGGTGGAGGCGATGGAGGAGTCAGCAGTGAAGCGGATTGTGGTGCAAACGCACCGTGCGAGCGTCTCCGGCGTGGAGTTGTGGATCTCCGATAGCGGCTGCGGCGTCTCCGCTGAAGATAAAGCCAAGCTATTCGTGCCCTATTACTCCACGAAGGGGCGCGGCAGCGGACTAGGGCTTGCGATTGTGAACCATATCCTTGAAGAACACCGTGCCACGATTCGAGTGGAAGACAATGAGCCCGCGGGTACCCGGTTTATCATCGAATTGCCCGGCGCCCCCGTGGAGCTTCCGCCGCCGGATCAGCCGAATCCAGGCGCATCCGTTGAGGTAAATCATTTATGAGCGAACGGGGAATCCTGATCGTCGACGACGAAGCGGCCATTCGCTCGACTCTCTCCGGCGTTCTCGAAGATGAAGGCTATTTATGCCGCGTCGCCGAATCAGGGGAAGAGTGCCTGCGCATCCTGGAAGAAGAACCGTTCGCGCTGGTTCTGCTCGATATCTGGCTGCCTGGCATCGACGGACTGGAAACGCTGTTGGAGATCCAGAAGCTTCCGCCGTCCAGACGCCCTCTGGTTCTCATGATCTCCGGCCACGGAACCATTGAGAGCGCGGTGAGGGCCACCAAGTTCGGCGCGTTCGATTTCCTCGAAAAGCCGCTCACGCTGGAGAAGGTGATGGTGGCCGTGAAGAACGCCTTCCAGATGCGCCAACTGGAGCGGGAGAACCGGCAACTGCGCGACGAGGAGCAATCGCGCTATACGATCATCGGCGATAGCATTCCGATGAAGGCGGTTCGCCAGCAACTCCAGCTAATGGCTGCCACGAACGGCCGGGTTCTGATTTATGGCGAGAGCGGCGTGGGCAAGGAACTGGTGGCACGCGCGCTGCACGCTTTGAGCGAGCGCGTGGGGAAACCGTTTATCGAACTGAACTGCGCCGCCATCCCTGAGGACATGATCGAGAGCGAACTCTTCGGCGAACGCAATCGCGGTCTGCCACCGCCTCATGACGTGAAGGCGGGCAAGTTCGAGCGAGCCAACGGAGGAACTCTGTTCCTCGATGAGGTGGGGGACATGAGCCTGCGCACTCAGGCCAAAGTGCTGCGCGTGCTCGACGAACAGCGCATCGAGCCCCTCGGCGCGAATGAAGCGGTGGATGTGGACGTCCGCGTGATCGCCTCCACGAATAAGGACCTGGAGAAAGAGATTGAGCGAGGGAACTTCCGGGAGGATCTCTTCTACCGGCTGAACGTGATCCCCTTTGTGATGCCCCCTTTGCGGGAACGCAGGGAGGATATCCCGGCTCTCTGCGACTTTTTCCTGAATGAGTTCACTCTGGCATACGGCCGCAAGCCCAAGAAATTGAGCCAGGAAGCGCTCGAAATCCTTCTGAATCAAGCGTGGCCGGGGAACGTGCGGGAGTTGCGAAACCTGATGGAGCGAATCGCGATTCTGCACCCTGGCAGCGAGGTGGAAGCGCGACACCTGCCGCTCGACAAGGGCCGCCGCTCAGACCCTCACGCGGACCGCTTCGTGGGGAGCCTGCAGGAAGTGCGCACGACCGTCGAACGGGAATATATCCTCAAGAAGCTGGAAGAAACCGGCGGAAACGTGTCCCGCACGGCGGAACTTCTGGGCCTCGAACGCAGCAATCTGTACCGCAAGATGCGCTCCCTGGGGATCGCGCCGAAAGAGAACTGAGCCTTTGACGCCATCGGCGGCGAAGATCTCCTACTTCGGAGCGGGCTATTTGCCGATGCAGAACGTGTTGAAGATCCGATGCAGGATATCGTCGGCGGTGGTGCCCCCGGTGATCGCGTCAATGGGGTCCAGAGCATCGTAGAGGTCGGAGAGCAGGAGTTCGTGAGTTCTGTGCGCAAGTTGGGTTTCGCGCGCTTTTTCGAGCGCGGCGGCACACTCCCGCAGCAAGCCCGCATGGCGGGCGTTGGTGACCATGCTCGATTGCGGAGGGATGCCTTGCGCGGGCGCGAGCGCGGCTAGAATCGCCTCCCGCAGCGCCGCCAGGCCATCGCCCTGCCGGGCGGAAACGGCCTGAACCTTTCCGAATCGCTCCAACGCTTCCGTCGGACCCGCGAGGCAGGGCAGATCGCACTTGTTCCCTACCACCAGATGCAATCCGGAATTGCGGACGCGCTCAAACAGCGCCTCATCCTCCGGGGTTACTGGTTGCGAAAGGTCGAGCACGAGCAGAACCAGGTCCGCATCGGCAAGCGCGCTATAGCTACGTTCAATGCCCAGCGCCTCGATCCGGTCTTCGCTCGCCCGGATACCCGCCGTATCGATCAGACGAACCGGGATTCCCGCAATGGCGGCGTTCTCCGTCACGAGATCTCTTGTGGTGCCGGGAATCTCCGTAACAATGGCGCGGTCCTGCTCGAGCAGCGCGTTGAACAAGCTGCTCTTGCCTACGTTCGGCCGTCCGATGATGGCGAGGGCGAACCCTTCGTGAACGTAGCGGCCATAGGAATAGCTGCCCACCAAGCGTTGAATTCCCGCCAGGACGGCATCGATCACCGGCAGGATGTCGTCGGTCTCCGGGATATCGATTTCGCTGGTCGCGTCCTCCGCGAAGTCGATGCCCGCTTCCAGGATGGCCACCAGATCGAGCAGTTGCTGTTTGAGCGGCGCGAGGGAGAGAGCAAGAGACCCGTCGGCCTGCTGGGCAGCCACCTTCGCCTGATACAGCGTCGTGGCCTCAATGAGGTCGCGAACGGCTTCCGCACGTGGCAAATCGATGCGCCCGTTCGCGAAGGCGCGCAGCGTGAACTCGCCCGGTTCGGCCATGCGCGCGCCGGAAGCAATCGCCGCCTCTACACAGAAACGCAGGATCACGGGCGACCCGTGGCATGAAACCTCCACCACATCTTCCGCCGTGAAGGAGTGCGGTGCGGCGAAGAAGCTGACCAACACTTCATCCACCTTCGCGCCGTCACGGTCGCGCAGGATGGCAAGCGAAGATCTCCACGGCCGCAAGCGGGGCGGTGCGCCATCTTGCCTCACCAGAATGGAACTCGCGATCTCACGGGCGCGCGCGCCGGAAATGCGCACCACGCCCAGTCCGGCACGGCCGGGGGGAGTTGCCAGGGCGACAATGGTATCGCGCAAATTCACGGAACTATGCGGGCTAACCGGAGCGGCGGGGTCCGCGCCCGCCGTGGGGGCGGTCTCCGCGATTGGAACGCGGCCGATCCGACGAACCGCCGCGTCCCTCACCGCGCCTTCCGTCTCCGCGACGGTCAAAACCGCGGGAGGGTGGTGCGCTCTCCCGGCCCCCACCGGCAGGACGAAATGGGCCGGGCGGTGGTGGCGGTTCCGCCGGGGTTGCCATCGCGACGGGGTAAATCACCACGTAGCGCCCGTGGAGGCTGGAAGCGCTCTCGGAGCGCACATCTTCCCGGTTGCGCAGCGCCAGATGGATGATGCGGCGCTCCCGGCTATTCAGCGGGTTGAACGTAAACGGCTTGCCCGTCTCCAGAACACGGTCCGCCGCCGCCTGCGCGGTCATTCGCAGTTCCTGCATTCTCAGATAGCGGTAGTTCTCGCAATCGAACGCAATGCGCGAATGTTCGTCGCCGGGTACGCCCACCACTTCCAGCGTGAGCAGCTCAAGAGCCAGCAGCGTCTCCGCCTTATTGGCGAGCAGCAGGTCGCTGTCGCGGCCCTTGAACTCCACCTTCAGGTCAGGATGTTCGAACTCCGGATCGATGTGGGCGGGCGATGCCACGGTAAATTCCAGATCGAAACCCGCATTCTCAATGAGGGTGGAGAGAAACTCCGAGATCTGCTTTCCGTGATGTTCCACCGTGTACTTGGTATCGGGCACGCGTGCTCATTTCCTGCGCTTGGATTTGGTATCGACAACCACCGGCACCAGCGCACTGTTTTCCGTGAACTTGTTAATGAACAACTGCTGGACGATGCCGATCAGATTGCTGGTAAGCCAATATAATACCAGTCCGCTCGACGCCCACCAGAAGATCACGCCGAAGACCAGGGGCATCGTGGTCATCATCATTTTCTGGGTGGGGTCGCTCGAAGGCGTGGGCGTCAGCCGTTGCATGAATATCTGGGAAACCACCATCGCGAGGGGCAGGAGGCGAATCGCGAACGTTTCGGGACGGGAGAGGTCGCTCACCCACAGCCAGGACGCGCCCCGCAGCTCAATGGCGACGGAGAGCATCTGGTAGAACGCGAAGAAAAACGGGATTTGCAGGAGCATCGGAACGCAGCCCGCCGCCGGGTTCACGCCGTTCTTCTGGTAGAGCGCCATCACTTCCTGGTTCTTCTGCTGGGCGCGCGGGTCCCGCATGCTGACGCCCTTGTACCGGTCGTTGATCGCCTGGATCTCCGGTTGCAGCCGCTGCATCTTCTTCATGCTCTTCATGCTGGTGATCTTCAGCGGAAGGGTCACGAAGTTGATGGCGATGGTGAGGACAATGATTGACCAGCCGAAATTGTGCAGATAGTTTGCGGTAAGCCAGTTCAGCGCGATAAAGAGCGGCTCGGCGATAAAGAAGAACCAGCCGAAATCCACCAGATCCACCATCTTCGCGTTAACCGCCTTAAGAATGTGGCGGTTCTTCGGGCCGACGAACAAGCGGAAGGCATTCTGCCCTCCACCGCCGACGCCAACACCGACGTAGCTCTGTTCCTCGGCGTCGCCATTGTAGGGGACGGAATCCGCGTAAACATCCGCTTCGATGGACCGGCCGGCGTCCGCATTGTCCGCTCCGGGCAGGAACACCGCGGCGAAGTACTTGTCTTCGATTCCGGCGAAAGTGTAAACGCCGGAAAGGGAGAGCGTGCCGTCCTTGGCATCGCCCGCGGACTTGAGCTCCAGCTTGCCTCGGGACCGGTCAAAGAAAGCGGCGTGCTGGAAATCGTAGCGCTTGTCCACGCTGGGGTCGCCAAATCCGCCTCGCCACATCAGCAGGTGCGGCACCGGCGTCTGGCCATTCAGAACCTCGCTGCTTACCTGAGCGACAAAGCCATCTTCGGGGAAGGAGAAATGCTTGCGAAAGACCCAGCCATTCTCGGCGTATTCAAAATCAATCGAATTGCCGCCGTCGCCGACCTTCGCGACATAGAGAGCGCCATTGGGCGCGACGGGCGGTTTCTGGCCCCGGATCTGCAACGCGAAGGGCTTGCCGATCTTGCTGAACGACGCCTCATTCACGAGTTCGAGCGGGTGCCCGTCCGCGGTGTGGAACCCCTTCAGGATCCAGTGCTCCACGACGGCGCCGCGATTGGAGAACACGATCTTTGACGTTTTCGTCTCGATGGTGAAGCGCTGCTCCGCGTCCGCCTTCACTGTTCCCGCGCCTGGGGCGGCCGGCGTTGCGGATGCCTGTGCCGCCGGAGCGGGTGTCGCGGTCGCGCCATCCCCCGTCGCTTTCGCATCCGGGGTCTTCGTATCGGTCGTTTGCGGAGTTCCCGGGGTGGATGCGGGGCTGGCCGTCTGGCTGGCCGCTGGAGTTTCCTTAGGGGCTTCGGCCGGAGAAAACGCCTTAAACAGATACTGGCTTCCGATTAAGACCGCACCCATTAGCACCAGCGCAAGCAGCATGCGCCGTTCGATTGAGATTTCTCCGGTGGGTTTGTTCCCGTTGCTCTTGGGCGATTGCGGTGTGATTTCGTCTGCCATTTCAAGTACTCAGAACCCTCGGTTCAGCCCTGGGCGCTTCCGCGCGCCTCAGGCCCTCGGGAGGGCTGTGGGCTTCCCCCAGCCCCGCCCGGCCGCTCGCCGGAACCATTGGGCCGCGGCACCGGGTCAAATCCACCCGCGCAGAACGGCTGGCAACGGGCGAGCCGCTTCGTCCCGAGCCACACTCCCCGACCAACACCCCAGGTTTCCACGGCCTCTCTCATGTACTCCGAGCAGGTCGGATGAAAACGGCACGCGGCGGGGAGGAGTGGCGAAACGTAGCGCTTATAGCCTGTCAGGATCAGGATGACGAAGCGGCGCATCGTGCCAACACCTGTTCCACTTCCGCCACAATCTCGGAGAACGGCCGATTCGCCGCCACCCGGCGTGGATTGAAAACCAGACTCCACCCGGAGGGAAGCCTCCAAAGATTCAGCCGCACCGCTTCCCGGATGCGGCGGCGAACCCGGTTACGAATGACCGCCTTGCCCAAAGCGCGGGGGGTGGTGAAACCAACCCGCGTCGGTTCGTCATCGGAGCGCCGGAGGCAGAAGGCGACGAAGTTCGCTTTCGGAACCTTGCGCCCGGTGTCGTAGACCAGACGGTATTCTTTGCTCTTCTGGATTCTGCGGTCCGGGCCGAAGGGGAAACGGACCACAGGGGAATCGTTTGGCGTAAAGAATTCCTTCGGGCTAGTAGAGTGACCGCTGCACGGCGCGCTCATCGCTCACGGTGAGCTTCCAGCGCCCGCGGGCACGGCGGCGAGCCAATACGGCACGACCATTCTTCGTGGCCATCCGTGCACGGAATCCGTGCGTCTTGGCGCGCTTGCGGTTATTGGGCTGAAACGTACGCTTCGGCATTCTTTCCTCGCTGCTTCCGGCCGTTATGGCCAGGATCCGGTGTAATCACGTGGCTTGCCCACGATCAGATTACGCGGGAAGACAAACTCTCATTGTACTCAAGTTTCGCAAACACGGTCAAAAACTACTGGATTGAACAAGATAGATAGAAAATGTTCAGAAAGTCACACCGACCAGGACTTCCAGTTGATTCTTTCCCGTTTCCGCCCGACCGCCGGTAAGCCCGTCAAACAGCCTCGTGGAGCCAAACCAGCGGGTATAGCGAAGCTCGGGCGAAATCTTGATACGCCCTGGGCCATTGCGCACACCCGCGGCCAGGACCAGCCCGCGGTCTCCGCCACCCTCACCCTCGCCCGAGGTACTGGTGTGCCGAAAGGAGATTCCAGCCCCGGTATAGGGCTGAATCACCGGATTGCGGCCGAGAGGATATCCCTTGAGAAGGATCGGGAACTCCCACTGGGAACTGCGCGATCGGATGCTCCCCAGCTCGTAACCCGGTCGCTTATAGAGGACATTGGCCTCGATGGCGAAGCCGATCGGAAGGTTTAACTGTAAGAGGCCGCCCGCCGTAAAGGGAAGCGAATCGTCCCCGCTCGCGGCATCCGCACCCTTCACGTTGGCCAGTTCGCTCAGCGGGACTCCGGCTTTGAAGCCCAGTTCGACCGGCCGCATTTGAGCCGCCAGGGGCAGCGAAAGGACTGCGGCAAGAAGGGCAAACCGGGATCCGGCACGGAAGAACATACCTTCCATTGTGACGGAAGCGGCATGCCCCGCAAAATGCGACCGGCCTCCGCGCAACGACGGAGGCCGGATAGAAATGGGCAAAATCGCCAACCGCTGCCGCTAACCCCCGGCCGTTTTCGCGATGTCGTTGTAAAGCACAAAGACCATCACGGCCAGCAGAAAAACAAAGCCGACGCGGAACATCATTTCTTTGATCTGAAGAGAAAGATCGCGGCGCACGGCCATCTCAATCAGCAGCAGAAAAATCATTCCGCCATCCAGAACCGGGATGGGCAGGAGGTTGACCACGGCGAGATTGAGGCTCACCATCGCCATGAGCAAGGCAAATTCCAGCACTCCCTGATGCGCGGCACTGCGGGACATACGGGCAATGCCGATCGGGCCTTCAAGCGATTTCGGCGACATTCGCCGCTCCACCAATCCGCGGAAGAATCGCAGGATCACCGTGGCATATCGGGCGTTCGTTTCGAGAGACAGGCCGAGAGCGGCCGCGAAGCCAAGGCTCGTCTTCTCCCGCTTCGGCGAAATAGCAACCCCCATCATCCAGCGGTTCTTCCCGTTCACGGATTCGATGGTAGGCGTCACCGTGGTCGTTTTCCGGACGCCGTCGCGCTCATAGACCACCTGGATCGGGTTCCCCTTGTTCTCCTCCACCAGTTTCGGCAAGCCGTAGCTTGAACGGATCGGTGTCCCGTTGGCCGAAACAATCACGTCTCCCGCTTCGAGCCCCGCCTTTTCCGCCGCCGAGCCCTCGCGAACGGAACCCACCTCGACGTCGTTATCCTCCCGCCAGCCCGCCGTGCCGATGCCCAACTGTTCGTCGAGCCCAGGGGTAAGGGTCGTCTTCAGCGTTCCTCCGCCGCGTTGAACGGTAACGGAAATCGCCCGGTTCGCATTGAAGCTCTCAGCTTCCTTAAGGTCGTCCCAACTGGGGTTCTTGCGGCCCTCGATCTCGATGACGCGGTCGCCTTTCTGGATTCCCGCCAGTGCCGCCGGCGATCCCTGGTCCACCCAGCCAATCACCGCCTGCATGTAGGAATCCGACGGCTTGTAATATCGCACCATGTACAGGCCGGTGAGCAGTGCCACCGCCAGAATGACATTCATGAGCGGCCCCGCGAAGACGATAATCAGCCGCTGCCACCTGGGTTTGTTGGAAAACGCCCGGGGGTCTTCAGACGGCCCTTCTCCCGGTTGCTCGCCGGTCATCTTGACGTAGCCGCCGAAAAGGATGGCGGAGAATCGAAAATCGGTCTCACCGCGCTTGAAGCCGAACAGCCGCGGGCCGAAACCCACGCTGAAGACGTCCACCTTCACATCGCACAGCACGGCCGCCCAATAGTGCCCCAACTCGTGGATGATGATCATCACCCCAAGCAGGACCAGCAGCCACCAGAAACTCTCGAAAAATTCCATAACTCCGTCGCCCTCAGGCTGAAAACATTCGATCCGGGCCGCGTGCCCGCGGCTCACTCACTCCGGGACAATCAGACCGCGGCGGACGCCGATCGCGCCACCAGCGCCGCCGCCATGCGACGCGCTTCCCCGTCCATCGCGAGCACATCGTCCACGCTCACCAGGTTTCGTCCCGGCACGCGGTTCAGCGTTTCTTCTACTATGGACGCAATTTCAAGGAAAGAGATCCGTTCTTTCAGGAAAGACTCCACGGCGATCTCATCGGCGGCATTCAGAATACAAGTAGACGCGCCACCGGCCGATTGCGCTTCGTACGCAAGCCGCAGAAGCGGGAACTTCGTGAAATCCGGCGGAGAAAAGGTCCAGGTCCGCGCCTCCCGCCAGTCGATGCGCGGTACGGGCGCCTCATCCCGCTCCGGCCACGTCATGGCGTACTGGATCGGCATGCGCATATCTGTCGCGCAAATCTGGGCAATCACGCTGCCGTCGGAATACTCCACCATCGCATGTACGCTCGATTGCGGGTGTACCACCACCTCCACCATCGAAGGCGGTAAGCCGAAAAGCCAGCACGCCTCAATCACCTCAAACCCCTTATTCATGAGCGTTGCGGAATCGATTGTGATTCGCGGACCCATCTTCCAGGTGGGGTGATTGAGCGCCTGCTCCGGCGTGACACTGGCCAGGGCGGCGAGCGGTGTCTCGCGAAAGGGGCCACCCGATGCAGTAAGAATCAACTTACGTACGTCTTTTCTATCGCCAGCTCGCAGGCACTGGTGCGCACCGTTGTGCTCGCTATCGACAGGAATCAGTTCCGCGCGATGGCGCTCCACGGCGCGAGTCACCAACTCTCCGGCGGTCACCATCGTTTCCTTGTTCGCCAGGCCGACACGCTTGCCTGCCTGAATGGCGGCGTAAGTTGCCGGTAGCCCGGCCACACCGACGATGGCCGAGATCAGAATGTCCGTCTCCGCCGCGGCCGCGGCCGCTTCCTGGGCCGTCCGCCCCACATCCAATGTCGGCTGATGCGGGATATCCTGGGCCAGCAGGCGCTCCTGCACTTCAGCCCGCACGGCATCGTCCGCGACCACCACAACGGAAGGACGGAACTCGGCAACCTGCGCCGCCAGCAGTTCGGCGTTGCGGCCGGCCACCAGAGCGTGAACACCGTACTTGTCGGGATTGCGGCGGATAATGTCGAGCGTGCTGGTGCCGATCGAGCCCGTGCTGCCGAGAATCGTTACGAATTTCATGAGAAATCAGGATGCGTGGTTCCGGCATGCGCAGGGCTCCGGAACCCGGGACGAAAGACCCTCCCAGCCCGGCCGTGCGGGCCGAAGAACTCTCTGACGTACATTGTACCGGAGCGCTGTTGAAACGGCGTGGTGCCAGTTCTGTCTCTCCCTATCGGGTGTCACCGTACTTAGCATGGTGCGGCGTCTGAAGTTGATAGAGTATGGAACTGGAGACTCCGATGAAATCTTGCATCCTCTGCTTCTCGTTCGCGACCCTGTCGCTGCTCCTGTTGCTCTCGGCCTCCTGCGCGAAACAAGCGGCAGTGACACCGGAGGAACCTCCCTCCCGCGGGGAGCGGGACCGCGTGATGAGCGAACTGCACGCCACCCGGAAGGAATTGTTGGACGCCATCGCCTCCGTGAGCGATGAAAAGCTCAAGACGGCCGTCGGGAACCAGCCTTCCCCGTCGGAGGCCGTCGAGGCGCTTATCATCCGCGAACGGAATCTCTTGACCGCAATGGGGGCTTCCGTGCTTGGGACTGGAGCGCCGGAAGAGGAGCCGAAGAATCTTTCCAGAGAGCAGATGCAGGCGCGAGCAACGGAAGCCGCCGAAAAGCTTCGTAACACCGTGGATGCCTGCGTCGCAAAGATCGGCATTGACGGCTTTCGCGTATTGCCGAACCCTGCGGGGCTCGATGGGGCAAATCTCACTCAGGGTTTCCGTGCTACGCGCGACGCCAACATTGTCTTCGTGCGCGAAACGAACTACAGCTTGAAGCGCAGGATTGTTAAAGACGACACCTGCGGCGATATGAATCTGACGACGGCGTTGATGCTGCAATCCGCACTCACCGGCAAGGTGGTGCAGATGGTGAAGGCAGCCAAGTAGATATCATCCATCCGCGAAGGCCCTCGTGCCGCCCGGGCGGCGGCCGCGCCTAACATCGAAGTTCGATCCTACATCGTCTTGCGAGCCGCAATCACGCGCGGCCAGCCCGCAAGATCGTTCACCACTTCGAGGTTCTCCCAGGCCGGCCCGTCCAGCATTTCCTTCACGGCTTCCAGGCCCTGATAGCCCAGCTCGAAGAGAATCCAGCCCCGGGGGCGAAGCGTCCAGAGGGCCTGTTCCACCACCTGCCGGTACGGCTCCACACCCGTTTCCCCGCCGTAGAGCGCCATCGCCGGCTCATGCTCCCGAACTTCCCTTTGCAGCACCGCTTCATCCCGAAGCGGCACGTAAGGCGGATTGCACAGAATCAAATCCACGCTGCGGGCGCGCAAGGCGGACCCGAAATCGGCGCGATGAAGGCTCACCGGCGCTTCCAGTTTCGTCGCGTTATGGCGGGCCACATCGAGGGCTTCCGCCGAGAGATCGCAGAGATGCGTGGGAGACCCGCTTTCGAGGTGATAGCTGATGCCGATCGCACCGGAGCCGCACCCGATATCAACGGCGCACTCGGCTTTGGGGGACAGGCGGAGCGCTGTTTCCACCAGATGCTCGGTCTCCGGGCGGGGAATCAACACCGCGCTCGAAACGAAGAAATCCCGCCCGTAAAACTCCTGGCGGCTCGTGATGTATTGCGTGGGTTTCCCCTCCATCCGCTCGTGCAGATAGCGGCCGTAGTGAATCCACGCCAGTTGGGAAAGGTCTTCGTCGGAATGGGCGTAGAGATAGGGCTTCTCCTTGCCAAGGGCGTGGCAGAGAAGTACTTCGGCAGTGAGACGGGCGGGAGAGACTCCCGCCTCCTCAAGAAGCTTTGAGCCCTGCTGGAGGGCCGCTTTTAGATCCATTGGATTGGCCGCCGGCTGCCTCCGCCTTCAACTTTTCGGCCTGAAAATGGGTGTTCAGGGCGGAGACGATGGATTCGAGGCGTCCTTCCATGATGAGGTCCAACTGATAGAGCGTCAAGCCGATGCGATGATCCGTGAAGCGATTCTGCGGGAAATTGTAGGTGCGAATCTTCTCGCTGCGGTCCCCGCTGCCCACCATGCTCTTGCGTTCCGCGCCAATGGCGGCGTTCTGCCGCTCCAGTTCCATTTCATACAGGCGGGAACGAAGCACGCGCATTGCCTTGGCCCGATTCTTGATCTGCGATTTCTCGTCCTGGCAGCTCACCACCGTATTGGTGGGCAAGTGCGTGATCCGAACCGCGGAGTAAGTCGTATTTACGGATTGTCCGCCGGGGCCGGAGGAGCAAAACGTATCGACGCGGATGTCTTTTTCCTGGATGTCGATTTCGACGTCGTCCGCTTCGGGAAGCACCGCAACCGTGACCGCCGAGGTATGCACGCGACCCTGCGTTTCGGTTTCCGGCACCCGCTGCACACGGTGTACGCCGCTTTCATATTTCAGCTTGCTGAACACCTTATCGCCGGAAATGAGGGCGATCACTTCCTTCATGCCGCCCACGGCGGATTCGCTCAGGTCAGTAATTTCCACCTTCCAGCGCCGTTCTTCGGCATAGCGGGTATACATCCGGAAGATCTCGCCCGCGAACAGCGTCGCCTCGTCGCCCCCGGTGCCCGCGCGGATTTCGAGCACCACGTTGCGCTCGTCGTTGGGGTCTTTCGGCAACAGTAGCAGTTTGAGTTCGTTCTCGATCTCACCGAGACGCGGCTCGAGCTCCGCCACTTCTTCCGTGGCCATCTCCCGCATGTCGGCATCACCTTCGAGCATCATCTGGCGAGCCTGCTGGAGATTCTCGTTGACCTGCTTCCACTCGCGGTATTTGGTGACGACCTCTTCGAGGTCCCGGTGCCGCTTGGCCACCTTGGTGTACTCCGCCTGATCCCCGATCAGGGCGGGGTCGCTCATCTGGACGGAAAGGTCTTCGAAGCTCGCTTCGAGTTCGGCGAGTTTTTGTGCGTATTGCATGTATTGATACGAAGAACGGGGATCAGGCGATCACTGCCTGGCCGCCCTGCTCCACTTCGAGCGCCATCGCGCGGTCAAGCGCATGAATGGCGACCTCGGTCTGGTCATCGGAGGGCGGCTGCGTCGTGATGCGCTGAAGCCACAAGCCCGGGGCCACCATCAGGGCCAGCAGGCTTTCCTGATGCCTGGCGGAGAAACGGATCAATTCGTAGCTGAGGCCCGCAATCAGCGGGAGCGTCGCCAACCGGAGCAGGAATTTCGCGAGAAAACCGTGGACCGGGAACAGGGTGTAAACCACGATCGACACCAGCATCACCACCAGCAGGAAACTGGTGCCGCAGCGGGGGTGGAACGTGGTGAAGCGGCGCGCATTCTCCACCGTCACCGGGTCTCCGCTCTCGAAATTGAAAACGACCTTGTGCTCCGCGCCGTGAAACTCAAAGACCCTGCGGATATCAGGCGTGCGGGAAATCGCGAACAGGAAGCCACAGAAGATCAGCAGCCGGATCACGCCGTCCACGGCGTTGAAGAGAATCTGGTTCTCCACGGCGGGCACGGACCGTGCCAGCCATTCCGTCAGGAGCAGCGGCACAAACTTGTAGAGAAAGAGGAAGAACACCAGGGAAAACACCAGATTCGCGGCCATCAGCCAGCCTGGAACCGTGCCCGCCGGGTGCTTTCCGCTATCCTTGAACGCTTCCCCCTTGCGTTCGGCTTCCTTCTCCGCTTCTTCGTGCAGGGCGACATCGGCGGAAAACTTGAGCGCCTTGATCCCGAGAGACATCGCATGGCCCAGCGTGGCGATGCCGCGCAAAACCGGCTTGCCTAGAATCGGGTATTTCTCGCTCAGCCGCGGCAGGGGCGTTTCCATGGTGAGGATTTCGCCGCTCTGCTTGCGCACGGCCACGCAATAGCTGTGCGGCGCACGCATCATGACACCCTCCATTACCGCCTGTCCGCCGACAAGCGTTTCTTCGCCGCTCTCAAGAACGGGCAAAAGCTGGATGTGGGTGAATAGGCGGAAAAAGGTTCGGATCACCAGGGAGTTGCTCCTCATCTATTATACGCGGGAGTCCAATTGCGGGTTTGCAAAGCCCCGAACAGTTAGGCCGTCGCCGCCGCGTACGAAACGAAGCCGCGGCGGAGCGTACGGGAACCCACTGATAGAATAGATGGTTTCGGAGGTCGAATGGCCGCAAAGTCGCGTCGAAAATCGGTTGCCTGCAATATCGGAGGAGTACTGGTGGGGGGCGCAAACCCCGTCGTGGTGCAATCCATGACCAACACCGACACCGCCGATACGGCCGCCACCGCCAATCAAATCATGGATTTGGCGCGGGCTGGATCCGAGATCGTCAGAATTACCGTGAACAACGACGATGCCGCCCGGGCGGTTTCCAAGGTGGTGGACACCATCCGCGCCTTTGGCTTCGATACCCCCATCGTGGGGGATTTCCACTACAACGGCCACCAGCTATTGAAAAAGTATCCCGAATGCGCGCGTGCCTTGGCGAAATACCGCATCAACCCCGGGAACGTGAATATCGGCAAGAAGCACGACGACAACTTCCGCACCATGATTGAGGTCGCCATCGAATACGACCGCCCGGTACGGATTGGCGTGAACTGGGGTTCGCTCGACAGCGATCTGCTCACCCGGCTCATGGACGAGAACGCCCTGCGGCCGGACCCCATGGATGCCCGCGAAGTGATGATGGAGGCGATGGTGCAAAGCGCCCTGCGCTCCGCCGAGGCGGCCGAGCGCCATGGCCTGCCCCACAATTACATCGTGCTTTCGGCGAAAGTGAGCACGGTTCAGGATCTGATCGAGGTGAACCGGAGCCTGGCCGCCCGTTGCGATTACCCCATCCACGTCGGGCTTACCGAGGCGGGCCTCGGCGCCAAAGGGATTGTCGCTACCACCGCGGCGCTCTCCATCCTGTTGCAGGAGGGGATCGGCGACACCATCCGGAGTTCGCTCACCCCCATGCCGAACGGAGACCGTACGGAAGAGGTCCTGGTGTGCCAGCAGATCTTGCAATCGCTGGGGCTGCGCAGCTTTACGCCGCAAGTGGCCGCCTGCCCCGGTTGCGGACGCACTACCAGCACCTTCTTCCAGGAGATGGCGGACGACATCCAGAAGTATCTGCGCGAACAGATGCCCACATGGAGAGAGCAGTATAGGGGCGTGGAAGAGCTGAAGGTCGCGGTGATGGGCTGCATCGTCAACGGACCGGGGGAATCCAAGCACGCCGACATCGGCATCTCTCTCCCGGGCACGTTCGAAGAGCCGAAAGCGCCGGTCTACATGGATGGCAAACTGCTGAAGACGCTCAAGGGCGATGGCATTGTGCCCGAGTTTATTGAGATTCTGAACGACTACGTTGCCCGGCGATACGGAGCGATCGAAGCCATTCCCGTTGAAGCCGGGAAAGCATCCTGACGCGCCATTCTGAACCACAAGTAGTACTAGGAGACCCTGGTTCTCGCACGTCTTGTACTATCCACTGCGTCCTCCTCATACTGGAGGCATGCACGGCGCGATGGACACCTTCCGGACAATGATCCGCTGGGGCTCGTTCGTGTTCCTCTTCCTCTCCTTTGCCACGAGTTCCGCGCTGCTCTATGGCCCCGTTTCCGGGGCGGTCAGGACGGTGTTCTCGTCCAGTGTTCTGCTGAGCATCCTGGATCAGGCCGGGCGGTAGACAGTCGGAGAATCAGCTCTATCTAGAAATCAGACTAAGGGTTCACTTTGGTCGGTGCGTCCACCTTGCCCGATTCGTCTGTCTTGGGCGGGTCGTCCGCTTTCACGAGTTTCTGCAGGCGCTTCTGGATCTCTTTGCGCTCCTTGGCGGTATCGTCGGCAAGCTCCAGGAATTGCGAGTAAGCCTTGCGCGCACCGTCCGTGTCTCGCAGCCGCTCCCGCGCTTCGCCCAGCATCAAATACGCGTCGAGCAGCGAATCGTCCCACTTGATCGCTTCCTGCGCCCGAAGAGCCGCCGCTTTGTAGCTGCCCTTCTTGAAGTAGAATTTGCCGATCTTCAGTTCCTTCTGGGCCTGCAGCGGATTGAAGGAATACTCGCGCGGCGCGGCGAAGTTCTGGTCTTCTTCAGGGGGTAGCGGGGCGTTCTCCTGCGCAATCAGGGCGGCGCTCAGAAGGAGCGAGGCGAGGAAGAGGCGGAGCGCGCGTGCCACAATTTGATTGTAGCGGCATGTTTTCCCATTCGGGCTGCTTTGCCGCGCGGCGGTTTCCATGGATCTTTCCGAGAAGATCGGCACCTTTCCCGGCAATCCGGGAGTGTACTTGTGGAAGGACGCCGCGGGTACTGTCTTATACGTCGGCAAGGCGAAAAACCTCCGGAACCGGGTGCGCAGCTATCTCAGCGAAGAGAAGCTGGCCGAAGCCAAGACCGGCACGCTCGTTTCCGAAGCGGCCGATGTCGAATACATCCTGGTCGACAATGAGAAGGAAGCGCTTGCTCTTGAGAACAACCTCATTAAGCAGTTCAAGCCGCGCTTCAACGTCCTCCTCCGCGACGACAAAACCTACCCGTACATCAAACTGACGCGCGAACGCTACCCGCGGGTTTACGTCACCCGCAGATTGCGCAAGGATGGCGCCTCTTATTTCGGGCCGTATTTCCCCGGAAACCTCGCCTACCGCCTGGTTCACTTCATCAATCGCTATTTCAAGATTCCTTCCTGCAAAGTGGATCTCACCCGGAAACATGCCAGCCCCTGCCTGCAATATCACATCGGGCGCTGCCTGGGGCCTTGCGTGGAAGGTTTGGTCAGCGACGAAACCTACGCCGCCGCCGTGCGGGACGTGCGGCATTTTCTGGAAGGCAAGACCAAGGATTTGCTCCGGGACCTCCGCCAGCGGATGGAGGCGGCTTCCGAAGAACTGCGATTCGAGGAAGCGGCCCGGCTGCGCGACGTGATCGCCACCGTCGAAGAGATGGAGCAAAAGCAGAAGATGGCCGCCGCGAGCGGCGAGAACATCGACATTTTCGCCTCCTATGCCGAACCGCCCCTCGTCGCCGTGAACCTCTTCCATCTCCGCAACGGTCGCATTGTGGACCGGCACGAGTACTTCTGGGAAGACCGCGATTCCTTTGAAGAACCGGAGTTTTTCTCCGCGCTGCTGAAGCAGTTTTATCTGGACCAGCAGTTCATCCCCAATATCGTTCACGTACCGGTGGATTTTGAAGACCGCGAGGCGCTGGAGCAGCTTCTGAGCGAGAAGCGGGGCGCGAAAGTGGAGATCCACACCCCGCAGCGCGGGCAGAAGCGCGCCATGGTGGAGCTGGCCGCCACCAATGCCAGGCACAGTTTCGACGCGCGCTTCCGGGTGCGCAAGCCGACGGAAGCCGCCATGAAGGAAGCGCTCCGCGACACCCTGAACCTCGAAGAAGCGCCCCATCGCATTGAGTGCTTCGACATTTCCCACATCCAGGGCACGGACAAGGTGGCCAGCATGGTGGTGTGGGAAGACGGCCGGATGAAGAAAGCCGACTACCGGAAGTTCATCATCCAGACCGTGGCGGGCAACGACGACTTCGCCAGCATGCACGAGGTGGTAACACGCCGCTACCGTCGCCTGCTCGACGAAGAAAAGCCGCTTCCGGGGCTGATCCTCATCGATGGCGGATTGGGACAATTGCACGCCGCCGCCGACGCCCTCGAAAAGCTCGGCATCATCAACCAGCCGCTGGCCTCCATCGCCAAGCGGGAGGAAATCATCTACGTCTACGGGCAGGAGTCCGAGCCGGTGCATCTGGATCGATTCCACCCGGTGCTCCACCTGATACAGACGATTCGCGATGAAGCCCACCGGTTCGCGGTCACCTTCCACCGGGCGCGCCGGCAAAGCTCCCGGCTCGCAACCGAGCTGAGCGAGATCCCGGGCATTGGCGAAAAGACAGCCGCCAAGCTGCTGAAGCATTATGGCAGCGTGGAACGCGTGCGCAACGCTACCGAAAGCGATCTTCTGCAGGTGGCCGGCCGCGCGGTGGCTAAGCGGTTGATCGCCTATTTCTCCGCTTCTCCGGCAACCCCGTAAACCACCCGGGAACGCGATTCCCGTGAATTCCAGAGTTTCTTATCTGAATAGGGGTGAAATTCTCCCCGCTTTGTTACATAATGCCGTTACATAGTGAATGACACCGTTGGAGGATTTGCCATGCGGACCTTCGCGACTACCAGACGAAGTCTCCTCACTTCCGCCGCCGCGCTGATTCCACTCGCGGGCTGCGCCCCGGAAACCAAGGTGGCGGAGGTCTCCGTTCCCAAAGCGCCCGTACCGGATGTGCTGGGCGCGCAACTATACACCGTGCGCAAGTTGATCCCGGAGAAAGCCGAGGAAACCATCAAGGCTGTTGCCGACATCGGCTACAAAGCCGTTGAACTGGGGCGGGCGGATATGCCGGTTCTCCTCCCCCTGTGCAAGAAGTACAATCTCGCCACCCCATCGGCCCATTTTGAGTACGCCTGCCTGACGGGACAATGGGAGAACTACGGCGGCAAGCCCCCTCGGGCGGGTTACAATCTGCAAGCCGCGCTCGCGGAGGCGAAGAAGGGCGGCATAGAGTACGTCACCGTCCCGTACATCAGCCCGAAAGACCGGGGCGGAATGAACATGTTCATCCGCTTGGCGAACCAGTTGAACAAGGCTGGCGAAGCGGCCGCCAAGATGGGCCTGAAGGTGGGCTACCACAACCACGCCTTTGAATTCACGAAGTACGGCAACTTCACCGGATTTGAGATCCTGCTCGAGAACCTGGACCCGGAGAAGGCGTTCATCGAACTCGATGTGTTCTGGGCGAAGGTGGCGGGAAACGACCCGGCCGCACTCATCCGGAAATATCCCAAGCACATCAAACTGCTCCACCTGAAGGATATGCGCGTCAACACCCCGGAAATGAAGGCGGAGAATGTGCCGCCAGAGAGTTTCCAGCCGGTCGGCGCGGGCGTCATTGATTTTGCCGCCGTCCTGAAAGCCGCAAAGGGCATTGGCGTCGCCTACTGTTTCGTCGAGCAGGATCAGGCGGCCGACCCGCTTGCCGCGCTGAAACAGAGCTACGAGTATCTCCAGAAGATGAAGGCTTAGCTGGTTCGCGCAATCGCGGCGTCGGCGCAAAGCGTTGCCTTCACCGATGCCGCCCCTCGCTCTCTCTCCACGCAGTGAGCACCGCCGCGGTGTGGGGCCCCACGCAACCGGACTGGATCAATCGATCCAGATCCTCGGCCGTATCGACATCCCAGCCTCGCGGTCCGAAGGCGGTGCTCAATCCCGCTGCGTGCGCCGCCTGCACGGTATCCGCCAGCGCTCTATCCGTTGACCAACGCACATTCCGGAACATGCCGGGCGAGGTCCTCACCACGCGAATTCCCCAATATCCGCCGTCATCGGTGGGCCCCAGGGCGACATCGGCGTCGCACTCTCCCAGTTTGGCCACCCACTCCGGGAGCAAGGCCGGGGCATCGCTGCCGATCACCGTAACCGCACCGGCGCCCCGCTCCAGTCCGCTCGAGAGGCAATGATAGAGTCTCTCGCCAAGATCCGCGCCTGCCTGGGGGAAACGGGCGAACGGGAAACGCTCATAGAAGCCGCTCTCTCCGTCGACGTGGATTTCCACATCCCACGGCCATTCCCCGCGCATCCACATTTCCAGGAGGTCGGTTACCATCGCCCGATAGATTGCCGCCGCCGCGGAATCCCCGATGATAGCCCCCAGGCGGGTCTTGACCCTGCCCTGTACGGGGTCTTTCACCAGCACGATTAACAGGGGCTTCATGCGACAATTGTACGGAAACTCTCGTGCGTTCCAACCGTTCTCATCAACGGACTTTTGTTACGGGTCTTGCGGAACATGAAGCGAACTGAATTACTCCTCCCTCTGGCAACACTGCTGTGTGCCTTCTCGATTCTCTCCTGCGCCGGTTCATCACCGACGACGGAAAAGGCGGCGGCTCCTCCCGCGGACCCCGGTCAAACGGTCGCCTCCGCTCAGACGCCGGCTGTGGCCCCCCCAGAACCCGCGCCGGTTGTGCATGCGGCCGAGGCGGCAAAGCCCGCGCAAGGCGCGAAGGGCGCGAAGGGAGACGCGGCTAAAGGCAAAGCGGTATTTGAACAGTGTGCCATTTGCCACAACGTCGATTCCGACGAAGACAAGATGGGTCCGTCGCTGAAAGGTCTCTTCCACAAGCAGAAGATGAAGAACGGCCACGCCGTCAATGAAGAGACCGTCCGGGCGATAATCAAGGCTGGCGGCAATGGAATGCCAGGATACGAAGACCTGCTCTCCGCCGAGGAAATGGACAATCTGATCGCCTATCTCAAGACGATCTAGCTTGCCCGGCGTAAGCAAAATTGCAATTGCGACGGAGGCCGCAACGCCTGTATACTGGGAGTTGCGGCTTGAAATCCTTCGCCGCGTCCGGCTCGTCCCCATCGTCTAGCCCGGCCTAGGACACCGCCCTTTCACGGCGATAACGCGGGTTCGAATCCCGCTGGGGACGCCACCTTTCGCAAAAATACCCGGCCCTTCCGCCGGGTATTTTTGTTTCGGATATCGGAAGGTCAGGCCGCTTTCGCCTGCGCCACCGCCGGCTGCACCCGACGCCGCTTGCGCCAGGCAAGATATCGCCGAATCGCCAGCGCGAATCCCGAATACACCAGCAGCACTCCCGCGGCCGATGCAATCCCCGCGATGGTCTGGCCGATCACCCCGTAATACTCGCCCGTATGCGCGAAGCGCGTCCACGTGCGCAGCCGCCGTCCCAGACTTTGGTCCGCGAAGCCTTCCCTCTTGATCACCGCCGTGGCCGTACCGCTGGCCCCTAACTCGCTCTTCAGAGTGAGCGTTTCCCGCAATTGCGGCTGCCCGCCCCCGCCTCTGGAGATCGCCGCGGTCAATGGTGCATTCGAGACCGGCGGTACCCGCAGGGCAAGCGTCTTCCACTCCGGCTCGGCATACGCTTTCAGGAATGCCGCGTCGAGCGCCGCGTAATCCGCCTCGTTCCACGGAATGACCTGCTCCGGCGCGGACGCCCTGGACGATGCGCCCCGCCCACCCGGGCCGCCACCCGGTCCGCCCGGTCCCCCGGGCCCTCCAGGCCCGCGCTGCGCCGGCGCGGCCTGCTTGCCATCGGCCAGTTCGATCATGAACTGGCTGAACCCGGAATAGGAAATTGGAATTGCCGAAAAGACCACAATAAAGAGCGGGATAGCCATCCAGAATCCCGCCACGTTGTGCCAGTTGAAATCCCTGGCTTTGCCGCGCAACCCGCCCCGGAAGAGAACAATCGGCCGCAGCTTGTTCCACGTCCAGCCCTTGGGCATCCACAGGTAAATCCCGGACGCCACCAGGAATAGGAAGACGACGTTCGACGCGCCCGTAATCGCCTTCCCGATCGCTCGCTTCTCGCCCGTGCCCGCCAGCCATCGATGCCAGGCGCGCATATCGCTCATGAAGCCGCGCATCCCCTTCGTGGGCTCGCCAAGGAGCTTTCCCGTATAGGGGTTCGCGTAGACCTGTTCGCGCCCGTAGCCAAGCAGAACCGGGGCCGAACGGTCAGACTCCCAGGTGATGGAGTCCGGCCTGCCGTCGCGCTGGCCGGCCACCGCCGCGAGCAGCGCTCCAGCGGCCATCGGGCCATTTCCATCTTCCGGGGCCGCCACGCGAAACTCCCGGTCGCTCCAGGTGATCATCTGCTTCTCGTAGGTGAGCAGCACACCCGTAACCGACATGATCAGGATGACGATCCCGGTGATCGAGCCCGTAATGAGGTGGGTCCAAAACAGAATCTTGCGAAAAAGCGCCATGGCGTGGAAACCCTCGTTTGCTTTCTATGGTTGCGGTCCGCGGGCTACACTTCAGCCCATTGGCGGATGAGATTGTGATAAATCCCCGTCAGCTGCACGGCCACCCCTCCGCAGGCAGGGGATTCCTGCCCGGCGGGCGCTTCCGCCATGCTTTGGTTCAGTTGCTGGATGGCCATATCGAGATCGAAGAGCAGAGTCCGGCGCGAATCCTCGCGGATCATGCTCTGGATCCAGAAGAAGGCGCAAAGCCGCGCGCCCTTCGTGACCGGACGCACATGATGCAGGCTGGTCGATGGGTAAAGCACCATGTTGCCCGCCGGAAATTTCACCTGCTGCACGCCGTAAGTGTCTTCCACCACTAACTCCCCGCCCTCATACTCGTCCGGCTCGGCGAAGAAGAGCGTGGCCGACAGATCCGTTCGAATCCGGTGGCTCGTTCCGGTGATCTGGCGAATGGCGTTATCGACATGCGTGCCGAAGGATTGTCCCCCCGCGTAGCGGTTAAACAGGGGCGGGAAGATGTGCATCGGCAGGGCGGCGGCAACAAAGAGCGGGTGGCGCTCCAGCGCGGAAACAATGGCCGCCCCCACTTCCCGCGCCACCGGATGATTCTCCGGGATTTGCGCGTTATCCTTCACCGCGGCGCTCTGCCGTCCCGCCGTTACCCGGCCATCCACCCATTCCGCGGCTTCCAGATGAGCGCGGTACTCTCTCACCTGGTCCGCGCTGAGTACATGTGGTATTTCGATAAGCATTTTGGTTAAAAGTGGATGTTAGTGCTGAATTGCAGAGACCGCGCCGGCCCGGGAACGACATGCCCGCCGGCGAGGCGATCAAAATAGTGCGCGTCGTTGATGTTGTAGAGATTCACGCGAATCCCGAGCCAACTGGTGACTTCGTAGCCCGCCATCGCTTCGAGCGTCCAATACGAATCCACGGAGCGCGTGTTGCTGTTGTTGCCATACCGCTTGCCCACGAAGCGCGGACCGCCCCCGAGCAGCAGCCGCTTGCGGGAGTAAGTTGCCCACACGTTGCCCGAATTGCGCGGCGCGTTCTGAATGCGGTTTCCCACCTCAGCGGCGGTATTAGACTCCACAATGCGGCCATCCATCAGCGTGTAGGCAGCCAGAATCTGCAAATCCGGCCGAATGGCGCCCGTGGCGGAAAGCTCCATCCCGCGGGCCCGTTGCCTTCCGGCCAGCACCACCGGCGGATCACCTGGAAGGATGCCGGGAGTGCGGGCGTTCGTCTTCTCGACGTTGAAGAAAGCTCCGGTCAGCAGCAACCGGTTCTGTGCCAGTTGCCATTTGTTGCCGGCCTCGAAGGTGTAGGTTTTCTCCGGCTCCAGATCCTGGGAAGCGGCGTTGTAGTTCAGCCCTTCGAGCGACGGGTTGAGGGCCGTCCCGTAAGAGGCGTAGAAGCTGCCGTTCTCGCTCGGCTTGTACACCAGGCCGGCGCGCAGGCTGGTCATCCGGTCGACGCGGGAGACGCGGTTCGTGTTCGTCTGTACCCCGTCTACATCGAAGCGGTCCCAGCGAAGGCCGCCGCTCGCTTCCCAGTGCCGCCCGAACTTGGCCGTATCGAACGCATACAGCCCCAGGGTGTTCCCGGTGACGTCACCGGGAACCGGATTGGTGGTGATTGTGCCCGGAAAGACATCGTCCGGATCCGGATGGAACAATGTCGTGTTCATCGTGGGCGCGCTTCGCAGGTAACGCAGTCCTTCTTCCCTCGTGAGAGAAGCCCCGGTCACCAGAGCGTGGCGTATCGGGCCCGTACCGAACTCCGCCGTCAGATTGGTTTGATTGTCGTAGACCGTGTCTTCCGTGAGCCAGGCGCGCAGTTCGCGCCGGATCACCGTGCTCTCCGTGCTGGCGAAGCGCGGCGGCGATGCAATCAGGTCCTGATCGCTGTCGCTGTACCGGAACTGATTCCGAAAGCGCACCAGATCGCTGAAGTCGTGCTCGATCCGCGCCGTGATACTGTCGCTCGAACTCTTTTCGCGGTCCCGGTCGCGCAAGCCGTAGAACGTGTTCCTGGGCACGGGCGCCGGCTGGTCCCGATACTCCGGCAGCGCGTTGTTGGAAGCCGGAACCCACGGAATTCCGTAATCGGCGATATTATCCTGATCCAGCTTGAAATAGCCCAGGGTGAAGCGGGTCGGCGTGCCGAGCCCCGCGGTAAGCGTCGGTGCCAGTCCCCAGCGCTCATAGTTCACCACGTCGCGGCCCGCCATCCCGGACTGGTGATAGAGGGCGTTCATGCGGAACGCCGTCCGCTCGGAAAGGAACGGCAGCGGGGTATTCACATCGCCAGCCAGCCGGCGAGTTGCGTCCGTGCCCAGCACCAGCGAACCGCCCACCGCTCGCCGCAGGTTGGCTTGCTTGCTAACGAGGTTGATCGCTCCCCCGCTCGAACCGCGGCCCATGTAGGCGGAGCCCGGGCCTTTCATCACTTCTACCTGTTCCAGATTGAACGGGTCCCGCGACTGCGGGCTCATATCGCGCACGCCATCCACGAAGAGATCGTTGCGGGAACTAAAGCCGCGCACGTTGATGTTGTCCCCGGGCGTCGCGCCGCCCTCGCCAGCCGATAGCGTAATCCCCGGCACGTTGCGCAGCACGTCGCGCAGCGTCGTTGCGCCCTGCTGCTCAATCACTTCCCTCGGAATGATGTTGATGGTCTGCGGCGTGTCCAGGAGGGGTTCCGTATATTTCTCGGATCGCACGGCCGGCACGTCTCCGGCCACTTCCACCCTGGTTGCCTGCGGACGCACCCGGATCTCCACCTCCCGGGCGCTGCTGAAGCGGTACTCGAGACCGGTGCCCCGCAACATTTGTTCGAGAGCCTGTTGTACAGTGAGAAGGCCCTTCACGCCCGGCGACTGAATTGCGCGAATTTGCGGCGAGTCCAACTGGAACTGCAAACCGTTAGCCTTCCGAACCTCCTCTAGAACCCCTTCGAGCGGCCCCGCCGGGATTTCGTAGCGCCGCAGCGGCAGCGTCTGCTGCGCGGCGGCCCCTCTCATTTGCGGCCCGCTTGCGATCTCGGCGGGCAGGTTCTGAGCTAGCAGCAGGTCGCTGCCCGCCCCATAGGCAACCAGCGTTCCCATCGCCATCCAATATCTGCCGGACGACCTCCAGGCACGCGGGAGAATCTTCTGCTTCTCCTTTGTTTTCTTCCGTATCTTCAACCTCATACCAACTCCCAGTGGATCGGAAAGTCTGCCGCAATCGAGCGGTCAAAGCCATCCCCAGCTTGCCCATGGATGCTCGCGGCAGGAAAACGGATTTCGAAGAATGTGAGAAGCGCTTTCGCTATTGATGTGATCGTTAACGATGTGCGATCAAATAGATCGTCAATCCGAATACCAGATCAGTTTAGTCCGTTATGCAAATCAGTGTCAATAACTGGGAGGAGGAAAATGCGGTGCGCAATGGCTGCGGCCACCCCGTTTCCAGGATGGCCGCTCTTCGATACCAACTGGCGAACCCCGGTCAGAAATAGAGCTTCAAAGCGAACTGGATCTGCCTGGCGGGGTAAGCGCTGGTCACTTGCCCGAAGCTGCTGGAACTGATGTTGCTGTTCGGAGAGCCGAAGTTCGTCACGTTGAACAGGTTGAAATACTCGCTGCGGAACTCGATCCGCGAGCCTTCCCTGGGCAGGAGAAACTCTTTGTACAATCCAAAGTCGCTTTGGAAGTAGGGCTCCATCCTCCCGATGTTGCGCCCCGCGTTGCCGAAGGGCTGGGTAACGTCGGTGGGGATGTGTACGTTCGCGGTCAGAAACCAGGCCAGGGGGTTATGGCTGCCATCCTGCACCGGGCCGCTGACGTTCGGGCGATATGTGCAACTGGAACACACCTGGAACGCGGCGGAGGGGCTGTAGGTCAGGTTAATCGGGAACCCGCTGCGGGCGGTGTTGATGAGCGTGGTGCGCCATCCGCCCAGAATGCCGTTCACCACCGGGTTCCAGCCGCTTCCCCACGCTCTGCCGCGGCCGAAGGGCAGTTCGTAGATAATCGACGTCACATTGTTGTGCGTGATGTCGTAGCTCGAAAGGCCCCGCTCCCCGGCAAGGTTATAGAAGTTGATGCGGGAGTTGTCGCCGTTGTAGGTCTCCAGGTGCCCGGCCGCGTTGTCGATCGCCTTCGAAAACGTGTACGAGTTCAGCAGATAGAGGCCGTTACTGTAGCGCTTCTCCAGCTTCACCTGCAGGCCGTGATAGAAGGTGTTACCTCCCGCAAAGGCTGCCTGGATGAAGTCGTAGTTCTGGAAAGGACGCCGCGATTGCAGCGAGGTATTCTGCCCCGCCAGGTTGGGCCGGGCCTGATTGTAGTCGCCCAGAATCAATTGCTTCACACCCCGGTTGCCGATGTAGCCGGCATCCAGCAGAAAACCCGCACCCAATTCCCGCTGGATCGTCAGATGCCAATTCTGCACGTAGGGCGTGGGCGTATCCGACGGCATATAGTTCACGCGCGTCGTGCGGGTGTTATAGAGCGCGGGATCGTTGAACCCGCCGGGGTAGCCGTCCTGGGTGCGCTGAAAGCAGGTGAGAAAGGGCTGTCCTGAAGTGCAGACCGGCTGCAAGGCGGAACCGGTTGCCGCAGCGGGGGCCACCTGATTCCGTGAGACCGCGAACACGAACGGCCCGGTGAAGCCGAGAATGTTCTCGCCGCCCATGCGATTGAAGTGAACATAACTGATGCCATACGCGCTGCGGATCACCGTCTTCGCGTTCAGCGAATAAGCAAGGCCGATGCGCGGGCCCCAGTTGTTCCTATCCGGGCGAATCGTGGACCGATCCTGAATGCTCCCGTCCTTGGCGAAATAGAGTTGTGCGGAAACGGGGTCGAAATTGCCGAGGCGGTTGTTCGCCTCCCACTGCGGAGTGGCGTATTCGTAACGCACGCCCAGGTTGAGCGTCAGGCGGCTGTTCACCTTCCAATCGTCCTGCAGATAGTAGAAGTTCATGCGCTGGCGGTAGTCGAGCACGGCGAAATTGCTCTTCTGATAGTTGCTCTGCGCCCCCACCAGGAAATCCGCCAGATTGGCGACGGGGTTCAGGCTCGAGGGCAGCCCCTTAGCCGCGCTGAACCGTCCGTTATAGGTCGACTGTCCATAAACCGGCGCAAGATCGTTGATCTGCGTGTTGATCGCCTGATATTCGAATCCGGCCTTCAGCGTGTGGCTGCCGGCCAGCTTCGAATAGTTGACCCGCGGATTCCACACCTTGGGCCACTGAAACTGCGGGTTCGAATTCTGTCTCCCGAACTGGGTGAAGCCGGTCACTCCCTGCGTGTTCAATCCCCCGCCGATGCGGTCGTCGTGGTCGATGCCCTTGATGCCGTAAGCCTCTTCGATATGCGGTTCCAGATAGTTCACCGGGTTCTTTCCCGCTTCCGTGCGGGTGAAACCGAAACGGGCTTCGAGGAGCGAAGTGGGCGTGATCGTGAAGGTCGATCCGATCGCGAGCGCGTAGTTGCGAACATAGACGTTCCCGTTCGCATTCCCGCCGGAGGGTCCGGGGATAGACGCGGGCTCGAATGCATTCTGTTCCCGCCAGCTATACCGGACGAACGAGGTTAGCTTCTCATTCCAGAACTGGTCCGCCTTCACATTCCACTTGTTGTCCGGCGTATCGTAAGAAGCCAATCGTTCAAAGTTGCTGCCAACACCCAGCGCGCCCCCGCCCGCGCGGTTAGGTGCGGGGAGATCGGTAAGCACCTTGTGGGCGAATGCCGTCTGCAGTGCCACCGGAACTTGCCCGTTCGCGTACGGGGCGCCACTGTAGGGATCGCGCAGATTCACGCCGGAAAAGTTCCCCTGGCGCATCGCTTCTGTCGGCAAATCGGCAAAGCGGAGTTCGCTCTGCTTCCGGCGGAAGCCTTCATAGTCCGCGAAAAAGAAGAGCCGATTCTTGATGATCGGCCCGCCGCCGGATGCGCCGAACTGGTTCTGCTTCATGTCGGGCTTCTCTCCCGTGCGCGGCTTGAAGAAGCCCGTCGCATTCAGCGCCTTATTCCTCAAAAATTCCCAAAGGGTAAAGTGGTACTGGTTCGTGCCGCTCCGGTAGGCGGCATTGATCACCGCGCCGCCCGCCCGGCCGTACTCCGCGGAGAAATTGTTCGTCACCACGCGAAACTCTCCCACCGCATCCGGCGAGAGCTGCACCACCTGGTTCGAGAAGCCCTGGTTTGAAGTCCCGTAGGAGTTGTTCTCCACGCCGTCCAGGCTGAAGTTATTGTAGGAACTGCGCAAGCCGTTCACGTGGTAACTGGCGTCCCGGGCGCCGCCGAGCGAAGTGCCGCGGAGCGCTTGCACGGTGCCGGGTGTCAACAGCGTCAGATCGGCATAGGCGCGCCCGTTCAGGGGCAGATCCACCGCCTGCTTGCTGCCAACCACCGTGCCTCGGGACGAAGTGTCCATCTCCACCATGGAAGCGGCTGCCGAAACGGTCACCACTTCCGAGACTTCGCCCAACTCGAGCGAGAGCGCCACCCGCTGCCGCGCGCCAACCGTGACCGCGAACTCGCCGGAAACCGCACGCTTGAATCCGGGCGCTTCCGCCGAGACCGTGTAACGGCCAACCCGGACATTGAAAAATTCGTAGCTTCCGTTGTTATTCGAGACGGTCTTCACCACGACCCCCGTCTCGGCCGCGGTCAATGAGACGTTGGCGCCTCGAACAACCGCACCCGAAGCATCGGTAATGGTCCCCAATACCGCGGAGGAATCAAACTGGGCAAGCAGGGAACACGGGCCGAACACGGCGAACAAAGCCGCCAGAAAGAGAAGGCGAAACATAGGAACTCCCCAGATAAGCGTTGGCGGCGGGCACCGCCCTTCTTAACAGAGAAGCAGAGTTTGGTTACAAATCAATTGCGATTTTTTTGCGCGCGCCGGAAGGAGAAGCGCCCGGGCCGCTAAGTTGATGAATCTGTACAGTTGAGCGTGGTATTAAAAAACCTTCACTACCCCGCCAGCACGCCCTCGGAGCTTTCCACCACCACCCGCGCGAGCGGCAGACCCAGCCCGGCAAGTACCGACTCCACCTGCTCCAGGGTAAGTCGCGACGCATCGTAATCCACCAGCAAACCATCCATCGAGCGGTTGAGCAGCACCCGCTCCAGTCCGAAGACTCCCCCCGTCCGGGAGATTGCTTCCGCCATCGCATCGTCAAACGGGGCGAGGATCTTGAAGTGCAGAGTGACTTTGGACATAACTTTACCCGGTGGAGTTGCTTTCAGGATACTCAATCTCGCGGGGCATCCGGTAGGCGGCCGACGGGTTCCTCGCCCGAAGTCGGCCAATCCCGGCGCGCCTTGCGACGAACGTCATCCCTTGCGAGCGCCAGTTCGATCTGCCTCGCCATGCCCAGCAGCAGGTTGGCGTCCGTCGCGCCCGGATGCAGCCGAAGCAGCAACTGACGCAGCTTTTCCCCCGTGGATTCGGCGATGCGCGGCTTCACATAGCCGCTCGACTTGAGCAGGCGGAAAAGCAGCGTGTGCAGGCGGTCAAGCGTTGCGGCGGACGCGCGTCTTGGACGCTTCATCGGCGTCGCCACCGCGGCTTCCGAACGAACCAGTTCGTAGAGACACACGGCCACCGCCTGGCCGAGGTTCATGGAATCGTGCGCCTCGCGGGTGGGAATGTGAACCAGATGATGGCAGTGGCTGATCTCTTCGCGGGAGAGGCCATACTTTTCCGATCCAAAGACGAGTGCGGCGGAGCTCGAAGCCATCGCTTCGCGGAGGGGAACCGCGCCCTGCTCCAGGCGATAGACCGGCGTCTTCAGCGCGCGGGCCGCGGTGCCGGTGGCGCCAACCACGAGCGCGGCATCGCCCACCGCCTCCGCCAGGCTGGCGTACTCTCGCGCCTGGCGCAGAATGTCTCCCGCATTCAACCCGGAGCGGGCTTCCTCCACCGCGGACCGGTATGGATTCACCAGGCGGAGATCCGCGAACCCGAAATTTGACATGGCCCGGGCAGCCGCGCCAATGTTCAACGGGTTGCGTGGTGAGATCAGAACGACGTGAAGCGGCATCAGATTCCGGGCCTCGAATGTCGACCCCTTTCATCCATGCCAGTTGCACTAGCGCGAGTATCGCGGGCACGGCCGGAAGTATGGTCCGGGGAACGTCTTGCCCGCCGTTTCGGCTGCGCCGCAAATCTATTTTGCGTAGTAATCCGCGTTGATCTTGGCGAAGTTCTCCCATTGCGTTGGCAGGTCGTCAAGCGCGAAGATCGCGGAAACCGGGCAGACGGGAACACAGGCGCCGCAGTCAATGCACTCCACCGGATCGATGTAAAGCATCGTGTCTTCTTCAAACGTCGCCTCGTCCTTGCGCGGATGGATGCAATCCACCGGGCAGGCGTCGACGCAAGCTGTATCCTTCGTGCCAATGCAGGGTTCCGCAATCACGTATGCCATATCAAAAAGGTCCTTCCTCAATCAATGCGAGATCCACACGGGTACTCTCCGCGCCCTAGCGGGTGTCGCCGCAATCCGCATGCCGACGCCCGAACACCTGAGGGGAACAACGGAAAAATCCGAGACCTAATTCTCATCCTACTGCATCATTCGCCGAATTTCGGACGCCGCCTCGCGCGCGGGCCGATAATCCGGCGCCAGTTCCGCCGCTTTCTCAAAACAGAGCAGAGACGCCGGCCACTGTTCCAGGGCCGCATGGGCGCGGCCGAGATTGAACCACGCGTAATGGTAACTCTCGTATCGGCGGCTCATCGTCGCCTTTCGCAGCCATGCAATGGCCTCCTCGAACTGCCCCAAATCGATCAGGTAGGCGCCGATGTCGTTGTAAGGGTTGCCCAGGGTGGGATCGATCAGAATCGCATTCTTGCACTCCGCAATCGCCGCCTCAAGATCCCCCATGAAACGATAGGTCCACCCGAGAAACGTGTACGCCTCCGCCGTGGGCAGGGTCTCAATCGACTGCTTATAGAGCAGCACGGCTTCCGGGAATTCGCCCTGCATCTGCCGGGCGTAGGCCCGCTCAAAGAGCGCCTTCGCCGCCTGACTTCGCCGATCCTGGCCCGTATCCGGAAACATCGTCGTTCCGATTCAGATGGCCGAGACCCTCGATCGGTCGCAATCGGAAGGCCCTTTGTCGCTGTTTTTTGCGGAAGCGGCACATTGCCGGTTCCGTCCAGTATGTTTCGCAGTCCCGCTTTGATATCATGCAGTTCCGCGGGACCATTTGCTGGCTTTCGCGTTTTTTTATATCCAGGGAGAATCGATGTCGAAATCTGCAAAGCCGGTGCAAGCAGCTTCACCGGTCAAAACCGCTTCCACGCTGCTGATTGCGGCCGCTATTCTGGCCATCCTCGTCTATGGCATGATCGCCGCGATGCTGGGCACATTGTTGCCCGCCTTGGGCGCGAAGTTCATGCTGAACCCGGAGCAGAATGCCTCGATTGCATTCTGGCAGGGAATTGGTTTGGTAATCGCTTCGCTGGCCGTCGGCCCGCTGGTCGATATCAAGGGGAAGAAGCTGGGTCTTCTGCTTGGCCTCGGCCTGATCGCGATTTCTTTGTTTCTGCTGCCCACGGCCAGCGGATATGAAATGTCGCGCGCGCTGTTCCTTCTGGTTGGGCTTGGAGGCGGCATCGTGGTGACGGCCGCGAACGCGCTGGTGGGCGATATCAGTGACACCAAGCGTTCCTCGATGCTAAATCTGCTGAACATTTTCTTTGGTTTGGGCGGTATTCTCACCCCGTTCATTGGCTCCATGCTGGGCGGAAGCGCATTCATCCTCTGTTACGTGATCGCCGCGCTTACCGTGGTCACCTGGATCGTCAATGCGATTACGCCGATGGCCCCGCCGGCTGGTGAAGTGGCGTTCAAGCTCTCCGAGATGGGCAGTATCCTCAGCCGCCCCGTGCTCTATGTGCTGGCAGCCTTCCTGCTGCTTTACGTGGCGGCGGAAGTGGGCGTGTGGAACTTCCTGGTGGTGCATCTGGTGGCCCAGGGAATTCCCACGGAATCGGCGCAATCCATCCTCGCGTGGGGCTTTGCACTCGGCCTGATGATCGGCCGCTTGATCGCCTCGCGAATCCTCATGAAGATCAATCCGGTAACCGTGCTGGCGGGCGCTTCTGTCCTGATGGCGATCACGCTTTATCTCGTCCTGCAAACGGCGGACCCGACCATGGCGGCGGTCTGCGTCTTCTTCGCCGGATTGTCCATGGCGCCAGTCTTCCCCACCTCCCTCGGAGTTACGGGCGATTGCTTCCGTCGCGGCACGGCTACCGCAATGGGCATCGTCATCACCGCGGGCTGGGTGGGTATTCTGGTCAGCTCGCCGATCATCGGCGCGATTGCCGGAACCGATGCCACGCAGTACAAGACGGCCTTGCTGATTCTGCCGGCGGGCGCCGTGATCATGTTCCTGCTGGCGCTGGCGCTGAAGCCGATGGCCTCAAAACACTTCTGAGCCGCGAGCTAGGCCTGAAAACCAAAAAGCCCCCGGGGGGTGCGGATTGCATCTCCGGGGGCTTTTCTTTCGAAGTGCATCACGCTGATCGCCAACCCGCGCTAACGCTGGGAACTGCCGGCGTCAGGATGGGTCCGCACTCTCTGAGATACCGGCTTCACCGTACGAAGGTATTGGTAGATCGCCCGCAGATCTTCGTCCGTGAGTTGTGAGGTGGCCAGCCAGGGCATGATGGTGAAGGTCTCCGCGGTCACCGGCGGCCCGCCGGCCTTGGCCATCTCGCTGTATTGCCGGAATCGCGATACGAAGCCGTCCTCCGTCCAGGAGCCGATTCCCGTCTCCACATCCGGCGTGATGTTGGCGCTCACCACCACGCCTTGCGGCATGCGAAACTCGAATCCGCCGGCCAGTTCCATCCCAGCCACCGGTTGCCCATGTTCCTGCTTCGTATGGCAATCCATGCAGCCGCCGATCTCTACCAGATACTTGCCATAGGCGTGCTTGTCGCTCTTGACGGGCGCCTTAACTACGCCCTCGACGGGTTGCGGCGCGCTCTTGATCATCAGCGCCACCGGCAGAGCGAGCTCCGTTCGTGGCAGCGGGTTGCGAACCGGCTTCAGCGTGCGCATATAAGCCACCAGCGCTTCCACGTCCTCGTCGCTCATGTGCCGGAAATGGGGATACGGCATGAAGGGAAACAGCGCATTCCCCTCGCGATCCACGCCCTCGCGAATCGCCCGGATGATCTCGCCGTCCGTCCACTTGCCCAATCCGGTCTCCGGATCGGGTGTGAGGTTCGGCGCGACCACGCGGCCGGGCAGGCCTAGTTCGTCCGGCATCACGAAGCCCACACCAACTCTGCCCGGCTTCACCGGAGCGCCCAAACGGCTGTAGTCCCGGTCCGAGTGGCATCCGTTGCAATCGCTGAGGTAGTTGAAAAGGTAGCCGCCGCGCTCCAACCGTTCCGGCGTCGCGAGCACTGCAATGTCTTTTGGCGGGGCGGCCGCCGGCTTCCGCAATACGGCCCAGGCAGCGCCGATCAGCACAACGCTCAGCAGAGCACACAGGCTCCAGAGAATAATTCGCTTCCACATGTTTTCGTTGTTCCCGGTTGTTTTTCGGAGAGCCCTGCGTGGGGCGAGGCGGGCGTAAGGTCTCCACAAAGGACTGCGCACAAGTGGACGAGTTTGGCTCAGGATTCTGGGATTTCCCTGGCGCCTGAGGTTCAGCGAACGCACGAGCGCCCGCGAGTACGGGGAATCCGACCGAGCCTTGATCCAAAACGTCCGCCGCTTGCGCGTTCTTCAATACAGGTGGAGACGGCGCCGGAAGCCTGTACGCAGACTCTTCGGCTCGTCTCCGCTTCGAGCCACGTCTCTTGAGAGAGCAGACACGATCATGTTGTTCAACCTGTTCGATACGATTGCCGAAGCGGCCTCCGGGCTGATTTGGCGCTGGAGCTACCAGCACCGCACCCGTTACAGTTCGCGCCTTGCTGTCGTGCAGGTGTGGAACGAACGCCGCTAGCACCCTTCCCTTGATCGCTCGCCCCTCCTCTCTCGTCTCCGCTTGACGCCGGCGCGGCGAGGCCGGTCTGCATCGAGGAAAGCGGTCACGAAGTTAAACTAGCGTTTGACCGTGGAGGCGGATCGAGCATCCTCAATCAGCCAGATCCCCGCGAAGTGGTGTTCCGCGCCCGAGGCCTGACGAAGGTCTACGATATGGGCGAGGTGCGCGTGCAGGCCTTGCGCGGCATCGATCTGGACCTCTATGCCAGCGAACTCGTGGTGATGCTGGGCGCTTCTGGCAGCGGGAAATCCACGCTCCTGAACATTCTCGGCGGATTGGATCGCGCCACGGAAGGCACCGTGCGCTATCACGACAAGGATCTCACCGGCGCCAGCGAAAAGGCCCTCACCGATTACCGGCGTTACCATGTGGGCTTTGTCTTTCAGTTCTACAACCTCATCCCCAGCCTCACGGCGCGAGAGAATGTTTCCATCGTTACCGAAATTGCGCGCGAACCGATGCGCCCGGAAGAAGCGCTGCAACTCGTTGGGCTCGGCGACCGGATGGACCATTTTCCGTCTCAACTCTCCGGCGGACAGCAGCAGCGCGTTGCCATCGCGCGCGCCATTGCCAAACGCCCGCAAGTGCTGCTCTGCGACGAACCCACGGGCGCGCTCGATTCCGCCACCGGCGTCATCGTGCTGGAAGCGCTCGACAGGGTGAATCGTGAATTGGGAACTACCACCGCCGTCATCACCCATAACGCCGACATCGCCCAGATGGCGGACCGCGTCATCCGATTGAGCGATGGGTTGATCGCAAGCGTGGAGGCGAACCGAATCCGCAAGAGCCCGAAGGAATTGAGCTGGTGACATGATCTCCTCGCTCCATCTGAAGATGCTGCGCGACCTCTGGGGCATGAAAGGCCAGGCGCTCGCGATCGCCGTGGTGATGGCGGGCGGCGTGGCCACCTTCGTGATGTCGCGTACCGTGCTGGAAGCGCTGTTGCTCACACAGGCGACGTTTTACCGGGATTATCAGTTCTCCGATGTCTTCGTCTCCCTCAAGCGCGCGCCGAACAGCATGGGCGAGAGGCTCGCCGAGATCCCAGGCATACAGACTGTGGAAACGCGCGTGATCGCCTCGGCGAACGTCGAAGTGGAGGGCTACGGACGCCCCGCCAGCGCGGAGATTATCTCCGTGCTGGACCACGGCCGCCCGCTCCTGAACCAGCTCTACATGAAGCGCGGCCGGATGGTGGATTCCACCAAGGATAATGAGGTGATCATCAGCGAGGCCTTTGCTCTCGCGCATAAGCTCAACCCCGGAGATCATGTACTTGCCACCATCAACGGGCGAAGGCGGCGTCTCGATATCGTGGGCATTGCCGTGACGCCCGAGTACATTTACCAGGTGCAGCCGGGCGCTCTGATCCCGGACTTCTCCGCCTTTGGCATCTTCTGGATGGCGCGCCGCCCGCTCGAAGCCGCATTCGATATGGACGGCGCGTTCAACAACGCGGTGATCCGCCTCAGCCAGGGCGCGAACGAAGAGGACGTCATCGACGCCGTCGACGACCTTCTGCGGCGCTACGGTTCGCTCGGTGCTTACGGCCGCAAGGACCAAACCTCTCACCGCTACCTCTCCGAAGAGTTCAAGCAGCTTCGTCAGATGGGCTTCATGTTCCCGCTCATCTTCCTCTCGGTGGCGGCCTTTCTGCTAAACGTCGTGGTCACCCGCCTGGTGGCCACGCAGCGCGAGCAGATCGCCATTCTCAAGGCGTTCGGGTATTCCACGGCTGCCGTGGTCTGGCACTACATCTCGCTGGTTTTGATGGTGACCGCGATCGGCGCGGCGCTCGGGATCGCCGTGGGCACCTGGATGGGCAGCGGCATGGCGGGCATGTACATGAGGTTCTATCGATTCCCGTATATGCTGTTCAGCCTGCAGCCGAAGGTGGCGATGGCCGCGTCCTTGATCTGCGCCGCGGCGGCGGTTGCCGGTGCAATCCACGCGGTGCTCAGCACCGCCAAGCTGCCCCCCGCCGAAGCAATGCAACCCGCCCCTCCCGCCCGCTACCGCGTGAGCATCGTCGAGCGGCTGGGCATCCGCGGTCTTCTCTCCCAACCCAGCCGCATGATCGTCCGCAATCTGGAGCGCCGTCCGGTGAAGAGCGTCTTCTCCATTTTGGGTGTGGCCTTCGCTTGCGCCATTCTGGTGACCGGCCAATTTTTTCAGGACGCGACGCACTACATGGTCAACATGCAGTTCCGCGTGGCCCAACTGGACGACATGACGGTGATCTTCATCAACCCCACTTCTTTCAAAGCGCTCCATGAAATCGCGGCCATCCCCGGGGTCCGATACGCGGAGCCCTTCCGCTCCGTACCCGCGAAGTTGCGCTTCGAACACCGCTCTTACCGCACGGCCGTGCGAGGGATTGCACCGGGTGCGAAGTTGCAGCGCCTCCTCAGCCGCCGGCAGAAAGAAGTGGAACTGCCGCCGGAAGGCATCGTCCTGACGGACTATCTCGCCAAGATGCTCGGGATCGTCCCCGGCGATCTGTTGACCGTGGAGGTACTCGAAGGAGACCGCCCGGTGAAGCAGGTGCCCGTGGCCGGCGTCGTCAATGAATGGGTGGGCGTCTACGGCTACATGCAGCTTCCCGCTCTCAACCGCATGATGCAGGAAGGCCACGCGCTCTCCGGAGTCTCGTTCACAGTGGACGAAGACCGGCACGCGGAAGTGTATACCGAATTGAAGGAAGCGCCCCGCGTCGCGGGAACTTCGGTTCGGCTTGAGGTGCTGCGCAACTTTCTGGACACCATGGCCAATCAGGCGCTGGTGTTCGCATTCTTCAACACCATCCTCGCCGCCAGCATCGCCTTCGGCGTAGTCTATAACAGCGCCCGCATCGCGCTTTCCGAGCGCGGACGGGAGCTTGCCAGCCTCCGCGTGCTTGGCTACACGCGCGGCGAAATTTCCTATATCCTGCTGGGCGAGCTGACGGTGATCACGCTGGCCGGAATCCCGCTGGGCTTCGTCCTGGGCAAGCTGTTGTCAACATGGTTCGTCTCTGGCGTGCAGTCGGACTTGTACCGGATTCCGATCATCGTCAGTGACCGCACGTATGCGCTTTCGGCCACCGTGGTTCTGATTTCCGCCGTGATTTCCGGCTGGATCGTCCGCCGCAAACTGGATCACCTCGATTTGGTGGCCGTTCTGAAAACGAAGGAGTAACCGTCTGTGCGCTGGAAGCGATGGTTAGGCATTTTGAGCGTGTTCGTGATCGTGGCGCTGCTGGTGGCCTACGGATTCCGGGAGCAGCCCGTGCCCGTGGAGGTCGCCGCGGTGGCGCGCGGGCCTTTGCGCGTGACCATCGAAGAAGAGGGCAAGACCCGTGTCACGGATCGCTTTGTCGTTTCCGCGCCCGTGGCCGGCTTTGCCCGCCGCATCCATCTCGAAGTGGACGACCCCGTGAAGCGCGGCCAGTTGATCGTGGTGCTGGAGCCGCAAGCGCAGCGCTCCGTTGTGCTCGATGCGCGCACCCGCGCGGAGGCGGAAGCCCGCGTGCGGCAGGCGGAAGCGGCGCTGGCGGAAGCGGTGAGCCGCGTGCCGGCGGCGCGCGCGGACGTCACCTATTGGGAGGCGCAGTTCGTCCGAGTCGAAAAATTGCAGCGCTCCGGAGATCTGGCCCGCGAGGTCTACGACAAGGCGCTTGCCGATAAGCGGCGCGCGGAAGCGGCGCTGGTTTCTTCCGAACGCGCCGTGGCGGTTGCCCGCGCGGAAGTGGATGCCGCGCGGGTCGCCGTAACGCAGCCAACCAGAATCAATCTGCGCCCGGAAGGCGATCTGGTGCCCGTGAGCTCCCCCGTGGCCGGCCGCGTCCTGCGAGTCATGCACAAGAGCGAAGGCCCCGTAATCGCGGGGGACCCGTTGGTGGAACTGGCGAACGCGCGGGCGCTCGAAGTGGAAGTGGAAGTGCTCTCCGCCGACGCGGTGCGCATCGCTCCCGGCGGTGAGGTGATCCTCGAACGATGGGGCGGTTCGGCGCCCCTCACCGGCAAGGTGCGCACGGTGGAGCCCGCCGGTTTCACCAAGGTTTCCGCATTGGGCGTGGAGGAGCAGCGGGTGCGCGTCATCGCCGATATCACCTCGCCGGAGGAAGAATGGAGCCGCCTGGGCGACGCGTACCGGGTGGAAGCGAGCTTCGTCGTCTGGAAGGCCGATGACGTTCTGCAAGTGCCTGCCAGCGCGCTCTTCCGGCATCGGGGCGGCTGGGCCGTCTTCGTGAAGGAGGGGGACCGTGCGCGGCGTCGCGAAGTGAAAGTGGGCCAGCGAAACGGGCTTGCCGCACAGATTCTGGAGGGGCTGAAGGAGGGTGAACAGGTGATCCGCCATCCCGACGACACTATTGAAGAGAACACCCTCCTCGGGGTGCGCACGGTGAGCGAAGGGTAGCGTCACGCCGCGCGAGAGCGTCGCGAACGAGGAACTCCGAATTCCCCCTATGCGAGAATAGGAGAGTCTCGATGCACCCTCCTATCAAGTCAACGACAATCCTGTGCGTGCGCCGCAATGGCCAGGTCGTGATGGCCGGCGACGGCCAGGTGACGCTCGGCCATGAAGTCATCAAGGCTTCCACGAACAAGCTGCGCCGCCTCTACCAGAACCGAATCGTCTCCGGCTTCGCGGGCTCTACCGCTGATGCCTTCGCCCTGTTCGCCCGCTTCGAAGTCAAGCTGGAGCAATTCAATGGCAACCTCGCGCGCGCGGCCGTCGAACTCACCAAAGACTGGCGTACGGACAAAGTGCTGCGGCATCTCGAGGCGATGCTGCTGGTGGCCGACAAAGAGAACACCTTCCTCCTGAGCGGGCAGGGCGACGTGATTGAGCCGGATAAGGGCGTCGCGGCCATCGGCTCCGGCGGTCCGTTCGCCGCCGCGGCCGCGCGGGCGCTGATCGAGAACACGGATTTCTCCGCCCGCCAGATCGCGGAAAAGGCTATGACCATCGCGGCCGATATTTGCATCTACACAAACCACAACGTGGTTTACGAAGAGTTGGCATAGCCATGGTGATTTACCTTCCCACGCAGGGCTCGAACACGGGCCCCTTGCTCGACGAACTCACCCCGCGGCAGATCGTCGCCGAACTCGATAAGTACGTCATCGGCCAGGCGGAAGCGAAGAAGTCCGTGGCCATCGCCCTGCGCAATCGCATTCGCCGCCAGCGTCTGGAACAGGAGATGGCCGATGAGGTGATGCCGAAAAACATCCTCATGATCGGCCCCACCGGCGTGGGCAAGACGGAGATTGCGCGGCGGCTGGCGAAGCTCTCCAATTCCCCCTTCCTGAAAGTGGAAGCAAGCAAGTTCACCGAAGTCGGCTACGTCGGCCGGGACGTCGAATCGATGGTTCGCGATCTCGTCGAGCTGGCCATCGATATGGTCCGCGAGGAACGCCTCGACGAAGTGTCCGACCGCGCGGAGCAGAACGCCGAAGAGCGGCTGCTCGATCTGCTCGTGCCCCCTCCCATGGAACCGTCCGAATCCTACGAGCAGACTCGCGAGAAGATGCGCCAGATGCTGCGCAACGGCAAACTCGACGACCGCCCGGTGGAGATCGACGTCAAGGACCGCAACCCCTCCTTCGAACTCGCCACCAACATGGGCGTCGAGGAAATGGATGTCAATTTCAAGGACTTCCTGCCCAACCTGTTCGGACAGCGCACCCGCAAGCGCAAGATGCCCGTGGCCGAAGCCTTCGAATACCTCGTGCAGGAAGAAGAGCAGAAGCTCATCGACATGGATCAGGTGACCCGCACCGCCATTGAGCGCGTGGAGCGGAGCGGCATCATCTTTCTCGACGAGATGGATAAGATCGCCGGGCGGGAAGGCGGCCATGGCCCGGACGTCAGCCGCGAAGGCGTGCAGCGCGATATTCTGCCCATCGTGGAAGGCACCACCGTCAACACACGCTATGGCTTCGTCCGCACGGATCATGTGCTGTTCATTGCGGCCGGCGCGTTTCACGTCTCCAAGCCGAGCGATCTGATTCCGGAACTGCAAGGGCGCTTCCCCATCCGCGTGGAGCTCAAATCGCTCACCGAAGAGGACTTCATCCGCATTCTCAAGGAGCCGAAGAACGCGCTCACCAAGCAGTATTCCGCCCTTCTCGAAACCGAGGGCCTCCAGTTGGAGTTCACCGCGGACGCCCTGGAAGCGCTGGCCCGTTACGCCACCAAACTCAACGAAACCACCGAGAACATTGGCGCGCGGCGTCTGCACACGATCCTCGAGAAAGTGCTGGAAGAGATCTCCTTCGACGCGCCCGAACTCAAGACCAAGCAGGTCACCATCGACGCCGCTTACGTTCACAAGCAACTGGATGGCATCGTGAAGGACGAGGACCTGAGCCGGTACATTCTCTAACGCCATGGGGAGTTCCGTGCAGCGCCGCCCGCTTCTCGCGATTCTCCTGGCCTCTCTGTTCACTGGCTGTGGCTACGTCGGAGACCCCCTTCCCCCCGCGCTCTACATTCCGCTCCCGGTGGCAGATTTGAGCGCCATGCAGGAAGGCGGCACGCTGGCCGTTCGTTTCACCCTGCCCGCCCGTACCACGGAAGACCTGCCCATGGAGGGCTCTCCGGAAGTGGACCTGCGCGCCGCCGCGTGGGAGAAGAATCGCCAATGGGATGAGGCGGCCTGGGAGCGGGAGGCCGTTTCTCTGCGCACGCTCCCGCCCGAAGGCTCCGCCGTTCGCGCGCTCGTCGACGCCACGCCGTTCGCCGCCAAACGCATTCTCGTTCGCGTGCGCGTGGCCGGCAAGCTGGGGCGATTCTCCGCGTGGTCGGAGCCCGTCGCGCTCGAAGTGCTGCGGCGTCCGGAGGAAATCCGCGGCCTCACCGTCGCCTCCGCTCCCGACGGCGTCCAGGTTTCGTGGACGCTCCCCGCGCAACGAACGCCAGGCATGCTGACGGAAGTCTTTCGGAAACCGGCCGGCGAAAAGGCCAACGCTCCTTTCGCGCGTCTCGCCGGCGTTCCCGAAGACCATTGGATTGACCGGGGCGCGCGCTTCGGCGAAAGCTACCTCTACCAGGTCCGCGAACGCCTGCAGCGGGAAGATTGCAACTACACGGGCGCTTTCCTCGGCCCGCTCTCCATCACTCCGGTCGACACCTTCCCGCCCGCCGTCCCGGCCGACGTCGCTGTCGTCGCCGGCGCAACCGGAGCGGAGCTATCGTGGACCCGCAACCTCGAAAGCGACTTCCGCGAGTATCGCGTTTATCGCAGCGCGGCGGGTGGCGAATTTCAACCCGTCGGCGAACCCACACCTACGCCCACCTTCAGCGACACCAGCGCGCCGCGGGAAGTGGCGCTGCGCTACCGCGTCACCTCCGTCGATGAAGCGGGGAATGAGAGCGCCCCTTCCAGCGTGGTCGAGGTCACCCTTCCGTAAGGAATCAGCGCGCGCGCACAACCGCGCCGGGCCGTACCTCGTCCGTGCCCCGTTTCAGCACCATATCCCCCGCCGCAAGCTCCCCCATCACCTCCAGCAAGTCTCCGTCGAGCGTGCCGCGCCGGACGTTCACCCATTCGGCTTTGCCATCGCGCACGCGCACCACGAAGGTGCGTTCGGTGGTGCTCTTCACCGCACTCGGAGGAACGAAGAGGCTCTCGCCGCCGTTGCCGAGCGGCCAGCTCACCTGGGCGTACATTCCCGGCGTCAGTTCGCGGGAAGCGTTCTCCACGTCGAGTTCCACCGGCATCGTGCGCGTCTCCCGGTTCACCGAATACGCGGGCCGCGCCACAACCCCGTAGAAGGACCTGCCGGGAAACGCGTCCACGGTGAAGGAAAGCTTCGCACCGATGCGGATGGACCTCGCATTGGCCTCCGGCACGGCCGCCACCAGGCGCAACCGCCGCACCTGCTCAATCCTCAGCAGCGGCCGCCCCGCCGCGCCCTCAGGGCCGGCCAGCGTTCCGGGGTGAGCCATTCGCTCCGTCACCACGCCCGCGAACGGCGCTTTCACCGTGAGGTACGCTTCGAGCGCGCGAATGGCCGCTACCGACGTTTCCAAAGACTCCACCGATTTCGCCGCTGCCTCCGCCTGCGCCCGCGCGGTTTCCGTCGCCTTCTCCGCCAGTGTCACTTCGTTTTCCGCTACCACGCCCGGCGTGCGGGCCGCTTCGCGCAGCCGCGAGTAGGTGCTTTCTAGGGCCGCCAGTTGCGCCTCCGCTCCCATGCGCTGCGCCTCCGCGGCCGGGATGCGGGATTGCGCCTCCGCGCGCCGCGCCTCCAGCTCCGGAGCGCTCATTCGCAGTAGCACCTGCCCGGCGCTCACGCTGCTGCCCCGGTCCACCAGCACCTCTTCCACGAAGCCGCTCACCCTGGCGAAGACATCCACGGCCTCCCAGGCGCGGAGTTCGCCCGGCAGCGGATTGCTGCGTCCGAGCGCTTTTCGCACCACCGGCGTCAGTTCCGCCCGCACTTCCTGCGCGGAGGCGCAGAACGGGAGCGTAAGCGCCCAGAATACCGCCGCGGCGATCTGGCATTTGCTTGCGGACATGGATGGTCTGCGCATACTGCTGTTTTCCTTTTGTGGCCTCTCTACCCGTTGACGGGCGGCGGCGCGACGTTCAGATTGCGGTTTGCGATGTCGTCGGGATCGATGGTGGCGCTTCCGCGCGAAGCCCTCCCGAGCAAAATTGCGAAGACATACGGAATCACCAGCAACGCGGCAAGCGTGGAAGCCGCCAGCCCGCCGATCACGGCGATGCCCAACGGGGCCGTTTGCGCGTTCCCGAACGCGAGCGGCAGCATGCCCGCAATCATCACGACGCTGGTCATGAGAATGGGCCGCATGCGGGTGGCGGCCGCGTTGGCCGCCGCATCCTGGGCGCGCATTCCGGCCTGGCGGTAGCGCTCCGCGAACGTGCAGAGCAGAATCGAATCCGATACGGAGACGCCGATGGCCATGATCGCACCCATGAAGCTCTGGATGTTCAGCGTCGTCCCCGTGAGCGCCAGGGCGAGCGCAACGCCGCACAGCACGCTGGGTACCGCCGCCAGCACACTCAGCGCGACCCGGATTGACTGGAAATAGGCGGCCAGCAACAGGAAGACGGAGATCACCGCCAGCAGCAGCCCGGTCTTGAGATTCCCGGTCATCGTATTCATCGGGGCGATCTGCCCGCGCGTCACCACGCTTACGCCGCGCGGAGCCGCCGGCAGTTTCGCCAGCGCCGCTTCAATCTCCGCCGCGGCACTTCCCATGTCCGTAGCGCCCACATTGGCCGTGATCGTGATCATGCGCTGCATGTTGAAGCGGTGATATTCTCCCAGCGCTTCGCCCAGCCCGACTGTGGCGACATCGCCCACCAGCGTAACCCCGGATGCCGATTTCTTCACCGGTATCCCCTGCAGCGCTTCGAGCGAATTCACTTGCGATTGCGGAACTTCCACCTGCACCTGATACGAGATGCCGGATTTCGGATCCGCCCAATAAACCGGCCGGGTGAAGCGGCTGGAGGACGTGGCGGGCGCCAGTGCCTTGCCCACGTCGTCCACGCTCACGCCAAGCTGCGCGGCCCGATCCCGGTCCACATGAATCGAGATAGCGGGGTATTCGAGGAGTTCGCCCACCTGCGCATCGCGCACGCCCTTGAGCTCGCTCACCGCGGCCAGCGCCTTCTCGGCATAGGCCCGGCTATCCGGAAGACTGGGGCCGGTAATCGCGATCTCGACGGAGGTCGGTGCGCCGAAACTCATCACCTGCGAAACCAGGTCGGCCGCTTCAAAACTCACCCGCGTTCCAGGGGCCGCTTCCGGGATCCGTTTGCGAAGCTCTTCCTGCACTGCCGCGGTGCTGACGCCCGCGTTGTCCTTGAATTTCACGCGAATCACCGCCTCATGCGGACCCCCGGTCCAAAGGAAGATCAGGTTCACCGGATAGCTCGACGGCTGCACGCCGACAAAGGCGATCGAGCTTTCCACGCTGCCTTTGCCGGCGGCGGCTTCGGCGGCCTGAAGCGCGTCCCGCACAATCCGCTCGGTTCGTTCAACGCGCGTCCCGGCGGGCGCGCGAAGCCGCATCTGCAACAGGCCCGAATCCACCGGGGGGAAAATCTCCGTCCCGAGGTTTCCCCCCACCAGTGCGAGCCAGACCGCCGCGCCGGCCGTGTAAGCCCCCGCCAGAATCCAGCGAAGCCTCATCATCCGGCTCGTGAACGCGCCGAAGCGGCGCTGATAGCGAAGAAACAGGGATTCCTCCTCCGCCTCTTTGCGAGTGACGCCGCCTCGATGAAACCAGGTCTCAAAGATCGGCACCATCGTGCTGGCCAGGAAATAGGAGGCAATCATGGCGAAGGCCACCGCCAGCGCCAGCGGTACGAACAGCGCGCGAGCCACGCCCCCCATGAAGAACGAAGGCGCGAAGACCGCCACGATACACAACATGGCCAGCAGGCGCGGCGTCACCACCTCCAGGCTGGCGTCCAGCACCGCGCGCGCCACCGGCTTCTCCTCGCGCAGGTGCGTGTGGATATTCTCGATCGCGATCACGGATTCATCCACGAGAATTCCGATCGCCAGCGTCAGGCCGCCCAGCGTCATCAGGTTGATCGTCTGGCCAGCCGCCCACAAGCCCACCAGCGCGGATAACAGCGCCACGGGAATCGTGATTACCACGATCGCCGCGCTGCGAAAACTGCGCAGGATCAGCAGAATCGCAAGGCCGGTGAGCAGTGCGCCAAGCAGCCCTTCGCGGACCAGGGAGCGAAGCGCGTTCGTCACGTAAAACGATTGGTCAAACTCGAAAGAGACTTTGATATCGTCCGGCACCGCCGCTTGAAACGTCGGGATCTCCGCCTTGATCAGCCGCACCGTGTCGAGCGTCGAGGCGTCCGCGCGCTTGGTGGCCGCGATATAGACGGCGCGATGTCCGTTCACCAGCGCATAGCTCGTGAGCACGTCGGCGGCGTCTTCCGCATAGCCTACGTCCCGCAGGTACACCGTCGGTCCGGAGCCCCGCCGTATCGGCACGTCGTTCAACTCGGACGCCTGCCGCACCGAAGCGTTCAACGGCGCTAGGTAGTTCAAGTCCCCCATCCGCACATTGCCGGATGGGCTGATCGTGTTGGTAGCGGCGATCGCTTCCACGATGTCATTTGCGGAAAGCTCATACGAGCGCAGCCGCGTGGGGTCCACCCGAACCACCAGCGAACGCGCGGTGCCCCCGAACGGCGGCGGCGCGGAGACGCCGGGCAATCGCGCGAACATCGGCCGGATGCGGAACAGCGCCAGGTCGGAGATTTCGTCCACCGTCCTGGTTTCGCTCGAAAACACCAGATAGCCCACCGGAACGCTGCCCGCGTCGAAACGCATGACGAACGGGGGCACCGTCCCTGGGGGCATAAACGCGCGTGCGCGATTTACCTGAGCCACCGTTTCCGACATCGCCGTGGCCATGTCCGTGCCCTCGTGGAAGCGCAGCTTCATCAGCGCGGCGCCCTGGATGGAGCGCGATTCCACAAAGTCGATCCCGCGGATGTAGAGGAAGTGATACTCGTAGTAATTGACGAGGTAGCCCTCCATCTGCGCGGGATCCATGCCGCCATAGGGCTGTGCCACGTAGATCACCGGTTCGCCCAGATCGGGGAAAATATCGGCCTTCATCCGCTTCATCGCCAGAATGGAGCACAGCGCCACCCCGAAGATCGCCATCAGCACCGTTACCGGCCGGCGCATCGCCATACGGATCAGCCACATCTTCTTCGCCCCTCCGCGGACCCCGATCTGCTCTGTCTTTCGGCCATTGGATTGGACGCTCCCTTCACGGAGTTTTTTCGAGAAAGGCCGCGAGATCGCCGCGCGCGGCGGCTAGGCCATAGGCGGCCCGCCAAACCCCCACTTTGGCGAGCGCATCGTCCACCTCGGCCTGCTCAAGCAGGCGCTGCGCCTCGGCCAGTTCGGTGATCGTTCCCAGACCGGTGCGGTAACGGACCTCGCTCCTGCTCAGCAGTTCCTGGGCGGCGCTCAGCGTTTCGGGCATCTTCGCCTGAATTGCGCGCGCCGTCGCGAGGCTTAGCCGCGCCCGCTCGATCAGGGTTCGCAGGGCAACGGAGGTCTCGGTCTCCCGCGCGCGGGCTTCTTCCACACGATGCTCGCGCAGTTCCTTGCGGGCGCGAACGCGCTTCAGATCGAAAAGATCCATGGTGAGCCCGACGCCCACGGCCCAATTCCCCGTGTCCGGATACAACCCTGCCGCGCCGTCGCGAAACTCTCCGTTCGGGCGCGCGCCGCTGCCCCTGCCGGAGATGGCGGAAAAGAGCGCGATCTTCGGCAGCCACTCCCGCTGCGTAAGTACGGTGTCCGCGGTGAGCGTGGCAATGCTCGCCCTCCTCAGGCCCAGCAGTGGATGAGGAATTGCATTCCCATCCTCCGGGAGAGCGGCCGCAGTTTTCCGCACCCAATCCGCGTCCAGCTCGATCCGCTTCTCCGGCGTCGTCAGGTAGCGGGCCACTTCGACGAGAGCCAGTTGCGTCCGCTCCTCCGCGGAAAGGGCATCCGTTTCCGCCCGAATCAGTTCGGCGCGCAAGCGGGAGGCGTCCGCGCCGGGGCGCAGTCCCGTCTTCACCAGCACGTTTGTGGAGTCGTACGCCGTCTTCCAGCGCGCCACGGAAGCTTTGGCCGCCTCTTCCGCCCATGCGGCCGCGCTTGCGCGAAACCATGCATCCGCCACCTCGTCCGCCAGTTGGTAGCGCACCAGATCAAGCCTCGCCCGCGATTCGTCGCGGCCCGCTTCGGCGAGGGCGACCTTCGCCCGGCGGGTTCCAAAATCGTACGCGGTCCAGGTGAGCAGCGCTCCCGCCGCCGTGCCAAAGACGCCCCGCGCGCTCGGGCCGGTTGCCGCGAAGCCGCTCACCGGCAGCAGCGTCTGGTTCGGCAGCGTTGCCCCCAGGACGTTGTTCCGCGTGGCGTGGTTCAGTTGCAGGTGGATGCCCGCATTCGGGAGGTACTCGTCCCGCGCGGCCTCTATTTGGCTGCCCGCTTGCCGCAGCGCCGCGTTCGCCGCCTCCACGCTCGGATACTTCCGCCAGGCTTCTTCCACCGCCTCCCGCAGGGAGTAGCGGGTTGCGCCGCCGATGGGCGCGGCCGCCTGCTGCGCGGGCGATAGCACCGTGAGAAGAGCAATTGCCCCGGCCAGGGAAACGGGAACCCAGCACCGCCGGGCGCTTCTCGTCCGCCCGGAAACTGGCCCAATTCGTACTGGCATCTTCATCGGGCGCTCCTCCCCTTCCGCTTCTTGCTGGCAACCACCTGTTCGAGTTCCGCAATGGAGAACGCTTCCTTCACCAGTTCCAGTACCATGCGCTTGCGCGTCTCCAGATAGTGCGCGCCCTCTGCCGTCGCCCGGTAATACTTCCGCACCTTGCCTTCGACGAGGCGGTCCTCCCGCTCGAGGTATCCCTGCCGTTCCAGGCGGTGAAACTTCGGGTAGAGGTGGCTCGGTCCCACCCGGTAGCCGTGATGAGCCAGCTCCTCGATCATCCAAAGCCCGTAGATCTGCTCTTCGCTGGCATGATGAAGGATGTGCAGTTCCAGAAAGTCGGCCGACCCCTGCTTGGCAACGACGGTATCAGGCATTGATATCGCGATACGATATCACATTCCATCGGGCGTGGATAGCCGCGCGGGTCGAATCCCCGGCGCACGGCCGTTCGTCCTCAACCGGAGCCTCTATTTTCAGGCTGCCCGCGAAATAGCTGCGGATTTTCCGCCTCAAGGCCCGGCGAAGTGCCCCGTCGCGCGCCGAACTTCGCTAAAATGAAAAGGTTCGGGCTGTGGCGCAGCCTGGTAGCGCGCTTGCTTGGGGTGCAAGAGGTCGTGAGTTCGAATCTCGCCAGCCCGACCATTCCCCACCGTTTGAGAGTGTTTTGCCCCTGACTTCGGCGGTAGTGTCCCCGCACTTGGCCGTCGCATTGCTCCGTCCTCGGTTCCTATCCGCCCTACAATGGAAAGTTGCGGCTCCACATCACCAGCGGACGCTGGAAACTGGGTCTGGCCCTTTCTCTCATCACGGCGGCCTTATGGGGATCCCTTCCCATTGCACTCAAGATCCTCCTGACCGACATGCAGGCGCAGACGGTCGTCTGGTACCGCTTCTCGGTCGCGGCCGTGCTGCTCGGCGCGGGCCTGGCGTGGCGGCGAGATCTGCGTCCCGCCTGGCCGCGCGGCCGGACGGTTTGGGGCCTTCTAGCCGTCGCCAGCCTGGGCTTTTCCGCGAACAACGTCCTCTTTGTGGCGGGCTTGGGCTACGTGACGGCCACGGCCGGGCAGGTGGTGATTCAGCTTGCTCCGATGCTGCTGCTCCTGGGAAGCGTGGCGATCTTCAAGGAACGTTTCGGAGGCGCGCAGATCGCGGGTCTCTTCTTGCTGCTCGGCGGCATTCTGCTCTTCTTCCATGAGCGCGTGGGCGAACTGCTCGGCAACTTTACGGGCTACGCCCTCGGAATCGTGCTGGTCGTGCTGGCTGCCTTCGCCTGGGCTTTCTACGCGCTCGCCCAGAAGCAGTTACTCGCCAACTACGGCTCGGCCGGGTTGATGTGGATGCTCTACGCAAGCGGTGCCGTGCTGCTCTTCCCCCTCGCTCATCCCGCACAACTCGCGGCTCTCGACGCCACCCAAACGGTCGCCCTGCTCTATTGCGCGATCCTCACCGTGCTCGGCTATGGCGCCTTCGCCGAGGCGCTCGCCCATTGGGAAGCCTCCCGCGTCAGCGCCGTGGTCGCCGTCACCCCGCTCCTCACCTGGCTGATCAACCGGATGGCTTCCATCCTGATGCCGAGTTACGTCAAGGCCGATCATCTCTCCGCCTGGAGCCTCCTCGGCGCGGCGCTCGTCACCGTGGGCTGCGCCTTCGCCGCCCTCAGCCGTCAACGCCACTGATCGCATAAATAATTGCAAGTACGTCGCTTTCATAGCTTTCGCTCGGTTTGTGCCGGGCGAGGGGGCGGCTGCGGCTGCGGCTGCGGCCGTTTCCGCTTCTGATCCTCAAGATTTCACATTGTCATGTGAATTTTCTTGACATACAGACACTCATATCGCATACTATAGGTGTAAGTAAGTTTCCTACAGGATTGGAGGTATTCCGTATGGCAGTCACAAAATATGACCCATCCAGTGTTTCTCTGTTCGCTCCGTCGTCGTTCCGGATGCTCGAGGATACGCTGAACCGATTCTTTACCGAACCCACCAGTTCCCGGCCCTGGTCACCGGCGGTCGACATCGCCGAGACAGAGAACGAGCTGGTTCTGAAGGCGGATCTGCCGGAAATGAAACTGGAAGATCTGGATATCCAGTTGGAGAACGGCACCCTCACGCTCAAGGGCGAGCGTAAGTTCGAGAAGTCGGATAAGGACCGCGGCTATCACCGCATTGAGCGGAGCTATGGCTCCTTTGTCCGCGCCTTCTCGCTCCCGGACTATGCGGACGCGGAGAAGGTATCCGCGGATTACAAGAACGGCGTGCTCACGGTGACGGTTCCGAAGAAGGAAGTCGCGAAGCCGCGCGCCATCAAGGTGAGCGTGCACCAGTAAGGGCGGTGGCGAGGCTCGCTCGGTTGAATGATCACAAGAAAGGCGGGATGCGCCAATGGCGCGCTCCCGCCATTTTGTTTGGAGGTTAGAACTTCCTGAAGATCAGGCAGCCATTGGTGCCGCCGAAGCCGAACGAGTTCGAGAGGACGTACTCGAGTGCGCGCTGCTGAGGCGCATTCGGCACCAGATCGAGGTCGCAGCCCTCGTCCGGTTCGTGGAGATTCATCGTGGGTGGCGCAACCTGGTCGCGCAGGCTGAGCGCCGCAAAACCGGCTTCGATTCCCCCCGCGCCGCCCAGCAAGTGTCCGGTCATCGACTTCGTGGAGCTCACGCAGAGTTCGTAGGCATGGTCCCCGAAGCAACGCTTGATGGCCTGGATCTCGATCTTGTCGCCGATCTCCGTGGAAGTCCCGTGAGCGTTGATGTAATCGATTGCCTCCGGCTCGAGCGCGGCGTCCCGAAGCGCATTCCGCATCACACGGTAAGCGCCTTCTCCGTCCACGGGTGGCGAGGTCATGTGATAGGCGTCGCCGCTCATCCCGTACCCGACGAGTTCCGCGACGATGGGAGCGCCCCGCCGCTTGGCGGATTCGAGCTCCTCAAGCACCAGAATGCCAGCGCCTTCCCCCACCACGAAGCCGTCCCGCTGCTTATCCCACGGCCGAGACGCGCCCTTGGGGTCGTCGTTTCGCGTGGAGAGCGCCCGCAACGCGGCAAACCCGCCTACGCCCATCGGGGTGATGGACGCCTCGGCACCGCCGCAGATCATCGCCGTGGCCTCGCCGCGCTGAATGATGCGGAAGGAATCGCCAATCGCATGAGCCCCGGTGGTACACGCCGTGGCCACCGCCGAATTTGGACCCTTCGCGCCCGTTCGAATGGAAACCTGCCCGGAGGCAAGGTTCACGATGGTTGCGGGGATAAAGAACGGGGAAATCTTGCGCGGCCCGCCCTCGAGAAGCGCCCGGTGTTCCCGCTCGATCACCTCGAAGCCGCCGATGCCGCTCCCGATGAAGACGCCCACATCCTCGGCATTTTCATCGTTGACCTTTAGACCGGATTGCGCCATCGCGAAATCCGCCGCGGCGACGGCGAAGTGGATGAACCGGCCCATCTTGCGGACTTCCTTTTTCTCAAGGAAGGCACCGGGATCAAAGTTCTTCACCTCACCCGCGATATGGCAGGAGAACTGGCTTGCGTCGAACGCGGTGATCTGATCAATCCCGATCTCACCCCGAAGGATGGCCGCCCAGCTCTCATCCGTGCCGATCGCGAGAGGGGTAACCAGACCCACGCCCGTTACTACAACCCTTCGTTTCAAACTTCCACTCCTTGTGCCATGCGCCCCAAGCGGCAATTCACTCCACAAGACTCGGCGAAACCCGATAAGACCAAGCTCGTCACCGGTCCGGGCATCGCGCATTCACGCCCGGGATTGCTGGTTCCCGGTTCGCCGTTTAAGTCCTTCTTGCCGCAACGCCCCTGGGCCATGCCGCCATACTCCCGGCCTGGCTCCGGTCCGGGCAAAGCCGCCCTTCGTGGAGGATGGGAGGAGGATTGAAGGGCGTCAACGGTTACTTCTTGTGGTCGATGATGTATTGCACCGCATTCTGCACGGTGGCGATCTTCTCTGTATCTTCGTCGGGGATGTTGATCTCGAATGCTTCTTCAAAAGCCATCACGAGCTCAACCAGGTCGAGGGAGTCGGCGCCGAGATCCTCAACGAACGAAGCCTTGCTTTCCACCTGCGCTTCGTCGACGCCCAACTGCTCAACGATAATCTCTTTTACTTTGCTTTCAACTTGCTCAACCGTCATCGGTCCTCCAAAGCTCCACAAACTCCCAAATTTTAGCATGACGGTGGACGCAACACGCTGTTGGGGCGCGGAAAGAGCCAATCCGCCGCCCGACGCGGTTCCATCCGCCGCCCGATCGTACATCGGAGCCGCTATGACAACTAGAACACAAGAAAGCGCTTCTTCGCTTTCGCTCGCTCACGGATGAGATTCAGCACTGCGTCCCGGCGATTCTCCCGGAACGAGCTTTCCGTATCCGCGTCCGGCAATCCCGCGATCCGCCCTAGCAGCGTATACGCCGGTTCCGCATGTTCCGGAACGCGCCACTGCGCCATTTCGACCAGCGCGGGCAGCGCGCGTTCTTCGATCTGCTGGAGAACGGCCGTGTTTTCCTTCGGCGCCAATTTCACCAGCATTTTCGCGGCCTCCAGCCGGTCTTCGAACGAAATCGATTGCAGCATCTCAATTAGCCAGGTCGCGCTCACCGCCTTTCGGCTTCCATCCTCGTCCGGCGGCATCGCCGCAAGCGATTGGCGGATGAACTCCAGGCTGCGGATGGCGTTCCGGCGGACATCCGGGTCAAAATCCCGCAGTGCGTATTGCAAGGAAGCCTCGGCTTCGTCCTTTCGCCCCGTATAGGCCAGAATGTAGGCCGCCGCGGCGCGAACAGGTTCGTCCGCCGCGCTGCGGAGCACCTTTCCGAGGTCTTCCACGTACGGATCCACGATCAAGGCCAGGGTTTCCTGATACCGCCGTGCCTCCGCGTCCTCGGAGAGAGGATATCCCTTGGTGTAGGTTTCCCCGGTTACTCCGCGCTCATAGGCGGCTTCAAGCGCATGGAGCAGCCTCTGATAGACCAGATCGATCTTGGTGGGGAGCACCAGGTCTTCGGTTGGGGGAGAATGCAGGCTGAAGGGCTTCGCGCCGCTCTCCAGAATTCCAATGTAGAGAACGATCTCGTCCCCCGCACAGCAATACCCCTTCACTTCCGCCTGAATGATCCCGGGACCCTTTTCGAGGTTCTCTTCCATCTCGCGGCGCGAGAGGGAGAGTGCCTGGCCGGGGGCCACGCCCGCCAGACGCTGCACGCTGGCCTTATCCAGTTTCACGTTCCCGTACACTTCCACGGAACCCACCCGTGGGGGGGCCGTCATGAGTACTTTGGGAGCGGAGGATGCGGCCGGCGTCGCGGCCCCGGAACTGGGGACAGGAGAGGCTTGCGCCGCGGCGGCGGCCATTGCGGTGCCCGCCGCCACGGCGATCAAAAGAGAAACAAGCAGGAGACGCACGAAACTTCAGATGCGCGCGCCCGTGAAAAGGCTACGCGTTCGCCTGTTTTTCGGCCAGCGGCCCGATCACCGGCAGCACGACGCGCTGATTGTTGTACGCCTTGTACATCAGGTAAATCCAGACGCCAAACACGCCGAACCAAAGAACCAGCGAGAGCAGCATCATCAGAATTCCGGCGAGCCACCCGATCATCGGGATGAACCCAAGCACCAGCGAGACGATGCTCAGGCCGATGCCGAGAACGATCACCGCCACCCAAAGAAAGATGGATTGAAACGCATGAAAGCGGATCAAGCGGTCTTTGTTATACGGCTCCAGCACCAGAAAAACGATGCCGGACAATACGCCCACCAGGTAGCAGAGCGCGGCGGCCACGTTCTGTTGCAGGCCGGCGCTCGGCTGCCCTTGCGGCGGATATCCGCCCGGATTGGGGTTTCCCCCGCTATTCATGGTTCCCATCGATGGCTCCTCCTAAAATACAGGCCGTAACCCGAATGCTTTCCTTGATTTGACAATCCTATTCCACCCGGCGTGGAATGGCGAGAAAAAAGCGCACGGGGAAGTACCAAAACTCTCCGCTTGCGTAACGCTCTTCTGGTAAGGCTAAGCGCGGTCAAGCGCCTTTCCGGCTCATCGCGTCTCCGCCCGCGCCGCTGGGAACGGTTTGCAGCCCGACCCATCCCGGATTCATCCATTAGATATCGCGGGGAATGCGGGGCCGGAAGGCACGAACTGCCATTGATACAATGGAGGTACGGGAAGACATGGTTTCAAACGCCACCATCGCCGAAGAGATTCAGGAGCTGAAGCAGCAGCGCCAGGCCGTAATTCTTGCGCACCATTACCAGGAAATGGAGATTCAGGAACTCGCCGATGCCGTGGGCGACAGCCTCGAACTGGCGAATCGCGCCAAGAGCTTCGACGGGAACGTCATCGCGTTCTGCGGGGTCTGGTTCATGGCCGAAACCGCCAAGGTGCTGAACCCGGAGCGTATCGTCGTCGTACCCGACAGGGAAGCCGGTTGCAGCCTGGTCGATAGCTGCCCGGTGGACCGTCTGCGGGCCTTCAAGGCCCTCCACCCGGACCACGCCATCGTGAGCTACATCAACACGTCCGTCGAGGTGAAGGCGGAAAGCGACATCATCTGCACGTCGCGAAACGCAGTCGACATCGTGAACTCCATCCCCGCCGAGCGGCCGATTCTGTTCTGCCCGGATATCAATCTCGGTAACTACGTCCAGCGGCAGACCGGCCGGAAGAACATGCGTATCTGGCAGGGAGCGTGTATCGTCCACGCCACCTTCCCCGCCCGCCGCGTCAGCCAGATGAAGTTCGAACACCCGGATGCCCTGATCGCGGCGCACCCCGAATGCCCGCCGGAAGTGCTGCGGATGGCCGATTTTGTCGGCTCCACCTCGGCGATCATTGAGCACTGCGTCTCCGGCCCGGAACGCGAATGGATTGTGATGACGGAATCCGGCGTCCGCGTTTCGCTCGAACGCAAGGCTCCGGAAAAGCGCTTCTATTTCGTCGCCAACGAAGCCTGCAATTGCAGCGAGTGCCCGTACATGAAGCGGAACAGCCTCGAAAAGCTCCGCGATTGCCTCCGCGATTTGCAGCCGCGCGTGGAACTGTCCGCGGAACTCATGGAGTTGGCGAAACGGCCGATTGAGCGTATGCTGGCCCTCAAGCGCTAGCGGCTCTTCGCGGCCGGCGCGCGCTCGTCAGGATTTCTTATGGATCAGGCAAATCTCATCGACACCTTCGGCCGGGTCCACGACAATCTCCGCATCAGCGTTACGGACCGCTGCAATATCCGCTGCTTCTATTGCATGCCGGAAGAGGGCATCCAGTTCCAGCCGCGGGCGGAGATCCTCTCGTTCGAGGAAATCACCCGTTTCGCGCGCGTGGCGGCGGGCCTGGGCGTCACCAAACTGCGCATCACGGGCGGAGAACCGCTGGTGCGCAAAGATCTGCCGCGGCTCGTCGAAATGCTCGCCGGCATTCCGGGCATCCGCGATATCGCCCTCACCACCAACGGCGTCCTGCTCAAGGATCTCGCGCGCCCCCTTCGCGACGCGGGCATTGGCCGCCTGAATGTCCATCTCGATACGCTCAACCGCGAGCGCTTCCTCCAGATCACACGCCGCGACGATCTGGGCCGGGTGCTGGAGGGCATCGATACCGCGCTCGCGCTTGGCCTTCCGCTCAAATTGAACGCCGTCGCCGTGAAGGGATTAGTCGAGGACGACCTCGTGCCTCTGGCGGAATTCGGACGGGAGCGCGGCGTGGAAGTGCGCTATATCGAATTCATGCCTCTCGACGCGCAGGGCATCTGGGATCGGAACGGCGTCCTGACGGCGGACGAAATTCTGGCAATTCTCGCCGAAAAATTCGGCCCGCTAGTGGAAATTCCCGACCGCGATGTGCGCGCGCCGGCAACCGAATACGCATTTAGCGACGGCGTCGGCCGCATCGGATTTATCGCCTCCATTAGCAAGCCCTTTTGCCAAAATTGCAATCGAATTCGTCTTACCGCCGACGGCCATTTGCGCTACTGCCTCTTCGCCATTGAAGAAACGGACGTCAAGGCGCTATTGCGCCATGACTCGCCGGACAGTGAAATCGCCGCCGCCATCCGGAGTACGGTGACGGCGAAATGGGCCGGACACACCATTAATTCTTCAAAATTTGTCGCTCCTCCGCGACCAATGTATGCCATCGGCGGATAATATCCGATAATCTTGGCTACAGAGAGTTTCATGTTCCGCCGCGGGTATTTTTTCGTTCTTGCATTTTTGTTCCTCCTCGTCTCCACCGTCCGCGCGGTGACAAGCCCCCGGGATTTGCGCGCCTCGTTGCAGGAACTGGCCGACATTCGGGCGAAGGAAGATTCCCGGACGCCCCCGTCGAAAGACGCCCTCGACCTGACGGTGCGGCTCCGTCATCGCCTGCGGGATTTTGGGATCGGCAGCGTGGTCGACGCCGCCCGGCACTCCGCCGCGCTCAAGGATGTGTTGCCGCGAGCGCGGCAACGCTTGCGTGAAGCCGCATTCCCCCTGCTGCCCGCGGGCAAAACCGGGGCCGATGCCATGCCCGCGGCCCGCGCCGAGCTGTTCGCCGTCCCGGACGCACCGGGTTGGCTTGGCCTGAAGACTGCGATCTCCCTCTCCTGCGGAGCGGATCACGCCCTTTATTTTCTGCGCGTCGCCGAAGCGGCAGACGGCGGATTTGAAGTCGCTCTGGCCTTCGCCAAGGAGAACCCGCTCGAATCCGTGGCGGATCTGACGGGGGTCTTTGAGATGGTGAGCGCGCTGACGCCCGATGGCGCACGGCTCCGCGTGGCCACCATCGAATCCGCGGGGGGCTGCTCTTCGATGTGGCGGCCGGTGAGGATGCGCGTCTATCAGACGGACGAACATCCATACCGCCCGCTTCGGCTCTTTGAGAAGGAGCGTCTCGCCTTTCTCGGCGAAGCGCCCGCGCCCCAGGCCGTTCTCGCGCCGGACGGTTTCGTCTTCGAATACCGCACGCTCTACTGGCTGGATACCGGACGCCACAGCCGGAAGGAGATCGTCCGCCTGGTTCAGGAGGAGCAGGGCGTCGACCGTTTGCCCCCGGCTTCGGAAGACCCGCTGGCGTTTGTGGATGAATGGGTGACGACCTCCTGGCCCGAAGCCCAGCGATGGGTTAGCGGCAGCCGCCTGGCGAGCGTGCGCAAGTGGCACGAGGAGTTGGCCGGAAACCGCGAACGCCGGTTGCGAACCGTCGTGGTAGGCTCCGGCGAGTGCCCGCACACGCGGGAGGCTTGGGTTCATCTGAAGGCGGGAGAGAACTTCGAGCGCATGCGCTCCGTCTATGGCCTGCTGCGCAGCGGAAGCGAAGGCTACCGGGTGGAGGAATTTCTCGCGGAGTTGCCCCAGGGATGCCGCTCCGCCGCCGCACCCGCGCAACCCCAATAGCGTTTCCCGTTGGAGATTCGCGGCACCCCGCCGCGTTGCGGCCGCTCCCGCCCGCACGCGCCGCATCCCCCTCCCTCGCCGCCTGCGTCATAATAGAGCCCAGCGCGCCAGAGGAGGCCCATGCTGATCGTTCACGTTTCGATTCACGTCCATCCGGAGGCGGTGGACGCCTTCATCGCGGCTACGCTCGTGAACGTGCGGCAAAGCGCACTGGAGCCGGGAGTGGCTCGCTTCGACTTTCTCCAGCAGCAGGACGACCCCACCCGCTTCCAACTGCTGGAGGTCTACCGGAGCGCCGACGCCCCCGCCCGCCACAAAGAGACCGCCCATTATCAGCACTGGCGCGACACCGTCGCCGGCATGATGGCCGAACCCCGCACCAGCGTGAAGTTCGACAACCTTTTCCCCGAAGACGAGGGCTGGTAGCCCGATGCAGTTTGAGTTCGCCACGGCAACCCGGATCCTGTTCGGCGAAGGGAAAGCGGCGGAGGCGGGCAAATGGGCGGCGGGTTTCGGGAATCGCGCCCTGCTCGTTACCGGCGGCAATACCGCGCACGCCGCCATCGTCTCCGGCGCTCTTGAAGTGGCTGACGTGCTTCGCGCTAGAGAACGCGTAGTTGGTGAGCCCACCGTTGCCTGGCTGCGCGAAGCGGCGGGGCGGGTGCGCGCGCAAGGCTGCGACGTTGTGGTGGCCTGCGGCGGGGGCAGCGTCATTGACGGCGGCAAGGCGATCGCCGCCATGCTCGCCAACCCCGGTGATCCGCTCGACTACCTCGAAGTGATCGGAAGCGGAAAGGCGCTGCCGCACCGCTCCGTGCCTCTCATCGCGATTCCCACCACGGCGGGCACGGGCGCGGAGGTCACCCGCAACGCGGTTCTCGGTTCGCCGGAGCACGGCGTCAAGGCCAGCCTCCGCTCGGCCGGAATGCTCCCGGCCATGGCCATCGTGGACCCCGCGCTCAGCCTTAGCCTTCCGCCCTTCCTTAGCGCCTGCACGGGCCTCGATGCGCTCACGCAGCTCATCGAACCCCTGGTTTGCGCGAAAGCGAACCCGCTTACGGACGCGCTCTGCCGGGAGGGAATCCCGAGGGTGGCGCGCTCGCTGCGCCGCGTCTGCCAGGCGGACCCCAGCCCCGATACCCGCGCGGACATGGCGCTGGCCAGCCTGCTCAGCGGACTCGCTCTCGCGAATGCCGGTCTGGGAGCCGTCCACGGACTCGCCGCGCCTATTGGCGGCCGTTTCCCCGCGCCCCACGGGGCTGTCTGCGCGGCCCTGCTGCCCCACGCGATGCGCGCAAACCTGGATGCATTGCAACGCCGTCAGCCCGAATCGCCCGCCTTGGGGCGTTACCGGGAAGCGGCCGTGCTGCTCACGGGAGATGCCGGCGCGCAGGCGGAGGATGGCGTGCTCTGGGTGGAGGCGCTTCGCGGCGATCTCGGCATTCCGCCCCTGGGCCACTGGGGCGTCACCGCGGAGGATGCCCCTTCCCTGACGGCGCAAGCCGCGGAATCGAACAGCATGAAGGCGAACCCCATCCGCCTGACAGCGTTGGAATTGGAGGCGTTGCTCCTCACGGCTCTCTAAGGGGTGGCTCGCTAAGGGGCGGCGGTCTGAGCGCCACGCCCGCGACGGCGGGGGCTAAGCGACGCCGCTGCCCGCCATCGGGGCTTTGCCGGCGGCGAAGGGGGCATCGGCGGGCAGCATTCTTCCCTGCAAACGTCGTGGTTCGGCCCGAACTCGCCGATCGCCAGCCGCAACGGATTGGCGTGCAGCCGCTCTTCGATCAGCAACCGAACCATCCTCACAAAGCTCGGGTGGGTGCCTACGCTGAGGGCGCGTACCATCGGAATGCCGAGTTCGTTGCAGAGCTGGCGAGCCTCCTCGTCGAGATCGAACAGGATCTCCATGTGGTCGGACACAAAGCCGATCGGCGTCACGACCAGCGCTTCTTTCCGGCCCCCGGCGGCCCGGCTTCGAATGAAGTCCCCGATATCGGGTTCCAGCCACGGTTGCTGAGGAGGTCCGCTGCGGCTCTGGTAAACCAGCTCGTAAGCAAGCCCGCCCACGGCGGCCGCCACCAGCCGGCAGCTTTCCTGAAGTTGTTTCACATATTCGGAGCTTACGGCCATGGCCATGGGGATGCTGTGGGCCGTGAAGGCGATCAGCGCCGATTCCCGCTCTTCGGCCGGTAAGCCCGCCAATGCTTCGCGCACCCGGTCCGCCATGGCTTCGATGAAGAGCGGGTGGTTATACCAGACGCGGATCTTGTCGATCTCGGGCGCCGACGGGCCGACGGCCGCGCGCGCGGCAAGGATGTTCTCCCGGTACTGGCGACATCCGGAATAGCTCGAAAAGGAACTGGTAACGAAGCAGAGCGCGCGCTTCACGCCATCCGCTGTCATTTGCGCCACGGTGTCGCCGAGCAGAGGGTGCCAGTTCCGGTTGCCGAAGTAGATGGGCAGTTCGCCGAGGCCGTTCGCATCCAGCTCCCGGCGAATCGCGGCAATCAGCGCCAGGTTCTGCTCGTTGATCGGGCTCTTGCCGCCGAACTGAAAGTAGTGTTCCGCCACCTCCCGCATGCGCTCCTTCGGCACATGTCTGCCGCGCAGCACGTTCTCAAGAAACGGGATCACGTCCTCCGATTTATCGGGGCCGCCGAAGGAGAGGAAGAGAATCGCCTGATAGGGTAACTTCTCCGGAGTGTGGGCCTGAGTTCGCATGACGACGTCGAATTCCAGAATGCGCCGGCGCTTCTCGTCAGCGTGGCGGTTACCGCGCGAGAGACAGCGTCACGCAAGGGGAATCGCCAAGGATGAGCACCAGATTCCGCGGGCTGCCATCGTTCATGAGCGCGTTGCTCACCTGCTGCAGCTTGAGGTCTTCGAACTTTCGCTGCCCGGAGACGACGCGCAGGGCGTAAATCCGGTCCTTGTGCCGCCTGAACTTGAACTTGCCCTTGCGATCCGAAGTTACGGATTGCACCACGCTGCCGGTGGATCCATCGGTGTTGAGCGCCAGGAGTTCCAGGCGGACATCGGCCACCCCATTCTGCGAGGCGTCCCGGACGTAGCCTTGGAAGCGGGGGAGCGTGGGCACACCCATCCCCTCCTGACACCGGGGCACTTCCCGCAACTGGGCGCGGGAGACGGCAACGGGGATCAGGCCCAGGCTCAGGGCGACTAAGAGCAATAGCGTTCGTTTCATGGTGCTGTCACCCTCTATTGTAGTTAGAGAGGGGGCAAATCTCACAGAATGGCCGTTTTCGGAGCCGTCCGAAGAGAGAAAGACTGACGGGATCCCGGCCATCAGCATGGCAGACGGGCCTGCCCGGCGGAGGAGATTCGGGCCATGGCGGCGCGGCCTGCCCAGGAACTCACGATGAAGATTGCGATTGCGGGCGCGGGATTGGCGGGGCTGGCCGCGGCTTGGGTGCTGGCCGAGGAAGGCCACGACGTGGACGTGTTCGAGGCTCGCCGGATGCTGGGGGGCCGCGCCGCCAGCTACGAAGTGCGCACGCCGCCCGCCGCGGAAGCCGGGGACGCGCCCGGCCAGGCGCCGCCGGAACGCGTCGACAACAGCCAGCACATCCTCATGCGCTGCTGCACCAACCTGCTCGACTTCCTTGAACGTACCGGGAAGAGCCATCTGGTGCGGTTTTACGACCACTTCCATTTCATCGAGCCGGGCGGACGCCGCGGCACGCTGAAGCCGGGGAGGTTACCGGCCCCATTGCACTTCGCGGGCTCGTTCCTGGGGTTGCGCTTTCTGAGCGCGAGAGACAAGATCGCCATCGCCCGCGGGATGGAGGCCGTTCGCCGGGAGTGGGCCCGCGGACGCGAACTGGACGCCGTTACGATGGCCGAGTGGCTGCGCGCCCACGGCCAATCCGACCAGGCCGTGCGCCGCTTCTGGGAGCCCATTCTGATCAGCGCGATGAACGAGCGTTTGGAGACGATCTCCGCCTGGCACGGAGTGGGCGTGCTCTATCTGGGCTTCGCCAACGGCAGGCACGACTATGAGATGGGCGTCCCGACGGTGCTGCTGGGCGACCTTTTCGACGGGGACGTTTGGGAGAAGCACCCGCGCATCCGCATTCATCGCGGCGCGGCCGTGGAGGCGTTCGAAACGGACGGGGGCCTGATGACCGCCTTCCGCGCATCCGGCCAACGGGTAGCCGCGGACGCCTTCGTGAGCGCCTTGCCTTATGAGCGGCTATCGCCCTTGTTCCCCGAACTGGGCCTGCGCATCGACGGCTTCCGGCACTCGCCGATCGCGGGCATCCACCTTCGCTTTGACCGGCCGGTTACCGATCTGCCCCACGCCGCGCTGCTCGATCGGACGCTCCACTGGTACTTTTCGAGAGACGGCGGCCGCGCGCTGAGCCTGGTGGTGAGCGCGGCGCACTCCCTGGCACTGATGAAACGGGAGGACATCGTCGCCCTGGCCGTGGCGGAACTCGGCGAGTTTGAGCCGCGCGTGCGAGAGGCGACCTTGCTCTCCGCGCATGTGATCCGGGAAACGCGGGCCACCTTCGTCGCGTCTCCGGGTTTTGAGAGCCAGCGCCCGGGCGCGCGGACGGTGTACTCCAATTTCTTTCTGGCCGGAGAGTGGACCAACACCGGTTGGCCCTCCACGATGGAGGGTGCCGTCATCAGCGGTTACCGCGCGGCGGAGGGCATCCTGAGCGGGAAGGGCGTCGGCCGCGAGTTTGTGCGCGGGCGCGCGCCGCTTTCCGGACGGTGACGGCCCCTTGAGGATTGGTACGGTGTACCCCGAGCAAGCCAGCCTTTACTTTGATTCCGATTGCGCCTTCTGCCGGCGGTGGGTGAGGGCGGCGCGCGGGCTCGATTGGCTTCGGCTGCTCCGTTTCGTTCCGCTCCAAAGCGCCGAGGCGCGAAACCGGGGGCTTGCGGAGAGCCGCACTCTGTCGCAAGCCGTACTGGTGCGAAAGGGTCGGCAATGGGGCGGATGGCATGCCGTCAAGCGGGTTCTGTTCCGGCTTCCGTTGCTTTATGCGGCCGCCGCCGCGCTGGTTGCCGCCGCTTTCACCAGCGCCGATCTTCGCCCGCCCGCACTGGGCCTGGCCCTGTTCGCGGCACTTGCGCTGAGCCCGCTTGGGAACCCCGCCGGCGAGGCGCTTTACCGCTGGATTGCCCGGAACCGGCGGTGCCGGGCCGGCTCCGCCTGCACGCTAACGAACCGCTGAAAGGAATTGCCGCCCGAATGGTTTGCGATAATCGGAGAATGCGCCGTATGATTGCCGCCCTGCCGCTGCTTGCCCTCGCTTTTGCGCTGGCGCTCCCGGCGCTGGCGGAAGACGACTCGGATATGACCACCATCACCGTGGAGGTGATGACGCTCAAAGACAAGCCCATCCCCAGGGCATCGGTAGTGGTGCGCTTTGTCGAGGGCCGTTCCATTGTCAAGCTGGGGAAGAAGGTCCTGACTTCCTACCAGCTTCGGACTTCGAACCAGGGCAAGATCGTGGTGCCGCCCATTCCGCAGGGAAAGATTCTGATTCAGGTGATCGCCAAGGGCTTTCAGACTTACGGCGAATACCACGAGATTTACGAGGAATCGCGCACCGTTGCCATTAGGTTGAAGCCCCCGCAGAGCCAGTATTCGGCGCACGAGAACGAGCCGGAACCGAAGAAAGCTCCGTAGGCTCGCGCGGCTGCCGCCGTGGGCCTTCCGGCCCTCGCCCTCAGGCGATCGTGATTTCCCGCGCGCCCTCGGCCGGGTGGCACTCGTAAAAGACCGGCGTGATGCCGAAGCGTTTGCGGTATGCGCGGTCGATCTTCGCCCGAAAGCGATCAACGGCATCCGCGCGCAGCAGATTCACCGTGCAACCCCCGAAGCCTCCGCCGGTCATGCGCGCCCCGTAGCAGCCGTCAAAGGCCACTGCCGTATCAACCAGGAAGTCGATTTCCTCGCAGGAGATTTCGTAATCGTCCCGCATGCTCTTGTGGGATTCAAAGAAGAGCGCCCCCATCTCCTGCTTGTCGTGGCGCTCGCACGCGTCACGGAAGGCAAGCACACGCTCATTCTCGCTGATGACGTGGCGGGCCCGGCGGCGCGGCACTTCCGGGATGTATTCGTCCCAATGGGTATACTGTTCCGCGTTCACATCGCGCAGCGAAGCGATGCCGCCGATGCGCTCATTGAAAACCGCCACCGCTTCGGCGCACTCCCGCACCCGCGCGGCGTAAGCGGTGGAACCGAGTTCGTGCTTCACCATCGAGTTCACAGCCACGACCCTCACATCGAAGGGGAGCGGCACGGCTTCGCGGGATAGATCGCGGCAATCGATGAGAATGGCGCGCCCTTCCTCGCCGAAGACGGAGATGTACTGGTCCATGATGCCGCAGGGCATGCCGACGAAGTCGTTCTCCGCGCGGCGCGCGAGTTTGACGAGTTCCATCCTGTCGATGGCGCGGCCGCCGAGAAACGCGAGCGCGCTCGACACCTCGATGGCGGCGGAAGAGCTCAGCCCCGCGCCCACCGGAACGGTGCTTTCGATCACCACATCCGCGGCGGCGACCGGGCAGCCGAAGGCGAGCACTTCCCTGGCCGCGCCCAGAACGTAATCGCTCCAATGCCCGGCCGGCGAGAGCGCGGCAAGATCCGCCACGGGAACTTCGCGCGCCTCCCCCATATTGAGGGAAACGATGCGCAGGATGCCGTCGGCGCGGGGTGCGACGGCCACCGTGCAGGCCAAGTCAAGCGCAATCGGCATGACGAAGCCCAGATTGTAGTCGGTATGTTCGCCGATGAGGTTCACACGTCCGGGGGCGCGACAGACACGCGCTTGCGCCGTATTGCCGGACTCTCTTAGCGCGCCTAGGAGGCGTTCCGCAATCCCATCCATAGCATTCCTCCGCCGAAGAGCAGCATAAAGACACCCACGTAGAGGTTCACGTTTACCTCCGTGAGCGGCGCCGTATTGTGGGAGCCGAACAGGCCCAGCGCGGTTACGATGATCCCGAACAGGAGGAAGAGGATGCCAACGGGAGTTCTTAAGTCGCTCATGGTTTTCTACCAGAAATAGACGTTGAAGATCAGGCAACAAACCAGGACGATCACACCCAGCACGACGGGACGGCGGTACCAGGGGAGCGCGAGTTCCGGCGGATGCTCGGTGAAGCCCATCACGAGATCCTTCAGCTCCGCGTCGGTCTTCGGCCTGGTCACCAGGCTGATGGCGATGGTCATCACGAAGCAGACCGTCCAGGCGACGATAGCGATCCAGAAGTTCTGCGCCATGCTGGAGGAGAACTCCCAGACGCTGGCGCCAAGCCAGCCGCCCTTGTTCTCCGCGACGGTGAGCCCGTGGGTGGCCGCGGCGGAAAAGGTGCCCAGGAGCAGCCCCCAGAACGCGCCATTCGCCGTGGTGCGCTTCCAGAACATCCCGAGGAGAAAGGTCCCGAGGAGCGGCGCGTTCACGAAGCTGAAGACAAGCTGCAGGATGTCGTTGATGTTGTTGTACTGGCGCGCCACATAGGCCGCGCCGATGGAGAGAATGGTGCCCACGATGGTGGTCATCCGGCCCACCCACAGGTAGTGGGCGTCGGGTGCGTTCTTCCGGATGTAGCTTTGATAGATATCGTAGGTGAACACGGTGTTGAACGCGGTGACGTTGCCCGCCATGCCCGACATGAACGAGGCAAGTAGCGCGGTGATGCCGATTCCGAGCATGCCGCTCGGATAGAACTCCGACATCATGGTGGTGAGGACCAGATCGTAGTTGGTGCTTCCGTCCGGACCCACTGGCATTTGATAACCGGAGACGCTGGCGGCCAGCGCCACCGCGGCCATGCCGGGAACGATCACGATGAAGGGCATCATCATCTTTGGGAAAGCGGCGATCAGCGGCGTGTTCCGCGCGGCTTCGTAGGAATTCGCCGCCATGGCCCGCTGCACCACCAGGAAGTTCGTACACCAGTAGCCGAAGCTCATCACGAAGGCCAGGCCCATCGCGAGCCCGACGACCTCAAGCCCCATCGGATTCTCCGCGGCGTGACCCATGTACTTCCAGGAATGGACCATTGCCGGATCGAGGTTGGCCTTCATCCCTTCCCAGCCTCCCGCCTTGTTCACGGCGAGGATCGCCAGCGGCGCAAAGCCGACCACGATCAGGAAGAACTGGAGTACCTCGTTGTAGATCGCGCTGGTCAAGCCGCCGAGGTAGGTGTAGACGAGCACAATGGCGGCCGAGAGCAGCACCGATTGCTCAAAGGTCCAGCCCAGCACCATCTGGAAGAGCAGGCCGAGCGCGTACATCGAGATGCCGGAGGAAAAGATCGTCATGATCGCGAAGGTAATCGCATTCAGGCCGCGCGTCTTCTCGTCGAAACGAAGCTTCAGATACTCGGGCACCGAGCGGGCCTTGCTGCTCCAGTAAAAGGGCATCATGAAGATGCCGACGAAGACCATCGCGGGGATCGCGCCGATCCAGTAGAAATGGGCCGTCATGATGCCGTACTTCGCGCCGGACGCGCACATGCCGATCACTTCCTGGGCGCCGAGATTGGTGGCGATGAAGGCGAGAGAAGTGATCCAGACCGGGACCGACCGGTCCGAGGTGAGGAAGTCTTTCGAGCTGGAGACGGTCTTCTTGACCAGCCATCCGATGCCCATGGTGAAAGCGAAATACAGGACAAGAATGAGGTAATCGGCGGCGGATAGGTTCACGCGTTGGCCCCCACGATTCGCATTAGGCAATCCAGTCTCAAACCGGGTAAGTCTATCGTGAAAATGCCAGAAGCCGCAATGTGGAGGAGCAGTGCGTAGAGTGTTGCCCGCTCGACGGGCCGATTCCGCGCTATTCCACCCGAATGGTAACGGTGGCGCTGTCGCGCTTCTCCCCGGCCCGGGCAGTGAGAGTGTAGGTGGTGGTGGTAACGGGCCGAAGAAGAACGCACTTGCGAAGATCATTGCCGAGGTCGCCGGAGGGCGGTTCCAGGGCGACGGCGGCGGGCTCCCGAAGGACGTAACAGACCGTCGAAACTCCGCCGGGAGGAATGCTGGTGGCGGTGGCGATGAAAGTCTCGATCAGGGAGCCTTCGCCCGCGCCGGAAGGGGCTTCGGCGGGCACGCGGGTGGCGGGGGGCGCGCCCGCCTTCACCGTGATGTCGATGGATGCGCGGACGTCCTTGCCGTCCGCGCCGGCAGCGACGAGCGTGAGCTTCATGGAGCCGGAAGGCTTGAACCAGATGCACTTCGTGGTGAGCGGCCGGATTTGTTCCACCGGCGGTTCCAGACGAACGCTCACCGCATTCTCCACGCCGTAACAGACCTGCGCCTGATCGCCGGGGGCCACCGCCGGCTGGCCGGGATAGAAGGTGAGGATCTTCGCCGAGCCTTGGGCATCCACCTCCGGGGCGGGTTTGGGCGCGTCCGACGCGCAGGATACCAACAGCAGGATTCCGGCGACGACCGCCAAAAGGGGAAGACGGGTAGTGCTTGCGGTGATGGTGGGGGAGTTGTCGTTCGCCATTACGTGTCCACTTTCCTTGCCAGGCCCTCGCGTACCGACATTCAGATGACGCCGGCGGCAAACCGGTTCCCGCCTGAATGGCGCGCGGCGCGCTACTTCAAGGCGGAGACGGCCATCTGCGAGAGCACGCGCTCTTCGTTTCGGGTGGCCGAGGTGGACTGGATCAGGAAGACGCCGATGAGGTTGTGTTCCGGGTCCACCCAGTAATCGGTGCCAAAAGCGCCGCCATGGCCGTAGGTGCCTTTGGGGCGAAGCAGGACTTCAAAACGCTGGTCCTTCACCACGGTCCAGGCCAGGCCGTAACCCTGCCCGACGTTGTGGCCGGAGGGTTCGAGTTTGGCGTTCTGGACGGTGGTCATCATCTTCACGGTGGCCGGGGAGAGGATGCGCTTGCCGTTCAGGGTTCCGCCGTTGAGCATCATCTGCGTGAGCAGCGCGAGATCTTCGGCGGTAGAGAAAAGGCCGAAGGACGGCCCCGGATACTTCGCTCCCGCCCGGAACTTCGCGGGATCGCCACCCAGGATCTCCGCACCCGATCTCTCCCATTTTCCGTCACGCCTTCCGTAGACCATGGCGATGCGGTCCCGCTTGGCGGCGGGGGGATAGAAGAAGGAATCCGTCATGCCGAGCGGATCAAAGACGCGCTGTTTGAGGAAGTCTTCGTACTTCATGCCGGAGACCACTTCGACGATGCGGCCCAGGGTGTCAATGCCCATGTTGGAATACATCCAGCGCGTGCCGGGTTCAAACTGGAGGGGCACCTGCGCGTAGGCGGCGACGGCTTCATTCAGGGGGCGGTCCATGGTGCGCATGAAGTCGCTCATGCCTTCGGGCATGAAACCGGCCATGCCGGAAGTGTGGGTGAGGAGATCGAGAATCGTGATGGGGCGCGAGGGCCGAACCAGCGTCATCCGCGCGTTGCCGTCGCGTTCGCTCACCATCCATTGATTGCGGAACTCGGGCAGGTGGCGCTCGACGGGATCCGTGACGCTGAGCTTGCCTTCCTCCATCAGGATCATGACGGCAATGCCGGTGATGGGCTTGGTCATGGACATGATCTGGAAGATGGTGTCCGTCCGCATGGGCTTCTTCGCTTCAATATCCGCGTAGCCGACGGCTTCGAGATGGGCGACCTTGCCATCCTTCACGATCATCGATACCGCGCCGGGAATGGAACCCTGATCGACGGCCGCCTGCATTCGGGGCTTGATCAGGGCGAGCTTCTCCGCAAGGAACGCCTCATTCCCGCGGGGGAGCGGTTGCGCGAGAGCGGCGATTGCCAGAAGGGCGGCGAGGAGCAGGGGGCGGATGGTGGCACGCATCAATGAAAACCTCGGTTGCACGGAACGAAACGCCGAATAGGCGTTTCGGCAGCCGCGAAAAGACGGCTTAGGTGCATTGTATCCATCCGGGCGGAAACGGGGCAGGGGATCCGCAATAGGGGCCGCGGCGGGTCTGGTAGACTTTTCGAGTGCGATTGTCTTTGACGAAGCACGCCCCCGGAAATACCCGCAGGAAGCCTGATGGAAACAAGCAGATCGACCGTGACTCAGAAGCAAAATTGGATCCTTGTCGCGCTGGTGGCGGCGGCCGCGTTCGCGTCCCTCTTCTGGAGGCTTGACGGCGCGTATCTCTGGCGGGATGAAGCGACCACGGCCAGTTGGGCTCGCACCATGGTGCGCGACCACTCGCTGCTGCCGCTCGTGTTCGACGGGAAGACGCTGGCCGCCCAGGGGTTCGACGCCCACGACTTCAACGAGCACCTCACGCCGGGCATGCAGGGCTGGCTGCAGTTCTACGTGTCGGCGTTCGTCTTTCAGCTCTTTGGCATCAGCACCTTCACGGCGCGGCTGCCGTTTGCGATCGTGGGCCTGCTCAGCCTCTGGGTGCTCTGGCTGATCGGCCGGCGGCTCTACCCGCGAGGGAACCTTGCCCTGCTGTTTCCGCTGCTTGCGTTCAGTTCGATCTGGTTTCTTACCGCGTTCCGGCAGGCCCGCTATTACGGGCTGGTCTTCCTGTTCGGATCTCTGCTGCTCTATGAGTTCCTGCGCTATCTGGAGGACCATGCAGTCGCGAACCGCCTGAGCTGGTTCCTTCGGGTGGCGGGGTGGTCCACCGGAATGTACCTCTCGAATTACCTCGGATTCGCGGGAATGTACTCCGCGCTGTGCGTATACGTGTTGCTGCTGGAGGACCGGAGACTGCTGTTCCGGTGGGCGACAATGACGGCGATTCTGGCTGTGCTCTTCGGCGCGGAGTTCTTTTCGTTCCACTTCGATTTTGCCTCCACCTGGGTGGATGCGCCGCAGCTTGCGGGCAGCACGAGCGTGAGCGTCTGGGACAAGCTACGCAGCGCGCGAGGCATGCACTCCGAGGAAAACTTTCGCATGCTGCCGCTGCTCTTCCTCATCCCTGGCGTGTTCTCCCTTTTCCAGAGACGGGTGGCGAATGCCTCGGCGGAGGTGCGTGTGCCGTTGTGGACAGTGGGGTTGATATTTGCCTTGGGTCTGGCCGTGTTCTTCGCCAAAGGCAGCGCGGCGCTGACTTGGCTCACCATCGGCTTGACCTTCGTTCTGGCGGCCGCGGCGCTGCGCGCTTTCCTCACCCTGCGGCGGAGGAGAGCAGCGGGAGCGATACCAACCGAGAGACCAATGTGGCTGCTTCCGGTTCTGGTAGGGGCGATGGTCGTCTACGGCCTGGGAGTGAAACATTCCCCCGAGAACTATCTGCTCTATCTCTTCGCCGAACTGCTGGTGGCAGGATTGACGGTGTTCGCGGTGCTTCGGCTACGGCCGCGGCCCGGCCGCCCGATGGACCCGTTGAGCGGCATGACGCTGCTGACGATTCTCGTGATTGTGGTCTCCGTGCTGGTGACGATTGCCGTAGGCCTGGACAAGGGGCTCCCGCGCTACTACTATCACGTCCTGGCCGCCGCACTGGTACTGACGGGGCTGATGGTGGCGGAGTGGTTCCGGCGGTGCCAGCGAGCGTTCGCGGCACTCCTGCTGGCGGGGGTGCTGATCTGGCCGAACATTACGTACAGCATCGAATCGAGCTATGGCATGGTGGGACGCCAGTTCACACTGAACAGGACGATCGATTACCCGGTGGTGGAGTATCTTCGCGAGCATGCGAAAGCGGGGGAACGCCTGGTGGTTTACCGTAACGTGCAAGGAATGATGATTCACTTCTACCTGCCGCAACTCGACTGGGTGGGGCAATTGGATTCCACAAATCCGCACGCGCTTCACTTCCGGGACCGCCTGCCCGCCACGGCGTATGACGATGTGACCGACGTGGATTGGTACGCGGTTTGGGATAGCGGCGGAAAGATGCCAAGGGGGTTGAACCAGAACTACGAGAAGGTTTGGGATTATACGTACCGCTATCCGCTTTGCTGGTGGGATCGAAGGCAAGGCAGAGTAGACCAGCGCCGCTGGCAGTTGTACCGGCGCAAGGAAACGGCCAAGGCCCAGGACGCAAGCGGGGGGCCGGCCGACGCCGGGCGCTAGAGCGGAAGGACCTGAGGCAACTGAAACAACTGCAAGGCGGTCGCGCCGGGGAAGCGGGGCGCGCTCCCGGAGGATTCCTGGAGGAGCTTTTCGCTGGCGGCGCTCCAGCCGCGGACGCGCGAGGAACTCTCCCGATTCAGGAGGAAGGACGCGCCTCCGTTCCTTGCCGCCTCCGATGCAAGCGCGAGAGCGTTGGTCATGCACAGCGCCGGGTCTTCCGCGCCGTGAGAATCCTGGAGCCAGAGGGCGCCGGCGACCTGAATCCGGCCCATAACGCCCGCATGCGCCGGCAGTTGTTCAAGGGCGATGGCGAGGTCGCTCACAGCGCGAAGGGCGCGCTCCAGCGGGTCTCGCACCACGACGCCGGACTCTTCCTGAATACTGCAAATGACGAGATCGCCGGCATAGCGGACGTCGCGAATCGAATGCCGGTCCAGCGCCTGGGCCAACTGATTGCGGCAAGCTTGCAGAGCCGATTCCAAGCGCGCCGCATCCGCGTTTTGCGCCAGGCTGTCAAAGCCGGCCATCGAGAGCACAAAGCTGAGTTTGGAGGCCGGGGCATAAGTGGCGGCAATGGTGGCCTCTTCGCCAAATACACCGAGACCGAGGCCACCGTCCGGCCGACGGAAGGTGACGGTCGTATTGCCGATTTCGATGCGATCCTCGTGCTTCAATCGCACGGGTCCGCTGATGCGGACGCCATTGAGGGAGGTTCCATTTCGGCTGCCCGCGTCCGAGAGGATGTACTCATTTCCGCGCACCTCGACGGTGGCGTGATGGCGAGAGACCTCCGCATCCTGGACAACGACTTCGTTCGAGAGACTGCGCCCGATCTGGCAGATTCGGCCTGATTCCAGGTGAAATTTCTGGTCTCCCCCGTATTGCAAATACGCTATCGACATTGCTTCTTAACGGAATTTTACCCGAATTTCGCGCACGTGGGATAAGAAACTGCGAGGCGTTGAGTGGAAACGACTCAAAACAGTACTTTAATTCCGATTCACAGGCGAGTGACCCGATTCTGTTTGGGGTGGTGCGGATGGAGGGACTTGAACCCACACACTCTTTCGAGTACCAGAACCTAAATCTGGCGCGTCTGCCAATTTCGCCACATCCGCGAGGCTCTCTTAGGATACCTCAGGGCACAGGCGTGGGATTATGGGAACGACGACCGGCGACTCCGGCGGCTTTGCGCCGGAACCGGTGCGTCACGGCCTTTCTATCGTACCCTCAGAGGTATAGTATGGAGTCGCGAATGATTGTGTTTCAACGCTCCGTTCCCATTTCCACCGACGCCGACACCGACATTGTGAATATCACGGATGCGGTGCAGCAGGTGGTGCGGGAGAGCGGGGTCCGGACCGGACTGGCAAGCATTTCCGGCAAGGGCTCCACGCTGGGGATCACGACGATTGAATATGAGCCGGGGACGCTGGCGGATCTGCGCCGGGCCCTCGACCAGATTGCGCCTCCGAACCAGTTTTACGCGCACAACGCGCGGTGGGGCGACGAGAACGGCAGCGCCCATCTGCGCAGCGCACTCGTGGGGACCTCGCGGAGCTATCCGGTGACCGAGACCATGCTTGGGCTGGGCACCTGGCAGCAGATTGTCCTGTGCAATTTCGACGACCGGCCGCGCAACCGCGAGATCACCGTTACGGTGATTGGAACGGTGGAATAGCCGAGCCCGCGCGGGCGGAACCCCAGCGGGATACGCCCCGGCGATCGCTAATACTCACAGCAACCACGCCCTTATTCGCCTATCCCGCACGAATTCGCTTTCGTTTGAGGAGCCGGCAGCGGGACGCCTGGCTGCGCGGACGCCTCGGTTCGCCCCGATTGGGACTGTGACGCCGTCTCCCGCAGGAGTTCCATGAAGGAAGCTGCCATCTCCCGGCTGCCCAGGCAGTAGACGAGATCGGGATCGATTTCCTCTTCTTCTTCATCGGAGGCGGCGGGCTCTGTATTGTCCAGGTTGTCCACGGTGTCCACGTTGTCCATGGTGTCCACCTTGTCCACGTTGTCCACGGTTTCCATGGAAGCTCCGGTGGGGACTTCGAGCGGCGTTTCGCGGGAAGCGGCGGGCGCGCCTGTGTCCGTGTCGCTGTCCATCTCCGAGGTGTTCTCGCCGTCCAGATTGACGAAGTAGCGCAAGTTGTCCATGGTGTCCATGTTGTCGATGGTGTTGGCGGTGTCCTGTGGAAACGGGATGGGGCTGGGGAGCCAGCGATCGCTCTTGCGATTCAGGATGGCAAGAGCGGCGCGGAGGCGCAGGTTGGCGGGGAGCCGCTCGTCGCGCATGGTGGCATCAATAAGGGCACGGGCATAGGCCTCGGCAGTGTGAAACCCCTCGGCGGTTTCGGTGCGATAGAGTTCCCGCGCCTGGTGCGCCCGCCGTTTGAACTCTTTGTTGCGGTCACAGGCTTTATAGAAAGCACAGGTGGTGTAGCCGACGTGGCCCATGGCCTCGACGATGGATGCGCCCTGCGTGAGCAGATCAATGACGGTGTGCTGCCAGGGTTTGAAATCGGTTGCCGCGGAATCGGGCTGGGCCGGAAAGGGGAGGGGGTTGGCAGTGGCCATGGGAAGACTCCTGGTGTTCGTTGGTTTTGGATTCGGGGAAGGGACAGAGTTCCCCTCACCCGCGACAAGGATACTCGCCGGGACAGATGGACTCCGAAATTCGGACATGGAAGCGCTTGATTCCATTCGGGAAAGAAATTCGGATTCGCGGAACCGGATTGGGAAGGGCGGGCGCGACCGGGGACGAATCGGAGCGTCCGCCGGGGGGCGGAGCGAGTCCGCCAGGTGCGGGATCAACCTCGATTTCGGGATGCGCCGGAAGAGCGGTCACCAATGTTTCGAGAATATATCTCCCGTGTTTTCCGGCGCTTGCGGGAGCGGCCCCGCTCGAACCGTTGCCTTGTCTCTTATTCTCGGAACGAAGTGAGCCGCGAGGGCGCAGCCCGCTTCCGGGGCTGGACGCTCTTTCGGGAGCGGGATGCCGGCTTCGAGCGCGACAGGTTCCGGGTTCCGCCGTCTTGATTGGTCCACGCTCCTCGGCGGATCGCCGGGGCCTGCGCGCGCACGTGCCCTCCGCAATGAGAAAGGAGTCTGCATGAAGTATTTCGTTCTGGCGCTGCAGTTGTTTCCCGCGATTCTTGCCGCGGTGAAGGCTGCCGAGGCGCATATTACGCTGCCCAAGTCGGGCGCGGACAAGCTGGAACTGGTGACTGGCGTGGTGGAAGAGGCCTATGAATCGATCACCGAAGGGCTGGGCCAGGACTATTCCAGAGAGAGCGTGACGCGGCTGGTTGTCGGCATTATCGGACGCGTCGTGGCGATCTTCAACCGGCTGGGGATCTTTTCCACGGCGGTGGCTTGAACGGTCGGGGAGTTTGCGACGCTGGATTGATTTGCCGGCGGCCCTCCCACCCATGGCGGGAGGGGCCGGGCGAGCTTGAGCGAGTTCGAAGTTTGTGGTGCAGGGCATGATTTGGGGGATTCCGTTTCGGCGGAATCCCCCGTTTTTTGTTTTTGTGGGGTGGCGGCGTTGGTGATCGTGCTTGCATCCGCGGTTCCCGGCGTTGCACGCCACGGACGTTGTGCGGCGATTTGCGGCGGGAAACGAGATGCGGGCGGGTAGGATTCCCGGCGAATCGCTTTTGGCAGCCGACGCGACGGCGGATGTGGTGAGCGCTGATGCCGAGGGGGGCGGAAGGAATCTGGCTCAGGCGCTTCTCGACCAAGTTACACAGACAAGGGCGTACGTCGCAGTATCGCTGAAATCTCCGCGAATCTCCGCCGGGCCAGATCGTAGCCTATCGTATAAATTGCTCCTTCCCTGAATGGGCTGTGAGCTTGATTTTGTTTGGAGAGTGACGCGGAGCCATGAACTAACCAAGCTCTTCAGTGAAGATTAGTACTATCTGAAAATTGAACCTTTCCAGGCGGGTTCAGGTCGAATAGTATGAATCGCAGATTGAATCATTGTCATCTCCCCGGTGGAATGACGTAATTCGGGCATTGGATGCTGCCACCGGAGGGTGAGAGTGCGAACGGGTTTGGAACTGGGGATTCAAACATGCGAAGTATCTCGATTCGTCTTCTGGTTGTCGCTCTCCTTCTCATCGTGCCGACGATCGCATTGGCAGACCAGATAATTTACGAACAGCCGCCCGTCTCACCGGCGGTGTTGCCCTCGACGTCGCAGTATTTTCCAGACGTCGCCTATTTCGGCTACAACGTCTTCGATGACTTTGCGCTGACGGTGGACGCGTCCATTGCGGATGTCCACTGGAGGGGGCATTATTTCAATTTGCTGGCGGACCCAGCGGAAGTTCCGGCGACGAACGCAACCGGATTTGGAATCGAGTTCTTCTCCGACAACGCGGGCAATCCGGGTACGCGGCTGGCCGGGTACAGCTTCACGCCCGGCCAAGCCCATGAAAGCCTGGTGGGGACAGAAACGGTTAGTGGAAGCAAGCACACCATATTCGACTACTGGGTCGACTTGCCAGTTGCGTTTGGCGCGACCTCCGGCACCACGTATTGGCTCAGAATTGTTGCGTTCTCGCCGCTCCCGAGCGGAGCGGAAGCGCAATGGGGTTGGGGCAGAGCGAGCAGCGGCGGAACGGCTCAGCAATACTCGGGAACTGATTCAACCTATTTCGCCGTGCGCGATGACCGCGCTTTCGCCCTGAGCACGGCAACCGAGGTGCCTGAACCATCCTCGTTGATTCTGGTCTCGACGATACTGTTCGGCGTTGCGCTCGGTCCGCGGCGACGAACGCCGCTCAAGCCGTAGGGGCTTGCCGGTACATCCAAGATCGCCACGGATGTGCCGGCGCGAACCGTTGGCGCCGAGTGGCCGACCGACTGCACCGCCCTTACGGGGAGTCCGGAGGGATGCTCAACGGTTCGCAAGCCGTCCGTTCAGCAAAGTTTCCCAACCCGTGGATCAAGACGAAGCTGAACTGGGCGTGGGTGAGTTCGCGCGGGCTGAACGGGTACCGGTGGAAGCCATCCGGCGCGCCCCGGAAGCGAATTTGAAGAGTAGACGGACGAAACGGCTGAATCTCGCTGGAGACTGCGCTTTGTCGCAGAGAAAACGAGGTGCCTGCCGAGCCCGCGACGGAAGCCCGGGCACAGTGTTTTTCGGTTCCCGGAGCGGCCAACCGCCACCCTGCGCCGCGGCTGGGCTCGCCCATGATGGGCACTGAGTTGCCTGATGGCAACAATCCGATCCAAACAATCTCATCCAGGGCGAATTGTTAAAGAGGGCCGATCAGCCCCTTCCGGACGAGTTCGCAAAGCACGTCTGAAAGCTGCTTTTCGTAGTCGGTCTTGTTCTGTCCGCTGCGAGCGGGAAATGGGAAGCTGTGGAATGGGACTGATTCCCGCCCGGCTAGAGCCAGAGCCCTCTTCACTTCGTTACAGATCATGAGGGGTGTTACCAGCACGGCGGCCGGATCAAGAGTTTCTATCTCCCGGGCTAACCTAGGCACGCCGATGCACCATGCTTCCCGTCTTTCGCGATCGCTAATCTCCTTCCCATTGACAGGGACATCGCAGAGATCGACCAAGTAGCAGCCGAGCCGGGAAAACACCGAGAGGAAATCCTCCTCTTGAGTGGGAGAATAGAGGCGAGCCTTACGGAAGGCCTCCTTCGTGTGGATGAACAGATTTGAGTCTTCCTGGTAAAAGAACTTCCCGCTCGCAGGCACAGACTCACCGACAAAGAGCAGTTTGACTCGACGAGGCTTGTAAAGCTTTCGCAGCTTCTCTTTCGCGCGTACGTCAACCATACTGCCCAATCTCCTGTCTTCTCCAATGCTTGGCAGACTGACCGCTCCGATGCCAGAGCCGCGAAGAACGTTCGCGGCATTCCCCAGCATCCAGGATGAAGTGAGTTTATCAAGTTGCCCTGCCGCGCCTAGCCACTCATTGCCTATCGCGGATGCGACGACCTCGTGGCTAGCGTTGGCATAGCAGTCCGCTGCGGACTTCGGATGTTCCGGTGTAGACGGGCTCGAGGTGTGGTGCGGCGACGCATGGATTGATGGCAGTGGGTACCCTCAATAGGTGCCGGGTGCCGCTGTCTGCTTATGCCCACCTTCCGGCTTCCCGGGTGGATATGCGAAGGGGGTTCCGTTCCCCGATGGGGCGGGCGGGTTGCGGAACGCCTGGCGGGAAGGTGCTTCGAGCGTAGGTCTGGAGGTGTTGCACCACAGACGTGGCGCGGCGGAGTGGCGGCATAGCGATCCAAGCTGGCCGAATTCCGCATCGGGGTCTTCTCTTCCTGAAGCTGGCAGCAGCTTTGGCGGCCGTTCCAGGATCTGCCGCGCCACTCACGCAACCGGGGATGTGCGGGAGTTTGTGCGGGTGCGGTCCCGAACGGTTTGCGGGTTAGCGGGGAACTATACGCTTTCGTGCAGTCTCTTGCTGTGATTCAATACGGACATGTTTCAAGCGAAGCGGTCGGCGGCTGTGCATGACGTGGTGGTGATCGGGTCCGGCGCGGGCGGGGGCACGGTGGCGCGGGTGCTGGCACGGAAGGGCATCAAGGTGACGATGCTCGAGGCGGGGCGGATGCTGACGCCGGCGAAGGACTTCAAAGAGCACAAGATGCCCTACGACTACGATCACCGGGGGGCGGGGGAAGCGGCGGAATACTACACGGGGAAGATGCAGTGGGGGTATTTCGCGGCGCCGAACGGATACTGGGACATGCCCGGCGAGCCCTACACGGTGGCGAAGGGATCGCAGTTCCGCTGGTTTCGCTCGCGGATTCTGGGCGGGCGGACCAACCATTACGGACGGATCAGCCTGCGCTTCGCGGACTACGACTTCAAGCCGCGCAGCTTCGACGGGCTGGGCTGGGACTGGCCGATCTCCTACGAGGATGTGGCTCCGTATTACGATCTGGCGGAAGAGTTCATCGGCGTGACGGGGAGCATCGAGGGCATCCGGAGCGCTCCGGACGGCAAGTTCATGCCGTGCCCGCCGCCGCGGGTGCATGAGGTGCTGGTGCGGGATGCGGCGAAGCCGATGGGGATCCGGGCGGTTCCGGCGCGGCTGGCGATCATCACGAAGAACCACAACGGCCGGGCGGCTTGCCACTACTGCGGAGAATGCGGGCGGGGCTGCATTTCGGCGTCGAACTACTCGTCGAGCCAAGTGGACATTTTCCCGGCGATGAAGACGGGCAATCTGAATGTGATCTGCAACGCGATGGTGCGCGAGCTGATTACCGACGAGAAGGGGCTGGTGAAGGCCATCTCCTATGTGGATACGGAGACGCGGGAGGAGAAGCAGATCCGGTGCCGGGTGTGCGTGGTGGCGGCGAGCGCGTGCGAATCCGCGCGGTTGCTGCTGAACTCGAAATCGCCGAGGCATCCGAACGGGCTGGGCAACAGTTCGGGGGTGATCGGCCGCTACCTGATGGATTCGGTGGGCCGCGACATGTCGGGCTACGTGCCGACGCTCGAAGGGATGCCGCACTACGATTCGGACGGCATGGGCGGCGGGCATCTTTACATTCCGTGGTGGGGTTTGGAAGACAAGAAGAAGGATTTTCCGCGCGGCTACCACGTGGAGATCGGCGGGGGCTACGGCATTCCTTCGCTGGGCGGGGCCTACGGCACCTGTGCGCGGACGCAGGGTTACGGCAAGGGCCTGAAGGAAGCGATCCGGCGCGAGTACGGATGCTACGTCGGCCTGAGCGGGCGGGGCGAGATGATCCCGAACGAGAAATCGTTCTGCGACATCGACCCGAAGGTGGTGGATCGCTGGGGCATCCCGGTGCTGCGGTTCCATTTCGAGTGGAGCGAGCACGAACTGCGGCAGGCCAAGCACATGCAGCAGACCTTCGCGGAGATTTTCGACCGTATGGGCGGCAAGCTGCTGGGAGCGAACAAGCCGAGCCTCGAGACGCCGGAAATCTCCGTGCCGGGCGCGATTATCCATGAACTGGGCACGGTGCGCATGGGGAAGGACCCCAAGACCTCGGCGCTGAACGGCTACAACCAATCCCACGACGTGAAGAACCTGTTCGTGGCGGACGCAGCGGGGTTTGTGAGCAATCCCGACAAGAACCCCACTTTGACGATCTGCGCATTGGCGTGGAGGGCGTCGGATTATCTGGCCGAGGAGATGAGGAAAGGCAATGTCTAACGAAGCGCGGAACGAGAGCGGGGAGAACGTCTCCCGGCGAGGTTTCTTTCACGGCCTGGGCGTGGCGACGGCGGTGACGGCGGGAGCGGCTTCCCTCGAAGCGCAGGAACACGCGCACCACCAGGTGAGCGCGGAGAAAAAGGCGACGGGCGTCTACAAGGCGAAGTTCTTCACGGCCCATGAAATGGCGACGATGAAGCGGCTGGCGGAGCTGACGATTCCCGCGGACGAGGGCGGGCCGAGCGCGGCCGACGTGGGAGCGCACGAGTTCATCGACCTGATCTGCAGCAAGGCGGACGAGATCGGCAACGAATACACGGGCGGCATCCTGTGGCTGGACGGAGCGATGCTTTCGAAATACGGCAAGAAGTTTGCCGAGGCGGCGCCCGGAGAACAAACCGCGATGCTCGACCTGATTGCTTACACGAAGAACGACTCCGCGGCGCTTCGGCCGGGGATCGAATTCTTTGCGCTGGCGCGGCGGATGATTACGGACGGCTATTACACGACGCGCCAGGGCGTGAAGGATCTGGGATTTTTGGGAAACAAGGCAACGATGAAATGGGACGTGCCCGCGGCATCGCTGACCTACGCGCTTGAACGAGAGAAGCAGCGGTAGAGGCCCGGCGACAGCGCCGCGGCGCGCCCAGGCAGCGGAACGCGCCCGCCTCGATGCAAAGGGGTTGCAACGAGGGAGGCTATTTGGGAAATGTTCACGAAAAATCGGGAGAAAAGAGAGCCTAAAGACGAAACAACTGCAAAAAGATGCGATGAAGGGATATAATCTCCCCCCATCGCCTATCGTTTCAGATACAATTTGAGCGAAAGGTGCCTGATTAGCAACTTCCCGCCCGGGCTTCCGTACCCAGCCTCACTTCCGCCCGGGCGGTTCTTTTTATTAATGCCTATTCCGCCGAATAGGTGAGCACGTTCGGTTCCAAACCAGCCGATTTTTCCCCACGCGCGCCTAAGTGCTTCCGTGTTAACAGCATCGTTTGCAGCGAAGACGACGGCATTGCCCGAGAACTACCCCCAAAGTGGGGAGGGCGGGGGTGAAAAAAGTTCCCGATTCAACTATCAAGTACGTAAAAAGTAACCAATGCATCGGCAAGCCGAGAGCAGAGGGCTGCCCGAGAAAAGGCGGCGCGCCAGGGAAGACGGTGGGTGGCGTTGAGGATAAAAGCGCGGCGTTGCTGCGTCACCACTCGTTATAGGGTGTGCCCTCGAGGCTGACGTCGCCGGAGGGGCTTTTGACGTCGAAGATGCCGGGGGAGGTCTGATCGACGGAGGCGACGGCGTCTTCCATGACAATCACCCAATCCGTGCGCGAGCCGACGATGGGGTCCACCGGAATTTCGCGGAGGTAGCCGTACTCCACGAGGTCCTGGAGGGATTGGGGCGCGCGCTGCTTATCGTAGGTGTACTCGTCGATGACCGTACGGAGGGTGAACAGGTTCTGCTTCAGGACGGATTCCTTGGCGCGCTGGATGGAACGCTGATAGATGGGCACGGCCATCGAGATGAGGATGGAAAGGATCGTCATCACGATCAGCAGTTCGACGAGGGTGAAGCCGCGGCGGGAGTAGCGTCTTAGCATGGCGTCACCATTCCGAATAGGGCGTGCCGTCGGGCGCGCGGTCGTAGCTCTTGGTATAGACATCGAAGAGGTTCTGGCCGCCCCAGGAGAGCGAGCCGGGATCGTCCTGCATGCTGCGCAAGCCCCAATCCTTCGAGCGGGTCATCGGGTCGACGGGGATGCGGCGGAGGAAGCGGACTTTCGTCTTGTCCGCCAGTTCCACGCCCTCGACGAGTTGGTCGAGCGATTCGGGATAACCGTATGTCTGCTGATCGATGCGGCCGAGGAGACCCTGATCGGCCATATCCTTGTAGCGGTCGATCGCGGTTCGGATCTCCGTGAGGTGCTGGCGGAGGAGGCGCTCCTTCTCCCGCTGGACGCGGTAGCGGGCGAGGGGAACGGCCATGGAGGTGAGCAGCGTCAGGATGGTGAAGGCGACAATCAGCTCCACGAGAGTGAGCCCGCGCTGACGGCGGCGCCTCCGTTCGTTGCGGGCTGGGGTTGTCTGAGGCATCGCTTATTGCACCCGGATGGTGGCAACCGGAGAAGCGGCCGTGATGACTTCCGCCTTCGAGTTGCGGAGCGCGAGCCCGGCAAGCTCCACCGCCGTACCGCCGACGCCGACCGCTTCAAACTGAAGGACGGCCAAAGATCCGTTAGCCGTTACGCCGGCCTCGCCGGAGGGAAGCGAAATGGTTACGGCGACGCCGCCCGCGGCGGCATCGGGCCTGGTTTCCAGGCTGAAGTTTTTGCCGCTGGCCGAAAGAAGCGAACCTTGCCGGACGTCTTTCAATTGCAGGATTTTGGGATCAAAGCCGACGCGCATGGAGGCACCGTGAAAATCCTGAAGCTGCTGGCTATCGAGCACCAGCGTGAAGGTGGATCCGGTTTGCACGACGAGACCCGGGGGAGAGAAGCGAAGGGTGGCGGATGAGGCAGCGCCCTGCCCGGCCATTTTGGCAATTTCCGGGAGCCCCACGTTCTGGCCGCCGATCTGGGCGGCCGCGGCGGCGCGTTCACTTGCGATGCCACGACCGGAACGCCCCGGCCCCGCCGCTTCGACGCCCGGAGCGGACCGTGAGTAGCCGGCCGCGCCACGGGTGGAGGCGGCGGAGCCATTTTCCGGACCCGGAGCGGGCGGCGCGCCCGGCTCCGCGACGGGGGGCTGAGCCACCGGGGGCGGAAGGGCCGGGGCAGTTCCTTCGGCGGGGGCACCGACGACGGGAACTCCCGGAATTAGGACTGCGGGCGCGGCCGGGGACTGTGGTGCTGGAGGGGACTGGGGCGCTGGAGGGGGCTGGGGCGCGGGAGGCACGGAGGCGGCGCCGGCGGCGTCTTCCCCGGCGGCCACCGCCTCATAGTTGAGCTTGATGATCTGGTCAGTCCCGGCGGCGACGGCGCGGGTGTTTTCTTCATCGACCTGGAACTTGCGGATGATGCGGGGGACCAGAGCAATGAAGACTTCCTGATCCCGCTTGATGACGGATTCGCCACTGAAGAGACGGCCGAGGATAGGGATGTTGGCCAAACCGGCGGTTCCGGAGAGGTTGCGTGTATCTTCCTGGCTCATGAGACCGCCGATCAGGTTCACCTCTCCCGCGCGCAGGCGGACTTCGTGGTTGATCTCGCGGTTGCCGATGACGGGCTGTTGCACGCCGCCCACATCGATGCGCTCGAGGACGCTTGAGATGGTGATACGCAGCTTCAGGTAGACTTCGTCGTTGCCCATCACGCGGGGGGTGGCGACGACTTCCGTACCCACCTGCTGGAAGTTGAACTGGGTATTGGCAAAGGGCAAGCCGCCGGTGCCGCCTCCGATGCCCGACGTGAACGCGCCTTGTGCGATGGGCACCTGGCTGCCGACCTTGAGGGTGGCTTCGAGACCGTCGAGCGCGCGCAACTGGGGAGACTGGATGAGGCGTGTTGTGTTATCCGACATCAACGCGCTGAAGACGGCGTTGGGCAGGCTGACGGAGAAATCGTTGGTGGAGAGGCGCGTGATCTGCCCGAGACGGATGGCGTTGGTGGCGGGGGAGGGGTCGGCGGCGGCGGAGGCGCCGGTACCCGTGCCGGTGGAAGCGCCAGGCAGCGCGAGGCCGGCGCGCGGGGTGAAGCCGAAGGGAATGCTGAGGCCATTGGTGGTGCCACTGAGAAAGCTCGAAACGAGGTCGCGGGTCTTATTGCGGCTGGCCTCGAAGACCATGACATCGATGACGACTTCGGGCTTGGGCTTATCGAGATCGTTGACGAGCTTTTCGATCAGGAGAACCTGGTCCTTTTCCGCCCGGACGACGAGGGCGTTCTGGCTGGGCACGGGGAAAAGGAAGCGCGAATTGGTGACCTGGCGGATGTTGTTGGCGATTTCAGTGAGTTCCTGAGCGCCGTTGACGTTGCGGAGGTAGAAGACCTTGACGACCCAATTCGCGTACTCACGCCGTTTGTTCGGGTCGTCCTGGGTGACGAAGATGGCGTTCTCCGTGACGGGCTTCCAGAAGGTTTTCGTGAGCAGAGCGACGTAATCAAGGGACTGTTCGAGGGACGCATTCACCAACTGGATGTCGCGTCGGGTGTTGGAGGACTGCTGCAGAAACTGCGGGTCAAACAGCACGTTGATTCCAGCGAGCTTTCCGACGGTCTCAAAAATAACCTTGGGCGTCTGGTTGTTGATCACCAGATTGAGGGGCTTGCGGGAGATCGGTTTCAATTCGGGCGGGGCCTGGAGGGATTCGAGCAACTGCTGGCGACGTTCTTCGGCCAGTTCCTCCCTGGTTTTGGCCGGGGCGGAGGCCCCTTCCCCGGAGGGCGTTTTCCGCGCCTCTTCCTTACGGATCAACTCGCGCACCTCGTCGAGTTCCTGGCGGGCGATATCGAGGGAGGGGTCCACCAGAATGGCCTTTTCGAGGGCGGCGGCAGCTTCCTGATACTGGTGCTGCTTGCGGAGTTGCTGGCCCTGCTTGAGATGCTCCTGGGCGGCGCGGAAGCGAGTGCGCTCATAGGCAAGCTGATAGCGGGTGTCGCCGGGATCTTCCTTGAGTGCCTGCTGGTAGAGATCGTAGGCCTTGAGGTAATCGCGGGTGGCTTCGGCGGCGCGGGCCTCGGTGAAGAGCTTGTCGCCCTTGCGGGTACGCGCCGGGCCGGGAAGTGTGAGGCCCACCAGCGCCGCAAGAAGAGCGACCCAGCACGCTAAGTGCTTGATTCTGAATTTGTTAGTCATGGAAAGAGCGACATCCACCTGGTTGCCCGCGTGCTAAAATACGGCTACGAAAGAGGCGCGGACCCTCTACGAAGGAAAAGACGCCTTCCAGCGGCCTCCCGTGGAGAACAAACTTGCCGGGCGAAGACGAGGGCCTTCGCCGGAGCGGGGCGCGGGACGAGACCAACGACTAGGATTTCCCTTGGCAGAGCAAAAGAGTTCGATCAAGATACTGAGCGAGAACCGCAAGGCGCGGCACGACTACCATCTGCTGGAGGGCTTCGAAGCGGGGATGGCTCTCACCGGCACAGAGGTGAAGGCGGCGCGGGCGGGCAAGGTGCAACTGCGCGAAGCGTACGCGCGGGTGACCAACAACGAGGCGTGGCTGGTAAATGCGCACATCAGCGAATACTCCCACGGCAACATCATGAATCACCTGCCGGGGCGGGACCGGAAGCTGCTGCTGCACCGGGCGGAGATCGACAAACTTCTGCAGAAGACGCGGGAGAAGGGGCTGGCGCTGATCCCCACGAAGCTCTACCTGAAGAACGGCCGCATCAAGATTGAGATCTGCGTTGCGAAGGGCAAGCAACTGCACGATAAGAGAGAAGCGGAACGAAACAAGACCATGGAGAGCGAGGCGCGGCAGGCGATGCGGGCGGTGCGCGACAAGTACCGCTAAGACGCCGTGCGCGCGGGCCGGTTGCGATAGAGTTTGACGGAGGAGCAAGGCATGAATCTCGAACTGCTGGATGCGAAGGCGACGGAAATCCTGGCCGGATGCCTGGTGCTGCCGGGATACGCGGTGAAGAAGGGGTCGAACGATCTGCATTCGAGCGTAATGGAGGAAGCGGACCGGGCGACGGGCGGCATGCTGCGGGAGCTGTACCGGACGGGCGAGTTCAAGGCGAAAGCCCACGATACGCTGCTGCTCCACCGCATCTACGGGGTGCGGGCCCAGCGGGTGCTGCTGGTGGGCTGCGGGGAGCGCGAGGAGATGACACCGACGCTCTTCGGGCAGGTGGCGGCAACGGCGGTGCGGACGCTGAAGCAGAAATCGATTCTGGATGCGACCTTGTGCCTGGACCCGATGACGGCGACGGAGGAGAATGTCGCCGCGATTGCTTGCGGGGCGTTGACGGGCGATTTCGAGGTGAACGAATACAAGACCGCCGATAAGGACGAGAAGATCTTCGCGCTCTTCCGCATTGCCACCGAAGCGGGTTCGGCCAACTTCCAGGGTTCGCTGACGAAGGGACGCATCCTGGGCGAGGCGCAAAACTACGCGCGGAGCCTGGCCAATATGCCGGGGAACCTGCTGCCGCCCCGCGCGCTGATGGAGAAGGCGAAGGACCTGGCGCAGACAAGCGGACTGGAGATCGACATCCTCTATCGGGGACAGATGGAGGAGCTGGGCATGGGCGCGCTGCTGGGAGTGGCCGCGGGCAGCGAAGAGCCTCCCTTCTTTGCCCACTTGAGCTATAAGCCGGAGCAGGCCGCAACGGACATCCACCTGGCGCTGATCGGAAAAGCCGTGACCTTCGATTCGGGCGGCATCTCGATCAAGCCCGCCGATGGCATGGAGAAGATGAAATACGACATGGCGGGCGGCGCGGCGGTGCTGGGAGCGATGAAGGCGATTGCCGCATTGAAGCCGCACGTGCGGGTTTCGGCATTCCTCCCGATGGTGGAGAACATGCCGGGGGGGCGGGCAATGCGACCCGGGGACATTCTGAAGTCGCTCTCCGGCAAGACGATCGAGGTCTTGAACACGGATGCGGAGGGCCGCCTGATTTTGGCCGACGCCATTACATACGCCAAGCGGCAAGGATGTACGCATCTGGTGGACGCGGCAACGCTGACCGGGGCGGTGGTGGTGGCGCTCGGCTACGAGCATGTGGGCTTGTTCAGCAACAACAAGGATTTTGAATCCAGAGTGGCCGATGCGGCGAAAGCGGCGGGCGAACGATTCTGGCCGATGCCGCTGGACGCGGAATACCGGGAATATCTGAAAAGCGATTTCGCGGATATCGCCAATGTGGGCGGGCGCTGGGGCGGCGCGTGCACGGCGGCGAAATTCCTGGAGGAGTTCGCCGAGGATACACCGTGGGCGCATCTCGATATCGCGGGTACGGCGTGGCTCGAAACGCAAAAACCATCCATGCCCAAAGGGCCCACGGGCGTGGCCGTGAGAACGTTCGTGGAACTCGCGTCGCGTCTGGCACAGGCGGGCTGAGAGGCGGAGGAGCGACGCGCACGGGGATCAGCCGTTTCCCTGCAGGCGCTGGATGACCGCACCCATCAGCAGCAAACCGTTATAGGTGGCGTGGGCGATGGTGGAGGCGGTGGTGGATTGCGCGCGCCAGCGGACGACCCCGAAAACCAATCCGGCAATCGTGATGATGAGGACCAACTCCCAGTGCCAGCCATACTGCGCGCCATGAGGCAGCGCGAAGAGGATGGAAGTGGCGAGGATACCGGCGGCGGGGCCGATGGCTTTGACGAACAGGGGCTGGAGGAAGCCCCGGAAAATGATCTCTTCAAAGAGCGGGCCGAAGGTGAAGGCGGCGATGCCGATGGCAAAGAGGTCCGCATCCGACTTGATCAACTCGTTCATGGGCATGTCCAGATCCTGGAGCTTAAAGACGATGTTGAGGGCGGAGACGAGCATCGCGGTGGCGAGACCGATTCCGGCATAGAGCCCAACCTGGCGCATCGGCGTGAGCTGCACGGCGGCGCGAAGGCTCTGGCCGTAGCGCGCCCGGAGAATACGGGAAAGCAAGAAAAGCGCCGGACCGAACCCCGCCAACTGGAGCAGCACGGCAACCTGCGCGAGGCTCAGGGAGTAGTGCGGATAGCCGGCGGCGACGATGCCGAAATTGAAACCGGAAACCAGGATCGCGGCTCCGAGCATGGAGGCGACGAGGATCACCACAAAGAGCAGCAGATCGAGCCATCCCCAGAAGGGATAGGGCCGGGCGGGCGGGGGCTCCGTGATCGAGAACCGCGGGCCATCCGGGAGAGATGCATCACCCAGGATACGGATCCGGCTGGCGAGATCGCCCTCGGGCGCGGCCGACGGATCCGGGAGGGACGGACCAGAGGATGGCGAGACGGGATCCTCCGGAAGGAGCGGAGCGCTCATGCGGCATCCCCTTCAATGAGGATGGCGGCGAGCAGGGGCACCATGATCTCGTGATGCCCCGTGAGGGCAATGCCGCTTCCGCCCGCGCCGGCGTGCGGGCGCTTGACGACGTTGACGGTGGGCCGGTAGTGCTGCAGAAAATCGAAATTCGCCGTGTGGAAGCCTTTCACCTCATGGCCCAGATTACGGACGAGCGAAATGGCTTTGAGAAAGACCTCCGGCAGCACAACAGCAGAGCCTAGATTGATGTAGACGCCGCCGCCATCGAGCATGGCGACCAACCGGGCGAAGAGCCGGAAATCCTGATGGGTGGCGACGCCGAGCGCGGCCGCATCGACGGCGGGGTGGGTATGAGGGGTATCCGTGCCGATGGCCGCGTGGACGGTGACCGGCACGCCGGCGCGGTAAGCCTCAAAGAGCAGGCTGTGCGGCGCAAATTCCGGGACGGCAATGGATTGCAGATGGCGGCCGAGGGATTCGCCCCAACCCAGTCCGGCGGCCACGCCATTGCGGATGGCCTCGTTCATTTCGCGCCCGGTTTCTTCCGCGCTGCCGAAGCGACCGTCGGGCAGGACGGCCTCTACATCCTCACTGGTGCAGCCGGCAATCGCGATCTCAAAATCATGGATCGCCGTGGAGCCGTTCATCACAAACGCCTGCACATAGCCCCGGCGCATGAGGTCCAGCAGAACGGGGCTGAGACCGCACTTGACGACGTGCCCGCCCATGCCCCAAATCACGGGCTTGCCCTTCGAGCGGGCATCCCGGATCACGCGCACCAGTTCGCGAAGCTGGTCCGCCGCCAGCAAGGCCGGCAAACGCCGGAGCCAGGCGTCGAAACCCGCCCCCGGCGTGTGCGCGGTTGCGAAATGCTCGATTTGCACCTTGCCGCCCCGCTCGGCGATCGGGATGGTGCTGAGCTTTTCGAGGGAGATTGGTTCGAGATTGTATTTGCTCACGAGACCCTTTCCGCGTTCAGGTGCCGAGCCAGCGCCTGGCCCGTATACGAGGCAGACACCCGGATGAGATCCTCCGGCGTTCCGGTGGCGACCACGGCGCCCCCGGCTTCCCCGCCCTCCGGACCCATGTCGATGATCCAATCGGCCGATTTGATCATATCGAGGTTGTGCTCAATCACGATGACGGTGTTGCCTTTGGCGGTAAGCCGGAGCAGGACATCGAGCAGGCGGCGGACATCTTCGAAGTGCAGCCCGGTGGTGGGCTCGTCGAGAATATACACGGTTTTGCCGGTCTGGCGCTTGCTCAATTCCCGAGCCAGTTTGATGCGCTGCGCCTCGCCGCCCGAGAGCGTGGTGGAGGATTGGCCGAGGCGTACATAGCCCAGCCCCACATCCATCAGGGTGCGCAGTTTGGATTCAATCTGCGGCAGGTTTTGGAGAACTTCGAGAGCATCCTCGATGGTGGCGTCGAGGAGATCGGCGATGGAGTGATTCCGGTATTTCACCTCCAGCGTTTCCTGGTTATACCGGCGGCCCTTGCAGACGTCGCAGGTGACGTAGACATCGGGGAGGAAGCTCATCTCGATGCGCTTGAGCCCATCGCCGCCGCAGGCTTCGCAGCGGCCGCCCTTGACGTTGAAGCTGAAACGGCCCGGTTTGTAACCCCGCTCCCTGGATTCGGGAAGCATGGCATAGAGTTCGCGGATAGCGGTGAACGCACCGGTGTAGGTGGCAGGGTTTGAGCGGGGCGTGCGCCCGATGGGAGACTGATCAATCTCAACAACCTTATCGATGAGATCGAGGCCCGTGATCCGATCGTGGCGGCCCGGCACGCCTTTGGAGCCCCAGACTTCGCGGGCCAAGGCGCGGTAAAGAATATCGTTCACGAGGGTGGATTTGCCGCTGCCCGAAACGCCGGTCACGAGCACCATCATGCCGAGCGGGAAGGCGACGGTGATGTCCTTGAGGTTGTGCTCCCGCGCGCCATGCACGGTGAGCATCCCGCCGTTGCCGGCGCGGCGCTCGGCGGGCGTGTCGATCCGGCGCTTGCCGGAGAGGTAGTCGCCCGTGAGCGATTCAGCGGCGCTTTCGATGGCGGCGGGCGTGCCTTCAGCGACAACATGGCCGCCCAGGGTGCCGGCCCCTGGGCCGAGGTCGATCACGTGATCCGCCCGCTCAATGGTCTCCTGATCGTGTTCCACGACGATGACGGTGTTACCCAGATCGCGGAGGCGCATGAGGGTGTTCAAGAGGCGCTGATTGTCGCGGGGGTGGAGGCCGATGGAAGGCTCGTCGAGCACGTAGAGCACGCCGCGGAGCTTGCTGCCAATCTGGGTGGCGAGGCGGATTCGCTGCGCTTCGCCGCCGGAGATGGTGGCGGCCGAACGGGAGAGGCTGAGATAATCGAGGCCCACGGCCATAAGGAATTCCAGCCGGTTGGTGATCTCTTCGAGGACGCGACCGGCGATCCGCCGCTCGCGCTCGGTGAGCTTCCAGCTTCGGGCGAGAGCGAGCGCGGCCCGAACGCTCATGCCGGTGAATTCCGCGATGGAGACGCCCTTCACCGTGACGGCCAGGCTGGCGGGTTTGAGACGATTACCGTTGCACGCGGCACAGGTTGTGGCGGTCTTGAACTCCATCAGCCAAGCCTTGTAATCGTCGTAGGCGTCTGCGTAGACTTCGTCGAGGGTAGGAATGATTCCGGGAAAGCCCCGCCCCCCGTAGAGGAGCATCTGGCGGAGCTTGGCGGGGTAATCTTCCCAGGCTTTCGAGAGATCGAGATCGAGCTTGAGGACGGCGTTACCGATGCGCTGGTTCATGAGCGCGGAGCCCGCGCCGGCGGCGAGCCCGCCATCGAGGAGGGGCTTCCGGGGGTCTGCAATCACTTTCTCCGGATCAAAGGTCCAGGTGCTGCCGAGGCCGTTGCAGGTCTCACAGGCTCCGTAAGGACTGTTGAAGGAAAAGGAACGGGGCTCGACTTCCGCGAGGAGTTTGCCGCCGCCGGCGGATTCGCCGCCGACAGTCTGGACGGTGTAGAAGCGCTCTTCCCCATCCAGAACGGAGATGAGGATGGTGCCCTTGCTGAGTTTGAGGGCGGCGCGGAGGGAGTTTTCCAGGCGGGTGGCTATGCCATCCCGGAGTTGCAACTTGTCGACGACAGCTTCGAGATCGTGCTTTTTCTGGCGCTCGAGCTGGACGGGTTCCTCGAGGGAGCGGATCTCGCCGTCGATGCGGGCTTTGAGATAGCCGGCGGCGACGAGGTCCTCCATCTCCTTGCGGTAAACCCCCTTGCGCCCGCGCACGATGGGGGCGAGGACGAGGATCTTCTGGCCCTGGAAATCGGCGAGGAGTTCCTCGAGGACGCGCTCGACGGTGTAGCGGTGGATCTGTTCGCCGGTTTCAGGATCGTGCGCGATGCCGATGGAGCTGTAAAGCAGGCGCAGGTAGTCGTAAATTTCCGTGATGGTGCCGACGGTGGAGCGGGGGCTGCGGGAAGTGGTTTTCTGCTCAATCGAGATGGCGGGGCTCAGGCCATCGATGGAATCGACATCGGGGCGCTCCATCTGGTCAAGGAACTGGCGGGCATAGGGGGAGAGCGTTTCGACATAGCGGCGCTGCCCTTCGGCGTAAATGGTGTCGAAGGCGAGGGAAGACTTCCCGGAACCGCTGAGGCCGGTGATGACGGTGAGTTTATTCCGGGGAATTTCGACACTGACGCCGGCAAGGTTGTGGGTACGCGCCCCGTGAACGACGATGCTATCGAGCATAAGGGTCCGATTCCGCGAAGGGGAGAGGCAATCCTCTATTGTCCCGAACCGGTATGGAGCGGGTCAACGCCGCGAGGGGCGGCGGGCGCGCGCGAACGGTCTTCGCGGGGGAGGGGTGGGAACGGGCTGGGGCCGGGACTCTCTTTCGGTGGCGGATTTAACCGATAGAATGTGAAGAGGTTTGGAGCACCGCCAGGAAATAGGAAGGCGCGTTTTGAGATTAGTGCGGAACAGCTTGATTTACGGGGCCCTGTGCCTAGCGGCGGCCGGGGGCGGCATCTTCGCCCAGGAAACGGCGGAACAGATGCAGGCGCAACTCGAGGTGCTGTATGAGTTGCGGCCTTCCGTAACGCCGGTGCGCGTCTACAGCTACGCGATTGCCGAGGGGACGTTCCAACTGGGGATGCAAGGGTCCGACCTGGCGCGAGGAGCTAACGGAGAACTGAGGATCCGCAGCCGGGTGAACTATAACGAGATCGATCTGCGGGTGAAGGGCCTGCCGGCCGCGCAATCGATCGGCCCCGAGTTTCTGACCTATGTGGTGTGGGCTATCTCGCCATCCGGATTGGGAACGAACCTCGGGGAATTGAGCCTGGAGCGAGGCGAGGGACGCCTTCGGACACAGACCGATTTGCAGAGCTTCGGGTTGATTGTCACGGCGGAGCCGTTCTATGCGACGACGACGCCCAGCGATACGGTGGTGCTCGAGAACGTGACGCTGGCGAGCGAGAAGCGATCCCCGGCGCTGACATCAGTGGAGACACGATTCATTCCGCGCGGCCAGTATAAGGTGGGCGCGGAACTGGGCGAGGTGAAGCCGTTCACGTTCGAGGCGGGCGTTCCGCTGGACATTTATCAGGCACGGAATGCCTTGCTGATCGGGAAGCGGACGAGGACCGACCGGTTTGTTCCGGAGGGATATCAATCGGGCCAGGCGTTGCTGGCAAAGGCGGAGGAACTTTATTTCAGCGGCGACGCAAAGGCCTCGACCGCGAAGGCGCGGGAGGCGGTGCAGGTGATGGGCGACGCGATTCAATTGTCGCTCGAACGGCAGGACAAGCTGCGCAGCGATCTGATCAGCCGCGCGGCGGACGACCGGGTGCGCCGGGCGACCGCGACCGCCGAAGATGCCGAACGGCGGATGAAGAATGCGCTGGAGAAGCAGGCCGCGGCGGAGAAGGCGACGCACGAGGCGGAGCAGAAACGGGCGGCAGCCGAGGATGCGATGCGGCTGGCGGTGGAAGAGCGCCGGCGCGCGCAGCAGGAAGCGATCGAAGCCCGCGAGGTGGCACAGAAACTGGTGCAGGAGCAGCGCCAGTTGCGGGACCTGCTGGTGGAGCGACTGAACCGCGTGCTTTCGACCGAGGATACGGATCGCGGACTGGTGGTGAAGCTATCCGACATTCTTTTCGATCCGGGCAAGTTCACGCTGAAGCCGGAAACGAAGGTGCTGCTGGCGCGGATCGCGGGAATCCTCTCGTGGGCTCCCGGGATCACGGTGCAGGTGGAAGGCCATACGGACAATACGGGAGATGCCGCGAAGAACCAGCAACTCTCCGAACAGCGGGCGGCCGCGGTGGGGAATTTCCTGGTGGAGCAGGGGATGCCCGCCTCCAATATCTCGTCGGTGGGGTATGGGGAGAGCCGCCCGATCGCACCGAACAACACGCGGGAGGGCCGGGACCAGAACCGGCGGGTGGAACTGGTCCTTTCGGGAGAGATGATCGGGGCACGCGTGGGCGGATCCGGCCAGCCGTAACGCGCGGCAAGGCATCAGACCGGGCCGGGATCAATCGCGTGAGGCGGACGGCGCTTCCCGGTCGCGGAAATCTTCAAGCAGGCGATACACCTCTCGTTTGGAAAGGCCGCGCGCACGGGCGAGTTCCTTGATCGCCTCCATGCGGCCGACGCCCGAGGCCGTAGCCGCCGCGATTACCGAAGCAACGGATTCGGCGTCCAACTCACCGGTATCCGGCTGGGGACGGCCGAGGACCAGGGTGAACTCCCCCTTCACGGCGTCGCGCGCTTCAAGCTGACGAGCCACCTCAGAGGGTGAGCCTCGAAGCCATTCCTCATGGAGCTTCGTAAGTTCTCTGGCGGCGCAAAGTTCACGCCCTGGGAGCAATTCCCCGATTTGCCGAAGGCTTTCGACGACACGGTGCGGCGCTTCGTAGAAGACGAGCGCGGCATTGAGGTCGCGAAGGGACTCGAGAACCTTGGCGCGCTGGGTGCGCTTTGGGGGCAGGAAGCCGCCGAAAAAGAACTCGCCCCCGCCGAGGCCGCTGCCGGTGAGCGCGACAAGGAGGGCGGCGGGGCCGGGAACCACTTCGACGGGCAGGCCGGCTTCGAGGACGGCGCGCAGGACGCGGTAGCCGGGATCGGAGAGGAGCGGCGTACCGGCATCGCTGACCAGGGCCACACGGTCACCACGCCGGACCGCCTCGACGAGTTCGACGGCACGAGTTGCCTCATTGTGCTCGTGATAGCTGACGGTGCGCACGGGAATGCCGAAGTGCTCGAGGAGTTTGCGAGTGTGACGGGTATCTTCACAGGCAATCACGGAGGCTTCGCGAAGAACGCGGAGGGCGCGCAGCGTGATGTCCTCAAGGTTGCCGATGGGCGTGGAAACGATGCTCAGTACGCCGGCCACGGACGCTTCTCCAGTTGCAATACGGAATAGGAGTTCTTCCTTAGACAGGCTAACAGCTATCGGACGAAGCGGGACGGGCGGAGGCGGTTGTTTTCAAGGCGAGAACAGGGCGAGCGGCGATGAAGCGGTACCCGCCCCGTTTGGGGTCAACGCAGGAGCTTGAAGGTGGTGCCGGGCTCCTCCCGGTCGTAGCCCACTTCCACACGTCTTCCGGCGGGGATCCGCTTCTGGATGACGAGGGATGCGAGCGGTTGCAGCACCCAGCGATGCACGGTTCGCTTGAGTTCCCGCGCGCCATACTCCGCCGAGATGCCTTGCTTCAAGAGGAATTCGCGGCATTCCGCCGTGTAGCGCAGAAGGACCGTGCGCGTGCCGAGCCGCAGATCCACGAGTTGCTGCAGGGCAGCCAATTGCTGCTCCAGGATCGCCGTCATGGCCTCTTTCGACAAGGGGCGATACGTGACCGCGGCATCAATGCGATTGAGGAATTCCGGAGAGAAGCGTTTGCGGACTGCGTGGAGCGCCGTCTGGTGAAGCTTGTCCCCGGGCACTTCGCATTGGCTTTGCGCGAAGCCCATTTGGGGCCGCGTTTGCTCGGCCATCTCCCGCGCGCCCAGGTTCGAGGAGAGGAAGATGACGGAGTTCTCAAAGTTCACCGGGTGGTTGTCCCCCGTGCGGAGAAAGGCCTTATCCAGAATGCCGAGCAGGATGCGCTGCATCGAAGGGGCGGCTTTCTCGATCTCGTCGAAGAGAACGACGGAAAGCCGGGAATGCTCGCTGGTGACGGCATCGAGGCGCTGCTGGGAGAGCACGGCCTGCGTCTCCTTGTGCCCCAGGTAACCGGGAGGCGCGCCGACGAGTTTCGCGACTTCGTGCTCCATCTGATACTCGCCGCAATCAATGCGCAGCAAGTGGCGGTCACTGCCGTGGAGGGCTTCCGCCACGACCTCCGCGGTGCGGGTCTTGCCGGTTCCGGTGGGCCCGAGCAGCAGGAAAACACCCGCGGGGCGGCCCATCGGATTTAGATTCGCCTGGTACATTTCCAGGAAGGGAATGATCTCCCAAAGGGCTTCGTCCTGCCCGATGATGCGGGCTTGAAGGTAGGCGGCGACGTCGATCGGATCGGTCCGCCGGAGTTTGGGGCGGTCATTGGTAACCACCGATAAGAGTTTGCTCATTAGGTCCCCCGACAACGGATTATCCAAACCGGGGGCCGGAAATCGGATTGGAAGGGCAGCGAATTGGGCGTGGAACGGCGGGAGACAGCGGCGCGCCGGAAACTTTAACTTTTGAAATATGAATCAATTGCGGCACAGATGCGGGCGGAGGCGCACCCATCGCCATAAATCGTGTGACTGCCGTTCTCTAAACGGGCGGAATCCGGGGAAAACAGGAGATCACGGCAGGCGGAATAGATCGCTTCGGGATCGAACCCGGCCAGACGCGCGAGGCCCGCGTCGACGCCTTCGGGGCGTTCGGTGGTCTCGCGAAGCACGATCACCGGCAGGCCGAGGTAGGGGGCTTCCTCCTGGATGCCGCCCGAATCCGTGAGCGCCACGGCGGACTGGCGCATCAAGGCGACGAAGGATACGTAATCGAGGGGCTCGGTACGGAGGATCCGTTCGTGGGGCGGCAACTCGCGGGCGACGACTTCGCGCACCCGGGGATTGGGGTGCATCGGAAAGACAATCTCCACGTCGTTCGAATCAACGAGACGGCGGAGCGCCCGGCAGATGGCGGGCATTCCGGTCTCCAAGGCCTCCCGCCGATGCATGGTAACGAGCACCCTGGGACGGCGAGGCGGCGGGAAGGAGACTTGCGGCGTAAGCGCCCCGCGATCAAGAGCGCCGCAGATGCGTTCGAGGGCGTCGATCACCGTGTTCCCGGTGACGTGAATCCGGTTCTCCGGGACGCCCTCGCGCAGCAGATTCCTTGCGCCTTCGGCCGTGGCCGCGAAATGGAGAGCGGCAAACCGGCTGACCAGGCTGCGGTTGAGTTCCTCGGGAAATGGGGCGGAGAGATCGCCGCTGCGAAGCCCCGCTTCCACATGGGCCACGGGCACCCGCTGGTAGAAGGCGGCAAGCGCGCCGCAGAAGGTGGTGGTGGTGTCCCCCTGGACGACGGCCAGATCCGGCTGAAACGACGCGAAGACCGGGGGGAGCAGGGTGAGAATGCGGCCCGCGCTTTCGGCCAGGGGCTGCCCGGCGCACATGGCACCCAGACTCGAATCGGGTTCCACACCGAAGCAGCGCCAGACGGGCTCAAGCAGTTCGCGGTGCTGGCCCGTGGAGCAAAGGTGAACGCGGAAACGCTCCGGCCGTTCCCGGAGCGAGAGCACCAAGGGGCAGAGTTTGATCGCTTCCGGGCGGGTGCCCAGAATCACCAACACACGAATCGGCAAGATTTCTCTAATCTGGCAAGGATTCGGCGCGTTCGCAAGGGATGCGCGCGAGCCAGAGAAAATGAAGGAGACCCGGCGCGTGACCGGCGCCAGTTATCGCGCTCGCGCGGGAATGACGCCAACGCGGAATTACTTGTGGCGGTAGGTGATGCGCCCCTTGGTGAGATCGTAGGGAGACATTTCGAGCGTCACGCGATCCCCGGCCAGGACCCGGATCCGGTGCCTTCGCAGCTTCCCGGCAAGGTGCGCCAGAATGATCCGGGATTCATCCTGATCCAGTTGCACACTAAACAATCCGCTCGGGAACTTTTCGAGAATCGTTCCGGTTACTTCAATACAATCCTCTCGGCTCATCGTCCTCCTAAAGCAACACTCGCGGCTAACTCCTTATTATAGACCGAATTGGCGACGGAAGGCGGGGAACGGCAATCGAGCGCGAGGAGGCGGACGGCGTTTGCGGCGCTTAAGAGATGGATTCAAGCTCCGCTTCGATCATCTGACGCTCAAACAGATCGGCATAATAGCCGCGCCGAGCCAACAACTCGTCATGCGAACCGGACTCGACAATTTCCCCGCCCCGCAGGACCACGATTCGCCGAGCCTGACGGATGGTGGAGATGCGGTGGGAAATCAAAATGGTGGTGCGCCCGCGCATGGACGTCTCCAACTCCCGAAGGATCCGCTCTTCGGTGATGTTGTCCACACTGGCGAGGGCATCGTCCAGAATCAGGATTCGCGGATTCGCGAGGATCGCTCTGGCGATGGCGGTGCGCTGCTTCTGGCCGCCGGAAAGCGTCACGCCACGTTCCCCGACGCGCGTATCGAGACCCTGGGGGAAGCCCTCGAGATCCGGACCGAGACCGGCAGCGGCGGCGGCGGCGCGAGCCTCATCGAGGCTGGCATTCGGCGCGCCGAAGCGGATGTTTTCCAGCAGCGTGGAAGAGAACAGGAAGGTCTCCTGAGGAACGACGGCGATTCCGGCGCGGAGCGCTTCGAGCGACTGCCGCTGGACGGGCACGCCATCGACCAGAACCTCCCCCTCCGAAGGGTCAATCAGCCTGGGGATGAGCCGGGCGAGGGTGCTCTTACCGCTGCCCGTGGGGCCGACGATGGCAATAGTATCTCCCGCGGGAATTTCGAGATCGATGCCGCGCAGAGCGAAGCCGTGCTCATGCCGGTAGCTCACTTTTCGAAACGAGATGGTACCAGCGGGCCTGGCGGGCACCTCTGGGTGGGGCGGGCTGGCAATGGACGGACGCTCATCGAGAAACTCACGGATGCGCGCGAGCGACGCCATGCCGCGCTGGGTGAGATTCACGACCCAACCCATCGCGATCATGGGCCAGACGAGAAGCCCCATGAAACTGTTGAACATGACGTAATCGCCCACCGTCATTTCGCCACGCATCATCTGCCAACCGCCGACGGCAAGAACCATCAGAAAGGAAATGCCGATGAGAAATTCGAGCAGCGGCATAAAAAGGCCGGAGACTTTGGCCAGCTTCAAACTGTGGACGATGTACTCCCGATTGAGCCGGGCAAAATGGGCCTGTTCGGCGTCTTCCTGCACGTAGGCGCGGACGACGCGAACGCCGTGGAGATTCTCCTGCACCATGCTGCTGATATCCGAGAACTTCTCCTGAATGGCCTGGAAATAGGTATGAATTTTCGAGCCGAGCAGGCCGACGGCAACGCTGACAAGGGGCGCCGTCAGGAGCGCGGCCAGGGTGAGACGCCAATCCGCCGCGAACATGATGGCGAGGACGACGATGGCGAGCGTCACCGTTTCCATCCAATACATCACGCCGGGCCCGGCCATCATGCGAACGGCTCCCAGATCGTTGGTGGCCCGCGCCAGGACGTCTCCGGTGCGGGTGCGGCCAAAGAAGTCTCCCGAGAGCCGAACGAGGTTGCCGAAGATGTCGTTGCGCAAATCGTATTCGACGTCGCGGGAGACATTGACGAGCAGGACGCGCATCCAGAACTGAAAGAAGCCCTTAATGAAGATCGCCACCACCATCCAGGCGCAATACTTGAGGGTGACGCTGAGCTCAAAACCGGAGCCGAGGCTATCGACGCCGGCTTTGACGATCAGGGGCATGCTGGCGCCCGCGCCGTTCTTGATGAGGAGCGCGGCATAGCCCAGAGTGAGGTCCCGGCGATAGGGCCGAAAGTAGGGCCAGAGGAAGCGAAAGGCGCTGCGCAATTCCGCAAAGGAGACGCGTTCCCGAGGAGCGGATGTGACGCCAGACTGCGCGCTCACAGGCCCCCCAGCATGGCGGCGGCCAACTTGGCCCACTCGGTCAACAGAGTCTTGCGGCTTTCGCGGTGCCACCACCAGCGATCCGCGCGAAAGAAGCGGTCCGGCGCGGCGACGACGATCAGGCGCAGCTCGGGCGGCTTGAGACGGTTGAGAAGGATGCGGGTGCGGCGGGTGTGGTAGTCGCTGGTCACAATGAGTATGGATTTCCACCCGCGGCGGCGGGCTTCCGCGAAGATGACGCGGGCCTCGGCATCGGTGCTGGTGGCATCATTCCGAAGCGGTTCAAACAACGAACGAGGATAGCCGTTCCGCACCGCATAGTCTATCGCGAGATCGCATTCGCAGACGCCGTAGATCCATGCGGCGCCACTCGTGAGGACGATGGGGGCATAGCCCTGGAGAGCCAGATCCGCGCCCTTGCGGACTCGATTTCCGTAGCCGTCCCCGGCCAGGACGACGATGGCATCGGCCTTCGCGGGCGGATCGCCCCGCACGAGGAATTCAGCCGGGAGGGGCAGCCACCAGTGCCAAGAGAGCGCGGCGACCGCAAGGAAGACAAGTGCGGCAATAACCCATCGTTTGGAGCGTGTCACTAGCTTGCCCGCCCCCCGCGGCGGCCGGGAAACGCTTTCGATGTTCCGCGCCATTGCATCAGCTAGGATAGGGATTCGTCCGACCCGCTTGGGTGAAGCGAACCCTCTTTGCGAAGGGTGCGGAACAAACGTTCCACTTCCGCTTCATCCTCCTGCGAGAGGACGTTCCACTGATGATCGGTAACGATGCAGCGGTCCCGGAAGGCTTCCAGATCTTCATCCCAAAACTGGCGGTATGGCAAGCCGTGGATAAGAGCAAAGCGGGCGTGGCGGCGGATCTGGTGCAGGAGTTTGCGGCTGGATTCCCGGCTGCCCGAATAGACGAGGAAAAACCGCCGTTCGCTATTCAACGTGAGCGGCAAGACGAGAGGGACCACGGAGCGCGGTTCATCGATATGGCTCACGGTCTCCCAGGGGATCCATTGCCGCCCGACCTGAAGGTGGCTGTCGTGGACTTCAATGGGAGGCCGGGTGAGGAGGCAAAGAAACGTGAGCGAAAGCAGAGCAAAACCGAAGGTGAAGCCAAGAGCGGGGAGCCAGATGCGGGAGAGGAACACGCATGCGATGGCGATACCGGCGGAAGCGACGGTGAGCCGGGTGTAGATGGCCGACGGCAGATAGCGAACGAGCGATCCCACAACCCTAGCCTATACCCCTGCCGGAAGAGCGTCAATTTCCCGCACTGGATGCGTGTATGCTAGGCGTAGCCAGCCAATTGGCGGCACCCGCGGACCAGCATTACAGGAGGAAGGAATCATAGCGATGAAACGGCAACTACGAGTGTTTTTTGCCCTCATGATTTGGGCGTTCAGCCTGGCGGCTCCCGCCGCCTCCCAGGGTCTGCCGGAATGGAAACCGCTGTTTAACGGCAAGGACCTGAGCGGTTGGGTGAACGTAAACACAGACCCCGACACGTGGTCCGTGCGGGACGGGATGATCGTGTGCAAAGGGCATCCGATCGGCGTAATGCGATCGGAGCGGCAGTATGAGAATTTTCTATTGCACGTTGAGTGGCGACATATGGAGGCCGGCGGGAATTCCGGGGTATTCGCCTGGAGCAATGCCGTTCCGGGCGAGAAGAACCGGCTCCCCAACGGGCTGGAGATTCAGATGCTTGATCCGGAATGGGTGCGGCTCAATACCAAGGACGGCGTGGAACCGCCAATCGCCTATGTGCATGGGGAGCTGTTCGGGGTGGGGGGAGTAACGGCAGTGCCGGACAACCCTCGCGGGACGAGAAGCAAGTCTATCGAGAACCGCGTAAAGGGCCGGGGCGAGTGGAATACCTATGATGTGGTAGCGGTGGATGGGGTGGTTAAACTTGCCGTAAATGGCAAGTTTGTAAATGGAATCGCGAAGGTATCGCAAAAGAAAGGGTATCTGTGCCTGGAATCCGAGGGCGCGGAAATCCATTTCCGGAATATCCAGATTATGGAACTGCCACCGGGCGTAACTACACCGGAACAGACAGCCCCGTTGCTTCCCTAAAGGGGTGCGAGTACTTCGGCGGAACCGCCGACCGCGTGGCTTCACCGTCAACTTCCGCACGGAAAGTACCGCAATAATATCGCGTTGAATACGAATGCCCGGGAATGAGCGTTAACCGCTCATGCACCCGGGCATTCGTATGATTGCGCGAAACAGGCTACCAGCGAGAGCCACCGCCCCCGCCGCCGCGGGAGCCGCCCCGGCCGCCGCCGGAACCACCACGGCCACCCCGCCCCTGGAAGCCGCCCCCGCCGCGAGGGCCGCCACCTTCGGGACGCGGACGGGCTTCATTCACGTTAATGGCGCGCCCCCCCAGTTCAGTTCCATTCAGAGCCGCGATGGCGGCTTCCGCTTCATCGGCGTTCGCCATTTCGACGAAGGCGAATCCGCGAGGTTGACCGGTTTCCCGGTCATTGATAATGGCAACGCTATCGACTGCCCCATACTGTGTAAACAGGTCGAATAACTCATCCTGTGTGGTTCGAAAGCTAAGGTTGCCTACAAAAAGCTTGGTCACTAGCGGACCTCCCCGGAACTCAATTAGATTTGTCGTTGAGAATCGAAACCGTGACCAATACGAGGAAAGCCAGTTTTCGAAAAGTCACACACCCCATCGGACGCCGTCAGATACCCATCACGACTCCCTCAGAATACCATTGCATTGCGAAATTCGTAGCTAACATTCGCAGCCCGCGCGATTGCGCAGTTTTCGCACTCCAACTGGCCGGAAAACCGATTGCCGGTCGGCTATGCTGAAGGATTGCCCGGGTTGAGGAAATCGCTTCGGGCTCCCTATCTATGAATATTTTGTTTATCGGCGACATTTTCGGACGGACGGGCAGACGCATGGTGGCGGCCCATCTGAAGCGCTTGCAGAGCGAACTGGCCATTGACCTAAGCATCGCCAACGTGGAGAACGCGGCGGCGGGCTTCGGCGTTACCCCGCGCCTTTGCGACGATTTTCTGGAGATGGGCGTCGACATCATGACCTCTGGCAACCACGTCTGGGACAAGAGCGAAATTTACGAGTATCTCGACAAGCAGCCGCTGCTGCTGCGACCCGCGAATTACAAGGCCAGCCTGCCTGGCAAGGGGCTGGTGTTGCACACGCTGGCCTCCGGCATCACGGTGGCGGTACTGAACCTGCAGGGGCGCACGCACATGGCCGACATCGACGACCCTTTCGAAAAGGCGGAGGAATTGCTCGGCCAGATCCCGGACAGCGTCCGGGTACGCTTTGTGGACTTCCATGCGGAGATTACGAGCGAGAAAGTGGGCATGGGCTGGTTCCTCGACGGACGGGTGAGCGCGGTGATCGGAACGCACACGCATGTGCCGACCGCGGACGAGCGGATTCTGCCCAAGGGAACCGCGCTGCAGGCGGACGCCGGTATGACGGGAGCGTACGGATCGATCATCGGCGCGACGCCAGAATCCGCGCTGCGCCGGTTCCTGACAGGGATTCCGAACCGGCTGGAACTTTCCGAGGCCGACCCGCAATTGCGAGGGGCGGTGATTGACGTGGATGAGGCTACGGGACAGGCTCGCAGCATCCGGCGGGTGAAGGTGACGGGGATCGAAGGCAAGGACACGCTGGCGGAATGAGCGGCCCGCGCGGGCGGAACTGCCCGTACAGCGGCGCTACTTCGCCGCCATCCGAGGGGCGTAGTAGCCCTTCCGGGCGCGGACCAACATGTTCTTGCGACCTTTCACGCGAAGATCGATCGACTGGTAGCTCCCGTCGGTGCGCAGCGGCTCCGGCCGGTAATAGATGTTGTACTGGTGCCGCAGTTCGTTGGCGATGTTCTCGAAGGATTGCTCCAGATCTTCGACCTTGAAGGGAAAGAAGCTCAAGCCGCCGGTTTCCTCCGCGAAGTACTTCAGCACTTTGTCCCCCGGGGTGGTCATGCGGGAGATATTCGTGGAGATCGTATAGATCACGACGTCGGTTTTCTGGGCAATCTCCAATGCCTGATCCCGGGTCTTAAGGCTCTGCGTATCGTCGCCGTCAGAGAGAATGACCATGGCATGGCGGAACTTGTACAGGGGCTGATCCTTGCCCAGACGATCCCGGCAAGTGTAAAAGATGGCGTCGTACAGGGAGGTGCCGCCGCCGGGACGCATGTCGCGAAGGGACTTGGAAAGGACCTCGAGATCGCCCGTGAGTTCCGTCTGGATTTGCGGGACGGAATCAAAGCCGACGATGATGGCGTGATCCTGCCCGGGGCGGAGGGCCTTGCTGAGAAACTGGATGGCCGCTTCCTGCTCAAAGCGAAATCGTTCGCGGATGCTGTTGCTGGTGTCCACGAGGATGGCGATGCGCAGGGGGAGGTCCGATTCGGCGGTGAATTCGAGGATGTTCTGCGGCTTCTTGTTTTCAAGAACCTGAAAATCGTTTTGCACGAGGTCCGTGACGAAGCGGCCGTGCTTGTCGGTGACGGTGAAGAGCACGTTGACGCGGGTGACGTCGTACGTGAAGGGCGTATCAAGCGTTTCCTGAGCCGCCGGCGTCTGTGCGCCATTCGGGCGCGGGGCTTCTTGGGCCGGAAGGGGCAGCGCCGCGGGCACCGCCATGAGGGCCAGAAACAGGATCGCGGAGAACACGGAGCGCAACTGCATCGCCATGGTAGCTGACCTCATTCTATAGGATGCGGAGACGACCAAACCGAGCGGCGATCGGGAACATCGTCACGGGTAGGACGCACGGAGTGTTTATGGGTTGCCGGAATCGTGCGAGTTACCGGGGCCACATGGCTTCCACTCCGCTAAGCCATCCCTCAAAAGACTCCTGGGTACGGTTGTCGAAATCGAGCATACGGGGAAGCAACAGCGGCTCTGTATCGTGTTCCGCCAATCCAGGAACGCAAGTGGTAGCGGAAAAGACACCGCATTGCCGCAAGAGGGGCAGCATTGCCGGACGATACACCCCGGAAGGATAGCAAAAGTGGACGGGATTGACCCCCGAGATCGCCCGGATGTGGTCTCGATTCTCCTGAATCTCGCGAATGAACAGGTCCGGGTCTTCGGGAGTCCGATGCCGGTGGGTATGCAGTTCGAGGGTGACGCCTTCGGAGGCGACGCGGGTGGCTTCCTCCGGTGTCATGATGCGGAGCATGTGATTCGCGACCAAAGACGGATAGTCGAAGCCCAGCGCCGCGGCGATCTCTTCGAGGAGAGCGTGCTGACCAGCACTTGAAATGTCATGGTTACGCACGAATTGCAAGACGGAAATGGCGGCGGCGGTTCTGCCGATCTCCGTTCGCAGGTCGGGAGGCCGGTCCCAACCGAATTGCGGAGCGGCACCGACGGCGTGGTCCCGTTGCTTCCACAGGATGTAAGGGACCGCCAAATTGAACAGCGGCTTGTTCCGGAGGGAGTACCAAGTGGTTAGATAGACGGTGGCGGGAAACCGATATTTCTTCAAGGCCGGAAGAGCCACAAGGGCGAAGTCCGCGAACCCGTCGTCAAAGGTTATGGCTACACTCTTCGCGGGGAGGGATTTCCTTGCGAGGCGCTCCAAGGCTTCGCCGAGCGGGAGCACGTTGTAACCGCCTTCGGCGATAGCGCGCAGGCGCTGTTCAAAGCACATCGGAGAGAGAAACAGGCCAGGGCGCCAATCGTGCTCATCGCCGAGCGCGATTCCGTGGTAACACAGCACCAGCAGGCGGTCTCCGCGCCATGACGAGTTGGTAACCATGCGATTGACGCCGACGGAACGCAGGGTGCGGCGGGCAATGCCTACCCAGCCCGAACTCGTGGGATTTCGCGAAGGGGATGGAGTTCCGTGGGCCATAGTCCATTAACACGACAACACGAACCTGCCGGAGGAAACCAATGCCAATTGCCGCTCTCCGGCACGCGCCGTCGCAATCGCCAAACCGATCACAAACGCAAAGTAGAAATGGTACGCCTGAGCGAGAAAGGTGATGGCCACGAGCAGGGCAATGGAACCGACGAGCAGGGAAAAGCACGCGCGCGAAACATCGGTGATCCCAAGTTTTCGAGCGCTGGAATAACAACGATAGAGCGGCATCAGAGCGGTCCCGACCGCAATCACCAGGAAGAGGAGCGCGGGAATGCCGCACTCGCTCGAAACCTGGGTCCATGAGCAGTGGGTGGCATGCCAGTTGCCATGAAGCCCGGCTGCGCGAGATTGATAGCCTTCATAGTTCGGAAACTGATCCGGACCCACACCGAAGATGGGATGCGTGAGGGAATACTCGACGCTTTTCCGGAAGAGGTAGCCGCGAGACTCCCCCGACTCTTCCGCTTCCGCGTGTTCTTCACCAAAAACGGAGCCCAAGCGAGCCTTGGTGGCTTCCGGCAGGATGAGAGGCATGACCACCATGGCGAGGCTGGCGGCGACGACAAATCCAATTCGCACCTTCATCGGCGCTTTCACCAGATAGAAGATTCCGCCGATCCCGAGCGCAATCAGCGCTCCCCGAGAGCCCGTTCCCAGGATGACGTAGAGGCCGTAAGCGATGGAAACGATGGCCAGCCCGCGGAGAAGGAAATTTCGCTTGTTGTCGAGAACAATGTAGAGGAGGAACGAGAGCATCAACAGCAGGTGAGCGGCGAGATCGTTCGAATTGCCGATGGTGCCGCTCGAGGCAAGCTCAATGCGGCCCGAAGCGACCTCCCCGAAGACCCTGGTGGAGATCAGGACCGCGATGGCGGCAAACGCCAGGACGGTAAAGGTAGTGCGCACCTGCTTCCAACTCATGATGGTTGCGGAAATCACGAGAACGAGCGGCGCCACATGAAGACCGAAATCTTTGATTCTGCCCACGGAGCCGCCAAACCAGAAACTGGTGGGAGTGGCCAAGACCATCCACATGTAAAACAAGAGAAAGAAGATAACGCCCTTGCTGCGGAGGGCGGAATCAAGCCCCTGGCTCACGAACACACCGAAATATGCAAGAGGGACAATGAAGTAGAGGATCTTCAGGTTCGCGCCGGTGACCGCGTAAGAAAGCTCCGGAAGGTTCGCCGCCTTGACGAAAAGCAGCGCCGCTGCGGACAGAAATGCGACCCAGTGAATCGAAGTAGCGGGGAATGGAGCATCCGCGATCGTGGCGAGTTCGTCCCCGGACACGACGCGCGGGCGGTTGCCGTCCGGGTTCGGGCGCTCAGATTGTGCCGCCCAGCGGAGGCGGGCGAAGTGAGACTGTCCGTGCGAATCCGCACGGGAACCCGAGGCGGAAGCGCTATCGACGGGGTTGGAGGCGCCGAATTCCGCATCGTTCCGCGGAAGCGGAGAGAATCTGGGCATTTTTGCCTATCTTAACCGCCGTGAACGATTCGCCGCAATTGCGGATTCCCGGATTCTCGCGGGAGGCGCCCTTCCAGGTTGGCGAGAATGCCGCATGTTATCCTGAAAGTTTCTCGAAGATATCTCCATGCAACTTGAAAAAGTCTATGAGCCTCAACGGTTTGAGCCGCGTTGGGCGGAGTGGTGGCGCGCGTCGGACTTCTTCGCCGCAACGCCCGATCCTCAGGATACCCGACCTGTCTTTTCGCTAGTTATTCCCCCACCGAACGTGACCGGGAGCCTCCACATGGGGCACATGCTGGAGCACTCCGAAATCGACGTGACCACGCGCTGGCACCGGATGCGGGGTTACAACACGCTTTGGCTACCGGGAACGGACCACGCGGGAATCGCCACCCAGATGGTGGTGGAACGGGAACTGGCCAAAGAAGGAGTCTCCCGACACGACCTGGGACGGGAAGGGTTTGAAGCGAAGGTTTGGGAGTACAAGGAACTGCATGGCGGCGCCATTCTGAAGCAGATGGCGCGGATTGGGGACAGCGTCGATTGGAGCCGCCTGCGCTTCACGCTCGACGAGGGGCTCTCCCATGCCGTCCGCACGGTGTTTGTAAACCTTTACAAGAAGGGCCTGATTTACCGCGGCCCGTATATGGTGAACTGGGACCCGAAGCTGCAGACGGCGCTCTCGGATCTCGAAGTGGTTCACGAGAAGGTGGAGGGGAAACTCTGGCACTTCCGCTACCCGGTGAAGGGCAGCGATGAGTTTGTCGTGGTGGCCACCACCCGCCCGGAAACGATGCTCGGCGATACGGCGGTGGCGATCAACCCTGGGGACGCGCGCTATACGCACCTTCACGGCAAGACGGTGACGCTTCCGTTGATGGGCCGGGAGATCCCGATCATCCTGGATGAAATGGCGGACCCGGAATTCGGGACGGGCTGCGTGAAGATTACCCCGGCGCACGACCCGAACGACTTCGAGGCGGCGCAGCGGCACCATCTGCCGCTGATTCGGGTGATCGACGAGCACGCCCGGATCACAAGCGAGGGCGGAGTATACGCGGGGCTGGACCGGTTCGAGGCGCGGGAGCGCGTGCTTGGGGATCTTGAAGCGCAGGGTTTTCTGGCGGGTGTGGAACCGCACGAGTTGAGCGTCGGGAAGAGCCAGCGCACGGGTGTGATCGTGGAGCCGACGGTCTCCACCCAGTGGTTTGTGCGCACGAAGCCGCTCGCCGAGAAGGTGATCGACGCCACGGAGGCGGGACGCACCGTTATTACGCCCGACAACTGGCAGAAGATTTTCTTCGACTGGATGTACAACATCCGCGATTGGTGCATTTCGAGGCAACTGTGGTGGGGGCACCGGATTCCGGCCTGGCATTGCCGGGATTGCCAAGGCATTACTGTTGGCATGGAGGATCCGGCGGTGTGCGAACACTGCGGCAGCGACCGCATCTTCCAGGACACGGACGTTCTCGACACCTGGTTCAGTTCCGCGCTCTGGCCTTTCTCTACCCTGGGTTGGCCGGAGAAGACGCCGGAGCTGGCGAAGTTCTATCCAAACACGCTACTGATTACCGGCTTCGACATCCTGTTCTTCTGGGTGGCGCGGATGATGATGATGGGCATGGAGTGCATGGGAGACGTGCCGTTTCGCACGGTGTATATCCATGGGCTGGTGCGCGATGCCGAGCGGCAGAAGATGTCGAAGACAAAGGGAAATACCGTCGACCCGCTCGAGACAATCGACAAGTATGGCACGGACGCGACGCGAATCACCTTGCTGCTGGGCGCCGCGCCGGGCACGGATATCGTGCTGACCGAGGAGCGGCTTACTTCCTCCAGGGCGTTTGCGAACAAGATTTGGAACGCGGCGCGCTTCCTGTTTCTGAACATGGAGCGCTGCGGGGTTGAACCGTGGATGCCCGAGGAGCGGCCTTTCTACACGCCGCACGCGGACCCGGCGAGCGGCGAGGCGCCGCTCGAGGACCGCTGGATTTTTTCCCGGCTGAACCATTGCGCGGGCGCGGTGAACCGGGCGATCGAAAGCTACCGCTATCACGAGGCGGCTCAGCATCTCTGGGCCTTTGTTTGGGGCGATTTCTGCGATTGGTACCTGGAGCTGAAGAAGCTGCGCTTCGAAGAAGGCAGCGGCCTCAACCATCACTGGCGAAACATCCTCACCGTTTTCGAATGCGCGTTGCGGTTGCTGCATCCGGCGATGCCGTTTATCACGGAAGAACTCTGGCAGCGGCTGCGGCAGGAGGGCACAACGCGCGGCGCCTCGATCTGCCTGGCACGTTTTCCGGAGGCCGACGCGAGCGTGGAAGACGCGGCGGCCGAGGCCGAAGTGGAGGCATTGCAGGCGATCATTGGAGCTGTGCGCAATCTGCGAGCGGATCTCGGCCAGGACCCCAAGAAAACGATCGAAGCGCGGATATACACACGCGGCATCGCGCACACCGCGGCGACCGGACAGTTGGAGGCGCTCAACAAGCTGGCGAGCATTGAGGCTGAGGTGATCGGCGGCGACGCTCCCCGGTTGAAGGGAGCGGTGCGTTCGTCGCCGCTGTTCGATGTGGTGCTTCTGGTATCCGCCGCGGAACTGGAAGCGCAGCGCAAGCGAGTGGAAAAAGACCAGCAACAACTCGCGAAGCTGATCGCCAATACCGAGCGCCAGCTCACGAATGAGGAAGTGACGGCAAAAATGCCAGACCATATCGTCGAGGGTATGCGCGCGAAGCTGGCGGAGTACCGTGCCAAGCACGAGAAAAACAGCGAAGCGCTGGCCGCACTGTCGATGTGAGGAGGAATCGCGGAGCCGAGCTGCCGTGATGGGCATGGGGGGCAATGAGATGAAGTCACCGCTATCCCCGGAGGAAAGCGTCTTCCGGGTGGACTATCCCGAAATCGAAACGCTCGTTCGCATGGCGCTGGCGGAGGACATCGGCCCCGGGGACGTCACGACGCGGGCCACCGTTCCACCGGAGCGGAAAGCGCGCGGAGAGTATCGGGCGAAGCAGGACTTGACGCTGGCCGGCGTGGAACTGTTGCCCCTTATCTTTCGAGCGCATGGCGGGGAGATCGATTCCCTCGATCTGTTGCTGGGCAGCGGCGCGCGGGTGGAGCGGGGAGGGGTGATCGCGCGCGCGGAAGGCAGCGCCCAGACCCTGCTCGAATGCGAGCGGGTGAGCCTCAATTTTCTGCAGCGGCTGAGTGGGGTCGCCACACTTACCGCGGAGTTTGTCCGCAGGATGGAAGGGACTGGCTGCCGCATTCTCGATACGCGGAAAACCACGCCGGGCTGGCGGAAGCTGGAGAAGATGGCGGTACGCGCGGGCGGCGGCGTGAATCACCGGCAGGGACTTTTCGACGCCATTCTGATTAAGAACAACCACATCACGGCGGCGGGCGGCATCACAGCCGCAATCGCACAGGCCAGGCGGACCGGCCTGGAGATCGAAGTGGAAGTGCGGACGCCGGCGGAGCTCCAGGAAGCGCTTGCGGCCGGAGCGGACCGTCTGCTGCTCGACAACCTAAGCCCGGAGGAGGCGCGCGGCTGGATCAACACCATTGCCGGCCGGGCTTCCGTGGAACTCTCCGGCAACATCACTCTGGATACGGTGGCGGATTATGCGCGAACGGGTGCGGATTTCGTGAGTTCCGGCTCCCTGACCCACTCGGCGCGGGCGGCCGATATCCACTTCCTGCTTACGCTGCTCTGACAGGGCGGCTGCCGGCAACGCGGGTGGCAGGAGTTCGAAACGGGAATCAGAGTGCGGCAGTCTCATTACTTGCGGCGCGAGCCGGGTAGCGAGACGCTTCGAGGCGACGCCGGATCTTCTTGAGTGTGTGTAGGAGAGTGCATGCGTGTTTTGAGGATTCCCCAGAGCGTCTTGGCTCAATGGATCCCCGGCCGGTGGCGTCCCGCTGAGAGCGAGGTTCGGCGAGCCGGGATGTGCGCTCTTGCGGTCTTGCTGGCGCTTTCTCTGAGCATTCCGATTTACGCGGAGGGCAATGAAGCTCCGGTGGAGGCGGTGGTCTCGGAAGTTGTGGACTCTGGGACCTCACCCAACGGGGCGGAGCCGGGGGCGGCAGCCCGCTTCGAGAAGACGTCGGAAGGCGTGCAATGGAAGCCGCTTCTGAGCCAATCGATGCTTTTCCTTGGCGTGCAGCACGGATTCCGTTTCGCGACGGAAGAGGGCACGCGGGAGGGGATGCGCGGGCCGTTTCTGAACGGGTGGTATCAGTCCCTCTCCGCGCTGCATGGGTGGAGTGACGGTGACCCTTTCTACGTCAACTACGTGGGGCATCCGTTGCAGGGCGCCGTTGCAGGGTATCTGTTTCAGGCGAACGATCCGAAGTATCGGGCGATTGAATTTGGGAACAACCGGGACTATTGGAAGTCGCGGCTGCGTGCGGCGGCGTTTTCGTTCGCGTATAGCACTCAGTTCGAGATTGGTCCGCTGAGCGAGGCTTCGCTCGGGAAGATTCAGAGCACGTACCCACAGCAGGGGTTTGTCGATCACGTGGCGACCCCGATGATCGGGACGATGTGGATGGTGGGGGAAGACATCCTGGATCGCTACGTGATTCGCCGGATTGAAGGGCGGACGGAGAACCCGTGGCTGAGAATGATGGCGCGGGGCTGGCTGAATCCGGGACGATCCTTTTCGAACATGATGCAATTGAGGGCGCCCTGGGTGCGGGACAGCCGGCCCGGAGTCTGGTCGTACAAGGCGAGCGAAGAACATGCACGCAGGGGGCGGGAGAAGGCAGGCGGCTCCGCTGGTGTTCCGGAACTTCGCGGGGAGGCAGGCCCTGCGTGGAAAACGATTGCACCGTTCGAGTTCACGATCGCGACGCGGTATTCCGTCCATCCGCGAGGCGGCTCTGGACTGGACTGTATTGGAGGCGCAGCGACGGCGGTGTGGAACGTGGGACCAGTGCATAGCTGGGTTGCGGACGTCGGGGGCTGCAAGCTATTTACGTTTGACCCCAGCCTCTCCGGCGACATTCTGAATTACCGGGTGGGTTCCCGATGGAGCCGCCGCGGCGGGCGAGTGGTGCCGTATGGGCAGGTGATGGTGGGCGGAAAGCGGGCGACGGTGGAGAGCATTCCGGACGATTACCTCGATGAAGTGCGCGCGATTGACCGGCTCCCGAAGAATCGCCGCCCGTCCCGGTGGGACTACATCGACCGACAGCAGGCAAACGGATTCGCGCTCTCGGTTGGGGGCGGATTGGAAATGCCGATCAAGCCCGCCCTGTCGCTTCGCCTGGCTTCCGTCGACTATACGCACGCGTGGCTGGCGACGCCGGGGAATGCCTCCTACCCGGACAGCTTTATGGTGTCCATGGGTTTGGCGCTTCGCGTGGGAACCTGGTAGGAGCGGGAGCGAAACGGGCGGGAGAGACAGGCGGCACTGCTCGATTGTGGGGCGGAAATTCGCGTTGCTTGGCTTTCGTTGTAAATTTTTGCTACCATTAAGGGGCCGCACATGGATCGTTCCTTTTCCATTGGCCCCCCAATTTCCGATAACGGAGACCCCTTTTTCTAGAATGAGCTTCACCATTTTTCTTGGTAACTTGCCACCCTGGGTGACCGCGGAAGATATCCAGTCCTGGCTTATGGCTGAATCTTTCGTCTGCGATTCCATCAAAGTAATCCGCAGCCCAGAAACACAGGAATCCAAGGGTTTCGCTTTCATCGAGGCGCCGAATGCCGAAGAAATGCAAGCGATCATCAAGCGTTTTGATCGTGCCCCGCTTGATGGCAAGCTGCTGCGAGCCAACCCGGCGCAGCCGCCTCGCTCCCGCAACGACCGCCGGGATGAACGCGGTGGACAGCGTATGGGCGCGGCCACCGGTACAACGGATCCGCAGGGCGCGTCCCGCGCGCGTGGTGCACGTCGCACAGGCTCCGCCGCCGGCGCGAAGAGAACCAACGCTCCGAAGACGGCGTTTGCGGAAGAGCTTGCCAAAGCCCTATAAACTTTCGAAAACCCCGGTGGCGAGCCTCGGGTTCGCCACCCCGGTTTTTGGAAACGCCCAAGCCCTATTTGCCGATCGCCCGCCGTTACGGCGGGAATTCCCGCCCAGTTCCCATCCATTTCTTCTCTCGCCCTTGTACGCCTAAGCGCCGGAAGGTATCTTCGCTCCCGATCACCGTGAGTCCAAGCGGGAGTGCCGACCAAAATTGATAGTGGTATACTTGCCTCACCGCAGGTTGGCAACAAGACTATCCCTTCGACGGACAGCTAAGTCCGCATTACTCTAGAACTTGGTGGAGTTCGGCGGCTGTAGATAGACAAAGTGGCAGCGGAATTTCGATACTGAGGTTGCTTCTTGGATGTTCTTACACTTTCTCTGCTAAGAGCCGCCTTTATCATCCTTCTATTTGCTTGCGGCTATTTCCTGGTTCCCTTCGGACTCGCTCCGGGCCTCTCGGGCGGAGTGGGCGCGTTGGCCGGCGTCTTGATCGTGGTATTCGAGATCCGGTTGAAGCGGGTGAGCTTGAAGCGATTGATGGGAGCCGCCGTTGGCTCTCTGCTTGGAATACTCGGCGCTTTTCTCGTTTCTCTTATCCTGGAGCGGGCGATTCCCGCGAGTTTGAATACGCTTCCCTTTCTGCAAATCCTGATCCTGATGTGGATGGGATACGTTGGGCTGCTTGTGGGCGCATCCAAGGGCGACATGCTCAATCTTTCCGCATTTGGAGGACTATTCGGCGGAGAGAAAGCTCCGAGGCAGGTTTTTAAGGTACTCGATACCAGCGTGATTATCGATGGGCGGATCGCCGATATCGCGGAGACCGGCTTCCTTGGAGGAACGCTGGTGATCCCTCAATTCGTGCTGCGCGAATTACAGTTTGTCGCCGATTCCGCCGATCCACTCAAGCGGAACCGGGGCCGGAGGGGTCTCGATATCCTGCAACGGATTCAGAAGTTCACAGACTTGAACGTGCAGATTCTTGAGGACGATTTCCCCAATGCGCCGGAAGTGGATATGAAGTTGATCGAGATGGCGAAGAAATACGACTGCTCGATTGTCACGAACGATTTCAATTTGAACAAAGTGGCGCAACTTCACGGCGTTCAGGTGCTAAATATCAATGAGCTGGCGAATGCCCTGAAACCCGTGGTGCTTCCGGGTGAGATGATGCGCGTCTTTATTCTAAAAGAGGGCAAGGAGTTCAACCAGGGAGTTGCGTATCTGGACGACGGCACGATGGTGGTGGTGGACAACGCGAGGCGGCTGATTTCAAAGACCGTCGATATCACGGTTACGAGCGTGCTTCAGACAACGGCGGGAAAGATGATTTTCGGCCGGCACGACGAGCGGGTACACACCTCGCACGAGCGCGCTTCCTCCGACAAGGCCGGCCAGCGGGAAGGTTCTTCCGCGAATATCGCGGGGGGCGTTTAGCGCTCGAGGCCCGAGACCGGCGACAGCCAGCCGGCAACCGCGACGATCCAATGCAGCGGCGTTAGAATAGAAGGACTTAGCGCAAGTTGCCGGTGCCGACGAGCGGGGACCGGAGTGCGTGCGCCGATTCTTTGCGCATGAACAACCCGCGGCGGCGAAGCTGGCTGGTGGGCAGGAATTCCACCTCACCACACGAACCGAGGCAAACATGAACGTGTCAGTAATTCTTCCGGCGGCGGGACTCGGCACCCGAATGGTGCCGGGCGGCGGAGAGCCCCCGAGCAGCCGTAAGCAGTTTCTTAAATTACAGGGATCGCCTATTTTGATCCATACGATCCGGCGTTTTGACGGCTGTCCGTCGGTGCGGGAGATCGTTGTCGCGCTGCGACCCGACGATATGGAATGGGTGGCAGCAGAGGTGGCGCGGCAGAGCTTTTCGAAGCGTGTGCGGATTGTGGCTGGCGGCGATACCAGGCAGGAAAGCGTGGCAAATGCGCTCGCCTCGCTGGGGGACGATGTGGATTTGGTGGCGGTGCATGACGCAGTGAGACCCTTCACCCCGGTGGATAAGATTGAGGCGGCAATCGCCGCCGCGGCAGAGACGGGCGCGGCGATTCTGGGGGTGGTGCCGGTGGATACGGTGAAGCAAGTGCATTTGCATGAGATCCGGAGCACGATCCCGCGGGAGCATCTGGTGCTGGCGCAAACGCCACAGGTCTTTCGGGTGGGGCTGCTGAAAGAGGCATTCGCAAAAGCGCACGCGGAGAATTTTACCGGCACCGACGAGGCGAGCCTGGTGGAACGGCTGGAGCGAGTGCCCGTAACGGTGGTTCCCGGCAGCGAGCGAAATATCAAGATCACGAAGGCATCCGATCTTGAGCTGGCCAATTTTTACATGAGCCTGGAAGCCAAGGAGCACGCGGGACAATGAGGAAGTGGCGCGTGGGGCTGGGCTGGGATACGCACCGGCTGAAAGAGGGCCGGTCTTTGATTCTGGGGGGCGTGGTGGTTCCCTCCGATTTGGGGCTTGACGGGCATTCGGACGCGGATATTCTGCTGCATGCGGTGACGGACGCTCTGCTTGGCGCTCTTGCCTTGGGCGATATCGGCATGCACTTTCCGGACAACGATCCGCTCTGGCACGGCGCGGCCAGCCGGCAGTTTCTGGAGCATGCCCACGGGTTGGTGAAAGAACGGGGCTACCAGATCGCGAATCTGGATACGACGGTGATCTTGCAGAGGCCGAAGCTGAAGGATTTTCGCTTGCCGATTCGCGAGAGCCTGGGCGAGATCCTTCGGCTTGATATGGATGCGGTATCCGTGAAGTTCAAGACAGCGGAACAGGTGGGTCCGGTAGGGGAGAGGCTCTCCGCGGAAGCCCAGGCGGTGGTGCTGCTCGTCGGGGGCGATTAGGGATTCGAAGCGCGCCCGAGTTCTTCCTCTCTGATCGAGGCGGGCACACCTTCGCGAAAGCTTGGATACCGAAGCGTGACGGCGAGGAGTTTTCGGACGGCGGCACCATCGACGCGCCGGTTGGCCCGGAGGGTTTCCGAGACGTCGCCCGGTTCCGCCCGGGGTGGCATGGGCAGACCCAGAAGACTCGCGCAGAATGCCGCCATTTCCCGCTGAGTGCTGGGGGATTCGTCGGCCACCGGCCAGGCGCCGCGGAGGCTGGAACAGAGTGCGGCTACGACGTGGGCCGCCAGATCGTCCACGTGAATCCTACTGATGTAGTTTGACCCATCACCAGTGAGCCGATAGCGCCCTTCCCGCATGGAGACATGCACTCCACGCCCCGGACCGTAGATCGCGGCCGGGCGGAGAACCAGAGAGGATGGGAATCTGGAAAGGATGGAATTCTCCGCCTCCGTGCGCAACCACTCGCGCGGAGAGCTTGGTGCGGGGGAAGTGGATGCGTCAACTTGATGCTGGTTTCCGTAGACTCCGGTGGTGGAAAGGTAGATGCAACGGATGCCGCAATCCGGTATCGAGCGGACGACGTCCGGTAGGCGTTCGACCAGGGCACCCCGCAGCCGCAGGGTGGGGATGGAGAAGACAACAGCCTCACACGAGTCGACAAGTGTAGGAAGACGGAGCAGATCGGCGGGGTTTAGTGCATCGAAGGGGTGGATTTCGATGCCGGGTTCGGCCGCGTGCGATACGCTCGCATCCATTTCTCGCCTGGTGGCGACAACCGATATACCGAGGGAGGCCAGCGTGCGCGCCACCCGGATGCCGGTGTAGCCACATCCGAGGATCAGCACGCGCTTGGGAAGGCGTGATGCCACTTGCTCAGGCATTGCGGGCCTCTCTCGACGTGAACGTGAGATGCTGTGGTTGAATAGCCAAGGAGGTAGGATACCTTGCCGAGAAGGATAGATTCAGCAACGGTAATCCCCGCGGAGGGGAACAAGCCGAAGATCATTGAGGAGTTCGTCGGGCGGGTGAATTCGGGCGACAGCGGGGTGAGTATCGCGAAGATGACCAGCCCTGAGGGGTGGGAAGAACCCGGCCAGCGGCCGGAGTTCGACGAGATTACGTTGGTTCTGAAAGGATCGCTACGAGTGGATTTCGACGGCGGCAGTATGGATGTGAACGCCGGACAGGCGGTGGTGACCAAGGCGGGGGAGTGGGTGCGCTACAGCACTCCCGGCGAGGAAGGCGCTGAGTATGTGGCTATTTGCATGCCCGCATTCTCTCCGGAAACGGTGCATCGCGATGCTTAAGCGATGGCTTTTGGCGCTGATGCTGGCAGCGGCGATGGCGACGGGACTCGCCGGCTGCGGAGAGCGGGCGGACACGCATCCCGCCTCCCCCGACGCGGCGCACCATTACGAAATTCTGGGAACCGTTGTCTCCGTGGACGCGAGCGGCAAGACGGCCGTGATAGACCACGAGAAAATCGCCGATCTCATGGACGCAATGACAATGAGCTTTTCGGTTCCGGAGGCGGAGGACCTAGCGAAGCTTGCACCCGGTAAGCGGATAAAAGCGACACTTGTAGTTGAAAACAACACCATGTGGTTGGGATCCGTGGAAGTGACCGGCGAGGCTGCGGCCCCCGCGCAACCGGCGGCGGGACATTCGCACTGATAGCCTCGAGTGCCTGTTTTGCGAAACGAAGCCACGCGGGTGCCAACGGCGGCACTAGCCGGTAAACGACAGATCACAAACGGTTTCAATGTGTGCCGTGTTCGGAAAGAGATCGAGAAGGCTGAGATCCTGTAAGTGGTAGCCTCCCGCCAGGAGGAGCTTCAGGTCCCTGGCGAGGGTGGCGGGGTCGCAGCTAACGAGGGTGAGGTGCCGGGGCTTGAGCCGCAGGAGTTCCTGGACCACGAGCTTTCCCAGCCCGGCGCGGGGTGGATCCGCAATGACAAAGTCTGGCGCAGTATTGATCGAGGGCAGGAATTGATCGACCGCCGCGCGGACGGCGTCGATTCGCGCACTATGGTTGGCGGCGTTTGCCTCCAGATCCCGCACGGCGGAGGCGGATGATTCTACAGCCGTCGTAGAAATTCCCTTCCCGGAAAGCGGTAGCGCGAAAAGGCCCACTCCGCTGTACAGGTCCAGCGCCTTCGTTCCGGTGGCATGGCGAAGGACCCGCTCGACCAGCTTTTCCAGAAGGAAGCGGTTGGTTTGGAAGAAGGAGCGGTGGTTGACCTGGAAATCCAGCCCGGCCGCGCGGTAGACCAGCGCACTTTGCCCGGAACCAGGAATCCGTTCAGCGCACCAGTCAATAAACCACTTGGCCACGCGGCGCTGGCCTCCCTTGGTTTCGAGGATATTGAGGAGGGTTTCGCGCTCGTTGGAAAACAGTTCGATGCTCTCGACGAAGCGGGGGAAGCGCTGTTCGCGGGCCATCTGCTTCAGGGCCTGGATGGCCTTGTTCAGAGTGGGCGAGGCGATGGGGCAATCTTCAATGGGCACCAGACGGCGGCTGGAGGCGGAGTGATAGCCGATGCGGGTGCCATCGATGTGGATCTGGACGCGGTTGCGGTATCCGGTGGGCTCGCCAAAGAGGATTTCCACCGGGAGTTGCGGTTGGATGCCGCCTACGCGTTCCAAAGTCTCCAGAAGAATGGACACCTTCTGGAGCCGCTGGAATTCGGCGCTCATGTGCTGATACTGGCAGCCGCCGCAACGGCCGTAGACGCCGCAGAAGGGGTCGGTCCGCTCTGGCGATGCCTCTTCGATGGAAACGACTTCGCCCTCGGCCCATTGCTTGTGGTCTTTCGCGATCTTGAACCCAACGCGTTCACCGGGAGCGACCCAGGGCAGCATGACCGTCTTGCCTTCGTGGCGGATGAGGCCCGCGCCCCCGAAGACGAGCTTCTCCACTTGGCCGTGGAACACGGGACCAGGCTTTTCCTCCGGCCGGGCGGCGGTATTCGTGATAGGTTCATTCATTCGGCGGCAGCTTTCTCAATTCGGGCAATGAGGTTGGTTTTCCAGGATGGCATCCCATACGATGGAAGTTTCCTCTACTTCGATGAGACCACGTGTTTTCTCCGGAATGCAGCCCACGGGCAATTTGCACATTGGCAATTACCTGGGGGCGCTAAAGAATTGGGTGCGGATCCAGCACCAGTATGAATGCATTTACTGCATTGTGGACCTGCATGCGATTACGGATTACCAGGAGCCGGCAGCGCTGCGGGCCCGCATTCGGGAGGTGGCCGCCCTTTATGTGGCGGCCGGAATCGATCCCAAGGTCTCTTCTATTTTCGTCCAATCCGCTGTGAGCGGCCATGCGGAACTGGCCTGGCTGCTGACCTGCGTGTCCCAAGTGGGCTGGCTGCAGCGGATGACACAGTTCAAGGCGAAGAGCGAGAACCGGGATGCGATCGGGAGCGGGCTGTTGCAGTATCCGGTGCTGATGGCGGCGGACATTCTGCTGTATCAGGCGGCGGCGGTGCCGGTGGGCGAGGACCAGAGCCAGCATTTGGAACTGACCCGCGACATCGTGCAACGCTTCAATTCGCTCTATGGAGAGACGTTCGTGATGCCGGCCACGAAGCTACCGAGCGTGGGCGCACGCATCATGGGGCTCGACGACCCCACGAAGAAAATGTCGAAGTCCGTGCCGGTGGCTGGCCATGCCGTGTGGCTGCTCGACGACCTGAAGGCGGCGCACAAGAAAATTATGCGGGCCACGACGGATTCGAACCCCGCCGTCGATTTTGACTCGATGGGCGACGGCGTGGCGAACCTGCTGGCGATTTACCAGGCATTCACGGAAACGACCGACGAACAAGTGCGGGCGGAGTTTGCCGGGATGCGATACGGCGATTTGAAGAAGCGCGTCGCGGAAGCGGTGGTAGCCGGGCTGGAGCCGATCCAGCGGCGATACCGGGAGATTACCGAAGACGCATCGACGATTGAACGGCTACTGGATGAAGGCGCCGACAGAGTAAGACCCATTGCCGAGGCAACGGTGCGCCTTGCCAAGGAGCGAATGGGGCTCTACCTGCATGGTTCGTAATGGCATCGCTACCCGCATTGCCGAGTATTCCAACCTGCTCCGGGAGCATCCGGACTTCCGCTGGCTCTGGCTGGCTCAAATTGTCAGTGAACTGGGCGATTGGTTTTATACCGTCGCGCTCTACAGCCTGCTTCTCGATCTGACGGGCAGCGCCGAATCCATCGGCATCGCGATCGTGCTGCAGGTGCTGCCTCAAGTGCTGATCGCCCCCGCCGCGGGCGCCCTCAACGACCGCTTAAGCCGGAAGAAGTTGATGATCTTCGCCGACGTGCTGCGGTTCTTCGTGGTGCTGGCCATGCTGCTGATCGACCGCGCGGAGATGGTGTGGCTGATCTACGTACTGCTCCCCCTCGAAACGATGGCCTGGGGCCTGTTTGAACCAGGACGAAGCGCGATGGTGCCCACGATTCTGCCGCGGCGTCACCTGGTGAGAGGAAACGCCCTCTCCGCAGCGACGTGGAGCTTTAACCTGGCCGTGGGAGCGACCCTGGGGGGCACGGTGGCGGCGCTGTTCGGGCGGCCAACGGCGTTCGTCATCAACGCATTCACGTTTCTGCTTTCCGCCTGGTTCATCAGCCGGATGCGCACCGCGGAGAAGCACATTGAGAACTCGCCGCCCTTTCGCGCGAAGGAGCTGTTCGATTTCACCCCAGCCTTCGAAGGCATTCGCTATGTGCGGGAGGACCGGAAGCGGGTGGCGGTACTGTGCCTCAAGGGCGGCCTGGGGCTGATGGGCGCGCACAATGTGATTCTGCCGATCTATGGCGAACGCGTTTTCCCGATGACGGATGCATTGAGCGACACGAGCCGCGCGGGGATGCTGGGCATGAGCCTGCTGATGGCCTGGCGGGGCGTGGGCGCGCTGCTGGGGCCGCTGATTGGCGCGGGGTGGGCAGGGAATAGCGAGCGGCGCATGAGGCGCGGCATCGCGGTGGGATTTGCGATGGCATTGGCGGGTTATTCGCTGCTCTCATTCGCGCCGAACGCCTGGGCGGCCGGGTTGTGCGTGGTTCTGGCGCACGCGGGAGGTTCGATTATCTGGGTCTTCTCGACGACCCTTCTGATGCTGCTCACGGAGAACCGCTTCCGGGGGAGGGTGTTCGCGGCGGAATTCGCCTTCCACTTCCTGGTGGTGTCGATGGCCAGCTTCGCGGCGAGCGCCGCGATCGACTACGGCGTGCCGGTGCGGCAGGCTTCGCTTTACGTTGGACTTTCAATGCTGATCCCGCTAACGATCTGGCTGACGGTGCTCCCCTTCTGGAGGAATTGTCCGGACAGCGCCTTCCCGCAAGACGACAATTCTTGAGAAGCCTTCCCGCAGCGCAGGCGGCTGGAAACGCTGCCGCATGCGGTGCATGACATCGAGGGGCACCACGCGCGGCCGGGCGGCATTGCGCTCTAAACAAACCTCGAAGGGTTCATCGAACCAGAGGGCTTCGACATCGCAGCCATGGAGCTTCGCAAGATGAAAGTAGGGCTGTCTTTCCCAAGCGGTGAGGTGGGTGGCATCCACGTACGTGACGGGCCGCTTCAATTGCAGGCGCTTTCTTAGCAACTGGCGCAGCACCATGAAGATGCTTCGATTCTCGGTCTGGTTGTCCTCGTCATCCAGGAGCAGCTTGCGAAGCGCATCGGAGGAGAGGGGCGTGATTCCGCGGTCCGAGAGCCAGGTGCTCTTCCCGGAACCGGGAAGCCCGATGGTGAGGACAATACGCGGGAGGGCGGGGGTTTCCGTTTCCATGGTTGGGGCCTGGACTCTCAGTATTCCACACGGCTTGCGGGGGCTCCGCATCGCGGGACTCCCCGGCTGGTTCGTAAAGGCACGAATGGCCGACTACCCACTATGATGGAAGTGAGCCGAATGGCAACAGCGCTGCAGCCCCCGGGCGTTCCGGACGAGACGCCCCGTTCGCAAAAATCGTCCTGGATCATTCCCGCCGTCGGCTACGTGCTCTCGATTGGATGCCTGATCTGGGTCTATTGGGGCTACCCGTGGCACGAGGAACTGCCGAAACTGCTGCGGGTGGATTGGCATTGGGTGGCGATCGGCTGCGCATTCGAGGTGGGCACCTACTTCATGCAAGGCTGGCGGTGGAGCCTCGCGCTGCGGCCGGTGGGCTATGTTCGACCCACACTCGCGACGAGGGCCGTCTACGTAGGGATTTTCGCGAACGAAGTGCTTCCCATGAGAACCGGTGAAGTGCTGCGTTGCTTTCTGCTTGCCAAGTGGGCCCGGATCCGGCTGAGTATCGTCTTTTCGTCGGCCGTGCTGGAGCGCGTGATGGACGGCGTCTGGCTGCTGGCGCTGTTCGGGGTGGCGGTGAGTTTTGTGGATCTTCCCCAGCACGTCGTTTGGGGAGCCCAGGCACTGGCCGGGCTGGTGGTGATTTTGGCTTGCGCGCTGGTTGCGCTGATGTTCAGCAGGCAGCTTGCGCATCGATTTGCCCGGAGGGGCAAGCGGACGCAGAAGTTTGCTGCCTTTCTGCTCGGCTTCAATGCGCTTGGACGATCGCGAACGCTGCTGTGGTCCTTTCTGCTGAGCCTCTTCTATCTGCTCTTTCAGGTGGTGCCGATTTACGCACTCGCGCACGGGTATGGAGTGCATCTCAGCATCTTTGCCGCGACTACCGTGCTGATCATCCTGCGCCTGGGCACGGTGGTTCCGCAAGGCCCGGGCAACGTCGGCGTTACGCAGGCGGTGCTGGTGCTGGGGCTGAGCCTGTTTGGAGTGGACCGCAACACGGCGACGGGACTGGCGACGGTTCTGTTCGCGGTGATCACGGTTCCGCTGGTGGTGACAGGTTTCATCGCGTTCCTGATCACCGGCATGAGACTTAGGGACGTGTTCGACCGCACCATTATCGAGGCCCACCGAAGATAGCGCGCGGGAGCTTCGGACCGCAGAGACGCGGGCGGCGGGGTGGCGACATGGCCGCAAGAAACAAAACCAGCCTATACGCGGTGTTTCCGGTATAGGCTGGTTTGGCGTTGCCGAGGCTTGGGGCGTTGTGAACGGACTTCGACCTAGCGGCCGAGGAATCCGCTCTTATCCTGCTTGGCTGCTTCTCCGGTGGGTGCGGGCCAGCGATTGGTGTATTCCGGCGCGGGACCCGCTGCGTTCAGAATCCGCAGGGCGGCCAGGCGCACGGGCTTTGGCATCGTTTCCGCGCTGAGTTCGCGATAGAGCGTGAGGCCGTGAGCGCGGTCTTTGACGATCACGTCTTCGGCACATAGCAGCATGGCTCTTGCCGCAACAGGGAAAACGGGGGATTGGGTCTGGCGCAGGGCCGCTTGCAGCGCCCTGGAGGCTTCATGGCCGCCGATCATCCCAAGCGATGCCGCGGCGGACTGGGCGATATCCGTGTCACTATGTTCGAGCAGCTTCGCAAGCGCGCCGACGGCTTTGGCGTCGCGACGCACGCCGATGCTGTTGATGACGCCGATCTGCAGCTTGCCCGACAATTTCGGCAGTGCCGCGCGGAAGGCGTCGTCTACGGAAGGATCCGGGTTGGGCTCCATGCCAAAGCGTGCGTAGCAGGATAATTGCGGGTGGCTGAGCAACGCCGCCATGGGCGGGATGGCGTCTTTGCCGCCGCTGATCGACAACTTCTTGCAGGCGATCGCCTTCTGGAAGAGAGTGGACTTCGGATCTTTCAGCATCGCCACGAGCGCGGGTGCGCCCATCTTCCAGATGGAGAGGGCGTCGAGTTCCGGCGGAATTGTGGGAAGCGGCGGCCGCTTCGGGGGCGCGGGCTTCGGAGCCGCCGGCTGTGGCGAGGCCTGGGTGGTTCCTGTCGTCTGTTGTGCCATGGTGATGATCTCCCTTCCTCGCTGCTTACATGCTGGTCGCCAGGGCTTCGGCCCGCCAGGGTTCCCGGTAGGCACGGCTGCGCATGCGGTTGGCTTCCTCGTCGTTGATGAACATCCGCTTTTCCGGATCCCATTCGAGACGCCGGTTTAACTGAGACGCAATCCAGGCGGCGTGCGATGCCACGTGGGTGTTGCAGGTAGCGATGGCATTGGCGCGCGGAGGAGTGCGCGAGCGAATGCAGCTTACGAACTCGCGAAGGTGCTCGGCGGTGGGGTCATAGGCGCGGCCGGTCTTCTTGGGCACCAGGGATTTCAGATTGTCCGATACCTCAATGCGGCCGCTATCTCCCACTTCCACCCAGCCCTCGGTGCCTTCAAACAGGTTGCTGCAGGAACCGAGTAGCCGCCAGCTATGATTCCGGAGGATGAGCTGAATGCCGTTGGCGTAACGGCAGCGGATGGTATATCGCTCAATCAGGCCGTCACCGCGGAAGTTCGGCCCCTCGGGAATGTATTCGACGGGCTGCGTGTGCTCCATATCGGCCGCCCATTGCGCCATCGCGACGGTGTGCGAGGCCCACTCGAGGAGACCGGCGTGGAAATCCCAGAAGAGGCCGCGGCCGCGATCCTTGTAATTCGAGTTATAGGGCCGCCAGAGGCAGGGCCCCAGCCACTTATCCCAATCGAACACGAGGGAGTCGGGCTCGGGCTTTTCTTCGGGCCACCAGCTATGGCCGCCTTCATCCACCGTGCCCAGGCCGATGGCGGTGTCGGCATGAACAGCGGTGAGCCGTCCGAGTTTGCCGCTGCGGGCAAGACCTACCGCGAACTCAAACGCGTATTGGTTTTTCCGCTGCGCGCCGGACTGATAGACGATGCCGTAGCGATTCACGTTATCCGCCATCGCGTAGGATTCGTTGATCGACATCGCGCCGGGCTTTTCGATGTAGATATCCTTGCCGGACTGGGCGGCCCACATGGCCATCAGGCCATGCCAGCGATCACTGGTTGCGATCAGGAGGGCGTCAATATCGGGGCGCGCCAGGATCTCAGCCGCGTCGCGGTACATTTTGCATTCGTTGGTCTTGTAGTAACCGTCAACGGTGCTTTTCACGGCCTCACGCGCATCTTCGCGGACGTCGGCGATTCCAACGAACTTTACCCTTTCATCGCCGAGCAGCATGCGCAGGTCCGCCATGCCGCGTGAGCGAATGCCAATACCGCCCATGACAATCTGATCGACCGGCCGGTAATTGCCGACGACGACCGGCCCGAACTGGCCGGGGCCGGGCGTGGCGATCTGCGCCGACGCCGCGGTGGCCGCCGGGCCTACCGCCGCTGTCGCCGCCGCCAGGGTCTTTCCGAAGCCCCGACGCGTGACGTCTCCATGCTTCTCCGCCATTCGCTGTCCCTCCTAAGTTGTGTGACGCTCCGCTCAAAGAAACTAGCTGAACAAAGTTGAGGCTGGAGCGCAAGTGCCCCGGATTGCCGGCGGGTTCGTGCGAGGGAAAGCGGACGGTGAGGGGGAAGCGGGGGAGGCGCCACGCCGGGTGTGGAAAGACCCGGCGTGGCGGAGGCGTCAGATATCGAGGTGCTTGACGTCGAGCGCGTTATCTTCGATGAATTTTCTGCGGCTCTCGACGTTTTCACCCATGAGGGTGGAGAAGATCTCTTCGCATTCGATGAGGTCTTCGAGGCGCACTTGCAGAAGGGTGCGCTGTTCCGAGTTCATGGTGGTTTCCCAGAGCTGCTCGGCGTTCATTTCGCCGAGACCTTTGTAGCGCTGGACAGAGGCATCTTTCATGCCTTCTTTCTTCACGGTTTCGAGCAGCGTGCGCCAGTCAGAAACCTCGTCGCGGGCGTCGCCGCGCGCCACGGTGAAGGGGGCGTGATTGCTATCGGCAATGTCGCGTGCGATCACGCGGAAGCGGCGGTATTCGGGACTCTGGAAGAGATCCACGCCGATGTGGCGCTCGGCGCGGGTGGAATCGTGGTAGGTGAGGCGGTGGGAGGAATACTCCTCTTCCCAGCTCAGCTCCGGCTTCAGGCCGATGGCCTCCATCCGCTGCTTGAGAGTCTCGAGACCTTCCGGCACCTCTTCCCGGCTGGCGGTGACATCATCGCGCTTGTCGAGTTTAAGGTTGGTATCAAGCAGCATTTCCACTACGCGAGGATCGCGCAGACGGCGCTCGAGCTTGGGAGCAAGCGCGGTGAGATCTTCGAGCGCGAGCAGGAATTTTTGCAGATCGCCGGGTTCGAGCGTCTTTGGGCCGGAACCGTTGCCATTCACTTCCACGCGGATGTTGCGCATGGCGCGGCGCAGGATTTCGGTGGAGAACTCTTTATCGTCCTTGATGTAAATTTCACTGCGGCCCTGCTTGATCTTGTACAGCGGGGGCTGCGCGACAAAGACGTGCCCGCGGGTGATCAACTCCTGCATGTGGCGGAAGAAGAAAGTGAGCAGGAGGGTGCGGATGTGGGAGCCGTCCACATCGGCGTCGGTCATGATGATGATTTTGTGGTAACGGAGTTTGGACGGGTCAAAGTCGTCCTTGCCGATGCCCGCGCCGATGGCGGTGATCATGGCTCGAATTTCTTCGTGGCCCAGCATCTTGTCGTAGCGGGCCTTCTCCACATTGAGGATTTTGCCCTTCAAGGGGAGGATGGCCTGGTTCTTGCGGTCCCGCCCGCTCTTGGCGGTGCCGCCGGCCGACTCACCCTCGACGAGGAACAACTCGCACAGCTCGGGATTCTTCTCCTGGCAATCGGCGAGCTTGCCGGGCAGACCGCCGGAATCGAGCGCGCCTTTGCGGCGTGTGAGATCACGAGCTTTGCGGGCGGCCTCGCGGGCGCGGGCGGCATCGATTGCTTTGCTCACCACGCGTTTGGCGATGGTGGGATTCTTCTCGAAGAATGCGCCCAGGTTGTCGTTCACGAACTGGGTGACGACTCCCTGAATGTCGCTGTTCAGCTTGCCCTTGGTTTGGCCTTCAAACTGGGGCTGGGGAATCTTCACGCTGACCACGGCCGTCAGCCCCTCGCGGACATCGTCTCCGGTGAGATTCTCTTTGACGTCCTTAAACAAGCCCGCGGATTGCCCGTAGGCATTGATGGTGCGGGTGAGCGCGGAACGGAAGCCGCTCAGGTGCGTACCGCCGTCAATGGTGTTGATGTTGTTGGCGAAGCTGAGCACGGTCTCCGAATAGGAGTCGTTGTACTGGAAGGCGATTTCCATGGTGAGGAGGCCGTTCGGCGTCTCCTTCGTGCCTTCGATATAGATGGGAGTCTGGTGCAGGGTCTGCTTGCCGGCATTGAGGTGCTGGATGAATTCCGCGATTCCGCCCTCGTACAAGAACTCGGCCTGCTTGGGGGGATCCGGACGCTCGTCGGTCAGGTGGATCTTCAGGCCCTTGTTGAGGAAGGCCATCTCGCGCAGACGGCGGGCGAGCGTGTCGTAGTTGAACTCAGTGGCCGTCATGATGGTGGCGTCCGGCCGGAACGTCACTTTAGTGCCCGTCTTCTTGCCGGCCTTACCCGAAACCTTCAGGGGGTAGAGCGGAATGCCCTTGGAATACTCCTGCACATGGGTATAGCCATTGCGCCAGATCTCGAGGGTGAGGGATTCCGAAAGCGCATTCACACAGCTCACGCCGACGCCGTGCAATCCGCCCGAAACCTTGTAGCTATTGGTATCGAACTTCCCGCCGGCGTGGAGCTTCGTCATCACGATTTCCGCCGCGGAAATGCCGAACTCCTCCTTGATATCGACGGGGATTCCGCGGCCGTTGTCGGTAACGGTGAGGGAGTTGTCGATGTGGATTTCGACGCTGATCTCAGAAGCGAATCCGCCCAGGACCTCGTCGACCGAGTTGTCCACGACCTCGTACACGAGGTGATGCAGCCCCAGCTCGCCGGTGGATCCGATGTACATGGCCGGGCGTTTGCGAACGGCTTCGAGCCCCTCAAGCACACGGATACTCGAAGAGTCGTACAACTGGTGGTTGTTTTCCTCTTCCGAATGATTGTTCTTACTCATAGTCTCTCAATGGTCCCGATGGTAGAGCCGGGCATCTGGCGATGCGCCCGGCAAGGCCGCGCGGTCAGATACGCATGGGCATCACAACGTAGCGGTAGGAATGGGTTTCGTCAACGGCGGCGCCCGGTTGAAACTCCGCGGCGCTCTGGGCATCGCGGAAACAGAAGCGGATGTGCTCATCCGGCACGGCCCGGAGGAACTCGAGGATGTACTGCGCGTTGAACCCGATGTCGGCAACGTCGCCGTCATAGTCCACCGGGATCGATTCCTCACTCTCGCCGGTATCCGAGATCGACGAGTAAATTTTGAGTTCGCTACCGCCGAACTGAAGTTTCACGGCTCTGGAGCGCTCATCCGAGAATTGCGCGACGCGCTCGAGGCCGGAGCGAATGTCGTCCTTGAGGAGCACAATTGCATGCGTCTGCTCTTTGGGCAGCACACGCTCGTAGTCGGGGAAAGAACCGGTGAGCTTGCGGGTGATGAGCGAGCGATCCGCCGCACTAAAGAAGAGGTGGTTCTCGTCCGCCGCGAAACGGATGACCGCATCTTCGCCGGCCGCCTCAGCGAGTTTGAGAATCTCCGCCATCGCCTTCCGGGGCAACAGGGCGGACTGCGTGGATTCGAGCCCCTCGATCGGCACCGCCGTCATGACATGGGCCAGCCGATGGCCGTCGGTGGCCACCATCTTCATGGAGGCGGGATCGAGCACGAGGAGCGCTCCGTTGAGAGTGAAGCGCGACTCCTCGGCCGAGATGGCAAACATCGTCCGGCTGATCATCTGCCGCAGCGCGGCGGAGGGCACCGGCAGCGTTTCGGCCGGCGCGACGGGCAATTCCGGATAACTTTCGCGAGCCAGGCCCGCGATTCTGGTTCTTGAACGCCCGCAGGTGATGCTCACCCAGTGGTTGTCCAGAAACTTAAACCGAATCTCTTCGTCGGGCAACAGGCGCACGAAGTCGAGCAAGCGCTTCGCGGGGACGGTGCCCGCGCCGGGGGTTTGCACGGTGGCCTTGCACGAGCATTGGACGCCGAGCTCCAGGTCAGTGGCCGTGAGAAGGATCTGGCCGTCGGTGGCCTCAATGAGTAGGTTCGCGAGGATAGGTATGGTGGTCTTCTTCTCAACGACGCCTTGCGTGAACGCCAGTTCGCGCAGGAAATCCGACTTGCTTACCGTGAATTCCATGGGGAGCCCTTTCCGTTTGGTCGATTGGACGCGTACCTAGCCGGGACCCAGCAGCGATTGCATCGCGCCACAGCGAAATTGGAGGTTTTGGAGGACCACTGCTTCAACTCTAAATTATACAAAATTTGAGTACTTCGAGCCATATTCCGGAGGGAGCGAATGGGCGCGGCGAAGCCCGCCCGACGCGCGCGAGGGGAGGTGTCAACGGAGCGGGACGCATTTTCCACAGGGGGATGAATCCTGACGATTAAGTGCTAGTTTAGTGAATCGGTTAGACTCTGGATAATTTTTGCCGCTTCCGGGTTGCTCAGCTTCTCCGCTTCGATTTTCTGGATGGAATGCATCACCGTGGTGTGATGCTTGCCGCCAAATGCGCGGCCGATTTCCGTTAGGGATGCGGGAGTGAGTTCCTTCGCGAGATACATCGCGATCTGCCGGGGATAGGAGATGGAATGGGCGTTGCTGCGCTGGCGCAATTGCTGCTGCTGGAGCTTGAATTTGGCGGCCACGGCTTTCTGGATGGCATCCATGGTGATGCGGCGCTCGCCCTGGTCTCCGAGATTGGAGAGAGTTTGCCGGGCTAGCTGGAGAGTGACGGGCGCATGATTCATGGACGAGCAGGCCAGCACCCTGACCAGAGCGCCTTCCAATTCGCGGACGCTGGACTTGGTCTTGGTGGCGATAAAAATGCGGACGTCGTCGGGGAGAGTGACCCCCTCGGCTTCGGCTTTCTTGTCAAGGATCGCCATTTTTGTCTCGAGATCGGGGGGCTGCATATCCACCATCAATCCCCACTCGAAGCGGGAACGGAGCCGTTCGACAAGGCCGGTGATTTCGTGGGGCGCCGAGTCGCTCGAAATCACGATCTGCTTCTTGTGTTCATAGAGATCGTTGAAGGTGTGGAAAAACTCCTCCTGCGTGCGTTCCTTGCCGGCAATGATGTGAATATCGTCGATCAGCAGCACGTCCGCCGAGCGGTAGTAGGAGTGAAAAGAGGGCATGCGCTCCGTCTTGATGCAGGTGACCATGTCGTTGACGAAGCGCTCGCTCGACGTGTAGACGATGCGGGTGCCCGGCGAGGCAGCTCCGAGGGCTAGGCCGATTGCGTGCATGAGGTGCGTCTTGCCGATGCCGGTGCCGCCATAAATGAAAAGCGGATTGTAGCTGCCGGAGGGCCGGGTGGCTACGGCCTTCGATGCGGCGTGGGCAAACTGATTGCACGGCCCCACAACGAAATTTTCGAAGGTGTAGCGCTCAATAAGGGTCGGCTTGGGAGGAAAGGTTGCGGCTTCAAAGGGGATGGTGGAGCCGCCATAGGGCTGAGCTTCAAATGCAGTCGTGTTTCCAATGGAGCCACGGAGAGCCGGCTTCGCGATCTCAAAAGAGAAAGAAAATGTGCTGAGCCCAAGCCGCGTTGCAGTCTTTTGCAAAAGCTGAGCGTGATCGTCCTGGAGCATCACCCTCGTTTGCTCGTCGGGCACGGAGACATGGATTTTCCCGTCTTTTTCCAGAATGCCGCTTGTAGGCTTCACCCAGTTCAGAAAGGCCTGATTGGGAAGCTGTGTCTGCAGTTCTTCTTTGATACGTTCCCAATGATTCATAACCGCTCCAGCCTAAGAACAAAGATTTCCTCACCGTTTTCCACAGCCTGTGGAAATCCGGCGGAAAACGCCTACAATTTCTCGGAGAATGCGATCGCTCTAAGAATTTTCCCGACCGCTCAATCGAGGCTTCGAATTTGGCCTCGCGGTTACCAAGTCTAGCACAGGGGTCCGGCGATGCAAGCGACTTTAGAGCGAACCAGAAGTTGCTGGAAACAAAAACAAAACCGTGACTTTTGTTTCGATTCAGATGCTGGAAATATGTAATCTGGATGCGTACAACCTTCGGAGTTTCCGACAGTTAGGACACGTTCTGAAAGGCGAAGTCATCCGATGGCAGGTACGGACGTCTCCCTCCTTTTGGGGGTAGATTCGCCTCCTGTTCGCGGATCTCGCAAAGATGCGAGTAAGATTGAAGACAAAAAGCAGTTCTAAAACATTCCCTAGGATGGAATGATTCTAATAAGAACAGAACTAGTAGGGCCTGTGGATCCGTGGATTTCCTGCTAACTCGATCAAACCAGGGATCTTCCATGGACTGGAGATTGCGGAAATCATCGAGGACGGCGTGAGAAAAACGGGAGATGCGGCAGTTTCCCACTGCTATCCACTCGAACCGCAGACGGAGTCTTGTGGAAAAGTGGGAGAAGCCGTTTTATTTCAATAGGAAAGACGGTGCATCGCGGAGTGGAAAACGACGACATCGACGGATTCCGACGAGTGAGTGGAAAAAGTCAAAAAAAGTTTTCTCGATGCCGCGGGGAGCGTTCGTACGGGTACGAGTGTTCCAGGGTGGGATGGCGGATTGCGGTATGCCGCTGGCAGACGGGGAGCGTTTCGAAGGCCGGGGCGCGCAGCGCTTGACAGTGCGGCTACGGTCTTGGAGAATAAGAGGTACACCATCTGGGCGGGAGTAACTCAGTTGGTAGAGTGCAACCTTGCCAAGGTTGATGTCGCGAGTTCAAGTCTCGTCTCCCGCTCCATTCCCCTTCCCGTTCGCGATTCCACACCGATCCCCGGCAGCGCGGTTCCGTTCCGCCGATCCTTCCCTGAGGAGAGCTTCGGACTGAAGTTGGCTGGATGAATCAGGGAACATAGACTCGCTTCACGCGAGGCTGGATGTTCGTGAGGATTGCGTAGGAAATCACGCCCGCCTTTCCCGCCAATTCGTGAGCGTCAATGCTCTGGTTCCCGTCCGAGCCGAGGAGAGTGGCCAGGTCGCCAGGACGGACACCCGGAATATCCGTGATATCCACCGTGGTGAGGTCCATGGAGACGGCCCCCAAAATCGGGGCGGATGAACCGCGAAGCAGCACGCGACCCACCGAGGAGAGGCGGTGCGGATAGCCGTCCGCATAGCCGACGCCAAGAACGGCGATGGTGGTTGGGCGGGTGGTGCGATGGAGAGCCCCGTAGCCCACGAGGGTGCCAGCAGGGAGTTGTTTGGTGAGAAGCACATGCGTGTGCCAGGAAAGCACCGGCTGCACCGAGAGACGGCCCGAAGGATGTTCGCCGGGGCATGGGGTGATGTAACCGTAGATGGCATGGCCTGGACGCACGAGCTGATAGCCACCGGAATGCGGTGGATAGTGCAACGAGTTCGTTGCATCAACGTGCTGCAAGGGAATCTGAATTCCGCGTTCTTTGAGGGCAGAGGCAATTTCGCGGAATCGCCGCACTTGGAGCTGGGTCTGGGGGTTGAGAGGGTCCGAGGCGGAAGCGAAATGAGTCATCAGCCCCTCCGGGAAGGAACTGGCGAGGGCCTGGAATACGCGAGCGATGGCTTCGGCGGAATCTGTGCTCCCGAGCCGGGAAAGACCGGTATCTACTTTGAAATGGAAAGGAAGCGAACGTCCGAGGGCGGCACAGCGATTGTCGAAGTACTGGACATCCGAGAGGCAGTGAAGCACCGGCGTGAGGGCGTGCGCAAAGACGGCATCCCATTCGAAGGGGAGTATGCCTGCGGTGACTACGATTCTGACCGGCAGGGAAATCCCCGCCTCCCGCAGTTCGGCGCCTTCCACGGGATTGCTTACCGAAAGCCACCTGGCACCGCATTCGACGAGCTTGCGCGCAACCTGGACGGCACCATGACCATAGGCGTTGGCCTTCACGACGGGCATCATCATGGCCGCTGGGGGCAGCGCGGATTCGATGCCGCGATAGTTCGCGGCGAGCCGCGAATACGAGATTTCGACGAAGGAACGGAACGGAGGATTTGTATCCGGATGTCGGGTGTGGGTTATCGGGAATTCCATTGTACTGTCAGGGGATTCTGGCGGCGTTGCAACTTCTCAAACAGTTCTTCATAGAGCGTCGTAATGGCCTCCCAGCTATAGAGGCGTTCCACGCGCCGACGAGCCGCAGCGCGAAGGCGATCCCGTTCGCTCTCACTCATCCGCGAAGCAAAGCGGATCACATCCGCGAGGGTGTCTTTCTCAAACGGGATCCCGGTGTCTCCGGCCACTTCGGCGTTCTCCGGCGTGTTCAGATACAAGACCAGGCTGCCCTTGCCCATGGCCTCGATGAGGGCAGGGTGGGTGCCCCCCACTTCCGTCGCGTGAATGTACCCGTAACAGTGGGACTGCAACTCGTGGTATCCCTTCCCGTAGATACTGCCGGGGAGATGGATACGAGGGTCCCTGGTATCCCGAATGGCGGCGATATACTCCGCGGCATACGGGGCGTCGCCGACCAAGACCAGATGCCGGGGGCTCTCTATCGTCTCATACACCTGCCGGACGAGGAGCGGGTTATTCTCCGGTTCAAAGCGAGTAACGTAGAGCCAGTAGTTTCCAGGCTCGACTCCGATCTCGCCGAGAGCGCCGGTGGAAGGAATTTGCCCTACCGGCGCGCCGTAGGGGATGCAGACGGAATCGGCCCTGTACTGGCGCTGGTAGTAGGCGGCAATCTGACGTGCATCCGTCACCATGACGGTGGGGAAGCGGGTAGCCAGAAACTCCGACAGGTGATACCAGCCGCGGGCCGGCCGATTCCATTTCTTGCGAAATCGCTCGATTCCGTCGACGTTGAGCGCAACGGGCATACGGGCGAGCCGGGGGAGCAAGGTGAAGACGGCATTGGCCGCGTTGCAATAGAGGACCGCATCGTGGCGGTGGAACAGCAGATGCGCGGTGCTGATGGCGGAATGTGCCAGCGTATCGAGGAATTTATTGCGGATGGTGGGGAGCCATTGAAGGCTGACGCCGCGGTATTGCCGGGCCGCGTGTTTCTGACGGCAGTAAACGGTGACGGAATGACCCCGTTCGACCAGGCGCGTGCATAGCTCTTCCGCAAACGTTTCGTAGCCGCCATAGGCCGCGGGAATTCCGCGAGTGCCTAGAAGTGCGATACGCATGCCGGCGCCTCTAGAAGCGCGCCGCCTCGGACTGGCTCACCGAAGCCCGAAGATGAAATTCCGCCGGAGCCTGCCGGGACACCGGGTCGTACGCGAACCAGCTTTCGATGTAGCGGTCCGACACCCGCTTCCTGCTCATGACCTGCTTGCGCTTTCGCATGGTATTAGACCAGTTCCGAGTGAGAAACCAGAATGCCCGGAGGGAAGAGTGCTCCCAGAGGAGGCAACAACCGACGACAACGAGGTCCCGCCAAAGAATGGACCAAAAGAAGCGCCGGTACATCGGGAGGGAGATGTTCTTAATGCGCATCAGGTAGCGGTTCTTGACCGAGTGCATGTTGATCTCGGCCGGCAGAGCGCGGCGGTTGCCGGGGAGCACGTTTCTTACGTGGTAACCGCGAGCCATCGGCGTATACAGGCATTTCCAGCCGGCTAACTGAGAGCGCCAGGCGACATCGGCATCTTCGCGATAGACGAAGAAATCATGATCGAAGAACTCGCCGTCCACCGCAATGTCGCGGATCATCTCAGCGCGATACAACGCCGCGGCAGCGGTGGCGCCGAAGACGTATTCGATCTTGGTGAAGTGCCCGTTATCCACCTCCTGGCTGCCGCGGTCCAGATGCCGGAGCATCGGGGTGAAATAGATTCCAGTGGAATCGACGAGGGGCTTCTCGTGGAAATCGAAAGTGGCGCGAATCGCGAGCAGCTTGCCGCAGACCGTGCCCACTTCAGGATCAATCTCGCCCGCCGCTACAAGCGCATCGATAAAGTCGGGCAGAAGCAGCACATCCGGATTGAGCGTGAGAATCCAGCCGCCGCGGCTGAGGCGGATAGCCTGGTTCTGCGCCGCGGCAAAACCGACATTCTCATCATTCAGGATGATGGTGCAGCGGTCAGAAAACTGCTCAAGAATATCGATGGTTCCGTCCGTGGAGGCGTTATCGACGACGATGATCTCTTTCGCTTCATATCGCTGCTCGAGCACCGATTCAAGGCAACGCTTGATAAAGCGTCCGCTATTGTAGGTGACGAGAGTTATCGAAACGAAAGCCGCGGGGGAAGAGACAAAGTCTCGATTTGAGGTGGATTGAGCCATAGAAGCGAAGCGCGTCCTTCTAAGATTCTTGCCGGTTTTCTGAAATATTCCTTACCGGTCTGCTGGACGGTGGTCTTCCATGAAGAACTGTTCTCAGTGCCAACGCGAATACAGGTTTCATACCACGAAAGCCGAATGAGCGTTCCGGTCGGCTCAAAATGGCTCTAGAAAGCGCTCCAACCAAGACTGCGGACCCGATCATGCGAACCCAGACGGAGGAAAAATGTTTCGCCGCGTACTGTAACAGACTCCGATACCAGTATAGCTGACGGCGACCTCGATCCAGCCCATGGATTGAATGACCTCCAGCATGCACTCCAGCCACTGTAGGAACGCGCCACACGAGACAATGGTTTCTACGCAGTTGTAAACAATAGTCGACATCTTCGAACCAGATGGGCCAGAACCGTTCATCAAAACCGCCCACAGCCTGCCAGGCGGCTTTTCGCAAGATCAGGAAGGCACCGGCCGGCTGTTCCACGGCAGCGGCAACATCCCAGCGATTCCCGTAATAACGGTAACGCCGATTCACCGGGTTTGAGGGCCATACCCGATTCAAACCGAGAGTCTCGAAGATGAGGGTCATGGGTGTGGGAAGACGCCGGAATTGGAACGAGTGTTGGGGATCGCCGTCTTCTCCCAGGAGCGTTGCCGCCACCGCGCCGATCTCCGGCTGGGCGAAGGGACCCAGGAAGGACGCCGGCGCCGCGCTGAGAACAACGTCCGGATTGAGCAGGAGGACAAAGGGCGTGTCGAGTGCCGCAATGCCCTGATTGGCCGCCGCGGCAAAGCCCCGGTTCTCCTTGTTGGCGACCAGGGAGAGATCGAAGCGGGCGGCAATTTCCCGGGTGGCGTCGAGCGAAGCATTGTCCACGACAACCACGGGCAGATTGTATGGACGCAGGCTATCGAGGCAAGTGCGGAGCACATGCGCGGAGTTGTGGGTAACAACGACCACACCCAGCGGATGGGCTGCGAAATGGCGGGTTGCCGTGTTCGCGATCTCCGTCATCGCATACCCTCTTGAGGATTATCCACGAGGGCGAAGTAGGCTTTCCAGAAAGCCGCACCAGACGGCCCCGTGTTTCGTTGCCGGATCTCGGCTTCGCTCGAAAGCAGGATGGCCGACAGGCGCTCATCCTGTTCCGCACTGTGCCGCGGCGGGGAGTGCAGATAGGGGGTGCGCCAACGTTGCCAACGAAACAGGACGGAGGCTTTGCCCCGTATCGCCGCGAAAGGGTGACCCTTGCGCGCGGCAAGCAGGAGGAAGAGAAGATTCCCGGCGAGAATGGGCCGCCACCAACGGCGGAGCAGGGCTGGCGAATAGTGCCTCGCGATGAGCAGCGCCTGATTCCGGGCATTCCAATAAGTGGCCCTCGCGCTCCACACGCCGAGCGTGGCGCTGCCGATGTGGACGGCGCGCGCACCGGGCACAAAAATGCCGGGACGCCCATGCAGGGCCGCGCGCAACCCGAATTCGACATCCTCCAGATAGTTCACGAAGCCTTCGTCGAGAAACCCGATTTCCCGGAGAAGGGACATGCGAAAGAGCGCGGCGGTCATCGGCGGGAACCGGATCGGCCGAGACGCCGCGGCGTCCGGGTGATTGAGGTACTCCCGATGGAGGGCCCGTTCCGGGCAGCCGGCACGGCTCAGAAGATCCCAGGCGCCGTCGATCCGACGCTTGTCGTACCCGGAGATGAGCAGAGGACAGGCGAAGGCGACCTCCGGGTCCGACAGAGCTTCCTCCAGGCAGGATAGCCAGGCGGGTTCGAGGACGACGTCGCTATTCACCAATGCCACGAACTCCGTGGCGACCGTGGCGAGGCCGCGGTTGACGGCAACGGCGAAACCATAGTTGCGGTCCAGCGGCAGCCATTCGGCCGCGCCGGCAACGACGCGCGGGGAATCGTCGGTGGAGCGATTGTCCACCACGAGGACCCTCGCCGGAGCGCTTGACTGTGCTGCAATACTAGGAAGCAGTCTAGCGAGGTGGGCCGCCCCGTTATAGTTGGGGATCACGATTGTGGTTCGCGCGTTTGCCAATTTGCTTGTGCCAGGATTGCTGCGTTCGGCTTTTCCGCCGGGAAAAGCGTCTGTGAAAATACATTATGATGACACGTCTGCTTCGTCGCCATTGGCTTCTCGCGCTGGCCGGTTTCGTGGTAACGGCCACCGCGGTTCCCGCTGAGCTCCAATCGGGCGCCAATGTGTATGTGCTCCCCATGCGGTCCGGGTTTCATTTGTTCCTCGCAAGCCGTCTAACCCAGGCCAACCTGCTCACCGTGGTGACCGACGCTTCGCTGGCCGACTACGTTCTTACCGATTCCATCGGCGGGGCTTTTGAGCAATCGATGGAAGAGCTTTACCCAAAGCCGAAGCCGGAGGAGCCGGCTAAAGCAAAAGAGGACGAGAAGAAGGAAAGCGGTGGGATATCTTCCATGGTGGACGCCTATTCCACCTCGGTTCGGCGACCCTCGACGTTCTCCCGCTCCGATGGCACCTACTTTCTTGTGGATCGCCATAGCCGGATTGTGGTTTGGAGCACGTTCTTTAACCATCGGGATACACGCAACCAAGCGATGGACAAAGATGCGGCTCAGTTGGTGAAGCGGCTCAGGAAGCACCTGAAGGAGTTGAGCGCCACGACCTCGCCGCAAGCCGAGAACGCCGCGCCTTAGCCCGATACTCTGGATGCCGGGTGAAAATCTCCGGTTGCGGGCCGGAGCTGACGCTCCGCCTTCTCGTTCAGCAACTGATGGTATCGTGCAACCAGGCTGCGGGTATTCTTCTCCGCATCCCAATCCGCGGCCACCATCCGAAGCGCCGTTTCCGCCATTTCCGCTCCCAGTTCCGGATGTGACAAGAGTTGAAGGACGGAGTGCGCGAACTCGTCCGACGATTCGGCCACGGCGCACACAGGCCGTTCCGGAAAGATAAGACCTTCCGCTCCGATCGGCGTGGCCACGACCGGAATTTCAGAAGCGAAGGCTTCGAGCAACTTCACCCGGACGCCCGAACCGGAGAGCACGGGACACACGAATACGGCGCACTCCCGCAGGTGTGATCGGACATCTTCCACCGGTCCCAGAAGGGAAATCCAATCGGGCAGCGGTTCAGGAAGGTTGAGGAGGCCGGGATTCGGCCCCACAATCCGCAACCGCGTGGAAGGGCGCGCCGCGAGAACAACCGGCATCACCTGGGAGAGAAGCCAGTGGAGCCCTTCTCTGTTTGGCAAATGGCGGAAGTTCCCCACGAACAGGAGGGTGTCCGGAATGCGGCTTTCCGCGCCGGGCGGATACGAGGTGATGTCGATGCCGGCGCGCAGCCTGGGCGCAATGCGCGCGGACAGGCGGGGCAGGAAGCTCTCCAGGTAATGACGATTTGTGTCGGTGCAAACCTGCACAAAGTCGACCTTCGCCAGCGCGTTTAGCTCATAGCGCAGGGCGCGCAGATATTCGAGGGCGGGCAACGGGTCCGACAGCAGGTTCGCCATACGCACGCGTCGGCCGACGCTTTGGAAATAGATGTCGTGCTCAAAGAGCCCGGTGACGACGCGGCGATACGATTTCGCGTATTGGGCAAGCTGCGTGTATTCCACTTGCAGCACATCGATGGACTTTTCAAGAAGGAGCCGGTCCAGAAGCTGAGCTAGCTCCGGAAACGTGAATTCCCGGACAGCCTTGGGAAGGAAACCGAAACAATTGGCGGCCGGCGCGGGTGGCCGTACAAGAAGGTGCATCGATGCGAAGCGGGAGGCCTCCGCGAGATGGGCCTCCCGTTCCGATTCCTCTTCGAGCATCACGACCAGATGGACGTCGCACAGCTTCGTCAAGTGGCGCAGCGTCTGGAACATGAGCGCCGCGCCGCCGTGGTGCGGCGGATAGATTGGATAGGGCGAAAGGAACAGCACTTGCAGACGCCCGGACGGAGAGACCTCGTTTCGATAGCTGTGCCGAAACCGGTCGTGAAAGGAATCCGGGCGATGCAGCTGAAGCGCTTCCATAACGGAGATTCTGGCGGCGCGAGCGCTGATCCAGCGCCTCCGAAGCACTTCAGGGAACTGCAACAACGCACGGGAGGCAGCTTGTCCGGTGCAGCCCCGCGGCCTCCGATCTCCCGCCAGGTTTGCGAGGCAATTGTAGAGGAGACGCAAGCAGCAGGAGGCCAGCATGCCGGGATGAAGGATGTGCTTCCAGTGAAAGAGAATCCGATTCTTCTCGACGATTGCATCGATATAGGAACGGGAGAACCGCTTGCCGATGGTCCCGCGGTGCTCATGATAGACGACGCTATCCGCCGCGTAAAGCACCTTCCATCCGCGCTTCCAGGCTTCCCATCCAAGATCCGTGTCTTCGAGGTAGAACGGACGATAGAGATGGTCAAATCCACCGAGTTCGAGCAGTTTTCGCCGGTGAAAAGCGGAGGATCCGCCGCCGGGATAGAAACAGGGGTAGAGCATGGATACATCGGCGTCGAGGTCATGGCCCAAACGGATCTCTCCGTGCTCCCAAAGGGCATACGTGAGCCCCGACTCTTCGCGCCGCTTGCTGGGATCACTGAAGCGGATCTGAGCCGCCACGGCGAAAACGTCCGGATCGGCAAAGGGCGAGAGGAGCGGCGCGAGAAAGCCGGGCTCCACTCGCATATCTGAGTTCAACAGGACGACGTAAGGATTCGCGGCGGCAAGTATCCCGGCATTCGAACCGCCGCCGAAACCGCGATTCTCACTCAGGGCTAGAAGCCGCACTTCCGGGCAATGACGTTTAAGCCATTCCGCGCTGCCGTCGGTGGAGGCATTGTCCACAACAATCAGCTCATCACCGAGCTTGAAGTCACAGGCAGAAATCACGCTGGGCAAGTATTTTTCGAGAAGGTCCCGGCCATTCCAGTTTGGAATGACGATGGAGGCCGGGGGCCGTTGAGAGGAGAAAATTGGCGAGGCTTCCGAAGCGCCCGGCACCGGAACTGTTTCCATGAGCCTGCTCAGAACCCCCACGAGAAGGAGGGAAACATACACAAAGGGCAGAAGGAGCGCCAGCAGGAGGGTGCATGCAATGCCGGCGAGGGCGTCGAGCACACGTCGATATAGGGGTGTAGGATGCAAGACGGAACCTACCTCAAGCTGGGGCCAACGCCCAAAATGCGACCAAGGCGGAGCCAGCGGGAGACTCGCAGGAGTTCGAGGGCCTCGGCTCGCTGTTGGGAAGCTTCCACAATCCCACGCAATCTTGCCGCGATCTCTGGCACAGCGGGCTCCCCCTGTGTTGTATCGAATCCCGCAATCTCCGCCAAAAGGGATTGCTCCCGGTGGCGGAGGTGCTGGTTGTCTTCGAGCGCTACCGCCAACGAATTGAGTTGGTCGGTGAGGCCTTCCGCCCTGGCGACGCTGCTCGCAACCGCTTCCGCGGCATCGAGGAGTGCGCGATCCAGATGAAGGATGCGCTCGCGGAGTTCGAGGTTGTGCGCGTCCAGCCGGCGCGCCCATTGGGAGCGTTCCTCAATTGTGCGCTCCGCTTCGTGCAGGCGCGCAACGGCCACCTCCAGTTCTTCACATTTCCTCTCCAGCGAGGAAGCCAGGCTGGCATTCCGGGATTGCAGATCTTCGGTGGATTGCAGTGCCCAGGCGGATCGCTCCTTCAGTTCCAACTCTACCCGCTCATGGACCCTTTGAAGCGACGCGAGTTCCGATTTCGCCTGCTCGAGCCATTGCGTCTTCGTCTTCACCTCCTGCTCAAGGAGTTGAATATGCCGCGCGCGTTCCATCAAGACGTTTCCGGTCGATGCGAGATAGACGAAATCTCCGGACGCCGGGAGGCTGTCATGAGAGCATACCGCGATGTAGAACTGCGCATCCGCCACAACGGCGTCGGAGGAATCGCGGAAGGTTTCTAAGGCGGAGCGGTCCTCACTTCCAAAAAAGGAAATGGCCGGAACCGCGTTCTGGCCGATCACACGCACGTGCTGAAAGACGTCCCGCATCGCGTCGAGGAACTCAGAGTAGTCGAACTCGTGAACATGGAAGGGGTTCGGACCGGACTCGCCTCTGGATTCGGCGTAGTAGTCCCGATTTGGAGTTGAAACCAGGGCGACCCCGTGCCGGGCGGTCACCCTGGCGAGCTCCCTGAGAAAGCGTCGCCAGTCTTGCATGTGCTCCACGACCTCGAAAGATACCGACAGATCGAAATGGCCGTCAGCGAAAGGCAGAGCACAGACATCGGATATCGAGAAATTAAGGCCTGGAAGTCGATTGGCTTCTCTTGCGCGAAGAACCGTGCCGGGATCGACATCCACGCCAACGGCAGTGGCGGCGGATTGCGAGAGGAGCGCGGTGCCGTAACCCAGTCCGCATCCCGCGTCCAGACATCGTTTGCCGACGGCGAAGCGGCTGGCAAAACGATAGCGACTCACGTGTTCATGGAGCAGGTCCTCATCCACGGCCCCGGGCACAATTCGCTCACCGGTGAACTCAACCATGCAGCACCTCACTAGCCGGGATTGAGGCGAGCCGCTGGTTGATTCCGATCCGGCAGGGCAACTGGAGATAGCCATAGACCGGTTGGTCGCCGTCCATTTCCACGGAAACCGCATTCTCCACCCAATCACACATGACGAAGGAATGCAGGTCTCCGTCGGCCAGCGCGGCTGTGAATGAAAATGCGGCAGGGTAGAGTTCCGGGATCGTCAGATGAAAATCCACCGTGATTGTCTGCCCTGGCCGCAACGGGGCGAGCGGAAGGCCCTCCCGCAGAGTGTTCGAGGCGGCGAGGTCAAGACCGAGATGATTGCGCAGAACGTAGCCGAAAATGGGATGTTCGATGGATTCGGTAGCCGCCGCGGTGATGCGAAACACCACTTCCGCGTGGGGCTGCAGAAGAGTGATCGGTTTGCCGATCGTATTTGTAAGTGCCACGCCTACGATCTCCGCCCGGCGGTCTCCGTAGCGGTGGTCAATATTCGGGATGGTCGAAATGGTCTCGGGAGGGATAGCCAAGGTGTAGCTCTCAAGAGTCTCCACGGGGCCCGGGTGCGCATCGACATACTTTCCATCGCGGGTGGTCATTTCGGCAATGTAGTGAGAGATGACGGTTTCGGGGTCGCCACATTCTCGCAGTTCTCCGCTATCGAGCCAAAGGCAGCGATCGCCGATTGCCCGAACGTCCTGGGCCGCATGCGTTACATAGAGAATGGTGGTTCCGCGACGCTTGAGCTCATGCACCTTTCGCATGCATCTCTGCCGAAAATAGATGTCTCCGACCGCCAAGGCTTCATCCACAAGCAAGAGTTCCGGTTCCAAATGGACGGCCACCGCGAACGCGAGGCGCACGAGCATTCCGCTAGAGTAGGTTTTTACCGGCTGATCAATGAAGGCACCAATTTCCGCGAAGGCCTCAATCTCAGGAAGTCGGCTTGCGATCTCCGCGCCGCCAAAGCCGAGCAGGGCCGCATTCAGGAGCACATTCTCGCGTCCGGTGAAATCCGGGTTGAAGCCAGCGCCCAACTCCAGCAGGGCTGCAAGACGACCCCGCACAAAGATATTCCCATCGGTTGGGGGGAGGATGCCCGCGATCAGCTGCAGAAGAGTGCTTTTTCCAGACCCATTCTGGCCGACAATGCAGAACGTCTCGCCACGCTCCACCTGAAAGCTAACGTCGTGCAGCGCCCAGAAATGCGAGTGTGCGCTGGCGGATCCGGGGAACAGCAATTGACGAAGGCGCGCGCTCGGGGAGCTAAACAGCGGGTATCGCTTCGACAGATGAATTGCTTCAACCGGGTGTGCGGGAGGATTCATTGGTCGACGGGCGCGGAGCATACCGACGCATACGGGTCACGCCTCTACTATGGTCTCACAAAAGGCATCCGCGGCGATTCCAACTGCGGTACACTAAAGGATTGTTTCCAACATGCGGCGGCGTAGCTCAGTTGGTTAGAGCGACGGTCTCATAATCCGTAGGTCACTGGTTCGAATCCAGTCGCCGCCACCACTTCGCGGTTCAAATTATTCCCCAAGGATTGTTGCGTAGATACGCTGCAACTCCTCTTCTCCGTAGAAATCGATTTCCAAACGGCCCTTGCCCGGACTCCGAAGGTGGATGCGCACACGCGTTCCCAGGTGGTCCTGCAGTTGCGCCAGCGCCGCCTTCCAATTGGGATCCAATTCCGGCAGCCGACCGTTCTTCTGCTTACGCTGCTTCGCTTCACTCCCAGTATCGCGGACAAGCCGCTCCACCTCTCGCACGGAGAGGGATTCCGCGGCGGCCTGATTGGCAAGATGAACCTGCGTGCTAGCATCTTCGAGAGCCACAAGCGCCCTTGCGTGGCCCATGGAGAGTCTTCGGCTGGCCAGCAATTGCTGCACTTCGTGCGGTAGCCTTAGCAATCGCAGATGGTTGGTGATGGTGGATCGGTCTTTTCCCGTACGTTCCGCGATCTGTTCGTGGCTCAGACCCAGTTCCAGGATGAGGCGTTGATAGGCTTCGGCGACTTCCAGCGGATTCAAGTCTTCCCGCTGGATATTCTCGATCAGTGCGACTTCGAGGAGGCGTTCATCAGAGATTTGAGTGAAGACAACGGGAACTTCGAGGAGGCCAGCTAACTTGGCCGCACGCAACCGGCGTTCGCCGGCAACCAATTGAATACCGTCATCCAAACGCCGGACGATGAGCGGCTGAATAATTCCGTTCGCCCGGATGGATTGGCTCAGCTCGTCAAGGGCTTGCTGGCTGAAAATGGTGCGTGGCTGCAAGGGGTTTGGTTGGATCTGTTCGACGCTTAAGGTGATTGGAGCCGAATCCGGAACCGCGATCATACTGGTGGCGGAACGGGCGACGGTAGTGGCTCTCGGCGAGAGAAGTGCATCCAGTCCTTTGCCAAGCGCCCGCTTCTTACGCTGCTGGTCGGTCATGGCTTAGTATCTCGTTGGCAAGTTGAATATAGCATTCCGCGCCCTTGGAGCGGACGTCATAGGAAAGGATCGGCTTTCCGTAGCTGGGCGCCTCCGCAAGACGGATATTACGGGGAATGACCGTCTTAAAGACATCGTCTTCGAAGAATTCGCGGAGTTCTGCCGCAACCTGGCGGGTGAGGTTGGTTCGATCATCGTACATGGTCAAGAGGACGCCTTCAATGGTGATAGGGTGATCGAATCGTTCACGAATGCGCGCCACGGTATCGAGCAACTCGGAGATCCCTTCGAGAGCGAAGAACTCGCACTGGATAGGGATAAGTACGGAGTCCGCAGCCAGGAGGGCGTTGAGTGTCAGCAGATCGAGTGCAGGCGGGCAATCAAGGATGATGAAATCAAAATGATCTCGAACTTGGAGAAGGCAAGTTCGGAGAAGGAGTTCCCGATTATCGTCGTCTATGATCTCGAGATTTGCCGCGACGAGGGCCTTCTCAGACGGAATCAGAGATAGACCGTCGAATTCGGTCTGAAGGATGGCCTCGGAAGGAGTTCGTTCGGATACGAGGAGATGGTAGAGAGAAGGTCGACCCGGGTTTTTTGGGATTCCGAGGCCGGAAGTGCTGTTCGCCTGGGGGTCGCAATCCACCAAGAGGACTTTCAGATCGCTGGCCGCTAACGCGGCCGCCAAGTTGATCGCTGTCGTGGTTTTTCCGACACCGCCCTTCTGGTTAGCAATCGCGATTACCCGTGCCACACTGATACCTCTCTCGCGCGTCAGGCAAATGTTATGCTAGCACACGCAACCCCACGTTCCACGTGAAACCCCTACCCCCGGGGAATATCGGCGTCCATTGTGGAGAACACCACCGACTGAGGACGCCATGGCACTGGAAGAACAGCACACTGACGACCTTGCGATTCAAGATGGTTACGCCACTTCCCGGCGTCGGACTCCCCAATCAAGAGGCAGATGTCGGCACTGCGATGATCGGCGAAATCGAGAACCATGCCAATGTCGACCGCGCGCGCGACCACCATCTGTACCATACGCTTGAAGCCGTCGCCCACTCCATTCCAAACGCTGACGTTCGGGAACGAGCGCGTCGACTCCCGCAAGAAGGCACAGCGCTTCTGGCGAGCTTCGATTAGTTCGACCTGGACTCTTGGATGCATAGCCGCGACGCCGATCCCCGGAAAACCCGCACCGGACCCCAGATCCGCCACCGTTCGAAGGCTCTGGCCTAACGAGCCCGCGAGGAACAAACTCTCGCCATAGTGCCGATAAATTGCGCTCTCCACTGACAGATCTCCAACGAGATTCATCACGCGATTCCACTTCCGCAAAACCTGAAAATGCTGAAGGCAAGCATGGAGGGCCGTGTCGTCAACTGGAAGGGAGAAGTTTCTGGCCAGATCCTGAAGACCCGCGGATAGCTCCGCTTCCGCCGAATCCCTCAACATGGGAGCGACTCCGCAGTCGTTGAGAGATGAAGGTCAAGCAATGTGATCGCGACCGGTGTCACGCCCGGAATCCGCGCCGCCTGGCCCAGCGTTGCCGGTCTCACCCGGGACAACTTTTCCTGGATCTCCTTGGAGAGACCGGAAATGCCCGTGTACACCAGCCCTTGCGGGATCGGCCGTTCCTCCCCGGCACGAAGCCTCTCCACCCGGCGGCTCTGTTGCCCGAGATATCCGCCGTACTTCAGTTCAGCATCAACCGTGAGCATTGCCCCGATGTCCAAGGCGCAGCCGCTGCGGGAGTTCAAGAACTCTCCAATGTCCTGCACCGAATTCTCGGGACGCCGGAACCAGTCTGCCAGCGGCGGATTTGCGTCCATACGCAGTCCTTCGGTTCCAATCGGGAGCGCCTCCCGCACCTTCGACTCCGCTAACGTCTTCCGAATGAAGAGCTTCTGAGCTTCCTTCCGCTTAAAAGCCAATTGCCGTTCGCTGGATGCCAAACCGATACGAACAGCGATGGGCGTCAAGCGTTCATCGGCATTATCGATGCGCAAGTTTAGCCGATACTCCGCCCTCGACGTAAACATTCGGTAGGGCTCATCGGTTCCCTTGGTCACGAGATCATCGATCAAGATGCCGATATACGCTTCCTGCCGGCCCAAAATCACCGAGGATTCTCCGGCAAGGCGCTTCACCGCGTTGATTCCAGCCATCAGACCCTGCGCCGCAGCCTCCTCGTATCCGGAAGTACCATTGATTTGCCCGGCGAAGAAGAGGCCACCAACCCGCTTTGTCTCCAAAGAATGAAACACTTCCCGGGCGTCCATGCAGTCGTACTCGATGGCATATCCAGGCCGGATCATCTCCGCTTGTTCGAGGCCGGGTATGGACGCCAGCATTTGTTCCTGGACATCCACGGGCATGCTGGTCGACATGCCGTTTACATACACCTCGTGCGTGTCGAGGCCCTCGGGCTCAAGGAAGATCTGGTGCCGCTCCTTGTCGGGGAATTTGACGAACTTGTCTTCAATTGATGGGCAATAGCGCGGCCCAATTCCTTGAATCTTGCCGCTATAAAGCGGGGAGCGATCGAGATTGTCCTCAATTGCCCTTCGAGTGAGAGGGGTCGTGTAGCCGAGATAGCAGGCAATTTGCCTCTGAGGAGGCCGCGCGGTTAGGAAACTGAAGGGTGTAGGCACGGGATCGGCTTCCTGAACGGCAAACGCGGACCAGTCAACGGTTCGTCCGTCAACGCGCGGAGGCGTCCCCGTCTTCATCCGAGTCCAGCGAAACCCAAGGCCCCTCACCTGGTTGGCCAGGTGGACGGAAGGCAACTCGCCATTTCGGCCGCAGCTATAGCGCTGCTGACCGACGTGGGCCTCCCCGTTGAGGAAAGTTCCCGTTGTCATGATGACAGCGCCCGCCTCAATATGGCGGCCATCGGCCAGCATCACGCCCTCGATGCGAGCACAGCCGTTCTCTTCCCGCAGAACCAGTTCCGCGATTTCCGCTTGCAGCAGCCGGAGATTCGGCTCCTCTTCCAGGACCTCCCGCATGCGTGTCCGGTAAATCTTCTTGTCGCATTGTGCACGGGGCGCCCAAACTGCGGGGCCGCGACTCGTGTTCAGCAGCCGGAACTGAATTCCGGCATAGTCCGTAACTTCAGCCAGCACCCCTCCCAACGCATCGATTTCCCTGGCGAGGTGGCCCTTCGCAATCCCACCCATCGCGGGATTGCAGCTCATCTGGGCGATTAAGTCCAGATTCATCGTCACGAGCGCGGTAGAGGCGCCCAATCGAGCCGCGGCCCGGGCGGCCTCACATCCCGCATGTCCCGCACCTACCACCAGAACGTCAAACTTTCTCATAGTCGATCCGAACCTATTCTTGCAGAGATGCGGCAAGGCTCCGATGCGACTCCCGTACGTCGCCGCGAACGTCTTGCCGACCGATTGACAATCGCCACGCTTGCCGCTTAGCCTCAAACTTTCTGGAGTATCTGTCGTGAAGATCCTGATTGTCGGTTCCGGTGGACGTGAGCACGCATTGGCCTGGAAGTTGGCCCAATCCCGCCACCATCCAGAAATCTATATTGCGCCGGGCAATGCCGGTACGCCTGCGTACGGGCACAACGTTCCGATAGCGGCCCTCACACCAAGCGCGGTTGCCGCTATTGTCCGGGAGCGCGAAATCGACCTGGTTGTTATCGGGCCAGAAGCTCCTTTGGTTGAGGGCGTTGCCGATGTCCTGAGAGAGCAGGGTGTTCTTGTGATTGGGCCCACAGCGGGCGCGGCGCGGATCGAAGGGAGCAAGATATTCTCGAAGCGCCTGATGGAGAAGGCGGGGATCCCTACCGCCCGCTTTCAGGTGGCGGAGACGCCAGCCGAAGCGCTCCAGATCCTCGAAGCGTTTCCCGTGCCCGTTGTGCTCAAGGCCGACGGTTTAGCGGCAGGCAAGGGTGTCGTGGTCGCTCAATCGCGTGAGGAGGCGCGCGGTGCCATCGCGGATCTGATGGAGACGAAGGCCCTCGGGGATGCGGGGAGCAGGATTGTTATCGAGGAGTTCCTTGTTGGCGAAGAGGTGAGCTTCATCATCCTCACGGATGGCACCACCATTGTGCCCTTCCCGCCCGCTCAAGATCATAAGGCAATCTTCGACGGAGACCGCGGGCCGAACACCGGGGGCATGGGAGCATATTGCGATTCCCGCATCCTGTTACCTGAAATTCGCGATCAAATCCTGTGGGAGGTCGTCGAGCCCGCGTTGCGCGGAATGGAAGCCGAAGGAGTTCCCTTCACCGGATTTCTCTTCGTTGGACTCATGCTTACCAAGAATGGCCCGCGAGTCCTGGAGTTTAACGCCCGCATGGGCGATCCGGAGGCGCAAGTCCTTCTCATGGCGCTCGATTCCGATCTGGTTGACCTTTGCATTGCCACCGCCAAGGGTCAGCTCGGCGATGTTTCGGTTTCCTGGAAATCCGGAGCGGCCGTCTGCATCGTGCATGCCGCGCCAAATTATCCGGGACGGCCGGTCCTCGGCCAGCGAATCGAGGGGATTGCCGATGCGGAAGCCGATGGCGCCATAGTCTTTCACGCCGGCACAGGCGTTTCCGATGGCCACATCGTCACCACCGGAGGCAGAGTGCTTGGGGTCGCCGCAACGGCGGAGACGCTTCCAAAAGCGATCCAGGCTGCGTACCGCGCCGCCTCTCATATCCGATTCGATGGAATGCAGCGAAGATCTGATATCGGTGCAAAAGGCCTTAAACGCTGGTAATATCGCCCGCTAACCATAAACTGGCCGCGGCCTCGCGATTCGCCCAGGCTGAATCAGGCTAGAATGAGCTTGTCACCCTCGCGGGCACGTAGCTCAGTAGGATAGAGCGTCCGCCTCCTAAGCGGAAGGTCGCTGGTTCGACTCCAGCCGTGCCTACCATTTCATGTCGATCCTGCACCGCGGACTCCGCGGCAATCCAATAGGCAAATCATTTCCGAGCTTGCTTTATGCCTGCAAGGTTGCCGAAGCCGGACATACGCGAACGGTGGTTCTCGCTAGCGAACGTCCGAGAGTTTCATGAGGAAAAGGCCCGACAGGATCAGGAAAAAAGCCGCGCCCCGGAGCGGGGAAAGCTGTTCACCTAGGAAGGCTACGCCCACCGCAAAGGCTCCGATTGCACCGATTCCCGTCCAGACGGTGTAGGCCGTGCCAAGCGGGAGAGTCTTCATGGAAAACGAGAGCAAGCCGAAGCTGGCAAACATCGAGAGGATCGTGAGAACCGTCGGGGCCACTCTCGTGAAGCCTTGCGATTGCTTCATGTAATAGGCCCAAACTACCTCTAACAGGCCAGCGAGGAAAAGGGAATACCAAGCCACAGTGTCACTCCGTTTGAGGGCCGGGCCGTCCCGGGCATTGCTCCCCTAGGCGGGGCGGAGGACGTTGCCTCGCTGCCCCCATTGTCGAGGGGAGCGAATGCCCGGTCAAGACGTGCCTCGGCGTACTCCGCGATTTGGTTCCCGTGAGCGATTGCCGGGATGACCAAATTGAATCGAGACCTCTCACGTCAACTGGCCGGAATAGAATAAGAACACGATGATGGAACGTCGCGCTCTGCTCACCCGCTCCGCCGCCACGCTCGCGACTGCCACGGCGCTCGCGGCGGCCCCAAGCAGCAAGGCTCAACCTGCTGACACTTCCTCCGCCGCAGCCCCAAGCTCCGCACCCGTAAAGATTGGAGTTGACCTGTTCAGCGTTCGCGATCAGGGCTGGAGCGATTTCGACATGCTCGACTATGCGGCGCGTCAGAAGCTGAAGCATGCGCAATTCTCCGTCACGCGCTTCTACTCGTCTCTCGCGCCGGAGCATCTCCGGAAAGTGCGCGCCCACGCGGATTCGCTGGGGATTCGGCTTGAGACCGGGATGGACTCCATCTGCCCCACCTCCACACGATTTGCGAACGATCTGGGCAGTGCGGAGAAGCAGCTTCTCGATCAACTGGAGACCGCGAAGATCGTGGGTTCGAAGATCGTGCGCTGCTATCTTGGCACCATGGCCGACCGCAAGACTGAGATCTCCTTCGATAAGCACATCGAATCGATGCTGGGAGTGCTCGCGCGGGTGAAAACGCAGTTTGCGGACGCGGGTGTGAAAGTCTCCATCGAGAATCATGCGGGCGACTTTCAGGCGCGCCGGCTGCGTACGGTGATCGAAGAGGCGGGGAAGACGTGGGTGGGCGTCACGTACGACTCGGGCAACCCTTGCTGGACCCTGGAAGATCCCCTTACCGCGGCCGAAATGCTCGCGCCCTACGTGGCCACGGTACATCTGCGGGATTCGCATGTGTGGGCCGACGAGAAAGGGTTGGTAGTGCAGTGGGTCCGCTTCGGACAGGGCAATGTGCGGATGGCTGAAGTGGTGAAACGGCTACACGCGGCAAGGCCGGATCTCATCTTCAATCTGGAAACGATCTGCATCGGGAACCGTCCGTTTCCGGTGAAGGATGTGTCGTTCTGGAAGGGGTATGAAGACATCTCGGCCCAGGATCTGATGCGCCTTTACAGCATGGCGGAAAAGGCGAACCCATTGCCCGATCCACCGAAACGCGCCAGGGAAGACGCAGCCCGGGTGCAATTGGAAGACTCCGACGTTTCTATTGCGGGGATGCGGAAGATCGTTGCCGATCTTGGGTTGAAGGAAGGCTGAGCAGCCGGGCTGCACTACGCGTGATTGGCCATCCGAGCTACCCAGCGCAGGTAGCGGGAGAGGCTGCCTTTGTTCCGCCATACGAAATGCCAAAACTCGCGAAAAGTCAGCGATTCCGCCTTCATGCCGGAATAGGTTTCGACGCGCCAGCGGAGGTAGGGGCTGTCCCAGGGGTGGAAGCGATAGCCTTTGGTGGCAAGCCAGAGAAATCGGATCATCAGCCTCGTCCGGGATCCACTCGCCCTAATTTACCTTCCTGAAAGAGGCTTGGCCTTCGGGCTTCTCCTGTACGGAGAGTTGCGGAGACGAGGGCAAATCGGGAAGGTCTTTGCCGCGGTCCGTGGCGTAGTAACCGGTTCGGGTGCGAACCGAAAGGCCGCGTCCTTTCGCTTTCACTTCGATCCGGCGGAAGGTGCCGTCCATCGCTTCGTTCGTGGGCGAATACGCAATCACGTACTGATTGCGAATGTCGTGCGCCACCGTATTGGCGGTATCCGTCACCTCATTCACGGAAGCGGGAAAGTAGGCCTGGCCGCCGGTCGCCTTGGTGAGTGCCTCGAGCGCCCGTTCGGCGCGCTTCGCCTCGCGTTTCTCTTCGTCATTCAAGATACCGATGGCATATACAAGCACTTCGGCCTGCTGGGCGCGCTGGACCAGTTTCTCCAAGGTGATGGCGCTGGCATTGTCGTTGCCGTCCGTGATGACGAGCAGCACTTTCTTGTCCTTCTTCCCCTTCTCCCGCAAATAGTCGATGGAAGCGCTGAGCGCATCGCGCATCGCCGTGCCGCCGCGCGAATCGATCTGCGAGATGCCTTCTTCCATCTTCTTGATATTGTTTGTCATCGTTACGTCCAGGTAGAGGTCGTCGTTGAAGTTTACGACGAAGACTTCGTCGTCCCGGTTCGAGCTCTTCACCAGGGAGATGGCGGCCGCTTCCACCTGTTTCCGCTTGTCGCGCATACTGCCGCTGTTGTCGACGACGAGACCCAGAGAGACGGGAACGTCTTCACGCAGAAAGGTGCGTATGGGCTGCTCGTCCTTGTTCTCAAGAACGGTGAAATCGTCCTTGTGAAGACTCGTGACCAGTTCTCCTTTGCGGTCCACGACACTGGCGTGCAGCACCACTAAGCGGGTGTCCGTGCTGAAGGTGGGATCCTGCGCCCCCAAAGGGGCGGGTGCGCATAGCAGGATCGCGAGAAGGGGCATCAGGGCGAATAGGAGTCGGAACTTCATAGAGGAGTCTCTCCGGGCGAACTATTGCGTGGGAGCGTAATATCCGGGACGCCAGTAGGCTTTTAATTTCGGAAGACCGCGCGGCTGAACCAGCTCCACCTTTACCTTGCGATACTTGCCGTCGCGCATGGAATTGCTCGGAGTGTATCCAAGCACGTATTGATTCCGCAATTCGATGCCGATCTTGGCACTGACATCGGGCAGCTCATTGACGGAGGTGATGATGAAAGGGCGTCCACCGGTCTGGTCGCTAATCTCCCGCAGAAGACCGGGGCCGCGCATCTCTTCGGGAGTCGAACTGTAGGTATCGAAGATACCGATGGTATAGATCTGGACGTCGGCTTCCCGTACGAGGCTTCTGATTTCGCTGGTGGTGTAGCGGCTGGAATTGTCCGCGCCGTCGGAAATTACCAACAGCGCCTTTCGCGGATTCCTGGCCTTCTTCATTTCGTTGAGCGCCAGGTAGATGGCGTCAAGAAGGGCGGTCCGGCCCTTGGCCTGGGAAAAGGTGAGGCGGTTCTGGATCTCTCCAGGATCGCTTGTGAACGCCTGGGCGAGGATCGGCCGGTCATTGAACTGAATGAGGAAGAACTCATCGTCCGGGCCGGCGGTCTTGAAGAACTGGGCGGCCGCCTCCCGCGATTTCTGCAGCTTGTTGTTCATACTGCCGCTGGCATCGAAAACCAATCCCACGGAGAGAGGCGCATCCTCACTGGCGAAGTAAGTAATCGCCTCTTCCTTGCCTTCCTCGACGATCCGGAAATGCTCGCTTTCGAGGCCTGTGACGGAACGGTTCAAGGGGTCCTTGACGGTGACCGGGATCAGCACCACCTGGGTATCCACGCGGATGTTGCTTTCGCGCCCGGCGGAATCGGCGGCGGGAGGGAGACGCTCGGGGCGGATCGCTGTGGCGGCACTTTGGGACCACGCCCAGACGCATGCCGTCAGGAGCGCCATAGCCGCGATAGCAAGTCGAGGACTGAACATGAAAACCCGGCGGTTCACCCGTATTCGGGCTCGATTGTGCTCAGAGTATAGCATGCGCGCCTTCATGGTATGATCGAACGTGCCTACCGAAGTTTTGGGGGTAATCCCCGCTCGTTACGCCTCCACTCGGTTCCCCGGAAAATCTCTCGCCGTCATCGCTGGCAAGCCGATGATTCAGCACGTGTATGAACGCGCTTCGCAATGCACCCGTTTCTCCCGTCTTGTAATTGCCACGGACGACGCGCGGATTGCGGAAGCGGCCCAGTCGTTCGGCGCGGAATTCCAGATCACCCGGCCGGACCACCAATCGGGCACGGATCGCGTGGCGGAGGTGGCGACCGGCTTTTCCGGAGAACTCGTCGTCAACATCCAGGGAGATGAGCCCCTTATTGATTTCAACGCAATTGAGACGGCAATCGTTGCATTGGAATCCGCGCCAATCGCGCGGATGGCGACGCTGGGGAAGGCCATTTCCAACCCCGCGGAGGCCGAAAACCCCAATGTCGTCAAAGTAGTGCGAGGCCTTGACGGCAATGCAATTTATTTTTCCCGGTATCCCATCCCGTATCGCCGGGGCGGCCCAACGCCGATTTATAAACACATTGGTCTTTACGCGTACAGGCGCGATTTTCTTTTGCAGTATTCCGCGATGCCCGTCGGTCCGCTCGAGAAGGCGGAATGCCTGGAGCAATTGAGGGCGCTCGAGAACGGGCACCGCATCGCGGTTGCGGAAACAACGTACGACTCGCTGGGCGTCGATACGCCCGAGGACTTGACGGAGATTCGCCATTGGCTGGAGGCGCGGGTAGAGTCGCTCCCGACCATTTCCAGCGCGGGGGCCTGATACGCTGGTTGGCTTCGAAGGCGGAGACGCGGACAATACCGTGGAGGCGGAGTGTTGAGCGAAAGCAGAGGAATGGCAAAATTCATCTTTGTTACGGGCGGCGTAGTGTCCTCTCTCGGGAAGGGGATCGCGGCCGCTTCGATTGGATGCCTTCTTGAGGCTCGGGGCCTGAAGGTGAACCTGCAGAAGTTCGACCCCTATCTGAATGTGGACCCGGGCACGATGAGCCCGTTTCAACACGGCGAAGTGTTCGTGACGGACGACGGCGCGGAGACGGATCTGGATCTGGGGCATTACGAACGCTTTACGCACGCTCATCTGACGCAACTGAACAACCTGACCAGCGGGCGAATCTACGAATCGATTATCCAGAAGGAACGCCGCGGCGACTATCTGGGCAAAACGGTGCAGGTGATTCCGCACGTTACCGATGAGATCAAGATGGCGGCGCGGCGACTTGCGAAGGACAGCGACGTCGTCATCGTGGAAATTGGCGGTACCGTGGGCGATATCGAATCGCTGCCGTTTCTGGAGGCGATCCGGCAGTTGCGGCACGAACTGGGACGGGAGAACGCCATCTTCGTCCACGTCACGCTGGTGCCATGGATCGCCGCCGCGCATGAACTCAAGACGAAGCCGACGCAGCACAGCGTGAAAGAGCTGCGAGCGATCGGTATTCAGCCGGACATTTTGCTCTGCCGTTCGGAGCGCTTCCTGAACGATGACGTTCGCTCAAAGATCGCTCTTTTCTGCGACGTGGAACAGGATGCCGTGATTACGGCGAACGACGTGGCGTCCGTGTATGAGGTGCCTCTGAGCTTTGCCGCGCAGAATGTGGACGACACGATATTGCGCCTGCTGAAGCTCGACGTGCCCGAAGCCGATATGGGCCGGTGGTCCGCCATGGTGGAGCGGGTCAAGTCTCCCATGGACGAAGTGGATATCGGCCTGGTGGGCAAGTACGTTGAGTATGAGGATTCTTACAAGAGCCTCAAGGAAGCGCTTCTGCACGGAGGCTTGGCGCACAACTTGAAGGTGCGCATCCATTGGATCGACGCGGAGACTTTGGCCGATGCGGAAACGACCGCGAAGACGTTGCGCAACTTCGACGGGATCCTGGTGCCGGGAGGGTTCGGCAAGCGAGGCGTGGACGGAATGATCGAAGCGATTCGCTATTCGCGCGAAGCGGACGTTCCGTATTTTGGCATTTGTCTGGGAATGCAGACGATGGTGATCGAGTTTGCCCGCAACGTCTGCGGACTGACGGATGCGGATTCGACGGAATTCGAGCCGGCGACGCTCAACCGGGTGATCTATAAACTGCGTGAACTGAAAGGCGTGGATGAACTCGGCGGTACGATGCGGCTGGGCGCGTATCCCTGCGCGCTGGCCGAGGGAAGCCTGGCGTACGCCGCATACGGCAAGAGCGAGATCAGCGAACGCCACCGGCATCGCTTCGAATTCAACCGCAAGTTTGAACCTCTGCTCACGGCGAACGGATTGAGAATTACCGGCGAATCTCCGGGTGACCGAACCTATGTGGAGATCTGCGAGATACCAGGCAAACACTGGTTCCTCGGCTGCCAGTTCCATCCGGAATTCAAGTCCAAACCGATGGAGCCGCACCCGCTGTTTGCGAGCTTCGTCGATGCCGCATACCGGTACCGGCGTCTGCGCGTGGCTCCCCTGACGACCGTGGCGGAAACCGCGGACTCCGAGAACGCACCGATGAGCCCGAGCCCGGTAGGAATGGGCGGGCAGGGCGATTAGGGTGGCACGTCCCGGGATTGAGGTCGGCTCCAGCGATGCCAGGACGGTGGCATTTGGAGCGGGGCTCCCTCTGGCCATCATCGCGGGGCCTTGCGTGATTGAAAGCGAGCAGCACGTTCACTTCCTGGCGGCCGCTCTCGAAGAACGGATCGGACGTTTCGTCTTCAAGGCCTCCTTCGACAAGGCGAACCGCAGCAGCATTCATTCCTATCGCGGGCCGGGATTGCGGGAGGGCTTGCGAATTCTCTCCGGCTTGCGGCAAAGCGGTTTTCCGGTGCTCACCGATATCCATGAACCCGCCCAGGCCGAAGCCGCGGCCGAGGCGGTGGACATCCTGCAGATTCCGGCGTTTCTGTGCCGCCAGACGGATCTATTGGTGGAAGCGGGACGCACGGGCCGGGTGGTCAACATCAAGAAGGGCCAGTTCGTCGCTCCCAGGGACATCCTGCACGCGGCGGAGAAAGTAGCGTCCACGGGGAACACGCGGATTCTGCTCACGGAACGGGGCTCGTGCTTCGGCTACAACAATCTCGTCGTGGACATGCGCGGTCTCCGAATGATGAGGGAATCCGGGTTCCCGGTAATCTTCGACGCCACACACAGCGTGCAGCTTCCCGGCGCGGGCGGGGACCGTTCGGAAGGCCAACCGGAGTACATCGAAACGCTGGCGCGGGCAGCCGTCGCCACGGATATCGACGGCGTGTTTCTTGAAGTCCACGAGGCCCCGGAACGTGCCCTTTCCGACGGTGCGAACTCCGTCAGGCTTGAGCGGGTTGGGCGGCTTATCGCCCGGCTGCGGGCGATCGACGCCCTGGTGAAGAGCGAAGCCTTCCAGGAAGGCGGCGACTCGCGGCCACCGTCTATTTCGTAAGCAGGAACGGCCCGGCGAAGAGCGAGTCAATCCCCGAGGAATAGAAGCTTCTCACGGCGTCGCGGGGAGTGCAGACAAGCGGGTCCTGGAAGAGATTGAAGGACGTGTTGTACAGCACCGGCAAGCCGGTAGCCGCGCCTTGAGCCTTCAAGAGCCGGTAGAAGAGCGGATTATCCGCCTCGCTCACGGTATGGATCCGCACGATATCGTCGCCCAGAATCGCGTGCGCGAAGGTATTCCGGTGCTCCGGCCTCACTCTCCCCACAGTGGCCAGGAACCGGGCATTGTCTCCCACGTCGAAGTACCTGGAGGCGTCTTCCGCGGGGACGGAGGCCGCGAACTTGCGAAACGATTCGCGATGCTTGATATAGGCGTTCAAGTTTTCCGTGGAATACGGATTCAGGGGTGAGGCCAGAATGCTGCGGTTGCCGAGCGCGCGGGGGCCAAACTCCATGCGTCCCTGCATCCAGGCAACGATCTTGAAATCAGCCAACTCCTCGATGCCCGCCTGCACCAGGTTTTCCGTCGTAAGCAGGTAGCGGAAGCGGAGCTTGCAGTTCTCAAGCACCTGCTTGATCTCTTCCGACGAGAACTCAGGCCCAAGGAACATCGAATCAAAGGGCACCCGGGCCGCTGCCGGGTTCATCGAATGCCACGCGTGATACGCGGCGCCGAGAGCGGTGCCCCCGTTTCCGGCGGCGGGTTGCACAAACACCGCGGGGAAGCGTCCGCTTCGTTCCGCGGATTCAATCAGCAGCGTATTGTAAGCGATGCCGCCGGCGAGGCACAAAGGCAATCCAGCGGGCGCCATGCGGATGACAGCCTGCGCAAGCGCATCCTGGAGGGAGCGGGCAAGATCGGCTCTATCGATATCGGAAAGCGATGCGGCGTCGAGACCGAGATCGGAGAAAAAGCGCGGATGAAAAGCGCCGTTCGCGGATTCCGCGTTCAACAGGCCCCGCCGCAGAGCGGGCCAATCCCCTTGCCGGGCGTGAAGCAATTCGTCGAAATACGCGACGAAGCGCGGCTGGCCCGAAGCGCTGAGCCACTGCACTTTGTGCTCGTCGGCGTTGTAGCGAAAGCCGATCAGGCGGGCGACTCGGCCGTAGAGGTCGCCCAGCGAATCCGGATAATAGAGCTCCTGCTCCACCGTAAGGGTGTTTCCGCAGCCTTGCCAGCGGGCGCCACAACGGAAGTCGCCGAGGCGGTCCAGCGTGAGCACCGTGGCCTCATCAAACGGGGAGGCATAGTAGGCGGAAGCGGCATGGGCCAGTTGATGATCCACCACAATCACGCGTGCGTTGGGAAAACGCTCCGTCAATTCGAGGTGAATTCGCTCCTCCGTGCCGGTGAGCCAGGGCCGCGCGATGGAAACCACGTCCACTTCCTCGGGAGAAATGCCGGCGATGCCGAGACATTGCCGCCACGCAGCCGTCGGCAAAGCGCCGGGATGTTCGGTATGTGTGAGCTTTCGTTCCTCAATGGCTGAAACCAGCCTGCCCCCGGAGAGAAGAACCGCGGATGCGTCGTGGAGAATTCCGCCAATGCCTAAGATATTCATGAGAAAGGGTGGGGATTCGGGCAGGCCGTCCGGCGCGCGAGAAGCGCCCCAATCGTTTAGGTTACGAAATTGTGGCGCTTTCTGGATAGGGTTTCCTCCCTCGCACCGCCGTTAGGCCGTCTCAACCGCGCCCTGGATGAGTGAGAATAGAGAATCGGGCGTATGAAACTGGACACGCTGCTTACCGAACAACGTAATCCCGCCAGCGCCGGGATTGACCGCATGAGCACAGCCGAATTGCTGCGTGTGATGAACGCGGAAGATCACAAAGTGGCGGACGCCGTGGAAGCAGCGCTTCCCCGAATCGGAGAGGCTCTGGACCGGATCGCGGAAGCGATGCAAGCGGGCGCGAGGCTGTTCTATACCGGGGCGGGAACAAGCGGGCGGCTGGGCGTGCTGGACGCGAGCGAATGCCCGCCGACTTTCAACGTGCCTCCCGACCTCGTGACCGGCTTTCTTGCGGGTGGCGACGGTGCGCTGAGGCGCTCCGTGGAAGGCGCCGAAGACAGCCCGGAACAGGGTGCGGACGACCTCGAAGCGTACGGCTTTCAGCAAGGCGACGTTCTGGTGGGAATCGCCGCGAGCGGGCGCACGCCATACGTGGTTGGGGCGATGCGACGGGCGCGCGCTCTCGGCGGAACGGTGATCTCGCTGGCCTGCACCACGGAGGCGGAGGTATCGAAGCACGCCGAAATCGCCATCGAGGTCCTGTGCGGCCCCGAAGTGATCACGGGGTCCACGCGCATGAAGGCCGGCACGGCCACCAAGCTCGTGCTGAACATGCTCAGCACCGGTGCCATGATCAAGCTTGGCCACGTCTACGGAAACCTCATGGTGAATGTGCAGCAGACGAACGAGAAGCTGCGCGACCGGGCGCGGCGGATCGTGGAACAGGCGCTGGAAATCGCGCCGGAAGAGGCCCGGCAACTGCTCGCGAAGGCCTCCGGCGAAGTAAAGACTGCCATCGCCATGCACCTGCTGGGAGTGGACGCGGCGGCGGCGCGCGAGCGGTTGCAAGGTGCGAACGGGAATCTGCGGCAGGCAGTGGATGCGGGCACGCGCGCTCACTAGCCGCGCGGCTCAGGGCGCTACGCCGTCTCGGGAACAGAAAGAAACATGGACAAACTTGTTGTACAGGGCGGACGCACACTGCGTGGCGAAATTGAGGTGAGCGGCGCGAAGAACTCCGCGCTTCCGGCGCTGGCGGCGTGTCTGCTAACAAGCGAAACGGTGCATCTCGCCGGAATTCCGGAGGTCCGGGATCTGGCGACCATGCGGCAATTGCTGGAGTACACCGGAGCGACTATCAAACCGGTGAACGGCCATCTTGAAGTGACGACCCCTTCCATCGTCAATCCGGAAGCTCCCTACGAGCTGGTGAAGACGATGCGAGCGTCCAGCCTGATTCTGGGGCCGCTGGTGGCGCGCTGCGGCACGGCCCGCGTCTCCATGCCGGGCGGATGCGCGATTGGAGCGCGGCCCATCGATCTTCACCTGATGGGGCTCGAACGGCTGGGCGCTACCATTCGCCAGGAGCACGGCTACATTGAGGCATCCGCTCCGCAGGGGCTTCGCGGCGGCCGCATCTATTTCGACACCATCACCGTTACCGGCACGGAGGACCTGATGATGGCGGCCGCGCTCGCGGACGGCGAATCCATCCTCGAGAACGCCGCGCGGGAACCGGAGGTGGTGGATCTCGCGGATCTGCTGACCAAGATGGGCGCGGAAATTGAAGGGGCCGGAACTTCGGTGATTCGCATCCGGGGCGTGAAGAGCCTGCGCGGCGCCACGCACCGGATTATTCCCGACCGGATCGAGGCGGGCACGTACGCGATCGCGGCGGCAATTACGGGCGGCGATCTGGTGGTCCGCAATTGCCGCCCGGATCATCTGGGCGCGCTCATTCACAAGCTCTGGCAGGCCGGCGTACACATCCAGGAGCTGGGCAGAGACTCCATCCGCGCGACCGCCACCGGCACGATTCGGTCACAGGATATGAGCACGGAGGAATATCCCGGCTTCCCCACCGACCTGCAGGCGCAGTATATGGCGCTGATGACGCAGGTGGAAGGCATCACGATCATCCGGGAGACCATCTTTGAAAACCGCTATATGCACGTGCAGGAACTAGTGCGGATGGGCGCGAATATCCGGATTGACGGGCGGCAGGCGATTGTCGCGGGTTCATGCAAACTCACCGGAGCGCCGGTGATCGCGAGCGACCTGAGGGCCAGCGCCTCGCTGTTGCTTGCGGCGATGGCCGCGAGCGGGGAAACCGTGATCGACCGGGTATACCACCTCGACCGCGGCTATGAGCGGATTGAAGAGAAACTGGCGCGGGTTGGCGCTCAGGTGGAGCGGATCAGCTAAGACGCTGCGCATAGGTAAGGGAGGAAAACATCATGAAGCACCATAATCCCGGCTTTCTGGCGATCGTCAACGACGCAAAAACCCGGATCGAGGAAATCGATGTGCCGGCGTATCTGGCTCTGCGGCAATCCGGAGAAACGCATATTCTCGTGGACGTGAGGGAAGAGAGCGAATTCGCGGCGGGGCACGTGAAAGGCGCCGTCCATCTTGGCAAAGGCGTGATCGAGCGCGATATTGAGACCGCGATTCCGGACAAGACCCGGAAGCTTATCCTTTACTGCGGGGGAGGTTTTCGTTCCGCGCTGGTGGCGGACAACCTTCGGAAAATGGGCTATACGACGCCCGTGAATCTCGACGGCGGCTGGCGGGCGCTCAAAGAGAGCGGGATTGAACTCGAATAGCACGCCTGGGGCGGGGCTACGCCTTAGAGCAGCGGCCAGCCGAGCAGCAACCCAACCAGCCTCCAGGTGATGTAAGCGAGCAGGGCCACTTCCGCAAAACGGATGGACTTCTGCACGAGACCGGTGAACAGATCCACGCGCAGCACCACCACGCACACCAGATAGAGGAAAATCGGCCAGGTGTTGAAGGAGCCGTCAAAGCCCCGGTAGAAGAGCATCAGGACGAACATATAGCCCAAGGGGATATTGCTGGTGACCTGATCGCCCATCCGCAGCCATACCATTCCCGCGGTAAGGACGAGCAAGAGGATCGTCAGAACATCGAAATACGGGAGCGTCGCGAGATTCATTCACTCGCCACCATAGCATGTCCGCCCGAGGGGAGCCGCCCGCACCGCCTATTCGGGCGCGGGAACGCAGCACGTGAGCAGAGCCACCGGGAACGCTCCGAGAACGCGGGAAACGGGCAGACGCCCCGGGTCCCCTGGCGAGGACTTCAAGTCGACGGTCTCTCCCGTGAACTCATGCTTCCAAACCCGAGGCGCGCCCTCCGGAAGAGAAATCGCGGTTCCCTCCCATAGAGACTCGCTCGCCAGACTCTCGCCTTGCGGCAGAACGCCAAGAAGACGCAGGGACGCCAACACCAGGCACCACTCCCCGTTCCATCGGCGCGCGAAGGCGAAGACATTCGCGGCGTTCGGACCATGCGCGATCAACCGGACGTACTCTCCCCGCGCAAACAGGTTCGCGTGCGCCCGCCGGAATTCCAAGGTTTTCGCGGTCGTATAGAGCTTGATGCGTCCATCGCGCCAGTTTCCGGAGAGGGTCCGGGCCAAGGCGCCGGCGTCGGCCGCTTCCGCGTGCCGCAGTTCCTCCAGCAGTTTCATGCGAAGGCGGAAATCCACCGGTCGCCGGTTGTCCGGGTCGACCAGGCTGAAATCCCACAACTCCATTCCCTGGTAGAAATCGGGGACCCCCGGCGCCGTCGTCTTCAACAGCACCTGCGAGAGCGAGTTGATGGCCCCATAGAAGGCGAGGGTGCGCTGCAAGGGAAGGAAGTCGTCGCGAAACGCCTTCCCACGCTTCGAATCGAAGAGCGCGTCCACGAAGTTCGCGAGGGCGCTTTCGTGGGCTTCGTGCGGCTGGATCCAACTGGTGTGCTCCTTCGCCTCTCTGGCACACTTGCGGACGTAGGTTTGAAAGCGCTCCTGAAACTCCGGCAATTCCTCGTCGTTGATGGGCCATGCGCCCAGGAGCGACTGATAGATCAGAATCTCCTCCGACGGCGTTGGCGCCACGTGGCCGGCAAGCCGCGTGCGCTTGCTTTCATTGGCAGCCATCCAGCGAGAGACTGCCGCTTGATAATCCCCGGGCATCTGGGTGAGGACGTTCAGCCGGGCGCGCACGTCCTCGCTCCTCTTTGTGTCATGGGTGGAGGTGCAGTTCATCGTGCCCGGCCAATCCCGCAGCCGGTCCGCATGGAAACCGTGGAGATCGAATGCATTGACAGGAGGGTGATTCCGCAAGGGATCTCCGCCGACTTCATTGAGGGAAAGCAGTGCGTTATAGCTGTAGAACGCCGAATCTTCCAAGCCCTTCGCCATCACCGGACCGGAAAACTGCTGCCAGCGCATGACCACGTCCAGCCAGTGGGAACGATGCGCCCGGGCGTAGTAGGGCGGTTCCACCAGCAGCACGCGGCCCATGAACTCGAACGCGGCATCGCTCACCGCGTCGCGGCTGGTGCGGGCGCGGGCGAGTGCAAGCGTCGCCTCGATCAGGTCGCGATCGCGCTGATCGACGCCGAATCCGCGAAGATAGGTGCGATAGACGGGCAGGCATGCGGTGGCCTCAACGAGAATCCGGCGGATCTCCGAGAGAGGGATGTCGCGAGCCCGGCGATCCTGCGCCGCCAACTGGCCCAGGTAGTGGCCGATCACGTTGATCTCATTGGCGAAAAGCGTATCCATGACCAGCTTATTGTTTGCGTAACAGATCTCCGAGAACGGGCCCCGCGCGCCGGTGAGCCCGTCGTAGTGACGGACGATTTCGCTCAGACCGGCGGGGTTGATGAAGATGCCGTTCAGCGCGTTCAGGTAGTCATACCCGGTCGTCCCCGCAAGCGGCCATTCGGGCAGTTGCTCGCCGCGGCTCAGAATTTTTTCCGCCAGGACGTAGAAGTTCTGTTCGCCGGACTCCACTCCGTCGCCGAGGACTGCACCCTGCAAGCGCCGCAAGTAGCCGAGGGGGTCTCGCAGGCCGTCGATATGGTCGATTCGCACGCCGGCGACCTTGCCTTCCCGCATCAGTTTGACGATTTCCCTGTGGCTGATCTCGAAGACTTCCGGCAATTCCACACGCACACCGACGAGGTCGTTGATGTCAAAGAAGCGGCGGTAGTTGATCTCCTCCACCGCAATCCGCCAGTAGGCGATTCGATAAACCTGGGCGGAGAGGATATCGTCCAGCGCATCGAAACTGCGGGTATCCTGCGGGTCTCCGGAGAGCTGCCAGAGCAGGTCGTCGAGCGCCCGCTTATACTCGGGCTCCTTGAGGTAAAGCTCCCATAGAAGGGATTTCGCCTGGGCAATCTCCCGCTGGCGCTCGCTCTTTCGAGTCTCCTCTTCAACGTCCCGATCCGGCATCGACACGAGAATCTCGATTGCTTTCGTTAGCAATGCCTTTCTGTCATCGGAAGGGATCGCACTGAGAAGGTCCGCACGCCCCGGCTCCAATATCTTGAGGTAACTCCTGGGGCCCAGGGGCAGGCGATGATCGTAGTAGCGCGCGAAGAAGCCGTTTTCGTCGAAGCGCAGGACAATTTCGCGGCGGGTGAGTACGCTGCCGTAAAGGTCGCCGAGAATCGGCAGCAGGATGCGATTCTCCTGCAGGAAGGCCGCTTTGGAGGTGGCGGGATGCCAATCGATATCGAAGAAGTCGGCATAGACGGAGGCGCGCCCGTTTTCCAGGACATCCGCCCAGTAGGGGTTCTCCACACTGGCCGCCATGTGGTTGGGAACGATATCCAGCAGCATCTCCATCTGATACTGCTTCAAGCGCTGGACGAGTTGTTCGAACTCTTCTTCCGTGCCGAGTTCGGAATTGATCTTCACGGCGTCGGCCACGTCGTAGCCGTGCGAACTGCCTTTGCGCGCCTTGGCTCGCGGTGACGCATAGAGGTCCGTAATCCCGAGTTCGCGGAGGTAGGGCACCAATTCCCAGGCGTCGTGAAACCGAAACGAAGAACTGAACTGAATCCGGTAGGTGCTACCGGGAACGCGACAGCGGTGAGCGGGTTGTGGTGGATTTCCCATGATTTCTCTTCTTTTCGGTATAGCTACTCGAAGCACCTTTCCAGCAGCAGAACGGAATGCGGTGCCACGGTTACGATCTCGTTACGGAGCAACTGGATCTCCGGTGCTTCCGATGGAGTGCCAGGCTTCGATGTATCAATGTGCTTACGAAAGCGTCCGCTGGCAAATGGATATGGCATCCGCGCTTCGTTCTCACCAAATGCGAATGCGAGGACACACTCCTGGTTCTGAAAGCGACGGGAGGCCCAAACGACTCGGCCCGCTTCGTCCGCCTCGAGATGGATCTCCCTGCGAGAAAGAGAAGTGAGCGGGGGGAGGTGCTTCCGCAACCGGATAAGCTCCCGATAGAACCTGAACAGTTCCGCGGGGGGGCCGGAGTGGCGGAGGTCCGGTTGGATCTTCGCGCTGAGGTACGTTCCCTCGGATTGCGGATCCGGCGGCTCGCCCTCCCACGCAAACGCGGCGAACTCTTTCTTTCGGCCTTCTCGCACTGCCGCTACCAGATCGGGGTCGCCGTGGCTGACAAAGTAGGGGAAGGGAGCGGGCTCGTTGTAGTCTTCGCCCATAAAGAGAAGGGGGACGTACGGGGAAAGCAGCACCCATGCGGCCGCCAGTTTCAATCTGGAGAGGTCTACAGCGTGCCCCAGGCGGTCTCCCTTCAGCCGGTTGCCAACCTGATCGTGGTTCTGACAACAAACGATAAATCGCTCCGGGGGAATCTCCCGCGACGGGCTTCCGTGCGCCCGACGCCGGTAGGCGGAGTATTCCCCCTGGTAGACGAAGCCTTCCTCCAAGCTCCGAACGAGGTGCTGAAAATCGGGATAGTCGGCGAAGTAGCCGCGCCGCTCGCCGGTCAGGGTCTGGCGCAAGGCGTGATGAAAATCGTCGTTCCACTGGGCGTCCAGGCCGAATCCGCCCAAGCCGGCGCTCCTGACCCAGCGCACATCGTTCGCGGCCGATTCGGCCAAGGCGTAAATCCGCCGGTTGAGCGCTTCTCCGCGCAAGTGAAGTTTCTCCGCAAGTTCCGCCAGGAAGTGCTTGGGGGAGAAATCGTAAATGGTATCGGTAGCATCCAGGCGCAGGGCGTCGATTCGAAATTCGGTGACCCAGTTGAGAGCGTTCTGGAGGAAAAAGTGGCGCACCGGGCCGCTATCCGCTCCATCGAAATTGATTCCATCCCCCCAAGGGGTGTGGTGCCGGTTCGTGAAGTAAGGGCCGAAGTCGCGTAAGTAATTGCCTTCAGGGCCGAGGTGATTGTATACGACATCCAGGACTACGGCGAGACCGGCCAAGTGGCAGGCATCCACAAAACGCTTGAGCGCCTCGGGCCCCCCGTAACTCGTCTGCACCGCAAAGGGGTAGACGCCGTCGTAGCCCCAGTTCCTATCCCCAGGGAACTGCGCTACCGGCATCAGTTCCACGGCCGTAACGCCCAACTCCAGCAGATAGGGAATCCGACCAATGGCGGCATCGAGCGTGCCTTCCGCGGTAAATGCCCCAATGTGTAACTCATAGATTACATACGAACTGAGCGGGATACCGCACCAGGCGCTCGCCTTCCATTCGAAGTTCTCCGCCACCACGGTGGAAGGGCCATGAACGCCGGATTCCTGCAAACGGGAAGCCGGATCGGGCCGCTCCACCGCATCATCCAGGCGGTAGGTGTAACGGGCACCCGTCGCATCGCGGTTGAGCGTCAGCTCAAAGTAGCCGTCGTTCGCGGGAGACATCGGGAGCGTCTGCTGACCGGGGGAATGAAGATGGAGATCCACGTGGCGGCGTCTCGGCGCCCAAACCCGGAAATGCGTCCGGCCATCGGACAATACGGCCGCGCCAAGGTCAAACGAACTGGAAAGACTGATTTCTCTCATCATGCTGTCCGGCTCACCGCATCTGGGGAGTGACGTGGCGGGAGCGGTTCAGGGTCCGGAGGAGGGATGGTGCCGGTTCATCTCTGAACCGCCCGAAAGCCAGGGTAATCGTGTTTGGGTACCTTCAGTTTAGCAAAGGCGGGAGGACGATCTCCCCTTATCAGCATGCGGATTGCCTGGGGCGGGTGGAGAGAGCAGAAGCGGTTCTTTCGGTCTTGCAATCTCCGGAGGATGTTGTAGACTGATATTTAGGTGCGCCTAAATTGCGAACGGTTCCGACAGAATCCACGGATAACTACCTGAAGGCGGTATTTGAGATCACCGCCGTCCAGGAACGTGCCGGCACAAACGAGATTGCACGGCGGCTAAAGGTTTCGGCTGCATCGGTTACCGGAATGCTCAAGAAACTGGCTTCCGCGACGCCAGCCCCGATCACGTATGAAAAGCACCGGGGAGCGGAGTTGACCGCCGAAGGGCAGCGGAGGGCGATTGAGGTCATCCGCCACCACCGCCTCATTGAGAGTTACTTGCACGCGGCATTAGACTACGGCTGGGAAGAAGTGCATGAGGAAGCGGAGAAGCTGGAGCACTTCATCTCCGAAGACCTGGAAGACCGAATGGCCGCAAAATTGGGCTTCCCGGAGTACGATCCTCATGGACATCCGATTCCCCGCCGGGACGGCAGCATCCCGCCGTGTATCGACTTCCCGCTTCGGCAAGCCGCCGTGGGCGCGACGGTTCGCGTGAGCCGCGTATCCGACGACGATGCGGCATCGCTCCGCGCGATCCGGCAACTCGGGATAGACCTGCACAGCCTCCTGGAGGTGTTGGAGCAGCGAACGGAAAGCGGCGAGGCCATTCTGCGGAGAGCGGACGGCGTCCGCATCGAGGTGCCGAGGGAAATCGCCTCCCGATTGCGCGTCTCGGTAGCCGTGGCCGAACGGCGGACGGAAGGCAATTCGGGGAGAGATAGGACCGACCTGGTCGAGGGCGAGCGACGGCCATTGGAGAGTTCTGGAGTATCGCAATGACGGGATACTCCATCATCGAGATCTTGATCGCGCTTCTCTTGCTAAGCGTTATCGCCATCGTTGTCCTTCGTTTCGTACCCAATTCGCCGATTCAACGATACTTTCAGATGCGACGAGAAAAGGCGGAACGAGCCCTATGGGAGGACGTCCTGCGCCAGATTGTGCAGATGGAGCAGGACGGCCGGATCGTCAGCACTGAATCCCTTGCCGGAACTATGGGTCGATCTGTGCCCGAATTACGCCGGGTGATGGGGCGGATGGGCGAACACGACCTGATCGTGGACGATAGCCAGAAAGTCCGGCTAACGAAAGACGGAAAGCGGTGGGCGCTGCACGTGCTGCGGGCGCACCGGCTCTGGGAGAGCTACCTCGCCGACGAGGCCCGGCTGCCAATGAGCCGACTGCATCATCAGGCCGAAGCGGTGGAGCATCAATTGAGCGAAAGCGATCTTGCCGCACTCGATGCGCATCTGGGGCACCCGGTGGAGGATCCGCACGGCGACCCGATTCCCACGGCCGATGGTGAACTGGCGCATCCGCGCGGAACCGCACTCTCCCAGTGGGAGGGTGGGGCGTACGTGCGCGTGGTCCATCTGGAAGACGAGCCGCCAGGCATATTTAACAGAATCCTTTCGAAAGGGATTCGTCCCGGTTTGTCCCTGCGCCTGGAGGAAGTTTCTCCCCAGTCGATTTCCGTATTGCTCGACGGAAGCATCGTGACGCTCGAACAGGATCTACTGCCAAACGTGGAAGTCGCCGAGGACACGGAACTGCTCACGGCGGATCCCCGCGTAACGCGACTCTCGCAACTGCCCACCGGGCAACCGGCGGAAATTCTGGCGCTCTCCGACGCGATTCGCGGGTTTAGCCGACGTCGCCTGCTCGACTTTGGCGTGACTCCGGGAACCAAGGTCTCTCCCATCCTCGATAATCCGTTCGGAGACCCGAGGGCATTTCGCATTCGCGGGACGACCATAGGGATCCGAAATGAACAGGCCCGGGAAATCTGGGTGCGTCGAGACGCAGCCGTTCGCTCCAGTACGGGAGGCTCCCGATGACCCGCACAACAAACCCTCTTCCGGATGCGCCGCCCGGACACGATTGCAGCACGTGTCCTTCCTTTTCCCACTTGGAGAGGCTTGGTATTCGTCTTGATGCCTGGGACCGCCTGGTGGCGCTTGCCGGGAATCCAAATACCGGGAAGAGTTCGGTCTTCAACGCGCTCACCGGCTTGAAACAGCACGTTGGCAACTGGCCGGGGAAAACCGTGTCTCGGGCGGAAGGCGGGTTTCGCTTCAATGGAACGCGATACAAGATCGTCGATTTGCCGGGCACGTATTCCCTGCTCTCCGCCAGTGAAGATGAAGAGATCAGCCGCAATTTCATCCTGTTCGGAAAGCCGGATTGCATCGTGGTGGTGGCGGATGCCACGGCGCTCGAACGCAATCTCAATCTGGCCCTGCAAGTGATGGAAATCACGGACAGGATTGTGATCTGTGTGAACCTGCTCGACGAGGCGCGCCGCAAGGGGATTGAAGTGGACTTGCGAAGCCTCTCCCGCGACCTCGGTGTGCCCTGCGTGGGCACCGTCGCGCGAACCGGGGAAGGGTTGCCGAACCTGATGCGCGCGGTATCCGAGGTGATTGACGGCACCGCCATCACAAAGCCGGTCCGTACCCATGTTCCCGCGGAGGTGGAGACCGCCCTCGCGGAACTTGTTCCGATGATCGAAGAGGTCGCTCCCGGATTGCCAAACGCACGCTGGGTGGCATTCCGACTCCTGGACGGCGACCTTCGGATTCGGGAGGCTCTGCTGAATGGCGATCTTTCGCACTTGGCAGAGGATCAACATAAACCGGCCAACCCCGCGGCACCGTCGCTGGTCTCGATCCACGGTTCCCAATAACCCACGAGTTCGCTCACCATGCAGACTGCCCATCACCCCGTGACGCCGGAAGAAGTGCTCGCCAGAGCGGATGCACTTCGCCGCACCTTCCGCACCAGTTTCCGAGACCAGGTTGTTGAGGGAATTTACTCCCAGGCGCAGACGCTTGCGGACCGCTCCGTCAGCCGGGATCACGGCAAGAAATGGGATCTGGATCAGCGCATTGACCGCATTGTCACCTCGCCCTGGTGGGGACTCCCCATCATGATGGCGCTCTTGACCGGGGTGCTGTGGGTGACCATTGTCGGGGCTAACTTCTTTTCCGATCTGCTCTTTTCCGCACTATTCAAGGTGGAAGACTGGGGCGTAAGCGCCTTTAACGCCCTCTCCGCGCCATGGTGGCTGACCGGGTTTGTGTGGCACGGAGTGTACCGCGGGCTGGCATGGGTGGTGAGCGTGATGCTACCGCCGATGGCGATTTTTTTCCCTATTTTCACCATCCTGGAGGATTTGGGCTATTTACCGCGGATTGCATTCAATCTTGATTGGATGTTCCGCAAGGTTGGCGCGCATGGTAAGCAATCCCTTACTATGGCGATGGGTTTCGGATGCAATGCTGCCGGTGTGGTGGCAACCCGCATCATCGATTCCCCGCGCGAACGCCTCATCGCCATCCTCACCAACAATTTCGTGCCCTGCAATGGCCGGTGGCCCACGCTGATCATGCTAGCCACGATTTTCGTGGCGGCTCAATTCCCACCCATGGTCGCATCGCTCGCCGCCGCCGGCACGCTGCTTGGGGTGGTTCTGATCGGCATCTTGTTCACCTTCATCACGTCCGCGGTTCTGACGCGGACGTTGTTGAAGGGGGCGGCATCGGCGTTTAGCCTGGAATTGCCGCCCTATCGCCGGCCGAGCATCCTGCGTACCCTCTACACGAGCCTGATTGACCGTACCCTCTTCGTTTTGATGCGGGCGATGGCTACGGCAGCGCCAGCCGGAGCGGTTATCTGGCTGCTCGCCAACGTGAAGCTTGGCGGCCAGAGCCTGGCGGCGTGGGGAGTGGAGGGGCTGAATCCATTCGGGCATGCACTCGGACTGGACGGCGCCGTTCTCCTTGCCTATATCGTCGCGATCCCCGCGAACGAAATCGTCGTGCCCACTCTGATGATGATCTACGCGAAGACGGGGATGATGATGGATGAGAACGGCTATGAGGCGATTCGGCATCTGCTGGTGGACCAGAACGGATGGACTCTTCTCACCGCGGTGTCGCTGATGCTGTTTTCGTTGCTCCACAACCCCTGCGGAACCACGATCCTCACGATTTGGAAAGAGACGAAGAGCATGCGCTGGACGCTCCTCGGCACGTTTATTCCACTCGGGATCGCATTTGCCGTCTGCTTCGCGGTGGCCAATATCGCGCGGTTGTTCGGCGCGGCGGGTTAGCCGCATCGGCGGCAATGCGCCGCGAACGGCAGGCTATTGCCGTGGGCCGCGGTCCGTGAGCCGATACCCAGGGGAAAGCACCCGGGCAAGGAGTGCTGGCGACATTTCCTCATAATTCCAATAGGATGCCTTCACTTCTTCGCGGTAAGTCACGAAGAGGCCTACGCGCATCACGGTTCGGTACCATAGTTCACTCATCTGCCAACCCACCCCAGGGAATGGGCGCTGTTCCGCGACCGCGCGTGTGTTTTTCTGCATTTGCACGAAAATCCAGCCAAGGTTCACCGTCTCCCGCAGATCGCCTTCCGCTCTCACCCATTGGCCGCTCACTTTGTCGATCCAGAGCCGCCCATACGTGTGCGTGAAGATTTTCCCGATACGGTTGCGCGGTTGATAGCCGGGGCGTGGAGATGCTTCGAGCACGTAGCAGACTCTACCCGCCCTGGTTTCCTCGCCAGCCACGCGAAACAGGAATGCATCCGGCATCTCCTCGAGCACCTCGCGGAACTGAGCGCGCTTCTTCTCAAAAGTCTCAATGCGCCTGGCTCGTTCCGCCGGAGTCTCATTCCGCCGGATCTCCACCACTTTCTTCAGGAAGCTTTGCTGGCCGGCCATTTCGTCGGCATCCACGATCCTGCCGTTCTCTTCCAGCAGGATTCGCTGGGGTGAGCCCTCGATCATCAGGGCATCATGGACCTTCTCCGTTGTCTTTCGCAGATTGCCGGAGCTATTGAACTCCTTCAAGAGCACGCGCTCGCGAAAGGCAAGGCGCAACTCCGCATCGCCACTGGCGCGCTCCAGAACGAGGGCACGCCGCACCAAGGCCAAGCCATCGGTCTGGGCCGCGAGGGACGCAGTGCCAAACGTCAGCACGAGGAACAATCGAAAGCAATATCGTCGTGACACTACATCCATTTGTTTGCAACGGGAAGGCTGCGGGTTCCTAGCTGTCGGCTAAAGTGTGGCGAATCCGCCACAGCGCGGAGCAGGCTCGAGAAAATGCTCTGCCTGAATCGGTTGCACGCCGGCTCGAATGGAGGGAAGGGTGGCGGAGAGAGAGGGATTCGAACCCTCGATAGAGTTTCCCCTATACACGCTTTCCAAGCGTGCGCCTTCAACCACTCGGCCATCTCTCCGTGAAGGCAAATCGGACCGCCTGGAACGGCGGCCCAATTCATGATGGTATCACGCGAAGCGGCATACCCCGCGAACCCTCGCCCGTTTTCCTGCATTTGGCTACACTTCCCGTGACTCGCAGCACGAAGCGGGGACATCATTTCGCCGCCGGCACCTCAAAGTTTTCGGGATACAGGGTGACATCGATCAACCGGTTGGTATTGAGATACTCCGTCGCCGCCTTTCGGATTTCCGGGGCGTTGATCTTTTCCACCAGCTCGGGCAGTTTCATCAATTGCGTTGGATCCTCGCCCGGCCGCTCATAGTAGAACTGGATGGTGGAAAGCCAGAAACCGTTCTCCCGCAGGCTGGTTTCGAAGCTGCGTCGTTCCTGCTCCTTTACCTTCGCAAGGTACTTGTCCATGTCCTCCGCGTTCTTGATCCAGGTGATCTGTTCCATGACGGCGGACTTGAGTTCGGCAACGCGCGCGGGATCGCATCCGAAGCCGATCCGCAACTGGTAGCGCGGATCGGGCCGGTCCGTCGGGCTCGCGCCCACACTAACGCCGTAGACGCCGCCCCGATCCTCCCGCAATTCCTCGCGCAGTTTGATATTCAGCACGGACGCCATCATACGAATGGCGAAGCGATTCTCGCGGGTGTACTGGAACGGCCCGTGGAAGGTGAGGGAAACACGGCTTTGCGGGTCAGTCCCCTTTTTCACCGTGCGGGCGACTACACCGCCGGGCAAATCCGGAACGACGTCTTTCCAGGCCTCCACACTGTCTTTCACCGGCAGGTTACCGAGATAGCGCTCGCACAGCTCGATGACCTTCGCCTCTTCAAAGCTGCCGACAAACAGGAAGGTGAAATCGTTCGCATCGGCGAAGCGCTGCCGGTAGATCGAGAGGGCATCCTGCAGGTTTGTCGATTTCACGTCCGCCACGGTCGGGATCCGCCGGCGCAGAGCGTCGCCATACATGGCGTCCAGCATTGCCTTTTGGAAGACCCCCTGCGGCGTGGAGAGCAAGTTCTGCAACATCGCGGACCGTTGCTGGACGTAGACCGCCAGCGCGGAAGCATCCGCCCGCGGCGCCGTGAAGTAGAGGTACGCAAGCTGCAACATCGTCTCCATATCCTTGGTTGCGGCCGTGCCCGACATCCCTTCGGACAGTTCTCCAATGCTGGGTGAAACCTGCGCGGATTTGCCGGCGAGCTTCTTCTGGAGGGCAACGACATCAAACGCGCCCACGCCGCTCATGTTGACCAGCGTATCCGCCGCCACCGCGTCGAAATATTCTTTGTCGGGAACCAGGGATGTGCCGCCAGGGCTGAATGCGGTGAACAGCACTTCCTCCTTCTTGAAATCCGTTGGCTTCAGGAGGACGCGCACGCCATTCTTCAACGTGACCTCCGTTACCCCTAACGCCTCATTTCTCTTCCGGCTTACGATTCCCGATTTCGGCGGAATCTCGCTTACCAGCGGACCCTCCACCGTCTTGTCCTCATACGGCTTCAAATCGGTGGCCTCCACTTTGCCCAGAACCGCCGCCAACTGCTCATTGGTGGGCGGCGTCAATCCCGGCTTATCGGGCATGGCCACCACGACCACGCGGTTTTCTTTTGTAATCAACTTATTGGCAACGGCATCCACGTCTTCGAGTGTGATTCCCGGCACAAGCTGCTTCGCCAGGTGATATTCGGTGACCACGCCCGGAGCGGGTTCCCCTTCGAGGAAGTTGCGAATCAACTCCGCGGCGAAACCAGCGGATTCCGTATTCTTTCGTTCTTCGTACATCCGGTCGTAGCCGCGAAGCAGATCGGCTTTTTGCCGTTCCAACTCGGATTGGGTGAAGCCATGCACCCGGACTCGCGCCACTTCCGTGAGCAAAGCCTCCAAGGATTGGAGGACCTCCCCTTCCTTCGCGATGGCGCTCGCCGCGTACGTCTGCCCGGCGCGCACCAGGTTCGCGGAGCCGATCTCTCCCGCCAGGAATGGCGAAGACGGTTGCTGGGCGATCTCCCCAAGGCGGCTGTTGATGATTCCTTCAAACAAGCCTCTCACCAGAATCCGGCGATAGTCCTTGACCGTCTTGAAGTCTTCCTCCTGCTCCTGCTTGAAGAACACCTGCACCTGGGTCACCGGCAACTCCTTGTCCGTGACCACCGCGAAAATGGTGTCCTTATTGCCAGGGAGCTTGAATTCCGGGCGCGGACGCTCATTCGCGGGATTCTTCAAGCCCGTAAACCTCGCGCGAATCAGCTCCTCCACCTGTGCGACGTCAAAATCGCCCACCGCCACCACGGCCATCAAATCCGGCCGGTACCAATCCCGGTAAAACTTCACCAGGGCTTCGCGCGGAGCGTGGCGGATGATTTCCGGATCGCCGATCGGCAGGCGATCCCGGTAGCGCGACCCCGCAAAAATCGCCGGGATCAACTTATCGCGCAAGCGCCCCTGCGCACCCTGGCCCAATCGCCACTCCTCGATCACGACGCCCCGTTCTTTATTGATCTCGTCCTCGCTCAGGGTCGCGCCGTCCGCCCAATCTTCCAGGATGTCAAAGGCCTTCACGAAGGTTTCCCGCTTGTCGGTGGGCACTTTCAGCATGTAAACCGTTTCGTCGAACGACGTATACGCGTTCAGGTCCGGCCCGAATCGAAGACCGATCCCTTCCAGATAATCCACAAGTTCGTGCTTCTGGAAGCGCCTGGTGCCGTTGAACAGCATGTGCTCAAGGAAATGTGCCAATCCGCGCTGGTTGTCGTCCTCCAGGTTCGACCCGGCGTTCACGACGAGACGCAACTCCGCCCGATCCCGAGGTTCCGTGTTCCGCTTGATGTAGTAGGTCAGGCCATTCTCAAGCTTGCCCGTGCGGATGTCCGGATCGAGCGGAAGGGTTTCGTCCAGCTTCCACTGTTTCTGCTCCGGAGCGGCGGGAACGGCGGCCGGGCTCTGCTGCGCGCGACCGGCCCATGTCAAGTTCAAGACAAGAGTAAGCAAGAAGAGGAGCCGTAGACGGTGCATAGGGCGTGCTTCCTTTGTGTACGAGTACAAGATTCAGGCTGGACGTGGGGGCGGAACTTGGCGCGCTCTTCCACGGGCGCGCCAGCCTTCGCTGTTTCCCACAGTTTCCCACGAAGCGCGCCCGGCGGGAACGCCTCGCCTGCAAGACGTTCTCGCGCTGTAGTTTGTTGCTATTGTTACGGTTGGTTCGAAGGAAACCGGCGGGCGGGGCGGCGAAGTGTAACTTTGCGTATCCCTTCGCCCGGCTTCCGCGTCCTTCACGATATACATAGCTGTAAGGAGGGGATCCGTTGCTTGCACGAACCTGCGGGATTGCCGTTCTGATCGCCGCGTTGATGACGCCCGCTTTTGGTGAGGTTGCCTACAGCGGCCCCAAGCCGCCCAAGCCGGACGTTCCCTACCTGATGCACGGGGATCACCTTGTTGAAACCGATCAGGCGGAGGCCAAGCAAACCGAGGAGAAGAAACAGACCGTTTATACGACGGCCGGCGCATCCGCTACGGCCCGCACTCCCCTGGCCGAGCCAATCTTTCTGATCCTTCCGGAAAAGATCAAACCTGAGCAGCTTAGCCTGTATCGCATGACGATCGAGAAAGGCAATCGGCGCATATCCTTTCACACCAAGCCGGATAAGGATGATCCACAGCCGGTTCCGCTCCTTTTCCACACGCGCAAGGATGGCTCGGTAATTATCGAAGCCAACAAGTATCTGGAGAACGGGGAGTACTGCCTCTCCCCGTCCGGAGCAAACACGGTATTCTGTTTTCAGGTCTACTGATTCCCGAAGCGCTTCCCTATCTCTGTCGCCACGCGGTCGTCGCGCGGCGGCCTGTCCGCGTTTTTGAGGCGGGTAAGCGGCGCCGGCGGTTGCCTGCAAGGATTGCGTACGGATCGAAGAGAACGGATGCGATCCGGCAGTCATTTTTGTCCTTCTCGAGTCCACTATGTTTCAAGGCATCGAACACACAGCGATCGCAACATCCAGTCCGGAACGCCTGGCGCAATGGTACGTTGACATTCTTGGCTTCCGGATCAATTACCGCTACGGCCCCTTTGTTTTTGCGAAAGCGCCGAACGGCAGCATGATTGAGTTCATCCCCGCGGAAGGGGACGCGCCGTCTCAGGCGATGCGGACACCGGGAATCCGCCACATCGCGATCGCGGTGGAAGACTTTGATCAGGCTTATGCCGAGCTGGGGAAGAAGGGCGTTCGCTGGGTGGGAGAACCGAGCACGACGCCCGAGGGCAATCGCCTGGCCTTTTTCGAAGACGGCGACGGCAACTATCTGCACATCATTCAACGCGCACAAGCGATTTAGTCGGCATGGCGGAGAGCATTCGAAAGCCGGGGCGCAATGGCGGATAACGCACAGCCCGGATTCATTGCCGCCACATTTCGCGCCTTTCGCTACCGTGACTTCGCGATCCTGTGGTGCGGAGCCTGCACGTCCAGCATTGGCACCTGGATGCAGAAGGTGGCCCAGAGCTGGCTGGTGTATCAGCTTTCCAACGACGCTTTTCTGCTGGGTTTGGACGCTTTTCTGGGGGAGATCCCCATTCTCCTTTTCAGCATGGTGGGAGGCGTGGTGGCGGATCGTAAAGACCGCCGCATGGTTCTCATCGGTTCCCAGATTGTCCAGATGCTTTCCGCGGCCACCCTGGCCGCTCTCTATGCGACCGGTTACCTGGAAATCTGGCACATCCTCTGCCTTTCCTTCACCAGCGGCTTCGCCCAGGCCTTCGGCGGGCCGGCGTATCAGGCTATTGTGCCCGCTTTGGTAGAGCAAAAGGACCTCTCGAACGCCATCGCCCTGAACTCCATCCAGTTCAACCTGGCTCGCGTTATTGGCCCGGTGCTTGGCGGCTTCGCTCTCGTCAATCTGGGCGCGGCGTGGTGCTTTGGGTTGAACGCTATGTCTTTTCTGGTGGTGATCGCGGCTCTTCTCAGCGTCTCGCTGCCGAGGATTTCCGGGAACGAAGAGCTCTCCGTCGCTGCCAGCATCGGGCAGGGTTTGCAGTTCATCCGAAACCGGCACGGACTCATGCCGCTGATGTTTCTGGCCTTTTCAATCACGATTTTCGGCATGTCGTACATCGTTTTCCTTCCGGCCTTCGCGAAAGACGTGCTGCTTGGGGGGGAGACCGAATTCACGACCCTGATGGCGATTTCCGGGGGAGGCAGCATCCTCGGCGCGTTGCTGGTTGCATCCCTTTCCCGTGGCGGTCGCGAAGTGAGATACATGCTGGGTGGCATCGTTGTCCTTGGGGCGGCGCTCACCCTCTTCTCTTACAGCCCGCATTTCTGGTGGGCGGCGGCGGCGATTTTCGTGGCGAGCGCCGCTCTGATGTCCGTGTTCGCGCTGGTGACCTCCTTGGTGCAACTCCGCACCGCCGACGAGATGCGCGGCCGCGTGATGAGCGTCTATAACATTGCCTTCCGCGGTGGGATGCCCCTCGGCAGCCTGGTGATGGGGGAGGCGATCGGGACTGTCGGCGTTTCGCCGGCGCTGGCCTTTGCGGGCCTGGCAATCGTCGCTTTGGGCGTAACCTCCTCGATCTTCAACCGCATCTTTCTGACGCAGGAGGCGATTTGACGATGTATTGGCGTATCGCACGGTTGCGGCTTCCGCCGCGACCGGGTTTCCTGGCTCTCTTCGCGCTCACTTCCGCCCTTGCGGCCCAATCCCCCGCCGACCCCGTCTACCAGCCGTGGCGAAACGCCCGTGACCGTCAGGACCTGGCATTTCTGCAGGCTACCGCGAAGAAGGCGGAATCCGCCGCCGCGGGAAACGCGACTTCGAATCTACTTTACTCCGCGGCTCTCGCCCGTTCTTTCGAAGCCGAGATCGCACTGGAACTCGGGAAGAAGGCGGAAGCGGCAAGCGCGGCGGAAGCGGGAATCGCGGTGGCGCGCAGATTGGTGGGCGCGAGTCCCCAAGTCGCCGAACATCACCGGATTCTCGGGACGCTGTGCGGCCAGATCATTCCCGCGAACCTGCTGAGCGCCTTTACCTATGGACGCTGCGCGCGAGAGGAAATCGATACCGCCCTCCGGCTTGATTCGAGGTCCGCCTGGGCCTACCTCGGCAGAGGAGTCGGCAATTATTACCTGCCGGAAACCTTCGGGGGCGGAGTTGACAAAGCGATTGAGGATTTCCGACAAGCTTCCAGGCTCCAGCCGAAACTCCCCGATGCCTGGCTCTGGCTCGGGATTGCGCTGCGAAAGAAGGGCAATGTGGTCGCAGCGAAACGTGCCCTTGAGGTTGCGAAGGACCTGGCTCCGGAACGGATCTGGATCCGAAGACAGTTTGACAAGACCCCTTCCGGCAGTACCGTGCGCTGACGCTTCTTCCCTACGCGGCCTCGGAGAAAGCGCAGAGAAAGCGCAACCATATTCCTTAGTTTGCGTTTTTCGTATCCAGCAGGGTTCAGGACCGTTACGATATTTTCGATACGTCCTTCTAAATTTCTGATGTAGCGGAACGTGTAGGTGCAGAGCGATTCACCTCACGCCCCAGTCGCCACTGAGGTTGAATCCGGACTCAACTGTTTCTTCCAGGCGTGGAAACGAGAAAAGCCAACCTGCTTCGAATGAGCAATTTAACAATTGCATTGATAACTTAGTATCATTTCTATTCAAGGCACAGAACGGCTCCGGACAGGACTTAACTTCCAGGAAACATGTCTGTAACGGCAGAGTTACCGTCCTATACCCGCATCGGGATTCGCGTTCGGTACCCGTTACAGCAGTTTATTCCTTTGAATACAATAACTTTCATGGTAATTTTGAAACGTATCTCGTAGCGGTCGCACTTCTCGCTAGTCTCTAGACGTGCCACCCTTGGAAACAATTCATTCACGAGGAAGAATTCGACTATGTTTGGGAATCTACGCAACCTAGTAACGACAGGGGTGGTTCTGGGTCTCCTGGTAATTCCAGCCTTCTCCGCCACCGTCATTCCGTCGACCACGTACAATTTCGACGCCTCTGATACAGGTACGACGGCGACCTTCACGAACGGCGCCGACGCGGTTTTGTCGAACACGACGCTCACCGGCACCGCCGCCAGCCATTTGGGCGCAGGTGGCACGGACGGAGTGCTCGGGCCCTTCGGCAACTCGGCCGTCGGCCTCGTCCAGAACAACCAAGTTGTGAAGATGACGATCACGAGCCCCGGACCGTCCTTCAACGCGATCACGCTCAGCTTCGATCTCTGGGTGATGAGCAGCTGGGATGGCAACGGCTGGGTCTATACGAACCCGGTGAGCGGAAACCAGGAGACCTATACGCCCGACCAGTTCCAGGTTGCGCTCACGTCTCCTTCCGGTTCGTCCTGCACCGGCAGCGCGCTCTGCACGACCTTCGCTCAGGACTACCCCGGAGTGACCCAGGAATACGGCGGATCGGGTTCTCCCGGTACGACGGGCGCGATGGTAACGCGCCCCTTCAGCGGTAGCGCCTATTTCTCGAATGCGGGCTTCGGCAGCCAGTACACCAGCAATGGTTACGCGCTTTACCGGATCGATCTCGGTACGCTCAACCTCGGCAGCTCCGTGAATTCTCTTACGGTTTACTTCCGCGGTCTGTTCAGCGGCACCCTGCAACTCGGCACCGATGAGAGCTGGGCCATCAGCCGCGTGGTGTACAGCGCGAGCGCCCCGGATGTCGGTGGCGGCGAAGTTCCCGAGCCCTCCACAGTCGTACTTGGCGGTCTCGGCCTGGCGCTTCTGGCACTCGCCAAAATGCGCAATCGCAAGGCTTAGTGTTCCGTTCCTTGTTCAGACAGGTTCATGAGATAGACCAGTCAATCCAGTCATTGGGCGGTTCCTTCCGGGGAGCCGCCCTTCTTTTATTGTGGGAAGGAATTCGCGCTGGATGCCCTGGACGCCCAGGGGAACCAAGGAGCGGGGGAACCCGTTAACGGACGACGCCTTGAAGAGGGCTGCTGGCGCTGGCGTAGAGGCGCTTCGGCATGCGTCCCGCCCGGTAAGCCAACCGCCCGGAAGCAACGGCCAGCTTCATCGCCTCCGCCATCATCTCGGGCTGTTCGCTTTCCGCGATTGCGGTATTCATTAGAATCCCGTCAAAGCCCAACTCCATCGCGACGGTCGCATCCGAAGGGGTGCCCACGCCGGCGTCGACAATCAGAGGCACGTCGGTGATTTTCTCGCGCAGGATTCGGAGATTGGTGAGGTTTTGAATTCCTAACCCGGAACCGATCGGGGCTGCCAGCGGCATCACGGCGGCGGCACCCGCATCACGAAGGCGGCGAGCATTGATCAGGTCGTCCGTCGTGTAGGGCAGAACGACAAACCCTTCCTTGGACAGGACGCGCGTGGCTTCCAGCAACCCTTCGTTATCGGGGAAAAGCGTTTCCTGATCGCCGATCACCTCGAGCTTCACCCAATTGGAAATCCCCAATTCGCGCGCCAACCGCGCGGTTCGGATTGCTTCGTCGGCCGTGTAGCAGGCCGCCGTATTGGGAAGGATGAAGTACTTCTTCGGATCGATGAAATCCAGCAGCGACTCTTTCGAACGATCCATCAGGTTCACCCGGCGCACCGCCACCGTCACGACCTCGGCCTCGCTCGCTTCCGCGCAGCGGGCGTTCTCCGCGAAGCTGCGGTACTTTCCGGAACCGATAAAAAGCCGGCTCCGAAACGTGCGCCCCGCAATCACCAACTCGTCATTCATAGCTTCATTCTACCGCCGCCATCCGGGTGCGGCGTCAGCGGGCGCCAATGCGCATGAGAATGGCTTTCGCCGTATGAAACATCGTGAGGAAGTCCAGCGCGGGCGAGAGATGCTTGATGTAGTAGAGATCGTATTCGAGCTTCCGGACCGTATTTTCGAGGGAATCCTCGGGCACGTGATGGATCTGCGCCCAGCCGGTAATGCCGGGTTTCACCCGATGCCGCTGCGTGTAAAGAGGAATCTGGGTCACAAGATCGGCCTCAAACTCGGGCATCTCCGGCCGGGGACCCACGAGCGTCATCTCACCTCGCAACACGTTGAAAAATTGGGGTAATTCGTCAATGCGGGTGAGGCGAATCCACTTGCCCACCCGCGTAATGCGGGGATCGTTTTCTTTGGCGCGCACCGGACCGCCCAGTCGCTTGTCGACATCGGCATACATTGACCGGAACTTCAGAAACTCGAACGGGACGCCGTTCCTGCCGATGCGCACCTGCCGGAACAGCACCGGGCTGCCCGAATCGATCCGCACGGCGATTGCCGCCAGAATCATCAATGGCCAGGTGAGCAGAATTCCAACCAATGCGATCGCCCGGCCATACACCTCTTGCAACATCAGCACCCAAGGGCGCGGACGAAATGCGGGGGAGAATACCAACTGGTTCAGCGTCACGGTCTCGATCGCAACCCGCCCGAAGATTTCCTCATAGACGGTGCCGACGCTTTCGACATTCAGGCCGAGCATGCTGCAAGTGAGCAGTTGACTTCGAATCTCGTCGTCCAACTCCACGGAATCCGCCACGGCCACACGTTCCGGTCTCAATTGCTGTACGGTGTCGGCGAGCGAAAGAACCCGCATGTCCGCGGATGCCTCGTCCTGGGTTATCGCAAAGAGCCCGTCATTTTGATGCAGAGAGCGGATGCAGCCGATGGTGGCAAACCCGGCTTCCGGATTCCCCGCAATGAAATCCCTTACCCGCTCCACCAACGGGGAATCGCCCAGGAACAGAACTCCCTGGCGGCCGGACCGCCGGACGACCTCGATGCTGTACAGCGAGCGCCAGACGAGCAACGCAATCGCCCCAGCGCCCGAACCGTAAAGCATCACCCAGCGCGACAGGACGAGCTGCGTTTTCGAGTAGCTCGCGATGGCCTGCACCAGAAACGCGACTCCGAATACCAGTAGCAGGTCCTGGATCAACCCAGGAACGGACTGAACGCGAATCCGTTCATAGAGCCCCAGGAAGTACATCCCGAGCAGGATCGTGATCAGCACGCCCAGGATTTCGATCAGGCCGTTATCCAGCAACAGGAAGACATCAAGTTCCATGGGAGGAACGTACCCCTGGCTGCTGGCAAACAGGTAGGCGGCCAGGTAGCATCCCGCGAGCAAGGCGGTGTCACCGATCAGCAGGTAGAGAATGCGTCGCTTGAACATTCGCTAATAAGAATTGTCGCGGTCTCCCGCAGCCAACACTATCGAAGTTACCATGAGCTCAATGCGGGCTCTCCGGCGAAGCGGAGCGCTCCCGTACGTTGACCGGCTGGGAGAACCCGCCCGGCAATGAGAGTGCCATCCAGGCTGCCAGCGCCAGCGCCAGATCCGAAGTCTCGGGAGTCCGCCCCGGCAGGTATCGCTGTGCCGCTTCGCCCGCAGCCAGGATGGCGATGACAGCGAGGGAAGCTTTCCAAAGAGGCATCCACCGTCTCGCAAGGAAAAAGATCGTCGCGCCATAGAAAAAGAACTTCTCGGCAAAATAGTGGATGGCGGTAACGATGGAGATGTCGAAAACCGCCACAAATGGAACCCAGCCAAACGGCTGCGGTTGCGCCGCGAAGACAAATGGACGGAATTCCTCAAGAATCACGGCGACCGGCAGGAGCACGGCCAGCATGCGTTCGATCATGGCACCTGGAAGAAGCGCGCCCATGGCGCTCCCCAGGAAAGCCGCCGCCCATTCGTCGCCCGTGAACGGGGCATTCCCGAAGAGCGGGCGCAAGATCAGGAAGCATACCATGACGAGGAAGCACCATTTCCTCTTGAAGAGCGGCCCTATGGCGAGCCGCACCAGATAAGCCGCGCCGGCAAGCGTCAGCAGCACCGTGAAGGTTTGTAGCCCGTCCCCCAGTTCCGTAGCGGTGCCAAATACTTTTCGCAAGTGTGGCAGACGATAGCGGGGAATGAACGGAAACAACTGACCCGCGAAGAAACTGATCGCCAGCACGGCGGCTGGCGGGTACAAACGCACCGCCCGCAGGACGGAGACTTCGTGATGGGCAAGCCGCGGTAGCCAAGGGGCAACCAGGCACCCCAGTATCGCGCCCGTCGTGTTCGTTAACAGGTCGCTAAGGCTGCTCACGCGTCCCGGAAGCCACCCCTGCAACGACTCGATCAGAAACGAGAGCGTCGCGCACAGCAGCGCCACGGGCACGAATCGCCCGCTTCCCCGGAATGCGAGGCCGCCGCTCACGCCCAAGGGGATGAAGAAGAGCAGGTTTAGAGTGACGTCGGCAAAGCCGGTGCGTCCGCCCGCCCACTCCCAGACGAACCAAGGCCCGGGGGCACCCTCTTTCGGCACCCAGGGAAACAGGCACAGATAGAGCACCAGCACCGCGTACGCGAGGAAGAATTTTGCGGCGAGGTTCAGGCGCATCACTCGGCCGCGGAATCGCCCGCATCCTCCGTCTCGCCGTCCGCCGCTTCCCCTGTCGCCAGCTCATCAGTGCGCCGAAGGGACTTTCGTCGCGCGGGGCAGATGCCTCGTTTACTGGATCGAATGAACGCCGCCATTTCGCGGCCCACATCGGGGCCCGCTTCCAATCTCGCCAGCACCTCGTCCCGCGGGAGCCCGCTCATATATAGCAACCGGAACGCTTCCTTCACCGCCAGCACATCGGCACTCTTGTAGCCTGCCCTCCGCATGCCTACCGTATTCGGGCCGATTGCTTTCACGCGAAAGCCGACTGTCATCAGAAATGGCGGTACATCCAGGTTGACGCCGGAGTGGCCGCCCACCATCGATAAGCGGCCAATCTTCGAAAACTGATGGATCGCCACTCCGCCGGAAATGAACGCGCCATCCTCCACTTCCACATAGCCGGAGACGAGCGAACAACTGGCGATCACCGCGTTATTGCCAATCACGCAATTGTGGGCAATATGCCCGGAGGTCATCACATAGTTGCCGTTGCCGATCAAGGTCACGGACTCGGGCCTTGTGCCGCGCGAAACGGTGAAGTGTTCCCGGATGCGGTTCCCGTCGCCCATCCGCAGATAAGAGCGCTCACCGGTGAAGCTCTTGTCGAGCGGATCCGTCCCCAATATCGTCCCGGCGGAGATTTCGTTCCGGTCCCCCATCGTTGTCCAACGCTTCACGAAGACGTAGGGTTCCAGCCTGCACCCCGTGCCGATCTCTACATCCCTTTCGATCACGCAGAACTCGCCGATATGGCAGCCGGGGCCGATGCTTGCTTCGGGATGAACAACCGCGGTGGGAGCAACGTACGTTGAGGGATCAACAGCCACAATTCAGTATCCTACTAGCGATGGCGTCTCGCAGTTTTGTAGGTATGGACCCCGCCATCCGGGAGGCGAACTGAAGTGGAAGTCCGGCGTATCGCGGAGAGTCTCGGACTCACCTTTGAGGGGGATGGGGAGCGCGCGCTCGAAGGCGTCGCGGAATTTGACGCGGCGGGAGTTTCCGATCTCGCCTTCGTTGGCAATCGGAAGGCCGCCGAGCAGGCTCCGGCTTCCGCCGCGGGGTGTCTGATCGTGCCCATAGAGTATCCCAACGCGGAACAGCGCACGGTGATTCGTTCCCGGCATCCGCGTACGGATTTTGCCCGCGCCATCCGCTTGTTCCATCCGGTCCCCAGGCGGCTGGAGGGGATTCACCCGACGGCAAAAGTCGCCTACGACGCCATCGTGGCGGAAAGCGCTTCTATCAGTGCCGATGTCGTCATCGGCTCCGGTTGCGTCGTGGGCGAGGGGACCTATCTTGCACCGGGCGTGGTGGTTGGCGACTTCGTGCGAATCGGCTCCGGCTGCACCATTCATCCCAACGTGACGATCTATGACGAAGTGGAGATCGGCGATCGCGTGGTGCTCCACGCCGGATGCGTTCTGGGAGCGGACGGTTTTGGTTACGTGATGAACGAAGGCCACTACGAGCAGTTCCCACAAGTGGGCCGCGTCGTAATTGAGGACGATGTCGAACTCGGCGTCAACACGACCGTCGACCGCGCCGCGCTCGGAGTCACTCTGATCGGCGAGGGCACCAAAATCGACAATCTTGTCCATATCGGGCACAACTGCCGCATCGGCAGGCACGTCGTCATCGTGGCGCAGACCGGTTTGTCGGGTGGGGTTACCGTCGAGGATTACGCCGTGATCGGCGGCCAGGTCGGCATCGGGGACAAGGCCCGCATCGAGTCGCGTGCCACGGTTGGATCGGGCAGCGGTATCCTCACTTCAAAGATTGTGCGTTCCGGCGAAGTGGTCTGGGGTACGCCGGCGCGCCCACTGAAGGAGTATCTCGTCCAGCTCGCCAATCTCGCGAAAATCGGCAAAATGCGGGAACAAATCGCGAGCCTCCGGGAGAAGGTGGAGAAACTCGAAGGACGTCAGCAGACGCCGCCGTCGTAGACTGCGGTTCCTCGCTTCATCGCCGGGATTGCCAGGCCACCGCAACCTTTTCCCCCGAGCCGGGTTTCCACTGACAAGCCATCAATTCGAAAGTGGGAGATTCCCCACGATGGAAGCCGGAGCCGTCCGGCAAATGCACTCGATGAGGTATTGATCATGAAGAAACAGGCTCTCTTCACTGCGGGACTTGCGGTATTGCTTGCCGTCACAACCGCCTTCGCTCAAGGACCGGGGCGCATGCGCGATCGCGGGCCGATGGGGCCGGGGATGCGCGGCGGCGCCCCGGGAGCCGCTTGCCAGGGTTGCGACCTTCTCAACCCCATGATGGCGCGCCTCCTGAATCTGACCGATACGCAGAAAGAGGCGATTCGCGCACAGGGCAAGACCGCACGCGACGCCAGCCAGCCCCTGCGGGAGCAACTGCGCAATCTCCAGTCTCAGATTGCCGATGCGACCAACAGCGGCGCGACGGATTCCGTGTTGGATGGGCTCGCCAATCAGGTGGGGACTCTCCAGGGAAACCTGCTTGCGATTTCGCTGAAAGCGCGTGCCGCCATCCATAACAACATCCTCACGGCCGAGCAACGCACGAAACTCGCCGAACTCCGTTCCGAGCAGCGAGACCGCCGGCAAAATCGCATGAAGCGGCGGCAGCCGGGCACCCCACCGGAGGGCGCTCCGGCTGCCCCACAAGCGCCCAACGGCATGTAATCGCCCGGCCGCTTGCCGGATGAACAATAAAGGGGAACCAGCCCGGTTCCCCTTTTGGCGTTCTGCGTGAAACGCCCGTTAGAAGAACCGTAGCGTGTACCCGAAACGAACGCCGCGCCCGATCTCCGGCGCCAGGTCCTTGATGAACGAAAGGTGGTTCCGCCACAAGCGGTTCCCCAGGTTGAATGCATCCACGGAGAAGATATGCGTGGTGTGCGACGTCGCGATGGCGTACGACGAGCGGAAATTAACCACCGCGTATCCGGCGGTCTCCGTTTCGTCAAAATAGGTGCGATCCTGGCGGCTGGCCAGTGCCAGTTCCGGCTCAAAGCTGAAGCGGCCCGGGCGAAAATCGAGGCCCAGCCGAACCCGTCGCGGCGGGATGCGGGGCAGACCCGTGCGGAGATCGGTTAGAGTCGCATTCACCGAGTCAAAGCCTACCTTCAACCAGAGATTGCGTGCCGTCTCCGCGTCCAGTCTTCCGTCAAATCCCCAGAAGCGCGCGTTGCCTTGCATGTAGTTTGCGACGGCCAGGCCATGCTCCCGCTCGCCGGTCGGAGCCAGGAAGATGAAGTCGGAGAAATGGTAGAGGAAAAGGTTCGCCTCCAAGTGAAAGTGCTCCGCAAGCTTCCGCAGCGACGCCTCCACGCCATTGCTTCGCTCCACGCCTAAGTCCGAATTCCCCACCTCGTAGGTGAGGTTTCCCACGTGAGGGCCGTGGTTGTAAAGCTCCTCCAACCCCGGCGCGCGCGCCGCATGGCTGAAGCTGGTCGCGAAGGTGAACCCGCTCCGGAGAGGCACGGCAAATCCGGCTGAGCCCGAAAACGCCGTAAAGCTTCTGTCGACGAGCCCGGTGGGTTGAAACCCGTTTCTCTCCAGCCGACCACCGAACTGCCATTTCACGCGTTCCTGCGTAAGTTCTTCGAGCGCAAAGAGAGCGAATGCGTTCTGTACGGTTGGCGGCGCCAACGCCTCCTCGCCCGTCGCGCGCAGATCCCTGTGCATGCCCCAGAACCCGAAGGTGCCGGTGAGGTTGCCCCGCTGTTTCTGGTCAAAGGTTCCGCGATAGACAGTTTGCTTGTTGAAGAACTCCGTGCCGACCGCGTCGCCTTCCATTTCGCGATGGTTCCAGTCCGAGTGGTTGAGGACAAGAGTGAAGTTCTCCGCGAAGCGCGGCATGTGCGTGAAGCCCAACTCCCCTCGCAGGTTGTGCCTGCGCCAGCCGATTCCGATCTTTTCCGCGTCCTCCGCGGCGGAATTGTGCGCACCCTCCTCATCGCCGTGCTCTTCTCCGTGCGAATGGATCTCCGCGGCGAAAGGCACGCCATAGCTGCCTTCACCGAAGGTGTATTCCAGGTTGAAGTAGGCTTTCTGGTTGTACTTGCCAAAGCCGGCGTAGGTATTGCGCGAATCCGTGGCCGAGTTGAACACTCGCCCCACGGGCGTCTGGTAGTCGCTGGTTCGCTGGCCGCCTCCGCCGCCCCACAAGAGCCAGCCCCGGTGACCGTACTCGAATCCTCCGCTGCCCCCGAACATTCCGTTGGCGGGACCTCCGGAAGCCGACAGGTTGCCGCTCAGCGTCTGATGCTGGTGCTCATGCAAGTGATTGCCATAGCCAATGACGTTCACCACACCGCCGATGGCATTGCTTCCATAGAGAAGCGTTGCGGGGCCTCGAATGATCTCAATCCTTTCCGCGCTGGCGACGTTGACCGGCTCTCCGTGGTCCCCGGAACTGGAAGACATGGTCCCCGTGGGCATCCCGTCCTGCAGGACGAGGACACGATCCCCGTCGAAGCCGCGGATCACGGGTCGTTCGTTACCGGGTCCGAAACTCCGGCGATTCACTCCCGGCACCTCATCGAGCGCTCCGCCGAGAGAGGGGGACATCCGCGTAATCAGTTCCGTGGATTCGACCGACGTCACCAACTGCAGCGATTCCTGCGCGGTCACCTGAGTTCCGGTGGCGGTTACATTGATGTGTTCGCGCACCGGCCGAATGCCCAATTGGAAGGCAGCGTTGGCCGTCTTGCCCACTTCGACGGTTACCCGCTGGCGGGCGTCGGAGAGCTGGCCCAAATGTACAATCAGGTCATAATTTCCGGGCCGAAGATTGTCGATCTCGAAGCGGCCGTCCTCACCGCTGCTGAACACTCGCCGGATCTGTGGAGAGGTCACCAATGCTTCGTGGATGGGCTTACCGGAACCTTCGAGGGTCACCATTCCCCGTATACTTCCGGTCTTGGGAGCGCTTCCGGTTGTGGTCTGGCAGGGAAGGGGAAGGGCGCAAAGGGCGATCAGGAGGAGGGTCAAAACAACGAAACGCGGGAACGACCGAAGCGAGGACATAGGGCAACCGACTAATCGGGAATACATTATCAGTATCACGAACGCCTAGCGATTCCGCAAGTCCTCGAACTTTCCGCGCACAGAAGGCCACGCCCCGGTGTTGCCTTCGCAATTTGGAGGGGCGGGCCTTTCCGGGAAACGAACCCTCGCGGCTAATCCACGAGCACGAAGGTGATCTTCAAGGTTGCGCGATACTCCGTGATCACGCCATCCTTCACCACCACCTTCTGATCCTTTACCCAGGCACCCTGGACGTTCTTCAGCGTCTTGTTCGCGCGCTCAATTCCCTGCTTCACCGCATCCTCGAAACTGATCTTGGAAGAGGAAATAACCTCGGTCACTCTGGCAACAGACATCAGACAGCTCCCGAACAAATAGTCGCCGCGCCAAGCGGATGCCGGGCGAAACGCCGAACTTAGCGTATCGAAACCGCGCGACGATAGCGACCACGCGCGCGCAATCGCTTCGGCATTCCGCAAGTGAGAGAATTCGACGGTAAGGACAGTTTCAAGAGCCAGGCCGCGGGAACGGCCACGGAACGCGAGAGAAACGGGGGCAGGATGGAGAACGGGATGACGAACCGCACAACAATGGGATTGCGAAGTTTAGATCTGCACGCAGCAACGGCGCGCGTGCTTGTTGGCATCGTGCTTTTCAGCGCACTCGCCTGGCCGCAACAGACTGGGCCGACACGGGTGATCGTGCCCGAACCGGCGCCGCGAGAACTCGCCCGGACGCACTATCACCCGGCAAACAGCCCGCGCACGCCGGCGCCTGAACCGGGCCAGGAGAATACTCCGCTCCTCTCGCCACTGGAAAGACCGGACGGGAAACGAGTCTCCTCTGCCTCCGAATGGTATAGCGAACGCCGCCCGGCGATTGCGGCGAAGTGGATGGAGATCCTCGGCAAGATTGCACCGGAGGACAAGGATCGGAAATGGTTTGGCGACGTCACCCGAGTGCGCATTCTGAGCACAGAGGAAAAGGAACACTATACGCGAATCGATCTGGAGATCCCGATAGAAACCGATTTCTACCAGAAACATCTGCTGCTGTTGCCGCGCGGACAGGGCGACGGTCCGTTCCCAGCTGTCATTGCCTGGACCTCCTCCACGCCGGACTATCAAAAGCCGGAGGAATGGTGGGGAGCTTATCTTGCCTCGAACGGTTATGTCGTCCTCACCAGTTGGTCTTTCATCCGTTACTACCGCGACGATGTTGGCGAGAGACTGGTGAACGAGAAAGTGTACGCGCGCTTTGGACACTGGCTTCCCATGGCGAAGATGGTGCATGATGTCGAGCGCGAAGTGGAGTATCTGCGTTCCCGCCGGGAAGTTCTTGCCGACCGCATCGGTTTCATGGGATTTTCGCTCAGCGCAAAGACTGCCGTGTATGTGGGAGCATTTTCGCCGAGCATCATCGCGACCGTATCGATTGATCCGCATATTGCGCTCAACGGCGGTACCAATTACTACGACACCTGGTATCTCGATTGGCGTCATCGCTTCGACGAGATTCGCACCGAAGACTATCCCATCCCCGAATTACGGGGGACTGTTCAGAGCCTGCTCAACCCCGACGTGAAGCGGCCGGGCTTTGAACGCAACCATCACGAATTGCTGGCGCTGGCCGCGCCACGACCGTTCCTGCTGATCGGGGGCAGCCAGACTGAAGCGGAAGGGCATGACTCGGACGATCTGGCTAGCTGGGGCTATTTCAACCGTGCGAAAGAGGTTTACAACTTGCTTGGGATCGGCGAACGCTTGCAGTTTGCCTCCACGGTCGATGGACACCACGCGACAGGGCCGACGATTGACCCGGCGTGGAAGTCATTCTTTCAGCGCTGGCTCAAGGAGACACCTGTGAAGGCGGAAGCGCGTTAACCGGTTTCGCGGCGGTTGGCGGACTCGGCTTGCCGAACCGCCGTGCGTTGCGTTGTGTAGCATGAAAAGTGGGTTGCACGGGATTCCCTGGCCCCGGGAGGAGTGGCATGCTCAATCGCAGAGAATGGCTGGCAATCGCCGCCACGGTACCTCTGGCAAGGCTCACGGCAGCCGAGAAGGCAGACCGAGACCGTCTGGCCGATATGGCTATGGAACTTGCCAAGAAGGCTGGCGCGGAATACGCGGATTTGCGCGTGAGTCGCTATGACAACGAGGGCATTTTCACCCGCGAGCGGCAGGTGCAAAACGTGGCCTCAAGTTCAAGTTACGGCTATGGCGTCCGGGTGCTGAAGAAAGGTGCTTGGGGATTCGCGGCTACCAACGACTTTCGCGAAGAGGCACTGGCCCAGGCCGTGAAGAATGCCATCGAGATTGCGGAAGCGAACGGCGCGATCCAAACCAGACCCGTCCAGTTGGCTCCGCTGAAGGCATACACCGCGAAATGGAAGTCGGCCTACGAGATCGATCCGTTCACGATCCCGATTGAGCGCAAGGTAGACCTCCTGATGAAGGTGAATGCGGCCGCGCTGGCGACGAAAGGGGTCGGTTTCGTTTCAAGCTATGTACGCGCGGTACGGGAAGATCGCTATTTCGCCTCCAGCCTCGGCTCCCGGATCCAGCAGGATATCGTGCGCTCGCATGCCCAGTTCGGCGTGACCGCGGTAGACCGCGCGAAGGGCGATTCGCAATCCCGGCGATCCATGATGGCACCGATCCAGCGCGGCTGGGAAGCCATCGAGCAATACCCGCTGGTGGAAGAGGCGGCACAGGCTGGCGAAGAAGCAGTGATGAAGCTGAAGGCTCCCGGGGTTGAGCCCGGTGTTTACGACCTGCTGCTTCACCCGAATCACCTCTGGCTGACGATTCACGAAAGCTGCGGGCACCCGACGGAGTTGGACCGCGCGCTCGGCTATGAAGCCAACTATGCGGGAACCAGTTTTCTCACCCCGGACAAGTTGGGCAAATTCCAATACGGATCCAAGTGGGTGAACATGGTGGCGGACCGCATTCAGCCGCATGGGCTGGCCACCGTGGCTTACGACGACGACGGCGCTCCGGCGCAGCGCTGGTATCTCATTCGGGATGGCATCTTCATCGACTACCAGACGACGCGCGAGCAGGAGGGTTTGGTGAAGGGCGTGAAGGCGCATGCCTGCACGCATGCCGATTCCTGGTCCAGCGTGGTGTTCCAGCGCATGCCGAATGTGTCTCTGGATCCCATGGACAGCAAGCTCACCGAGGCGGAACTCCTTTCCGAGATCGATAACGGCATCCTTATCCTGGGCGACGGCAGCTTCTCGATTGACCAGCAACGCTACAACTTCCAGTTTGGCGGCCAAGTCTTCTGGGAGATCAAGAATGGCAAGAAGGCCCGCATGCTGCGCGACGTGGCATACCAGGCGCGCACGCCGGAATTCTGGAACTCCTGCGATGGCGTGGCCGGCAGGGCGGAGTATGAATTGGGCGGCGCCTTCAATGACGGGAAGGGCGAACCTCCGCAGAGCAATGCGGTGAGCCATGGCTGCACACCGACGCGATTTCGCGGTGTGAACGTGATCAATACCGGGAGGAAAGCGTGACCAGCGAACAAGCCCGCGACATCTCAAGCAAGGCTCTGAAGGCGGCCAGCGTCCCGGAGGTGGAGATCAGCCTTTCGCATGAGCGGCATGGATTTCTGCGCTTTGCACGCAACGCGCCCACGACGAGCGGCCTCACGCTCACCGGCCAAGCAAACGTCACGGCGTGGAAAGGCAAGCGGAAAGCAAGCGCGGCTGGAGCGGTGGATCTGGCGAACCCGAAGAACGCGGTGGATGAGCTCAAACGGCTTGTCTCGCAGGCGGAGCGCCTTGCGGCCATTTCGCCCGAAGACAGGGAATACCTGCCCCTGCTTGGACCTCAGAAGTATCTGGAAGTGAACGCCTACGATCCGGAGACGGCGGAGATGACGGCAGCCAGACGGGCGCAACACGTTGCGGATGCCATCCGCGTCGCAAACGAGCGCAAGGTGATTGTGGCTGGCCTGTTTGAGCAGCGCGGAACGGAGCAATCCGTCGCGAATTCCGCCGGCCTGTTCGCCTACCATCGTGGGAGCGTGGCTACCTATTCCGTCACGGCGCGGACGCCGGATGACCGGGGATCGGGCTACACGGCCGTCAGTTCCAGCCGCGTGGGCGGATTGGATTTCAAAGAGACCACCGGCATGGCCGCCCACAAGGCAATCGACTCCCGGAACGGGAAGGAGATCAAGCCGGAAGATTACCCCACGATCCTGGAGCCGCAGGCGGTGGCGGATCTTGTCGGCAATATGATGCGGGGCATTCTGGATGCGCGCCGGGCGGACGAGGGCCGCAGCGTCTTTTCCGCTCCGGATGGAAAGACCCGGATTGGCGAGAGGATTTTCGACCCTCGCGTGAGCATCTATACGGACCCGGCAAACCGGACGATTCCGTCACGCCCTTTCGACGGGGATGGATTCCCGATCAAGCCCGCCGATTTCGTTCGCGACGGAGTCCTCAGGAACCTCAGCTATTCACGCTATTGGGCGGAACGGAGCAAGAAAGCCGCTGGACCTTTTCTGAACAATCTGATTATGGACGGAACCGATGTCCCGCTCTCCAAGCTGATTGCGAATACGGAGCGGGGGGTGCTGGTGACGCGTCTTTGGTACATTCGTCCGGTTGATCCGCAGCAAGCGCTGTACACCGGGCTCACCCGGGATGGGCTCTTCTGGATCGAAGACGGCAAGGTACAGCACCCGCTGAAGAATTTTCGCTTCAATGAAAGCCCGTACCGGCTGCTGGGCGACATCGAAGAGATCGGCCAGATTCTGCCCGTAGTTGCGGGGGAGCGCTACGGAGATTTCCGCATGATGCTGCCCGCATTGCGGCTGAAGAGCTTCCGCTTCACTTCGGTCTCCGACGCTGTGTGACTGGCTAGAGCGCCCGCCAAGGCGAAGGCGACGTGCGAAACCTTTCCTACGGTTCCGTCCTGATGGCGGCTGAGATAAGATCCGTACGTGCGGGCCAGGTTCTGCCCAACCGTTAGGGAGACCGACCTCATCGAGGATTCCAATTCACGGGGAGCGGGCAATGACGAGACTGGTATCGCGAAGAAATATACTCCAGGCGTCCGCGGCGGCGCTGCCATTGACGGCGCGATCATACGCGCGAATTCTCGGTGCGAATGACCGGATTCAGATCGGCCAGATTGGTTGCGGGCACCGGGCGGGCGGCCACCGCCGCATGCTGGAGAAGACCTCCGCCACGGATCCAAATTTCGATCTCCGCAGCGTCTGCGATCTCTGGAGCGTGAATCGGGAACGCGCCGCGGCGGATGTGGAGAAGCGTTTCGGCGCACGGCCGAAGATGTTTCAGTACTCCGAGCAGATTCTCGCCGATCCGGAACTGGACGCCGTGATGGTGGGCACCGGCGACCATCAGCATGCAAAGGTTCTGGCCGAGGTTGTGCGCGCAGGCAAGGATTGCTACTGCGAGAAGCCCATGGCGAACACGATCGAGGACGCCAAGTTGGCGCGTGACGCCGTCCGCGCCAGCAAGCAGGTGGTGCAGATGGGTTCGCAATGGCTGAGCGATCCTTACCAGCATCGCGTTCGTGAGATCATCCGCGGCGGGAAGCTAGGCAAGATCGTATCGATTGACCAGAGCTGGAATTTCAACGGACCGCGCTGGCATTCGCCGAAGAATCCGGACATCGCTTTGCTTCGCGAGCGGGATACGGATTGGAACCGCTGGCTGCTGGGGAGGCCGTGGCGGCCTTTTGACCCTACGGTCTACTTCGAGTTCCGTATCTTCAAAGAGTTTTCCGGCGGAATCACCGATCAGTGGTACAGCCACGGATCTGGTCTCGCGCACTTCTACCTGGATACGTTCATTCCGGATGACACGGTGGCGAATGGAGGCATCTTCGCCTGGCACGACGTGCGCGAGAATCCGGATACCTTCCAGTGCCTCTCCACCTTCGCGGAGAAGGAAGTGCTTTACAGCTACAGCACGACCTTCGGCAATGCCTACGGCGACCACACCATCATTCGGGGCACGAAGGGCACACTCTACTCTCCGGGAGGCGAAGGAAGCCCGCAATGGTGGTTTCTCCCCGAAACCCGAAGCGGGTGGGCGAACAATTCGGTCTTCGATCTGAAGACCGGTAAGGTGACGCCGGAAGCGGTGACGCTGCCCGGCAGCACGGAAGTGCCACCCGTCAACCAGGACGACAACCTAAAGGCCCACACCGACAACTGGTTTGCGTGCATGCGGAACCGGAAGACTCCGAACGGAAGCATCGATACCGGGTTTGCTCACTCGGTGGCGGTGGTGATGGCCACCCGCAGTTTTCGCGAAGGAAAGAAGATGTATTGGGACCGGAAGACCGAGCAGATTCTGGATCATCCGGCATAACTCTTGCGAAGCCAAACAAAAACCGCGACTCCGTGGAGCCGCGGTTTTTGTTTGACTCTGACGAGTTGAATTAGAACGTGAGCCGCAGGCGAATGCGGAACGTTCTTCGGCTGTCCACGCCATCCTGGTCGTAGCTGCTGAGCAGACGGCCAAAATCCGGGTTCCGTTCGACGGACTGAATTTCCGGCTTCAGCGTGGTGGGATTCACCATAAGGGTGAAATTCCCCAGCGCGCCGATGTCGTAATTGTCGGGCGACTTCAGCGGATGATTCAGCACGTTGTTCGCATCCGCACCCAGCTCAAATCGCAGTTGCTCGCCGATTGCAAACACCTTCTTGATGCCCATATTGAGCCCGTAGGTTCCGGGTCCGGAGAGCAGGTTGCGCACCGCGACGTTCGGATTGCTGAAGAGGTCAGCGCCGAGCGGCATCAGGCTGAACGCGGAGGGATCCCAGAGCCGGTCTCCGCTCTTGACATTCGGGTTGCCGCTCACGATCGGGCGCAGGGTAGTGCCATAGAAGCCGCCAGTTGCGTCCAGCGAACCGGAGCCCACATTGCCTGGCATGATGGGGTCGCAATTGTCGCAAATCCAAAAGGGCGTGAATCCCGTGCCGGATTTCGCGAACAACTGCCACGACAACTGCCAGCCTCCGACAATGGCATCCAGCCCCTTGTGCATGTCACTGCCAAATTTCTTGCCCCGGCCCACGGGCGACTCAAAGACGCCATAGGTGATGAAGCGATGTTTGGATGTGAAGGCATCCATTCCGTAGTCAGCGGACCGGTCAAACTGGTTGTAGGCCGTTCCGCCCAGGCTGGAGTTGCCGGTGTCGGGCGCCGTCGATTTCTGATCCAGATACGTATAGGACGCATTGAAGGTGAACCCTTGGGAGAATCGCCGGTTCACTTCCGTCTGGAAGGCGTGGCTTCGGCCATGACCGAAGTTGCCAAAGGAGGTTTGGTAGGTTCCCAGCCCAGGGAAGGGCAGGCGACGGCGGTCCGCGTCGGAGTAATCGCAATCGCCATCGTCGGGTGTGCAGGGCGTGACGCCATCCCCCGTCGTGGTGGCGAACGGCGTATCGCTCGGCTCAATCAAGTTCGCGTCGGATCCGGAAATCAGGCGCTGCATGGTCGTGCCAAGATAGGAAACCCGGACTCCCGTCTGCCAGCCGATTTCCCGTTCCAAGGTAATGTTGTACTGGTGGATCCTGGGCTGCTTCAGGTTAAACGGAACCCAGTTGGCGGAGATCGTCGAACTGAGAGCGTTCAGCGCGCCACCGGACATGGGGCTGATGCCATGCGCCGTACCGGGCCATCCCTGGAGCGCCGAGTCTGTCGTGGTTCTCTTCGTTAGGCCCACCTGGAAGGAGTTGGTGGCCAGAGGATCGCGGATCCCCTGCGCGGCCGCCGTCGGGTAGAACAATCCGTATCCGCCGCGAAGCACGGTCTTTTCGGTAATGCGCCAGGCCAGGCCGATGCGCGGAGCAACGCTTCCGTAGTCGGTCCGCACCAGCGTTTTCGGTACTCCCAGCGTATCCGCCGTGGTGATCCCGTAAGCGATAAATCTTGGATCGACAAACTGGAGCGTCTTGGACGAAGGCACGACGAAGCGCCCTTTCCTGCCATCCGAACCGACAAAATCCGGGTCAAAGTTCACCAGAAGGTCGTTGTTCTCGGTAAACGGAGAGACGATCTCGTAGCGGATACCGAGGTTCAGGGTCAGCTTCGGGTGAACCTTGAAGTCGTCCTGCACGAAGTAGCCCTGCTCCCAGTTATGAACGTCCATTGGAGGTCGGAACTGGTTCACGAAGCTGACCGTATTGGCCGGCATCCCCATCAGGAAACGGGAGAGCGGAGCCGTTCCCGCGCCGGTGTAATTCATCACACCCCGCGGATTGCCGCGGCCGCTGGTGAAGCCGTCGACGGCGGCATTGCGCACCCAGTCCGCACCCGCCTTGATGGCGTGCTTGCCGGTCACCCAGGTGACGGTGTCGCCGAAGGTGATCAGGTTCTGGTCGAGCGGCCGGTAAGTGTTCCGCCCGCCGTTCGTAAACGCCTGGAAGGTGGAACCGAGATTGACGGCCGGATGCCCGAAAGTGTCGAGCGTGGAAGCGCCGATGACGGAGCCGTAAGCATCGATGTCGGATTGGTCAAAGCCAATGTTGGTGAGAAACTCGCGCATCGTGTTGTTGCTCTTGCGGAGATTCGGCACCCGGTTGAAGCCGCCACGCGCCTCGTTGATGATGGTGGGCGTGAACATGTGAATCTCGGAAACGGAGAGCGTGTCGTTTCGGCGCTCATTCTGCGTCAATCCGAGAGGGATAAAGGGAGACACCACCGGGCTGGTGGCGGAGGTTACGGCCTGCACGTTGTAGACCGCATAGATCCGGTCCGAGTCGGTAAAATCGTGGTCCACGCGCAGCGTGCCGAGGTCCCGCCGAAGACGGCCGGGGAGGTTCGTCGCAAATTCCACCAGACGCCCGTTGCCGGCGTTGATGGGCGCGCCCGTGCTCACCGCCGGGAAGTATTTCTGCACGAAGTTGCCCACGACCGGGTTCATCAAGCGTTGCGGAATTTTCGTGAAAACAAGTCCCTGCCCATTCACCGTATTCTGGGCGATTTCGGCGGAAGTCAACGTGATACCGGCCGGCACCGCGGGCTTGGCCGCATCGGCGATCATCGTGAAATCACCAGCCAGCAGGGAGGGGTGTGGCAATCTGGTGTTTCGCAGGAACACCGGAGAATTCCGGAACAGCTTCTCATAAGCCGCGAAGAAGTACGTATTCTTGATCTTCGGCACCGGGCCACCGAACGAGCCGCCGAATTCATTCTGGTTGAAGTAGGGGAAGGGATACTCCGGCACGGCCGCCGTAGGTACAAAAGCCCCCTTGGCGTTCTTGTTATTCAGGTTCCAGGCCGCGAGTGCCGAGTTCTTATTGTCATAGAAGAGAGACCCGTGATACTGCCCAGTGCCCCGGCGCGTGGTGACGCGGATGTTCGCCACTCCCGCGTATTCCGCCGTGAAGTTGTTGGACATCACCGTCAGTTCGCCGATTGTTTCAAGCGAAGGCTGGCTGGCTGTGGGTTCTCCGAAAACACCGCCGTTGGTGCGCTGGCCGTCCACGGAAAAGCTGGCGCCGTAGCTCTGCGCACCGATAAATTTGAAGCTGCCGGAACCGGCCGCCTGAGTCACGTTCGGGTTGAGGTACAGAAACGAAAAGTAATCCCGGCTGTCCCTCGGCAGCGAGGTCACCTGCTGATTCGTCAGGGTGCCGCTCACCGTCGGGTTGTCCGTCTGGATCATCGGCGCTTCCGCGGTCACCGTGACCGTTTCGCTCGTCTGGCCCACTTCCAGACGCCCGTCGACACGTGTGATTTCGCTGGGCCGGAGCGTTACCGGGCCGACCTGAAGCGTATTGAAGCCCTGAGCCGTGAAGGTGATGGTATACGAACCGGATTTCTGCCCGGCTGCTTCGTACTCGCCTAAATCGTTGGTGATGAATTCGCGTTGTGCTCTGGTCCCCGTGTCGGTGATGGTCACCGTCACTCTGGGGATGCGTGCGCCTGAGTTGTCGGTCACAGCGCCCCGGATCGTACCTAAGTCCGACCCCTGCCCCCACATTCGGGTGGGAGACAACAAGGCGATCGCCGCGACCAAAAGGATGGCAGACGGATAGCCGATCATGCGAAGCATACTCGTTCTCCTGTTCAGATGTCGTTGAAAAACTGAAGCTGACCAACCGTGCTGAGTGATACTAACATGTTGAAATAACAAGTACAATCACGAATTCTCGAACGAAGATTGCGATCGGATTGCGCTTCGGTCCCACTCGGCGAGGAGATGCGCGCGCGAACGTCGTACATTGTTAAGTACTTTTCGCCGGGCGACCCTTCCGGCCGAATCGATGCCGATGGTTTCCGTCGTCGCATTACGGACCATTTGGTACGATGTGACATGCGGTCTTTATGCTAATTTCGCTCCGGCTGCCCTCCCTGGGCCTCCTTGCCGCGCTTAGCTTTCCGGGCATCTGCATCGCGCTTGACGGCCAGGCCGAGCCTGCGGGGGGGACACCCCCAGCCGAACAGGGAACCGGGGAGGTGTCTGCTGCGCCGATTCCTCCCCGCAAGGAGACGATCGTCGTTACCGGAGCCTTCACGCCCATCCCTCTTGAGGAGAGTGACCGCGCCGTGGATTCGCTCAATGTGGCTGCCTCTCCCCTGCTTCACAACACCTTTACCGACTACCTGAAACTGCTGCCCTCGCTCGACTTGCGGCAGCGCGGCCAGAACGGGATTCAGGGAGATCTGTCCATCCGGGGAGGCACCTTCGGGCAAACGCTGATCCTTCTCGATGGCGTGCGGATGAACGACGCGCAAAGCGGTCATCACAACCTGGACCTACCGATCCCGATGGAGGCGATCGAGAGCATCGAAGTCCTGCGCGGCGCCGGATCCACTCTCTACGGAGCGGACGCGGTCGGCGGCGTCGTGAATTTCCGAACGAAGCGGCCCGAAGTTTCGGAAATCCGTCTGCGGGGCGGGCTGGGCAATTTCGGCACGAATCAGCAGCGGATTACGGCCAGTCTGGTGAAAGGGATTCTCTCCCAGCAGTTCGCGGCTTCGCGGGATTTCTCCACCGGCTTCCTGCCGAATCGGGACTACCGCAACGCATTGATCTCCTCAGTCACTCATCTCGAAACCAATCTTGGCGTCACGCGAGTGACCCTCGCCGGATTTGACCGCCCCTTCGGCGCGCAGGGATTCTACGGCAACTACAATTCCTGGGAGCGCACCAAGGGATGGATCGCGATGGCGAGCCAGGATCTGGGCGCGAATACGAATGCCAGCTTCAGCTACCGCCGCCACACGGACCTCTTCGTGCTTTACCGGGACCGCCCGCAAGTCTACACCAATCACCACATTTCAGAGACTTGGCTGGCCAGCCTCCGGCGCAGTGAGGAACTGGGAGCGAACGGCCGGCTGCACTACGGCTTTGAGAGCCTGCGCGACGGCGTTGAGAGCACCAACCTGGGCATCCACAGCCGGAACCGCCAATCGGTTTACCTGAACTACGATCTCCGCGCCGCCGGACGCTTCTCCCTGACGGCGGGAACCCGGTACGAACTCTTTGATACCTGGACCGGACAGCTCAGCCCCACTCTCTCCGCGGGCTACTGGATTTCCTCCCACGCGAAACTGCGCGCCAGCGTCAGCCGGGCCTATCGCGCACCCAGTTTTACGGATCTTTACTATCATGACCCGGCCAACGTGGGCAGCCCGGATCTGCGTCCGGAAAGGGCGGTCGGCTACGAGGCGGGCCTGGACTGGAATGCCGGAAATGGCATCGACGGCGAGGTGACGGTCTTCCAACGCCGGGAGCGCGACGGGATCGATTTTGTGCGCGCATCGTCGGCCGATATCTGGCGCGCCCGCAATTTTCAGCGGCTCCGTTTTACAGGCGTGGAAACGGCGGCGCGCTGGCGTTACCGACCCCGGACAAGCGTGGATATCGCCTATACCGGGCTCCACGGTGCCCAAGATGCGCTCGGCGGGCTGCAATCCCGTTACGCGTTCAACTATCCGGTCCACCAGGCTGTAGCGAGCTGGCAGACGGTGACTCGAGGAGAATTTGCCGTGCGAACGCGAATTGGCGTAACGAAGCGCCTTGGACGGGACTCCTACGCGGTATGGGATCTGAATTTGGCGCACTACGGGAACCGCATTCGCCCGTTTGTGCAGTTGAGCAATCTGAGCGATGCCGCGTATGAAGAGATCCCGGGCGTACCCTTGCCGGGCCGGGGTATCCTGGGCGGCGTGGAAGTGGTTCTGTTTACACGGCACCGCTGAGAGGGGCGAAACCCGCCGTAGCCGGAGGACGCCTTACACTATATAGTTGGTGGACCGGCTTGCGCATGAGGCAGCGGGAGCGTCGGTTCCGTGCGCGTCCGCGGGACCTCCCCGGAAGGTATATCCCAAAACGTGAAATCGATGGCATATCGAAAATTCGGGACGCGGTTCCCGCGCCTTGCGCTGGGCGTGCTGCTGTCCCTTCCGCTGTTCGCGCAGCTGGAGACTCCACCCTCGGCGCAACCCGTCCGGGATGCGGTCCGCTTCGAAGTGAGCGAGACTCTTTTCACGGCCATGGCCGCCATCAACGCGGCCGGTTATGACGAGGACGTGGATAGTGTCGCGAATCATCCGGCGCGGCGCTGGGTGCGGGAGCAGCTCAAGAGAAAGAATCCCGCCCTTCTTGCCGATATCAAACGTTTTTACGAAGAGCATCGCAAGACCAACTGGCAGGAAGAGTTCAGCCAGTATGTTTCGTTCGCGCTTCTCAATCAGGGTCCTCCGGACTTTGAGCCGATGTTTATCTGGAACGAGATGCCTCCGGATACCCAGGAATTGCGCGGTTTTGAAGCGTTCATGAAGCTCTTTTACGAGGAGGCCGACGTAGCGTCCTTGTGGCGCGAGGTGGAGCCTCAGTTCGAACCTCTGCTCGAAAAGTACCAGCCGCAAGTGGCGGATACGATCTTGAAATCGAACGCCTATCTGCGGAACCCCACGAGCGGCGTCGGCCAGCGCAGTTTTCAGATTGTGCTGGATTTGCTGGGAGCTCCGAACCGGGTGGAGACGCGGGCGTATGACGATCTTGTGTTCTTCGTCATTACGCCGACGACCGAATTTCCCAGGGACCGGCTGCTGATTGCTTACTTGCACTACCTGGTGGACCCCGTGGTTTATCGTTTTCACAACGAACTCGAACCCAAGCGAGCGATCGGGGATTTCGCTCTGCGCGCTCCCGCGCTGAGCATGGCGTACAAACAGGATTTTGACCTGCTTGCCTCCGCGAGTCTGGTGCGGGCGATTGCGGCGCGGATCGACCCGATGCCCGCCGCACAGCGCGAAGCCATGGTGCGCGATGCCGCGCGGCAAGGTTTCGTGCTTACCCCGTTCTTCTACGAGGAGTTGCTGAAGTTTGAAAAGCAGCCCGCCACTCTCCGTTTCTATTTTGAGGAGATGGTGAAGAATCTCGATATCTACAAAGAAAACGAGCGGCTCAAAGACCTCACCTTCCTGGAGAACACGCAGCAAAAGGTGATTCGGGAAGCCCGCACCATCGAACTGACGGAAGCGCAGAAGCGATTGGAGGCGGCGGAAGAACTGTTGTACACGAAGAAGGATTACCCCGGTGCCAAGGCAATCTACCTGGAGCTGTCTCAAAATACCGCGCAGCGCACCATGCAATCGCGCGCCTTCTTCGGCCTCGCCCGGATTGCCGTGCTGGAACGGCAGACCGAGGCGGCGATTCAACTGTTCCAACGCGCTTTAGAATACGGTCCGGACCCATCCACGAAGGGCTGGAGCTTGATCTATCTGGGGCGATTGGCGGATGTGGAAGGGGATGCCAGAAAAGCGGGCGCTTATTTCGAAGCGGCGCTTGAGGTGGCCGGTCTTTCGCGCGCCGCGAAGGCCGCCGCGGAGAAGGGCCTGGAGCAGGCGCGGAAAGCGCGCCAGTAACATAAACTATTTGGAAGAGGAACGAACGTGATGAAGAAATCCACCCGACTCCTGATTGCCTTGGTCGCGCTCGCCGCGCTGGCATTCTCCGTATTCGCGCAGGGCCCGCAGCCAAAGTCGCAAAAGGAAGTGGACGCCTTGATGGCGATCCAGGCGGCCGCCACCCCGGACGCACGTATTGAAGCAGCCACTAAGCTCATTCAGGATTTCGCGGACACGCAATTTAAGTCCTGGGCGCTCTCCCTCATCATGCAGTCGTACGAGCTGAAGGGAGACATCCCGAACATGATCGTCTACGCGGAGCAGGCTCTCGCGGCAAAGCCCTCGGATATTGAGGCGGCCACCGCGCACATCCGTATCGCCAACGGATTGGCCCGCCAGACGAAGGAATTCGATCTTGACCGCGAGGAGAAGCTGAAGCGCGTGGAAGATCACGCCGCGAAAGGAATCGCTCTGCTCGCGACGGCGACGAAACCGAATCCGGATATCCCGGATGCGAACTGGCAGGCATATTTGAAGTCCGAAGAGGCGATGGCGCACGACGCCGTGGCACAGGCGGAATTTGTCCGCAAGAAGTATTCCGAAGCCGCCGAATATTTCAAGAAGGCGATTGAAGCACAGCCGGACCCCGTGCGGATGCTGAAGGCGGGCAACGCGTACCGCTTGGCCAAGAAGTACGACGAGGCGATCGCGATGTTCGATCAGGCGATCGCCGATCCTCAGGCAAGCGAGCAGGTCAAGAGCCTGGCTAACAATGAGAAGAAGCAGGCTCTGCAAGCCAAGGAGTCGGGCGCTTAGCCCCTGCGTCCTTCGGCGCGCGGCGGAGTGGCGAATCCTGCGAACTTCGCGGCAAGGTGAGAAGCCCCGCGAGCTCTTTGGCGGGGGCGCTAAGCGATCGCGGCCGGCAGACCATGCAATCTGGAGCGGGATGGAACCGGACTGGCAGCAACTGGAGCGGACAATCCGCTACCAATTTCGAGACCGAAGCCTCTTGCGGAGGGCGCTGACGCACAAGTCGTTCGCGTCCTCCGTCACGCCTGACCCCAACGATACCCACCCCCACAATGAGCGCTTCGAGTTCTTCGGAGACGCCATCCTCTCCTTCACGGCAAGCGAGATTCTGCTGACCCGCTACCCCGACGCGCGGGAAGGCCAACTTTCGAAACTGAAGAACCACCTTGTGAGCAAGAGCCATCTCACGAGGGTCGCGCGCGAAATTTCGCTTGGCGATTACCTGCTCCTGGGGAAAGGCGAAGAGCTTACGGGCGGCCGCGTAAAGCAGAAGCTGCTTGGCAACGCGATGGAGGCGGTGATCGCCGCGATTTATCTGGATGGCGGGATGACGCCGGCCCGGATTTTCGTCGAGAGCCTGGTGGTGGCGGAGTTCGACAAGACGGTCGGGCAGATTGAGGAAGCGCGCAATTTCAAGAGCGAATTGCAGGAGCGGGCGAAAGTGGTGGGTTTGCACCAGCCCACGTATACGGTGCTTGCCAAGCATGGGCCTGACCATGCAAAGCTCTTCGTCGTGGAAGCGCGCATTGAGGCGGATCTGAGCGAGACGGCGGAGGGGCACAGCATCAAGGCGGCCAGCCAATCCGCCGCCGCGCGATTGCTGGATCGCATTGGGGCGCTTCCGCATTCGGGCAAGAGCCCGTCTTAGTTCGTTCCGCCGTTGGCTTTCTGCTTTTCTTCCGCAAGGCGGTGAACCAGTTCGTCCTGTGCTTTGTTTCCGCCCACCGGCTCGTCGTTCAATCCATAGAGATTCAGCACCACAATATCGACGCGCCGGTTTCTGCGACGGCCGTCTTCGCTCTCGTTCGAATCCACCGGGATTGTGTCCGCATAGCCGGCCACGGTGAACTTTGCACCGGGCACATGAAACTCACCGGTAAGCAAATCCAGCATGGAGATCGCGCGGGCCGTCGACAGGTGCCAGTTGCTGCGGAAACGTCCGTTGTGAATCGGGATGGAGTCCGTGTGCCCTTCCAGCCGCACATGGTTCGGCAGCTTAGCGATCGTCTCGGCTACCTTGCCGATAGCGCCGTAGGTTTCCGGAGCGATCACGTCCTGCCCGGATGGGAAGAAAGCCGCCTGCCGCAGCGAGATCACCAGGCCTCTCCGAGTGAGGCGAATCTGCACCTGCTCCTTCCGGATCTCCTCGGAAAGTTCCCTGGATAGGAAATCCATGGACGGCAGAAACTGTTCCAAGAGCACGGCATCCGCCTTGCTGGCCGCGGACTTCTTATGCTTCGGGGGATCGGCGGAGAAGGTGCCGGGATTCCGGACATTCTCTTCCAATAGTGCGGAAACCAGCGCGCGAAAGGAGTCTTCCTTGAGCGCTTCCCGCACGGATTCCGAGACCCGCTGGGGCGCGGATTCGTCAATCCGGGCGGTGGCATACATCACGACGAAGAACGCGAAGAGGAGCGTCACGAAGTCGGCGTAGCTCACCATCCAGCGCTCATGGTTCTGATGCGGCGGGTGCTTTTTCTCCCGAGCCATGGTCGGCCTCCCCTAAGCGGCTTTCCCGCGCGATCGGTTAGGGGATGGCGAGGCGGAGCCTTTGCGCGAGGATTCGTCGAGGTAGGCTTCGAGCTTCAGCCGGATCAGCTTCGGATTAAGCCCCTCGACAATACTCGTCACACCATCGAGCACCAGTTCCTGATGCTGGCTGAGTTCCTCGGCCCTGGCCCGGATTTTGCTTGCGGCGGGAAGCAGAAGCAGGTTGGCCAGACCCACTCCGTAGATCGTCGCCACGAATGCCACCGCGATTCCATGCCCCACTTCCTCGAGGTTGTCCAGTTGCTTCATCACCTGGATCAGGCCCATCACGGCTCCGATGATCCCAATGGTGGGGGAGTAGCCGCCGGCGGTTTCATAGACCTTGGCCGCCGATTCGGCGCGACGCTCCTGGATCGTGATTTCGAGCTCCATCTGGCGTCGAATATCCTGCAACGGCGTGCCATCCACGGCCAGATTCATGGCCTTGCGAAAGAACGGATCCGGAACCCGGTCGGCGTCCGATTCGAGAGAGACGATCCCCTGCTTGCGCGCTTTGGTGGCGAACTCGACGAGGCTCTCGATCGTGGCCTGCGTGGCCGGGGAACGAACCACGATGAGATCGGCGAACCGGCGGGCGGCGGCCAGAAACACGTGCATGGGAGTGGTTACCAGCACCGCGCCCACCGTGCCTCCAAGCACAATGAGCGCCGCCGTGGCCTGCCCAATGTCGGCCAGTTCCCCGCGCTCCGCAAGCAAACCGCCAATAATGCCGATAAGGCCCAGCACGATTCCCAGCGGGGTGGCGACATCGAAGCGAACTTTTCTGGATTTACTTTCGGGCACGGGATCCTAACCTCACTTCCTGATCAATCCCGCTCAGCGAGCGGACAGCCTGCCGATGGCGGACTCCTTTCCTCTAGGCCGGTTCCACGGGCCGCATTGCATCGTCGATCGGGGAAACAAGCGCCAGATTCAGCTTGCGCTCCGGGCTTTGATGCAATTGCCTCCCATATTCGATCACCATCGCGACGACCTGCTCCGGCGCCTCCAGCACCATGAACTTCTCTCCCGTGGTGAGAGAGATCACGGTGTCGGGTGTCGTCTCGACATATTCGATCAGCTCGGCGTTGACATAGATGGGCTCGTGATTGAGCCGGGTCACTCGAATCATGCAATCTACTCCCGCAATGTCTCTTATCGTTCGAAGTGGCGGGGGCTTGAGGAGCTTGCGGTGATTCGCCGCCGCCGGCAAAGTTTCCCAATCGCATTCCCTCGTTCGCCCGCGGGTACGATTTCCGATTGGCTATCGGGTTGCTTAAGGGGATTCGATGAAGGAAATCGCCCCCCCGCAATCAGGAGGGTCCGCGCCGCGGAACCCGTTGCCCGCATCCGCCCCATCGGGCTTCGAGGAGAGGAGTTCCCCGGATCCGGGCTCCTCGGAGAATATGCTCGCGGAAGAACCGGAGAGCGTCTCGCGGAGGCTGGCAACGGAGCTGCTGGACGCCGTGGACAGCGGCTCGTCGGCCGCTCTGCTCGAGATCCTGTCGAGGATCGCATTTGTCGACGCGGAGACGGCGGACCTGGGAGAAACGGACGCCGGCGAGGAGCGGGAGAAGTTAGAGTTGCTGCGCGCGCTTGCCGTGCAAATGCGTCTGGACCTGCACTCAATGTTAATGCACATCTATCAGCGCATCGAAGCGTCGCGAGGCTATCTGGATATTGCCAGGCACTTGGCGGGGCGGGCTCCCGGCAGTGGTTCCGATCTGGGGAACGCGCTCCCTCGCGTTGGCTCCCGCGCTGGGCTTGATTGGAAGGGACGGGAACTTGGCACTAGCGAACAATGTGGCGAAATTTGAGCGCCGGACGAATGAGCAAGAACCGCGCTATTCGAGAAGGGTGAGGATGTTGCGGAGTTCCTCTCGCAACCCGTCAATCGTCACGGCCCCCGGCGACGTGGCGGATTCGCCTGTGCCAGCGGGGGCTTCCTTCTCCGCGCCATTCCCCGCTTCGGCTGGCGCAATCATGGCAATTGCGCCGGCCGCTTCCGCGGGGGAACCTTCCGCTGCCCGCGGACGCCGCTGCCCCAGTTCCTTCAGGTATTGCCGCGCACCCTTGATCGTATATTGGCGGTCGTAAAGCAACTGCCGGATCAGCAGCAACTGCTCGACTTCCCGGCGCCGGTACATTCTGTGTCCCGTTCCGGATTTCTTGGGAGCAAGCTGGGAAAACTCGGTCTCCCAGTAACGAAGTACGTAGGGTTCGACGCCCACAATCCGGCTCACTTCGCCAATCCGAAAGACGAGCTTGTCTGGAATCTGGGCGGATGCGGAGGGGGCGGAAGCCGGTTTGGGAGAGACACCTTTGCGCGAGCGCTCGCCATGTTCACCCATATGAGGCATTCTAATGCAAAATGGAGGTTCGAGCGCACATCATCAACAGGGACTCATGGAGTGCGTGGCGGGGACGAACAAATGGGTTCGTCACCACGGGCGGAAGCAATGAACCTTCGTTCCGGAATCAATCCTGTAATGGAAGCCCTGCGCGCGGGTTCGCCGCTCGAGCGCATTCTCATCGCGAAAGGCGCGGGAGGCACGCGCATCCAGGCGATCGTCGACGCCGCGCGCCAAGCCGGAGTTCCGGTGCGCTTTGAACCCCGCGAAGCGCTGGACCGCATGACGAAAAACAGCGTCCATCAAGGCGTCGTGGCATACGGGGCAGCGCAAGGATACGCCGGATTGGAGTCCGTGTCTGGAGCGGAAATGCTGGTGCTGCTCGACGGCGTCGAAGATCCCCACAACCTGGGAGCGATTGCCCGCAGCGCCCATGCGGCGGGCGCGGGGGCGGTGGTGATCCCGGAGCGCCGCGCGGTGGGGGTGACCGACGTCGTGCAGAAGGCGGCGGCTGGAGCGCTCGAGTATCTCCCGATTTCGAGGGTGAAGAATTTAGCCCAGGCCATGGAATCCCTCAAAGCGGAGGGCTATTGGATCTACGGCGTGGATGAACGCGCGGAGTTGCCCTATCACCAAGTAGAATGGAATCCGCTGAGCGCGATCGTCCTGGGCGCTGAAGGCCACGGACTTCACCGTTTGGTTCGCGAGCGCTGCGATCTTCTGTTGCGTATTCCCATGGCGGGAGCCGTGGCCTCACTCAATGTTTCCGTAGCCGCGGGTGTCGTGCTGTTCGACTGGGGTCGCAAACGGGCAGAGGCCCGCAGAGCGGAATAGCAACGCGGGGCGGCCCCTCGAAACAGATATCGGAGCCCGCGCTCGCAACGGGCGGTTTCTTATGCGCATCTTCCTTGCCGCCGTATTGATAGTGATGCTGCTTCCCCTTGGGAGCGCCACGGAACCTGTCCGCTCGCGCCACGGAATGGTGGTTTCGGCTGATCTCATCGCGAGTGAGATTGGCGTGCAAGTGCTTAAGAGCGGGGGCAATGCGGTGGACGCCGCCGTTGCCGTGGGTTTCGCCCTGGCGGTGACGCACCCGGCAGCCGGCAATTTGGGCGGCGGCGGATTCATGCTGATCCGGAACGCGGATGGCACCTCCACCTTCCTGGACTTTCGCGAAATGGCACCTGCATCCGCCCGGCGAGACATGTACGTTTCGACGCGAAACGCTGGAAGTATCCATTCCGACTATCAAGGTCGGCCGATGCGAATCGAGCTGAATGAAAGTCTCGTTGGCTGGCGGGCCTCCGGCGTTCCGGGCACCGTGCGCGGCTTGGAGATGGCTTCGAAGAAGTACGGAAGCAAACCTTGGAGAGACCTGGTTCTGCCGGCCGTGAGCCTGGCCAGAGAGGGCTTCCCGATTGACTACGACTTGGCTACGAGTTTGGAGGATTCCAAGGCTCTGCTCGGGCGCTTTCCGGAATCGAAGCGGATCTTCCTGCGAGACGGCAAGTTCTACCAGGCAGGCGAGACGCTCCGCCAGCCGGAATTGGCGGCCGTGCTCGAAAGGATTGCGGAGCAGGGAGCCAGCGATTTTTATGAAGGGGATACTGCGCACCTGATTGCCGAGGGGATGCGGAAGAACGGCGGGGAGATCACGCTCGAGGATTTAGAACGCTATCGCGCCGTGGAACGCCAGCCACTCCGCGCGGATTACAAGGGATACTCCATTATCACCGCGCCGCCGCCCAGTTCCGGAGGCGTGGGCATCCTCGAGATGCTCGGAATGCTCGACGGAAGCGGCTATGAGAGGGACGGCTTCAATTCAGCCGGCACATGGCACTACCTGGCCGAAGTGATGCGCCGTGCGTATGCGGATCGCAGCGAGTATCTGGCGGACCCCGATTTCTACTCCGTGCCATTGAGCAAGCTGCTTGACCCGCGTTATCTGGCGGGGAGACGATCCACCATCAATCGCACGAGAGCATCCCGAAGCGAAGACATCCGCCCAGGATCGGCGCCCGGCTACGAGAGCATGGAGACCACTCATTTCTCCGTGGTGGATCGAGAGGGGAATGCAGTGGCCATGACGTACACGTTGAACGGGAGCTATGGCTCTGGCGTGACCGTTCCTGGCGCTGGCTTTCTGCTCAACAACGAGATGGACGATTTCGCCACGCGACCGGGGCAGGCCAATATGTTCGGACTTGTGCAAGGCGAGGCCAACAAGGTGGAACCCGGCAAGCGGCCGCTATCCTCGATGACGCCCACCATTGTTACCAGAGCGGGCAAGTTGTCCATGGTCGTGGGCTCGCCGGGGGGCGGACGGATCATCAACGCGGTGCTTCAGGCGATCCTGAATGTGATCGACTTCGGCATGAACGCGCAACAGGCGGTGGACGCTCCGCGCATTCATCACCAATGGATGCCGGACATGCTGAACGTGGAATCCGGTATCTCGCCGGATACCGTCGCGCTGCTCAAGGGAATCGGACACGATGTTACCGAGATCCGCAACGTGGGCCGGTTGCAGTTAATTGTCGTCAACGGAGAATGGTTAGAGGGCGGGTCGAACTCGATCCCGCACGGCGGGGCAGTGGGTTATTGACGACCTGGCTTCGAAGAGTCCCAGATGATTGGTGGGTGGTGATATGACACGCAGAGAACTGGTAAAAGCGGGCGGTGCGGCATTGGGAGCCACATCAGCGGTCAGTGCTCAATCCGCGGCGGGGCAGCCAGTTGAATACCGCAATTTCTTCGGCGATCTGCACAATCACAACCAGGTTGGTTACGCGCAGGGCACGCTCGAGCGCAGTTTTGAGATTGCCCGCAATCACCTGGATTTTTATGCTTTCACTCCCCACTCCTACTGGCCCGACATGGGAGCTTACGACGGCAGGATTGAGACCAAGTGGCGGAACGGGTTCTATGTCGCCAAGGCCAACTGGCCGGAAGTTGTGAGGCTGGCCCGGCAGTACGACGACCCCGGCCGCTTCGTCACCATCCTCGGTTATGAACGGCACGGTTCCGCGGAGGGTGATTATCACATTCTCTTTCCGGACTTAAGGGGCGATTACGAGCTCATCGACAGTCTTCCCGCGCTCCAGAAATTCGCTCGTGAGAGGGGCTGCATTCTGGTTCCTCATCACCCCGCGAACCGGCTGGGACACCGAGGCATCAATGCACGAGCGGTGGACCCCCGCGTCTCGCCCGTGCTCGAGATTCACTCAGAGTGGGGCAGCGCCGAACATGACCGCGCACCGAATCCCTACAAGCGGCATACGGAAGGCGGGCGCTGGACCAAGCACACGTTACAGCACTACCTGGCGCAAGGTATGCGTTTCGGCGTTGTCGCCAGCACCGACGACCATCTGGGGTATCCCGGTGCGTACCGCGAGGGGCTCGCTGCGGTGAAGACCACCGAACTCACACGGGAAGCGATTTTCGACGCAATCCGAAACCGTCGCACGTATGCCGTCACCGGAGACCGCATTGATCTCGACTTTCATCTGAACGGCCGCATCATGGGGCAGGAACTCCCCTATACGCGGCAGCGTTCACTGAATATTGAAGTTCGCGGATGGGATGTCGTCGATCGCGTGGAAGTGCTGAAGAACAACCGCGTGGTTCACCGGGACTTCCCCATGGACGCCGTGCCCACGGCCGAGAGCTGGCGGAGGCCGGTGGCACTACGATTTGAGTACGGCTGGGGACCCTGGCCCGCCCTTGGCTGGGGCGGCACGGCGGATTGGGAATTCACCATCGCCGTGGAGAACGGAAAGATCGAAGCTGTGCAGCCGTGCTTCGTCACCGGGCCTCTCGACGAGTTTCGGCGAGACCGCATCCTCGAGCGTACGGAGACGTCGGTAAAGGTGCGCAGCTTTACCGCGCTGAAGCAGCAGGTCGACGACTATTCGCAGAAAGCGATTGTGCTGCGAGTGCAAGGCGCTCCAGAAACACGCGTGACCGTGACCTGCACGAGACCCAGACCTTGCTCTCTGACCCAGACCTTCGCTCAGCTGAACGAGTCGAATGAGATGCTGTTTACCGCAAAGTTCCCCTGGGAATCGGCGATGCTCCATCGCGTTGTCTTCGAAGAGAATCATCTCAGCCGCTTCACCTTTGAAGACGAAGACGACGGTAAAGAGGCAAACTGGTATTACGTGCGCGTGGTGCAGGCAAATGGGGAGCTGGCGTGGTCGAGTCCCATTTGGGTGGAGAAGGCATAGCGGCGCGAAATCTCAGATCACAAGGACACCCTGCAACGTATGAAACCGATTCGTGTGGGAACCGCGCAGTTCGAAGCGCGGGATGGCGACAAGGCGTACAATCTGGACGTAATTGCCCGGCTGACGGCGCAAGCGAAGGGCGAGGGCGCGGAGCTCGTCTGTTTTCATGAGTGTTCGATCGGCGGGTATACGTATCTCGAAACGCTGGACCGCGCGGGGCTCGACGCCGTGGCCGAAGAGGTTCCGGAAGGACCGTCCATGCAGCGCCTCATCGGGATTGCACGCGATGTGGGCGTTTCGATTGGCGCGGGGCTCATCGAGCGCGCCGATGGCCGACTCTACAATACCTACGCGGTGGTCTCCCCCGAAGGGTTGGTGGCGAGGCACCGCAAGATCCACGCCTTTGTGAATGACGCGCTCTCCTGCGGCGATTCGTATACCGTCTTTGATCACCTCGGTTGCCGCATCGGCATCCTGATCTGTTACGACAACAACCTTCCCGAGAATGGGCGCATGACGGCCTTGCTGGGAGCCGATATCATTCTGGCTCCGCACGTCACCGGCTGTTTGCCCTCCGCGATGCCAGGGCGCGGGACCGTGGCGCCGGAGATCTGGCACAACCGCGAGCTTGACCCGGTACGCTGCCGGCAGGAATTCGATGGGCCAAAGGGCCGCGCCTGGTGGATGCGCTGGCTACCGGCGCGCGCCTGGGAGAACGGCGTTTTTCTTGTCTACGCGAACCCCATCGGGGAAGAAGGCGGCACGATCAAGCCGGGTGGATCCATGATCCTCGACCCCTTCGGCGAAGTGCTTGCAGAGTGCCGCAAGCTGGGTGACGACGTGACAGTGGCAACTCTTGACCCAGAGAAGCGGAAACTGGCTTCGGGACCGGGTTACATCCGGGCGCGGCGGCCTGAGCTGTACGCAAAGATGCTGGAACCAAACCCGCACGTCTCGCCCGACGGCCGTCCGGACGTCTGGTGGAAGAAGAACCGCGCCGCGAAGCCCGCGGCGGAGAAGGTTTCGAGTTAGCGTTGTCTCGGAGCGGGCGCGACGTGTGGATTCGGAGTGGGCATCTGCGCCCCGACCGAGTCCCGCCAATCAGCCAATTGCTGCCGCATGCGCCGCGCTCGCTCCGGTTCCCGAGATACCAAATCCCGCCGTTCGTACGGATCGTCCCGAAGATCGTAGAGTTCCAGACGGCCATCTTCAAAGTATTCGATCAGCTTCCACTTTCCTTCGATCACGGCGCTCGCCGGCGTGGTTGTGGTGTAGTAGTGCGGAAAATGAAAGTAGAGGGGACGCTCGGGCATGGAGGCATCCGGGTTGCGGAGAATGCCGGCGAAGCTCACGCCATCCATTGCAGCCTTTTGCGTTGCGGGAATCGCGGAGCCGGTGACTTCCGCAAGCGTAGGATACAGATCGAAGCTGACGATGGGTGTTTCGCAAATGCGGCCGGGGCGGCCGGGAATTCGCACCAGTAGCGGGACCCGGATGCCCCCTTCATACAATGAACCCTTGCCGGAGCGCCACGGCGCATTGCTCGTCACCACCGCGCCTTCATGCTGATTGATGAAGCCTCCGTTGTCGGAAGTGAAAACGACAATCGTGTTTGATGCCTGGCCGTTCTCCTCAAGCCTTTGCAAGAGCCGCCCGACGTTCTCGTCCATGCTCCTCACCATGGCTGCGTATGAAGGGTTCTTGTGATGCATCCCCTCGCGCACTTTTTGCTGAAAATGGGCTACCAGTCCTGGTTTCCCTTCGACCGGAGTATGAACGGTGTAAAACCAGAGATTGAGAAAGAACGGCTGACCCGCGGCGCGGTCAAGGAAGGTTAGAGCTTCGTCAGTGAGCCGGTCTGGCAGATAGTCCCCTGGCTTGCTATAGCCCAGGCCGGGCACATAGCGCGACTCTCCGCCGTAGCGCTTGTCACCTCGCCAAGGATAGTAGTACGTCTGCGGCGCACCCCATAAGGTGCCGCCGACATTCATGTCAAATCCCTGTTGTTCGGGATAGTGCGCCGCATCCCCCAGGTGCCATTTTCCGATGTGCGCGGTGCGGTAGCCATTCGCCCGCAGCGTCTCGGCCAGGGTAACTTCGGTGAGTGGAAGGTCGGAAACGGCACGCGGCGGAATGAGTTTCCGGCTGGGCAGCGGGTCCCGCAAAGTCTCTTCGCGCCACACGGTCATGTGCAGGCGCGCCGGGCATTTCCCTGTGAGAATCGAAGCGCGGCTGGGTGTGCAGATGGATGCAGCCGCGTATGCGTTCGTGAACTTGACCGATTCCGACGCAAGCCGATCTAAGTTTGGCGTCTCGTGCAAATCCGCGCCATAGCACGCCAAATCCGAAGCGCCCAGGTCGTCCACAAGAATGAAGAGGATGTTCGGCTTGCCGGAAGTCCGCGGCTGCGCGGAGGCCATAGCCGCGGTGCCAATGCCGCCCAGCAAACGAAGAAACGCACGTCGATCCATCTCGAAATTCTATCCAAGCACCGACTTGGTCAAGCGTTTGGATTGCATCTTCGACGGGTTGTTGGATGATATCGAGTGATGCGGAGAGTACGCTGGTGATTTTCGCGAGCGACAATGGGCGCACGTGAATGGGTGATTCCGGCTGGATGCGCGGATTCCGTGCACGCACTCAAAGGCTAGCGATTCAACGGCGAAATCCAACATCCGGCGTGGATTCGGAATTCACGCGCGCGAGGCGCATGCGGAAACGCCTCGCACGGTGGGAAGAGGAAGTGCGCGCACGGCGCCTCAAGGACTTCCCCGGACAACGTGGTCGCCCTACTTTCTCGTCCGCATGATGCCGAGATCGCGGAGCAATCGTTCCGGCACGTCGCTCGGGGCCTCGCACATGAGGTCTGTACCGCGAGCGGTCTTCGGGAAGGCAATCACATCGCGGATGGACGTTTCCCCGGCCAGAATCATCACCATGCGGTCCAGCCCCAGGGCGATCCCGCCATGCGGAGGCGCGCCGTAGCTCAAGCCTTCGAGAAGAAATCCGAAGCGGTGCTGGGCATCTTCCGGCGTGAAGCCGAGCGCGCCGAACACCTTCTGTTGCACATCCGCCCGGTGGATACGGATGGAGCCCGAGCCGAGTTCGACACCGTTGAGCACAATGTCATAGCTCTTGGCGCGGCAATTGGCGGGGTCGGTTGTCAGCAGGTCCAGATCCTCATCATGTACCGACGTGAAGGGGTGATGCGCCGCAACCCAACGCGCCTCTTCGGGATCCCATTCGAACATCGGGAAATCCACGACCCAGAGGAAATTGAACTGTTTCGGATCAAGCAGCTTGTGCCTGTCGGCATACTTCTGGGCCGCGAAAAGCCGGAGTTGTCCGCAGGCCTTCAGAGCTTCCCGCTCCGGCAAATGCGGATCTGGTTCGGCCGCCCAGTTGGCAAGCAAAAGCAGGTCCTCGTCGGTCGCGCCTGTAAGCTCACGGATTCTGGCCATCTGCTCTGGATAGTCGCGTTCCAGGCGCTTGGCATCGTCGAATACGCGAAGATTCTTCTCCTGCCCGAACGCCTTCAACTCGTCCCGTTCCTTTCGCGAAACCGGACCCACCTTGGGAATGAGAATTGCCACGATCGGCAAACCGTTTCCACTGATGGGCGTCCCTTCGAAAAGCGATTCCACGCGATGAAAGGGGGGAATGCGGGTATCCGGCTTGTCGATGCCATAAGAATCCATCGCCTCGCGATAGGTGATTCTCCGGAACGGCGCTTCGATCGCGAATCCGGCGGCGGCGAACGCGCTGACCAGCATCTTCTCGATCACCGCGAAGACGTCCGGCTGTTGCACGAAGGACATCTCCAGGTCGATCTGCGTGAACTCGGGTTGGCGATCCGCACGCAGGTCTTCGTCGCGGAAGCAGCGCACGATCTGGAAATAGCGCTCATAGCCGCCCACCATCAGCAACTGTTTGAAGATCTGGGGCGATTGCGGCAGTGCGTAAAAGCAGCCGGGGCTCAGGCGGCTCGGAATGATGAAATCGCGCGCGCCCTCCGGCGTGGACCGGGTCATGAAGGGCGTCTCAATCTCATGGAAGCCCTGCTCAAAAAGGCTCTTGCGCACCGCGAAAGACACATCGGACCGCATGCGGATGTTCTGCTGCATGCGGTGGCGGCGCAGGTCGATATAGCGATACTTGAGACGGCTCTCCTCGCCCACGCTGAGATCGTCTTCCATCGGGAAGGGAGCGGGCTTGGACTCATTGAGGATCCACACCTTGTCCGCCACCACCTCCACTTCGCCCGTGGGGAGATTCGGGTTGACGGTCTCAGCGGAGCGCTTCTCCACGCGGCCTTCCACGGCGATCACGAACTCGCCCCGAATCTGCTCGGCCCGGGCGTGGATCTCCGCGGCCTGTTCGGCACGAAACACAATCTGCGTGGTGCCGGTGATATCACGAAGATGAACAAAAATGACACCGCCCAGATCCCGCCGGCGATGCACCCATCCCATCAGCAGTGCGCGATTGCCGGCGTTCTCCGCGCGCAATTCTCCGCACTTGTGCGTGCGCTGCAAGTTCCCGAGAAAATCAAGTGTGACGGACTGTTGGCCTTCGCCGTTGCTGCTCATAGTGCTTCCTGTCTGCTTGGGGTACTTCACTGGCTAACGAGGTCGAGGATCGCTGCCTCGCTAAGATCGCTTTGTTCGCCGCTTCGCATGTCTTTCACGACGTAGACGCCGCGAGCGAGTTCGTCGTCGCCCAGGATGACGACGCGTTCCACGGCCAGGCGATTCGCCAGATCCATCGCTCGCTTCAGTTTGCCTTCAAAGAAAACTTCCACCGTGGCGCCCTTCGAACGCAGGGCGCGGGCAAGCGCGAGGTTCCGGTCCATCGCGGCTTCGCCAAGAGCCAGCAACGCGAAGTGAACGCTCTCCCGCGGAAGTGCGGCTGCCTGGGTTTCCTGAAGGCTCATCACGAGGCGATCCGCGCCAATCGAATAGCCGATTCCGGGCGAGCGCACCTTAGACCCGAGCGACTCAGCCAGACCGTCATAGCGACCACCGCCAAGCACGGAATTCTGCGCGCCCAGAGCGCCGTGGACGATCTCGAACGTCGTGCGCGTATAGTAATCAAGCCCGCGCACCAGTCGCGGACGCACTTCAAAATCGATCCCGGCCGCGGTGAGATAACCGAGCACGGCGCCGAAGTGCGCTTTCGTTTCGTCATTCAAAAACTCGTGAATCGAAGGCAGTGAGGCGATAATCGGCTCATCGCGCGGATCCTTCGAATCCAGCACCCGGAGGGGATTCGTATCGGCCCGGCGCTGGTTGTCTTCGCTGAGTTCGTGTTTCACCCCGCGCAACTCTTCCCGCAACTTCGCCACGTAGCGCGCGCGGCTCTCCGGGTCTCCCACCGAATTGATGAGCAGTTTGAAATCGCGGAGACCCACTTCGCGGAGGTAGGTCACCACCATCTCAATCACCTCACCGTCAACAAGCGGCGATTCGGAGCCAATCACCTCGGCGCCGATCTGGTAAAACTGCCGGAAACGGCCTTTCTGCGGGCGCTCGCGCCGGAACATGGGCCCCATGTAGTAGAGCTTCTGGAGGCCCGGCCGCTGATCCAACCGGTGCTCAATGTACGCGCGGATCACCGATGCGGTGTTCTCCGGGCGCAGCGTGAGGGAAGCGCCGTCGCGGTCTTCCCACGTGTACATCTCTTTCGTGACGATGTCGGTCTCCTCGCCCACGCCGCGGGCAAAGAGTTCGGTTTGCTCGAAGACCGGAGTACGGATCTCCGCGTATCGAAAGCGGCGGAACACATCGCGCGCCGTACGCTCGACGTGATTCCACACGGAGGTATCGGGCGGGAGCAAGTCCCGCGTCCCTTTCACGGCGCGAATCAAAATACTTCGTCCTTGAAGGCCTTCTTGTATTTCACGTAGTTGGAGGCGTTCTCGCTGAATCGCACTTTCTCGTCGTCGCGCAATTCACGAATTACCCTGGCGGGTACGCCCATCACCATCGAGTTGGGCGGCACCTTCATCCGTTCGGGCACCAGCGCGCCCGCGGCCACGACGCTACCCTTGCCCACCACGGCGTCGTTCAGCACGATGGCGCCAATACCGATTACCGCGTCGTCTTCAATGGTGCAGCCGTGAAGGTTCACGGAGTGGCCGACGGTAACACGGTTGCCGATCATCAGCGGGCAGATGTCGTGCTCCACGTGGAGGCAGGAATTGTCCTGGATATTGGTCGCGTCGCCGATCCGGATGATATTAACATCGCCCCGGATGGTGACATTGCACCAAACGCTCGAGTCCTCTCCGAACACCACATCGCCAATCACCTGGGCGCTTGGATCGATATAGCAGGATGAGGGAACGGTAGGAGTAATTCCCTTGTAGCTGCGAATCATAGAAAGGCCTAAACTCTCCATTTTAGCAGAGCCCCCGGAGGGTGCTTTGAGAGGTTCGCCTTGCATGTTGAAGAGCAGGCTGGCCCGCCGCGAATGCGGCTAAGGCTTTCGAAACCAGATATAGCAATGGTTCCCGATCTGGCGCGCGCGCGGGTTGCGGAAGAGCAGCAGGTCAAGATATCGCAGCGGGAAGAGCAGCCAGCCAAGGATGCCATGCACCACGGGCCGCAGTGCCTTCGGCGCCCAAAGCTTGGCGTACTCGAGCAGAAAGACGAGCAGCGTAGCTGTGGGCCCTGTGCGCCATCCGCTCTTCACGGGTTGGAGGCCAGGGTTCATCAGCAGCAGCGCGTCGATGCTGAAGCGACGGTAATCCCGAGGGTACTCATGAAAGGGATGCGCGAAGGGGACGACCACGTGCAGGAAGCCGCCTGGCTTCAGGGTTCGCGCCATCTCCTTGAGGATGGCCTCCGGCCGCTCAACATGCTCCAGGACGGCATCGCACTCAATCCGTTGAAACAGATTGTCCGTGAACGGGAGGCTCTCGGCGTCGGCCACCAGATCTACCCCTGGAAGCGGGAAGAGATCCAGGTTGAGATAGCCTTCGGGCTGTGCCCCGGCACCGCCGATATACAGGTTCCACTGCCCCAGAGGAGCGTCGATCAAGAGCTCTTCCCGGTTCAGTACATAGGGAAGCGGCGGTGTGAGCCAGCGTCGCAAGCGGCCGCGCCAAGAGCTTGCCGTGCGTTGGCGATGAAGTTCCCGGATGGAAGCGTCGTTCACGATGGAGTTTGCGTGGATTCGCGCCACGGTTCGAGGGGAACTCCCGGTGCGATGGGAAGCGGGAATTTCGCCGCCGCCAAATTCTCACCGCTCGCCGTGATCCCACGTTCAGGATATTCCCGCCAAGGATCCCGTGTCCTCTCCGAAGACCTCGGCAGGTTCCGGGACCGCGGCTTTCGGTAATCCGGCCACGTCTCCCATTTCGAAGAGATCCACGAACGGAAGGGCGAGCGCCCCGGTAAACCCGGTCCCCTGGCCCAGGGAACACGGGCGCAGGATGAGATTGTGAAAATTCCGGAACTCGTCTCCGCTCGGGAACTGCTCCCGGATCGCCTCGAGCACCAACGGCCAGGCGTCAGTGATGGCGCCGTCGATGATCACCACGTCCGCATTGAGTGCCCAAATGACGTTCGCGATGCCAATGCCCAGATACCGCATGCACTCGCGCAAAGCTTGAACGGCCGCGGGGTCTCCTTCCCGCGCGAGATGGCAAATCTTCCGAATCCGGCTTTCTGTCTCGCCGCTGGCCCCCCTCGACTCATTGGCGAGGTCGTTGTACCGGGAGAAGATGGCGGGATGCGCGGCCAGGGACTCGAGGCAGCCGGGGCGGTCCTGCGCGCCTCCGCCCGGAGAGTCGGCGATGACCATTTGCCCAATCTCGCCGGCGGAGCGGTGGGTGCCGCGATAGATCTTTCCATCCATCACGATACCCATGCCGATTCCTTCGTCCACGCGGATGAAAAGCATGCAGCGGCTGCCGTTGATCTCCGCGCTCCCGGAATTGTATTGGGCCAGCGCCGCCGCGCGCACGTTGTTCTCTACATGAACGGGGAGCCCCGTTCCCGCCTGGAGCGGCGCCTTGACGGCCATCCCGTTCCAAGCGGCGCTGCTGCCCACTTCCACAACGCCCAGTTCATGATCCACGATGCCGCGGACGCTCACGCCGACCCCGTGAATCCACTGATCGCATTCCTTCGCTTTCAGCCGGTTCACATGCTCCGCCGCCAGTTCCAGCGTTTTTGCCACGCTTCGCGGCGTACGGAACCGTTGTGTTTCGATCACCTGGCCTTGCAGGGTCCCCAGAGAGACCAGAGTTTCAAACTGGCGAATGTCCACACCGATCGAGCGATGGTAATGAGGATTCAGTTCGAGACGCGTGCCCGGTCTTCCGCCGGTGGAATTCTCCGAACCCTGCTCGTGAATCAATTTGTCTTCGAGAAGCTCCGCCGCGATCCGGGAAACAGCCCCTTCGGACAGACCCGTGCGGCGCGCGAGCTCCGCGCGGGAAAGCCGGTGGTATCTGCGGAGAACCTGCAGAACAAGCGCGCGATTCGCGCCCCGAATCTGCGTAACGCGCTGCGCTCCCCGAATTTCCGTTCGACGCTGTTTCATGAAGCTACTATCTTGTCACGAATAGGTAACTGCGGCTCTGCCCATGCCGGACTGGTCCGCTTCGCTGCCATTCCGCACTCCATTCCCGTATAGTTTGCAGAATTTCTCTCTTGTGAGCAACAAGAAAGTGCTTGACCGCCTCTCCGGGATTATCTATACTTGCCCCAGTCGGCCCTGTTTTGCCACGGCTCGCTCGAGGAGTCGGCGGTGGGAAGTTGAGGGTTTTGGATGGGGCCTGATCAATCTTGGAGGTTAGACGTGCATTTTTTCCAGCACCAGCGAACCATTCCGTGGCTTAGCTTAATTGCCGCCACACTTCTGCTTTCGCTTACTTTATTTTCACAAGGAACCGCCACCATTCGTGGAACCGTATTTGATTCCACGCGGGCCGCCGTTCCCGGTGCCAATGTAGTCGTTACCAATGTGGAGACGAATGTTACCCGGCGGACCGTCACATCGGCCGAAGGAATCTACTCCGTCTCCGCTCTCGGAGCCGCCAACTACAAAGTGACGGTGGAGAGCGCCGGCTTCAAACAATGGTCGGGCACTCTCGTGCTGCAAACGGGCCAAACTGCCGTGGTGGATGCCACGCTTGAAGTCGGCTCCATCGACACTGTGGTCGAAGTCACGGGCGCTGCGCCTATCATCACCACGGAGAGCGCCGAAGTGGGCGATGTGAAGGACGCCCAGCGCATCCGGCAACTCCCCTTGAACGGACGCGATATCACGTCGCTGTTCTCGCTTACACCCGGCGTTGAGGGCGGCGGCAACCCGCGTGTCAACGGGATGAAAGTTGGATCGACCGAAATGACGCTTGATGGCGTTTCGCTGGTCGACCGCTTTGGCGGCGGCATGGGCCGTGTGCAGCCCGCGCTCGACAGCGTGAACGAATTCCGTATTGAGACCTCGGGCTCGCAGGCCCAGTTTTCTCGTCCCGCCACCGTTTCGCTGGTCACCAAGAGCGGAACTAACGAACTGCACGGCAGCGTCTTTATGACCCACCGGAACAATTCGGCCGGCCTTCGCGCCCGCGCACGCCAGGACGGGAACGACGCCCCGAAATTGATTCGAAATGAATTCGGTGCCTCCGCCGGCGGACCCGTCTTCATTCCCAAGTTCTATGATGGCCGCAACCGCACATTCTGGTTTGCCGCGTACGAAGGTTTGCGCCAGAGAGAGCAATCCTTCTACCGAAGTGAAGTGCCAACGGCTGATATGTGGGCAGGAAATTTCGACAACCTTCTCGACGCTCAGGGCCGCAAGACCAATGTCTACGACCCGCTCTCCACCAACGCCAGCGGAATCCGCCAGCAATTTGCCAACAACCAGATTCCAACCGGCCGCATCGCTCCCATCTACCAGACGATGCGCTCGATTACACCTTTGCCCACGTCGAATGTCAATCCGTTTATTACACCGAACTTCGAGGCGGTCTACCCCAGGGTTAGCGATGTCTATAAGTTCACGACCAGGGGTGATCATCGCTTCACGGACAAAGACATGTTGATGGGCCGCTACACCGTTTCCGACCGGGCCTATTCGCAGTCGGGAGGCCGCTTTGGCGCGCCACCGCTCGGGATGAAGGATGCTTATGGAAGCGCCCGGCAGCAAACCCGGAACTATTCAGCGACAGTGCAGGAAACGCACATTTTCACACCGACGCTGGTGAATGAGTTCACAGCCGGCGTACAACGCAATGCCCACAGCCAGGGAACGCTCGCGGACAACCGCGCTTGGGCCAATGAACTCGGTCTTCCCAATCCGTTCGGCGCGCTTGGCTGGCCGACGATCTGTACCGACTTCTTCTGCTGGGACAATGACAATCGCCACGATCAGAATCTCACCGGATACGTACTTGAAGACAATATGACCTTTGTCACGGGCAAGCACACGTTCAAGATGGGCGCCAAGGTTCGTTACGAACAGAACAACGTGCGCGAACTGCAACAGGCTCAGGGCTCTGATTACTTTGGAGGTGATTGGACGGCCCTCTATGAACCGGCGGGCGACGACATTGCTCCCTTTACTGGTGATGGCATGGCGACGATGGCTCTCGGCCTGACCTCGTACCTTTCCAATCAGAATAACCGCGGCTACTTCTATTTCCGCCAGCATGAAACCGGACTCTACTTCCAGGACACCTGGAAGGTCACCAACCGGCTCACTCTTGACTTGGGTGTACGCTACGACCGCTGGTCTCCGTATACGGAGAAGCAGAACCGCTTCTTGGCGATTGACCCCAATACGATTGGATCGCTCTTCCAGGTGATCACGCCTGGGAACGTCAAGATGGAATCTCTGCCGGGCGCGCCGCCTTCCCAGTTGGCGTCCTGGGCCGCACGCGGACTCACCTGGACAACGGCGGACGCGGTCGGCTGGCCGGAGAACCTGGTGCGTGCCGACAACAACAACTTTGGACCGCGCATCGGCTTCGCGTACAAGCTCACGAATCGCAGCGTTCTTCGGGCGAGCTATGGCGAGTACTTCTGGACGATGCCGCTCTCGCAGATCCTGCAATCCATGCGCATGACGCCGCCGCTGAACCTTCGCTACTCGAACCCCGTGTCCGAACGGGGCGGAGACGGCACCTACTCCGTCAAGAACGTCCCAGCCGTGGACGATTATGTCGGCAAGGCGATTGTGGATACGAACGGCCTTGTGCCGCTACCTATCACCGCGCAGCAGGGCATGGTGCTCGACGGGCGTAACTGGAAAGATGGCCGCGACCAGAAGATCCACGTCACCTTTGAACACCAGTTCCTCTCCGATAGTTCCGTCCGGATCAGCTATATGGGCGACCGGGGCCGCGATCTGGAACAGCGCTACTCCCTCAACCAGCGGGAGAGCGAATTCAACTACGTCACTCGCACGGGCCTGAACCCTCCCAGCAACCGTGACCTCATGCGTGTCAACAAGGATTGGACGTTGTTTGCGACCAACCGTACCGGCTACTCAAACACGCACTCCTTCCAGGCCGAATTCGAGAAGCGTTACTCGAAGGGCTTTGTGAGCCAGTTCTTTTACACCTTCACCCGCTCGCTGACCACCAGTGACTCGGATGGATTCAGCAGCGGTAACGGGAACATCAACTCCACCGGATCCGGAATCGCTCAGGTGCCGGAAGCCATCCAGGTGCTCGGCAATCCGAAGATGAGCTACGACGATCTGCTGCGCCTGGTTTACTACAACAGCGGATACATTCCAGCGCATCGCGTACGCTGGAATGGCTTGCTCGACCTGCCGTTCGGCAAAGGGCGCGCCATCGCGGGCAACGCCAACGGCCTGGTGGATGCGATCATCGGCGGCTGGCAACTCAGTGCCATCGGCGATTGGAGAAGCGGCAACTGGCTGAGCGTGGATTCGGGCCGCTACCTCTTCGGCGATCCAACCTTGAACGAGGATCAACGCTTGTTGCTCAATTTTGGCGGACGCAATCAGCGCCTCTGGTTCAAGGGGGATTTCGACGTCACAAGAGCGACAAATGTGGACGCGGCGAAGTTGCAGGCACTCGTTCCGGTTGACCGTTCGCAGCGCGTAATGCGTCAAGTGGGTCCGAACCTCGATAACCGCGTGCCTGTGCTCATGAAGGATGGCAGTACGCGTCTTACTTCCATCTCCGACAACGTGAACTGGAATGCCCGCAACTTCTTCAAGGGACCGGGATCCTGGAACGCGGATATCACCTTGATGAAGTCGTTCAAGCTGACGGAATCGGCAAACTTCCAGGTGGGAGCCGATTTCTTCAACGCCTTCAATCACCCGGTGGACGCCAACCCGAATGCAACAACCGGCCTGCAAGACTTGAGTACCCAGGCCAATGGTTCACGTGTCATCCAGCTTCGCGGACGCATTAGCTGGTAGGCAAAACAGAACAGCCTGGGCGATGCGCTGCCTTCGCCCAGAGTTCTCAATCAATGGGGGCCTCGCCGTTCCGCGGCGAGGCCCCTGATTTTTTTGTTCGCCGATGGCATTCTTGCCCTCTCGCAAACCGCTCAACCGGCGGGGCGAGCCACGCCCATCGAAGAAAGCATGACAAACTGAAATTGCGTCGTCCGTCGGATCAGGGCAGTGTCTGCCACGGACGAGTCCCGCTTGTTGCCATGGAATTGAATGATCGTTCGCTCCCCGTTCTCTCCCCAGAAGAAGTTCGAGTTCTTGCTTGCCTGGTGGAAAAGGAGCTCACCACTCCCGACAACTACCCGCTAACGCTCAATGCGCTCTTGTCCGCGTGCAACCAGAAAACCAGCCGCGATCCCGTCGTGGAGTTCGATGCCTCGACGGTGGAGCAGTGCCTCCAGGCCCTCAAGGAGCGCGGCTTTGTCCGGAGCGTCTCCGGCGCGGAACACCGTGTACCGAAATTCAAGCACGACATGCCCTTCATGCTTCGCCTTAATCCCGCCCAAACAGCCGTGCTCACGGTACTGATGCTTCGGGGTCCGCAGACGGTGGGGGAGATTCGTGGCCGCTCGGACCGGATGCATTCGTTCGATTCCCTCGACGAGGTGGCCGAGGCGCTCAACGATCTTGGGGACTTGAATGGGCGCAAGTTAGTGGCGGAGTTGGAGCGATTGCCTGGCACCAAGGAGCCGCGTTTTGCCCATTTGTTATCGGGTGAGAGCGCCGCGACGATAAGTGCGACGCCGGCAATGGGGCGCGGCTCCGGGGCGAATCGAGCCGCGGAGCTGGATGCGCTGCGGGAAGAGGTGGATCGACTTCGTGATGAGATTGCGGCCGTGCGGGCCGAGTTGGGCGAGTTTCGCAAGCAGTTTGAATAGGGGAATTGCACGTCTTGGGGTAGTGTCCTGATTTTTGTGTAAGTCTTCGTTCTCCGCTAAGGGTTATTGGTTCTTCCTCTCCTAAGAGGAAGTGTTCTTGAGCATAGCAAGGCAGAC
>JACTMJ010000006.1 GCA_014584705.1 Acidobacteriota bacterium | reverse complement strand
GCAGCGCAACGCGCTCCCGAAGGGCTTGGCCTTGACGGGCGAGCACTGCCCATACGCTGGAAGTTGTTGGGGGAGCAGAGCTTAGAAAGCCTGCTCCCCGTGCCACGCGGCGAGCGGGAGGAGGGTTTGGGAGGGGGAACTCCCTCCCTTCGCTTCTTTGCCGCTTCCAGATGGCCGAACTCCGGCGCAATCAGCCCACTAAAATCCCGGAAGAGCCTAGATAGGCTTCTCAAGACCCCCCCGCGAATATATTGTCGCAGCGAGATCCCGCAGCCGCCTATGGACGCGGCGTCTCGCGGTATCGGGGGCCGGAGGTCCGGATCGATGAATTGAGACGCGAGTGGCGGCATGGGTGCTCTATCGCTTTGTAAGCGGCGGATTTCAAGGGCATTCTCGCAATTGGTATGCGTACCCGTTGGGCGAAGCGGCTACCCAGGCGGAAAGCCCGAAGCGCGCAACGAGCCAACCCCGGACGCCCATTCCGCGGTCTCGCGATCCCTCGCTCCGGCCCGAAAGCGGCCTTACGATCCCGGTCGGTCGCCGTCCGACCGGGCAATTCGCTTGCGAATTCAACCGGGCAACGCAGAGGCTGCCAACATTCGCGGTTGGTTACCGTGGCGTCCGGGTGCGGCTCCGTGTATACTTAAAGATTGCGCGTCCTGCGCGGGGCTTCGTCCGCGCTTCCAGCCGGGTGCCCTCCCGCGGATTCGGACTCCTTCCGGGTTTCTAACACGTTCAAAGGCCGGGCATTGGAGCGCGAAGGGCAAGGGATCGCGAACTCAGTCGGAGAGGGTAATCACCATGTACGCAGTCATCGAGACGGGTGGCAAACAATATCGCGTGTCCAAGGGCGACACGATTCGTGTGGAAAAACTGCCGGGCGAAGAGGGCTCCGTGATTGAGTTCGCTAACGTGCTCGCAATCAAGAACGACGACGGCATGGTGGCGGGCGAGAAAGTCGCCTCCGCGAAAGTGACCGGGAAGATTGTGGGAGCGGGCCGCGGACCGAAGATCACGGTGTTCAAGTTCAAGCGCAAGAAGCAGTACAAGCGCACCCAGGGACATCGCCAGGATTACACGGCGGTGGAAGTTCAGGACATCCTCGCATAGTCGGGCCGGGTAGCAGGAGAAAGTCATGGCACACAAAAAAGGTTTAGGCAGTTCCAAGAACGGCCGTGATTCGCAGGCGCAGCGCCTTGGTTACAAAGTCTATAGCGGCCAGGTGGTTACGGGTGGCTCTATCCTTATCCGGCAGCGCGGGCTGAAAGTGAAGCCGGGCGAGAACGTGGGTGCGGGTAGCGACGACACCCTCTACGCGAAGATCCCGGGTATTGTCGAATACCGCGATCGAGGCTCCATGGGCAAGTTCGCCCAGGTGAAGCCGCTCCCGGCCGAGCCCGTCGCGTAATTTCCGGTTTTATAAGCGAATGAAGCCGCCGGGCCAGGGCGCTCCGGCGGCTTTCGCGTGTCTGGACGCCCCCGCGGCCCTGCCGCACGCCGGCCGGAGGACCCCATGAATTTCATCGATGAAGTCCGCATTTACGTGAAGGCCGGGGACGGCGGCAACGGCTGTGTCGCGTTCCGACGGGAAAAGTTCGTGCCCCGAGGCGGACCCAGCGGCGGCGACGGCGGCCGCGGCGGCGACGTGACGCTGGTGGCAAACCCGCACTACAGCACCCTCCTCCATTTGCGCCTCAATCCGGAGCACAAAGCCCAGCGCGGGAGGCACGGAGAAGGCAGCCAACGTACGGGCAAAGCCGGGAAATCCGTGAAGATACCCGTGCCGGTTGGTACCGTTGTCTACGACGACGATTCGGGAGAGATCCTGCATGATTTCCAGGTGCCGCGCGAACGCGTCGTGATCGCCCACGGTGGCCAGGGCGGCCTCGGCAACCAGAATTTCGCCACGCCCACGCGGCAGGCGCCGGATTTCGCCACACCGGGAAAGGCTGGTGAGGAGTTCAACCTCCGCCTGGAATTGAAACTGCTCGCGGATGTGGGGCTGGTAGGATTTCCCAACGCCGGTAAGTCCACGTTCATCTCCCGCATCTCGGCCGCGAAACCGAAAATCGCGGATTATCCGTTCACCACCCTGGTGCCCAATCTGGGCATGGTGCAAACCTCGGATTTCCGGACCTATGTGGTAGCTGATATACCCGGACTCATTGAAGGCGCGAGCGAAGGGCATGGGTTGGGCATCCGGTTCCTGAAGCACGTTGAGCGAACCCAACTGCTCTTGCATCTGGTGGATATCTCGGGATATAGCAACCGCTCCGCCGTCCACGATTTTGACGTTGTGATGCGGGAGTTGGCGAGTTTCTCACCGGAGATGCTCGAGAAGCCCATGCTTGTGGTTGGCGCCAAGCTGGACATCATGGGCGAATCCACCGAACTCGAGGCGCTGCGCGAGCACGTGACCCGGAAAGGCCTCGAGTTTTTCGCGGTTTCGAGCCTGGCTGGCCGGGGCATGAAGGAACTTCTCCACCGCGTGGAAGCGATGGTTCTGAAACCGCTGGATCTCCAGGCCGGCGAGGACGAGGAAGAAGCCTCCGAACCCGAGCCTTCCGAAGAATACGGCACCCCGCCGCATCTTACCGACGAGGAAGAGCATCTGCCGGGGGATGAATAGACGCTCTCCGCGCAATCGGCAGGCCATCAGGCGCGTGCTCGCCCCTTTCGCGCGCTGGAAACGGCGATCTTCCGCCGTCACGGTTCCCGCGGTCGCGGCATATCCGGCCGCGGCATTTCGCTTCGAACAACTCTAATGTTTCGGTAAGAACGGGATGCGGCGGGTTAGAAAAGCGTAGTTTTTCCCATTAGTGGATCAACTTTTTTATTCTTACCAATTCACGGCGGAATTAACATGGATGTCGCTTCCTCTTCGCCCATCCCACTATTGACCGGGATTCAGGCCGGCGTCATACTCGTCACACGCTCGATCCCACCACACACTGTCAATAGAGAGGCTAAAGCTGTATGGGTATCTCGCCAATTCCTCCAATTAGTCCCATTGCCCCAATCACGCCGATTGGTTCAATCGCTCCCATTACTCCGATTGTTCCAATTTCGCCGGTATTCACGATCTCGTCGATCGAGACGATCACTACGGTGAGTTCGATTGACCCCATCGCAACCATTACGACTATCGCCACGCTGGATTCCATCGTGGCGTCGATCCTTCCATCCCCCATTACTCCGATTCAGTCGGAAATTGTCCCGCGTGAACCGATCATTCCCCGGCAACCGATCGAACCGATCGATCCGATTTAGGGTCGCCGTCGTCACTCTGAGGTTGCCAGAGAATCCGCGCGGGCGTGGGCGCTGCGCCGCTCACGCCTGTACTACCGTTCACAGGGCGCGCGGGTGATCTTTCACCCTGCGTGCGAAGGGGGTGTTGCGCCTTGTCGAGAGCAGTCTTCGTGAGTTTGAATGCACTGGGGGATACCCTTTGTATTACACCCGCTTTGCGCGCGTTTCGCCAGGCGAATCCCGGCGTATCCATTACCGTGGTTACGCAGGCGGCTCCATTTACTCGTGTGCTGGATGGGAACCCGGATATTGATCTATTGATATACAGCGAACGGATGTACCTTAACGGTATTCCGGAACAGCGCAACCAGTGGATCGCGACATTGCCGATCGCGCTTCGGGACGCGGCAACGCTCTATATGATGGATCTGCGTGCGGTGGTGACCAGTGCGGATGTATTCCAGCAGCACATCAGCAAGGCGTTCGCGAAGATCGTGGGGGTTGAGACGGATTCCGTGCGGCCCGTTATTGTTTTGGACGAGTTGGAACGCCGCGCCGCCCGGTTGCTGACGCCGAAGCCCTACACCGTTCTGAGCTGGCATTCCGTCTCGAACCCGGAGCGCGAAGACGGGCAGGGAAGGAAGAAGGATTGGCCCGCGGAATCCTGGCGTGAGCTGGCTCAACGGATCCGCGAGGAGTTGGACCTCGACGTGTTCAGCATCGGTTCCGAGCGCGACCCGTTCCCCGACGTGCCCGGAGTGCAGCCGTTGCATGGATTGCCGATCAAGGTGGTTGCCGCGCTGCTTGAAAACGCTGCCTGCGTCGTGACTGTCGAGAACGGGATCGGCCACCTTTCAGCGGCGGTGGATGCACCGCTGGTGGTCATCTACTCGAATCTGATGCCGCTTCCCTGGGCCAATCCGGCGGAAGCCACCGCATGCGAGGTGATCTATAAGGATCCCCGCCAAACAACCGTCAACGAAGTGCTGGAGGCGATGGATCGCGTTCTGGCAAAGAGGGGTACGGTGCAGCGATGCGTGTCTGTTTCCTGAATGACATCTCCATTCTCGGCGGTGGCGAGCACTGGGTATTGCGAATGACGGAATGGCTTGCGCGGCATGGCCATGAGGCATCCGTGGCCTGCCCGTATCGCAGCGCCCTGTTTCGCGAATGCCTGGAGCGCGGTATTGACGTCCACGGTTATCAGTTCTTTCCCGGCGTCCCCTTCGAAACAGCGCTGCGCGGGTTCCTCGCCAGCCGTCGGATACAGGCTCTCTACTGCACGGTGATCACGCGCTTTTCGGAAGCGCGCGTGTTGTCCGACGTCGTGGCCGGCAGGGCTGCGTTCGGAGACGACAATCCATTCCTCGTTCTGAAGACCGGTCTGCCCCCGATCACCGGCGTCAGCCCGTCTGACTACGGCTTCGGCGGGGGCGCCGCTGTACGGCGTCTCCACGTCGTTTCGGAGCAGAACCGGCGGGAATTTGTCGACTGGCAAGGCCTTCAGGGTGCGTCCGCGGAGTATGTCGCCACGGTTCCGGAGGGGGTCGATCTCACCCGCTTTGATGCATCCAAGCATCCACGAGCGGAAGAGCGGGCGCGTTGGGGATTCTCCGACGAAGAAACCGTCGTCACCTGTGCGGCGCGGCTGAATGCGCAAAAGGGGCAGGATAACCTGCTACTCGCGTTCGCGGAGACACGGAAACAAAGGCCCAACCTGAGGCTCGCGCTGGCGGGGGAAGGAGAGGATCGCGAGCGGTTGCTGACGTTACGCGATCACCTCGGGTTGAACGGGGCGGTCCGCTTCGCCGGGAATGTGCGTGAAATGCCCAGCCTCCTGGCGGCGAGTGACGTTTTCTGCCATCCGTCGCTGGCCGATGGATTCCCTAATGCGCTCGCGGAAGCGATGGCGATGGGACTTGGCGTGATTGCATCCCGAGTGGGGGGCGTTCCCGACGTGCTGCGTCACAACGCCAACGGCCGGCTTGTGGAGCCGCATGATATCCACGGGCTCATCCGTGAAATATCCGATCTCGTGGATCACCCGGAGCGCTGTCACGAACTCGGGGAGGAAGCACGGCGGGACGCCCACACTCTCCTCGACTTCGACAAGTGCTCTGAGGCCTGGCTCGCGTCGCTGGAAGCGGAAGAGGAACGATACCGTCAGCCGGAAACGCGCGCCTTCGCGCCGCCTCCCGTACGCAAATCGATTCAGCCGGTCCTGTTTGTGCTCTCCACGTTGCGCACCGGGGGAGAAGAAACCGAAGTAGCGATTCTGGCCCGCTATCTCAATCGCTCCGCCTACCCTCTTTCCGTGCTGAGTCTCTATGAGGTGCCGGAAGATTCACCAGCCAAGGCGCGGCTCGAGCAACTGCGGGTCCCGATTGATACGGTCTGTCACGGTCTCGCGAGTACGGCCGAGAAGGTGCTTTACCTGGAGCGGAAGATTCGCGCGGAGGGCATCCGCGTGGTTGTCGCCTGCCAGGATGTATCGATCGCCCACGCGGCGATGCTGCGAATTCCGGAGAGCGAGTGCGCGCTGGTGGAGCACGCGGGCATCGTCGAGGAAGTGCGGCGCGTACCCAAGAATCGCACCGCGCGCCTGGTGGGCGTTTCCCCGGCCATTCGGGATGCCGCGAAGCCGCTGTTTCCGGATCGTTCCCGCGCCGTTTTCCTTCCATCGATGGTGGACATGGCGGAGTACGAGCGCCTTGACCGCGAAACCCTCCGGCGCGAACTCGGTTTCGGCGACGAGACGGTGGTGCTCTTCGTGGGGAGGCTCGATGCGAAGAAGGGCATTGACGATCTCATTGAGGCGGCACGCACGCTGCTGCCCCGCCTGCAGAAGCTGCGCTTTCTTATTGTGGGTCCGGCGGATGCCTTCCAGCGCGACTACGCGAAGCAATTGATGGAGCGCGCCTACTCCATCTTTGGAGCGAAGCGATTCACGTTTGCCGGTGCCCGTCAGGATATCCCGGCGGTGATGAAAGCCGCCGATATCGTCGTGCTTCCATCGCGGGGCGAGGGGATGTCCCACGTGATCAATGAAGCCGGCGCGGCGGGCACACCCGTAATCGCTTACGAAGACGGTGCCGCGCGCGAGCAGCTTTGCGACGGAGATGCTGGCGTGCTCGTTCCGCCCGGAGACATCGTTGCGCTCACCGGAGCGATTGAGCAGCTTGCAATCGACAGCGCGAAGCGCCTTGCTCTCGGCGAGCGGCACTGGCTGCATGTCTTCCAGAACTATGGAGCGCGCCGCGTGACGGAGCAGTGGCACCAGTTGCTGCGGGACGTCTGCGCGCCGCTGCCGAAGAGCGCTCCGCCGGTGGTGGTTCGAAAGTTTGTGAGCGAAGGACTCGACTTCCCCGCCGAGATCCAGGTGGAGACCAATACCGCCTGCAACGCCACCTGCATCATGTGTCCGTACCCGGAGGTATCGAAGGAACTGCCTCAGGGAAGGATGTCCGTGGAGATGTACGACGACATCCTCCGGCAATGCGAGGGGCAGCGGTATCTCTGGCGGATTGAACCATTCCTCAATAACGAACCCTTCACGGATACGCGGATGTGTGATTTCCTTGCCCGAACGAAAGCACGCCTTCCGCACATCATGCTCACCGTTACCACCAACGGTTCGCTGCTCTTCCCGAAGGTTACTGACCAACTCGTGAAGACCGGCCTGGATGGCATCTGGTTCAGCTTCAATGGCGCGACGAAGGAGACTTACGAGCACATCATGGGGCTGAAGTTCGATGTCGTGAAGCGCAATATCGACTATCTGCTCGATGTGAAACCGGATTCTCTGCGCGTATTCACGAACATGATCGAGACGGAACCGATGCGCGGCGAGATTGAAGAGAACATTCGATACTGGCAAAGCCGCGGCGTGCAATCCGGTTCTTCGCCGCTGGTAAACCGCGCGGGCAACGTGAAGAACTTCGTCGAACTGAACTATAAGCCGGTCGCCCCGAAGCCCGTCCGGATCTGCGATCTGCTCTACCGGAAAATGTACATCGGCTACAACGGAGATGCCCTTCTTTGCTGCATGGATTGGCGGCGCAAGGTGGTGCTCGGGAACGTCGGGCGGCAGAGCATTCGAGAGATTTGGCAGGGAGAGCCTTACCGGCACTATCGACGCCTCCACGAAGAGGGGCGCGTGGCCGAACTCTCGCTTTGCAACGACTGCACCTATGTGCAGAACTGACCTGGAGCGGAACGGAATGCGCATTTCCCCATTTCCCGCGGGCGTACAGATCGAGACGACCTCCCGGTGCAATGCAAAATGCGGTTTCTGTCCGCACCCGGTTGTCTCCCAAACCGAGCCTCAGGGCGTAATGGAGGAATCGCTATACCGCCGCCTGATTGATGAGGTGAGCCATTACCCGGTCAAGCTGCTGCAGCCGTTTCTGAACAACGATCCGCTGATGGACAAGCGGATCGTGGAGCGCACCGAATACATGGTGCGGAAGAATCCGTACGCTCAGGTTTGCATCACCACCAACGGCGCATTGCTTCGCAAGGATGTCATCGAGGGACTGGCCTCGCTGCCGCTGCACACCATCCATATCAGCTCAAACGGCATCACCGGAGACACTTACCGGGACACGATGAAGATCGACGGGTACGCCGTTCTCCGGAACGTGAACGAGCTTTGGGATTGCCTCAAGCGCCGCAACTCGCGGACGCGCCTCGTGGTGACGGCCATCTTTATGAAGCGCAACCGCGACGAAGTGGCGCTGATGCGTGACTACTGGCGCAGCCGTGGCGTGGAGTTCTACCTCAATCCGCTGAATGACCGCGCGGGGAACATCGACGCGGCGGAGTTCGCAGGCATGCTGCCCTTCACGGAACCGGCCAACCGCAGCCAGTTGCACAACTGGCACATGACGGCCTGCCAGGCGCTCTATTCTTCCCTCGCCGTGTTATGGAACGGCGACGTGGTTACCTGCTGCATGGACTGGCGGCGCGACAACGTGATGGGGAACGTGCGCGACGCCACGATCCGGGAAGTATGGGAGGGCGCGCGGTACCGCTCTATTCGCGCCCTGAGCGACGAGGGCCGCCTGCATGAACGGCCGCTGTGCAATGGCTGCGGCCACAATCGTTTCTCCATCAATTCCGACGGGCTGGCAAGGCAGCTTTCCGCCGAATCCGACCCTCAATCCGCGCGAGACCGTGAGCTGCTGGGAACGCTCGTGAATCTCCGTGAACAGACACCGCAACTCATCCAACTGGGGCTGATGCAATGAAGCGAAATCCACGCGTGTTGCTCCTGACAATGCCGTTCGTCTCCGTGTCGCGCCCGTCGATCGGGATCGCCACGCTGAAGGCGCGCGCGGAGCAGGAAGGCTTTGAATGCCATACGGAATATGCGAACCTGCGCTTTGCCGAGACCATCGGGCTTGACCGCTATCTGGTGATCGATGACTCACTCAGCCATGCGCTCTTCGCCGGAGACTGGCTCTTCGCTCAGGATCTCTTCCGAGACCGGATCGATACGGCCACCTACCTGGCGACGGTGAAGGCGAACGTCGGCGCTCCCACCAACTTCGAATCCTTGCTCGAAGCGCGCGAACTCGTCGCACCCTTTCTCGATGAATGCATGGACCGCTTCGCGATCGCCGACTATGACGTGATCGGGTTCACATCCACGTTTCAGCAGACGCTTGCTTCCCTTGCTCTAGCCCGCCGCATCAAGGACCGCTTTCCCGAAAAGATCACGATGATGGGCGGCGCAAACTGCGAAGGCGTGATGGGCATGGAGATCATGCGGCAGTTCCCCTGGATCGATGCCATCATTGGCGGAGAGGCCGATTACAGCTTTCCGGAATTCCTCAAGCGGCTGGCAACGGATGCACCCGCGGACGATGTGCGCGGGCTGATCTACCGGCGGAAAGGAGTGCCATGCGTCGCCGCTCCGCAGGATCGTGTGCATGACATGGACGCGCTGCCGGACCCCGATTTTGCCGAGTATTTTGCCGCCATCGCGGGCAGCCGCCTGAAGGAACGCATCCACCCGACGCTCCTCTTCGAAAGCGCGCGCGGCTGCTGGTGGGGCGCCAAATCCCATTGCACCTTCTGCGGCCTCAACGGCGACACGATGAAGTTTCGTTCGAAGAGTGCGGAGCGAACGATCGCCGAACTGGACCGGCAAAGCGAACGATACAACCTGAAGAACTTTTCGGCCGTGGACAATATCATCGCCCACGACTATTTCCAAAACTTCCTGCCCGCTCTGAAGGCGAAGAAGGCCGGCTACAACATCTTCTACGAGATCAAATCGAACCTTCGCCCGGAGCAAGTCCAACTGCTCAAGGAGGCGGGCGTCTGGGCCGTCCAGCCCGGCGTCGAGAGCCTAAGCAGCCCGGTGCTCAAGCTGATGAAGAAGGGCGTAACGGCTATTCAGAATATTCAGCTTCTGAAGAGTTGTCGCGAGCATAACGTGGAAGCGGCCTGGAACTTCCTTTACGGCTTTCCCGGCGAGACAAAGCAGGATTACGACGACGTGGCCGCCACCATTCCGGCTCTCTACCACCTCCGCCCGCCGGGGGCGGTAAGCCCGATCCGGCTCGACCGGTTCAGCCCGAATTTCAACAATGCCGAAGCGTTCGGGCTGGTGGAGGTGAAGCCTTTCGCGCTGTACGCGTTCCTCTACCCGCTTCCTCCGGAGGCCGTGGCGAATCTTGCCTACTTCTTTGAATACAAGCATCGCGATGGCCGGGATCCGCAGGCGGTGATGAAGGATCTTGAAGAGCCGATCCGGATCTGGAAGAGCAACCGCGGCGGAGACCTGGTGAAGAAGTACGGCACGGATCCGGAGCTGATGGTTGTGGATACGCGCCCGGCCCATGCGCATCGCCTCTATCCGTTCAGCGGCTTGCAGCGGGAGGTCTACGAGTTCTGCGATGAGATCCGGAGCCTGAAGCAGATTCTGGAACTCGCCTCGCGCCTGACCGGCCGCACGATCGAGGCCAATGAAGCGAGTATCCGCACATTTCTCGAGCAGATGCTCTCGCTGGACCTGATGGTGAGGGAAGGGAACCAGTACCTGAGCCTGGCAATTCGCACGGACCAAGAGTATGTGGGGTTGGAGCAGTATCAAACACCCCTTGCGGCATGACTCCTTACGAGGAACTCACCGAACGCTGGCCCAAGGTGCTGCAATCCGCGCTCTGGCGCGCGGGCGGCTTTCTGGCGCTCGCCGGTTTCCCCGGAGCGGCCGCGCTTTCCGCCATCCGGAGGGAAGCGGAGGGCATTCTGGGGAAAGCCGAACGGCAGGAATGGTCCAACGCCAACCAGGAGGATTGGCGCGGAGGCCAACCGGAGCGCTTCGTCAGCGGTGTCACCGCCGGGCATTGTCTGAACGGGATCTGCGGCGGCCCGGAAATGCTGAGGGTCTTGCAGGGGTTGCTCTCGGCGGAGGTGCGCTATGCGGGCGGCGGCTCAATTACGGTCTATGATCGTCCGGGAGATCGCCTCGGTCTGCATCGTGATATCGAGGTTTGTGACGTCACGTTCGTGACCTGTCTGTGGGAGGAAGGAGAGCGGCAGGGCGCCTTGCGCGCGTATCCGGAATACTGCGCCCTTCCGCTTTCCATGATCCCGGCCAGCCGCGCGAACCTGGGTTTCACCGTCGATCTGCAAGCGGGCGATTCGGCCGTCCTATTAGGGGGCGTCGTTCCTCATGAAGTGACGCCCATGGGGCAGGGCCAGAGGCGAGTGGTGTCCCTTGTCTGCTATCAGCTCATGGATTCGAGCGCCTGAGCAGCCGGAAGCCGAGCGTTATTCCGCCAGCAGGCGCTTGAGCGTTTCCCGGAAGTCCGCGCCGTACTCCGGGTCAGCAAGGGCAAACTCCACGAAGCTCTCGAAATAGCTTGGGAAATTGCCGATGTCGTAGCGGCGCTGATTCTCCGGGAGCTTCACGGCCAGCACGCGGCGGCCTTCTTCGCACATGGTCTGGATCGCGTTCGTAAGCTGAATCTCTCCGCGCTTATCGGGCTTCACCTGTTTGATCAGGTCAAAGATGAGGGGGCTGAATACATATCGCGCCGCGATGGCAAGATTGCTGGGGGCGGCATCGATATCGGGCTTCTCGATCAGGTTCGCCACGCGGATCACGTTCCCATCCATGCTCGCGGGTTCGATGATTCCGTAGTTCCTTACGGCTTCGCGAGGCACTTCCTCCACCGCGACCACGGCGCTGGCGTGATGCGTCTCAAAGAGTTCCACCATTTGCGCGATCAGCCTGGCCTGCCCATTCAAGCCGATGATGGAATCGCCCAGCGCCACAACGAACGGCCCCTGGCCGGCAAAGGATTCGCCGCACAAAATGGCATCGCCAAGACCCTTTTGGAAAGGCTGGCGCGTGTAGAAGTAGTTGGCCTTCAGCTCGCTGAAATCGAGCGCGTCCAGCAGTTCCTGCTTATTGGATTGCTCAAGCAGGCGGCTCAACTCGGGGTCATGATCGAAATGATTCTCGATGGAAGATTTGCCGCGGCCGGTGACGAAGAGGATCTGCTTCACCCCGTTGTTTACCAGCTCTTCCGCGACGTATTGCACAATGGGCTTGCGCGCGACGGGAAGCATTTCCTTGGGCTGGCTCTTGGTGGCGGGAAGCAATCGTGTGCCGAGGCCCGCGACGGGAACGATGGCGTTTTGAATCACTTCTTGAGGATATCAGTGAACCCGCTGGAGGGTCAGAAACTTGCGAACCTCTGCCGAAAGAGATCCGCACCCGAGCTCTGGCGCTAGCTTTTCCGCAGTACGCCAACCCGCTTGAGGAACTCGAAGACCTGCGGGTAGATCACCTCATTCCAGGTCCGGTCGTCGAAGCCGTGCTTGCCTTCGGGAATGCTAATCAGCTCCGCATCCACGCCCTTCGCGCGCAACTCCCGCGTGAGTCTCACGGTTTGCGCGTAGGGCACAATCGGATCGTCCGTTCCATGAATCGATTTTACCGGCGGGAGGCCCTTGCGAACGTAGATGATCGGCGAGACCGCCCGGGCAATCTCCCGTCGTTGCGGCCCATCGGGGATCCACTCGTCGGCCACATCCTGCCGGTGGGCTCCGCTCAAAAGTTCCCCGAGGTCTGAGGGTCCGCACACGTTCACCACGGCCGCAACGTCACTGGTGGGGCCGAGTTTCGCCGACTTCGTCGCGAATGCGGACATCAACGCCAGGTGCCCGCCGGCCGAGCCGCCCATTACAACCACACGGTCTGTATCGACGTTCCAACGCTTGGCTTCGTTCTTGAACCATTTCAGTGCTTCCAGAGCATCACTCACCGCCGCCGGTGCCTTGGCCGTTCCGGAGAGGCGGTAATCAATCGATGCCACCACGAAGCCCTCCCGCAGGAACGGGATTGCATAGACGCGTACTACGGACTTGCGCGAGCCAGCCTTCCAGCCGCCACCGTGGATCAGCAGCAGGCCGGGGCGCTTCCCCTCCGTGGCTTGCGCCGGTCTGTAGACGTCCGCCTTCTGTTCGGGGGCGGTCCCGTAGGAGAGATCGGGTTCCACTGAAACCCAGTCCGGCAGTGTAAACGGATTCTCTCCCACCTGCGCCCCATGGAGAGGCAGGCCCGTCAGAACGGGAATCGAGAGAGACGCCAAAAGGAGAGCAATCCCTGGCACCCTGAGCATGGCCATATTAGACACCAAGTTGCCGGGTGAGGAAAGGAAATTCCGCGCTCAGCTTCCACTATTTATGCGGATGAGCTGTTCCGCGTTTCGTAAGGCTTCCGTAGTCAGGTGCTCGCCCGAAAGCATTCGTCCCACTTCGGCCGCGCGCGCGGCTGCATCGAGCTGCTGAATCCTCGATACCGTGCGTCCGCCCGTTTCCACCTTTTCCACGGAGTAGTGGTGGTCGGCAAAGCTGGCGATCTGCGGCAAGTGCGTGACGCAGAGCACCTGGCTCGACCGCGCGAGCTGCTTCAGTTTTCGCCCGACGCTCTCGGCCGCGCGTCCTCCGATGCCGGCGTCCACTTCGTCGAAGACCAGCGTGCGAGGCGCTCCGGCAGCGTCCTTTCCGAGGGTTCGTTCTTCCGTGAGGCTGGAGAGGCAGGTTTTCAGCGCCAGGGCGATGCGGGAAACCTCACCGCCCGATGCGATCTTGTCGAGCGGCTTCGGTTCCTCGCCGAGGTTTGCGGACACCAGAAAGCGCATTGCGTCCTGGCCGCGCACGCCGTCCGGCGCGGGCAGGAGCTCCGCTTCGAAAACCGCGCGGCTCATGGCCAGATCCGCCAACTGCGATTCGACTTCCTTCGCCATGCGCGCCGCCGCGAACCGGCGCGACTGGGTGAGTTGTTCCGCCGCCTCCCGGTATTCCGTTTCCGCGGTGTTGATTTCGTTCTGCAGTTGGGTGCGGTGTTCCGCGGCGTTCTCGAGCGCGTGGAGCTTCTGCTGCGTCGCTTCGAGGAAGCCCAGAATCTCCTCGATGGTGGCCCCGTACTTGCGCTTCAGCTTCTCCATCGCGACCAGGCGGCTTTCCACTTCGTCCAGACGGGACGGGTTGGCTTCGAGGTCCCCGATGTAGTCCCGAAGCGTGTAGCTCACCTCTTCAATCGCGATTAGCGCGGGCCGCAGAGTCTCCACGGCGGCTTGCAGCGAACTGTCAATGCGCGCGAGGTCTTCGAGGCGCCGCAATGCGTGCTGCGCGAGGGCGTAGGCGGCCTCCTGGGAATCGTAGAGCTGGGTGTACGCGTCGTTGCTCAGTTCGGCGAGCTTGGTGACATTCTTCAGGCGGCGGCTTTCGCGTTCCAGTTCCTCGTCTTCGCCGGGCAACGGTTTGACGGCCTCGATCTCGCGAGACTGCATACGCCACAAATCGGCAAGCCGCAACTTCTCGCGCTCATTGCGGTCAAGTTCGTCGAGTTGCCTCCGCAGTTCGAGCAATCGTACCCAGGCGGACTGGGTTTCCGACAGCAGTTCGGGATGCCCCGCGTAGTCGTCGAGGAGGCTCAACTGCGCATCGGCGTCAAAGAGTTGCTGCTGGTCGTTCTGTCCGTGGATGTCGCCCAGGAAAGGGGCGATCTCACGTAGCAGGGTGACGGTTGCGGGGCGGCTCGCGACAAACGCGCGAGACTTGCCGTTCACGCCGATCTCGCGCTCGATGGGGAGGTCTTCATTCTCCCACTCGATCCCCGCATCCTCCAGAAGTGCCAGCAGGCGGGGATGACGAGGAACGTCGAAGAGTCCGGAAATGCGTGCACGATCCGCTCCCGCCCGCACCATCTCCGTCGCGGCCCGGCCGCCCAGCAGCAATCCAAGCGCGTCTACCAGTATCGATTTTCCGCTGCCGGTTTCGCCGGTGAGCAGATTGAGCCCCGCGTGAAAACGCAGCCGCAACTTCTCCGCCACCGCGAAATTTTCCACCTGCAGCTCGACCAGCATCTCAAGAGCGATTATACGAAGAAGCTTCCCGGAATTCCGAAAATCGGGCGTGCCGCGTTCTCCGGGAAAGCGCGTGTCATTTCACGATCCCGCGCTGCGATTCCGCGATGAACGCGAGTACTTCTTCCACTTCCGCCGTCAGCGGCACCTGCTCCCGGATACGTTCGATCGCCTGCGAGGTGTTGAGGTTGGCTCTGGTGAGGATCCGGAAAAGATTCTGCAACGGCTCGATCGTTTCCGGAGAGAAGCCCCGGCGCTCCAGGCCGTTGCGGTTCGCACCGAAGATCTTGATCACGCGCTCGCTCACGGTGGTGGAGAAGGGAAGCACGTCCTGTGTCACCACGCTGTAGCCGCCGATCATGGAGTGTCTGCCGACGCGGCAGAATTGGTGAATTCCGCTGAACGCGCCAATCACGGCATGGTCCCCGATGGTCACGTGCCCGGCCAGCGTGACGCCATTGGCCAGGACGCAATGGCTGCTCAACTGAACGTCATGCGCCACATGAGTATAAGCCATGAGCAGGTTGTCGTCGCCGATCCGCGTAAGCGCTCCGCCACCCTCGGTGCCGCGGTGGATGGTGACGAACTCCCGGATGCGGTTGCGTGAGCCGATCCGGGTTTCCGCGCGCTCTCCCTTGTACTTCAGATCCTGAGAGGCGACGCCGACGGTGGAATAGGGAAAGAAGATGTTGTCTTCCGCGATCCAGGTGGGGCCTTCGATGAAGATATTCGCCATCAGCCGCGTGCCCGCGCCAATCTCCACGTCGGCGCCGATCACGCAGTACGGGCCAATATCCGCGGATTCCGCAATGCGGGCGCTGGCATCAACAAGCGCGGTGGGATGTATGGGCATGAGGCCCTCCCTAAGCGTCCGGCTGCCGGGCCGCCTTGTCCTGCAGCGAACACATCACCGTGGCTTCCGCCACCACGACGCCATCCACGGATGCGGTGCCCTTCATCTTCGCCACGAAGGTCTTTCGTTTCACCACCGTCATCTCAATGATCAACTGGTCACCCGGCACCACGGGCTTGCGGAACTTGGCTTCTTCGATGGAGGCCAATAGCACCAGTTTCTGCTCGCGGTCCGGGATCGTCATCAGCACCAGAACGCCCGCCACCTGCGCCATGGCTTCGGTAATCAGCACGCCCGGCATCACCGGGATCTCCGGAAAATGGCCCATGAATTGCGGCTCATTTACCGTTACGTTCTTCAGGCCGACGATCCGCGTATCGTCATAGTCGAGCACCTTATCCACCAGCAGGAAGGGGTAGCGGTGGGGCAGGATTTTGCGGATTTCGTTGTTATCGAGAGTGGGCATGGGCAACTCCGGTATTATAGCAACCGATGACGGAAATCCTTTCTTTCCTGCGATCCCGCGAGGAATCGTGGAAGCGGTTGCTGCGCGAGATGGTGGAGATCGAATCTCCCAGTGACGATGCCGCCGCGGTTACGCGCATGGCCGAGTGGGTGGCGGAGCGGGTCGCTCCTCACGCTCGCGTCGAGTTCTTTCCCGGAAAACCCTTCGGCAAGCACCTTCGCTGTGAGTTCAAACTCAAGCGCGCGCCTGCCGACCGCCGCGTGCTTGCCATCGGCCACCTCGATACCGTTTGGCCCGTTGGCACGCTCAAGACCATGCCTTTCCGCGAGGAAGCGGGGCGATTGTACGGGCCTGGCGTCTTCGATATGAAGGGCGGCATCTCCTTCTTCCTGATGGCGATGGAGGCAATCCGCGAATTGGGTCTGAGGCCGGCCGCCCAGGTTACGCTGCTCCTGGTGGCGGATGAAGAAGTGGGCAGCCTCAGTTCAAGGCCCCTCACGGAAGAGACCGCCCGTGACGCAGACCTGGCGCTGGTGCTCGAACCCGCGATGGGTGCGGAAGGAATGCTGAAGACCGCCCGCAAGGGAACGGGGCTTTATCGCGTGCACGTGCAGGGCCGTCCGGCGCACTCGGGAATCGATTTTGAAGCAGGCGCCAGTGCCATTCTGGAGATGGCTCGCCAGGTGCAGACCATCGCCGGATTCACGCAACTCGCGAAAGGAGTGACCGTGAACCCCGGTGTGTTGCAAGGGGGCACGAAGTCCAACGTGGTGGCTGCCGAAGCCGAGTTGCGGGGCGATCTTCGCTTCTGGAAGACGCGCGACGGCGAAGCGGTCGTCAGGAAATTGCGCGCGCTCAAGCCAATCGACAAACGCTGTGCAATCACCGTGGAGGCCAACCTCAACCGTCCCGCTCTCGAACGTTCCGCTGGCGTCAAGCGGTATTTCCAGCACGCATGCGCCATCGCCGCGGAACTGGGAGTGGACCTGCGGGAGGCGAGTACGGGCGGCGCTTCCGACGGCAATTTCGTTGCGGCTTTGGGTGTGCCCGTGCTCGACGGAATCGGGGCGGTGGGCGACGGCGCGCACGCCGCGCATGAACATCTCCTGGTGGGTCGCATGCCGGATCGCGCTGCGCTCCTCACCGGTTTACTCACGCGCCCGCTGCCCGTGAAAGCATGAGCGGGGCCTCGCGGCCCCACTCCTGCTTACGTTGGATTTCGTGCGCTCACGCGTGAAGGCTCAGCGCTGGCTGGAGGGCGGCACTAGGCCCTTGATCCTCATGTAGGTGACGAGATTGCCGTAGTGTTCATACGTGTGAACGGTGTTGAATTCGAGCACGCCGATTCGCGCTCGCTCGCCGCGCATGAACTTTACCGCATCCCCGGCATTGGCGTCGGTCAACATGCCGTATGCCGTGTCGCAGTAACTCTTCGCGCTCTTGAGCGCCGCGACGATCTCAGCCTTGCTCTTCATTTTATCCGCGCCGGGAGCCGCCTTCTGCTCGCCTTTCGCGGCGCCGCAGAAGGTGAACTGGGCGTTAGCCACATGCCCCGCAATTTCACCGAAGCTCCTCACCGTATCCACTGGCTTGAAGCCGTAGTTGGCTTCCGGCATTGCCTCGGCCGCCTTGATGACGTTGCCAATCGCCATCTGATAAAGCGCGGCGGTGGAACCGCTCACCGTCTTCACATCGGGTGCCTGGGCCAGCGAGAGCCCGGACAAGAGCAACAGACCAACAATGATTCGCATAGCAGGCCCTCCTTCGGGACCTGCTCCAGAATATCGCGCCCGGCTGCGAAATTGGCCACCAATATGGAGCAGTTGTGCGAGGCGTCTCTCGCTGAACCTGCGAGCGCCCGTCGGGTTTCCGGTTGAGTGTCAGTCTTCCCGCAACTCCGCGATCGTGGCCCCGGTTCCCCCCTCCGCCGAACTCGCCGGGTAGAACTTTGCCACGTTGGGATGGTGGCTGAGCATCTTCTGCACGGCCCTCCGCAGAATGCCCTTGCCGTGCCCATGCACGATGCGCACAAGGCGTACCTGCGCGAGCATGGCCTGGTCAAGGAAACGCTCGGTTTCTTCGAGAGCGTCCTCCTCCGTCTTCCCGATGACGTTTACCTCACGCTGCAGAATATGCGAACTGGGTCCGGCGGTGAAGCTCACGTTCTTCGGCAGAGTGACGCGCCCGGTGGGCTGCGCCTTCCCCAGTACCTCCTTGATGTCGGCGCGCGGCAATTGCAGCTTCATGAAGCCGATCTCCACCTCGATCACATCCCCGTCCATCACGCGCAACAGCACGGCTGGTTCCCGAATGTCGCGCAATCGCAACCGCATCCCTGGTTCTAGTGCAACGTCATCAACCATTGAAGGGGCGGCTTGCTTGCCGTCCTTTCCCTGCGTCATCGCGCGATCCAGGTCTTCGCGCACCTCGCGCTTCGCCCGTGAAAGGTTCACCTGCGCATTGTGCAGGGAGCGCTTGGATTCCGCGCCCTCCGCCATCCTGTCCAGCAATTGACGGCTTTCCTTATCGAAGCGGGCGAGCACCGCTTCGTAGCGCGCTTCGAGTTCCCGGATCTTCTCCGCCTCCGTGCGCTTCCACACGGCGGCAAGCTGGTCTTCGCGCCGCTGCAGTTCCGCCAGCCTCCCGCGCGCTTCCGATTCCTGCCCCGCCACGCCTTCAAGCCGCTCGTTCAGCGTTGTGATCAGTCGCCCGAGGTCCTCTTCCTTGCGCGTCATGGTCTCCCGCGCTTTCCGCAGGATGGCTTCCGGCACGCCCAGCCGCTTGGCGATATCGAGCCCGGCGGATTTGCCTGGCGCGCCCAGCCGCAATTGGTAAGTGGGCTCAAGCGTTGCCTCGTCGAAGCCCATTGAGCCGTTCAGCACGTGCGGCGAATTCGCGCCGTAAACTTTCATCGGCAGCAGGTGCGTCGAGACCAGCGTAAACGCGCCGCACTCGCGGAAATGGTCGGTAACCGCCACGCCCAGCGCTCCGCCCTCCTCCGGATCAGTCGCGCGGCCGATTTCGTCGAGAATGATCAGAGAATCCGCTGTCGCTTCCGCCAGCATCGCGTTCAGCCGCAGCACATGCGAAGAGAAGGTGCTGAGGCTTTCGAGGATGGATTGGTTGTCGCCGATGTCCGCCAGCACACTCTCAAACACCGGGAAGCTGGCGGAGCGGCAGGGCACGGGCAGGCCCGATTGCGCCATCAGCGAGAGCAGGCCGACGGTCTTCAGCGCCACCGTCTTGCCGCCGGTGTTTGGTCCGCTGATCAGCAACGTGCGCTGCTCTTCGTGCAGCTCAAGCGATACGGGAACCACCTCTTTGCGTTGCTTGCGCAGTACGTCCAATAGAATCGGATGCCGCGCCTTTTCGAGCGTCAGACGACGTGGCCGAGCATCGCTGAGGCTGGGCGTCACGCAGTCGAACGCCTCGGCATAGTCCGCCTTGCCGAACAGAACTTCGAGTTGCGTCACGACATCCGCGGCGTCCCGGATCCGCGGCTGCATCTCCCGCAGCGTCGCCGTGATCTCGGCCAGCACCCTCCGGATCTCCTCCAGCTCGTCATTCTGCAAGCGGACGAGATCGTTGTTCATCCCCAGCGCTTCGAGCGGTTCGAGGAACAGCGTCTGGCCGCTGTTGCTTGCGCCATGGACCACTCCGTCAACGCGGCCTTTCTGGCCGGAGACAATCGGCAGGACGTACCGGTCATTGCGGAGTGTGATGAAGTCTTCCTGCAGCACGCCCTCCTCGCGATACTTGCGAAGGAAGCGTTCAAGCGTGGCCTGCAATTCTCTGCGCAGCTTCTCGATATCCCTGCGGACCCGCCGCAGGAAGGGGCTGGCGTCGTCCGAGACGGTTCCGTCCGGGAGGATCTTGCCTTCAATCTTGCGCAGCAGCGGCCGGAAATCCGCAAGGCTTTGCACACGCGCGGCGAGACGCGGAAAGCGGCGCGACGCTTCGAGCAACTGGGCGCGGAATGCCTGCGCTCGCTCCAGAAAGCGCTCCACGGAGAGGATCTCTCGCTCGTCCAGGTTGGCGCCTTCAATGCGCAGTTTCGCCACCGCGCTGGTGGGGTCCGGCAGAGTCGAAAACTTCAGCCGCAACAGCGTTCCGCCGCTGGCCTCGGTGCCGCCTACCGCCTGAGCTTGATACGCGATGGCCTCCTGCAAGTCCGCGAAAGCTTCATGGAGCGCGCCGAGATCCGTCGAGGGAGCAAGCGCCTCCAACGCCCGTCGCGCGGGAGCAGAATACACATAGCGGCCCACGATGGCCTTCATCTCATCGAATTCCAGCAGATCCTGGCTCCATTGATTCACGAGCGGGGTTCTCCTTGCCGCGATGCCGCGGCGGGGCCATCCAGATTCAGGTAGAGTCCCATGGGCCGGGGGTCAATCGAAGCGGTCCGCCAGGCCTCATAAGCCGTATACGCCCGCACCACCACGGCCAGGGTTCCCGGTGTCATTTCGAGAGCGTTTGCCTCGTCGAGCGTGAACCAGCCAAGCTCATCCGCGTCATCGCCCGGTTTCGCGGCGCCGCCGATCGCGCGGAACACATAATCGATCAGCACATAGTGATATTCGACCGCGCCTTGGGCATCCGGCATCACTCGTTCGAAAACCGCGGCCAGGAATAGCGGCTCGCCCCGGAGCCCGGTTTCTTCCAATAGCTCGCGGCAGGCGGCCTCTTCGAGCCTTTCTCCGGCATTCACCGCGCCGCCGGGAATGGACCACCGTCCCCGCAGCGGAGCGTGGCCCCGGCGTACGAGCAGCACCTTGTTCTCTTCGATGACGATGGCCCCCACGCCAACCACCGGCCGGGCCGGGTAACGGCGCGAATCCGCGGGAGAAGCGGGGGAGGGCGACGGTTCAGACGGTGACATAACTTCATTCCAGCAAATTGCGGGGTCGCCGGGTCCTCAATGCGGCAGCAGACCTTCGACGGGGTTCTGCAATCGATATACGCGGCTCCGCGCGGTGACGAACAAAGCCTTGCCGTCCGCTTCGCCGAAGACGCAATCGGTGGCCTCTCCGTTCACGTTGAATCGCCCCAATTCCCGGGCGTCCTTATCGAAAATCCGGATCGTGCTCGCCGCCACATACACGCTGCCACGCTTGTCCACGCAGAGCCCCGCCGGGATGGCATCGGGGATCGCGACAAACTCCCGCACGTCCTTTGCCTCGCCGCGTCCGTTGAGGTCGATTGCCAAAACGAGACGGCGGTCTGTATCCGTGACGTAGAGCGTGTTGTCGTCCGGCGAAAACGCGAGCCCATTGACGCGTGTTTCGAAGGCCTTCACTAATGCGACTTCGCCTTTGGCAGTGATCCGGTACACTCCGTTATGCGCGATCTCGCGCGTCTTCCGCGCGGAGCCATACGCGGCGTCGCTGAAGAAAACCTCTCCGTTGCGTCTTACCGCGATATCGTTCGGGCCGTTGAAGGCTTTGCCTTCCCACTTCGACGCCAGCGTGGTCAAGGTCTCGCCTTGCGTTTGTGTGATGCGGCGCGCGGCCGATTCCGCGGTGTATAGCACGCCGTTCTTGTCGTAGGCATTTCCCGCCGCGCCGTGGGAATGGTCCCTGGCCAGAATGGCCTTCCCGCCGGGCACGTATCGAAAGATCCGGTTATTGGGAACGTCGCTGAAGACCAGATATCCCGCCGGGCTCCAGGCGATCCCGTCGGTGAATCGCAATTCTCGTGCAATTTCCTGGATCTCGGATTTCGAATAGTCCTGCGCCGCGGCCGGCAGCGCGGCCAGACCGCACCACGCCGTGAGCATGGCGGCCAGCCAGTGCTTGCACTTCGAAGTCTTCATTGCGATTCGCATTTCCCATCATTCCAAAGTCCGCGGCCGCACGAAGACGGCCACCGACGAACCGGCGGCCTGCCATCGCGATTCTTCGCGCATACCCAGCGTCTCTTCCACTTCGCGCCCGCTTACCGGCGGCTTCCACTGATACAACTCCGCCCGAATCAGGTCCACGGCGGGAATCCGTTCGTGGATCCATGATCTGGCGAACTCATCATCCGAGAAGAGCAGGAAGACGTCCGGCTTCTTCGCGGCTATGCGCTCCAGTTCTTCCCTGCTGAAGGCGGAGATACGGTACACCTTGAAGCGCTTGTCCACATAACCCAAACCCGGCCGCTGCAGTGCGTCCGAGAGTGGCCAGCCGGTGGCCACCGTTGCTTCCGGGTGCCGCCATTCCAGCCAGTCCGCCGCCACCTGGTAAAGCTTGACGGCGCGCGTCATCTGCAGGTCGTTCTCCTCCGGTTGCGGCAGCACGGGCGGCAAGAAGAATCCGAGCGCGGAGAGGGTTGCGGTTGCCACCGGCAGCACGATTGCCTTGCGCCCTCCCAGCAAGCTCCAGGCTACCGCGAAGCCCGCGATCAAGAGGGGAAGGACGGGTAGCAGATAGCGCTCCAGCACCGCGCCCCCCGCCAACGTGACCGCCAGGACGTGCGCCCCTCCGAACCACAGCAGAAAACGCCATTCCCGGCGGGCGAACATCGCATTGCGCCGCCATAGAATCGCGAGCGGAATGGCACCGAGGAAGTAGCCGTGGTTCAGGCAAAGTTCCCAAAACCGGCGCAAAAGGCCGAGCGTCAGGCGGGCCGGATGCAGAGGATAGAGGACGTTGTACTCCGCGAACTCGCGATTGCCGAACATGCTCCCCGTGCTCTTCCACAAAAGCCAGAGCCAGGGTGCAAGCGAGAGCAGGGGTAAGGCGAAGAGCACGGCTTCCGGCCGTCTGCCTTCGCGCCACAGGAAGACGCCCATGATCGCGGGCAGAACCGCGCCGGTCTCCTTCACCCAGACCAGGGCGACGCAGGCCGCGACGGAAAGCAGCACGCGTTCTTCGAGGAAGAGCAGGATTGCGACAAGAGTCAGCACCATCGCCGGCATATCGAGCTGCGCCATCATCGCCTGCGTATAGAAGAGAGGGCTGGTGAATAGCAGCAGCACCGTCGTGAAGCCGGGCAAACCGGGTACGCCGCCCGCCAAGCGCAGGGTTAGCTGAAAAGCCAGAAAGACGCCCGCCGCGGCCAGCAGTAGCATTGTGAAACGCGTGGCGGCGATCGAGTAACGGAAGACCTTCCACACACCCGCTAACAGGGCCATCAAGCCCGGCGGATGGATGTTCGGCAGCGTCGTCACCGGCACCCACGCGCCGCGTTCGAAAATATCGAGAGCGGCGGGCACGAACTGGCCCAGCTCGTCCCAATAGAAGGGCATCCGCAGCAAAGGGTAGTGGATCGCCACCGTTGCGATCGCGATCAGCACGAAGAAGACGATGCTCGCGCGCAGATTCGCGGCCCTGCGCCCGTCCGGAGGCGCAGCCTCGCTTCCGGCGCTTCGCCTGCCCATCTAGTTCACCGGCGTTGTCAGGCCGTAGTTGTTATCGCCCTGGGGCTCCAGGCGGATTTCTCCGAAGGCCTGTTCATATTGGGCGATGTTCTGATGCAGAAGGTTGAGCAGTGCCTTTGCCTGCTGCGGGCTGAGATACACTCCCTGGAAGCTCTCAATGGAGACTTCGTCGGGAGCCTTCTGATCAATCAATCCGAAGGAGAGAAAGAAGTCCCACAAATTCGCCCGCAGTTGGATGCTGTTGGCGTAGTCTTCGCGGTAATCGCCGCGCTTCGAAAATTGAAGCTTCTGAGGTTGCATAGATGCTCGTCTAGCTCATTCTAACTTGAGCCGCGCTATTTGCCCTTTTCCATCCCCGGAATTGACGGGGGGGCGGGCTAAGAGCCGCTCCCACGCTCGTATGGCTTCTGCAGGTATTTCGCGGCTTCTTCCTGTGCGCCGGCGGTATTGTCGCGCGTACGGATGGCGGCATTGTACGAGTTCACCGCGCGCTCGCGCTGCCCGCTCACATCGAAGATCTTGCCGAGGTTGATGTTGCTCCAAACCTCGGTCCAGGAGGGGTCCCGGTCTCCGTTCAAAGATTCCCGGAACTCATTTGCCGCGGCCTGATAATTGTTCTGCAGGAAGAAGACTTCCGCCACCCGGTAGTGCGCCAGAGACGAATTCCGGTTCACTTCGAGCGCCTTCTGGTATTCGAGCAGCGCTTCGTTGAACTGCCCGATCTCCGCGAACTGCTCGCCGCGACGGATGGCCACCAGCACCCTGGTCTTGGGGTTGAAGCGCAGCACATCCGTTTCGGGGTCAATCCGGATCTTCTTCGGTTTGCCGAAGGTCTCCACGACGAACTCCGTCTCCGGTCCCATCACGTCCACCGTCTTCTCTTCCGGGTTGCCTTCCGTCTCAATCAGCAGCTTCACCGGCATGCTGAAGGTGTCAAGATCCTGCTTGATCTTCCCCACCACGCGGAAGCCCTTCTGCGTCCGGAATACCGTGTACTCCAGCTTGAATTCAGGTGCGCTGTTCGATTCGAGCCACTGCAGGAAGAACGGGCCGAGGTCGCGGTTGCCCGCCTGGCTGGCGATCTTCTCAAAGTCGCCCGTGCTCAGGGCTTTGTTGGCAAACTGGTCAACGGTCGTCTTGATGGTTTTGAAGAACGCATCGTCGCCGATCAGCGCACGCAGCATTTCGAGCGTCGCGGCGCCTTTGCTGGCTGTCAGCGCCCAGTATTCCGGCGAATAATCTTCAATCCGCGATGCTTGCAGCGCGGGCGGATAGGTCACGGTAAGCGCGTCGATGTACATCGCTTCCTTGTCCACGTTCGCCGCTTCCTTGTTCACGGTTTCCTCGAGCCACAGCAACTCCGCATAACGCGGAATTCCGTTGAACAGCCACAGATGATTGCGGCTCTCCGGATAGATCATGTTGCCCCACCACTGGCGCGCCAGTTGATTCACCAGCAGGCGCGAGTTCACCGTCTCCGTAATCGACGGCGTGTTGAGGAACACAATGCCCGGCGCGGCGTACCCGCCCGGCGCCCCCGCTTCCGTCTCCACCAGCATCAGATTGGCCGAAGGGGGCAGGCCAAAGTATTTCTGCAGCAGCCGAAGAAGGTGACCGGTTTCATTCCCATAGGCCTGGGTCAGCTTTGTGTTTCCATCCCGGAAGAACACTCGCGTCTGCACGCCCTCCGCGTTCACCACGGAGGGGTCTTTCACCGCCAGTGCAATGCTGCCGCCGAAGCCCGGCCGCGTGCTGGTAAATGTCCGCACCGCCTTACCCGCCTCACCGGCCGAGTCCTTGCTGTCGCCGCTGCCGATGGCCTGAAACGCCGCCGGGGCCGTCACTTCGATATTCCATTGGAACGGGTCCACCGTATATCCGCTCACTGGAAACCAGCGCGAGGGGTAAAGCAAATAGGTCTTCTCCGGGCTGATCGCGGCGAAGCGCAGACCGTAGACCGGAGATTCCTCCACGCCCGAAAGCCGTCCGCCGTAAAAGAAGCTCAATTCTTCCTGTGCTCCCGCGCGCAGGGGCTGTGCAAAGGTGACGACAATGGAAAAGTTTTTCAGGTCGCGATTCATCGCGAGCGCGTTGCCGGCCTTATCAGTAACGCGGCTCACCGCCAGCGCATTGTTCAATTCAAAGGAAACGCTCGTGGCGTACGGGCTCTTCAGTGTAAATGCGACCTTCGCCGTGGCGGTGAGGTTCTGCATCGCGGGGTCAATCGCAACCGCGATGTTGTAGGCGGTCACGTCGATGTCTCCGTGCCCCGTCGCCTGGGCATGGCCGATGGCCGCCAATATCATCATCCAGGCGGCGAGCACCGCACTTCGTCCCAATCGCTGTGTACGTGCCGCTGAACTGTTCACCATGCCCATTGTCGATTCTTCCTCGCGCCCCGCTCGTCGTCCGAAACGGTTCAGTCCCTCTTGCCCTGCCGAAGCAAATCGTCCCCGAAGCCGCCATTCCGCAGGATTGCCGCGATCGCATCCGCGGCAGCCTCGATCGGATGCCCGTCGCTCACGAGCAACCGCCGCACCCGCCGAAGTTCTTCCCGCATCCGCTCCATCGCTTCCGGACATCCCAGCAGTTCTTCCGCCGCGGACGCCAGTGACGCCCCCGTGGCTTCATCCTGCATCAGTTCCGGCACCACGCGCTTCCCGGCTACCAGATTTACCATTGTCAGATGCGGAACCTTCACCAGGCGTCGCCCGAACTTCCAACTCAATGGAGACACTTTATAGAAGGTCACCATGGGCGTCTCCGCCAGGGCCGCTTCCATGGTAACGGTACCGCTTGCGGCAAGCAGGAGGTCCGCGTGCGCCAGCAGGTCCCAGGTTTCGCCTACAACTGTTTGGATGGATGCCGCCGCGATGCGTTTCTTCGTTTTCTCCGCGTCCGGGGAAGCCGCTTCGCCGGCGCTTCGCGGGATTGCGTGCGGCCAGGGCATCCCGCCCTCCGGCACGCCGAGCGCGAATTGCAGCCGCTCTTGCGGTGGTCGCGGCCTGCCTTGCAGAGCCTCCACGCCATCGAGCAATACCGGCAGATGCCGCTTCCACTCGCCCGCCCGGCTGCCCGGCAGCAGCCCGATCAGCGGCAAATCGTCCCGCAACCCGTGCTTTGCGCGAAACGCCGCACGGCTCATGGAGGGCCGGAACATCCGCGTAAGCGGGTGCCCCGCATAGAGCGTGCGGATGCCACGTTCCTCAAAGAATGCCTGCTCGAAGGGGAAAATGCACACCAGCAGATCAATGATCCGCCGCATCGTCCGCGCCCGACCCTGCCGCCAGGCCCAGACTTGAGGGGCCACGTAGTAAACCACCGGTACGCCCATCCGCTTAAGTTTCGCGGCCAGACGAAAGTGAAAATCCGGGCTGTCGGTGAGGATGGCGAGATCGGACCGCTCCGTTCGCGCCGCCGCGGCCAGCTTGCGAAACTCCCGGTAGATGCGCGGAATGTGGCTCACCACCTCCGCGAGTCCCACCACGGAGAGCGCCTCCGCATCCACCACGGAGCGTACCCCCGCCGCCCGCATCTTCGGCCCGGCACACCCAAAAAACTCCGCTGCCGGATAGCGCCGCTTCAACTCCGCCACGAGTTGAGAGGCATACATTTCCCCGCTCGCTTCTCCGGCGGAGATCAGGAATTTCGGCGGCATCAGCCTGTAGTCTAGCAGTTGGACCCGCACCACCCCGGCGGAAGTACTACCTTTCCCTTCGGGACGGCCGGGAGTCTGCTAGCGTATGGAGAGGATTCGGACGCGCACCGCACAACGGCGGCTTTGCCTTGATGCTTAGTGATAAGGGAGAGATCAAATTGACGAAGCTATCCGAGAACTCGTCTTCCCCCCCTCTAGCGACCATCATCGGCGCGGGCCCGGCCGGGCTCTCGGCTGCCTGGGAACTTGCACGCTCCGGCGCATCCTGCCAGGTGCTGGAACAGGATTCCGTGGTGGGCGGCATCTCCCGGACCGTCAACTACAACGGCTATCTGTTCGACATTGGCGGTCACCGATTCTTCACTAAGGTCTCCCTGGTGGAGAAGATGTGGCACGAGGTGCTGGGCGAAGACCTGCTCTCGCGCCCGCGGCTCTCCCGGATCTACTACAAGAAGCGCTTCTTCAAATATCCGCTCGAGCCGATGAACGCTCTCTTGAACCTGGGTGTTTTTGAGTCCTCTCGCTGCGTCGCCAGTTACGCTTTGGCCCAGGTGAAGAAGCGGCTGCCGGAAGACGACTTCGAAACCTATATCAGCAACCGCTTTGGCACCCGCCTGTACTCGATGTTCTTTAAGAGCTATACGGAGAAGGTTTGGGGCATGCCTTGCACCGAAATTCGGTCAGATTGGGCCGCCCAGCGCATCGCCGGGCTGGACATGATCTCCTTGCTCCGCAACGCGCTCTCCGGGCTGCTTCCGTCCAGAAAGAACGGCCGTGTCATCAAGACGCTAATCCATGAGTTCGTCTACCCCCGCCTGGGACCCGGCATGATGTGGGAGCGGACGCGGGATATCGTGGAAGCGGCCGGGAATCCCGTCCGGATGAACACGTCCATTGACCGCATTGAATGGGACGGCAACCGCATCACCGCAATCGGCGCGGGGGAGCATCGATTCCCGGTGGAGAACGTGATCTCCTCCATGCCGATTCGCAACTTCTTCCGCTATCTCACGCCCGCACCGCCCGACCGGGTTCTGGAAGCCGCCAACAGCCTGAGCTATCGCGACTTCCTCATCGTCGCCCTGATGTTCCGGGAAGAACACATGTTCCCGGACAACTGGATCTACATTCACGACCCCTCGGTGGATGTGGGCCGCATCCAGAACTTCAAGAACTGGAGCCCCCACATGGTGCCGGACCCCGCCACCACCTGCCTCGGGATGGAGTACTTTTGCTTCAAAGGGGATTCCCTATGGAACCGTTCCGACCGGGAGTTGGTAGAGCAGGCCAAACGCGAGATCGGTCGCATCGGCCTCGGCGACCCCGCCAAGGTTTTCGATGGGCACGTGGTTCGCGTACCCAAAGCCTACCCGGTGTATGACGACAAGTATCAGTCCGCGCTCACCGTGATTCGCGAGTTCGTTCAAGGTATCCCGAACCTGCAGTTCGCGGGCCGCAATGGAATGCACCGCTACAACAATCAGGATCATTCCATGCTGAGCGCGATGCTGGCCGCGCGCAATCTGCTTGGCGGTTCGTACTCCGTCTGGGACGTCAATGCGGAAGAAGAATACCATGAGGCCGGAGGCATCGTGAGCGAAGAGGAGTTGGCTGAACTCGAACGTACCCAGCCCCGAGTACCGGGCCGGTTGGAACGGAAATAGAACGAAATGGCACTGTGCTCGCCGATAAGCGCGTTGGCGATGGTAAGCTTCTCTTAGCCGCGCAGATTGGTATTCAGGATCGGACAGCATGGGAGCGCCACGGCCATCACCTTTGAACGCTCTTTCCGTATCAGTGATCGTTCCCGTCTACAACGGGGCCGCAACTCTGGGCGATACGCTCCGCTCCTTGCGGGACTCTTCGTGCCGTCCCGGCCAGATCATCGTCGTTGATGACGGTTCCACGGACGCCAGCGCCCGGATTGCCGAGGAATTCGGCGTCACCGTCCTCTCCACGAGGGGGCGATGCGGACCTGCGGTTGCGCGCGGCATCGGCGCGGAAGAGGCAACAGGCACGGTGCTCCTCTTCCTTGATTCCGATGTCTGCGTTCACCCTGGCACGCCGGAGCGGGAGGGCACTATCGCCCGCATCGTTCGCATCCTTGAAGAGCGGCTGGAGGTGGATGCCGTCTTCGGTTCTTACGACACGCGGCCAACCGCCCCCAACTTCGTTTCCCAATGGAAGAACCTCTCCCATCACTTCGTTCACCAGCACGGCGCGGCCGAAGCACAAACCTTCTGGGCCGGCTGCGGTGCCATCCGCAAGGACGTATTCCAACAGGTCGGTGGGTTTGACCACGCCTATCGCGGCGCTACGATCGAGGACATCGAACTCGGCTACCGTCTTCGCCAGCATGGATTTCGCATCTTGCTCGATCCGGCGATCCTCTGCACGCACGCGAAACGCTGGACCGCCTGGAGCACCTGGAAAACAGACCTTCTGTATCGAGGCATCCCCTGGACCCGCCTGATTCTGCGCACCGGCATTGTCCCCAACGATCTCAATGTCTCGATCGCCCAGCGCATCAGCACGGCGGTGGCCTGGTTGATGGTGCTGGCTTTCGCGTTCGCCGCCATCCGGCTCCCCGTCGCCAGCCTGATGGGGATGCTTCTGTTCGTGCTGATTCTGTTGCATGCCTGGTGGATGGAGCCGCCCGCCGCGGGCGCAAGGGTCTTGCGATGGCTGGGTCCGTTCTTCACGGTTGCGGTCGCTTTGGGCCTCGCCGTCCTGAACGGCCTTACGTTTTTTGCTGTCTGCCTCTCATTAGGAGTAGTGCTCGCGGTCTTCTTCCGCCGAAGACCGGAGAACCGGCGCTCTCGCCTTGAGGACTTCTGCTATTCCGCCTATTTCGGCGTCTTGCTGGCCGCGCTCGTTCTCGATCTGCCCCGCGAGCCGGAGATCCTCGCGGCTGCATGTCTTGCGCTGCTCCTGCTCGGCCTCAACCAGGCTTACTACGCGTTTTTTGCGCGCGAGCGCGGCGTCGCATTCCTGATGGCCACGCTGCCCTTTCAATTTCTCTATCACTTCACGAACGGAATCTCCGTTCTCGCGGGCGCGTTAATCACGTTCCGGGAACGGCGCGGCCCGGTGCTTTCCCGAAGTCTTCCCGTCACCCCCGCGCCGAATCCTGAGGCCGTGGATGCTCTTGAGCAGCGCGCGCTGAACCGGCATCTCGGCGCTGATTAACTCTGGAAAGCGCGTACCACGCGACGAGATCCCATCCGCCTGTGTTACCCTTGCACAATTGCTTGACCCTGGACGAATTGCAACTATGATCGCTACACCCTTGCCCGATGCCGCGGAGAACGCACGCGGCTCCTCCCTATCCCCCAGCCGTTGGGACCGGATCGCCGCGGGTGCGGATTTTCAGGCGCTGCTTCGCGCCAAGTCCCGCTCCATCGTTGCCGCGACACTCTTTTTTCTCGGATACTACTTTGCGCTCCCGATTTTCTCCGGCTATTTTCCGGACCTGATGAGCCGCAAGGTCGTCGGCCAGTTCAGCCTTGCCTACGTATTCGCACTCTCACAGTTCCCGATGGCGTGGATTGTCGCCGCGCTCTATCTGAGGGCCTCCTCCCGCTTTGATCGGGACGCAGCCGCCATCCTTGCCCGGCATCAGTCCGGTCTGAACGCTTCCGAGGAGAACGCCGCCGAATGACCGCCATTCTGATGACCCTTGGCTTTATTGTGGCCACCCTCGGCATCACCGCCTGGGCATCCCGTAAGTCGAGCGGCGCCGCCAGTTTCTTCGCCGCCGGGAGGAACATTACCGCCTGGCAGAACGGCCTCGCCGTTGCGGGAGACTACATGAGCGCGGCTTCGTTTCTGGGCATCACCGGCCTGATCGCCTACTACGGCTATGACGGCTTCATGTATTCGGTCGGCTTCCTGGTGGCGTATCTCACTGTGCTCCTCATCGTGGCGGAACCGCTGCGCAATTCGGGAAAGTACACTATGGCGGACGTGCTTGCTTACCGTCTGCGCCCGCGCCCGGTGCGCGCGATGGCGGCGCTTAGCACGCTCACCATCAGCGGCTTCTACATGATTGCCCAGATGGTGGGGGCCGGTGCGATGGTCAGCCTGTTGATGAAGGACATCGGCATGGACTACAGCCTCTCAGTCTCGGCGGTAGGCCTCTTGATGATCGTCTACGTTGTGTTTGGAGGCATGCTCGCCACCACCTGGGTGCAGATTGTCAAAGCGATCCTGCTGATGGCCGGCGTTATCCTGCTCACCACGCTGGTGCTCGCGGGATATGGATACAACTTCGGCGCGTTCTTCGACGCCGCCACCCGCGTGGGCTATACCGAGAACGGCGTTCCGGTGGTGCGGGATTTCCTGCAGCCGGGTCTCTACTACAAGCCGCCGTATGGGCCGCTCAATCTGATCTCTCTCTCGCTCGCGCTCATCCTCGGCACCGCCGGATTGCCGCACATTCTGGTACGCTTTTACACCGTTCCCGATGCCCCCACCGCGCGCAAGAGCGTGGTTTGGGCGATGGCGATTATCGGTGTTTTCTATGTGCTCACCACGTTCCTCGGCATCGGCGCAGCACTGCTCGTGGGCCGGGATTTCATTGCGGCTAACGGCGGCATCAACATGAGCGCTCCGCTGCTCGCCTTCCGCCTGGGCGGAGACCTTTTCCTGGCTTTCATCGCCGCCGTCACGTTCGCGACGATTCTGGCGGTGGTGGCCGGGCTCACCATCAGCGCTTCCACCTCCGTAGCGCACGACTTTTATTCAAATGTTCTGCGAGCCGGCAAGTCCACATCCCCGCGAGAGGAAGTGGCTGTCGCCCGGTTGACGGCGGTTGCGCTCGGTCTGGGAGCGGTGGGTGTGGCCATCCTCGTGGGTCCTTCCGCCAACGTTGCCTTCCTGGTTGGGCTGGCCTTCGCGGTAGCCGCATCCGCCAATCTGCCCGTGATTTTGCTGTCGCTCTTTTGGAAGCGGTTTCACACCGGGGGTGCTGTTTGCGGGATGGCCGCCGGCCTCATCAGCAGCATCGGGTTGATTGCGCTCAGCCCCAGTTTCATGGGTGCGGCCGCCGTCTTCCCGCTGGAGAATCCAGGCATTGTGAGCATTCCCGTTGGATTCCTTGCCGCGATCATTGGCACTTTGGCGGTCCGGGATCCGCAGTCGGAAGAGAAGTACACGGAGCTACTCGTGCGCGCCAATACCGGATTGGGGGCGGAGAAGGCCACCCTGCACTGAGTGCCGCGGCTCAGCCGCCCTGCTGCATTCCAGCCGCCTCCGTTATCGCCGCCTGCTCTTCCGAGGGCAGTTTCAGCAAAAGGGTGAGCGCCGCGCTCAGCAGATAGAGCACCGCGAAGATCCACATCACACCGCCCACTCCGAAGCGCGGAAGAAACAAGCCGGCGATCGCGGGACCAACCCAGACGCTGGCTCCAGCGCCCAAATTGAGGATCGACATCGCCGCACCCCGCTGCTCCGGAGCGAGCGAAGGCATTAGCGCGGAAAGCGGCACATAGCCCGCGAGCGTCGCTCCATAGCAAACGGCCGCCAGCACGCAGAGGGGGTAGTGCGCGCCGAACCATTCCGGTGTGTAGTAGAGCGCCAGAGTCGTGATCGCTGACCCCACTCCTCCGCAAAAGGCCACCGTGCGCCGCCAACCGAGCCGGTCCCCGATGAAGCCGAACAGCAGATTCCATACGATATTGCTCAGGAACATCGCGCTTAGCAGCCGCAGCCATTCCGCGAGTTCAAAGCCAACCGTCTTGGTGAAGTAAAGCGGAAGGAAAACCAGAAATCCGAATTGCGGCGCGGTGTTGATCATGCGCACGATACCACCCACGCCAATTTTCGGCCGCTTCCACGCGATTGTGACGCTGGAAAGCAGCGTGCGGATGACGGGCACCCCCTCGGAAGCCAGGGGCCGGAGTCCCGTCGCTTCGTGTGTTCCCAGAATGGCCACCAGCCCGCCCGCGAGCACTAATCCGAGCGAGAGCCAGAGCGTCGCGTAGGAGCCGATCACGGGTACGGTGAAACTCGCCAGCAGAGATCCGAGTGTGGGCAGCCCGCCCGTGAAGGCAAACCAGAACCAGCCCACCGCGGTTCCCAGTTGCCGTGCCGGAGTCGCCGCTGCAATCCACACGAGAAATCCAAAAGAGAAGAGCGGGTATCCAAACCCCCGCAGCGCGTACGTTGTCACAATGCTCCAATAGTCCGTGCGCGCAATGCCAAGCAGCAGGAACGCCACCTCGAACACGGCCCAAATCCCCAGCCCCAGCCACATCACGCGCTTCGGTCCCCAGAGGTCGCACAGCGCACCGGAAAACCAGGCGGCGATGGCGGCTGTCACGCCGTACACCGTGAAGATCAGCGCTACCCCTGGCTCAGAAATTCCGTGCTGCACCAGGTACGGGGAGAGATATCCCGATTCCACGCCGTCGCCGATCATAAACAACAACAGCCCTAGATACCCCCACGCGAGCGGAGGGTACATTCCGAGCTTGCCGATGAGTTGTGACATATTGCCTCTTTAGTTCGCTGCAGTCCTGGAATCACCCCGCGCCTAAGTCCGGAACCCCACGCTCATGTCTGCATTGCAGAGAGGAACGCATCGCCGAGTTCGCCCACATGCGCCACGATGAGATCGGGTGGTGGTTCGAACGCCTCGGCCTCCTCTCGCGTGGCTTCGCCGGAGAGCACCAGCACGGAGACCGCGCCCGCGCGATGCGCCAGCATCACATCCGTGTACAGGCGATCCCCCACCATTGCAATCGCGTCCGTCCTGATACCGTGCTTTCGCGCGATGCCCTCGAGAATTCTCGGCTCGGGTTTGCCGAGCACCACGGGAGTCCGCCCCGTGGCGGCGTTCAACGCCGCGCAGATCGCGCCGCAATCCACCAGGACGGTCGGCTCGTCCGTCGGGCACACCAGATCCGGATGAGTTGCGATGTAGGGAAGCCCTTGCGAGATCCACCAGGCGGCACGGCACAGGCGCGCATAGCCGAGAGTCGTATCGAAACCCACCACCACGGCCTGTGGCGATTCGAAATCGATGTGATAGCCCTCCTGCCCGAACTGCTCCGCAAGCGAGGGAGTCCCCAACAGGGCGATGCGCGCGATATCGGGCAATTCCCGCCGCAGATAGTCGATCGTGGCGTCGGCCGCGGTGTAGATCTCATCCGCGCTCGCGGGAATGCCCATTCCGCGCAGCCGCGCGACGTAATCGTCCCTGCTATGCGAGGTGTTGTTGGTGAGAAACGTATGGCCGACCCCAGCCTGCCCCAACTGCTCCAGAAAGCCCAGAGTCCACGGGAACAGAGTGGAGCCTTTATAGACCGTGCCGTCCAGGTCAAGAACGGCATGCCGCACGCCCGCCAGTGCCCGAATCATCTTGTGACGCCTGTCCGCGCGGCCATTCCCGCAACTGCCTCGTCAAACCTGCTGGTACGCCGGGCGAGATCGAGCACCGTATATCGCCTCCGAATGTGATATGCCTTGCGGCAACTGAGCGCGAGCCTCTCCGGGCTGATGCCAATCTCGCGGCTGTCGGTGGGCGCGCCCGCCGCGGCGAGCATTTCGCGAAGTGTGCCATAGGGAAGCAGTTGCTTCCGTAGTTGTTTCGCAAGTGCCGGCCAGGCAGCCTTCAGCGCCGTGAGTTCCTCCTGCAATTGCTCTCGTGCCGGGTACTTCGCGCGGCTCTCCCGCCGCGCCGTCACCGCGAGTTCCTCGCTACGGAACAACTCCTCGATTTCCTTTTCCATCTCGTCCGCACCCGGCCAGGCGTCCAAGGCTTCCCGCACGTCGAAGCCGCCATCCGGCTCCGCGAGCAGCGCCTCATACAGCGCCGTCGATGCCAGCGATCCGATCCCCACTTTGAAGCCGTGCGAAGGGGCGGTGCCGTGGTGCGTATGGTGCTCCATGTCCCACAAATGGCTGAACTGGTGTTCCGCGCCCGACGCCGGCCGGCTGGAACGCGCTGCCTGCATCGCGAAGCCGGTCATCAGCAATCCGGTGATGAGCCCTTCCACCGCTTCAGGATCGCGGCGCGCGATGCCCTTCGGATTGGCGCACCATTGGCGCAGACGCTGCTGCACGGTGTTCCAGACTGCCGTGTTCACTCTTTCCGCGCCCGCGGCATCCGCTGCCAGCCAGTCCGCGCCGGCCGGAATCTTCGCCACCAGATCCGCATAGCCTGAAGCGTTCATGCCCTCGGGCGCGGCTCCGATTACGTCAAGGTCCGCAATCACGGCCTGCGCGGCCGGGCATTCAAAGGTTTGCTTTGACCCTTCGAACGTGATCGACGCGCCGAAAGCCGTATAGCCATCCATGGAGGCGGCCGTGGCCACAACGATGTATGGCCGCTCCGTTTGATGTGCCGCCAGCTTAGTGAGATCGCCGACTGTTCCCGAGCCCACCGCCACCGGCACCGCGTCGGTCTTGCTGAGCGCTTCGCGCACGCGGTCAACGTTGTCGTATTCCGCCTTCACCGGCGCGCCTGCCGACGGGCCATCCAGGATCAACGGCGGAACGCTCGCTTGCCCCGCGGCGCGCAGCGAATCGGCAACGTCGCGGCCGGCCACGGCGAACGTATTCTCATCAGCGATGATGATGGCCGGCGAACTGCCATAGAGACTGGCGAACACTTCCGCCGTCTCATGCCGTGCACCCTTGCCCAGTCGCAAATGTTTGGTTTCGCGCGCCGCCGCCAGTGCGGCGCTCAGGAGGGGATCACCCGGTTGCTTCGAGGAACTCATGGCTTTTGTTTGTAGTATTCGCGGATGGCTTCCATCACGACATCGGGATAGTCGGTGGCGAAGCTGGCAACGCCCAGATCCATCAAATGCTGAAAGAGCTTCGGATCCTTGTTCATCATCGGCAGCGCCTGGAAGAGGATGCCGTGGGAACGCAATTCCTCCCCGGTGGCGATCAGAAACCGGTCACTGGGCGATACGCTGTCCGCTCTGACCTGAATGTGAATCTGCAATTGCGTGATATCCGCGAACCCGGTCTTGCGCAGAGCGGCCAACCGCGCGGCAAGCTGCTCTTCCGTGCCGCCCATCCAGTGCAGCGTTGCCGAGGTAGGCGCAAGCCGCTTCCACTCACGAATGATTCCGTAGTCCGTGCTGGCCAAAATCAGTTGCTTGTGAACCGCGCGGCTCTCACGCGCGAGTTGCGCGAGGTCCACGTTCTTGATGTCGATGTAGAGGCGACGATCCGGATGCCGCACCAGAATCTGGTAGACATCGGTCATTCTTGCCACCCGCTGCTTTGCGAACTCCGCGCCTTTCCAGGAGCCGATGTCGAGAGCGCTCACCTCTTTCCAGGTGAGATCCTTGATTCCCTTGGCCTGCATCGCGGCATCCGCGTGCGGGAGAATCCGCTTGAAGTCGTTGTCGTGGAATGCCACGATCACGCCGTCTGAAGTCGTTCGCAAATCGGCCTCTGGCACCGTCCGCAAGCGCCAGGCAATGTCGAACGCCTCGACCGAATTCTCCGGAGACAGAACCCCCGCCCCGCGATGGCTCTGCACGGTGAACTCTCTGAGCGGGATGTGGTCCCTCACGTTCCAGAGAGGCTTTTGGGCGCTTGCCGCCAGGCAAGCAGCCAGAAGCAGAATCCATTTGGCGTGCTTCATACGCTTCATTTCCGTCCCCCGTCGCCTCTGCTTTCCGCCAATGCCGGATCTCTGCCCGAGAGGTTCCCGGCCTGGGCTCGCGGGGTTGTTCCCCATTCTGTTCCTCCGCATCTTATCAGGGAGCGAGCCGGTGAATCGGACCGGTGAGGCCCGCCCGTGCGGCGCGGTCATCGAAACCCACGACGGGAAGCCCGGCGAATCGTCGCGAGCGGCGTTGTGGCCAATCGAGCCAAGTCAATTACTATGTTATTGGGGGAGGGGAACCATGAAGAAATCCGTGCCCGCGGAATCCGCGGCAGCCTCAATTGACGCGAAGATCCGCAAGCTCGGCGATTGGCGCGGCAAGTTGCTCGCGCGCGTTCGCAAAATTGTCCATGAGGCGGACCCGCAGATTTCCGAAGAGATGAAGTGGCTGGAGACTCCCGTCTGGTCTCACGCGGGCATCGTCTGCACCGGAGAGATCTACAAGAGCAAGATCAAACTCACGTTCGCCAAGGGTGCTTCGCTGCCGGATCCGGCGGGCCTCTTCAATTCGAGTCTCGATGGGAACATGCGCCGCGCCATCGATATCGCCGAGGGCGACGAGATCGACGAGGCGGGGCTTACTGCGCTGATTCGCGCCGCCGTCGCGTTCAATCTTGAAGCGGCGGACAAGCCCAAATCGACCTAAGCGCCCAGCAGGCGTCGCGCCACCGGCGTGTCTTTGTGGGCATGGCTTGGGAGCGCGGCGCGATCCCCGCTATTTCACGTCCCGCACGATCGTCAGCAGGAACTCGCTGTCCGCGAGCGCCTTGATGTCATGCGGGACGGCGTTATTGAGCGCGATCACGGTGCCGCTCCGAAGCGTCCGCGGCTCTCCGGCCACTCCGAACTCAATCTCGCCCGAAAGCACCTGCAGCGTGATCGGCCCGTCCACCTCATGCCCGCAGAGCGTGGCGTCCTTCTTCACCGCCGTCAACACCACGCTCAGATTGGCGGTCTTCACCACCGTTACCGAATTCCGGGTACCGGAAATCCATTCCGGCTCTTCCCGCAGCCGCTTCAATTCGTCCGCAATCGAAAACGTAACCGCCGGTCCGGAGACGTTCCGGTCTTCCCGTGCCATGGTGCGCACTGCATCTGTCATGTCTTCCTCCAACTCACCCAAAAAGTGATGGTTACTCTCAAAGTATATGGCGGGAGCTTAATCCATGCAGCGCGTCGCGTGGCGCCTGGCTGGAAGTGGGCGCTTTCCGCGCAATAGGGCGTCCGTGCGCGAGATGCGCGGCTGGGCAGCCGGCGAACGCGGCTTGAAGAGAGGGCAATTCGAGGGTGGATACCGCTTAATCGCCGAGAACGGCGGCCATTTCCGGAAGTTCTTCCGGCTGGCGGAAGCAGGAACGGAAGGGGCGACGGGTGGCGCTGCCGGATGCCGATGTCGCCGGGGGGATGGCGATTTGGACGAACACCTGATTTTCCAGCCGGTTCGGACACACCGAACACCGCTCGCCCGTCACTTTATAACTCTCGCAGCATGTCGTCCGCACCAAAGGCCGCGAACCGATCCCGACACGATTCCTCATTGCTTTTCCGTTTTGAGTTTAGCAACTGCGACCAATTCTGTCCACTTAGACGTTTTGGGTCGTATCGGAGAGAACCCTCTTTTGTACGGATTGCCGGGGGAAGGGCGGATCTCGCAGGGATCCGCGTTAGGATGGGGCTATGGAAGAAGCTTGGTTGCGAGGACCCATCGAGGGGGTTCACCCGCTGGTTGCGCCGCTGCTGATGAGTTTTGAGATGGCCAGGGAAGACCTTGCGCGTGCGGTGGCCGGGCTTGGCGCGGACGCCGTCTGGCGGCGGATTGACGGAGTCCCGACGCTGGGCTTCCAGCTTCGGCACATCGCCGGATCCGTGGACCGGCTTGGCACGTATCTTCGCGGAGAACTCCTGAACGCGGAGCAAATGGCCGTGCTTCGCGACGAAAAGAATCCCGGCGATGCGGACGCGGCGGCCCTGCTGGCGGGCGTGGAAGCGGCATTCCGGGGCTGCGAGGCCGTCGTACGGGCGATTGATCCGGCGCGGATCACCGAGAAGCGAAGCGTAGGCCGCAAAGAACTGCCGACCACCGTCATCGGCCTTATTGTTCATATCGCCGAGCACACGCAGCGCCACGTCGGCCAGACGGTGAGCATCGCGAACCTGCTGCGCGCGCAATCCCGCTAGGTCACGGTTTCGTGCTGGCCATTGAGCCAAGCGGCTAGCGCCCGGATGGCTCGGCCGCGGTGGCTGATGGCGAGCTTCGCGGAAGGCGCGAGTTCGGCCGTGGTGCATCCGGAAGGCGGATGGTAGAACAGCGGGTCATAGCCGAAGCCATTCGCACCGCGCGGCTCATCCAGAATTTCCCCTTCCGCCGATCCTTCAAATGTGGCCAGGACGCGGCCCTGCCGCGCCAGCGCGATCACGCATACGAAACGGGCGGAACGGTTCGACACGCCCCGCAGCCTTTCGAGCAGGAGCGCGTTGTTTTCGGCATCGCTCGCGCCGATACCGGAGAACCGAGCCGAATAGACGCCGGGCGCGCCACCCAGCGCGTCCACCGAAAGTCCGGAATCCTCCGCGAACACGAGATCGTTCGTGAAGCCGCTATAGTGAACGGCCTTGATGCGGGCGTTGTCCTCAAAGGTCGCTCCGGTTTCTTCCACCGTCGGCAATTCGCGGAAGTTTGGTAGCGGGGCAATTTCGTAGCCGGAAAGCTCCGTCCCGGCCAGCGCGAACTCCCGCACTTTTCCGGCGTTCGAAGTGGCAGCGAACAGGCGCGTCTTCTCCATCGCGGCGGCCCGTTTCAAATGGGGAGGAACTGGCGCTGAATGGCCACCAGTTCCCCGATTCCCTTGCGCGCCAGGGCGATCATCGCGGCCAGTTGCTCGTCGTCGAAAGGCACCTGTTCCGCCGTCGATTGCAGTTCCACGTACTTTCCCGCGCCGGTGAGCACGACGTTCATATCCACTTCCGCGCCCGAATCTTCGGTGTAGCAAAGATCGAGCATGGGCACCCCGCCGACGATGCCCACGCTGACGGCGGCCACGGTATCGCGAAGGACGCCGGGCGGCGTCAATTTCGCGGCGCTGAGCTTGCCCACCGCGATTCCAAGCGCCACCATCGCGCCCGTGATGGCCGCCGTGCGCGTGCCACCGTCGGCCTGCAATACGTCGCAATCGACAAAGATGGAGCGTTCGCCCAGCTTCTTCAAATCCACGATCGCCCGCAAAGAGCGCCCGATCAGGCGCTGGATTTCGAGAGTTCGTCCGGAGGCGCGCCCTTTCGTTACCTCCCGAGGCGTCCGCGTCGCGGTCGCTCTGGGAAGCATGGAGTATTCCGCCGTTACCCAACCCTCCCCGCTGTTTCGCTTGAACGGAGGGACGGATTCCTCCACCGATGCCGCGCACAGCACCCGTGTGTGGCCGAACTCGATCAGCACGGAGCCTTCGGCGGTTAATAAGTAGTCCGGTGTCACGGTCACACGGCGCATCTGGTCAGCGGCGCGGCCGTCGGTGCGAAGCGGCATTCCTATCCTTTCAATGCGAGGAAAAACAAATAGAAGAGCAGCAGCATCCCGAGCAGCACCACCAGCAGGCAGGGCAGGCCCCGGGCCAGCTCCATTTTCGCGGCTCTCCGCTTCTCTTTTGTTTTTGCCGAATACGGCTTGATCTTTGCCATGAGCGAAGGATGGCCCGGGGCCACGGGAGCGGCCTGCCTGGGCATCTTTCAGGATAGCTCTATTGGGTGCGCGGGATATCGGGGGATCGCGGCCGAACGGGTGACTGCTGCGTCCTTCTCCCCTGCCTACTTGCCGTCCGGGCTCACGAGTTTCGGAATCTTGCCCACCGGGCGCAACTCCACCTTCCGAATGAGGATTTCCGCGCCTTCGGATTGAATCTGGATCTTGCCCGCCTGGTGCGATGAGCCGTAGCCGTGAATGACAACCACCCCGTTCAGGATGCAGGTGATCTTGTCGCCGTTGGCGATGATCTCCTGGCGATTCCATTCGCCCGTGGGTTTCTCTACGTCATGCGGGCCGCGGAAACCAAGCTCGTCCTTCCACTCGGGGGAGCGTCCCCACCAGTCGAAGCGCCCGCTGTCTCGCGTGGTGGCCGTGCCTCCGCTCTGCCAGTAGAGTTCCTTGCCGAGGCTCCGCGTCTCCATGGTCAGCCGCGGCTTGTCCTTCCCGGCAACCAGAATGATATCGCCCGCGCCCCCTTCGATAATCTGGGATTCGATCGATTCGAGCCAGGTCTTGTTATACTCCCCATCCGGCCCGACGGCATGCACCAGAATGCCCCCGTCCCGCGCGCGCTTCTCCCGGTTTCCCCACGTCTTTCCGCCCCATTTCCACTCGACGATCAGGTGATAGTTGCGGTAGGACTGCCTGGTGGTGACGCCGCCCCAATCCTCGCCGGAGATGCGGATGTTGCCGTCAACTACGGTGAAAACGCCGTTCGGGTCCTCATAGCGATGGTCGCGCAGCCAGGTATACCAGCCGCTAAGGTCCTTACCGTTGAAAAGCTGCATGCGCCCCGTGGGCTGGATGGCGCTCGCCGTGGCCGGGGTCTCGGCATAGGCGGGAATCAGAAGGAGCAGGAGGAGGAGACAGATTCGCATTCCGTCACTCTATCGCATGGGGCGGCGATGCACGAAGCGCGCGAGCCCACTGTATCCCTTATGGCGGGAACGTGGTCTAAAGAAATAGGTGGCAATCGGTTCCCAACCCGCTCCCCTTCGCAAATGGGCGATTCTCGTGTCGCTCCTGATGTTGGCTACGGTTGCGGCCACCGGCGGCTACTTTTTCTGGGATTTCTACCGGGTGAAGCCGATTCCGGCACGGATTGTCACGCTGCTTCCCGTATGGAGTTGGAACGGGGGTTCTCCCTCGGTGTCTCCCGTCTCGGCCACGCCCGGCCGTGCGGAGTTGGTGGCGGAGGTGGAGTATTTTCACGACGAACTGCTCGCCTATCTGAGTTTCGATTTTCTGCGCAACCAGAAGGCGCTTGGCGGCAGGCCCGTGTACCTGACGCCGAGGGAGGAAGGCCCGCGCGTGGTCTACCGAATGCTGGTGGACGCCGGGAACAATTGGCTGACGGTGTATGGCGAAGGTGAGCGCTTGAAGGCGGAAGGGCTGGTGAAGAGCTGGATGGTCTTCCAGATAGATCCGGAAGACGTTGGCCGCGCCCGCGCGGAGACCCATGTTTTCGTCGCCGCCTACAACCGGCCCGTACGAGAAAAACTGGAGAGCCTTTCCCCCGCGGAACTGAAGCAGTATGCGCGGCGCTTCATGCTCTTCAAGTCGCGCGTGGACCCGCGCATCCGCTATCGCCTTGAACCGCGCCCGCGACCCATTTCCCCGGAGGTGGCCGATCAGTTGGCGGCGGACATCATCGCCGTGGCCGATTTCTACGGTCTGCCGCTCGATGTGTTCCTGGGGATCGCCGCCGTGGAGAACAACTACATGGATCTGCGCGGGGACGTGAACCATGGCGTCTGGAAGCGCAAGCCGCAGCGGGGCGACATCGTACTGAAGCGCGGCCGCCGCGGCGTATACGTGCTGAACTATGCCACGGGCGTCTGGCAGATCACCAGGGAAACGCTCCGCTTCGCGCACCGGATCTATCAGGACGACCTAAAGAAGGGCGTTCGCGACTACAGCCAACTGCCCGAGCGGCTCCTGCCGCCGAAGACGCTCTACTTCGACGAGGTCAACAGCCACTGGCTCACTCTGTACGCGGGGGTGCTGTTCCGCTACCTGATCGATCATTTTGACGGGAACGTGGAAATGGCGGTGGGTGCGTATAACGGGGGTGTCGGCCGCCCGAATGCACGCTACGGAGAGCACGTCGAAGCCGCCGCAACACACGCCCGCCGCGTCCTGGAGCAGGCTGCCGCCTTGCACGGCGAAGCCATCGAAGACGCGGCGCTGCCGCCCCGGTAACGCGCCACGGCAAGGAAGCTTCCCCGGCGGAAAAGGCGGAGAGGCGACGGCGGCGCGACGCCCCTTCCGTTGCGAGTGAGCGGGGCGCTTACTCGTTGTGCGAAATCAGCATCCCGCCATCGTTCACCGCGAAGGTTCCCACAAACGCGCTCAGCTTGTATGGGCTGCTCCAGGTGGTGTTGAGCCCCTTGCCCGTGAAGGTGTTCGCGATGGTGTAGGCGGGCATCGCATGGTCGAGCCCGCTGGTCATCGGCTCATACACCGTATCTTCGTGGGAGCAGATCTTGTCCGATCTCTCGATGGCGCGGGTTTGCAGGTTCACGAGCGTGCCCGCCTTCAGGAAGCCTTCCCGGCTGTGAACGTCGCCGCCCTCAAACGCCATTGCGATCGGTTCCACGTTCACGGCCACCACATCATTCACCAGCGCGCCGCCCAGCTTCCTGGCCATGTTTTCGAGTGCGATGCGCTGCATGGCGTTGGCCTTGGCATCCACCACAAGCACCGCCTTCGAGGGCAGGTAGTTCTGGTGGATGTTGCCAATCGTGCTGCTGGCGCGCACCACGGCAATCACGGAAAGCCCGTCTAGTTTCACGCCATCAAACGAACCTTTCGAAACATTCCAGCCCATCACGCCAAGGTCGCCCACCAGACCCACTTCCGAGTTGCGGAAGCACTCGCCGATGTAGACGTCGGCCGTGCGCGCTTCCATGTAGGTGCCCGTGAGCGCGGCGGACGAGGTTCCGGGGTGATGCGATTCGTGGGAAGCGGCGCTGGCGGCGAACGTCAGGCACGCGGAAGCGGCAACTAGAACGAGGCTACGGAGGAAACGCATGATTCTAAGAACTCCCATTTGGTTAGAGGTTCCCAGGTTAGCGGCCGATGCAGGAATTGCGAAAATACCGCCTTGCGCGGTATTGGATCCCAGTCCGAATCGCCCGGCCGCCAGGAGGTTTACCAGCGGAGTAAACCTGCATCTATTGTAATGCCGGCGTGCAAGGCCGGGAACGTCTTCCGTTCTTCACCCGAGGAGCGGCGGAACGTGACCGCGCCCGGCGTGCACTAGAAAAGGCGTTCCTGCTTGCGCAGCGTGCCAAACGCGCCAATGTTGGCGATGGTGAGGGAGAAGCGGAACTGGTTCTCGCTCCGGTTCGCGAATCCGAAGCGGCGGTATTGGACGCTGAAGCCGCAGCAATCCGTGTTATACGTGAGCTGACCCGTGGAGGTGACGATGGACGAAGTGCGGAAATCGTACCAGTTATTGAAGGCCGCGCTCCACCCCTTCTTTAGGGAGTCCTTCCAGGCGAGCGTCGTCAGCAACTGGTTGGCGGGGGGGGAGAGCAGTTTGCTGCTCGGCACATCGCGCGCCGCTTCGTCGCTGATCTTCTGGTTCGGGTCCGCCAGCAATGGCGTGGACCGCACGCGGTTGTGCCCCACGATGGCCAGGAAGTCGCCGAACCGGGCGTCCACGGCGGTGATGCTGTTCAGGAATTGCCCGTAAAACGGGTCGTAGTCCGCGCGCCACAGAATGCCGTAGCGAGTCGCCGGGGAGATTCGGAAGGTGGAAGCCACCGGCGAATAGTGCCGGGGCTGATTCAGGAAAGTGAAGGTGCTCAGATCGAGCGCGCTCGCAACTACATTGCGCCTGCCCGCCACCACCGCACCGCCGAAATCCGGGTCAAAGTAGCGCTTATGGCGGAGTTCCCAGGAGAAGATCTCCTCCACGTTGTCCCCGCGCTTCCCGAAGAAGCGGTTCGTCAGGCTGAACTCGGCTTCCTTCGTATTCGACAGCAATTCGGTGGTGTCGAAACGGATGATGTCGTTGAACTCGCCGATGCCGTTCACGTAGCGCAGGGCCATACGGGGTTCGATGACGTGTTTCAGTTTCTCGCCCCAGATGCCCTTGCGGTTGAAGACGCGGGAGAGGCTCGGCGGCAAAATCTCCACCGCGAACTCCTGGGAGCCCCGGCCGAGGTTATCGCCGCGAACGTCCTCATTGATCAGGCGGCTGTCGTAATAGGTAAGCCGCGGCGCGTAGCTCGGGACGATGTGGAATCCCTTCCATTCGAGCGGCAGGAAGATCCGGGGCGCTAGATCGACGCGGGTGACAAACTGGCGAGTTTGGAAGAGCGGCTGTGAACGCCGCACCAGTCCCCAGGCCGTATCGAAGGAAACGTAGACCGGCGCATCCTTCTCCCACTTGCGGGAGCGGCTCGCGAAGCGAACCTCCGGGAGCCTGCGGATCGAGATGATGTCGGATTCGCTGGTGCGGAAGTTTTGCAAGCGGCTGAAGGCCGTGCTCAGGTGGAACGTGGACCAATCCTTTTCCACGAACCCGACCGATTGAATTTCCGAGGCGATCGCCTCGCTGAACGATTCCGTGAACTCCTGGCGAAACTGGAACGAACTCAGGTAGTTCAGTTCGCCACGCCCATAAAAACCGTACGGGAGCTTCGTCTGGCCGGCCGCGTCGATGCTGAACCCGGAAGCCTTCTGCCGCGCCGACTGCGTGACGGCGATGGTGGAGCCGGGGTTAGCCGGATCGGCGACGTTCACGACCTGGTTGACGAGCAACCCTTTATCGGCCACGCCGTAAAGAGCGAAGTTGAAGTCGCTATCCGCCGTGGGCTTGCCGCGAAAATCCACCTGGTGCGCAAGGCCGCGCGTGGTGAAGTACTGGGCCCGGTAAGTGGCGTCGTAGCTGCGCGAGATTGCCCAGTAATAGCCCCCGCCGAACATCTGCCCGCGCCGGTTGCTGTTGCCGATATTCGGGGTGAGAAAGCCGCTCCGGCGTTCACCTTCCTTGAGCGATTTGTAGAACCAGGGCGCGAAGAGAATCGGGATCCCCCGGATGCGCAGAATACCGTTGCGCACGCGGGCGCTTTCGCCGGGGACGATGGTGAACCTGGGTGCCTTCAGCGTCCACCAGGGGTCCGGCAGCACGCAGTTGGTCAGCATTCCTTCGTGCAGAATGTAGGTTCCATCCTCGCGCTCCGCCCACTTGGCTTCAAAGTGAAACGGGTTTTCCGTGCGATACAGGTTGGGGCGAGCTTCGATCTTCGGGAACGTCTCGCCGCGCACGTCGTAGAATTTGCCCCGGCCTTCCCGCGTGAAATACTCAACGCGCGCCGCCCAGATTTTCTCCTTGCGCTCCTGGTTCTCGTAATACACGTTGCCGCGCGCTTCGCTATAGCCGGTCGCACTGTTGTAATCGATTTCGTCGGCGCGCAGAATCATGCCGGGCGAGCGCAGCTCGGCGGCCCCTTTGAGGTGCGTCCAATCGCCTTCGATCTCCTTATATGTCGCCAGAACCAGCACTTCCCCCGGATTCAGCGCGCGCTGTACCGACAGCCGGTTGAAGATTTCCCCTGACACATCCGGCAGTTCCGATGGCGGAGTTTGTGCGGTAATACTGGAGAATAAAAGGGGAATAAATAGAGATATTCGAATAGCCGGACTTGAAAAGAACGGCGTATGTCTAGAAAAGATATGACAAAAATGGGCAAATATGTTATTCGATAGAAGATCCGTGGAAACGAAGCGGTGTGCGATTTTGCCCAACGTTGCGACGGTAGCATGAGCGCAAGAGCGGGCGCAAGCGTTCCGCCGGTCTCCGTAGCGGCGTCGGGAACGGACGAGTTGCCGGCCAGAGCGAGTTGACAGAAACGTCATGAAATGTCCCCGATGCAGCACCATTAACAGCGCATACGAGACCCGATGCGTACGCTGCGGCACGAGTTTCTCCGTCAGCGGAAATACAAGCGCCCCCTTCGCGCACGATTTTGGCACGCAAAGCGGCACCGTGAAGCCGTTTGTCGTTTCCAGGGAGCCCCGGTTCTCGCAGGTGGTTCCGAACGCCGTGACAGCTACCCGGCCTTCCGTGGAGTTGCAACCGGGTCTGATTTCAACGGACTCGACGGCTCGCCATTTGCATCGGCATTTGGACGCCGATTCGGATCATGATGGAGGCCGGTCGTCCGCCGCGCGGGAGCGGACGCAAACGGAGCGGAAGCAGCCGGAGCGCCCGCGCCTCGAAATGGTGCCTCCCGGCAGACAGCCGAGCCTGTTCTCGCCGGGCGACTTCGCGAGCATGCCGGCGTCCTTGCGGCTGGAGCGCGCCGATGCGACGCACGGCTACATTGTTCCCGCGAAGCGCAAACCCGCTCGCAAGCGGAAGAAGTCGGACATGCTCCCCTTCGAACAGGGTACGCTTGAGTTCCTTACGCCGATTGGCACGCCTGTCCGGCAGCTTGCCAACTCCGTGGAAGCGAGCGTTCGATGCGACCATCCGGTGGCCTCGCGGATGCACCGGACCCTGGGATTTGTTTGGGACAGCGTGGTAATTTTCCTGCTATCGATGGCGCTCAGCGCCATTTTTGCCGGTTGCCTGCGCGTGTGGCACGTGGATTTTCCCCTGCGCGATACGGCAATCGCAACGGCTTTGTGCGCGGTCACCTTCTGCGTCGGTTTTGCCTACTTCACCGTGTTTGTCAGCTTCGGATGGGAAACCATCGGCTGGAATGCCGTGGGCCTGCGGCTGGTGCGCCTGGACGGACAGGATCCCACTCCTCGCCAGCGCTGGCTCCGCTACGGGGCGGAGTTTGTCGGCCTTATCGCACTGTGCATCGGGTACATCTGGATTCTGTTCGAGGAAGAGAGTCTCGGCTGGCATGACCAGATTTCCGAAACCTTCCCCACGCCGCGCATCCATTCCGAGAGCAGCTTCCACAAACGCTGATTGCCTCGTGTGCCGGGAATCGGGCTCCAGGTTCCCTTGAACCTGGTCCGTGGCGTTTCCCGCGTGTGGCGCTGGGCCGAGGGCACTCTCCCCGCCCGTCCGCCGAAAATGACAGCGACGCTTCGCCCATCTATAATGGTACGAGGCACTTTTGCTGTCCGCCTGTGGTGTGCCGTCGCCTCTCCGGGTTCGGTTCGTGTTTGCCCCCAGGATGCCGCCGGTTTCCGGATTCCTCGTGTTACCGTTCCTCGCCGATGCGATGCGGTTGCGCTTGGGCTACGGCCTTGCGGGGCGGAAGCGGCGTTCGGTCCGGCCGAGAGTACCCGGCAAGTAGATTATGTTTGAGAGTTTAAGCGAAAAGCTTCAGCGCGTATTTAAGGATCTTCGCGGTCAGGGAAAGCTGTCTTCCGAGAACATGGAAGCCGCCCTGAAGGAGATCCGCGTTGCGCTGCTCGAAGCCGACGTGAACTTCAAGGTGGTGAAGCAGTTCATCGCCAACGTGCGGGAAAAGGCGATGGGGCAGGACGTGCTCACCGCTCTCTCGCCCGCGCAGCAGGTGGTGAAGATCGTCCGCGACGAACTCACCGAGATTCTGGGTTCCAAGCACTCGAAACTCCAGTTCGCTAGTCAGCCGCCCACGGTGGTGATGGTGGTGGGCCTGCAGGGTTCGGGAAAGACGACGTCCACCGCGAAGCTGGCCCGCTGGCTCTTGAAGAACTCCCACTCTCCGCAATTGGTTTCGGTGGACGTTTACCGTCCCGCCGCGCGCGAACAGCTCAAGGTGCTGGCGAAGCAGGTGGGCGCGGGCATCTATGAGGGCGAGCCCGGCATGGATAAGCCGCTCGACCTCGCCGTCAGGGCGCGCCGCGAGGCCATGGACCGGGGCAGGGATGTGCTGCTCGTCGACACCGCCGGCCGCCTGCATATCGACGATGCGCTGATGAACGAACTGCAGCAGTTGAAGGCGCAGTTGAACCCCACCGAGATTCTGTTCGTTGCCGACGCGATGACCGGCCAGGATGCGGTGAAGTCCGCCGCGGAGTTCCATGAGCGGCTGGGCATCACGGGCGTCATTCTCACCAAACTCGATGGCGATGCGCGCGGCGGTGCGGCCCTGTCTATTAAGTACGTCACCGGCCAGCCCCTCAAATTTCTGGGCGTGGGCGAAAAGACCGAAGCTCTCGAAGAGTTTCATCCGGACCGCATGGCCCAGCGCATCCTCGGCATGGGCGATGTGCTCTCCCTTATTGAGAAGGTAGAGGAGAGCATTGACCAGAAGCAGGCACTCGAAATGCAGGATAAGCTCCTGCACAATGAGTTCAGCCTGGAAGATTTTCGCGATCAGTTGATCCAGGTTCGCAAGCTCGGTCCGCTCGAAAACATCCTCAAAATGATTCCCGGCATGGGCGATCAGTTGAAGGGCGTGAAGGTGGACGAAAAGGAACTGACGCGCATTGTGGCGATCATCAATTCGATGACGCCCAAGGAGCGGCGCAACCATATGCTGATTAACGGTTCGCGCCGCCGGCGGATCGCCCGCGGCAGCGGCAGTTCCGTGCAGGAAGTGAACCAGTTGCTTAAGCAGTATGGGCAGGCGCGCAAGATGATGCGCAGCTTCAGCGGAATGATGGGCGGCCCGGGTGGCATGCCCGGCGGCAAGATGGCGCGGCGTGTGCAGCAATTGGCGAAACTGGGGGGCGGGAAGCTTCCCTTCTAACGACCAAGCGGAAGCCTTCGATTGAGAAGCACCGCGGACAGAGTTTTTGAGTTTTTCAGGAGCACAGAGAAAAGTATGTTGACGATTCGATTGGCCCGATTTGGGATGAAAAAGAAGCCGACCTATCGCGTGGTTGTCATCGACAGCCGCAACCCTCGCGATGGCAAGGCCCTCGAAGTGGTGGGCAACTATAACCCCGTCGCTCAGCCGAACGAGCTGACGCTCAACCAGGAACGCATCGACTATTGGGTGCGCAACGGCGCACAGCCCTCCGATACCGTCAAGCGCCTGATCAAGAAGCAGGCGGAGGAGTCGGTGGCAGCCGTCTAGAAGATGCCACGCATGCGGGTGAGGGATCCGCGGCCTGACGGGGCGGACAGTGCTCCCGCCGGATTGCTACCTTGGCATTTTGGTTTGCGGGGTTTCGAATGCGACAGTTGATTGAAGATATTGCCAAGGCGCTGGTGGACCAGCCGGATGACGTGCGGGTGAACGAAGTGGCGGGAGAGCAGGCAACTGTTCTCGAGTTGCGGGTGGATCCCTCGGACGTTGGCAAGGTGATCGGCAAGCAGGGCCGCACGGCCCGCTCGCTGCGCACCCTCCTGAACGCCGTCAGCATGAAGCACCATCGGCGCTATACGCTGGAGATCATGGAATAGGCTCGTTGCCAGGGCGGGATATTGCAATGGAGCAACGGGATCCGGACGCAGACCGGCGCGGGCGGGAATGGGTTACGATCGCGATCCTCGGCAAGCCTCGCGGCACCCGTGGTGAGTTGTTCGCGCTTCCCACCACCAGCCACATGGAACGCTTCGCGCCGGGGCGCGAGTTCACGCTGTGGTTCGATGCCCGGAGCGGCAGACCGCCGCTTCGCATGCGGCTTGAACTGGCCTGGAACCACAACGAGAAGCTGATCCTGAAGCTTGCCGGAGTGGATTCGATGGACGAGGCCGGGCAGTTGCGCGGCGCCGAGCTTTGTCTGCGGGCGGAGGAACGTGAGCCCCTCCCGGAAGGCGAGTATTACTACGACGACCTGAAGGGTCTGGCCGTGGTGGATATGGCAACGGGCGAGAGACTGGGGACAGTTACGGGTTTTACGGAAGGCGTTGGCCCGGGAGTGCTTGAGATTGAAACGCCCGTGGAGGGCGCAAAAGGCGGCGCGGAAGCGTGGCAGGTTCCTTTCGCGAAAGAAATTTGCGTGGAAGTGGACCTGGCGGCCGGGGAAATTCGGGTGCGCTTGCCCGCGGGATTGCGGGAGTTGAACCGCCCCCATTCGAACGCGGAATCGCACTCGGAATAGCGTGGGGAGATCGTGGAAAGAGCGGGGCTGCAATGAGATTTCACATTGTCACGATCTTTCCGGAGTTCTTCGCCGGCCCCCTCAACCATGGCGTGCTGAAGAAGGCGATGGACGCCGGGAAAGTGGAAGTGCTCCTCCACGATCTCCGGACCTGGACATCGGACCGGCATCGCACCGTCGATGACCGGCCCTTCGGAGGCGGCGAAGGCATGCTGCTCAAGCCGGAACCGCTGTTTGAGGCAGTAGAGACCATCTGGCCGGAGCGGGTGGGCGTGGCGCAGGAAGCCGGAATGGCAGGGGCCGAAGCCGGGACGAGAAAGCGAGTCGTGCTCCTTTCGGCGCAGGGCAGGCGGTTTGACCAAGCGATGGCCCGGCGATTCGCTGAGTGTGACGAGTTGCTGTTGATCTGTGGCCGGTACGAAGGCGTGGATGAGCGTGTGGCCGAGCACTTGGCCGATGACGAGATTTCGGTGGGCGACTTCGTCCTGAGCGGCGGCGAACTGGCCGCGGCGATGGTAGTGGACGTGGTCGCGCGGCTCATCCCGGGCGTACTCGGGAATGAGGCCTCCTCGGTGCGGGAATCTTTTGGTTCCAGCACGCAGGAATTGGGAGTTTTGGATTGTCCGCAGTATACGCGGCCAGCCGAGTTCCGGGGCTGGAAGGTCCCGGATGTGTTGCTCAGCGGCAACCACGCGGAAGTCCGCGGGTGGCGTGAGCACACCGCGCGAGAGAAAACCGTGCGCATGCGCCCGGATCTTCTCGAAAAAGTGAAGGATCGCCGGGAGGCCTGAACCTCCGGCGATTCAGGGGAAACGGGATGGGACGTTTGTCGCGGCAAACCTCTCCGGTCCAGGAAAACGAAAGGAATGGGCATTGCCCGCGAGCGCCGATGGCCGTTCACCGGGTGAGCCCCGAAAATACCCATGATTAACTCTACGATTCAGAAATTCGAGGCCCGCTTCCTCAAGAGCGATCTGCCTTCCTTCCGGCCTGGCGACACAATCCGTGTCCACGTCAAGATCCGCGAAGGCGAAAAGGAGCGGCTCCAGGTGTTTGAGGGCGCCGTGATCGCACGAAATAACCGGGGCATCAGCGAAACCGTCACGGTTCGCAAGATCAGCTTCGGCCACGGCGTGGAGCGCATCTTCCCCCTGCACGCCCCGGTGGTGGACCACATTGAATTCGTCCGCACGGGCAAGGTACGCCGCGCGAAGCTCTATTATCTGCGGCAACTGCGCGGCAAGGCTGCCCGCCTGAAGGAACGCGATTCCTCCTTCCAGCGCTAAAGGCACCGCGAACGGCAATGAAGGCATTGCTCGTGCGTCCGCGCCGGCTGGGGATTGATCCCCGCTGGGAGAACGAACTCCGCAAGGAAGGCTTCTCCCGGATTGCCGGTGTGGACGAAGCGGGCCGGGGATGCCTTTTCGGCCCCGTGGCGGCGGCGGCGGTCATTCTGCCCGATCCTCACGGACTGCGCGGCGTCGACGACAGCAAGCAACTTGGCGAAGCGGAGCGGGAACGCCTCTGCGAGAAGATCGAGCAGAGGGCAATCAGTTGGAGCGTCGCGATGGTGGATGCCGCCACGATCGACCGCGTAAATATCCTCGAAGCTTCCCGTATGGCGATGCGCCTGGCGGTAGAACGTTTGCCCCTTCCCGCCGATGCCCTTCTGGTGGATGCCCTTGCCATTCCAGCGTCGCTTCCGCAAACGAGCATCATCCACGGCGACGCGGTTTGCCGGTCCATCGCGGCCGCTTCGATTCTCGCCAAGGTGCATCGGGACCGGACTATGCGAGAATGGGATCGGCTTTACCCGGGGTTCGCGATTGCAAGCAATAAGGGATACGGTACCCCCGTCCATCTCCAGGCTTTGCAGGCGCTGGGGCCGACGGCGGAGCATCGCTTCAGCTATCGGCCTGTGAGGGAATGCTGCCGCGGCGCGCTGTGCATCGGCTGGCGGGATCCGCGGGAGCCACTGTTCGAATAGAGATTGATGACAGCCGAGAACTCACCCCAGGAAACCCCGATTCGGCAGGAAATTCCGGTAAGCCAGGAAATTCCGGCGGCCCTGGAGGTCCCGGTAGCCCCGGACGTTTCGGCAGCCCTGGCTTCCTCGCCGTCGCTCGTGCCGCCCCGCGTGAAGCCGAGAATGAGTTGGGGACGTCGCATAGAGAAGGTCGTGCTGGCGCTCTTTTGTCTGGAAGTGGGTGGATTTCTCCTGATTTTCCCGTGGGTTCCGCAGTGGGGTGACAACTATTTCTTTACGTTTGCAGACCACTGGCGCCCGTTCTTCATGAGCCCCTACTTCCGGGGAGCAGTGAGTGGCCTGGGAGCGCTAAATCTCTACCTGGCCATCGTTGAATCAGTGGATTTTCTGGGGTCGTTCCTGGATTCCTGAGCCTGCGAAAGAAGTTGAGATGTCGTTAGACGAGAACCCGCAAGAGCCAACCGTGGATCGGGACATGGAATCCCATCCGTCGCCATCGGATGGCGGCCCTGAGGCGCCGTCGCCGGCATCTGCCCCGCCATCCGCCGCCAACCCCGCCGCGAAATCCGAAGCGCCCGCACCCCGCACCGCGGAGGTGCGAAATGCCCTCTCCGAGTGGGCCATCACTATCCTCCTTTTGCTCTTCGGCATCACCTTTCTGGTGCAGGCTTTCGTCATTCCCACGGGGTCCATGGAAGACACCCTGCTCATCGGAGACCACCTTCTGGTGGACAAGCTGGCCTACGCCCCCGCGAACGGGATTGAGGGGCTGCTGTTGCCCTATCAGGAAGTGGAACGCGGCGATATTGTGGTTTTTCGTTACCCGGAAGATGTCTCCCAGACCTTCGTGAAGCGGGTGGTGGGCAAGCCCGGCGACCGGATCCGTTTTGACGAGCAGCAGCTCTATTTGAACGGGCACAAAGTGAAAGAGAGTTTCGTCTATCACAAGTCCGGCTACATTGATCCGTATCGCGACAATTTCCCGTCGCTCCCCAATGTCGCGCTCTCGGAAGCCGCCAATACGATGCTCTCCGCCAACGTGGTGAATGGGGAGTTGCTCGTGCCCGAAGGCCACTACTTCGTCATGGGCGATAACCGCGACAACAGTTCCGATAGCCGCTACTGGGGCTTCGTGCCCCGCCGTCATATCATCGGCAAGCCGCTGCTGATCTACTGGAGCTACGACGCCCCCACCGAGCGCTGGACCAGCGGATCGCTGCTCAACCCCCGCTACTTCGGAGATCTAGTCTCCGGCTTCATTCCCAAGACCCGCTGGGACCGCGCCTTCCGCCTGATTCACGGCGAACACGTAGAATAGGGGATTGCGGCGGTAGCGCCAGGGCGCGCGGCCGCTCTCTCTCTTATGAAAGCTCCGTTATATGCAGTCATCCTGGCTGGCGGGCGCGGTACGCGCTTCTGGCCCCGCAGCCGCAAGGCGCATCCTAAACAGGTGCTCTCCATCGTCGGCGAGCGGACGCTCTTGCAGCAGACTGTCGCGCGCATCTCCAGGCTCGTTCCGCCGGAACGTATCTACGTCGTTACCAGTGAATCGCTGCGCGGCGAGGTGCTGCGGCAGACTCCGGAGGTCCCGCCGGAACAGGTGCTGGCTGAACCGCTCCCGCGCAACAGCGCGCCCGCCATCGCGCTTGGCACGCACCTCATCCGCTTGCGTGAAGAGAACGCCATTGTCGGCGTCTTCCCCGCCGATCACGTCGTCACCCGGCCCGCCAGCTTCCTTGCCTGCGTGAAGAACGCATTCAGGGCCGCCGAACGGGATGCCCTGGTGGTGGTTGGCATCCAGCCGCGCTGGGCGGAGACCGGTTACGGCTATCTGGAATTTCCCAAAGGGGTCACGCCCGGTGAGAAGTCAGCCTATCGTATACAGAGTTTTCGCGAGAAGCCGGATCGCGCTACCGCCGCGCGCTATTTGAAGGCCGGCCGCTACTACTGGAACAGCGGCATGTTCTTCTGGAAGGCATCCGTATTCCTGGATGCCTTGAACCTGCATCTCCCCAAGACCGCACTGCACATTGCCTCTATCGGCTCGCTTGGCTCAGCGAGCTTCGAGCGGGATCTCGCGGAACACTTCCCCCTCTGCGAGGGCATCTCGGTCGACTATGCCGTGATGGAAAAGGCGGCGAACGTGATGGGGATTGCCGCGCCGGATTTCGGCTGGAACGACGTGGGAAGCTGGCAGGCCGTCTACGAACTCAGCCCCAAGGACGCGAACGCCAACGCCGTGCGTGGCGGCGCGGATGTGGTCGCTTTGGATAGCAAGGGCAACTATGTGGATGCCGGCGAAAAGCTGGTTGCGCTCCTGGGCGTGGAAGATCTGGTGATTGTCGATACCGGGGACGCCCTGCTCGTCACAAGGCGGGAAGAGGCCCATCGCGCCGGCGACATGGTGAAACTGCTCGAGAAGAAGCGGCGGGACGCGCTGCTCTAAAGGGATGGCTGCGCCGCGGGTTCTTCCGGCGCAGCCGCGAATCTATTGCCCCGTTGTTGCCGCTGAACCCGAGGGAGTGAATGTGAGCTTCGTGTTGGTGCCCCCGATCCGGATTTCGCGGATTGCCTTCTTCCCGTCCGCCTCGTGATAGCGGATGGACGTCTTGGCGTAGGTCTCGCCACCGTCTTCGACGCTGGCTTCCGGTTCGATGGTCTTCTTGCCGTTGGTGATCGTGACTTTCTTGCCTTCGATTTCCACCTTATAGTTGCCGGGTTTCAGCTCCTGCCCATCCAGGGTGGTCTTGCTGTAGAGAGTGATGGTGTGCGTCGTTGCGCTTGCGATGCCCGCCGCCAGGATGATCAGCGCAAGCACGGTAAGGATCGATCTTGTCATCGAGTGAATCTCCTCGCAGTTGAGAACTTCGTATTTTGAATTACGTGTTGAGCCGAAAATAGTTCCGGGGAATCTTAACGGCAATATGTAAATTGCAGCGGTGGGGCTTGGTGAGGCGATGCTCTCCCTCGCATCGGGCGATCTAATGGGATAAGCGGAGGATCGAACGAGACAGGCTCAGCCCTTCCGCCGGGCGCATGGGAGCTTGCCGGGGGTCGCCCGCCGCGAGGGAATGCGTCCATCGTCTTCCGCGGTTAGAGATCAAGCTGCTCCCAAATTGCCAGAGCCGCGTCCAAATCGAGTTCCCAGCGGGAATCCGGCTCCGGCGGCTCCTCTCGATCGAGAACCGAAAAGAGATGCATCTTGGCGAAGGCGTAACTCTCTCGGGAAGAGACTGGAACGCCCGTCCGCTCGCACGTGCTTGCAAGCGTTGATTCGGGAATCACAATCGAAATCCGCCCCGCTGGGCCGCTTCCCCCCTGCAGTGTGAACACAAACGCCTGCGCGGGTTTGGGCGTCGTCTCCTGGCGATAGCCTTCATAGTGGTAGCTCCAGGTGAAGCCGCTCTCCGCCCGGTATGTCTTGAGCCTCCGGATCGCCGGGGTCCCCCGCAGTTCGTCCGCGGGCACATCCCGCGCCGGGACCGCCGGAGCCAGCATCCGCATCAACCGCTTGATCACGCTTTCACCTGCCAAATGCCACGGTCCGGCGGACGGGAATCCCTCCGCGCCGCCGCGCTAACCGATCGAATACGTTCGCCCGCGATGAAAGCCGCACAGGATCTGGAAGAGGCGGTGCGCGATCAATTCGTGGAGCGTGAACAATTCTTTGTTGGCCTTGAAGATCTCGTCCGCATCTAGCGAATTCTTCACGCCCCCGCCGGCCTTCAGCGCCGCCGTCGCTTCCTGGATGACGGGATCCTCCATCGCCTCTCCCGCCATCTCCCAAAGGGAAATAAAGCGGTCCACCGCCGTCGGCAGGCTTACGGCGAAGACGCCGTAGTTGGATGTCGTTCTCGGCGGCTTGTAGTCCAGGTTGAACGGGCCGTGGTAGCCGTGGCTGCGCAAGAGCACCAGCACGTTCAGCCAGTCGAGCGGATTCACCAGCCCGATGGCGATATCCACGTCGTGCTTCAGGCGGTAGCCGTCGTTGATGTCGAAGTGGAACAGCTTCCCCTTGATCAGCGCGCGCGCCAGCGCGGCCCGCACGGAGGAACCCCACATCAGCTCGTGCAGATACTCCGGGTTCAGCCCCACCATCTCCGGATGCGTGAGCAGCCCGGAATCGATGAAGGCCATCATCGCGTCGGAAGTGGGCAGCAGGATCTCGGCTTGCGGTTCAAACGGCTTCGCTTCCAGGCAGTGCTTCAGCGTGTTGCGCTTTCTGCGCTTTGCCTCTTTGATGTCGGCTTCGCAGGCGGCGTTCAGCCCCTCCGCGTACCAGCGCAGGGTCTCGGTTTCCTCCACCGACCCCGGCACCAGATAACCCAATGACCCGGGCCAGTAAACCGCATAGTTCGCGCCCAGCTCATGGCCCAGCTTCACCGTGTTCACCAGCCGCCACTTCGCGTACTCGCGCACCTCCGGCGACTCGCTGGCCGGGCTGGTGGACCACACCGCATGGTGAAAGGTCTCCGCCGTCACCATGGAGCACTCCACGCCATTCTTCTTGAGCGACGCCTTCAGCTTTTCGACGATCTCCGCCTGCTTCTCCGTGCCCAGAGCCTTGGTGGGGATCACGTCCGTATCGTGGGTAGACCACGTGCGGATTCCCAGCTTCCCGTATTGCTCGATCACCTTCTCGAAAGAAACCGGCTTGCGGGTAGGCGCGTGGAAGAGCGCATGGCCCTCATAGGCGGCCGCCCATTGCGGCCCGGTAAGGAAGTACTTCCGGCGCTGCTCGGGCGTATACGCGCCGCCGCACATCGCCGACAGGCGGTCGACCAAAGCTTGCTGTTTCTCGGGAGGGATGGGTGCGCTCATAAATCAGTCTCCGAAGAGCCATCCTATTACGGAGCGCACCCGAAAGGCGAATGCCTGGAATCGGGAAAGGCCTAACGCAGGCCCATCTGCTGCAATTGCACCTTCGCCTTGGCGGCGTACTCATTGTTGGGAAAGCGCTTCATGAGGCTCCGAAACTCGGCCGCGCCCTTTGTTCGGTCTCCCAATTTCAGCAGCGTCATTCCCTTCATATAAACGCCGAGCGCCGTCATATCGTTTTCCGGAAAGCGCTCGAGCAGGGCGTCGAAGGCTTCGAGCGCCTTGTCGTATTCCTTGCGAATGTAATGCACTTCACCAATCTGATACTGCGCGTTGGGCGCTGAGGCGGAGCCGGGGAACGTCCTCACATATTCTTCGAACTGCATGATTGCGAGGTCGAAATTGCCCCTGGACTTGTCGCGCTTTGCATTCTCGAAGAGCGTGCTCGCCGAAACCGCCGGCGCGCCGCCGTTCGGCGCGGGCGCGGTCACGGCCGGTGATGTGTTCGCTGCAGTCCCGGCCCCGGCCCCAGGGGGCGGCGGAGGCATCGTGTTTACAGCCGCGGAAACATCGGTGAGCGTCCGCTCCATGGCCGACATGCGCTGAGAGACGTCCGCCATCGTCTCACGAAGGTACTTCATCTCGGTCGCAAGCTGGTCCACCTTGCTGTTGAGGTTGGCCAGGGGCGTTCCCATCGTCCCCTGCATTTCGCGGACGCGCTCCTTAAGTGTGGAATCCATCATGGTGACGGCTGTGTTCTGGCTGCTTGCGTTGTCCAGATTCTTCTGCGCCAGCACCATCAGGCTCTCCAGCTTTTCGTCAAACGTGCGCTGGAGCACCCGGACGGAATCCTGCAGCAGCAGAATGTCGCGCTGGAGTTCCGCGATTTCCCTCTTCTGGGCGAACAGCGTGGAAGGGGCAATGAGGAGGAGGAAAAGAACAACGGTCTTCATCACGTGAGCATACTCCGGGAAATAAGAGAGCCGGCGCGGCTAGTCTATCAGACGACGTAGCCGGCCGGCCCTGTTACCTAAAAAGCACCCGCTTGGGCGGAGTCGATTAGTTGCCCGTGGCGAAATGCACGCGGCGGTTCATCTGGTAGCAGCTTTCGGTGGCCTCGCTGCAGGTCTGCACTTCCTTGCCGTAGCTTACGGGGCGCAGCTTACTGGTGTCGACGCCGAGGTTCGAAAGGAACTCCATCGCGGAACGCGCGCGCCGGTCGCCCAGACCCATGTTGTATTCCGCCGAACCGCGCGGATCGCAGTAGCCACCCAGGATCAGCGACGCGCTCGGGAAGTCACGGAAAATCGACTTCAGCGCATCGGCATCCTGTGTCAAAGCGCTCGAAGCGTCCAGACGGATACCGAATTTGTCGTAATCGAAGTAGGCATCCACCAACTGGTTCACGCGCTCTTGCAGCGAAGCTACGGGAGCCGGGGGCTTCTCGGGCGCGGGCGGCGGCGGTACGTTCACATTCACAGTGACGGAACGTGTGACGCTGCCACCGGCATTGCGGGCCGTAAGCACATAAGTGGTGGTGTTATTCGGGAACACCTGGCGGGTGCCCGACGCCATGACAGTGCCGATCCCGTTGTTGATGCTGACTTCGTCCGCGCCTTCCACTACCCACCGCAGCGTAGAGGATTGGCCTCGGTCAATGCTGGACGGTTCAGCCACAAATGTGGCAATTGTCGGAGCCGCGGGCTTTGTTTCAGCAACCACGGGCGGCGGCAACGGCGCGGGGGCCGGAATCTTCTTTTTGCAGCCCGTCACAAACAGCAAAAGAGCTATAGCCAACAGGCTCAGTACAACGTATTTCTTCCTCATCTCTCGATCTCGCCTCCTGATGATTCTTAGGACAAGTGCGTCTGGGCTTCCTAACCCATTTATCCTAGCGCATAGGAGGGTTACGGTGCCAGCAAGTATTTGAAAAGAAGGACACTCAAATTATTTCACATCTTGAGCCCATATTTCAAAATTACGGTCGTTTCGCCGTTCTCGTCAATTCTGAACGCATCGTCGCGCCCGCGCCGCGAAGGGGAGCGAACACGCCGCCCCCGTATTCCAGCCTTACTTCACGCTCCATACCGGCATCCGGTTCCGGCCGCTCGAAGTGAGTTGCTGCACTTGGGTGCCGTCGGCCAGCATGGTCCAGATCTGGGATTGCCCGTTCCGGTTGGAGCCGAACACGAGCCTGCGCCCGTCCGGAGACCACCAGGGATTCTCGTTCCGCCCGCTCCCATAGGTGAGCTGGGTATATTGGCGGCTGATCGTATCCATGATGAAGATGTTGTAGTTCCCTGGTTCATATCCGCGAGACCAGGCGAAAGCCATCGTTTCACCGTCCGGGTTCCAGGCCGGGTTATGCGCTTCACCCGTGCCCTCGGTCAGCCGCTCCGCGTTCGCGCCGTCGGCGTTCATCTTGTAAATTTGCGGTGTCCCCCCGCGATCCGAAACGAAAAGGATGTCCGCCCCTGTTTTCGGATTCACCCGCGGCGACACTTCCACGGCTCCGGAATACGTCAGACGCCGCATCCCCGCGCCATTGATGCCGGCTGTGTATATCTGGGTGCTCTTGCCGTCCGCGGTGGAGGAAAAATAGATGTGCTGGTTATCCCGCGTGATTTCCGGCGTCGCGTTCATCGACGCCACGGCGTTCACGAACGGCTTGCGCTGCTGCGTTTCCGCCGAATACACCCGGATCTTCGGCGTCCCTTCCGCGAACGTCGTGAACGCCAGCAGACTGCCGTCGGGGGAGATGGCGGGCATCAGCGTCAGCGCCCGCAACTGCGTGAACTGCTTCTGTTCCGTGCCGTCGAAATTCATGCTCCAGATTTCGTCGTTGCCCGTGCGGTTGCTGACAAAAAAGATCCGCGTGCCCGCCAGCGTCCGGCTTCCGAACTGCTTCAGGATGTCGTTGGCGAACTCATGCGCGACGGCCCTCGCCCCCGCATCGTCGAGCGAACCGTAGTACATCTTGCCGAAGACCTCCGCATTCGCGAGGTCCGGCTCGTTCACGTTGTAAAGGTAACCGAACAGCACAAGGCGTCCGCTCTGTTCCGCGGCATAGCCCACGGCCAGCCAATTGGCCTCCACCGGAGGCTGGCTCCAATCCCGGAGATAGAGCCCGTTGCCGTAACGGTTGCCTTCCGGGGGACGGAAGTCCTCGCGCCGTTGGGGCACTTGCAGCGGATACATGCTCTTCGGCTGCACTTTGAAGACGCCGGACATCTCCACGTCGGTGTATAGCGTCTGGTTCAGCACCGGCATCAGATCCAGCGCCGCGCCCGTTCCGCGCAGGTCCGGGAGAGCGATCTTCGGCCTCGAAGTTCCGAGGATCTTGAGGACAATATCGGAGGTGCGCTCACTCTGCGCCCAGGCCAGCCCAAGACTAAGAACCAACCCCGTTAATCCGAGGAGGCTGAATAATCCAACGCGAAAAGGTTTTGTCATTTTCATCGGCGAAACTCAAATGCGATCTCAACGGTTGCTTCACTGCGTTCGAATCCGGCGGGAAGGGGAGGGAATTTCCCCACATCCTGAATCGCCCGCAAAATAGAATAATCCACGGCGGAAACGCCGCTGCGCTGCACAAGGTTAACGTTCGTTACGCTGCCGTCGCGGCGAATCACAAACGAGGCCCGCGCGATGGGCGCGGAGGCGATGTTCGGCGGGATGCGGTCCGTCCGCCAGTTCCGCTGAATCAGATCGCGGATCTGCTGGGCGTAGTAACCGAAGCGGCCGCCGAAGGGCATGCTCACTCCAACCCCTCCGCCGTCGCCGCCGCTGCCTCCGAATTGCGGCGAAACCACGGCCGCACCCTGGGAACTGTACACCTGGTTGCTGGGAGTTTCCGGCAGATTTCGCCGCCGGCTGGTGGTCTCCTTGCTCACCGCGGGCTTGCCCTTCAGGGAGATGGCGGTCTCGTCCGCCTCCCGCGTCTTCGTTTGATCCTTCGGGGCCGGCTGCGGCGCTTGCGGAACCTGGGATTCGGTATCGTTCGCCACCGGGTTCGGACGGCCGCTGCGGGCGGGCAAGGGAATCGTCTTCACCGGCGATATGCCCACGGAGCCGCCGAACGTCGGGTTCGGGTCTCCGAACGCTTCCCCCACCGGTCCGAAAAGCCGCAACTGCACCAGCACCACCGCCAGCACCACCGCGCCATGCAGCAGCAGGGAGTTCAGCAGCGGCCCCTTGAGAGGCTGCGGCCGGTCCAGGATGTCGGTCTGCGTCACCATTTCTTCAAAACGCCCAACCCCAAAACACGCGAGCCAAAAACACGCGAGCCGTTTCTTCCATCCGCCGGGCGCTAACGCCCACGACGCGGCCCGTCTTCAATGGGTTGCGTCACCATCCGCACGGCGAACTTGCCGTCGCCCAGCACGCTGATTACATTCGCCATTGGTTCCCAGATGACGTTCTTGTCCGCGCGGATATAAACGCCCTGCTGGTCGGGATACTTCGCCTTGATGGCAGCCACCAGTTGGTTAATGTTCACCGGCTTCTCGGCCAGGTAGACTTCGCCCTCTTTGGTCAGAGTGACCACCGGGAGTTCCTCCGACGTGTTGCGCACTGTGCGCACGCGGGGCACTTCCACTTCCAGCCCGAATTCCATCACATGGGCGGTCAGCATGAAAATGATCAGAAGCACGAGTACCACGTCCACCAGAGGAACGACGTTCATTTCCGAAATCGTCCCGTTCATGCGCCGGCGTCTGCCGAAAGGGCTGTTGCCGAAGCCGCTCCCGTTTCCGCCGCCGTTGCCGTTTCCTCCCGCGGTGATGCCCATGCTTAACCCTCGAAGGTGCGTTCCACCAGATTCATGAACTCCAGCGCGAAGTCGTCCAGCCGCGCTCCCACCTGCTGCACCTGAGAGCCGAAGTGGTTATACGCCACCGCCGCCGGGATGGCCGCACCCAGCCCCAGAGCCGTTGCCACCAGCGCCTCGGAAATTCCCGGAGCCACAAAACGCAGGCTTGCGCTGCCGGCCGTCGCCAACCCCTGAAACGCCCCGATGATGCCCCACACCGTTCCGAACAACCCGATGAAGGGACAGACGGAAGCCGTTGTGGCCAGCCAGCTCAGGTTCGTCTCGAGGCGGGCCGTCTCCCCGTTGATGCCCAGCATCAGGCTGCGTTCCACGGAGCCCCGGTTGATCAGCGAGCCCTTGGCGCGGGCCTGCCGCGCCACCTCGTCGTAACCGAACTCAAACACGGTCACCGCCGGTGCGGGGCGAAATTGTTCCGCCGCCATCGCCACCGCCTCAAGGCCGGGAGATTTCCGGAATGCACGCAAAAAACGATCGTTCGCGCCCTGAACCGCCCGCATTTCCTTCCATTTGGAAAATACGATCGTCCAGGAAAAGACGGAAAAGACCACCAGAATTGCGTCGATAGTGAGCGCCAGCGGGCTGGCCTGCATCACCAGTTCCAGCAATCCCTTCTGTGGCAGATCCGCCAGTTGCTCCGGCGGAGGAAGATTCTCCGAGGCTACCTGCGCCGCCTGCTGCGCGGCTTGAAAGAAAAACGCGAGAACCGCGGTAGCTATCAACCCCTTACCTCCCTTGCCAATTTTGGATTGTGGATTGCACCGAGCCTGGATTTCCAGATTGCCGCGGTCGTCATGCGGTGGCCATTTTCGGGAAAAGCGCGCCCGCACCTAATATCATAAAACCAAAAGCCTGCGTAAATGATTCGCTTCCGGTTGGCGTGCATTTCGATTTTCGAACGCGCGTTTCCCCGTCGGGCCGCATTCGGCCCCTCCCCCTTAGACGCGATGCCGCCGCAAATAGCCGATATCCGCGCGGAATTCCGCGCTTCGCGGTCGTCCGGTTCGGGGCAGCGGCGCGCGGCGGCGTACACTAATTTGAGGGTACGACGCTTTCCCACTTCCCATGCGATTCGGTTTGATTGCCGGTAACGGCCAGTTCCCCTTGCTCGCGTTGCGGGCGGCTCGCCAGGCCGGCGACGAGGCCGTGGCCTTTGGAATCCGCGAAGAGGCGTCCGAGAAGATCGAGGAACTCGCCGCGCGCACCCACTGGATTTCCCTCGGGCAGCTCGGAAAGCTGATCGATTTGTGCCGCCAGGAAGGCATCACCCAGCTGATGATGGCCGGGCAGGTGAAGCACGGGCAGATCTTCTCCCGGATTCGCCCGGATTGGAAACTCGTGAAAGTGTTGGCGTCGCTCGCCAGTCAGAACACGGATTCATTGATCGGCGGAGTGATCCGCGCGCTCGAAGCGGAAGGAATTCATTTGGTGGATTCCACGCTGCTCCTCAAGACGATGCTGGCCGGGGAGGGTGTACAAACGAACCGGAAACCCACCAAAGAGGAGCGCGCCGACCTCGACTATGGCCGCCGCATCGCCGCCTCCCTTTCTCAAGTGGATGTTGGCCAGAGCGTCGCGGTATGCGAGCGCGCCTGCGTTGCGCTCGAAGCTATGGAGGGTACGGATGCCATGCTGCGCCGCGCCGCCTCTCTCGTCGAGGGCCGCGCTATCCGCCTGGTGAAAGGCTCCCGCAGGCGTCGGCACCTGTTGTTTGACGTTCCGGTCCTGGGTCTCGCGTCCATCCCGGTTCTTGAGGAAACTCGCACCACAGCCATCGCCGTGGATAGCGGCCGCACGCTACTCCTGGAGAAGCAGGAGTTCCTTCGGGAACTGGATCGGATCGGAGTTAGTCTGGTGGGAGAGCCGCCATCGGACACTGCCGGCGCTGCCGGGATCTCCGGCTGAGCGGGCGCGGCGCGCGGCCCAATCCGGAAGGGCGTTAAAGGCCCTCGGCAATGGGCCGATAATAGACAGAAGTCGATCCTTGAACGACATGGCTGATTGTCCCAAGAACACTCCACCCGAAAGCCCGGAGGGGAACCGGGCTCCGAACCGGGAACTTGCCCGGGCGGAATCCTCCCCAGGAATGGAAGCAATCGCTCCGGGTGATCGCTGGCTGTGCTCGGAACTCGTTACCCTTCACTGGAAGGATGCGTCGGGGGCCGGGCAAACGCAAACCGCGAATCTCGAAGAGATTTGGGCTCGGGGGGCGATCCTCGATGCGGAAGAGTTTGTTCCCAACGGCCTTACCCTGACGCTCTTGCCGGACGAAGGAGGCGCTCACGCGAATTCGAGCGGAAGCGCGTCGGAGAGCTCGCCCGCCCCCGGCGAATTGCGTGCCTTCGTTTGCGACTGCCGGAAGAGCGCGACGGGCTTCACCCTGAGCGTCGAATTCCAGGAGGGTTGGGAGTGGACCGCCGAAAGATTTCCGCTTACTCACGGCGTGAACTCTCTCGAACTCCAAAAGAAAGCGGCCGCTGCCGCAAGCGCCGGAGCTGCCGGGAAATCGGGAGGCGGCGCCGCCGGCCCGGATTCCGCCGAACACTCCGGAACCGAGGATCCCGCCGTAGCGAAGGAAGCCGCGCTTCGCGCCACCGATGAGGCACTGGAGCAGGGTTCGCTGTTCTGCCTCGCCCTGCACGCGAATCGCCGCTAACGGCGCGGAAACCTTGCTAATTTTTCCGATTCGCCGCTAACGGGGCGCGCGGATGCCCGCGGCGCATGCCGTCCTGGCCTGGCAGGCAGTCACGGGGTTTGTGACGCGCCTCTTAGAGCAGGTGCCCAAGCTTCTCTTTCTTGGTTTGCATGTAGAATTCCGTGGTCTCGGTGGGGTCCACAATTATGGGTACCCGCTCCACCACCCGGATTCCGGCGGCTTCGAGCGCCGCGATCTTGTCGGGATTGTTGGAGAGCAAGCGCACCGCCGGGATGCCTAGCGCTCGCAAGATATGCCCGTGCACGGAATAGTCGCGCATGTCCGCATCGAATCCCAGCCGTTCGTTGGCTTCCACGGTGTCCGCCCCGTGGTCCTGCAGCTCATAGGCGCGAATCTTGTTCACCAGACCGATGCCGCGCCCTTCCTTTTGCTCGTAGATCACCAGGCCGCGGCCTTCCTCGGCCACCATCCGCAACGCCATTTCCAGTTGGGCGCGGCAATCGCAGCGCAGGCTGTGGAAGACGTCGCCGGTGAGGCATTGCGAGTGGATGCGCAGCAGCGGCGGCGGCCCGGCCCGCAAATCTCCCATACGGACCGCCACCAATTCCTCCGTCTGGCCGTCCACTTCGGCCTCAATTCCATGAATCCGGAAATCCCCGAACTGGGTGGGGAATTCCGCTTCGGCAACTAGTTTTACGTTTACGGGCATGCTTCGGTCGAGGAGAACAGGCGGCGTGGCCACGGTTCAGACCGCGCCCGCGGTGGCAGGGTGTCCCGCCATGCGGGACCCCTCCCGCTCCTATTTTATAATGGGGCGCAGACTGGCATGCCCGATCCTCTCCTCGTAACGCTGTTGATCAAAGTGGGCGTCGCGGCCGCCATCGCCAGTTTCCTCATTCGCTTCCGCTTTTTCTCGCGCGCCTTGATGACGGAAGAGCGAACCTACCGTCAGCGCCTGCTGCTCGCGGTCTGCTTCGCGCTCGTCTTCGGGGCCAGCGTCGGCGTGCGCATCGTCACCAAGTCCTATCAGGCGGCCGATCTCGGGCTGGAAGGGAGCTTTCTCGCCGGGCTCGTCGGCGGATACCTGGTCGCGCTCGTGGCGGGCGTGCTGATTTCCATTCCGGCGCTCGTCAACGGCGAATTCTTCGCCGTGCTCCTCTTCACCGGGGTTGCCGTGTCGGCCGCGCTCCTGCGCGATATCGCGTCGGATCCTGAAGACGTCTGGCAGATCTCCCCCTTCTTTGAGCGGAGCCTGTTCCGGCTCTACCTCGTTGAGCGAGATTACCCGCGCGCGGGTTTCCACGTGCTTGCCCTGGGCGTCATCTTCGCCGCCGAGTTTTCCCGGCAATTGATCTCGCAGCTTTTCGAAGCCCGTTACCTGTTTGTGCTCCGGCCCGGGGAGCCGCCAAGCCACATCTGGCTCCTGATCGGCACTTACCTGTCCACGCTGTTTGCCATCGCGATTCCGCTGAAAATCTGGAACAACCAGCGCAACGAATCGAAGCTCAAGGAACAGCACACTCTGCTCATGGAGGCCAAGCTCGAAGCGCTCAGCCGTCAGATCAATCCGCATTTTCTTTTCAATACGCTGAACTCCGTCTCTTCCCTCATCCGCATCAATCCGGAACAGGCGCGCAAGGTCGTTTACCGGCTCTCCCATATTCTGCGCCGCCTGCTGCGACAGCAGGAGCATTTCGTTCCGCTTCGGGAGGAGATGAGTTTTATCGACGATTACCTGGCGATTGAGGGTGTCCGCTTCGGCGACAAACTGCGCTTTGAGAAGCGGATCGAAGAGAATGCGCTCGATTGGCCCGTGCCCAGCATGCTGCTTCAGCCGCTAATCGAAAACTGCATCAAGCACGGGATCGGCAACAAGATCGAGGGGGGCCGCATTCTCATTGAGGCGGCGCTGCGGGGAGATGCGCTCGCGCTCAGCGTCTCCGACGATGGAGTGGGTATTTGCAAAGAGGATCTTCCCCATATCTTTGAGAAAGGGATCGGCCTCAGCAACACCAACCAGCGCCTGCATGTGCTCTACGCCGGACGCTTCCGTTTCGAAGTGAAGAGCGAGCCCGCGCGGGGAGCGTGTTTCGTTCTGGAGTTGCCCGCCCTGCCCGGCTCTCTCCCGCCTGAATCGCTGGCGCAGCGTGGCGGACACGGTGGCGAAACGGATGCCGAACGGTCACCCGCCCGTTCGCGCTAAGCCGACGCGTCGGAAGCGCGCGGCGTTCAGCGGGACGTTTTCGGAAGGTCTCTGGCCGCTTCGGTAAGCAGGGAAGTCAGCCGCGAAACATCCAGGCCGGAAATTTCAGCGGCGGGTTTGCGGCGAACCTCCGCTTCCTCTCTGCGTCGCGTATCCGGGCCGGATTCGCGGCGGCCCGCTTCTCTCTCGTCTCCCGCGCCGTTCGCCTCGCCGTAGTGCGGTGCGCCCAGCCCCTGGAAGCGCTGCAACGCCGCTTCGAGCGATAGCTGCATTTCACTGAGCATGTCGAACATCTGCGCCCAGTCCCGGTTCTCCGGGTTGCCGCTCTCCCGAAGGTGCATCAGGTCCACAAAATTGTTGATGGGGTTGTCCACGTCCACCGGCTTCTTTTCCGCCCGCTTGATCTGCTGGCGCAGTTCGCGGCGGCAATAATCCACGCTGTCGAGATCGCGGACGTCCAGCCGGATGATACGGCTATGCGCCACATCGAAAGGAGAGGGTTGCGCGGCATCCACCATCTTCACGACAGGCTTGCGCGACATGTGCCGGATGGCCAGAAGGTAGTAAACGATCGGGTCCCGGTCGCTCAAATCCGCGATCACCAGTGGGTCGTCCATCACGCGTTCGATCACTCCGGGCACAATCACGTTGGGCTTGCCGAGATGGTCCGGGCGCGTGGCCGGCGCATACCCGCACTCTTCGAGCACCGGGTTCACGATATAGCGCAATACCTGGTCTGACCGTCGCCGCGTATCGCTGGCCTCTTCGCCCAGAGGGGCAATCAGAAAACACCGCTTCAATACTTCCGCGCCCAATTTTGCCATGCCCATATAGTATCGAGGAATCCGATGCACGATTGGCGGGATGGGCTCAACCCCGGCGGATTGGCCGGCCGGCGCGCGGCCCGCCAATCCGCGGCGCGCCGCCCCTCGCCGCGGCGTCGCATACCGCAAAACCGCATGGTGCGGAATCGGAGATACTGTTTAGAGAATCGCCCAGTTTAAGCCTTGGCTTGAGCCTTCGCCCGCGGCGGAGCCCGGCGCGGCAGGCCCGGTCCCTTCAGGAGCGAAGGTTTGGCCCCGGTCGCCACGGTATGAGCAGTCGCCAGGAGAATCCAGACCGCGCGCCTTGGATCGCCGTCTTCGGCGCGGTCTTCCTGATGGCGCATTTCATCAGCGGCAAGGCCGCGCGCGATTCGCTCTTCCTGCTCAACTTTTCCGTCGAATCCCTCCCGCGAATGACCATTTTCGCGGCGGGCACCTCCCTGCTGATGGTGCTGCTTTGGTCTCGCCGTCTCGCCACGAAATCCCCCGCGGCGCTCGTGCCCTGGGCCCTGTTTGGCGCGTCCGTCCTGCAGTTCGTTCTCTGGGGAATTTACTTTGTCTATCCGCGCCTTTCCTCGGTCCTCTTCTACCTCTACATGATCGGGCCGAACGCGATTCTGCTTTCGTCCTATTGGTCTCTGCTCAATGAGCGCTTTGACCCGCGAGAGGCCAAGCGCCTGTTCGGCCGGGTGGCCGCCGGGGGAACTTTCGGCGGGCTCGCGAGCGGGGTGATCGCGGACCAGTTCGCCAGCATCTTCGGTCCATCCGTGCTTCTGCCTTTTCAGGGAGCACTGCAATTCTGTGCGTTCCTACTGATACGGAATCTGAGCATCCCGATGCGGGCGCGCCCCTCGCAGACGCCTGCGGCGGCACCGGATATCGCGGCGGGTCTGCGTATTCTCAGAAAGAACCGCTACCTGTTCACGCTGGCGTCCCTCGTCTTCTTCGTGACGATGAGCGCGAATCTCCTGGATTACGTGTTCAAGTCGGGCGTCACCCAAGCCGTCGGGCGCGGAGACGATCTGGTATCGTTCTTTGCCCTCTATTACGCGTTCAGCGGCCTTGCCACCTTCCTGATGCAGACCTTCGCCGCCCAGTGGTTCTTTGAGCGCCTGGGCCTCACCCGCAGCCTGTTTGCCTTGCCGGCATCCTATTTCCTGGGCATCCTCGGCTACGTTACGATCCCCGGCCTCGGCGGGCTGGTTGGGCTTCGCGGAGCGGAAGCGGTGACGCGCGGATCCATCTATCGCTCCGGCTACGAGATCTGCTATACCCCGGTCCGTAACCAGGAAAAACGCGCCACGAAGACGATCATAGACGTGGGAGCAGATCGTCTTGGCGAAGCCGCCGGTGGATTCCTCGTGCAGAGCTTGCTGCTGGCCGGGCTTACCGGCGGCCCGACGGGCCTGCTCGCCATCGGCTGTCTGCTGAGCGCGGCCGCCGGCTTCATCACGTTCCGCTTGGGGCGGCTCTACGTGGGGGCGCTGGAGACGAGCCTGCTTTCGAGAGCCCGCGAGGTGGAAGAGCAGGATGCCCTCCCGAACTTCAGCGCGGATAGCATCGTCCTGGGCTCCATGGCCGCCATGGCGTTGCGCCTGCCCGGGGCCTCCGCGCCGGCGGAGCACTCTTCGAGGCAGCTCATCCCGACGGAGGAACTTGCGCCCCCGCTCGCGGAACGAGAGAATGCCATCACCGCCCCCCTCGACCGAGGAGCGGGAAGCCGCACGGACGATCCGCTGCTGCGCCGGATCGCGGCGCTCCGCTCCGGGGATTATGCCCAGGTGCGCGAGGCTCTGCTCGACCGTGCACCCATCGAAACCGAACTTGTTCCGTTCCTGATTCGCCTTCTGGCCTGGGACGAGGTTGCCGAACTCGTCATTCGCCAGTTGCGCAAGGCCGCCGGCCCGCGCGTAGGCCAGCTTGCCGATGCCTTGCTAAATTCCGATGAAGACTTCTCCATCCGCCGCCGGATTCCGCGAGTTCTTCGAAATTGCCCCTCGCAGCTTACCGTTGAGGCGCTGATCGAAGGCCTGCGCGACCAGCGCTTCGAAGTGCGCTTTCGGTGCGGCAAGGCCCTCTACGCCGTCACCAGCGCCAACCCCGCCCTGATGTTCGATAAGAACCGCGTCCTTCGCGCGGTGGAGCGGGAGTTCTATGTCAGCAAGACCGTCTGGAGCAGTTACCGGCTCCTCGAACGGGTGGAGGATTCCGAAGAGGATCTCAGCTTTGACGAAGTGCTGAAAGACCGTACCAGCAAGGGGTTGGAGCACGTCTTCACCCTGCTCTCGATCGTCCTGCCTCGCGAACCCCTGCAGATTGCGTTCAAGGGGCTCCATACCAATGACCCACATTTGCGCGGAACTGCGCTTGAATATCTGGAAAGCGTGCTTCCGCCCAATATCCGGGTGCGGCTGTGGCCGTTCCTTGACCAGGAAGCGCCGGACGCGGACCGCAAGCTGGCCCCGCGGTCTCGGAAAGAGATCCTGGACGACTTGCGGCGTTCGAATCAATCGATCATCGTCAACCTGGAGCGGCTCTCCCGGCAGCGCGGCGAATCTGGAGCCGGGCCATCGGAACCGCGCAACGCTTGAAGGCCCGGCAGCGCCTTCGAACGGTGCCGTGTAATTCCGGTTGCCGAACAACGGCGTTTGCGCCAGCATAGAGATTGCCGTCAGCGCATGGCGTCTCCGGTCGCCCGGCGAGATCTAATTCCCGTCTGGACGTATATGAGCTATCTCCCGACTATGATTCCCCCATTGCGGAGCGCCTTCCGCTTCTGTTTCACGCTCGGGATCGGCATCGCCCTGCTGCTGCCCGCGGCGGCCCAACAGGCGGGCGAACCGGAAACCAGAGAAGCCGTCATCCAGGCGGAGAGAGACCGGAAGGCGGAATCCCTTCAGCCCGATACACCCGGCAAATGGGAGACCGTCCTCTCGCGCGTGAAGGACGACCGGATTCTCGACCGGCTTACCAACGGGTTCGCCGGTTTCCGGGTGAAGTTCGGTGGCCTTGCTCCCGGAGCCGGGATGGCGCTCGGCCCGGAGTATTTCAGAGACGATCTCGCCAAGGGCGGGTTTGTCGTTCGGGCCGCCGCGCAGATGTCGTTCTCCAACGCAAGAAAATTCGACCTGGAACTCACGGCCCCCCGGCTTGCCGGCGAGAAGCTGGAGTGGAATTTCCAGGCCGTGCATCACAACTACCCGAGTCTCGATTACTATGGGCCGGGTCCGGAGTCGGAGAAAACCGGCCGCGCCGACTACCGGTTAGAGGATACGGCCATCGATACGACGCTCACCTTCAAGCCCGTCCGCGCCGTCAGGTTCGGCGGGTCCGCCGGCTACCTCTTCGTGAACACGGGGCCCGGCGCGGAGGACGGGATTATCTCCGCCGATCGGCAGTATTCCCCGGCCGTCACCCACGGCATCGCTGCGCAGTCGAACGCCTTTCGCTACGGCGCGTTCGGGCAGATCGACTACCGCGATAACCCCGGCGGGCCGCGCAGCGGGGGCAGTTACACCGTGCAATACAACGTCTACCGGGATCAGGACCTGAAGCGCTTTGATTTCAGCCGCCTCACCGTGGATCTGCAGCAGTATTTTCCGGTCTTCAATAAGCGGCGCGTCATTGCGTTGCGTGCGCGTACGAACCACTCCTTCGTTGCCGAAGGCCAGCAGGTACCGTTCTATTTGCAGAGCGTTCTCGGCGGAAATAACGATCTTCGGGGCTACCGCCCCTTCCGTTTCTACGGCGACAACAGCTTGCTGATGAACGCGGAATGGCGCTGGGAAGTTTTCAGCGGAATGGACATGGCGCTCTTCGCCGACGCGGGCAAAGTGTTCGACCGTCACAATCAGTTCGATTTCCATGATCTGGAGTCGGCGGTGGGCATCGGCATGCGTTTCAACGCCCGCAACAACACCTTCATCCGTCTGGACGTCGGCTTCAGCCATGAGGGGTATCAAGTCTGGTTTGCGTTTGGGGACGCCTTTGCTCCCGCGCTTCAGCGCACCTCCAGCAGCCTGGTGATTCAGTAGGGGGAGTCGGAACGTATGAATGACAAGCTTCCTCATCGGGTCCGCCGACGCGCGATGACCTTCGCGGCAACCGTGGCCGCGATTGCCCTCGCCTTTCCGCTTTCCGCCAACCTGACGGTGCGGAAGTTCTATCCCGACGATCCCATCTGGACCTATCCCGCGCCGCGGAACGTCGAATCCGCGGCCTTCCGGAAGCTGAGCGACTACTACGAGTTTCTGGTTTACCCGCTTGCCCCTCCTGGACAGCTCAATGGGCGCAAACCCAAAGGGGGTGGCAAACCCGTCTATTACCGGGCGCGGGCCGTCAATACGCTGGGAGAAGTTCCCGCGAGCACCTGGTATGAGAATCGCAACTATTTCCATCCGATGTCGAAGGAGCAGATCCAGGCCGGGCCAGGCAACCGGAAGCCGCCCTCTCCCAACGGCAAGTGGAGTGTCATCGCCGCCAAGAACGAAGGTGTTACGCCGGGCTTCACCATCCGCGATGAGGCTGGGCACACCTACCTGCTGAAGTTCGATCCTCTCGATCACGCCGAGATGGCCACCGCGGCCGATACCATCGGCTCCAAACTCTTCTATGCCCTTGGGTATTTCGTGCCGGAGAACTACATCGTTCATTTCCACCGGGAACAGTTGGTGGTGGATCCGAAGGCCAAGCTCAAAGGGCCGGATGGCAAGTCGCGCGGGATGAGCTCCCGGGACGTCACCTCGATCCTGCTGAAAGTACCCCGGCTCCCGGACGGGCGCTACCGCGGCAGCGCCAGCTTTTACATTCCGGGCAAGCCCTTGGGGCCGCACCGCTATTTCGGCACGCGCCGCGACGACCCGAACGATGTCGACCCCCACGAGCATCGCCGGGATCAGCGGGGGCTCTGGGTCTCCTGCGCCTGGCTCGGCCACGACGATTCGCGCGACCTCAATACGCATGATTCCCTGGTGAGTGAGAACGGCGTTCAGTTCATCCGCCACTACCTCATCGATTTCGGCTCCACGCTCGGCAGCGCCAGCGAGCGCCCCAACAGCCCCCGCAGCGGGAACTACCTCTTCAGTTGGGATCAGGTGGCCGCGCAGGTCTTCACTTTCGGGCTCAACGTCCCCAAGTGGGCGCGCGCCAAGTATCCGCACTACCCCTCGGTGGGCCTCTTCGAGTGGAAGACCTTCAATCCGGAAACCTGGCGGCCCGAGTACATCAACCCCGCGTTCCACAACGCGCTGCCCGACGATACCTTCTGGGCCGCGAAGCAGGTGATGGCCGTCACTGACGATCAGATCCGCTGGGCGGTCGATACCGGAGAATACTCCGACGACGCCGCACGGGATTGGGTGGTGGAGTGCCTCATTCAGCGGAGAAACAAGATCGGGAAGGCCTTCTTCGCGAAAGTACTGCCTCTCGACCGTTTCCGGGTGGACGGGGATACGCTGGCCTTCGACGATCTGGGCGTGAAGCACGGCTTCTATCCCGCCCGCGCGTACCAGGCTGCATGGTCCGCCTTCGATAGCCAGAGCGGCGCAACCCGGCCCCTGCCCGGTTCAAACGGCCTGGCCCTGCCCGCCGCCGCCCAGTCCGCCTCCGCCGGAGAATACTTTGTGGCCCGTCTCGTGGGCGACAACCCGGAAAAAGACATCCAGGTCACCATCCGCCGCGAGCCCTCCGCCTGGAAGGTCGTTGGCATCGAACGAGGCTGGGAAGGGAAAAGCAAGCTCCATTTCGCCGACTAACCCCGGGGCCTTGCCCGCGCTCACCGGCAACCTGCGGCGCCACATTGCCATCCGGTGCCCAAACGGCTTGAATCGCTGCCGCACAAGCGCCGAAATCCCGCTCGGAAGCAGCCCCTGGAAGTCTCAAACAAGCCGCTACCTAGGCTTCCCGGCCCTCAGTGCCGGAATTTCCAAACATCCCAAGCGAGCGGCAGCCCGCGGCAAGCCGTATTGGCACAGGGGCAGGCCATGGTCTCCGCGAAACTGCCGCGAGGGCTCCGCGGAACGAGCGTCTTTCACAGAATCCTGGCATCGAATCCCCAATGTGATTCTTACTGACACGGAATATCCGGAGCAGCGCTATTTCACCATGTTCGCGAATGGACGTGATCCGTACTTCTGGCGGAATTGCTCAATGAGTCGGCTCTCCAGTTCATCCGCCAGACCCGGTTGGCAAACCATCCACTGTAGCTGGAGGTTCTTCCAGTCGGCCAAGTGCCACAGCATTCTCCCGCCTCGATGCCCGATCGGCTTCCCGTATGCGAAGTCGATGAGTTGGCCAACCCGCTGTCGTAACCCACTAGCTCCGCCTGCCTTGCCGATGTAGACGATGCTGGCTTCCCTCACCCAGTTCTGTTCCACAACCGCCAACGGATAGGAAGGGTCTTTCCCCTTAAACCAGCCAGCCTCGCTTTTCAGTCGAAATGCCGGTGCTGTCGCCGGCAAGCCGCGAACGAGATACGCGCCGTGTTCCTTCGGAATCGTCCTGTAGCGCGTTCCCCAAAGTTCGAAAACCGGCGTCAGACCAGAAAATCTGGACACATCCAGTCCATCTACAACCATACGATCTTCCTATTCCTTTTCTCATACGGTTTGTTAGTGGCCGACAAACCCATGTTTCGCTCACCGTCTATCCCAAGCCCAGCACAGAGACGGGCGTGGCGGCACCACGATTCAATCAATCCGGTGGTGGCAGCAGCCGGCCGGCCATCCGGGCTACCCTTAGGGGAACGATGCCTCTTGATATTTTGTTCCGGATCCTCTCGACTTCTCTCGCTCCGATGATTCTGATCTCCGGCGTGGGGCTGCTTGTGTTGAGCATGACCAACCGCTTCGGCCGCGTGATTGACCGCGCCCGCCACACCGCGCGCGAGATCGAACAGGGCGCGGAGGGATCGCGCCGCGATATGCTTCACGAGCAACTGGAAGTCCTCTACCGGCGTGGCCGCATCATGCGGGGGTCTATTCTGTTTACCTCCGGCGCCGTGCTGTGTGTCAGCATCGGCGTCCTGAGCGTCTTTGGCGCGCAGTTGGTTGGCGCGGAAACGGACTACGTCTCTCCCCTGTTTTTCGCCCTTGCGCTGATTTCCGTCGTGCCGGGCATCTCCCTCTTCATTCAGGACATTTTCGTGTCGCTGCGGGCGCTTGAACTCGAAATCGGCCCGGCGCGAAGACGTTGATCGAGGGCCTGAGGCCCGACGCCGGGACGGCCGGCACCCGTGACGGAAACGATCAATCGGCGTCATGAGAGCCGTCGAACGCGAACGCGGCGCGCCCGTCATCCCCGCGGGATCGAGCCATGCCTTCGACGGCTTTCTATTTTCGGCAGAGCCGGCAACCGCGCGGAGAGGCCTCTTGCCCCTCGCCGTCGCAGCGACCGGCTATCTCGGAATCCATCGGGTGAGGAAGGTGGCGGCGGTGCCGTTCGCTTCCACGTAGACGGCCTCCCGCTGGCGGGGCGGAGCGTCCGGTACGGTGGCGTGCACCACGCGGAGCGGGCCGGGGCCCGTGACGCGGATCAGGAACTTCCGGCCCTCGATGTGAGCCTCCAGTTCGAGCGGCCCCTCCGTGCGCCACTCGTGCGCGGCGCTCCAATGGGCGAATGGCGGGGAAGTGAGCGTTGTCGCGGACGACGGCGGCAGCACCTTCCCCTGAATGTTCACGATGATGCCAAGGCGGTGGGCCGCCCCGTCTCGGGTCTCGATGGTGGTGGAATCCTGGAGCGCGCCTTCGTGAATGGAGAGCGTGCGTCGCGCATCCGCGTTCTTCCGGTACGCCGGCTGGCTGGCGCTGACGGTCGCCTCCGCCGCGGAGAAGCCAAGCAGCTTGCCCTCGTCCCAACCCTGCTGGCCCTCGCCGTCGACTACCGGCACGTTGTGCGCCGCGACGGTCGTGTAGTAGCCGCGATGCAGCGGGGAGCCGTAGCCCACCGTTCCGGCATCGTGCGTCACGTCGATATCCCCGAAATGCGCCTCGTAGTTGAGCGCTTCGGCTTGGGCGTGGGAGCGGTCCAACTGTCCGTAGTGGAAAAACACCTGCCAGCCATCCCGCCGCAGCATCGCGAAACGGCTGGATTCCAGGTTGAGACTGGTCTTCCGCAACTCGAGGAGCGACGGGGGAGAAACGGTAGTCGCGAACGCATCGTCGGGCGGGTCCAGCAGGTTGTCCCAGTTCCGCGCACCCTTCGCGTGCGCGATGCCTTTCGATGTGGGGAAGAGCCGGCGGGCCGAGGCCAGAAGCGCAAGATCCGGCGAGCGGCGGGAGATGCCGGTGCTATCGGCAGGGGTGGGAAGCCTGCCATCGTCGAAGGCAATCTGCGCGGGGGCTAGCATCAGGTTCTCGACGGCCTCCGCCTCGGCCTGGAACTCCCGCATGCGGCCCTCGCTGCCCGCCATCGTGAACAGAGGCAGAAACGCGGAAACCACATAGCTGTTGTAACCGAGGGATTGCTCCAGCCAGAAGTAGTCGCTCGTGATGCCGTCTCGAACCTGACGGCGGACGCCGAATTCTCCGTCCACGGCCCGCTTCCAGAGCGCTTCATCGCGGGTATAGAGGGCCGTCATCGCCATTGCCGAGCGCTGCCAGCATGCGATATTGTGCACGCGCTGAAAGGTCTCGTCGAGTAGCATCGCCATGGGGTGCAGCAGGTTGTCTACCCAGCGCCGCCGCCGCTCCGCCCAAGCGGAGCGCGATGCCTCCGGCACGTCGCCCTCAAGCAAGCGCGCGGTCTCCACGAAGCGCACCAGCATGGTGGCGTCATCGAGGCTTTGGTGCATCAGGCGGCTCGTGCTTTTCGAATCCTGCAAGGGCCAGTTGGCGAGATTGGCGGCGTAGAAATCGAGTTGGCCGGCGGCCCAGTCAAAGTATCGCTGTTCCCCGGTGAGACGCCACAAGCGCGCCGCTTCCAGCATGTGATTGCCGTTGCGGGAGCGGAGCCCAAACACCCAGCCTCCGAAGACCTTGGGCGGGGCGTTGCGCGGCGGCGTGGGCGTCCAGGTAAGGAATCCGCCATCGGTGGAGTTGACGAAGTCGTGCCACCAGCCGGCCACGTACTCCGCCTTGTCGCGCGGTTCGGCCATCCATTCATCGAGCTCGGCTCGCCGCGCGGAGAGCCAGGCTTGCCAGGAGGGGTCCTCCTGCACGCGAATCCGCGCTCCGCTCCAATCCTCTTTCGGGCTTCGAACCGGGGAGCCGTTCGGATCGTAGAGCTTCTCTCCGGCGAAGGCACGATCGGGGTTCGGCTTCGGAAAACGCTCGGAATGCAGGGGAGGGGTGAAGCAAAGCAGGAGCGTCAACAGGAGGACAACGGCGAACTTCATTGCATCGACAATGCTATCGAAACGCGGATTCCGGATGTGCCGTCCCTCGCATTTCCGGTTGCCGATACACTGGTAGGAATAGGAGCCATGATGGAAGTGAATTCCGGCACTGCGCCTGTGCCTCAAGCGGGATGGAAGACCTGGGCGAGCCACATCGCAGCGGTCCTGATGGCGATTGCGTTCCTGGCCAGCGGCGTCTACAAGATCGTGATGCCGCTTGATTTCGCGGAGCGCGCCACCCAGGTGCTCATTCCGGCAAATCTCAGTGTGGCGACGGCCGTCATTCTCGCGGTGGCGGAGACCTTCGCCGCCATCATGCTGCTGATCCCGCGTTACCGCCGCTTTGGCGCGATTGTAATGCTCGGGCTGCTGGTGGCCTTCTGCATCTACATCGGCGTGAATGCGGAACGCCTGGCGGGCGAGGATTGCAGTTGCTTCCCCTGGATCAAGCGCACGGTGGGCCCCGTCTTCTTTGTGAGCAACGCCGTGATGATGCTGCTGACGGCGCTGGCCGGGCTTTGGAGCCCTCGGGGTGGGGCGTGGCTGCCACCGCGGCCGATGGGGACTTCGGCGGCCATCCTGGGAATCCTGATCGCGCTGAGCATCGGTTCCGCGGCGTGGGCGCTTTCCAGCGAATCCGGCATTGAAGCGCCGCCCTCGATTCACGTCAATGGCGCGGCGGTGGCGCTGAACGAAGGCCCGGTGTTCCTCTACCTCTTTGACCCGGAGTGTTCCCACTGCCTGGATTCGGCGCGGATGATGTCCAAGTGGGATTTCGGCTCGACGCGCGTGATTGGGGTGCCGACGGTGAATCCGCAATGGGGGCAGGCGTTGCTTGACGCCTCCGGCCTCAAGGCGGAACTGGCGACGGATCCGGGCGATCTCAAAGAGCTGCGATCGCTCTTTACCTTCGCCTCGCCGCCCTACGGTGTGTTTCTCAAACGGGGGCGCGCGCGGGTGACCGTTCGATATGCCGAGTTCACTGAAGAGCTGAAGGCGAAGCTGCAAGCGGAAGGCTTCGTCGTTCCCGATTAGGCGTTGCGGTTGCGCCCGGCCTTCCGGTCAGAGGGCGGCGTCCTGGGCGGCCATCCATTCGAGCGTTTCCTCGTAGCTACGCAGGCCGCGCACGGAACCGGATTCCGTCGTACTGAGAGCCGCCACGGCACAGGCGAAGCGTGCCGCCTCAAGAGGAGGCATCTGCTTCACCATTCCGGCGAGAAAGCCGCCGACGAAGGTGTCCCCCGCGCCGGTAGTGTCCACGACGTCCACGACGAAGGCGGGAACGACCTCACGATCGTCGCCGTCGCTGAAGAGGCAGCCCTGCGCGCCGAGCTTCAGAATCAGCCGCCCCACTCCTCGCCGGTGCAGCGCGGTGACGATCTGCCCCGCTTCCGTCTTGCCCGTGAGCCGTGCCGCCTCCCGGTCATTCACAAAGAGCCAATCGAGCAGCGGGAGACAGTCCTTGAGGTCTTCCATCCAGCGCCCCTGGGAATCCCATCCGGTATCGAGGGATGTCGTGGCTCCCAACGCGCGCGCCCGCCTGAGGCTTTCCGCCGCGAAAGGGCGAAACGCGGGAAGCGCGAAGGGGTTGGCCAGGTGATAGTGCCAATCGCCGCCGCCGTGTGAGCCGGCAAACTCGATTGGTCCCGCCAGGGCGAACCGATTCACGCCGGGTTCATGCAGAAAGCAGCGCTCGCCCCGGTTGTTGACGATAGCGATTGTGGTCGCCGTGGGGTGAGACGGGCTCTCCTGAATCCAGGGGTCCACGCCCGCTTTGCGCAGGGTCTTGATGCACTGCGCGCCCGCTTCATCGTCGCCGCATTCAGAAATCAACACGACGGGGACGCCCAGCGTGCCGATGGTACACGCGGTGTTCGCGCCATTGCCGCCCAGGCTGGGCAGTATGGAATCCACCCACAATGTAGCGCCGAAATCCAGCGTATCGACGGATCGCACAACCGTATCGCGTACAAGATTGCCGGAGACTACGATGCGGCAACCCGAATTCAGTCCAAAACCCATACGTTCTATTGTTCCGAGATGAGAGAAGTCAGAAACGCTCTGGCGATGGGCCAGCTTCCATGAAGGATATTCTGTTCGGCGTCGAAATGGCCCCTGGCCAGCACGGACGCGAAGTCCGCTTCTCCCGGCGTCGCTTTTTCCATACCGAGAAGGCGGTTAAGGAGCTGCGTTAGTTTCGTCAGGTCACCCGCGAGCGCCTGCGCTTTCTGAGGGGTCTCGCAACGGGCGTCCAGCAGCAGTACAAACTCCTTGTCCTTTGGTTTGAGTACGAGCAGCGCCTCCTCCGTTTCGCGCAGGATGCGGGCAAAGCCGCGCAGTCCCGGAGATTCCGGTTCTCCGTTTTGCAGGGAGAACTTGCTGAAGTGTACCCACAGGGGCGCGTCGGGCGGCTGGGAGAGGGGGTGACCGCTCTCAACCGGATGCGCTTGCCGCAACTGATCCGCCGCGTAGCGATCCGCGGAAACCGCGAGCGCCATCACGTTATCGCGAATCGGGAAGAACGAGATTTCCCGGCCGGGCTGGCTGCCCCGAACCGTGCAGAAGTCATCCCGGCACTCGCCGCCTTCCGCTTGGACGAAGGCGTCCAGCTTGGGCCAATCGAAGCGCCCCTCGACGACAAAATACTTCGCCGTGGCGGTGAATGACCAGGTGAGGCGGTCCAGGTCTTTCTCCCAATTGAAGCCGCTGCGCTTGATGAAGTCTTCGTACTCCGGCTCGCGCAGCGCCCCGGAATTTCCGCCCGGCGCGAAGCCCGCGTTACGGATGGCGGCGACATCCACCTGGCCCACGGTGGCGTCCCTGGTGGGCAGACGGCGAAGCGGAGATCCCGCGCCGGGCGAACCGAAGCGCATCCAGGCGAGACCCGCAATGACGATGGCGGCGGCACCCAGCGCCAAGCCTCGTTTCTTCCAGGAAATGGGCATGCACTATCGATCATGCCACGGCGACCGCCATCGCCGAAGATTCCCGGCGCAATTCCGCCTCCCGCAGGACGATATAGGGTGCCAGGGTTCGCTGCAAGTTCGTGAACTCCTCGAAATTGAGGCTTTGCGCACCGTCGCTCAGCGCCTGTTCCGGATGCGGATGCATTTCCACGATGGCACCGTCCGCGCCCAGAGCGACCGCCGCGCGCGTCACGGGCGCGATCAAGCTGCGCTTGCCGGTGGCGTGGCTGGGGTCAACGACCACGGGCAGATGGGTGAGTTCCTGAAGCAGGGCGACACCAGCGAGATCGAACGTGTTGCGCAGAGAGGTATCGAAGGTGCGGATGCCGCGCTCGCAAAGGATGATCTGCATGTTGCCTTGCGCTGCGATGTATTCCGCCGCCAGCAGGAACTCCTGGATGCTGGCGCTCAGGCCCCGTTTGAGCAGCACGGGCTTGCGGCTTGCGCCCGCCACCTTGAGCAGAGCGAAGTTCTGCATGTTTCGGGCCCCGATTTGCAGGACGTCCGCATAGGCGGCGACGGCGGGAAGGTCGGCCTCGGATAACAATTCCGTCACGACGCCCAGGCCGTTCTCATCCGCTGCTCGCCGCATCAGGCGAAGGCCCTCGACGCCCAGGCCCTGAAAGTCGTAGGGCGACGTGCGTGGCTTGAACGCGCCTCCGCGGAGCAGAGGAATGCCGGAGGCTCTCAGGAAGCGGGCAGTTTCAAAGATCTGTGCCTCGCTTTCCACGGAGCAGGGCCCGGCGATGATGGGGAATCCGCCCGCGCCGAAGCGAGCGCCATTCACCAATACCTCGCTGTTCCATGGCTGGTATTGGCGGCTGACCAGTTTGTAGGGGGTGGAGATGCGAACGACGCGTTCGACGTTCGGCAACGCCTCAAAGGCGTCGTTTGACGGCAACTGCCGGGCCTCGGCAAGAATGCCGAGAATCACGCGTTCCTCTCCCTGGCTGCGGTGGACACGGCAGCCGAACTGCGTGGCCCGCTGAATCACTGCTTCGATGTCGAGCGCATCGGCTTCGGGTTTCATGGCGACGATCATGGTGCTTCTCCCTTGGAATCCGCGCCGCCTGGAGGGGGTCTCTGAAAAAGAAAAAACCCACTCCGGCGAGTGGGTTGGTTATTTGGAACTCAGTTCGCTTACGCGGATCTTAGCCCACACCAACCCGGGCGGCGCGATACCAGCGCCAATACCCAAAGCCGAAGGTGTAGGCAAAAACCTGCATGCGAAAGTCCAGAATAGCCGGGAAAAGCAGAAATTGCAATAGGGCACCACGATTTTGTGGTGCTTCTCTTCCTGAAAGAGCAAGGAGTTGAGCGCGGAACTATCCGCGCTCAACCCGGTTGCGGTTCGGGCGCGCCCGATTCCAAGTGGCCCAATGCCGAGCGGCCTATGCCGTGGCGCGAAGGGTCTTCGCCGCGGACACCAAATTGGTCAGCGCCGGAATCACCTCCTCCCACTGGCGGGTTTTGAGTCCGCAATCCGGGTTCACCCACAGGCGCTCCGCGGGAATTCGACGGGCCGCCTTCCGCATGAGGCCAACGATTTGCTGCTCCGTGGGAATGTTTGGCGAATGAATGTCGTAGACACCGGGACCGATTCCGTTCGGGTACTGGAAGGTGTTGAAAGCTTCAAGCAGTTCCATGTTGGAGCGCGAAGTCTCGATGGTGATGACGTCGGCATCCATTCGGGCGATGGAATCGAGGATGTCGTTGAACTCGGAGTAACACATGTGCGTGTGGATCTGCGTCTCATCCCGCACCCCGTTGGCGGCGATGCGGAAGGCTTCCACCGCCCAATCGAGATACTCCCGCCATTGGGACTTTCGCAGAGGAAGGCCCTCGCGCAGGGCGGCTTCGTCGATCTGGATGATCGGAACGCCCGCCGCCTCCAGATCGAGCACTTCCTCGCGGATGGCCAGTGCAATCTGCCGGCAGGTGACCGAGCGCGGCTGATCATCGCGAACAAAGGACCAGTTCAGAATCGTCACCGGTCCGGTGAGCATGCCCTTGACGGGCTTCTTCGTGAGCGATTGGGCGTAGCGGATCCATTCCACGGTCATGGCTTTGGGGCGCCGGATGTCGCCGTAGAGGATAGGCGGTTTAACGCAGCGCGAGCCATAGGATTGCACCCACCCGTTCTGGCTGAAGGCAAACCCCTCCAACTGCTCGCCGAAGTATTCCACCATGTCATTGCGCTCGGCCTCGCCATGGACGAGCACGTCCAGGCCCAGATCTTCCTGCGCCTGCACGCTGCGGGCGATTTCGGCTTCCATTGCCGTGCGATATTCCGCTTCGCTCGTCTGCCCGTGTTTGAACTGGCTACGCGCCTTGCGGATTTCGGCGGTTTGCGGGAAAGAGCCGATGGTGGTGGTGGGGAAGGCCGGCAATTGCAACAGCGCGGCTTGCCGGGCGGCGCGCTCCGGGTAAGAGCTTTTCCGTTCCGCCATCGCCGGAGCAATTTCGCCCAGAGCAGCGCTCACCTCGGGTCGATGCACGCGCGTCGAACGTTTGCGCGCCTCCAATGCTTCCCCGTTCGAGCGAAGCGCGTCGGCCACCGCATCCCGGCCTTTGTTCAGCGCGGTGGCCAGAACGTCGAGTTCCTCTAGCTTCTGGATAGCGAAGGCGAGCCACGGCTTCACTTCGGCGTCGAGTTTGTCTTCGCTTTCGAGATCCACCGGCACGTGGAGAAGGGAGCAGGAGGGCGCGATCCACAGGCGGTTCGCGAGGGACGCCGCGATGGGCTCCAGCCAGTCCAGCGCAGCACCGAGATCGGTCTTCCAGATGTTGCGGCCATCGACGACGCCGAGCGAAAGGATGCGATCCGGAGGCAGCAGGCCGAGGGCGGCGCTTACTTCCTCGCGTGCCCGAATGGCATCGAGGTGCAGCCCCTGGACGGGGAGTTCGCAAGCGAGAGGCAGATTCTCGAGCAGCGGGCCGAAATAGGTGGCGAGGAGCAGTTTCGCATTGCCGGTGTTGAGCGCTTCATAGGCGGCGCGGTAAGCCGCCCGCCAGTCCGAGGGAAGGTCCGTGGCCAGGGCGGGCTCGTCAATCTGGATCCACTCCGCGCCCTCCGCGGCCAGGGCCTCCACGAGTTCCCGGTATATGGGGATCAGGCGCGGCAAGAGCGCCAGCTTGTCGCTGTGGTCCGTGGTTTTCGCTATATGCAGATAGGTGACCGGCCCCAGGATTACCGGTTTAGGCTTGCGCACGCCCTGCGAGCGAGCGTCACGCAGTTGGCCGAGCAGCCGGGACGCGTCGAGGGCGAATGTGGAGCCGGCCGTCAGTTCGGGAACAATGTAGTGGTAATTCGTATCGAACCACTTCGTCATCTCACCGGCGTCGACGCCTTCGCCGGTGCCGGGGGCGGAGCGTCCGCGCGCCACGCGGAAATAGTTGTCGAGCGCGTCGCCCTGGAACCCGGCCGCGCGCTCCGGCAGGTTGCCAAGCGCGAAGCTCATATCGAGCACCAGATCGTAGAACGAGAAGTCGCCGACCGGTACCAGATCCAGCTTGGATTGGGCAGCCCAGTGACGCCGCCGCAAATCCGCCCCGGCCGCTTCCAGTTCGTCGCGGGAAGTCTGCCCCTTCCAATACGCTTCGAGTGCGAACTTCAATTCCCGCCGGGCTCCGATGCGGGGGAAGCCGAGATTGTGTGTCGTTACCATCTTTTCGTTTCCTTCTGCTTTTATGATGAAGACAGCGGATCATGAAGTAAAATGGTCATTGTGCAACGGTAGATTAGTTTTGTTCATATATGAAGATGCTGGAGCGAATTCATCTGGCGATCGTACTGGAAGTGGAGAAGCAGGGTTCGCTGACGGCGGCGGCCGCGGTGCTCTGCCTCACGCAATCCGCGCTTAGCCATTCCATCAAGAAGCTTGAAAGCCAGTTGGGTACACCGGTCTGGCTGCGCGACGGGCGCAAGCTGCGGCTGACACAGGCGGGCCGGTATTTGCTGGGCGTCGCGAACCGGGTGCTGCCCCAATTGGAACTGGCGGAAGCGCGCATGAGCCAGTACGCGCTTGGGGAGCGCGGGACGCTGCGGATCGGCATGGAATGCCATCCCTGCTACCAATGGCTGCTCAAGGTGGTATCGCCGTATCTGGAGGCGTGGCCGGACGTCGATGTCGACGTGAAGCAGAAGTTCCAGTTTGGAGGGATTGGCGCGCTCTTCGACTACGAGATCGATTTGCTGGTAACGCCAGACCCGATCCAGCGGCCGGGGCTCCGCTTTGAGCCTGTATTCGACTATGAGCAGGTGCTGGTGGTGAGCCGCCGTCACCCGCTGGCGCGCGAGGAATTCGTGCAGCCGCGACAGTTGATGGAGGAAACGCTCATCACCTATCCGGTGGAGATCGACCGGCTGGATATCTATAACCAGTTCCTGACGCCCGCCGGAGTGCTGCCGAAGAGGCACAAGGAGATCGAGACTACCGATATCATGTTGCAGATGGTGGCGTGCAACCGCGGTGTTGGCGCCCTGCCGCGCTGGCTGGTGGAGGAGTATGCCGGCAGGATGGATGTAGTTGCCGTCCGGCTCGGCCGCGCCGGGATCGCCAAGCAGATTTTCCTCGGCGCGCGGACCTCCGATCTCGAGACCGGCTATCTGCGGGCCTTCATCGAAACGGCGCGTCGCTTTTCATCTGGCCCGAAGACGGAATAATGGCTGCCATTCCCGCATCCGCCCTTCTGCATCGCCTATCCTACCCGGCGGGGAAGACAATTACCGGGTGATAGATCCGGTGGAGCTTTTGTTCCCCGATCGCGATCAGTTCCCCGGACCGCGAGACGGCCTTCAACCGTGTGGAATTGCCGGTGTTGAGAAACGGCGAGGCATTGAAGTCCCGGCCCTCCCGGATGTTGCGGATGGCTGCTTCGTCGACGATCTCGCTGGGGATTTCCGGCAGCAAGGCGGCCGCTGGAATCAGCTTCTCCTGAAGACGGCCTTCCGCGGATAGTTGCGCGGCGTCTTCGAGGGTGATCGCCCGATCGAGGGTGAATGCGCCCGAGGCGTGGCGGCGCAGGGATTCGAGATGGGCGCCCACGCCCACCGCGGCGCCCAAGTCATGCGCGAGACTGCGAACATAAGTGCCCGGGCCGCATCGTACACGCACGGTAAGCCGGTCCGCTTCCGCGTTCAAGATGCGAAACTCGTGGACGGTTACCGTCACTGGCTGGAGTTCGACCGGCTTGTTCTGCCGGGCGAGCTTGTAAGCCGGGGTGCCGCCGATTTTCTTCGCGGAGACAGCCGGGGGAATCTGCTGGATCTCGCCGAGGAATCGCTGAACGATCAGGTCCTCGATCGTATCCCGGTCAATCGCATAGGGCGCGGGTTCGGAGGTCGCTTCCCCTTCGGCGTCGTAGGTGCTGGTGCTGAAGCCGAAACGGATGACGCCCTCGTAGATCTTCTCTTCGCTTGCGAAGTAGCGGGCCAGCCGGGTGGCGGGGCCAACTAGAAGGGGGAGAACGCCGGTTGCCATGGGGTCCAGCGTGCCTAGATGGCCGATGCGGCGGGTTGCGGCGAGGCGTCGCATCCGGGCCACCACGTCGTGGGAAGTCCAGCCGCTGGGTTTATCAATGACGAGTGCGCCAAACATATTCTTTTCAACCGGGGAAGGTATCCCGGCAAGGGTTACAGGTAAGCCGCGCCACGGGGCACAGCGATGCTGGCCGACCGCGCAGGTCAATCTTCGCGTGAGAACGCACAGATCTCATTTTCGCGCGAGAACGCGCGGGGCCATCGCGGGCATCCCGCGCCGATGACAGCGGTATTGCCGGGTTACTTCTTTGCCATGAGGGCGGATTGGTGGGCGATCATCACCCACTTGCCGTTGGTCTTCTGATAGACGTGTGTGTAGGCGAGGTCGTTGTTGAGCTGCCTGCCGCCATCGACGAGCACCTTGAATTGCGCGCGCGCGGTGAGGATGGCGGTGTCCCCGAAGAGCTTCACTTCCATCCGCGAAATGTCGATGGACTGGTAATCGGATGTGCTCTTCCGCAGCCGGTTCAGGAAGTCCTCGCGGGTATCGACGGCGCCGTCGGAATGCGAGTAGATCAGTTGCGGGGACGTGACCCGCTCGAGCGTGGCGTAATCGCTATCGCAAACGGCTTTGGCCCAGGCTCTGTCGAGGGCCATGATCTGGTCTTGGGTGGCGTCGGCGCTAAGGTTCATGGTGGTAATCACGAGCAACAGGGAAGCAAGCAGAAGTTTCCACATCGTTGTTGTATTTTGTGACGCCGCGACACCGCGCGTCAACCGCGGCGAGAGCGAGTGACGCGAAGAGGGGAGGGGAAGAGAGCCAAACCGTCGCGCCGTACGGTCACGGTACTTGACTCCCAAGATTCGATTGTGAGACATTCGACTTGCCGGAACGCCCTACGCCGTGCCGTTTCCACGAAGCTTGTGGAAGCGCACAGGAACCGGGAACCGCATCGCTCCCGGATGGATTCGCGTAAATTTGACGGAGGATCTCGATGAGTTTGAAAGTGAACGTGCGCCAGGTGGGTCAAGTGGCGGTGATCGATCTCAGCGGAAAGATCACTCTTGGAGAAGGTTCGGGCACGCTGCGCGACACCGTCGCCGAAGTGTCCGCCAAAGGGAACAAGAACATTTTGCTGAACATGGCCGATGTGAGCTACATCGACAGCGCCGGCTTGGGCGAGATGGTGGGCAGCTATACTTCCGTTACCACCAAGGGCGGCCAACTGAAACTGGTGAATCTCCAGACCAAGCTGAAGGATCTGATGCAGATCACCAAATTGCACACCGTATTCCACGTCTTTGAAGCGGAAGACGAGGCGATCGCTAGCTTCTAGTGTCCGCCCCGCGGGTTGCCACAAAAAAGCCGCGGCGATTGCCGCGGCTTTTTCCGTTATGCAGCGGACCAATTAGTGCGGCCCATTGTTTACGGGCACTTCGACGAAGAAGAGATCCTGCCCCGTGGCGGGATCTTTGATGCCCGTGATGTAAAGGATGGCGTTTTCCCGGTAGAGAGCCTGGAAGTAAAGGAATCCCGTGGCGATTTCGCCAGGGGGGAGCATTCGCGCGGCGAAGGCCCGTTCCTGAATCTCTTGCGCGTCGAGCGGATTCTTCTTGCGCCGTACGCTCACCCGGCCCGGAATCGGACCGGTGGAATCGAGTTGCGGGCGTTGGGCCGACCGGACAAACGGGACCTCCCTGGGCGGGATGACGGCGGCGCGTGTACGGTCCGCCTGATACTCGATGCGCATGCCTTCGAGGGTCACCGTGCGTTTCGAATCGTTGCGGATGAGGAGCATCACAGGCAGTACGCCGTTTTCATAAGGCTTGGCTTTGCCGCCGAAAGCGGATTTCGACCGCTCGGCGTCATGATAAGCGTCGGCGGCGATTGTGAGGCCGCCGACCTTTTGGGCGTTTGAATAGCTTTCCAGCGCTTCCGGCTTAAACTGGTTCTTGTCGGCGGCTACGGCCCCGGCCGCTGCGGCGAACAACACGATGAACTGGCGGCGATTCTGCATTTTCTTCCTTTACCGGCTCGTGGGCTGGGTGTTGCTGCCTCTACTTTTACCGTACTTCCTTCGACGCGTGTGGCGGCAGCGGGATTACATCCGGAATCTGCGGGAACGCTTCGGCTTGCTCCCGAATGAGTTTAACCAGACCACGCATGGCAGCATCTGGGTCCACGCGGTGAGCGTCGGGGAGATCGTGGCCGCGGCGACGCTGATTTCGGCGCTGCGCGAGCGATATCCGCTGGCACCGGTCTACGTGAGCGTGACCACGGTAACGGGCAGGCGGGTGGCCGAACAGCGCCTGGCCGGGCAGTGCGACGGCATCTTCTATGCGCCCCTCGATTATTGCTTCTCGATTCGAAGCACTCTGCGCCGCATCCGTCCGTTGGTGCTCGTGATTCTCGAAACGGAGATCTGGCCGAACCTCTACCACGAGGTGAAGAAGACCTTCGCGGGATTGCTGGTTGTGAATGGCCGCATTTCGGAGCGCGCCTTCCCCCGCTATCGGAGGGCGCGCTGGTTTTTCGCCGAGGTGCTATCTCTTCCCAATGCCATCCTTGCCCAGGACGAGGTGAGCCGCCAGCGCTTCGCCGCTCTGATGCGAAGCGAGGATGCGGCGCGGCTTTCGGTGGGCGGGAATCTCAAGTACGATATCGGACCCGCAGCTGCCAGCCCGCCGCCGGAACTGAAGGCCTTTCTGGACCGCCTTGGGCCACGCAAAATCTGGATAGCCGCAAGCACGATGCCGCCCGCGACGGAAGGGGACGTGGACGAGGATGTCGCGGTGCTCGCGGCATTTGAGCGGCTGCTGCCGGAGATTCCGTATCTTCTGCTGATTCTCGTTCCGCGCCACCCGGAACGCTTTGAACTTGCGGCCTCCCGCCTCGCGGAAAGCGGCGTGAACTGGGTGCGCCGCACGGCCCTGACAGACGTCTCCGCTCTGCGATTGCCCGGTGTGCTGCTGCTCGATTCGATGGGAGAGTTGGCCTCGCTGTTCCCCATTGCCGACGCCGTATTCATGGGAGGCACACTCAACCATCGCGGCGGCCACAACATCCTGGAACCGGCTGCCTGCGGGGTTCCGGTGGTAACCGGTCCGCACATGGAGAATTTTCCCGGAATTGCCGCTGATTTTCGGGATGCCGGAGCCGTAGTGACGGTCGAGCGGCCGGAGGATCTCCCCGCGGCACTGCGACCCTTGCTGCTTGATGCCAGCCTGCGCCGGGAACTGGGCGAACGGGCGCGCCGGCGCTTTGTAGCGGGCACGGGGGCGACCGCTCGCGCTCTGGAGCGAGTGTCGATGCTCTACGAGCACGCCGTGCCCCGGCCCCCGCGTTCCTGGTGGCACTGGGCCTTCCTCTGGCCGCTGGCGCGACTGTGGCAGGCGGGTTCACGCTGGAAGCGGAAACGGCAATCCGCCGCGCAACGCCGCTTGCCCGTGCCCGTGGTTTGCGTGGGCAATATCACCACGGGCGGCGCCGGGAAGACGCCGGCTGTGCTCTGGCTAACGGAGCGGCTGCGGGAGCGCGGCCACGCCCCGGCGATCCTCACGCGGGGCTACCGCCGGGTGAGCCGCGAAGCCTCCGTGATCGCGGGCCCCGGCGAGAGTCTGCCACGGCTCGTCACTGGCGACGAGCCGCAGATCTTCCTGCGCCGCGCGGCCGCCCCGCTTGGCGTCGGCGCATGCCGTTATGAGACCGGGATGCGGCTGCTCGAGAAGTTTCACGCCGATGTCTTTCTGCTCGACGATGGCTTTCAGCATTGGCGGCTCGCGCGCGATTTTGACCTGGTGCTGATCGACGCGCTGATGCCATTCGGCGAGCGGGATCTGGTGCCGCTCGGCCGCCTGCGCGAGCCCATGCAAGCGCTCGCCCGCGCCGACGCTTTCCTTGTCACGCGCGCGTCGGCCAAGGGACGCCTGCGCGGAATCGATGCGAAGCTCCGTGCCATCAACCCCGCTGCCCCGATCTTCCGCTCGAGAGTGGTTCCGCTCTGCTGGGTGGATGCAGCGAGTGGTGCGGAACATGCCATTGAGGATTGGCGCCCGGAGGCGCCGATGGCTTTTTGCGGCTTGGCGAACCCGAATTCCTTCCGGCAGACCTTGCGGGTGCTTGGCATCCAAACGCGGGCATTCTGGCCCTTTCACGATCATCACGTTTTCGCCCCCGCGGAACTCCGCCGGCTCGAAGCGTTTGCGCGCACCGTGGGCGCGCGCACGCTGCTTACCACCGAGAAAGACTCCTGCAACCTGGAGCCGGATTGGTATCTCTCCATTCGCCAGACGCCGCTCTACTGGCTGAAGATCGGGACGGAGATCGAAGACGGGGACGCGCTGGTGAAGCTGATTGTCGAGCGCGCCGGGCTCTGATTGTTTCTCCCGCGCCGCGCGCCTTCCGGCAAGGCTTGGCGGGCGCCCGCGATTGGCATGGGAGCGGGCGAGTTGGATACCCTGGATCACAGGGCCGCGCCTCCCGCGCCGCGCCCGCCCCGATGCGGCGCGGCGGGCCAACCGCCTCGCGCCGCCCGCGGAATGCCTTGTCCACGGAAAGGAACCAGTGCCCGCATTCGAGTTGACCATCGTCGTTCTTGGCGTCGCCGTTCTGGCCGGATTGGTGGGGTCCCTGACCGGGCTGGGAGGCGGAGTGATCGTGACTCCGGCGCTGACGCTTCTGTTAGGGGTGGATCTTCGCTATGCGATCGGCGCGAGTCTGGTGGCCCTGATCGCGACCTCTTCGGGCGCGGCCGCGACGTACGTGAGAGACGGCCTGACGAATATCCGCATTGGCATGTTTCTGGAACTTGCGACCACGGTGGGGGCGATTTGCGGCGCGATGCTGGCCGGCATCATTCCCACATCCACACTGGCGATCGTGTTCGGAATGGTGCTGCTGTATTCGGCGTGGCAGGCTGGCAGCGTGCGACGGGAGCGGACGAAGGTGTTTTCGCCAACGCCGTTCGCGCATCGCTTGCGGCTGAGCGGCGTCTATCATGGCGAGACAGGGGATACGCCGTACGCCGCGTCTCACCCCGCACTCGGCTTTGGCATCATGTATGGGGCCGGGATCCTCTCCGGGCTGCTGGGGATCGGTTCGGGAGCATTCAAGGTGATCGCGCTCGACCGCGTGATGGGAGTGCCGTTCAAAGTCTCCACCGCCACCAGCAACTTCATGATCGGCGTCACCGGTGTGGCGAGCGCGGCGATCTATTTCGGGCGCGGCTACATCCATCCGGCGCTGGCGTTTCCCGTGATGCTGGGCGTGCTCGGGGGCTCTACGTTGGGGGCGTTTTTGCTGCCCCGGCTGCCGGTGAAGCAGCTCCGGCGGGGATTCGCGCTGGTGGTGGGAGTGGTTGCCATCCAGATGATCGTGCAGGGTTTTCGAGGCCACCTATGACGAAAGACGACCATCAACTCGAACTCCTCATCAGCCTGACGCTTCGCAGCGGCGTGGCGCTGGCGGTCGCGCTGGGCGTAGTCGGTGGCGTGCTGTTTCTGAGCCATCATGGAACGGACCGGTTGGACTTTGGCACGTTCCTGGGCGAGGAGATTCCGTACTCTACGCTGGGCGGGATTTTCGAGCGGATCTCCGGGCCGAACGAGGGGCTGGGAATCGCCCAGGTGGGCGTGCTGTGTCTGCTGCTGACGCCGATATCGCGCGTGGCGCTGTCGATCGTGGGCTTCCTGCGGGAGGGCGATTGGATTTTTACGGCGATCAGTTCCGTGGTGCTGGCCATTCTACTGTTTAGCCTCTCGATGGGCTGAGCACAGTTGCCGGCTTCCTCCCCGCGCGCCTTCGGGCACAATAGGCTTATGGCAAACTGTCGATTCGAAACCAGCGGGATGAGGATGCTTGCCGTGCTTGCAATCGCAACGCTCGCTTGGAGCGGGATGCTGAGCGCACAGGCCGCGCGCCGGGTTACCGACCCCGGTGAGGGGAGAAATGCGCTCCGAGTGATGACCTACAACATTCACCATGGGGCGGGCAATGAGGAATGCGCGCCAAGAGAGGCGGGCAGTGCGCCAGCGGCCGATTGCGGCTTGAACCTGGAGCGGATCGCGAAAGTGATTTCCGCCGCAAAGGCCGATATCGTGGGTCTGCAGGAGGTGGACCGGTTCTGGGCTCGCAGCGGTGGTGTTGATCAGCCTCGCGTGCTGGCACAGATGCTCGCGATGTCCGTTTGCTTCGGGCCGAATCTGCAACTCCCGGCCGAGGGGAATATCGGCTCCCCGCGCGAGTATGGCACCGCGATTCTCAGCCGCTTTCCGTTGCGGGATTGCCGCAACACGCACCTCCCCCGCGTCTCGGAGGCGAATGAGCAGCGCGGATTGCTTTCGGGTGAAGTGGAGACCCCCAACGGGAACGTGCGCGTGATGGTGACGCATCTCTCCGTTGTGGCAGCGGACCGAGTGCCGCAAACAGAGGAACTGGCCAAGGCGGTGGCCACTTCGCAGCTCCCAACGATCCTGATGGGAGATTTGAACACACGGCCGGAAGCGGAATCGCTGCGCCCTCTTCTGGCGAAGATGCGGGATCTTTGGACGCTTGCCGGGAAGGGAGACGGCCTCACGTCGGCAGCCCATCCTCAGCGCCCTCCGCGCAGCCGCATCGACTACATTCTGGTCTCGCCCGGAATCAGAACGAACGGTACCAGAGTTTTGATCAATGATACGACCCGAATGGCTTCGGACCACTATCCGCTGGTGTCCAGGATCCGGTTAGGCCGCGCGCGCTGACGCGGCGGGAGCGTGCGCCCGTTCTATGCCACGTGAAGAACGTCGGCGATCTGCTTTTCCGTGATGGCGCCTTCCTTGATGACGCGCCAATACGGTTCCGTGATATCCACCGTGGTGCTGCCGGTTCCAACGCAGCCGCCGCCATCGAGCACGAGACGAAGGCGGCCGTCCATCGTGCCGAAGACCTCAATTCCGCTTCTGCATGTGGGCTGGCCGGAGATGTTCGCGCTGGTGGCGATGATGGGTTGCTGGAGGATTTCCACCAGCTTCCGAGCGACCGGCGTTCGTACCTGGCGCAGGGCGAGGCGGCCGGTGTTTCCGGTAACTTTAAGGGGGACTTTTTCGCCGGCGGGCACAATGATCGTGAGCGGTCCGGGCCAGAAATGGCGCGAGAGTTGGTAGAAGCGGTTGTTCAACTCCTTGGCGAGGTCTTCCGCCATGAAGGTGTCCGTAATCAGCAGGGGCAGGGAACGGTGAATCTCCCGGCCCTTGGCCAGGAACACCTTGCCGATGGCGTGGAGGTTGTAGGGGTCCGCCACCAGAACGTAGAGAGCGTCGGTGGGGATAGCCACCACATCCCCGCGGCGAATGGCGGCGGCGGCGGTGAGGAGCGCGTCCTCATGGGGGTTTTCCTGGTCAATGGCGATGAGTTCAGTGTTCACAATGGGTCCAAATTGCAAATTGTACTTGCTAAAGACTTTGAGCATCAAGGGCCGGGGCCGCGCGGAAGCGCGCCAAGCCCGCGCGCGCCAGCGACAAAAGGTTGTTGCCGACTTCTCCAAGATTTTGCGCGCGGACGCGTATTTTAAGAAGGGCGGAGCGAAATGATAACTGCGATCGATTCCTCACCCGTCCGGAACATGGCGGAAGCAGACGGGGGTATCTCCGCCGTTTTCCGCGAATATCACCTGCGGCTCTTTCATTATGCGCTGCAACTGGTGGGAGACCGGGAAGATGCCATGGATATCACCCAGGAAGTTTTCCTGCGCCTGCACCGGCACTGGGCACGGCGCGACGAATCGAAACCCATCGTGGCGTGGCTCTATGCGATTGCACGGAACCTTTCCATCGATCATTTGAGGAAGCGGGGAGTGCGCGCGGAGACCGAGGAGAACCCGAATCTGGCCGACCACAGGACTCGTGATCCCGAAGGATTGGCCTCCAATTCCGAGCTGCGCGAGAAACTCTGGGGCGCCATCCACGCGCTGCCCGATCCGCTCCGCGAAGTGATTCTGCTGCGGGATTGGCACGGGATGCGGTATGCCGAGATCGCGGAGGTGACGGGCGTAAATTCCTCGACGGTGACGTCGCGCCTCTATGAAGCACGACAGCGGCTTCGAAACGAACTAAGGGGGTATCTCTGATGCCGAAGCAAACCCCGGAAGAAATAGAACGCATGATTTCCGCTTACCTCGATGGCGAACTCACCCAGGGGGAGAGCCAGCGGGTAAGCCTGCTGATTGAGGATCACCCGGATTACCGGCAGGCTTTTGAGGAGATGCGCCAATTGCAACGACTCACAGGCACGATTCCGATGCCCCAGCCTCCCGACGATCGCATCCGTGAAATTGAACGCCAGCTTGCCGTGGCCGCACCGCGACGCATTGGCTTTTATGCCATCGGGGGAGGATTTGTTCTCTGGCTCGCCTATCTCGGCCTGCTCTTTTTTCGGAATCTGCGGCTGCCTACCGCGGGCGAGGCCATCGCTGGCATCATTGTATTTGGCCTGATTTCGCTATTCGTTTCGGTGGCCGTCGAGCGCTGGCGGGAACTGCCGCATGATCGGTATCGGAGGATCCGCAAATGATCGTCGTCACGGTGTCTCAGATCGCCGGAAAGCGCGTGAAGCGGACGCTGGGGCTGGTGAGAGGGAACACGGTGCGCGCGAGCCACGCCGGGAAGGACCTTCTCGCCGCCTTCCGCAATCTGGTGGGCGGGGAAGTCCACGAGTACACGAAACTCATGGCGGAAAGCCGCGAACATGCGCTCGATCGCATGGTGGAAGAGGCCCGGAGCCTGGGAGCGGACGGAGTGATCGGCCTGCGCGTGACCACGGCGGAGATTGGCAGCGGCCTCGCGGAGATCATGGTTTATGGCACAGCCGTGGTTCTGGAGGACGATCCTTCATGGAAAGAAGAGGCGTAGTGCAGGCCTGTGACGGAGGCGCCCGGTGCATGTTGGAGCGAGCGTGATCGTCGCGTCAACGAAGGTCCTGGCGGACGATGAAATGATAGAAAGTTGGAACCGTGCTTCGCATTGAGCGACGCCGCGTCACCGGAGACCCCAGGACGCTGGCCGTCATTCCAGGCGCCTATAACCCGCCCACCATCGCCCACGCCGCTCTGGCAATCCACGCGGCCGAAATGGCGGAGGAAGTCCTGTTGCTGCTACCTGAGGCCCTTCCCCATAAGGACTTCTCGGGTGCGAACTTCGAAGCGCGTCTGGGTATGTTGCGGCGGGCGGTGGATCATGAGCGGGTGAGCGTCGGCTCCTCGCCGGACGGCCTTTTCCTTGATATCGCCATCGCCTGTGCCGCGCGATTTCCTCATTCAGAAATCTCGATTGTTTGTGGGCGCGATGCGGCGGAACGAATCCTCAATTGGCACTACCCGGAGGAGGGCGCGCTCGAACGTCTCTTCTCGCTGGCAACGCTCTGGGTGTATGACCGCCAGGGCGCGCTTTCCGTGCCGGGCGCATTTCGGGATTCCATTCGTTCCGTCCACTTCGACGAAGACCTGCAACGGCTGTCGGCTACGGAAGTGCGCCGCCGCATAGCCGCGGGCGAGGAATGGCGCGACTTGGTGCCCGAACCGATTCGTCCGGACGTGGAGCGAATCTATACTCGTCCGGTCCGTTGAGGATGGTGGGGAATCCGGCGCGCGACGCTTATTCGACTGGCGGGCCGCCCTGGAGGAAGGTGCGCAGACGGTAACTCCGGCTGGGATGCCTCAGCTTGCGGAGCGCCTTTGCTTCGATCTGGCGAATGCGTTCCCGCGTTACAGCGAAATACTGGCCGACTTCCTCGAGCGTGTGCTCGCTTCCGTCCTGCAGGCCGAAGCGCATCTTAATGATCTTCTCCTCGCGAGGGCTGAGGCTCTTGAGTACCTCCGCCGTCTGCTCGCGCAAATTCAGGTTAATTACAGATTCGGAAGGGCTGGCCGCGCGGCGATCAATAATGAAATCGCCCAGGTGCGATTCTTCTTCCTCGCCGACGGGCGTTTCGAGAGAGATGGGCTCCTGCGCCACCCGCATGATCTTGCGCACTTTATTGACGGCGAGTTCCATTTCCCGGGCAAGTTCCTCGGTAGTGGGGTCCCGCCCGAGCGCCTGCTGCATCGCGCGCTGCGTGCGCACCAGTTTGTTGATGGTCTCGATCATGTGCACCGGGATGCGGATGGTGCGTGCCTGGTCCGCGATGGCACGCGTGATGGCCTGCCGCACCCACCAGGTGGCATAGGTTGAGAACTTGTAGCCGCGCTTGTAGTTGAACTTCTCAACGGCCTTCATCAGGCCGATATTTCCTTCCTGAATGAGATCCAGGAACTGCAGCCCGCGGTTCGTGTAGCGCTTCGCGATGGATACCACCAGGCGAAGATTGGCCTCAATAAGCTGCTTCTTGGCGACTTCGGCCTCCGCCTGGCCGCGCTCGATCAGCCGCATGGTGCGCGCGAGCCCGGCCGAGTTGGTTCCCGTGCTGGTCTCCTGGGAGGCGAGGCGCTCCTGCAAATCCTTCAACTGCTTCCGCAACTCCCGCTCCAGGCTGCGATCCGTGAACTTGCCGCTGGTGAGCACCACTTGCAGACGAGCGACTTCCCGTTCGGGTGCGGCCATCGCATCCAGCGCGGACCGGACCTCTTCGGACAGCGTGCGATAGACGCTGGAGGAGAAAGGCAGTTCCCGGAATGCGCGAGACATCCGCACAATCATCCGGCCTAAACTTGGGGGGCGCTCTTCGCCGCGCTTGCGGCCCTTCGCGGAATCCTGCTTCTCCCGAACCAGGATCGCATTGTATTGGGCGGTGACGGAGCGTACCGCTCTTTCAAACTCGAGGAAAATCCGGTCGCTAGCCGATTCGTCCGGCACCTCTTCGGGAAGCACCAGCACATCGTAGAGCGCCTCGCGGTTGCGGGAAACGCCATCGAGAATTCGCTCCAGGCAGCGAATCGCATACGGACAGCGGGAGAGCGCCTTGGCGACGATCCGTTCCCCGTGCTCAATCCGGCGGGCCAGCTCGATTTCACCGTCGCGCGTCAGGAGCGCAACGGTACCCATTTCCCGCAGGTACATGCGCACCGGGTCGTTGGTCTTGTCCGTGCCATCGGCGGCGCTTTCGCTGTCGCTCAGATCGTCGCGCTCCGCGCCGCGCCGTCCCCCGCCCGCGCGGCTCTCCACCAGAAGGTCGGCGTCGGAGGATTCAAGGTCGGCGAGAATCTCGTCGAGTTCGGGCTGGTTGTCGCGGTCGTTCGAAACCAGGTGGTTCACCGCGCTATAGAGGTCGTAGCCGGAATCGCCGGACGTTCCGTCGTCGTCTCTAATTCGGCCGATATTGTGTTCGATGGACACTTAGGAACCAACCTCTGTCCTGGGGATTCCCCCAATTGGCGTCATTGTACAACATCGGTATCGGGAACACTGTCCCTCCGCGGCGCGCGTTGCCGGCCTCGCGGAATTCCGGTGGATCTCCCTCAATCGATTTCCGCCATCCCGTTTGGCCTTCATCCCGTTTGGCCTGCGTCGAGTTGAGCTAACTGTCGCGCGAGCGTTAGGGCGGTATCGAGGTCGCCCGAGAGTTCCGCTTCCCGGATACGTCTCTTCAATTCGCGTCGAAACTCACTGAATTGGATCAAATCCAACTTCTGAAGGCAAGCGATTGCCTGGTCGCGGTTCTGCGATTCTTTATAGATCTCTTCGTCCAGCAATACCTCCGTCAACATGCTTTTCGCATTTTCGTCCAGCCTTGCTTCGATACTGCTGAAGCGAAGCGATTCCCCGGCGCGGCTGACCTTGAGCATCGCATCGAAGATGGGGGCGGTGGGAAGGCGCTTCCATCCATCGAGCTGGCTGAGGATACCCAGAATCTCAGCGGACGCCTCCGGCTGGTTGAGCAAACAGCCGATCAGCAGGCGTTCGAGATGCCCGGCGTTGCTGGCCGGGGCGGCCAGATGATCGCTCGCGCGCCGCATGGCCGAAGCCTTGAATTCATCCAGCACCATGCTGCGTTCGAGCCCGAGGTAAGAAGCGACTTCATCCGCGAGAGCCGCTCGCCGCAGCCGGCTGGGGACTTTCTGCACGGATGGCAATAGAAACTCGAGCGCCTTCACGCGGCCTGGCGCCGTATTCGTATCGAACTTCTTTTGCGCGCGGTCCGCCAGCCATAGGAAATATCCGCGGGCTTTGTCGATGGCTTCCAGGTACGCATCCGCGCCGCGCTCCTGCACGTATTCGTCCGGGTCGAGGCCGTCCTCGAGTTGCAGTACGCGCACGTCGAAGGATTCGTCGAGCATCACCTGAATGGATTTCTCGGTGGCGTTCTCGCCCGCGCGGTCGGGGTCAAAGTTCACGACGACGATATCCGTGTGCCGCTTAATCGAACGTACCTGTTCGGAGCCGAGCGACGTGCCGCAGGAGGCCACGGCCTCATGCACGCCCGCCGCCCACGCTCCAATCACGTCCATGTAGCCTTCCACCAGAACCGCACGGCCGCGCTTACGCATCGTTTCGCGTGCCCGGTGGAAGTTGTAAAGCACAGTGTGTTTCTTGTAGATTTCCGTCTCCGGAGAATTCAGATACTTGGGCTGGTCGTCCGAGCTCAGCACGCGCCCGCCAAAGGCGACGAGCTTGCCGCTCTCATTGTGGATCGGGAAGGTCAGGCGGCCGCGGAAGGTATCGTAGTAACCCGCGCCGGATTGTCGCGGCTTCACCAGACCGGAAGCCTCCAGCATGGCTGCTTCCACGCGCTGTTTCTCAAAGATTCGTGTGAGCTCCTGCCCGCCCGCATGAGCATACCCCAGGCCGAACTCCTGCGCGAGATTCTTCGAGATGCCGCGCCGTTCCAAATATTTCCGCGCGCTCTCCCCGGCGCTCGACCACAGGTTGCGAATGAATGCTTCCTGGGCGATTTCGTGCAGGCGGTAGAGGGAAGAGCGCTTCTTCGCGTCCTCATCGGAGTAATCTTCCGTGCGCGGCAACGGGATGCCGTTCCGCTCGGCCAGCGCCTTGATCGCTTCAAAGAAGGTGAGACCTTCCATCTCCATCACGAACTTGATGGCATCTCCGCCCGCGCCGCATCCGAAACACTTGTAGAACCCATGACCCGCATGAACGGAAAACGAGGGGGTCTTCTCCGTGTGGAACGGGCACAATCCGACGTACCGGTCCCCGGCGCCCTGCCGCTTCAGGCGCACGTAATCGCCCACCACGCGCACAATGTCGATCTGGCTCTTAACTTGTTCTACAAAATCCATATCACTCGCGGCGCGATGCAAAACCCGAGGCTACCTTGCCACCCGGCCTGAGCTAAATCCGTCACCGTCGCGGCCGTGCCATTCATTCATTATCGTCCCGACGCTCGGATTGGTTCACCGGGCCGATCCAGCGTAGCCCTATGCTGCTGGTAGAATTGTGGCCGTTATGCCAATGTTGCGCTTTGTGCTCGCGCTTTGCTTCACCGCTCTGGCCGGATGGGCCGCTCCCCGGTTTGAGGCGGAGTTCCTTTTTCCGCTGGAGCATTGGCACAACCATTCTTCGTCGGTGGTTGAGTTGCCGGGCGGCGATCTGTTCGCCGTCTGGTATAACGGATCGGGAGAGCGCACCGCGGATGATGTGAAAATCGAGGGGGCGCGCTGGAATCACCGAACGCGCACGTGGAGCAAGCGCTTCCTGGTGGCGGATGTCGCGAATTTTCCCGATTGCAATCCAATCGTGTGGATCGATCCGCAACGGCGACTCTGGCTCTTCTGGCCTACCATCGTTGCCAATGAATGGCACACGTCCATCCTGCAATACCGGATCTTCGCGCAATATCCGGATGCCTCCGGGCCGCCGCGCTGGCAGGATGGCGGCATCGTTCTCTTTGAGCCGAAGGATTTCGAAGCAAGAGAGAAGACGGCGCTGGAGCCAATGCTCGCGAAGGCTACCGACGAACGCGCGCGCGAATACCTGAAGCAGATTATTGCGAGGGCGGGCGACAAGTATTTTCGCCGTATGGGATGGATGCCCCGTACCCACCCCATCGCGCTTCCCTCCGGCCGCTTCATTCTGCCGCTCTATTCCGATGGCTACGATTTCTCCGTCGTCGCTTATTCCGACGATCAGGGAAAGACATGGAACGGCAGCGAGCCGATGATCGGCCAAGGCGCGGTGCAGCCCTCGATTGTCCGGAAGAAAAATGGCGTGCTGGTTTCCTGGTTCCGGGACAACGGTCCACCGCCCCAGCGGGTGCTTCGCAGCGAGTCGAGGGACGACGGGGTCTCCTGGACGGTTGCCACGGACACGGACATTCCGAATTCAGGCACGAGCGTCGAGGTGATCGTTCTCAAGAGCGGCGAGTGGCTGATGGTGAACAACGATACCGAGAAGGGTCGCCATTCGCTATCCGCCTGGCTTTCCGACGATGAAGGCGCAAGCTGGAAGTGGAAGCGTCACATCGAGTTCGATGACCGTAAGGAGAAGGCGGGCTCCTTCCACTACCCATCCGTGATTCAGTCGAGCGACGGCGTTATCCACGTGACGTATAGCTACTTCCTCAACCATGTGCCGGCCGGGCAGCCGCGCAAGAGCATCAAGCACGCCGCGTTCAATGCGGACTGGGTGAAGGAGGCGGGCCGCTAGGGGCGGCGGACGCGCATGGAATCCTACGCAGAGTACGCCCGGAATCTGATCGGCCTGTGGGCCGTGGTGGATCCCATCGGCGCGGTGCCCCTGTTCATTGGCCTGATGCCGCATGCCACCGCCGAGGAACGCCGGCGTACCGCAAGGCACTCGGCAATCGCCGTGGCTATCATTCTGGTTGGCGCGATGTTCGCCGGCGCGCCGATCCTCAGCCTCTTTGGCATCAGCATCCCCGCGTTCCGCGTCGGCGGCGGCGTCCTGATTCTGCTGATGGCGCTCGAGATGCTGAAGGCCAATCACGGCCGCGCGCGGCACACCGAGGAAGAGGACGCCGAAGCGCTGGAAGCGGATTCCATCGCCGTCGTGCCGCTGGCGATTCCGCTCATGGCCGGGCCGGGCGCGATCAGCCTCGTCATCGTCACCGCGAATCATGCGAAGGATTGGGTGGATATTGGCGCTCTGATTCTGAATTGCCTGATCACTGCATTCAGCGTCTGGGTCTGCCTGCGGCTGGCGAGCACCATCCGCCGCATGCTGGGCGCAACCGGCATCAATATCGCCATGCGCGTGATGGGGATGATTCTCACCGCGATCGGCGTGGAACTCATCACCACCGGTTTCAAGGAACTTTTCCCCGGCCTGATTCGCTAGGGTGCGTCTAGCGCGGCTTCTCCATCACCACCGCGTAGAGATTGTCCCGCCATTGCTCGATCGTTTCGAGATGCCGGAATCCGCCGGCCTCCAGTTCCTCGCGCAGCAGGGCGATCGGGATGCCATGCCCGCCCCGATTCGAAGGCACTCCCGCTGGTGTGCTCCAGTTGCCTCCCGTGCGCGGGCGGAAATCGATCACCACCAGCCGCCCGCCCGGTTTGAGATTCCGGTAAAGGCTCGCCACCATCGCTTTCGGATTCGTGAAATGGTGGTACACGTCGCGCATGTAAATTCCGTCGCAACACTGGTCCGGGAGCTTCGTCGAATCGGCGCTCGATGCCGTGACTTTCACCGTGGCCGAGTTGCCCCGCGCGAAGCGTTTCTGCATCGATTCAATCTTGGCCGGATCCAACTCCGTTACGAGCACCCGCCCCTCGTTTCCCAGAAGCGTAGCAACCGCCACGGCGACATCCCCGTCTCCACCGCCAATCTCGCCCACGGTTGCGCCGGAAGCCACGCGTAATTTCTCCAGAATTCGCCGGGCGTCGTCTTGCGCGTCGTTCGATCGCAGGGGAATGCTGCCGCACGCAATCAGCAACCCGCAAATGATCGCTCCGGAATAGAAAGCGCGGAATCGGAAAGACGTGATGGATTTCATGACGCGCTCCAAGCTCATCGTGCGCTCCAGGGGCATACCCTATTTTGCACACGCGCGCCGCAGCGTGCTGAGGAGCCTGCCCGCATGGCCGGCGAGTCACACGCGAGGAAGCCTCGGGAAGTGCCTCGACGCTACCCTGTCAGGCGTCCTCTTTTGCTCTCCACGCTACGATGGTTACGATGTCCGCATTGTTGAGTTGTCTGGGAATCTCCAAGTCCTACGGGGCGCGCCCTCTGTTTCAAAACTTCAGCGTTCACCTCGCCGAAGGGGACCGCCTCGGGTTGATTGGCAAGAACGGAAGCGGCAAGAGCACGCTGATGGAGATCCTGGCGGGGTTGGAGCACCCGGATACCGGTGAAGTGGTTCGCCGAAAGGGCGTGCGCGTCGGTTATGTTGCACAGGAAACCGGGTTTGCCTCCGAAGATACCGTTTGGAGCGTGCTGGAGCGAGGAATCGCGCCCTTGGCCCTGGAGGAATTGGAGCGGGATCGCCGCCTGCACATCCTCATGGGGAAGGTGGGCTTTGCGGATCCATCCGAGCCCGCCCGGAAGCTCTCCGGCGGCTGGCAGAAACGGCTGGCGATTGCGGAGCAGATTGCAGGAAGGCCCGATTTGCTGCTTCTAGACGAGCCCACCAACCACCTCGATCTCGAAGGTATCGAATGGCTGGAAGGCTTTCTCAAGAACGAGGCGCCGAGCTTCGTGGTCGTGAGCCATGACCGTCTCTTCCTGGAGAACGTCGCGGAGCAGATGGCCGAACTCGGACGCAATTTTCCCGACGGCATTTTTCGCGCACCGGGCAGCTATTCCGTCTTCCTCGAAAAGCGAGGAGAGTTTCTGGCTGCCCAGGCTTCGTACGAAGATTCTCTGGCTAACCGCGTGCGCACGGAACTGGAATGGTTGCGCCGCGGCCCGAAGGCGCGCGCTACCAAGGCCAAGGCTCGCATCGATCAGGCGCACCGCTTGATTGACGAACTCGAGAGCACGAGGTCACTGAACAAGACCGGCGCGGCCCAGATCGACTTTGAGGCGACCGATCGCCAGACCAAGCGGTTGCTCGAGGCGAGCAATCTGAGCAAATCTTTTGGTGACCGAACCCTCTTCCGCAATCTCTCCTTCCTGCTCACACCGCGCATGCGACTTGGGCTGGCTGGCGCAAATGGCAGCGGCAAGAGCACGCTGCTTCGCGTGCTCCTCGGCCAACTGGAGCCAGACACGGGAACAATTCATCGCGCGGATTTTCTGAAGCCCGTGTACTTTGATCAGCGACGCGAACAGCTTGATCCCAGCCACACCCTGCAGCAGGCCCTCGGCGCGCATGAAGATCTCATCCTGTTCCGAGACAAGTCCATCCACGTCGCTGCCTGGGCGCACCGCTTCCTCTTCGAAAAGGAGCAACTGCAATCGCCCGTCGGCAGCCTCTCCGGCGGCGAGCATGCCCGGTTGCTAATCGCCCGGCTGATGCTGGATCCGGCGGATCTGCTGTTGCTCGATGAGCCCACCAACGATCTCGACATTCCCACCCTCGAAGTGCTCGAGGAAAGCCTGGTCGAATTCCCTGGCGCATTGATTCTCATTACGCATGACCGGTTTCTGCTGGATCGGATCTGCACTCACGTTCTGGGTCTCTTTGGCGATGGCGAGTGGGGTATCTTCGCGGACTACTGGCAATGGCAGGAGGCGCGCCATAGCCGGGAGGCGGCCCGCCGAAAGCAGGCGCGCACGGCCGCGACGCCGGCATCGCAGGCAGCGCCCGTGGCTCAGGCCAGACCCGCGAAACTCTCCTACCTGGAGCAGCGGGAAGCGGACGGTATGGAAGAACGCATCCATCTGGCCGAAGCACGGCTGGGCGAAGTGGAAGAACAGCTAAACGATGCCGCTGTCGTCTCCGATGGCGCGCGCGTCCAGGAACTCCTTTCCGCGCAAGCCAGCCTCCAGGCGGAGATCGAAGCGCTCTATACGCGTTGGGCGGAACTCGAAGAAAAGCAGGTGGGCGCGGCGTCCGTCTGAGGCGCGGCTCATGCGGTGCCGGCGTGAGATCGCAGCCTCCATGCTGCGTTCCTGGGGCGCGAGCGCATCAGTAGTCAAAGAGATTCAGTTGGCGAAGTTGAAAGTATTTCCGCTGGTGAATTCTGCCCCGGGAATCCAGACGTAGCGTCACCTTGCCGCCGAAACGCCTTGCGGCTGCTTCCGCAATGCGGTCCTCCAGGTTGCCTTGCAGATCGCTGTTCTCGGCCCCCCGCTGCACCCAGTGCCGCGTGAAGCGGTTGAGCGCCTCTTCGAGTTCCGGTGCGGCGCACAGCCACTCTCCACCCCGCAGGATGGCCTTGCTCTTGCCGATTCGCACCAAAACACTCACTGGCTCTCAGGATACTGCGGAACCCCATGTTCCTGAAAATAGCCGGTTTCCCAAGCGCTGAGAGACTCCCGCTCGGCGGGCGAACATTGTTTCCTTGTTCCAACTGCGATACACATGCAATAGGAAAGGAGATGTACGGATGCGGGGCAACGCTTTGCATACAGCTACTCCGTCCGCGCCTCGCGCTTCGGCGCGCGAGTTCCTGGTCCGCCTCCTTTGCCTCCTGTTCCTGGCCACGCTTCCCCTCAGTTCGCAGGCGGTCTCCGCCCCCCCGGCCTCTCCCGTGGCAAGTCCGTCTTCTTCGCAAGACGTTGTTACCGTGGATGTCGATGGCGTCATACATCCGATTACCGTGGAGATTCTGCGGCATGCGATCGCCCAGGCCGAGAGTGCCAACGCGGCGGCGGTTTTGGTTCGGCTGAACACGCCCGGCGGATTGATGGACGCGATGCGCGAATGCGTCGAGGTCATCGTGGCGTCGAAAGTGCCGGTGGTTACGTATGTTACTCCCAGCGGGGCACGCGCCGCTTCGGCGGGTTTCTTCCTGCTGGAGGCCGGGGACATCGCGGCCATGACGCCCGGCACGAACACCGGCGCGGCCTCCCCCGTGTTGATGGGCGAGAAGATGGACCCGGTCATGCGCAAGAAGGTGGAAGAAGACGCTTCCGCCAGTATCCGCAGCATCGCCACCCGGCGCGGACGCAATGCCGAACTCGCACAGAAAACGGTGCTGGAAGCCAAGGCGTTCACCGAATCCGAGGCGTTGAAGGAGAATCTCATTGACTTGATCGCGGACGGAGATGCTGCGCTGTTCGCCGCGATCGCCAAACATCCGTTCAAGAATTGGGCCGGGCAGGAGCGCGTGCTGGCGCTGTCGAATCCCGTATTCACTCCTTATGAGAAGAGCAGCCGGGAACGGCTGATGTCCGCCGTGAGTGACCCGAATCTTGCGTTTATCCTCACCATCGCGGGCGTTCTCGGGATCTATGTGGAATTCACTCACCCCGGGCTGATTCTTCCCGGAGTGGCCGGGGCCATCGCTGCCCTTGTCGGGCTCTCCGCGCTCTCCATTCTTCCCATCAACTGGATGGGCGTGGCGCTGCTCTTGCTTGCCGTTGCATTCTTCATCCTGGAGGCAAACTTCGCTTCCCACGGCATCCTGGGTGCCGGTGGCGCGGTCGCGATGGCTCTGGGCGCAATGCTGCTGGTGGATAGCCCGATTCCGGAAATGCGAATTCGCTGGGGTGTGGCCGTGGCGGTATCGATTGGCTTTACCGCCATCACCGTCTTCCTGCTCTCGCTCGTCTTGCGTGCGCATCGCTCGAAGGTGCTTACCGGTGTCGAATCCTTGCCGGGACGCCGCGGGATCGCCGTGGAGGATCTTGCTCCGTCGGGCCGCATCCTTCTGGACGGAGATTATTGGAATGCGATTTCCTCCGCGCCAGTCGCCAAGGGAGACTCTGTCCGCGTGAAACGTCTCAGCGGACTCACCGTCTATGTTGAACCCGAGACGGAGCCGTCTCCGTCTTCCACGCAACCTTAACCCTGCATTCGCGCAGGCTATGGAGGCGAATGAAGTGCAACCGATCACGATCGTCATTGCCATTGTGGTGCTTTGGGCTCTTTCCTGTATCAAGGTTCTGGCTGAGTATGAACGGGGAGTGATTTTCCGTCTGGGCCGATTGCGGGGAATGCCCAAAGGCCCGGGAATTATCTTCGTCTGGCGGCCGATCGACCATCTCGTTCGCATGTCTCTCCGCGTGGAAACACTGGACGTCCCCTCGCAGGACGTGATCACGAGAGACAACGTCACCGTCAAGGTGAATGCCGTCGTCTACTTCCGGGTGGTCGATCCGAATAAGGCGGTTGTCGAGGTGGCGAATTACCTTTATGCCACGTCGCAACTCGCGCAGACCCGCTTGCGTAGTGTGCTTGGCGAAGTGGAACTGGACCAGCTTCTGAGCGACCGCGAGCATCTCAACCTCCGTCTGCAATCCGTGCTTGACCAGCAAACGGACCCCTGGGGCATCAAGGTGCAGATGGTGGAGGTGAAGCAGGTGGATCTGCCGGAGCAGATGGTCCGCGCCATTGCCAAGCAGGCGGAAGCGGAGCGGGAGCGTCGCGCCAAGATCATTCATGCCGAGGGCGAGTATGGCGCGGCGGCCCGTCTGGCGGATGCCGCCGAGCTGATCCAGAAGCAGCCGGCCGCCCTGCAATTGCGCTATTTGCAAACCCTCGTGGAACTGGGCGTGGAGAAGAATTCCACGATTGTTTTTCCGGTCCCGATCGATATGGTGAGCGCGGTGACGAAACTCATTGAACAAAAGGCTGGTATAAAAGAGTAGTTACGGAAACATCCCTCGCCATTTCTGTTCCCAGGCCAGGAATGTTGCGTATTGAGGTTCCCGCCGCCATGCCAAAATCGGACGAAGGCCACTACGAACTCGTTTTGGGAAACCGCCAATTGTTGAGCGGCTTCTTTGTGCTGGTAATTCTATTCGCGATCTTCCTGACGCTTGGCTACATTCTCGGGCGCAACTCCGCCGTGATGAGCGAGCCGAAAACGGTTGCGGGGGCGGCGGGCAAGGTCTCGCCAGGCACCGCCGACGATGAGATACCGCAATCGGCGAACCTGGCCGGGCGGCCCGCCGCGTCGGAGAGCGGGCCGGAACCAATGTCCCCGGCGACGGCGGTGCTTCCCCAAGCTCCACCCGCAACACCGGTTCAAAGCGCGCCCGCGGAGAAGCGGGAGATCGCCCCGGCCGCCGCTGCCCCAGTGCCAGCGCCGCAGCATACTGCTACGGCCGAACGCACTGGCACCACCGAGCGCACGCGCGAGATTCTGAGCGAGAAGATACGGATCATCACGCCGCGCAAGGGGGATGTGTTCCTGCAGGTGGCCGCCATCGGGCGGGCGGAAGCGGAACTGATGGCGGAACAGCTCAACAAGCGCGGATACCGGGCTTTCCTCTCGGAAGTGCCGGACAAGAACCTATTCCGTGTGCTAATCGGCCCGTTTGAGACCTCCGCCCGGTTGAATGAGACCAAGAAAAAACTCTCCGGCGACGGGCTTCCCAGCATTGTTCAGCGCTACTAAGCCACCGTGAACGCGGGCGGTTGCGCTGAAGTGCGATATCGTGTTCTCCATGGCATTTTCCCAGGCATCTTCTTCCGTATCGCGGCGCTTCTTTCTGGCCGCGGCAACGGCGGCGGCCTCCACCCGCGTTTGGGGCGCGAACGACCGGATCCGGATCGGTTTGATCGGCGCGGGCAGCCGCGGCTCCTACGTTGCGCGAACCACCCAGGAGCACGGTGGGGCCACCGTTGTGGCTGTATCCGATATTTACCCGCCGCATCTGGCTCGCTTCCGCAAATCCCTCACAGGCAGCGAGACGGGCGGGCCTGAAACGCACTCCGATTTCCGCGCGCTGCTGGACCGTAAGGACATTGACGGCGTTGTTGTCGGCGCGCCGGACCACTGGCACGTGCCCATGACAATCGCCGCCGTGAATGCGGGGAAGGACGTCTATTGTGAGAAGCCGCTGACGCACTCTGTCGAAGAGGGCGCCTCCGTGATCGACGCCGTCGAAGCCACCGGACGCATCCTTCAGGGGGGCTACCAGCAGCGCAGTTACCCGCACATCGCGCAGGCGCGGGAACTGATCTCGTCGGGCGGCATCGGCAAGGTGACACAAGTGCTCACCTGGTGGAACCAGAACTACAATCGAAGCCGCACGCCTCCGGAGATCGATCTTGCGCAACTGGATTGGCCGCAGTTTCTGGGCAATGCCTGCCCCCGGCCGTTTGAACCATGGCGCTTCGCCGGTTGGCGTTGGTTCTGGGATTACGGTGGCGGCACGCTCACGGACCTTTACTCGCACTGGATTGAAACCGTGCATTGGGTGATGGACGACCATATTCCCACGGAGGTGCGCGGGCAGGGCGCGAATCTGCAGGTGCCCTGGTTTGAAGCGCCGGATACGGTGAGCCTTGCTTCGCTTTATCCCAAGGGCTTCCAGGTTTCCTACCTCAGCACCATGATCACGCGGATGGAGGATGGCGGAATTCTCTTTCGCGGAACGGACGGTTCGCTCCGTGTAACCCGGCCCTACTTTGAGGTCTACCCGGAGAACGGCACGTTTGACCGCAAATCGAGTATCTCCGCGCCCAGCATTCGCGTTGAGGCCCAGCGCGACGGCACCGTGGACCATGTGCTCAACTGGCTCGATTGCATCCGGACGCGCAAGACGCCGAACGCCCCTGTGCGGGATGCTGTGAACGCCGCGAACGCATCGCACTTCGGCAACGAAGCCATCCGTTCCGGGCGGATGGTGGAGCCGGGCCTCGCCCCTGGGGCATGGCGAGAACTGTTCGACGGCCGCACCCTCAATGGATGGGTGCAGGATACGCCGAATGTCTGGAGCGTGCGCGACGGCATGATCGTCGGCAGGCACACGGGCCAGAAATGGAATGACTTTCTACGAACCAGCGAAGCCTTCGAAAATTTCGAACTCTCTCTGGAGTTTCGTCTGTTGAATGGCGCGGGTAACAGCGGCATCCAGTTTCGCAGCGTCCCCGCGAAACAGGCGCATGAACTTTCCGGATATCAGGCCGATATCGGCGAGAAATACTGGGGCTGCCTCTATGACGAATCCCGGCGCAACCGGGTGCTCGTGCAAGCGCCGCAACCCGCCATCGACAAGCTCGATCCGTCGGGTTGGCACACCTACGCGATCCGGGCGAATGGCCGGCACATCAGCCTCACCATCGACGGCATGCGCACTGTCGACTATACGGAGAAGGAATCCGGCATCCTTGCGCGCGGGATCCTCGCGCTCCAGGTGCATTCCGGCCCCGGCGTGGAGGTGTGGTTCCGAAACATCCGCTTGCGGGAGTTATAGCCGTGCCGGTTCAAATACGCCAGGAGACATACTTCGTCTCGAGGTAGTCCTCCATACCGTAGCGGCCACCCTCCCGCCCGAAGCCGGATTGCTTCATGCCACCGAAGGGTGCCTGCGCCGTGGAAGGCGCTCCATCGTTCGCGCCAATCACGCCGTAGTCGAGCGCTTCGGACACCCGCATGAGCCTTGCGGCATCGCGCGTATAGAAATAGGCGGCCAATCCGTACCGGGAGGCGTTGGCCATGCCGACGGCCTCCTCCTCGTGCGTGAAACGGGCCACCGGGCTTACCGGGCCGAAGGTCTCTTCCTGGGCGAGGCGCATTTCGGGGGTGAACTTCTCGATCAGCGTGGGCGCGTAGAGCGTGGGCGCGTAGAAGCGGTCCGCCAGGCCGGGTAGCGGCACGCGCTTTCCGCCCTCGTGCAGGGTTGCACCGTGCGCCAGCGCGTCTGCCACGTGAGCTTCCACCTTGGCCATTCCGGCGTCGTCGATGAGCGGGCCGATACTCACGCCAGCGGTTGTGCCCCGGCCAACCTTCAGTTCGCGCATGGCTGCTGCATAGCCCGAAACGAATTCGTCGTAAACGCCCGCTTGCACGTAGAACCGGTTGGTGCAGATGCAGGTTTGCCCGGCATTGCGAAACTTGTTCACGACCGCGCCCTCGACGGCCAGGGCGATGTCGGCATCATCAAAAACCAGGAAAGGCGCGTGCCCGCCCAGTTCAAGCGAGAGCCTCGTCAGGTTGCGGGCCGCCTTGGCCATCAACAACCGACCCACTTCCGTGGAGCCAGTAAAGCTGAGCTTGCGCACGCGCGGATCTTCGAGCCAGGTATCGACGATCGCTTCCGGCTCGCCCGTGACGACGTTCAGGACGCCATCCGGAATGCCCGCCTCGCGCGCTAGCCAGGCCAACGCGAGGGCGGTGAGAGGCGTCTGTTCGGCGGGCTTGATCACTGCCGTGCAGCCCGCAGCCAGCGCGGGACCGAGCTTTCGCGTGATCATCGCCGCCGGAAAATTCCACGGCGTCACAATAGCCACGATTCCCACCGGCTGGCGCAGCACCAGGATGCGCTTTTCCTTCCGGGAGGCCGGCACGATATCGCCGTAAATCCGTTCCGCCTCCCCCGCGGCGAAGCGCAGGAAGGACGCCGCGTAGCGGATCTCCCCCGCTGCTTCCGCGAGTGGTTTTCCCTGTTCCGTGGTTAAGAGCGCGGCCAGGGAGTCCTGCTCCTCCAGCATCCGTTCGGCGAATCGCAGCAACAAGCGTCCGCGCTCTTCGGCAACCAAATTCCGCCACTGCACGGCTGCTGCTTCGGCCCTGTCGACCGCCGCTCGCGCGGCCGTCGCTCCGTCATGCGGAACATGGGCGATGAGTTCATCCGTCGCGGGGTCCAGAACGGCAATGCCATCATTGCCCCCAATCGCGATGCGCGTGAGCCACCGCCGCACGTGTTCCGCCGGGCTTAGTTCTGTTCGAGAATTCACCTTCACCTCCCCGCGCCGCTACGCACTCTGTACCCGCGAAGCAACGGATTACACGAATCGTGCGGAACAGTTTCAACCCGGTAGGCAGGGCGAAGACCGAATGAGCGGAACTGTGCCCTATCCGCGTTCCTTCGCCTCCGCGAAGTATCGCCGCATCGGCGCTTCCAGCGCGGCGTTCGTCACCACGCAGGTGGGGCTGTAAATGCTGCTGTTCCCGTCGAAGTCGAAATACGCTCCACCCGCCTCTTCCACCAGAATCTTCGACGGGGCATAATCCCACGGCTTGCCCGTGATGCTGAGGAAGGCTTCCATTTGCCCGCTCACGACGTATGCCGGTTCCAGTCCCCCAAAACAACGCACTGCCCAGAACTGTGAGGCGAACCCTTGGATGCTGGAAGAGAAGAACTTGTTTGCCAGGTGGTTAATCCCGTTGAAGCCCAGAATCGCGCGTGAGAACGTATCCACCCGCGAAACCTGCAAGCGCCGCCCGTTGCAGTAAGCGCCATTGCCTTTGGAGGCATAGTAAATGTCGTTCAGCACGGGGTGGTTCGCGATACCCACCACCACTTCGCCGTCCGCTTCCAGTGCGAGAAGGTTCGAGTACGTGGGGAGCCTCCGTGCGTAATCCTTCGTGCCGTCGATCGGGTCCAGAATCCATCGGCGGCCGCTCGTGCCGGTGCTGTTCGCGCCCTCCTCACCTAGAAATCCGTCTTGCGGAAACGCGGCGGCCAGCCGTTCCACCAGAAACGATTCCGCGGCCTTGTCGGCTTCCGTGACGGGTGAATCGTCGTCCTTGATTTCGGTGGCGAACCCTTTCGCCCGGTAGTCCAATGTGATCTGCCCCGCCTGCCTTACAAGGGCAAGCGCGGTTTCCAGTTCAAATTCCCATGCCATCGATGCTATTGTAGCGCGGGGGTGCCGGAAGGCCCGGAAACAGGGCATTTGCGGTGGAAGCAGGCGACGGATTTTGCGCCATTTTGTTGCCCGTTCAGGTGCGGAATGATAGCATCCGAGCGATGGACACTCGCACCATTTACACGATGCTGAAGAACAGCGCCGCCGCCCTTGGCGACGCGCCCGCCCTCCATGTGCCCATCACCAGGGAAGGGAAGAGGGACTATCGCGTATATAGCTGGAATGAGTTCCGCACCATCGTCGAAGAAGGCGCGAGCGGGTTGCGCGCGGCCGGATTCGCGCGCGGGGATATCATTGCCATCGCCGCGGATACCGGCGCCCCGTTCTATTTCGCGGATACCGCCGTCGTCACCGCGGGCTGCATCGCCGCCGCCGTCTATCTCAGTTATCCGGCCGAGGACCAGGTACGCACCATTCGAGAATGCGACGCTCGCGCCGTCATCGCGGACTCCCCGGCCACCGTCGAGAGACTCCGCCGCGCCGCGGGCAAGGAGCCGCTCAACGTCCGATGGTATGTCCTCGAAGGGACGATGGAAGGCGTCCAGAGTTTTGATGCCGTTCGCGAGAGCGGACGACAGGCGATGGAGCAGGATCCGCACTTCTTCAGTTGCATTGAAGCCGAGGTGAAGCCGGAGGACTACGCGCTTCTCTATCTCACCTCGGGTGCCACCGGCCAGCCCAAGATGGCACTGGTAACCCACCATGCCTGCGTTACCAATACCGATATCGGTGAAGCGCTTGGCCTGGATTCCACCCACAGCACGCTTGTTTTCCTTCCCGCCGCGCACATCACCCAGCGGCTGGCCGGACAATTGCTACCCATTGCCTGCGGCATGAAGGTCTACTTCACAGAGAGCCTGCTGCGGATGGCGCAGGACCTCAAAGCGGCGAAGCCCACTTTCTTTGTCGCGCCGCCTCGCCTGTGGGAGCGAATCTACACGAGCATCTGCACGGAGGCAAAGAAGAAGGGCGGGTTCGCCGAGAAGGTTTTTTATTGGGCGCTCGGTGTCGGGCTCACGGCACTCGACTATCGGCTGGCGGGCAAGCCGGTCCCCGCGCATATCCAGGTTGCTCAAAAGCTGGCGGACCGGCTGGTGTATTCCAAAGTGCGAGAGCGATTCGGTGGGCAGGTGCGTCTGGCCGCCTCCGGCTCCGCCCCGCTTGGCAAAGATCTGGCACGTTTCTATCTCGCCATCAGCTTCCCTCTTATGGAAGGCTTCGGGCTCACGGAAGGCGGCGTAACCGCGCTCAACCCCATCGATAAACCCAAGCCCGGCACAATCGGCGTTGTGCTGCCAGGCGCGGAAATGAAGATCGATGAAGACGGTGAGTTGCTCATCCGCGGACCGATGATCTTCTCGGGATATTACAAAGATCCCGAAGCTACCGCGCGCGTGCTGGTGGATGGCTGGGTTCACACCGGCGACATCGCCGCCGTGGATGAGGATGGCTATTTCTCCATCACCGGGCGCAAGAAGGAAGTGATCGTCAATTCCAACGGAAAGAAGGTCTACCCGGCCAAGATCGAAGACTTCTTCAAAATGGAGCCCCTGATCAACCACGTGATGCTGGTGGGGGATAAGCTGCCCTTCGTCACAGCGCTTTTCACGATTAACCAGCAGGTGGCCGAGAATCTGCCTGGCATGGCGGAATACAAAGGCGCGGACCTGGCATCGATCTCCAAGTCTCCCGCCGTTCATGCCGAAGTGCAGCGAGCCGTGAACAAGCTCAACCAGACCCTGCCCGCCTTTGAGCAGATCCGCCGCTTCGTCATCGTAGACCGCGAGTTCTCCATTGAGAACGGCGAGCTTACCGCCACCATGAAGCTCAGGCGCTCCCGCGTGGTGGAGAATTTCCGGGAGGAAGTGGCGCGGCTCTACGAGGGCCGCGACGAAGTCCGGTTTTAGAGAACGCGCGCCCTTCGCCGCCGAGGCCGAGCGCGGGGACGGTTAGCTCTCCCGCCCGTCGGCGGGCCAGATGACGCGCGAGAACACGCCGCCATCCACCCACACGGTTTGCCCTGTAATATACGCGGCCTCACTGGAGCAGATCATCACGCAGCTCTTGCCGATATCGGCCGGGTGGCCTACCCGCCCCAGCGGCGTCACTTTGCCCCAGGAAGCCGCGTAGTCAGCGCTTTCGTGCTTTGTGCGCTCAATCTCAATCGCGCCCGGAGCGATGCAGTTCACGCGAATCCCGTAGGGTCCGAGTTCCGCCGCCGCCACCTTGGTGAACATCTCGATGCCGCCCTTGCTCGCAGTATAGGAAGAGAGCAGCGGAAAGGCGATCTTGTTGGAGCCTGAGCCAATCAGGACAATGGACCCGCCGCCGTGATCTTTCATGTGCAATCCGGCCTGCTGCGTGCAGAGGAAGGCTCCCTTCAGGTTGGTGTCGATCACACGGTCCCATTCGGCTTCCGTGAGATCGAGCAGCGGCTTCCAGGTTTGCACGCCTGCATTGGCGACGACGATATCTAGTTTGCCGAGTGCGCCGATTGCCGTCTGGAACATCCGGGTTACATCGGCGGCGTTGCCCGTGTCGCCCTGGATCGTCACCGCGGCGCGACCCACGGCTCGCACGTCGCCAGCGGTCGCATCCGCACCCGCTTCGTCGGTGTGGTAATTGATGGCCATATCGCAGCCGGCGGCAGCTAATTCGAGAGCGATGCCTTTGCCCACGCCCTTGCTGGCACCGGTCACCAGCGCCTTCTTTCCCAGCAGTGATGGAGACATGCAAACAGTGTACTCCGCGGCCCGAGGAGGAACGGGAGCCGCGCTCCGCGCGTCTTGCCGCATCCCGGCATGGCGGAGCGCCGGATCCGCTATCCGCCGCTTCCGCCCTGCTTTGCCATCCGGTTAGATCACGTAGCTAAACCCTTCGAACGGAACGATGCCGAAGATATTGCCGTCTTCATCGGCCTGCAATGCAAGCACGGCAATATCGCCATCATCGTTGCCTTCGGTGTACATGCGAATGACGCCGCGACGGTTGGCCAGCGCCGGATACTCCGCTCCCAGAAGGAATGCGGGCTTCGCGCCGGCGGGAATCACGCGAGTCGTACTAAAGAAGCGAGTTCCGTTGGGATCGTAGGCTTCAATCACCACGGTGCGAGGGGAGGGAGTCGAGATGTTGTCGACGTTCGTGATCACCAGTGCCGTGACCTTTCCGTTCGTATTGTCGAATGGAACGAAGATCGGGTCCTCGGTGCTATCGTCGGAGAGCGGGAATGTGGCTGCTGTTTTGTGTCCGTCCGGGGCACTCCATTCAAAGGTTTGCGTCGCGGCAACCAGTCCGGATCCCTCCAGAAGCCTCGCCCAGTACTGGGTTTCTCCCACTGCGTTTGCGTTGTCCGTTTCAAGCCAAACGCTTGCGCGAGGCAGCAATGTGCCGATGACTTCATTCGATGCCGCACGATCGCGCAGTTTGACGCTGGCCAATTTGCCAGTTCCATCATAGAAAGCAAGGCGGTACCTGACGGACGTGTCCGAAACATTGAAGAGCAGGATCTTTGTTGTCCACCCGTTGCCCATTGTGATGTGGGGAAAGATGGTCATGTCCGTGTCAGGCTCAAGCGCCGGACGTGAAGGAAGATCCGCCGCCTTTCGCGCGAACCCAAGGTTCACGGAGAAGGCGAGGATCAGCATAATAGAAGCCAATTTCACCAGTCTCATTTTGTTTTCCTCAAATTGTGAAGTAACGATATGAGCGGAATGCGCCTCAAAAGCGCATTGCCGCGGAATCCATTCTAGTCCCAATTTCAGTTCCTGTTGCCGCAAATAGTTGCGGTGCACCGGCATTATTCGGCTAAATGGTGGAAGGCTGTCCGGTTCGGCGGTCCTCGGCCGCAATGTGTGCGGAATTGCTTACGAAGCGGAGTACGAAATGCAAAGGGTGGATATGCGAGCGATTGCTATGAAGAATGGCCTGTTCATGGCCCTGCTGTTGGGCGTATTTGGATCGATCCCTGCCTGGCCCCAGAACAATGTGATCAACGCGACCCCGATTCGCGCGTACTCATCGGCGACCGTCACCCCCATCGTGAACCTGAATCCGAATCTGGTGGAGGGCCGCGAGTTCTTCCAGCCGATGGGAATTGCGGTGGATCCGGCCTCCGGCGCGCTCTATGTGGCCGACACTCTAAACCATCGCGTGCTTGGTTTCGCCAATTACCTGGCCTTTCAGAACGGTGCCGCGGCCTCCCTGGTGCTCGGGCAATCGGACTTTATCACGACGGCCGCGGGCGGACCCGCCGTGGGCCGCGACGATGCCTTGAATCACCCCACGGGGTTGGCCGTGGATGCCGCGGGCAACCTCTACGTGGCCGATACCGCGAATAATCGGATTCTGCGCTTCGCGCAACCGACGCTGAACTGGCCCGGCGAGGGGTCCCGGCAGCAGCCGGATCTGGTGATTGGACAAACCGCGCTCAACAAGGTTTCGCCGAACCAGGGAGGCGCCGCTTCGGCTACGACACTCAGTTTCCCCACGTCGGGGAGTATTCAGAACGCGACGAACCCCGCGCGGGTGGGCCTTGCGTTCGATGGGGCCGGCAATCTCTGGGTGACCGACTACGGAAACCATCGCGTGCTGCGCTACCCGGCTTCGGCGCTCGGCAGTGGGGCGAGCAATGCACCCGCCGCGGATCTGGTACTCGGGCAACCGGATTTCACCACCACAACCGCGCCCTCAAACTCCGGGCTAGCCGCCCGGCAGAACAAGGCAGGTGTTCGGTTTCCCACCAGCATCGCCTTTGTGCCGAACGGGAACCTGATCTGCGTCGGGGATAGCCTGGGCCGTGTGTTGGTTTATACCAACCCTTCGGCATCCGCGCAGGCGGCAGCCCGCGTCCTCGGTGTTCCGACGCAGGCGCAAGCGAACCAGGGCGTTACCGTGGCCCAGAATGTCCTTGGGCTCGGCGTCAATGGCGTGTTCGCGGCGGATTCGGAAACCGTGGCTGTGTTGGATTCCAACAATCACCGGCTCCTGCTCTACCCGCCATTCAGCGGCTGGGGTGAAGAGACGCCGCAGTTCTCGCCTAACGCAGCCGCCGTGGTGGGGCAAGACAACTTCACGGGCAATGGTTCCAATCGTGGAACGGGAATTCCCGGCGATGCGCGCTTCAACCGGCCCCTCGACGCGGTTGCGACGGGAGGCAAGATCTGGATCGCGGACTCGTTCAATCATCGCGTGCTGCGCCACAATCTTGGCGCCGGGCAGGCTGTGAGCAATGCCGAAGCCGTTCTGGGGCAGGTAGCGATGGATGCGGGCGCGCCGAATCTCACCGAAGGCCGCGAGGTAAACTATCCCGGCGGTATCGCTGTCGATTACTCGAGCAATCCTCCGCGCGTTTACGTAGCGGACACCGGCAACAATCGCGTTCTGGGATTCCGCGACATCCGGCGGCTGCGCACGGGAGAGAAAGCGGATCTCGTGCTGGGGCAGCCGGACCTCAGTTCCACGGTCGCCAACTTCCCCGGCGGGCAACTCGAAACGCCCACCCAGAAGGGGCTGTTCAACCCGCTCGGGGTCGCCGTGGATGCGGACGGGCGCGTATATGTCGCCGATGCCGGCAACTCAAGACTTCTTCGCTTCCCGAAACCCAATTTCGACAATCCCGCGACGGCGCCGGAGGCGGATCTGGTTCTGGGGCAGGCGAATTTTGAGAGTAAGAATACGTCAGCCACTCAGGCAACTTTGAATCAGCCGCATGGCGTGAGGCTGACCCGCGCCGGAGCGGTGGTAGTGTCAGACCGTCTCCAGAACCGCGTACTCTATTTCGCGCCTCCGTTCTCGAATGGTATGGCGGCATCGAAAGTCATCGGCCAGACAAGTTTTGTGGCAGTGGAATCCGGAAACGCGGGCAACCGGCTGAATTCCCCGAGGGGAATGGCCATCGATGGGGATAACCGCTTGTATCTGGCCGACTACAATAACAACCGCGTACAGATTTTCAACGATGTCGATACGCTGCTTCCCTTGGATGCGGCGGCGGGGTCGAGCGTGACGCGAAGCTACGGAAACGACAACCTGATTCGGCCCGAGGATGTCGCGTGGAACCGCGATACCGGCCAGTTCTGGATTACGGAATTGGCGCGCAATCGCGTGCTGCGCTACCCGGATTTCTTCTCCTTCTCTCTCGGTGACGGCACGGCCAACGCCTTCATCAACACGGTTTCCGCCCCCGGCAACGGCGCGATCTCGGTGGCGCTAGACGGGCTCGGCTATCCTCTCGTGGGCGAGGCGCGCAACCGGATCTCCCTCTATTTCCCGAAACTGGCCACCACCAATGCGGCCACCTTTTTCATCGGAGCGCCCGCCAGCAATGGCGTCGGGCATCTTGCGCCGAACACCATCGCGAGTGCGTTTGCGTTTAACGGCAACTTTGACCCCACGGCCGATATCCCACAGGCAGATGCTACTTCGGTGCCGCTGCCCACCGAGCTTTCCGATATCCAGGTTACGCTCGACGGACGACCACTTCCCTTGTTCTTTGTCGCCAAACACCAGATCAACTTCTACCTGCCAAATAATGTGCCGGAAACCGGTATCGTGCTGATCGAAGTGCGGCGCAAATCCACCAACGACGTGCTGGCCGGAGATTTCTTCGGGATGGCCGTGGCCGCACCCGGATTCTTTACCAAGAACAATCAGGGAACGGGACAGGTGGCCGCTGTGAACTATCAGGGTTCGACGCCCAGCGGGGAAAATAGCGGTGCAAACGCGGTGAAACGCGGTGAAGTGATTGCGCTGTTCGGGACAGGGATGGGCCGCGTGCCGGGTGCACCGGACGATGGCAGCGCTGCCGGCACCGCGCTTCCCACACCGGAGAAACCGACGGTGGCATTGGGGAACGGATTCGCCAACGTGGAGTATTCCGGCTTTTCGGCGCAGTTCGTCGGCCTTTGGCAGATCAATGTGCGGGTCCCGGATACGACCGCCGTGGGCGCCGCCGTGCCGGCCGGGTTTATCTACAAGTCCATTCTCAGCACTGTGGGCGTGGTGAACGCGAGCAATCCGCAGGGGACGCGCCTCGCCACCACAATCGCCGTGAAACAGCCATAGAGTTCTCCGGGAGGGGGCGGCATTAACGGGCGGCCGATGCCGGACCGAGCTTATCGAGGACGAAGCAGAGCGGGCGATGATCATTGCTCGAAGGCGTGAAGCGCTGGGCCGTCACCGTGCTCTCACATTCCAGCGTCACCAGGGCCGGATAGGCTTGGGGTGTTGGGAGCGCAATCTGGTTCATCCCAGGACGAAGCTGCGCTTCCACCGTGCCCGCATCGGCCACCCGCGCGGTGATGCTGCTGCTATACCCTGCCCAGGCGTCTGGCACGAATGCCCGCAACACGAGTGGTCCGCCCCCTTTGCTAATCCAGAATGTCGCGCGCTTTCCCACCCAGCCATCCGGGCTGACGCCTTCCACGAAGCGCGATTGCGCCGAACTCGCGCCGTATTCCGGCTGTGCTTCGGCCCGTTCCGCAAGGTGCCGGTTGAGCGCAAGAATATCGGCCGCGAATGCCTTGGGTCGGCCTTCGACATCGAAAATGCCATTCTCCTGCCGTGAGTTGTAAAGCAGGATGCCATCGAGTGTCACTGCTTCTCCCTGGTTGGAAATCCGGAGTGTCTCGCGCCCGCCGAAATGGGGCAGACCCTCCAGCGAGACAACCCCTGTATTGCGGTCAGGCGTGACATCCTCCTTGAGAAACGAGCGTTCGCCTTGCGCGTTGAGCACCTCGACGCGGAAGCGGGGAGAGGCGGCGTTGCGCGTGCGGAAGCGCAGCGTAAACGGAAGATCCATGCGAATCGGTACGCCGGCTCGGCCCCCTTCCCGCACGAAATAGGAGAGTGTACCGCCTGCTTTGAGGTGCACATCGTTGCCGTTCTCCGGGGAATGCATCACGGTGGCTCCGGTGGCCTTCCATCCATCCAGGCTTCGCTCGAACTCGCCGTTCGCCGCGATATTGGCTGTCACGTCCCACATCGTCCACAGCGCGTATCCGGCGGTCTTGCTTGCGATCTCGTCGCCTGCCCGCTTGAGGAACTCGCCCACCTGCGCAGGGTCGATCCGCGTATTCCGCTCAAAGCCCGGCGTATTGTCGACAAAGTTGAACTGGTCAATGAAGATGGGGTTTCCGGTGTGCCTGCGCACCTGTTCCAGCATGTACCGAAAGCGGGCCAATGCCTCGTCGGCGCTTGCGAGATCACCGTTATTGTCCGCGCCCCACGCGGGCGTGTAGTAGATGATGGTCGTCGCGTCGGGCACTCCGCCCAAGTCGAATGTGCTCTCGTGGCAGACGAAGCGTTTCGGCGTCGGAATCGGGTCACAATCAACGCGAACCTCCATATTCAGGTTGGGCATCACGGCGCGGGATGCCGTGAAAACCTGAAGCAGCCATTCGTCCCAGAAACGCGAAAATGCGGCAATTGGTGGTGTATTGTATGCCGGAATCGGGTGCATACGGTCCGCCCTGCTATCGCCGCCATAGTAGGCGCTGTAAGTCGGAGCCGGCAGTTTCCGCAGAAAGTCGAGGTAGCCGAGACGCTTCGCGGCGGCAAGGCGGACCTCTTCCGGCGCGTAAGTATAGTCGAAGAAGAAAAAGTCTTCCCAGGTCAGAAAGGCGTAGCGGAAGTTCGGGTGGGAGGATGCCACTTTCCTGACTTCTTCCAGGTAGGCAAGCCAGGCGCGACGCGTGGTGGGGTCTCGCAGCAGGTCCGGCGCACGATCATGATGAAGCTTGTCCGGCGTATTGGAGATGTCGTGCGCATAGCCTACGCGCAGAAGCACATCGAGACCTTCCCCTTCCGCCGCGGTGAGAAGGCCGTCAAGAAGCCGGTAATTCTCTTCGCTGCGGGAAGCGGGGTCCAACCGCGGCTGAAATCCCGTCCAGGACACAATCAGAATTACGGTGTTGAAACCCGCCTTGCGGATTTCGCGAAAATCCTTGGAAGCCTGAGCCAGGTTTACGCGGCTCCAAAAGTCCGGGGCGGAGACGTCGGCGGTGTAATGCGTCGCGCGGATCAGGTGTGTCGAATCGGGAAGCCGCGCGGGAACCGGCCATCGCTCGCCTGCCCAATGTGCCGCGGCCATCGCCAGTAGTCCCACTGCGGTGGCGAGCCAGAGCGAGCGAAAAGCGTGCATGGGATCTCTGTTTCCCATTGTACAGGCTGCTCACAATCGAACGCCCCACCCCGGAGAGGAGTCTCCGGAGCAGGGCGTTCAACCAGGAGAGACGCAAAGCCTGCGGCACCGTGTTTCCAGTGCCGCTTGACTAAGCCGCGCGCACACACTCTTTGCGTAAAGTCCGACGGCGTAACGCCGCCAGCACACCCAACGCCGGAAGGATCAGCAGCATCGAAGAGGGTTCGGGAGTAGACGTGCCGATCTCCACATCATCCAGAATCGCCCCCGCATAGCCGGCACTCCCGCCGAGATCGCGGAACGTGAGCTTCAGGTTCTGCGGAGCATCCACGAAGAACTCAATCCTTTCGATACCATACGGCCCTTGTGCACCGTTTCGGGAAAAGACCTGGTCCACCAAGCCCGGCAGGATCACCTGGATATTGGCGCTGGCGGTGAGGTTGTTGAAATCCTTCCAGCCCTGCAGGCTGAAGCTTAAATAATAGTACCCGGGCAGGAAATTGATCTCCACGATGCTTCGAATTTCTCCCCGGCTCCTTGAGCCCGTCGTATCGATGCAGGATCCTCCCGCGCCGCACATGACTGCATAGGGATTCGCGGGACTCGAATCGTCCTTAATGTGGTCCACATTGCCGGAGACGACTTCGAACACCGTGCCGTCGATCAGGCCGGCGGAGATGACATTCCTGCCCAAGCCTCCCTCAAAATCTTCTGAGAAGATCACACCCGCCGATGCCGTGCTCACCATCAGCATCCATAGGAGCGCAAATACGTAGCGCTTCATAGTTCCTCGCAATCTCGCACTTGGCGTCTTTCTCCGTACACTCGAACTCCTTGCCGATTTCTCCCGATGCGGCCTAAGTAGCTTTGGTGTGCGCCAAATCTATCCTTGGAGTCTTGATCCTCGGAATTGATCTTCCGATCTAGGTCGCACTTGTAGGTTAGATTTGAACCAGCAGAACGACAATAAGAGGATCCCCTGAGATGGTTCTAAGGAGAAGGTCGATCCTTGCGACCTGTCGATCCGGATTCTCCTCACGAAACTGCCCGTTGAACAAGGTTTGTTTGTGTAAGTATCTGAAAATAAAGATATTGATTACGATAGTATCCCGGTGCTAGATCTATGCCGCCCGGTACGAATGTACTAGAACAGAATCGTAGCGGGGAATCCCGAGGCGGGCAGTGTGGAAAGGGTCAATTGGTACTATTAGTTTCAGTTCGGGGTCGTCCCTCGGTGCTTCCCATGACCTCTAATAATTGCAACCAGCGCAATGTTCGATCGGCCGCGGCCTTGGTGTTCAGAACCAGGGTGGTGGAAATCCACCAGCCCCGAATTGCCGTCTCGTTCCCAAAACCTCGATAAATGAATAGGTTGATGTTTGGTAAGCGGATTGCACTAACCGGTGTGTATTTGTAGCAGCGGAGGTGCACGATGAAGCGCACGAACCAACTGACTCGAGTTCTTTCCGGCTTGGCACTGCTCGCCTTTAGCGTCTGGGCACAGACCGACGCAGGCAATGGCGTGGCGCGCGTGAGTTTCCTGCGAGGGGACGTCACGATTGCGCGCGGGGATTCCGGCGATCTTACCGAAGCGGCCATCAACGCGCCGCTCGTCACGGGAGACCGCATCCTGACGGGCCCCGGTTCCCGCGCCGAAGTGCAGTTTGATTATGCCCATTTCGTCCGCTTGGCGCCCAACGCGGAACTGCGCATGCAGGAATTGAAGCCGGATCGTTATCTGATCGCCGTGGCGGAAGGTACGGTCAGCTTCAGCCGCGTCGAGGATTATGACTCCGAGGTGGAGGTGAACACCCCGAGCATCTCGGTGCGGCCGACGCGAAAAGGGAACTATCGTGTTTCCGTCTCTCCGGATGGCACGACGGAGATTTCCGTGCGCGATGGCCAGGCCGAGATTTATTCCCCGAGTGGCGTGCAGCGTCTGGGGAAGAATCAAACGATGCTGGTGCGCGGAGACGCATCGAATCCTGAGTTCCAGACCGTCGCCAAGCTCCGCGAGGATGACTTCGACGATTGGAACCGGGACCGTGACCGTATGATTCGCAGGAGCGAATCCTACCAGTACGTGGATCGCAGCATCCCCGGTGCGTATGACCTCGATGCCTACGGCGGCTGGGTGAATGTCGCGCCTTACGGATATGTGTGGCGGCCCCGGGTGGCAGTTGGCTGGGCGCCTTACCGCTCTGGCCGCTGGGTGTGGGCTGACTACTACGGTTGGACGTGGATGAGCTACGACCCCTGGGGGTGGGCGCCGTATCACTACGGACGTTGGTTCAACAGCCCTGGTATTGGCTGGTGCTGGTGGCCCGGTGGACGCATGCGTCACTACTATGCCCCCGCGGTAGTGGGCTTCGTGGGCTTCAACATCGGGAGCGTAGGTATTGGCTTCGGCTTCGGCAACGTCGGCTGGGTGCCGCTCGCTCCGTATGAGCCGTTCCATCACTGGTGGGGCGGCGGCTGGAACCGCTGGTATGGCGGCGGCTGGCGAAATAACCGCACCTATATCGACAACAGCGTGAACATCGTCAACAACGTGAACATCACCAACGTGTACCGCAATGCTCGTGTCAACAACGGGGTTACGGTGGTGACAGGCGAATCTTTTCGTCGTGGTGCCAGCGTAAATCCGGTCCAGATGAGCGCGGCATCGCTGCGCAGCGGCAACATCGTGCGAGGCAATCTCCCGGTGGCGCCGGACCGGGGCAGCCTGCAATACAGCGGCCGCGCCGTCAACCGTGGAGAAGTTGCCAGCCGTCTGCAGCAGACGGAAGGCAGGCAGTTCTACTCGCGCACGCCGGTAAGCCGTGCGGAGCGGCCGAGCTTTGATGCGCAGCGCACCGCGATGGAACAGATGCGGCAGCAGACGTTCGGGCGAGGTGAGAGCGCGAATGGAGCCAGCACACGTACGGGTAGCGTCTCTCGGGGGGATGCGGCTTCCGGCGGCTTCGGGCGTGCCGAAACGGCGGGGCGCGGCGACGCCTCGGGCAGAACCGCCACGGTTGGTCGCGGCGCGGCGGATGCGGCGACCGGCGGCACTGGACGCGGTGCTTCCGATGCCGGGCGCGTGGCCGATACGGGCCGCGGTGGCACATCCACCGTTCCCCAGCGCGGTTCCGCTCTGAGCCAGGATTCCTCCTCGGATCGCGGCGGCTGGCGGCGGTTTGGGGAGCCGGTGAACCGCGATGCGGGCAACTCGGCAAGATCCGGCCGGGGAGCATCTGACTCCGCAATCGGCGGCAGCGGGACGAGCACGCGAGGCGCAAGCTCCGCGGAGAGTTCCGGTTGGCGTCGTTTCGGAGAACCGGTTGGTCGCGGCCAGTCGACCTCGCGGTCGAGCGATGCCGCTTCCAATCCGCGGTCCGAGGCGGGGAACTCCTCGAGTTACAGCTCCCGCGGATCCCAACGTGCCGTCGAAAGCGGCCGAACGGATAGCGGCAGCGGGTGGAGAAGCTTCGGGCGAAGCGGCGGATCTCAGGATTCTAGCTCCTCCCGCCAAAGCGGTGTTACCTCTTCCAGAGGCAGCAGCCGCGCGGAGGCGGATAGCTTTTCTCGCGGATCCCGGAGCGGCTCGCAGGATGCCTTCTCACGGAGTTCGCAAGGCTCGGCACGGGAGTCCCGGCAGGAATCGGGATATGGCCGCGGGTCTTCCGGATCCAGCCAGGAGCGGCTTCGCGTAAGTCCCTCGATTGTGCGGGAGCGTAGCGGAGGGTCCTCCGGCGGAAGATCCTCGGGATCCGAGGGCGGGCGAGGTGCCGCCTCTGGCAGGGGCGGTACGAACCGGAGCAGTGTCGACAGTTCCAATTGGCGGCGCTTCGAGGGAGGCGCCGCCTCCGGCTTTGAGGCCTACGGCGAACCCGCCACGCGCTCCAGCAGTTCCAGCGGCCGGTCCGCGGTATCCTCCATGCGAAATTCCCAGGATCGCGACGCCTTCGCGGGGCGGGGAAGCGCTTCCAGCATGGACCGCTCCGCCGGCTACCGTGGTTCCGTGAACACTGGCACCCAGGACGCTTACCGCAACTCCCGCAGCAACTCTTCGAGCGACCGAAGCTACGGTAGCTTCGGCGCGCGTTCGCGCTCATCGTCGGAAGGATATTCGGTTCCCAGATCGTCTTCGGGCGAATCTTCCCGTGGTTCCTGGTCTGCCCCTTCGCGCCGTGTTTACTCGGGCGGATCCCGCTCGAGCGCCCCTTCGTACAGTGCGCCTTCGCGTAGTTCGGGCTCGTATGGCGGGTACATAGGCGGATCTTCGCGGGGAATGTCTTCCGGCGGTTCGTTTTCCCGTGGTGGCGGAGCGAGCATCTCTCGCGGTGGCAGCGGAGGCTCTTCGAGAGGCGGCGGTGGCGGCAGCGTCTCCCGGGGAGGCGGAGGCCGCGGCGGACGAAACTAGAATTTTTTTGGAGAATCGGTGGCCCTGTTTTCCGGTGAATCTCGCCTTATCCAGTAGGTGGCTTTTCAACTGATTCAGGGTTGATACTGGTCTCCCTATCAGAAATCAACCTTGCGGCCCAGGCGGCAACGCCTGGGCGTTTTTTTAGTTGCTGCCATCGAACGGGCTCTTCATTCCGGGCACAGTGTCCTCGAATGAAGAGCCCGTCCCAATTCTTGACAAAGTGAGCCGGCCAAAGTGAGCAGGCGCGGCGCTAAATGGCGCGAGGCCGCAGCGTATAGCTCTGCAGCACCTTCATATAGTTTGCCCGCACAAACGCTCCGGGGTCCGCGACGGAACGCTGGCTCATTGAACCCTGCATCTCCTCGATGGAGGTGTACTCCCGTTCCGTCATCCACTCATCGATGCCGTCGAGCACCCGCGGAAGGTAGCCGATGCCATGCCGCAGCAGGGCGCTTGTCATGCAGGCGACCTTAGCGCCGGCCATCATGCTCTTGATCACGTCGTGAGACGTATGCACCCCGCCGGTCACGGCGATATCCGCTTTGATCCGGCCGTAGAGCAACGCGGTCCAGTGCAAGCGCAGCCGCAGTTCCTCGGGGGTGCTGAGGTTGAGACTTGGCACCACTTCGAGCGCTTCCAGATCGAAGTCCGGCTGGTAGAAGCGGTTGAACAGCACCAGCGCGTTTGCCCCCGCTTCGTCTAAACGCCGCGCCAGATTACCCATGGAACTGAAGTACGGCGCGAGTTTCACCGCCAGCGGAATGCGGATGGTCTTCCGCACTTCGCGGACGATCTCGACGTAGGTCTTCTCCACTGTTTCCGCGCAGCAATCGAGGTCCGTGGGAACCAGGAAGATATTCAGCTCCAGCGCGTCCGCGCCCGCCTCTTCCATCAGCCGGGCATAGCTCACCCAGCCCCCCGGCGAGATCCCGTTCAGGCTGGCGATCACCGGAATCTCCACCGCCGCCTTTGCCGCTGCGATGTGCTCCAGGTAGCCGTCCGGGCCGCGGTTGTAGCTCTCCATCTCCGGAAAGTAGGAATTCGCCTCCGCGTTGAACCCCTCCGTGAGAGACATGAAATCGTCGAGGCTCTCATTCTCGGCGGTGATCTGCTCTTCGAACAGCGAATAGAACACCACCGCCGCCGCCCCCTCGTCTTCCATGTGGCGGATATGGTCGAGATCTCTCGAAAGGGGCGATGCGGACGCCACCAGCGGGTTCTTCAGGCGCAGACCAAGGTATGTGGTTTCGGTATTCACGGTGTTACTCGGCTCCCTTCTGCGCGGCTACTTCCGCGGGGGTGGAAGGCGTGGGTTCGGGCGGTGCTTCTTCCGCGGGCAATCCGTATTCCATCGATGCCAGATGCTTGTAACGCTTCCAGCGAACCTCGATGTCTTTCTGCGAAGTCTTCAGGAATGCTTCCGCCGCTTCCGGGTTGGAGCGCATCAGCATCGTGTAGCGCGCCTCGTTCTGGATGTACTGCCGCAGCGGGATCTTCGGATCTCTCGAATCGAGCTGCAGCGGGTTCTTTCCCTGTGCAACCAGCAGGGGATTATAGCGGTAGAGCGGCCAGTAGCCCGAATCCACCGCGTACTTCTGCTGATCAAGCCCGTGGGACAGATCGTAGCCGTGCGCGATGCAGTGCGAGTAAGCGATGATGATCGAGGGCCCATCGTAGGCTTCCGCTTCGAGGAACGCCTTGAGGGTCTGCGAATCGTTCGACCCCATGGCCACGGACGCGACATAGACGGAGCCATAGTCCATCGCCATCAGTCCCAGGTCCTTCTTCCCGGTCACCTTGCCCCCAGAGGCAAACTTGGCTACCGCTCCCCGCGGGGTGGCCTTGGAGCTTTGGCCGCCGGTGTTCGAATAGACCTCGGTATCGAGGATCAGGATGTTCACGTTGCGACCCGTGGAGATCACGTGGTCGAGTCCGCCAAAGCCGATGTCGTAGGCCCATCCGTCGCCGCCCACAATCCACACGGAGCGCTTCACCAGGTTGTCGGCGAGCGCTTTCAGGTCCTTCGCCGCGGGCGTTTGCACCCCTTGCAGCCGTTCCCGGATCTTCTCCACGCGCTCGCGCTGCGCGAACACACCCGTCTCTTCGCTTTGGTCCGCTTCGAGCGCCGCCCGCGCAAGATCTTCTCCAACGATCCCCCGCAGTTGGTGCAGCAGTTCCCGCGCGTACTCCGTCTGTTTGTCGACGGCCAGCCGCAGCCCCAGGCCGAACTCCGCGTTGTCTTCAAACAGCGAGTTTGACCACGTGGGGCCGCGTCCTTCGCTGTTCACGGTGTAGGGTGTCGTGGGCAGGTTCCCGCCGTAGATAGACGAGCAACCCGTGGCGTTGGCGATCAGCGCCCGGTCTCCGAACAACTGCGTCAGAAGTTTCACGTACGGCGTCTCGCCGCATCCGGTGCAAGCGCCCGAGAATTCAAACAGCGGCTGAAGGATCTGAATATCCTTCACGAGTTTCGTGTTCAGCTTGTCGCGGGAGAACTCCGGCAGCGTCAGGAAGAAGTCCCAGTTCCGGCTCTCCTGCTCTCGAATCGGAGGCTGCGGGGCCATGTTGATGGCCTTGTGCTTCACGTCGGTCTTGCTCTTCACCGGGCAGACTTCCACGCACAGCGTGCAGCCCGTGCAATCTTCCGGCGCCACTTGCAGCGAGTAGCGCAGATGCTTGAAATCTTTCCATTTCGCTTCATAGGTTTTGAAGGTGGGGGGCGCGTCCTTTAACGCTTCCGGCTCCACCAGTTTGCTGCGGATCACGGCGTGCGGGCACACCAGCACGCACTTGCCGCACTGGATGCAGATATCCTCATCCCAGACCGGAATTTCCAGGGAGATGTTGCGCTTCTCCCATTGCGCCGTGGCCAGAGGAAACGTGCCATCGCCCGGCATGGCGCTCACCGGCAGCGAATCGCCTTTGCCCTCGATCATGCGCGCCGTTACGTCTTTGACGAAATCCGGCGCCGCTTCCGGCACCGTGGGCCGCATGCCGAAACTGCTCGTCACCTCCGCCGGGATCTCGAGTTCATAGAGGTGCGCGAGCGTGGCATCCACGGCTGCGAAGTTCTTCTCCACCACGCTCCGGCCGCGCTTCCCGTAAGTCTTCTCGATGGCCGCTTTGATGGCGCCGATCGCCTCTTCGCGCGGCAGCACGCCGCTGATCGCAAAGAAGCACGTCTGCATGATCGTGTTGATGCGCACGCCCATGCCCGCTTCCCGGGCCACATCGTAGGCGTCGATCACGTAGAACTTCACCTTCTTGCCGATAAGTTGGCGCTGCACTTCCCGCGGCAGATTGTTCCAGACCTCCTCTTTCGGCAGCGGACAGTTCAGCAGGAACGTGCCGCCCTCGCGCAGCGAACCCAGCATGTCGATCTTCTCGACAAACGGGAACTGGTGGCAGGCCAGGAAGTCCGCCTCCTTCACGAGATAGGTCGAGTGGATCGGCTTCGGCCCGAAACGCAAGTGGGAGATGGTCATTGCGCCCGACTTCTTGGAATCGTAGACGAAATAGCCTTGCGCGTAATTCGGGGTATCTTCCCCGATGATCTTGATCGAGTTCTTGTTCGCGCCCACCGTGCCGTCCGCGCCCAGCCCGTAGAACATCGCGCGGTGCGTGGCCGGGTGCTCGGTCGAGAATGAGGGGTCAAAATCAAGGCTCTTGAAGGTAACGTCGTCGACGATGCCCACCGTGAAATGATTCTTCGGGGACGCCGCTTGCAGATTCTCGTAGACGGCCTTCACCATCGCGGGAGTGAACTCCTTGCTGGAGAGACCGTAGCGGCCGCCCGCTACCTTGGGCAACACGGGCATGGGCAGTTTGCCCGCCATGTAGGCTTCCGTTAACGCCGTCATCACGTCCGTATACAGGGGCTCCCCGGCTGCCCCGGGCTCTTTCGTACGGTCGAGTACGGCAATGCTCCTTACCGTTGCCGGCAGTGCCGAGACAAAATGCTCCACGGAGAAAGGCCGGAACAGGCGCACTTTCAGCAGGCCGAGTTTCGCGCCGCGTTCGTTGGCGTGCTCCACGTATTCCTGGGCCGCTTCCGCGCCCGAGCCCATCATGATGAGAACATCGGTGGCGTCGGGCGCGCCCATGTACTCATACAGCTTGTATTGACGCCCGACGATCGCGGCGAAGCGGTCCATCTGCTTCTGCACGATGCCCGCGCATGCCTCGTAGTAGGGATTCGAGCGTTCCCGCGCCTGGAAGAACACGTCCGGGTTCTGCGCCGTGCCCCGCAGCACCGGCTTGTCTGGCGTCATTGCCCGCCCGCGCAGCGCGTGTACCAGTTCCTGCGGCAGCATTTCGCGCATATCGTCGAGCGTCAGTTGCTCCACCTTGGCCACTTCGTGGGAGGTGCGGAAGCCGTCAAAGAAGTGAATGAAGGGTACTCGCGCTTCGAGCGTCGCCGCCTGGGAGATGAGTGCCATATCCATCACTTCCTGGACGCTGTTCGACGAGAGCATCGCCCAGCCTGTGGTGCGGCAGCTCATCACGTCGCTATGGTCGCCGAAGATGCTCAGGGCATGCGTGGCCACCGTCCGGGCGGAAACATGCATCACGGTCGAGGTCAATTCGCCCGCAATCTTGAACATATTGGGGATCATCAGCAGCAAGCCCTGGGACGCCGTGAAGGTCGTCCCCAGCGCCCCGGCTTGCAGCGCACCGTGCAGCGCACCCGCCGCGCCGCCCTCGCTCTGCATCGCCATAACGTGCGGAATGCTCCCCCAGATATTGGGGATTCCTTTCGCGGACCATTCGTCGGACCACTCGCCCATGTTCGAAGAGGGCGTGATCGGGTAGATCGCGATCACCTCGTTCGTCCGGTGCGCGACGTATGCCGCCGCTTCATTTCCATCGATCGTTACCATTGGCCTGGTCATCGTCAGTTCCCTTTTCAAAAATCGGCGTCTGGTTCCGCCGCAAACGCCAAATCCGGCCCGCGGTCGCTGTTCCTTGCCCGGCGTCCGGGATGAGGCATCGAACGCGCTGTTTCACGCCCGGCGCATCAAATATCAGTATAAGACCCTTTACTCTGCAATACTACACTAATCTGAACAGAAAGCGGCGCGGGAGGGTCCAGACAATTACCGCATCGAGCCGGCCGTGGGTCGAGGATAAGTGAGTGGTCGAGTCGATTGCTGGACAGCGGGGGAGTTTCGCGTGAAAGGGATCCGGAAACGGGAGATCCGGGTTGGGCATTGTCCGGAGAACGCAAAGAATCGCAGCCCGCCTGAAACACGGTGGAACTCTTGCAAGTGATTGATGTGCAACCGGTTGTGCTTGCTTGAGGGGTGGGTGGATTGTCCGGATGGGATCCGGACAATCCGGACTGCTAGTCTCCGCGGGTTCGTTGCACTCCGCAGGGCCGTTGACGTTCATATCGGGAGAACGGCGGCGCTATGCGACGATGCCGCGTGGAGGTTTGTTCGGTTGTCAAGGAAATCCGTCGAGCGTGGAGCGCGGATGAGCGCGCGGACACAGTTCTCCCCGGCGATTTGATTATCTGGTTGGCGACTCGGATTTCGAACCATCGGGCGGGCGGTGCGGCGCGGATGGGCTCGTAAAGAATTGAATCCGGAATGTTTGCGGGATCACAACAAATTTGCGCTTTCGGTGACCGGGTGCTTTCCGGCTGGCGAGTGCCAGGGTGCATCGTGGAGGAGCGCAGAGGCAGCGCCCGGAGTTGCCGCGTGTTGGGCGGAGGAGTGCCGGAGAATAGGACCGGCCTTTATGGCCCGAAATTGCGGAACGAAGCCGATGGCAGACTCGGGCAGCGGGCGGGTGCGCGGGTCGTGTCCGGATTCGGTGGGCGTGGCCGCCGGGGACCCTCCTCGCCGAATGCGGCGGATGCTTCAAGGTCTGGCTACGCGAGGCTGGAATGTTTGGGCTTGTGTGTGTTCCGCCCGGTTTGCGCTCTGCTGGCTCTTGTTGCCGGATGGGATTGCCGAGCCCGTCTAATCCAGTGCCTCGTTGAGCAGGGCGGCTAACCTTACGCCAGCCTGGGCCAGGCGCTGCTTGAGAAAGGGTCCGTGGACGTAGGAGTAGCGGTAGCCGAGTTTGCCGTTGCCGATTTGGTAGAGGGCCTGGCGGTAGGCGAAGGACTCGGCGGTCCAGGCGAGGACGGGGTCTTTTTCCCAGCGCTTCAGGACGGGTTCGGGCGGGAGCGGGGTCATGTCCGCGAGTTCGCGATAGCTCAGTTCCCAGCCATCGATGATGCCGGAATCCCAAACGGTGTGGAGGTTGGTTGGTTTGCCGAACCAGCGGATGTTCACATCGTTGCCGCCCCGGTCCGAGCGGCGTCCGAAGTGCAGGGGTTGGTGGAGATCGCCCGTCAGATGGATGAGGAATTTGAGGGCTTCTGCCCGCTTCGGGCGCGGTTGGGAGCGATCTTTCAGGGTCTGGCGCATGCGCTCGATGGCTTGAATCGCGTCGCCGCCGGGATGCTTGGGCGCGGTTGCGTAGGTCTCGTCGTCCTCGACGTTCACATAGTGCCAGGGTGAGGCGAAGCTCCACGCGGGGTCGCTCTTAATCTCATCGGCCCAGGTGCTCGCTTCGGCCATGGATCGGCCGTCGAGCAGATCCCGCACCGCGCGCCGTGCGCCTTTGCTAAGCCGCGCTTCCGCAATGCGGGCGATGGCACGGTGGCCGTTTTGCCCCCAGGCGAACGCGGGGCGGGGAAGCGTAGCCGCGAATCCGGCGAGAAGCGCGAGAGCGAGGAGCAGTCTGTGCATGATGGGCATCTTTCATTGTAAGGAGAGCCGGCTTGGCTTCAGATCCGCGAGGCCGCCCGGCGTTACTCTAAATACGTAAGACTTTCGAGCGAGGTGGCGATGGACCGCAGAGCGTTTCTGCTGACAACGGCGTCTGGAGCGGCGTCGGCTGAACTGCTGGTTTCGTGTGCCGGCAGGAAGGCGAAAGACGCGGTGCGGGAGGGTGCGGCGGTGGTGGCGGAAGGCGTGGACATCCGGGCGAAACTCGCCCAATACGTTACGGTGAAACTGGAAGGGGACGCCGCGACGCTCGCGCCGAAAGACAAACAGGTGCTTCGCCTGCTGGTGGATGTGGCCAAGACAATGGACGACCTCTTCTGGAGGCAGGCTTGGGGAGACAAGGACGCGCTGCTTGCAAGCGCCGCGAGCAAGGACCTTCGCCGCTACCTGGAGATCAATTATGGCCCCTGGGACCGGCTCGACGACAACAAACCCTTCGTGGAGGGCGCGGGCGCGAAACCACCGGGGGCGAACTTCTATCCGCGCGAGATGACGAAAGCGGAGTTCGAGCGGCAGGCGGCGGGCGCGTCCGCCGCCGAAGCCGCGGCGCTGAAGAGCGCCTACACGGTGATTCAGCGCGACGGGGATAAGCTGAAGGCGGTTCCCTACAGTCGGCAATACGGAGACCTGTTGTGGCCGGCCGCCGCGCGCATGCGGGAAGCGGCGAAACTGGCCGCCGATGCGGGGTTCGTCAACTACCTGAACTTGCGGGCGCTGGCGCTCGAGACGGATAACTACCAGCCGAGCGACCTCGCCTGGCTCGATATGAAGACCAACACGATTGATTTCGTGGTGGGCCCGATTGAGACCTACGAAGACGCCCTGTTCGGATACAAGACAGCGTTCGAAGCCTACGTGCTGATCAAGGACAAGGCGTGGAGCGAGCGCCTGACCCGTTACGCGGCGATGCTGCCCGGCCTGCAACGCAATCTGCCCGTGCCGGATGCCTATAAGCGGGAGACTCCCGGCTCCGATTCCGATCTCAATGCGTATGATGTGGTTTACTACGCGGGCGATTGCAACGCCGGCGCCAAGACCATCGCCATCAACCTTCCCAACGACGAAGAAGTGCAGCTCAAGAAGGGCACGCGGCGGCTGCAATTGAAGAATGCCATGCGCGCGAAGTTTGAGCGCATCCTGGCACCGATCGCGAACCAGTTGATCGCGAAAGACCAGCGCAAGCACGTCACCTTCGATGCGTTCTTCGCGAATACGATGTTTCATGAGGTGGCCCACGGCCTGGGTGTTAAGAACACGATCAACGGCAGGGGCAGCGTGCGCGAGGCGCTCAAGGAACTCGCCTCCGCGCTTGAGGAGGGCAAGGCGGATATCCTCGGCCTCTATATGGTTTCCGAGTTGCAGAAGCGGGGCGAACTGGGCGACGCGGATTTGATGGATTACTACACCACGTTCCTGGCCGGTATCTTCCGGAGCGTTCGCTTTGGGGCGGCCAGTGCCCATGGAGTGGCCAATACGCTCCGCTTCAACTTCTTCGCGAAGATGGGGGCGTTTTCGGTGGACCCGGCGACGAAGACCTACCGCGTGACGCCAGGGAAGATGTCCGAGGCGGTGGCGGCGCTTTCGGAGAAGATCCTGCGGCTGCAAGGCGACGGAGACTATGCCGGAACCTTGCGCTTTGTGGACGAAATGGGACGAATTCCGCCGGACCTCGAAGCTGACCTTGCGCGTGTGAACGCGGCCGGTATTCCCGTGGATGTGGTATTCGAGCAAGGAGTGGATTGGCTGAGCTAGGAGGGGACACCCGGCTATGAGGAACGACGCCGCCACGCGCCGCCTCCCCAACTGCCCACATCCACGATGACGGCCAGAATCAGCAGGCCCAGATTGTAGCCTTCGATGGGCATGCGCGCGTTGATCAGCCAGGCGTAGGCGAGCGTGGTCACGGGGAGAAAGACGAAGCCGAGCAGGGGGACGGCCGCGCTCTGATAGGCCGTGCCTACGTAGTTGCTAAAGAAGAAAAGCAACAGCAGCAGGATTCGCGGAAAGGCGAGAGCGAAGAGAACGATCAGACAGGCCATAGGCACGCATCCTCGCCTTGAGCGGAGCCCCTGGGGAGATGCCGCCACGCGGCAAACACGTCAGAGGCGGCTCTCTTTGGGATCGACGGGCGACGTTGGCGGGTTGTTTCGAATTTTGCGCGAATTCCTCCCCTCGCACCGGAAACCGTCTCTAGCTGATTGGATTGTCTCATCTATCAAAGAAAAATCGCTTAGAGCCGCATTTATTACGAAACTGAGACATTTCGGATAGCCCAATGCTGAAACAATGAGAGGGCATGATGCAATATCCGACGGTGATTCAAGGCGGCATGGGCGTCGCGGTTTCCAATTGGCGGCTGGCCCAGGCGGTGGCGAAATGCGGGCAGTTGGGCGTGGTGTCCGGAACGGCTCTCGACCAGGTGCTGTTGCGGCGCCTGCAGGACGGCGATCCCGATGGGGACATGCGCCGGGCACTTGACCATTTTCCGTTCCCCGCCATGGCGGCGCGTATTCGGGACGCCTTCTACATTCCGGGCGGCAAAGCGCCCAACGCGCCGTATCACCGGCTGCCAGAACCGGGGATGCACCTCTCGCGGGAGGCCTGTGAACTCTTCATCGTGGCCAACTTTGTGGAGGTGTATCTGGCCAAGGAAGGGCACGGAAATGCGATCGGGATCAACTTCCTCGAAAAGATCCAGCGGCCTCACCTTCCTTCCGCGTACGGGGCGATGCTCGCGGGCGTGGATTACGTGCTGATGGGGGCCGGGATTCCGCTCAAAATCCCCGGTGCGCTCGATGCGATCTCCCGGTATGAAGTCGCCACGTATCCCTTGGCGGTGAAGGGGGCGGATGCCAATGATCAGTTCCTGATGAGCTTCAATCCCCTTGATTACGTCGAGGGCGAACCGCCCGTGCTGAAGCGACCGGATTTTCTGGCCATCATCTCTTCAAATACGCTGGCGACCACGATGCTGAAGCGGGCCAACGGAAAGGTGAACGGCTTCATCGTGGAAGGGCATGTCGCCGGAGGGCATAATGCGCCGCCCCGCGGGAAGCTCGAACTCGATGAAAACGGAGAGCCGATCTATGGCGAGCGCGACGTGGTGGACCTGCCGAAGCTGCGAGAACTGAATGTGCCGTTCTGGCTGGCCGGCGGATACGGCAACGCGGAGGGAGTCTGCCGCGCTTTGGAAGCGGGAGCAACCGGGGTGCAAGTGGGTACGCCTTTTGCGTTTTGCGAGGAATCGGGTTTTGAAGAGAAGTACCGGCTACGTGTGCTGGAGAAGGCTCGCGCAAGGGAAGCCAAGATCTTCACCGATCCGCATGCATCGCCCACCGGCTTCCCGTTCAAGGTAATCCCCGTCGAAGGTACGCTCTCGGAGGCGGCGGTCTATGACGCACGGCCGCGCATCTGCGACCTGCATTATCTGCAGGAAGCCTACAAGAAGGGCGATGGCGAGGTGGGCTTCCGCTGTGCGAGCGAACCGCTGACGACCTTCATCGCCAAGGGCGGAGATCCGGCCGAGTCTCCCGGACGGAAGTGCCTTTGCAATGCACTGATGGCCAACGTGGGCCTGGCGCAGCATCGCAACGGGAACCGCGTGGAGGCGGGCCTGCTGACCGCGGGGAACGACGTCTCCGAACTGGCGCAATTCCTGCCGGAAGAGGGCCTGCGCTATACGGCCGCCGATGTCCTCGGGATCCTTCTGGGCCGGACCGCCGAATTGGAGCCGGCACTGGCGGGTGCGACCGGGAGCGGCGACTAGCTTCTCCCGCGAACCGCGACGCCGCGCCGCGCGTCAATCCGCGCTGGTATGGTCGTGGATGATCCTCCAGCCCGCGGCGGACTTGCGGAGTACGATCGTGAACCGGCCACTCGCGTCGCCCCCTCCCGTCTGCGTGCGCTTCAGCGCGAAGCGGCCGATGAGGAATGCGCTGTTTTCGCCGAGAGGATGGAACTCCAACTCGGAAAATGTGAGACGCCCCATTTTCTCCCGGCTGCCATAGGCCTGCCGATAACGCGCTTCAAGGCCAGCGTATCCGCGCGAGACCGTCTTTCCCACGAAGGTGATGCCCTCGGTTCTTTCGTATTCCGCAAGAAAGCCGCTGAGATCGCCTCGATTCCAGGCCTCCTGCTGCATCGTCATCAGCGCGAGCACCTCGGTTTTCGCGTCGCCAGCGTGAAGCGGAGTCGCCGCGAGTGCGAGCAGAATCCAGAACGGCGGAAACAGACGCCAGTGGCACATGGGCTTCAGCATAGCCGATTTTTGGGTTCCGATTTGGGGGATATTCGCGTGTCCGGTCCTCCGGGGAGCGCTTCATGCGAAAATCGTAGAATTTGGAAGCGGGGAGGACGGGGAATGAAGCAGTTGTTGTTTGGCGGTGCGGGCGGGGCGTCGGCGGCGACAGATCTTGGTCTTCTGGTGATGCGTCTGGTTGCCGGGTTGGGGATCGCCTTCGGACACGGCATCATGAAGTTGCCGCCCTCGGAAGGCTTCGTAAAGGGCGTCGTGGGGATGGGGATGCCCGCGTTCATGGCGTGGGGCGCCACCTTCGCGGAATTGGGCGGTGGGATTCTGCTGGCACTGGGGCTGTTTACCCGGCCCGCGGCAGCGTTGATTCTATTCACCATGTGCGTGGCCCTTTTCGGCGTTCACGCTCAGCAACCCTTTGCCCGTCAGGAACTTGCACTGCTCTACGGTATCATCGCGCTACTCTTTGTGCTTGGAGGATCGGGGCGTTTCGGGGTGGATTCGCTTATTCGTAAGTGAGGGCTATCTGAAGAGATGGTGGGGTTGGGCGTGGGATAGAATAGCCTTACGGAATCTGGCTTATTCTCGTAAGCGCTTCGCGAACGCCGCCGCGCGCGCGAACTGCGCTTCGAGGTCCCCTTCTCGCGAGAGCGCTTCGAATTGTGCCCGCCACTCTTCGAGATACTCGGACATCGCGGCGCTGATCTGGTCCCGGTTGGTTTCGAGGATATCCTTCCACACCGGATAGGGGCTGAGAGCCAGCCGCGTGGCATCGATTAGGCCGGGGCCCGCGAGCACAGGGGCTTCGTGCTGAAAGCTCTGCTCGAGCGATGCCGCCAGCGCGGTGGAAAGCAGTTGCGGCAGGTGGGACGTGCGCGCCACAGCGGCGTCGTGCCCGGACGCGTTCATGAGCACCGGTGATGCGCCAATCGACTTCACCAGTTCGAAGAGCCGGTCAAAACGAGGGTCTCCGGTTCCCTGGTCCGTGGTGAGTACCCAGCGGCGTCCATGGAACAGGGAGGGGTCCGCTTCTTCCACGCCGCCCTTCTCCTTGCCGGCCATCGGATGTCCGCCGACGAAGTACATCCCATCGACGGCTGCCGCCGTGTTCACGATGGCTCGTTTCGTGCTGCCAGCGTCGGTAACAACGGCGTCACGGCGCGCGAGACCCCGGAGGCGAGGGATCGTCTCAATGATCGAATGAATGGTGGCCGAGAGCAGGATGAGGTCGGCGCGGGGCGCTGCTTCTTCAAGCGCCAGTCCCTCATCGACGATGCCAAGCGCCAACGCTTTTTCAAGAGTGCCGGGGGAGGAGACGCCCAGCACACGATCGGCAATGCCGGCCCGCTTCGCCGCGAGGGCAAACGAGCCACCGATCAACCCTACGCCTACAACCGCGATTGTGAATGCCATACGTTCAGAGTGGCCTTTCCAAGTGCGCAGCCGGAATTACTGCCAGCACGCCGGTGTGTGTACCCGGCTGCCCGGCCTTCGATTCGAAGGCTTGCCCTTTACGCAAGCTTGTGCGGAACGGCCGAACCACTGCTACTCCTCTTGCTCGCGTGAAGCGGCTTCCGCCGAGGCACTGAGACGGACCTTCTGGAGGCTCCGCATCTCATCCACGATGCGTTCGAAGATGCGGCGGACCGCGGCGTCGTCGAGAGGACCGCTGTTGTGCGAAAGCACATTGTTCATGACGGCATCTTCGCGTTTGGGCTCATAGATCGGGATGGTCAATCGCTCTTTGATGCGACCGATCTCTTCGACAACGCGTGTGCGCGCGTTGAGCAACTCCAGCAGTTGCAGGTCGATCGCGTCGATCTCGCGGCGCTGCCGGTCGAGCGGATTCTCGTCTTTTGCCTGGCTATTGTTCATCGGGTGACAGCCTCCGACGCCGCCCCGGCGGAGCGTGTTCCCTGCTTAAGATCCCGTACCAACGCTTCCAGGCGCGTTTCGAGATCCGCGCTTTGCCCGTATTCTTCGATCAGCTTCACAATGGCGCTTCCTACAACGACTCCATCCACCGAGGGCCGCAGCGCTTCGACATGCTCCCGGCGCGAGATTCCGAAACCTACCGCGAGAGGGGAATCCGTTCGCGCGCGAAGCGCCTCCACCATCGGGGCGACGGAGGCGGAGAGTTGATCCTGCACACCGGTGACGCCAGTGCGGGAGACCAGGTAGACAAAGCCGGTGGAGTATCTCGCTACCAGATCAAGTCGCGCCGGGGTGCTCGTGGGCGCAGCCAGGAACACGGTGTCGAGGCCGACCTCCCGCATCCGCTGCACATACGCGCCGGCTTCCTCCACACTCAAATCCGTCAGGAGGCAGCCGTCGATGCCTGCTTCCTTTGCTTCCACGGCCAGGCGTTCGAACCCATAGCGCAAGGCCGGATTCAGATACGTGAATAGCATCAGCGGGATCTCGGATTTCTGGCGGATGCGGCGGGCGATTTCGAGGATGCCCGCAACGGTGGTGCCCGCCTTCAATGCGCGTTCGGCCGCCCGCTGGATAACGGGGCCATCGGCAGTGGGGTCAGAGAACGGGACTCCGAGTTCGATGATGTCGGCGCCCGCGCGCTCCAGCGCCAGCACCACGCTCGTGGTGCGGGCGGGCGTGGGGTCTCCGGCCGTGATGTAAGTAACCAGCGCGCGCTCGTCACGCACCTTCAACTCTGCAAATTTCCGGGCAATCCGGGTACTCATGCGCTTGCGTCCAATTCGGGAAGATTCTCGCGATAAATGCCGATATCCTTGTCTCCGCGTCCGGAGAGGTTTACCAGGAAGACCTCGCCCGGATGCGCGGGAGCCTGTCTGATGGCTTCCGCGATGCCGTGCGCCGATTCGAGTGCGGGGATGATTCCCTCAGTTCGCGAAAGCTTGACAGCCGCCGCGAGAGCGTCCTCGTCGGAGCAATTCAGATAGGAGGCGCGGCCCTGGTCATGCAGCCAGGCGTGTTCGGGGCCGATGAGAGCGTAATCCAGCCCGGCGGAAATGGAGTGAGTGAGGCTCACCTGGCCGTCGCCATCCTGAAGCAGGTAACTGTAGGCTCCGTGCAGGACACCGGGTGCACCGCCCATGAAGCGTGCCGCATGCTCTCCCAGCTCTTTTCCGCGACCACCGGCTTCGACCCCGATGAGCCGCACGCCGGCATCCGCCACGAAGGCATGAAAGATGCCGATGGCGTTGCTGCCGCCGCCGACGCAGGCGAAAACGGCATCGGGCAGCCGGCCCTCCTGCCGAAGGATCTGGGCGCGAGCTTCGTTGCCCATGCAACTATGGAAGTCCCGGACCATCACGGGGTAAGGGTGCGCGCCCAAGGCGCTCCCGAGCAGGTAGTGCGTGCTTTCGACATTGGTTACCCAATCCCGCATGGCTTCGTTGATCGCGTCTTTGAGCGTGGAGCTTCCGCTTGAGACCCCCACCACTTTGGCGCCCAGCATGCGCATGCGGAAGACGTTCAACTGCTGGCGGCGCATATCTTCCGCGCCCATGTAAATGGTGCAATCGAAGCCAAAGAGAGCGCAGACGGTGGCGGTGGCGACGCCGTGCTGCCCCGCGCCCGTTTCGGCAATAATCCGGTGTTTGCCCATCCGGCGGGCGAGCAGCGCCTGGCCGAGAGCGTTGTTGATCTTGTGCGCGCCGGTGTGAAGAAGGTCTTCGCGCTTGAGGTAAATCTTCGCGCCACCCAAAGACTCGCTCAATCGGCGTGCGTAGTAGAGCGGCGTCTCGCGTCCGGCAAAGTTGCGCAGCAGGCCGTCCAGTTCCGCATGAAAGACGGGGTCGGCTGAAGCTTCGCGGTAGGCGATCTCGAGTTCTTCAAGGGGCGCCATCAACACTTCGGGGACGAAACGTCCGCCGTAGGGTCCAAAGTGTCCGGTGGCGTCGGGTTCAGAGACGTTGGAAGCGGCTGCGGCTGTGCTCATAATGTCTTCGGGAGGCTTCGGGCCGAACGTTGCCGGCACGGCAAGGGAATTGCCTCAAGTGTGATGGACGGCATCCCGGACCGCTTTCACGAAAGCGCGTATTCTTCCATGATCCTTGATTCCGGGCGCAGACTCCAAACGGGAGCAGGAATCGACGCCCCAGGGTTGGGCCAGGCGGATGGCTTCGCCGACGTTCCGATGGTCCAAACCGCCCGCCACAACAATGCGTCCTGCAATTCCCCGGACAGCCTCCCAATCGAAGGGGAGCCCGGCACCGCCATAAAGCGCGCCGGCAGGACCGTCGAGGAGGATTGCTTCCACGTCCCACTCGGGAATTGCCTCCGGGTGAAATGTGGCGTCGACGCGAAACGCCCGCCAGAGAGGGCTCTCGGCCGCAAAGTGCGCCGGGTTTTCATTCCCATGAAGTTGCACGATATCGAGGCCGACCGTCTTTCGCGCGATGGCCACGGCTTCGGGAGTGGCATTCACGAACACACCCACCTTGCGAATATCGCCGGGCAGGGCGGTGGCGATGCGCGCGGCCGCCTCAGGAGTGATGTAGCGCGGGCTCTCCGGGTAGAAGTTGAAGCCCAGCGCATCCGCGCCCGCTTCAACGCTCGCCAGCGCGTCGTCCAGCCGCGTGATGCCGCAAATTTTCACCAGTACGGACATGGGAGTGTCGATGTTTCTAACGTGATCCCGGGTTAGGCGCCACGCAACCCTCGCAAGGCCTCCGCGGGATTGCCGGCCAACATCAGGCGTTCCCCGACCAGAAAGGAGGAATAGCCCGCGGAGCGCAACCGGGAGACATCCGCATGGCTGTGAATGCCGCTCTCACTTACCTTTATGGTATCCGGCGGGATGCGGTTGGCGAGACGAAGACTGGTTTCGAGCGTCACACCAAAGGTGCGGAGATCGCGGTTGTTCACGCCGAGGATCTCCGGGCCGGAATCGAGCGCCGCTTCGAGTTCTTCGGCGTCGTGCACTTCCACCAGGGCGTCCATTGCATAAGAGGTTGCCAGTTCGCGGAAGCGCCGCATTTCGTCCACCGTGAGAATGGCGGCGATGAGCAGGATGGCATCGGCTCCGTGGGCGGCCGCTTCAAGAACATGGGCTTCGTGGATGGTGAAATCCTTCCGCAAAACGGGGATGTTCACGGCGCCCCGCGCGGCTTCAAGATCCTGGAGGCAGCCCTGAAAGAAGGGTCCGTCCGTAAGGACAGAAAGGCAGGCCGCACCACCTTCTTCATAACACCTAGCAATTTCCACGGGGCGAAAGTCTTCGACGAATACGCCTTTGCTCGGGGAGGCCTTTTTGACTTCGGCAATCACGCTGGGCGGGTTCGCTTCGAGGGCCGCGCGAAAGGAACGGCGCTGGGCGACGCGTGCTTCCGCTTCCCGCGCGAGTGAATCCATGCGAGGCAGCAACGCGGCGAGATCGGACCGCTTCCGGGCGACGATCGCCTGCAAGACATCGGGAACATTGAGAGCCATCTCTGAACTCAAAGGGTAGCATGGAGGGCAAACACAGAGCCTTCGCAATGTCAGTGGAAGCGCCAGGGCTCCATCAAACGAACCGTCAGCCAGGCGAAGCGCACTCCCCTCAGCCCGGTGACAATGCGACCGCCACTAACGGATGGAGCACACGGGCAATCTGGTGCCAATCCAACTGTGGGCTGGCGTGGCCGCCGGGAAGTCGCACCGCCAAACGGGGCGGATGCTCCATGGACTCGCCGGCGCGAGGCCGAATTGTTGACGGTATAACCGATCTAGCGCATTGATTCGAGAAACTGAATGACGCCGCGGTGTCCACCAGGGTGGGCATTCGGGCACTGGCTTGACCGGTGCCGAGCCCAATCGAGTGGGGTCCCATTGTGCTCGGGGTCTTTCAAGCCGGGATCCGCCCCGAGCGACACCAGGCGGCGTGCCGCCGCTTCCTTCGCCTCCCATGCGGCCCAATGGAGCGCGGTGCCGCCTTTGACAAACTCATTCAACGGAACCCCGGCTGCGTGAAGTTCGTCGATGACTTCCAGCCGATCACAAATTGACGCAACTCGGAGCGCGGCACCACGTTCCCGATCATCGGCCTGGAATGCCAGCGCTCTATCGACCCTGCCGGCTCCCGCGGCTTCCACAAAGGAACGAATGCGCGCGCCAGCGGCGACGAGCAGGTCAACAATTTCAACAGAGCCAAATTCAATTGCGTGCTCGAGCGGCGTTCCATTGGCGACCGCGTAACCGGTGGACTCAAGGTTCGCTCCAGCCTCAACCAGAGTTCGTGCAACGGAAACCTCGTTGTAACTCGCAGCCGTGATGAGCGGGGATTCCTTATCGGCCGGATCACCCTCTACGGGAGCACCGGCGTTGAGCAGCATCCGCGTCATCTCCGCGGCGTGCCCATGCGTGGCGAAGCCATTGAACCGTGCCTGCGCCAGATACGCAATGGGCTGGCAAGGGCCGATTCCGTATGGCGGACCCCAGGACTGCCGCTGCCAAGCAATCGTTGAATCCTCGGCAAGAAGGCGTGCCAGCGCAGCCAGATCCCCCTCGTCCAGGGCCTTGCGAAGGATTGAGGCTTGCGCCATACCGACAGCATATCAGCGCAATCGGGGCAATCGAATGGTCGCGCGCGGGGCGTTGTACTTGTCGGAGCTCGCTCGAATCTCGACACTCGGTTCGCCGCGTTTGCCAAACCGAGGACGCCACCAAGACATCGGAGATTGACACTGAGATCCGCATGGCACTTGACCGTCAGGGCACGGAAAATTGTGAGCCTTCCGCGGGACGTCGTAAATGGGTGTAAGCCATGGACGCTGCGTCATTTGCGATTGCGGAAGATCGCTGGGTATTTCCACATGCTCTTTGACCGAGCTCGCATACGGATCCCACATGCCCATCACCACCGCTCGGATGCTTGCCCTCTGCTCGCCGGTGACGCTCTTGAAGAGCCCGTCCAGGCTCTCCTTACGTCGCTTCCTCACTCTTGCCGCCGCCGTCAGCCAGTCAATCGCCAGCCGTTCAAACAGCGCCGTGAAGCGGCTGGAAGGCCCGGCCCACGGAAGCTTTGCCACCTTCTGGGAGACGCTATGTCCCAGGCTAAGACGAGAAGAGCCGATCTCCCCGGTTCTTTGTTGGACGCTATGCCAAGTCAAGAGATATCTGCCGTTCTACCCCTTTTTCGATTTCACGATGGGCGGATATTTGGCCAGTTCATCTTCATAGGAACAAACGTTTCTTTACAAGGATGCCCGAGTCGAACCGGGCGTACATCGTCCCATCCTTCGTTCATGCCTTTGCGGTAAGAGCAGCCCTCCCCGGATACCGGCTACCCAAGCCAAATCACCTCCACGTCGCGCAATGGCGCGGTATGCGCTGTTTCTCCGGTGCTGATCGGATTGCCCAGACCGGCTCTCCGCCACTGCACTCATCGCCCCTCCGTGGTTCTCGTTCGACATATGCACCACAACGGCGCATGTGTTCCGCTTTGCATCACGCCGGCTGCCGGATTGGAACACCTTCTCGCGGTCCGCCGCGAAAGGCCCGGAAATCCGGCCTATTGCAGCACGCGCGCTTTGGCCCCTCGCGTGCTAACTCATGCCTGTGATAGCGGAAAGGCGATTGAACAGCATCCGATCGATCGCCAGCGAAGCCGCAGTCCAGGCTACAGTGCCCGGCTTGGATTGCCGATCTATTCGTGTAGCGGTTTCGCGCGGGAATCTCGTTTCCGGCACATCGAGTGGATTCTCGCCCCGTTCGCGGCAGCATCCGCTCGGCTTCCTCCGTGCGGGGTGTATTGACGAAAGGACAACAATCATGGCATCGGCGGCAGTTCTGCTAAACGCATCGTGTAAGTGCCGGGAAGCCCTTCGGCTGGAAAATGAGCTTCAATCCCGCGTGATTGGGCAGAACGAAGCGATCTCTCAGATCGTGGACCAGTACCAGACATACTTGGCGGGCCTCACCGAATCGAACCGGCCCATTGGCAGTCTGCTCCTCTTAGGGCCGACGGGGTGCGGCAAGACGCGCCTGGCCGAAGCGGTGGCGGAGACTCTGGCCGGTAATCGTCAGGCGCTCATCAAGGTCGATTGCGCGGAGTTTCAGCACAGCCATGAAATCGCAAAGCTGATTGGCTCTCCTCCGGGCTATCTCGGCCATCGCGAAACGCATGCGCGACTCAGCCAGGATCGACTCGAAGAATTCCACACCGACACGTTCAAGGTGAGTTTCGTCCTGTTCGACGAGATCGAGAAAGCTAGCGACGCTCTCTGGAACCTGCTCCTCGGGATTCTGGACAAGGCTACGCTTACCCTCGGCGACAACCGTCAGGTCGACTTTTCAAATACGATGGTCTTCCTCACCGGCAACCTGGGGACGGCCGAGATGCAAAAACTGCTCGACGCCCCCCTCGGGTTTGCCGGCCGGGACGCAGCCGCCCGCACGCCGGATGGCGCGATCGCGCCCGCGATGCGCCGCAAGATGGAAAAGTCCGCCCTGGAGGCGGCTCGCCGCAAGTTCTCGCCGGAGTTTCTGAACCGCCTCGATCGGATCGTCCTCTGCCAGGGGTTGAGTCGCGGCGACATGGCGGGCGTCCTCGAGTTGGAGTTGAAGGAAGTTCTCAATCGCATTCAGCGTCAGCGAGGCATTGCCATTCGGGCGTCGTTCGATGCCGTGGCGCGGGATCATCTGCTAAGCGAGGGGTATGACGAGCGCTACGGCGCACGCCACCTCAAGCGCGTGCTCCACCGCTCTCTGGTTCGCCCGCTCGCCTCCCTGCTCTCCACCGGCCAATTGCAGGATGGCGATGAACTTCTGGTGGCATTTGACGAGAGCAGCCATTCGCTACGCTTCGAAAGAGAGCGCCGGGCTCTGCCGCAACGGAGTGGCCGGGGGCAGGAGCGGGTGTGGCGGAGCCGGCCCATACACGAGAGCGGGCCTCTGCAATGGATGGCGAGCGGCGCGCGTGGCTGACACGCCACGGAGCAAGAGTGCCGCCAGCCAGGCTCGAGTGTTCCTGAGCATCGAGTTGTTCCGGTGCCAGCGCGGTCGCGAAATCTGCGCTCTCACAATCTCTTGCGAATCTGGAGTTTGGCGCTTGGCATGCGGCATTCCAAACCAGGCGGGTTGCTCGTCAGTTTAAGAGCAAGGAGCATAGACTCCGTGCATCGCTCGTTGACAGTGAGAAGGATGTCTCCAATAAGAACGGCGTGTGACGGCCCATTCTCTCCCGCAGACGCCTGGCGCAAGGTATGGAGTACCTTGCGGACTCTGGCTGCGGACCCTGGTTGCCTTGCGTCGACTCCAGCAGGAATCGACTATCGAGCAGAACAGACAGCGTATTTTGACGGCCTGGCAGCGCAAGGTTGCCAGTTCCGCTTTCGTGCCATCTTCAGAGGTTCCTGACTGCTCGCATTCGGCGTCACGAAGCGGATTGACACAGCGAGTGGTTGCGTTGGAACCGTACATCTCGATTCCACGGACAGAGCGGCGCGGAGCGGGAAAGCTCCCAACGCACCGGGTGGGATGATGCCGACGTTTATGTCGCCGACATCTCGAAGGATCGACTATGCACCCTGCCATCTCCGCGTTGTGCTGTGACGGACCCGCCATTCGCGAGCAGGCCGTTGAGCGATTCGCCGCCCGGTCGAGCGACCATCCGCAATCTGATCGGCGGGCATTGCGATTTCTCGATTCCCCAGAAATGTAACCCACGGCTACGTCGCATTCTCGCCAGCAGGCCTTGGTGTCCATCACCGGCGCGGACGGAAGACCCGGCCCTCACCGAGATCCACCCATATCCAGCAACGATCACGGCCGAGTTCCGCTCGGCTCCGACGATCGCCGACCGGCAGTACGGATTGCGACCTGGGTGCCCCGTTGCGGTACGGTCCGCCCAGCGCGGCACCCTACGGGCGGAACCACTCCGGCAGAGAGACTTGGGCAAGATCGATGTAGGAAACGCTCGCATGACGGTTCCCATCGTTGAAGACGATATACCGGCCGGATGAACTGAAGGCCGCGTGGGCATGAAGCGACGGCACGGCGCGGCGGTAGTTGCTCACGAGCAGGCGGAGGTCCCCGGTCTCCACATTCCCCAGCCAGATGCGACCCTGCTGGTCATCGGCGACGATGACTTTGCCATCGGCGCGGGCGTGGACATGCCAATAACGGCCCTCGAAGATCATCTTCCACTCGCCGGATGGCTGCACGAGCAGGATGCCCTGTTCCGACATGATCATGGTCATTGCGCCCGTACGGCTTACCCAACTTTCGTGCGTGAGCCACTCCTTCTGCTGCGTGTACCATTTTGCCGGAGCGGTGGAGGCGTAAAACGGGCGATTGCCGCTTCCGTCGGCATTCACCAGCCAGGAACGTTGCGGAGCGTAGCCGCCGGTCTCCCAGACATAGAAAATCTCTTCCCGCTGGGGATGATATTGCACGTGGCCGAGTTGGAAGCCCTGTTGGATTACCTGCTGATACTCCCCGCTCTTCAAATCGATACGGCCAATCTCCCAAGTACTCGCGCTCCGGCGAAAGCCTACCGCGGCATGCGTTCGCGATCCGTTTACGGTTGGCTGCCCCGCGCCGCCGGACATCGTACCGGGAATCCGGCCGACCACTTCCGTACGGCCGGAAGCAATCGAAATGCGGAGCAATTCCGGGCCCCGGAAAGCAAGGATCTGGTCCGCATTCCCTGGAAGCGGACACGCCGTGTGCGCGGAAATTCGCGGGTCATTCGTGATCTGCCGGTTCGTGTCCGCCGCAAGATCGTGTACGAAAATGTGATTCCTTCCCTCCCGCTCCGCAACGAACACAATGGCACGCTCATCGGCGGTGAGGTTTGAAAAGTGGTAGTACAGGTTTGATGACTTTGTTCCGGCACCGGTGAGATTGACAATCTCTGTTCCGGTGACAGCATCACGGTAGCGGCTGGCGGCGGCATCCTGAGCCAAGGCGGCGGAGGTGACGAGGCCAAGCAGGAAGGCAGCCACGAGCGGCAATCGAAAGGAATGCATCGCGCACATTCTATCCCACGCCCGCACTCGAACGGTTGCGAATCCACCCTTTCCGAGGCCTCCTTGCGCGACACGGCGAGTCGTGCCGTTTTTGCTTCTTGTTTGATCCCGCATTGCCGGCGTGATACACAGGAGCAGTGAATACTCGTTCCTGGATTCGTGGTATTGCTCTCGCAGCTCTTTCGATTGGGTGTCTTCCCGCCGGCGCACAGGATCTGCTTCGCGTGGAGGCGGCTCATCGGACGGTGACCGATTCCATCACCGGCTTGCCGATGACGGTTTCCACCAGCGCCTTCCTGTTGGGGCGCGCGGAGGTGACCCAAGCCGAATTCGAACGCACCATGGGCAAGAATCCTTCGCGCTACTCCGGTGCGGACCGCCCTGTCGAAAACGTGACGTGGCGGGAGGCCCTCGACTACTGCAATCGGCGCAGCCAGGCGGAGGGGCTCACCCGCTGTTACGACGATGCTGGTCACTGGGATCGCGATTGCACCGGCTACCGCTTGCCCACCGATGCGGAATGGACTTCCGCCGCTGGCACACCATCCAAGGCACAGCTCGCCGAGGCAGACCTCTACGACGGAGAGACCAGCGTGAAAGCCATTGCCGCGCGTGCCGCGGAGGGCACTCACCGCGTCGAAAAAACGGGGACCTCCTCCGCCGCGACGGGCTTTCAGGATCTCTTCGGCAATGTCTGGGAACTTTGCTTTGACCGGTTCAGCAATCTCCCCATCATCGATTCCGTCTGGAACCCATCCGGCCCGCAGACCGGGGACGCCCGCGTCATCCGCGGCGGCTCTTTTCTCACGCAGTCAAGCCAATGGAACAAAGGGTTCCGGGCCTCGCAGCCTCCCACGCGCCGAAGCCCTTACACCGGCTTCCGCATCGCACGGAGTCTGCCTTCCCCGCCGCCGCCCGGCTCTTATGAGATCGTCGGCGTCGAGCCTGTCCACTCCACCGATCCGCCGGCACAACCGGATACGGAGATCCTTCATAATCGCTGGATGCGGGTACTCGGGAGCCCCCCGATGCCGAAGCGCGAGATGGAAGCTGAACTGGTGCAGACGTATCTCGAACCTGCATGGACAGCGCGCTTGATCGAATTGAAACTGGAAGACGAAGCTCCCTGGCGCAGCCTGCTCGTGATGCCGGCCCACGCTTCCGGCAAGCGCCTGCCTGTCGTGATCGTCCCTTATTACGACGTAGATACGCCCGCGGGCAAGAACATGGGTGGCCGTATCGCGACGCCTTCGAGCGTCCGCGCCTTTGCGCATGTTGCGGCGCAATTCGGCATGGCGGCGCTGGCGGTGACCTGGTCCGGCGAGAACGACGGTCCTGGATATCTCGAGGTGGTCGCGGGCCTTGCGGAGCGCTACCCAGGCGTCACGGGTCTTGGGTATTGGATTTGGCAGTCGCACCAGATCGTGAATTGGCTATCCGCCCAGCCTGAGATCGATCCGGCGAGGATCGGCATCATGGGGCACTCCCTGGGCGGCAAGATGGCGCTGTACGCTTCGGCCTTTGAGCCGCGCATTCGCTCCGTAGTCTCCTCGGAGCCCGGCATCGCACTCGCATTCACGAATTACGAAGACCCCTGGTATTTCGGCGAGCGCATCGGCATGCTCCCGCCCGGCGCGGACCAGCATGAACTGCTCGAACTCATCGCGCCCCGGCCCTTTCTGCTGATCGCGGGCGAGAGCGCCGATGGCGAGAAGAGCCTCGCGCTCATGCGCAACGCGGCCCCGGCGTATGCCGCACTCGGCAAACCGGATGCACTCTGCATACTGAATCATCGGAGCGGCCACACGCCAACGCCGGCGGCCGTTATTTCCGCGATGGCCTGGCTTCATAAGCAACTGACGGCACGATAGCGCGGGACACGACGCACTGGGTCTCTCGCGGCGCGAGGCCGCTCCGCGCGGCCGCGGATACCGGCCCCGTCTTCCGCCGGGGGAACCGAGGGGCCTCACCGGCAACTCTCCGGGCGTTTGCACAACGCCAGAGAGCCGCCGGATTCGGGCGGAATCGACTTGCGTTCAAGGGGAGGTGATCTCCCCTTGCGCGGTCCGCTAAAATTCGAACCTCAGCCCCAGACGCCCGCTTCGCGGCCCCGCGGAATACCGGCCATACAGACTGGTAATCTGGCCCACGCTCCCGGAGCGGATATTCATATTGGGCGTGCCGTAGTTCGGATGATTCAGCACATTCGTGAAGGTCCCCTCCAGCGTCGCCCGCAGCCGCTCGCCGAACTGGAACCGCTTGTGCAGCCCCCCGTCCATCAGGAGCGTTCCCGGCCCCACGATCACATTCGGCGCGGAGTTCCCGAACCGTCCCGCCTTCACATCCGGCCGCCCGTCCCCCGTCAGATCGCCCGGTACGACAAACGCCTTGTTGTCGAACCATCGGGAGATCTTCCGTTCAGAAGAAGGAAAATTCCCGTCCGCCACCCGGTCCGGCCGCTGCGAACCCGTCGTGTTCGTGTTCGATACGTCGAATCCGCTGAAGTTCGGGCTAAAGTAGAGCCCGGTTTGCAGCACGATGATCGAACTCTCCGTCCAGCCCCCAAGTACCCAATCCGCCACGCGGCTCCCGCTCAAAAACCGCTTGCCCTTGCCAAACGGAAGGTCATAAAGCAGACTTCCCGCCACGCGATGCCGGGGCGTGTAGTCCACGTTGCCCCAGTCGGCGTTCCGGTTGTACGCATTCAGCGGCTGGCAACCTCCGTCCCCGTCGGTGAGGCAGTTGGTCATATTCTTGGCCCACGTCCAACCCAACTGGTAATACACGCCGTTCTGGAGTTTGCGCTCCGCCACCAGATTCAGGGAGTGATATTTGTGACTCGCCCCGTTCACTCTTAGCGCAACATCGCGGAGAGCGGGGAAGCGACGCTGCCCGTTGTCGAACGGAGCGGACGATGGCGGAACCTGGTTGATCTGCTGTACCCAGATCAACTGTCGCGTGGATGTACCGATGTAGGACGCCCGCACGCCCATACCCAGAATCTCCTGCTCCACCGTCAGGTTCCATTGCTGGATATAGGGGTTCCGCAGCTGCGAATCAATCGCGCTGAAGCTCTGCGCGCCGATGGAACCGAAGCCCGGCGGAAACGCATTCGGGAACTGGAAGGTCGGCACGCCGCAGTTCCGCCAACCCGCTTGCTGGCGAATCGGAGTTGCGGGAGGCGATCCGCGCCTGCTTAAGAGCCCTCCCGCCACGCCGACGCGGCGGACCTCGGAGGCCGGGCACTCGGCATCCTCAAGCAGAAAGGCGAGACGATTTCGTCATCCCGCCCGCGGCGGTGGACCCGCAACAGATGTAAAAACCCGCCCTTCCGGCGGCGGAAGGGAACAATTCGGGTTCTTCCGCGGTGTGCGGCGGGCAAAATTTTGGCATGATCTACCCATGGCATTGTCAAGGATTGGCGGATGCGCACGGGGATTTGTGCTCGCATTGCTAGGCGCGGTCCTGCCCGTCGCGCCGGGAGTGGCGCAGCCGTCGCTTCCCGCTGGATTCACCGACACTTTGGTGACGAATGTGGGTTCGCCCACCGCGATCGCGTTCCTGCCGGACGGCCGTATGCTGATTACGACGCAAGGAGGAAGGGTACGGATCTTCGATGGCACCGCGCTTTTGGCAACGCCCGCGCTGGACCTCAGTTCCCGCATTTGCTCGAACTCCGAAAGGGGATTGCTTGGCATCGCCGTCGATCCGGATTTCAGCGCAAACCAGCGAATCTATCTCTTCTACACGCATCCGGGCAATGGGGGCTGCGGCACCGGTTCCACCGCGGGCCCGTGGAACCGTGTCTCGCGATTCACCTTTTCGGGCACGAACACGATCAACCCCGCTTCAGAACTGGTTCTGCTCGACGGTATCTGGTCGTACGGAGGAAATCACAACGCGGGCGACCTTGCTTTCGGCGGCGACGGGATGCTGTACGTAACCACGGGGGACGGCGGCACGGACTATGGCGGCAGCGGCAGCGCCGGAGCCAACGATGCGGCGCGGGAGCGTCATCATCTGCTGGGCAAGATCGTGCGCATCACACGGGATGGCGACGTTGCCGGCGGGAATCCCTACAGCGGCCCGAACACAGGGCGGTGCAACACGGGCCCACTTCCGCCCGGCCAGATTTGCCAGGAGATCTACGCATGGGGACTGCGCAACCCGTTCCGCATTGCGTTCAACCCCAACTCCGGGAATACGGAGTTCTATATCAACGATGTCGGACAGGGAGCCTGGGAAGAAATCGACGTTGGCCAGGCGGGAGCGGACTATGGCTGGAACGTGCGAGAGGGTTTCTGCGCGAACGGGTCCGCCACCCAGTGCCCCCCGGCGAGCCCTACACCCGCCGGGATGACCGAGCCGCTGTTTGCGTATCGCCACGGCACAACCCTGCCCGGCACGCAAACCGGCGGCTGCAATTCGATCTCCGGTGGAGCGTTCGTGCCGAACGGCGTCTGGCCGTCAGAATTTGACGACACCTACCTGTTCGCGGATTACGTCTGCGGCGCGATTTTCGCTCTGCGGCGGAACGGGAGCAGCGTGAGTGTTTCGGACTTCGTCCGCAACCTGGGCAATAGCAGTGCCGTCCACCTGCGCTTCGGGCCGTTTGGCGGAAGCCAGGCTCTCTACTACACCACTTACGCCGGCGGGGGTCAGGTGCGTCGCGTCGTCTCCGCCACCAGCGCAAACTTGCCGCCCACCGCCGCAATCTCCGCAAACCCGACCAGTGGCCCCGCACCGCTCCAGGTGGCCTTTAGCGCGGCCGGCAGCGGCGACCCCAACGCGGGCGACACCCTCACCTATTTTTGGAACTTCGGGGACGGAAGCGCGGAGCAGAGTTCCTCCAGTTTGACGATCGACCACACATACATCATCGCGGGACTCTACACCGCGACGTTGCGCGCGCGGGATTCGGCCGGTGTCTTCTCGCAACCGGCCAGCGTGCAGATTGCCGCGGGGAACCAGCCTCCGGTGGTGACGATGACCGCCCCAACCTCCGGCTTTAGCTATGCGGTTGGCACCACCGTTACACTCAGCGCAACGGCTGTCGATCCGGAACAGGGAGTACTGCCGGCAAGCGCACTTTCCTGGCGCATCATCCTCCACCACGGAGACCACACTCACCCGTATCTCGGTCCGCTCCAGGGCAACAATCTGAATTTTCAAGCCCCAGCGCCGGAGGATCTCTTCGCCGCCACCAACAGCTTCCTGGAAGTGGCGGTGGAAGCCACCGACGCATCCGGTGCGGTCGCCGCGGTCACACGCGACATCCAACCGCGCAAAGTGAATCTGACCTTTCACACAGACCCGCTGGGGCTGGATCTGCGCGTGAACAACCAGACCGTCCCCGGCGGCGTCACGCTCACTTCGTGGGAGAACTACCTGCTCTCCGTGAGCGCGCCCTCGCAGTCCCGCAACGATGTGGAATTCGAGTTCGATTCGTGGCTGGATGGCGCTCCGCCGAACCGCGCGATTCTTACACCGTCATCCCCGGCATCCTACACGGCGAAGTTTCGGCCGGCCACCGCCACCGGCGGCCTGACCACCGTTGGGGCAGGCAGTTTCCTGCCAGGTCCGCTGGCAAGAGGTGCGATCGTATCCGGATTTGGAGAGCAACTGGCGGCCAACACACAAGCGGCATCATCCATTCCGTTGCCGACGCAGATGCAAGGTGTTGCGGTGCGTCTGGTGGATTCCATTGGAACCAGCCGGAATCTGCCTCTCTTCCTCGTGTCGCCCACGCAGTTGAACTTCCTGATTCCGGACACCGCACCAACGGGAGCCGCGAGGCTGGAGGTATTGCGAGGCACGACGGTGATTGCCTCCCAGAGCGTGCTGATCGCCGACATCAGCCCCTCCGTATTCACGGCGAATCAGAATGGCCACGGTGTACCGGCGGCGGAAGTGGTCCGTGTGGCGGCGGACGGCGTCCAAACACGCCTCACTGCCTTCGCCTGTGCGGGCACGCCTTCCGTCTGTTCTCCGGCCCCCATCGATCTGGGCGGCGTCACGGATACGACGTTTCTCATTCTCTACGCGACAGGCCTCCGCAACCGACCCTCCGGGGCGAACGTGCGCGTAACCATTCAGGGGATTCCCGCCGAGGTGAAGTATGCAGGCCCGCAACCGGAGTTCGAAGGGTTGGACCAGGTGAACGCGATTATTCCGTACGGCCTGCGTGGGGTGGGAAATGCCACCGTCCACCTCACCATAGGCGCGGTTTCCGCCAACCCGGTAGAGATTCGGATCCAATAGCGGACGGAGTGCCAGCGCACGGACACTCGAGGAGTGGCAAGGGGAAAGGAGATCCCATGGAATGCTTCGTGGGTTTTGTCCTGGGGCTAATCGTGGCTGTATTTGCCGCAACGGTCGGATTCAGCAGAGATCGCGCATTTTATCCTACCGTCCTGATCGTGATTGCGTCCTATTACGCGCTATTCGCGGTGATGGGAGCGTCCAGTTACTCGACTCTGGCAATTGAGATCGCGCTTGGGCTCGTGTTTGTGGTCTTTGCGGTGCTCGGTTTCAAGATGAGTATGTGGCTGACGGCGGTTGCGATTGCCGGCCACGGACTCTTCGATTTTTTCGTCCACGGCGACCTCGTGACAAACGCCGGGATGCCGGTTTGGTGGCCCGGCTTCTGCGGCACCATAGACATCGTGCTCGGCGGTTGCCTGGCGGCCCTCCTTTGGATGGCGCGGAAACCGAACGGCGCGCCGGTAACAAGCGAACTCGAGTAATGCCAATTCAAGCTGACTTGGGTCTCAAACCGCTCTACCGGTGCCCCGGGAACGGCATTCTCCCTCTCGCTCACACGTGCAGGATCTCGCGCACAAACTGGGCCGTCTGCCCGATCTGGTCGTTGTAGCGCTGGTAGAGCCCGATGATCATCGCGTCGTTCGGCTTGATGCCTTCGAGCGCCACCGCCATGCGCTCCTTTACCTGCTTCGGAGAGTTCACCGTCCGCCCCGCCGCCAGCACCTTGTAGACGAGACACGGCTTCTTCGTTCGCCGCACCGTGGCCAGCATCTTCGGCACATCCGAAGGCAGATAGATCTCGCCCAACGGCAGTTCCCCGAGGATCTTCTCGAACGCCGCGCGCGGCCGGATCAGGTAGTAGAGGGACGCCATGTAGTAGTCGACATCCCAGCCCTTCTCCTCGGCGTACTCGATCTCTTCCGGATTGTGGCAGGAAAGCCCCACCATCACTCCCGTGTCGCGGATGCGTTTGAGGTAGTCTTTTGATTTGTCGAACTGTCCCGCATCCCACAGCCGGTTGGTCGCCCCGCCGTGCTGTGCGATGCCCATGGGTTTGAGTTTCGCGGCGCGCGCCGCCATCTCGGGCCGCTCGTTGAAGTCGGGCCGGGAGAGCACCAGCAACTGCAACTTGCCGCCCTGTTCCTTGTACTTCAGCCAATCGGTTTCCAGCCGCTCGCTCCAGCTTGCCTGCCATGTGTTCAAACCGCCGCGCTCGAGTTCCTTGAGGAATGCCAGCACGCGATCTGTCGTGTGATATTCCCCCATCGTGGCGGAGAAGACGTAGTTGAAATGCGAGTAGCCATAGATCGGGTTCGCGCCCGCGATCAGGCGGGTGATGCGGTGATTGCCGAAGTCCGCCAAGGGGAGCAGCGGCCCAGCCTTCGCTTCGGGCATCAGGCTGCCGGAGGGCGTCTGTTGTGCCGCGGCGCGGTTGGTCGCCGCCAGAAAGCCCGCCACTGTGCCGCCACCTTTCAGCAGGTCTCTCCGCGCGAGCACGGTGTCGTCCGTGTGTTCGAGTTCCACCATTCCATTGGTGCCCGGTGTAAAGGAGAAAACAGAGCTGTCGTCGTGTTCCATATCGCGGAGTATATCGTGTGAGCTGGCCGGGCAGATGCGCGGGCCGCAACGGCTGCCCATCCGGATACGATGGATGTCGCCGGACGCGAACGTCTTCCGGGAGTCTCCCTCCTCGCCGCTATTGCCGGAGGGGCTTTCCTGACGGCGAATCTCACCCGCGTCCTTCGGCCAATGGGGAGAGTGTTCCTTGCTGATTTGCACCAGAAACTGCGCTTTGCTCTGTGCGTCCGTGCCCTTCAGTTTCACGTCCCCGTGATCTTGCTTTTCATGGAATCTGCTCGTCTTCGCCGTAAACGCTGTCCGGCCTTGTTCGCAAATTCGGGCTGGTTCCTTAATCTTGGGGATCTAGTCCAATTTTCGGGCACGGTGGTGCTAAAGCAATTGCTCGACGGCGAATCTCCTGGGGACAACATGAGCGCGGCGGGGGCGGGGATGCCCTTCGGGGATGTTTTGTTGGGCTTCTTCTTGCCGGATTGCCGGGAAGTACTACGCTTGCGATCTGATTCACCCCGCAAAATCGCAGAGGTAGAATGAGGACACAGAACCGGGACGGTTCCGGACTCGGTGTGCTTCTGATTAGCTTGGTGTGCCTATGGAGGGCTTGGTGTGCCTCCAGATCTGGGTGGCGGGGCAGGCGGGTTGGTGACGGTGCGGATGGCTGGGGGTCCGGCGAGGTACGGAACCGGGCTTTCGCGGGATTCGTCCATCGATACACGGCCGCGCGACTGGGAAAGGAATTCCGCGATGAATCGATCATTATTTCTTGCGTTGCTGCTCACGGCGGGCGTTACGCTGGCCGTTGGGCAGAGCCCGGCTCCCGAGCGTCTGACCGCCCGGGAATTGTTCTTTGTCCCAGCCGCCAAGCAGCAGACCGCTTCGGCCAAACCGGCTCGAACGCATCGGGCAAAGCCTGGTGCGCCCGCGCTGACGATCCCGGTGGAAGTGGCGAAAAGCATTGAAAAGAAGAGCGTTGCGCCGCCCGCCGCGATGGCGCGTACCCGCACCGAAGGCCAACTCGTGCAGGCGGGCTATCTCCCGACGGATCTGAATCCGCTAGGAATGCGCTACACGCTGATCAAGCGCGTGGGCAGCAGCGCGCAGGAAGTTCCGGTGGATACCGCCTTCCGCTCCGGCGACCGCATTCAGGTAGCGGTGGAGACGAATGAGAGCGGATACCTCTATATCATCGCGCGAGGGTCGAGCGGCGCGTGGCGTCCATTGTTCCCGTCCGCCGAAGTGGGCGGCGGCAGCAATCGCATCGAGGCGAACACGGTGACCACGGTGCCCTCCGGCTATGTGTTCACCTTTGATGAGCAAGCCGGGGAAGAGAAGCTCTTCCTGGTGTTTTCCCGCAAGCCGGAGCCGAGCCTGGAGAACCTGATCTATGATCTGGGCACGAAGCCGTCGCCGAATGCGCCTAAGGCCAGCCCGGTGAAAACCGAGCCCGAGTTCGGCAGTGGCCCGAAGGTGCTGCTCGCAGTGAACGAGATGAACATCCGGGACGACGTGGTCGGAAGCCTGCGGCGCGCTTATGCCCGCGATCTGGTGGTGGAGAAGGTGGCGGACGACCCCGGAAGCTCCGGATACGGCGCGGTGAGACCGTTGAACGCGAGCTACACGCCGGATATGAAGATCGCCACGTATGTGGTGAACCCGTCGAATGCGAAGGATGCCCGCGTGGTGGCGGACCTCGCTCTGGTTCACCGCTAGACCGGCCGACGAAAGGAGGACTTGCCATGACGCGACTGGAACGAATTCGATTCCGCATCACCTTGCTGGCCATTGGGCTACTGGTTCTGGCCGCCGTGCTTGGCGCGGCCGCAAAGACCGAAGGCCCCCGCCGCATGGAAGTGGTACTGGAGCAATGGAGCGGCCAATCCTGGAAAGCGATTGACCCCGGGCACGTGCTGAAGCAGGGCGACCGCGTGCGCTTCCGCTTCACCGCCGATTTCGACGGATATCTCTACGTCACGAATCTCGGCACGTCGGGTCGCTACGAACTGCTGTTCCCTACCGCCGATACCGGTTCGCAGAATCGCGTGGAAGCGGGCAAGAGCTATCTGGTTCCGGCCACGAAGGCGCAGTTCATCGTGGCGGGCCCCGCGGGGCATGACATCAGCTATTGGATGGTGAGTCCGCGGTCGATGAACCCCACGGAGTTGCTGCCCTCGGCCGGTGCACCGGCCGCGCCGCGCGTGCCTCCGCACCGGATGAAGCCGCGCTGCGACGATTCGCTGTTTCGCGCGCGCGGCGAATGTATCGACAGTTCCGCGGGGCTGCGCAGCGTTCCCAACGACAATGCGCTCCCGGAAAGCTGGAGCAAGCTGAACCGCGCCAACTCCCGCGAGTTATTTTTTATGCGCCAGAGCGAGACGCAGGTGATTACTGCTCCCGCGACAACGGAAGGACCCGTGATCTATGAATTCCGCATCGCGCACGATTAAACGAACGCTCGCCCGGCTGGGCGTGCTAGGGCTGGCTGCCCTGGCCGCATTCAGCGTGGCGGCACAACAACCGGCCAATACGCAGCAGCGCGATCTGCGCGTGGAAAAGGATGTGCCGCGCGAGGTGGAAGATGCTTCCGGGAAGTCTGTAACGATCCCGAGGAGCTACGCGCTGGTGATTGGCGTGGGGACGTATCCGCGCCTCGAAAAGAACTTCCAGCTGGAGTACGCCGAGAAGGACGCGCAATCCATTTATTCGGTGCTGATCAGCCCGGAAGGAGGGAACTTTCGGGCGGAGAATGTGCACCGGCTGATTGGCGAGCAAGCGACCAAGGAGAACATCACACGCGAACTCGAAGAGTGGCTGCCCTCGGTGGCCAAGCCGGAGGACCGCGTGCTGATCTATTTCGCCGGGCACGGCTTTCTCTACAAGGGGGCGGGCTATCTCGCGCCGTATGACTTCGCCATGCAGGATCCAGCGAAGTTCGGCTATCCCATGCAGAGCCTTGGCGAGGTGATCGGCGGCAAGATCAAAGCGCGCTGGAAGGTGCTGTTAACCGACAGTTGTCATAGCGGCATCATCGCTCCGGAAGACAGCGCGCAACTGAATTCGCGACTGGTGAATCTGACGCAATCGCTCTTCTCCCTCACGGCAAGCCGTGACCGCGAGCGCAGCTTCGAGAGCCCGGATTGGGGCGGCGGGCACGGCGTCTTCACCTACTATGTGGTGAAGGGGCTTGAGGGCTCCGCCGATGAGAATACCGACAGCATCGTGACCGCCGATGAGCTGGCCGAGTACGTTCGCCGCAATGTGCGGGAAGCGACCGGGGGAGAGCAGAACCCCACGGCGGACCGCAGCAGCTTCGATAAGGACATGCTGCTCGCTTACATTCCGTCGAACAAAGCGCTCGGCGAAGCGCCCGCTCCGAAGTTCGGCGCGCTCATTTTCGAGAGCAATCGCGATGGCGTGGAAGTGTTCGTGAATGGCAAGAGCGTCGGCGTGGTGGATAAAGCGAACCCCTTGCGGATTCCCGGACTCACCCCCGGCATTCATACTGTGAAGGCCGTGAAGATGGGCTATGAGCCCGACGGGCCTCGGGAAGAGGTGGTGTATCCGGGGCAGGAGAAAACCGTAACGATCAAGATCCTGATTCCTCGGCAGCGCAACCGGGCCGCGGAAGAGAAGTTCGACGACGGTCTGGCGAAGTACAACAAGGGCTACGCGAAGAACTACCGGGCGGCGGTGGCGGATTTCCAGAGCGCTCTGCTGCTGGACCCCAAGTACAGCAAGGCAGCCCTGTATCTGGCCCGTACGTACAATGCGCTTTTTGACCAAGCGAACGCCCGCCGCTATTTTGAGAAAGCGATCGAGATCGACCCGGATTTTATGGAGGCCCGCGCCAGCTATGCCGGCATGCTGCTGGACGTGGGCGATCTTGACGAAGCGATCCGGCAACTCAATCTGGTGACCAACCGCGACAAGTCAAATGCCATGGCGTGGTATTTGCAGGCGCAGGCCTATTGCCGCAAGGAGATTTACGCCGATGGCATCCGCTCCGCCAACAAGGCGATTGACCTGACCCCGGAGAACGGGGAAGCGCACTTCTGGCTTGCGGAAGGCCAGCGCATGAGCGGCGATTACAAGGGCGCCATCAGCTCCTACCAGCAATACCTGCGGCTTTCGGATTTCAACAGCAAGCTTGCCGGGAATCTCAATTACTACGTCGTGGGCTTTCTGGTTGGGATGGGGAAGAAGAGCCGCGCCTCCCAGCAGGATATCTGGAAAGATCTGCGCAGCCTGGCGTGGTTTGGCATCTGCGATTCCAACCGCAAGCTGAACCAGTACGGCGCGGCCATCGAGGCCTGCCGGGAAGCCCTGCGCTACGATTCCCAGGATGCGTTCACGCACTACGTGCTTGGCCTGAGCTACGCGCATCAGGCCGTGGCGAACAATGACCGCCAGCTTTGCGCGCCCGCCATTGAGCAGTTCGAAACGATGCTCGACCTGAATCCGGATCTCGAAGAAGCCGCCTTCGCCCGCAAGAATATCCAAAGCCTGCAAGCCTGCGTGGCCAAGCCCTAGCCACGGGGATTTGGAAATTCCCGCACCGGAGATCTCCTGCCGGCTAAGATCGGCCAAGATTGGGCTTTCCCCGGAAGGAAACTTCGCATACAATCTCAGGACCAGGAGGTTGTACCGATGTCCCACTTGTCAGACTCTAAAGCCTCTGTCCGCGCCTTGCTTGACAGCAAAGGGTGGACGGTACACACCATCAGCCCGGACGCTACGGTGTTCGAAGCGATCAGCCAGATGGCCGAACACGGCATCGGCGCGCTGGTCGTCCTCGATGAGGGCAAGCTCATCGGTATCATCTCGGAGCGCGATTACACCCGCAAAGTAATCCTGAAGGGCCGCCACTCGCAGCAGACGGCGGTGCGGGAGATTCTCGCGGAGGTGACGGCACTGGCGACGCTCGACGATACCGTGGCCGCCTGCATGGTGTCTCTTACCGAGAGCCGAGAGCGATATCTGCCGGTGATCGACCAGGGGGCCGTAGTGGGGATTGTGTCCCTCGGCGACCTCATCAAGTGGACGGTGGTGGAGCAGAAAGAAACCATCTCCCACTTGCAGAGCTATATCGTGGGCGGATACGCAAGCTAGGCGCCTCCATCGCCGCCGCGCGGGCCTTGGCGAAACATCCCGGCGGGCTTCCGCGTTCTAACCGGCGGCGCGGGATCGCCATGCGCGGTGAGCGACACGAACCCTTACCCAGATCTCGACCTCGAAGAAGACTCGATCCTGCAGCGGCGCGAATGGCGCTGGCAGCGAGCGGGCTGGGTTGTGCTGTTCGTCATTGTGGGCCTTGCTCTGGCGGGCGTCTTCGGGGACGGTCCGCTGAGTTCGGCTCATGTGGTGAGCCGAACGCAAGGGAATGCATCCTCGGCGGTCGTCACCGCGGACTATGAGCGCTTCACGAGAGTCGGGAGCGCCACGCGCATCGCGATTCGGCTGGAAGGCGCTCCGCTTGAGACGGGAGACGTCTCTCTTGAAGTGGAGCGCCGCTTCTACGACCACGCGCGGATCGAGCGCATCACTCCGGAACCCGATCGCGTCGCGCTTGGCGCGAAGACGGTCAAACTCGTATATGCTTCGGGAAGGCTGCGCGCGGGCAGCGGGATTGTGCTTGATTACGAGCCCACTGCCGCCGGATTGCGCACGCTTCGGTTTGGCTTCGCGGGTTCCAGCGTGGAAATGAGGCAGCTTGCCTATTTCTGAGGGGTATCGATGGAATCCGTACTGAGAGCCGCGGCCGTCTACGCCTTCCTGCTGGTGGTGTTTCGAATCGCGGGGAAGCACACGCTGGCGCAAATCACCACGTTCGATTTCGTGCTGATCCTCGTGATCGGGGAATCCACGCAGCAGGCTCTGCTCGGGAACGACACGTCGATGATCAATTCCTGGATCGTGATTGCCACTCTGGTGGCGATGGAGCAGGCGCTTACGCTCATCAAGGGCCGCTTGCCCGGCCTTGACGACGCGCTCGAAAGCCTGCCGATCGTGATCGTGGAGCGGGGCCGGCCGCTGGAGCGCCGGATGCGGAAGGAGCAGGTTACCTTGAGCGATATTCTCGCAAGCGCGCGGACCAACCACGGTATCGGTCGCCTGGACCAGATCGAGTACGCCGTTCTTGAACGGGGCGGCGGAATCTCGATCATTTCGAGAGAAAGCGGCGAGAAGCGGCGTCCATGACCGTTCCGAACTCCGGCAATCAGAGTCCCAAAACCCATTCGGCCGCGTGTGCGAGGATAGTTCTGTACAGTGTCCGATTCGTGCCCTGAAATCCGTGACGACGCCCGGCTGAGCGCATGGGCGCCGCTCAGCCAACCGGTGTTTCGGGCGCTGTGGCTCGCGTCTCTCGGCTCCAACATCGGCACGTGGATGCAGAACATGGGGGCGGCCTGGCTGATGACCTCCCTCACGCCCTCGCCGCTCTACGTGGCGAGCGTCCAGACGGCCACTTATCTGCCCGTGCTCCTGATGGGGCTTCCCGCCGGGGCGATTGCGGACATTTTCGACCGCCGGAAAGTGCTGCTCGTGACGCAGGCCTGGATGACGGTGGCGGCCGGGCTGCTGGCATTCAGCACCTGGTTTGGCTTCACCGGCCCGAATCTGCTGCTGCTCTTCACGTTTCTGTTGGGTACCGGAGCCACCGTGAACGCCCCCGCCTGGCAGGCGATTCTGCCGGAACTCGTGCCGCGCCCGCAGCTTCCTTCCGCGATTGCTCTCAATTCCATGGGCTTCAACATCTCGCGGGCGATCGGCCCGGCGCTGGGTGGGCTTCTCATCGCCTGGGTGAATCCGGCGGCGGTTTTTGCCGCGAATGCCATTTCGTTTGTGGGCGTGGTCGCGGTGATTTACGGTTGGAAGCGAGAACCCCCGAGCGCGCGAGACCAGAGCGAGCGTGTGGTGAACGCGATCATGGCCGGGGTCCGCTACATCCGGTATGCGCCGGAACTGCACGGAGTCCTGCTGCGAACCTTTCTCTTCGTGATTCCGGCGAGCGCATTGTGGAGCCTGCTGCCGCTGCTTGCGAAGGAAGATCTGCAGAGGGGAAGCTCAGGCTACGGCATCATGCTGGCGTCACTTGGCGCGGGGTCAGTGGCGGTGGCGGCGATTCTGCCGCGGTTGCGTGCCGCGGTGGGCGTGGAGTGGTTGGTGAGCGCGGCCATCCTCTTGTTTGGTCTCGTGAATGCCGGGCTTTTTTACTTTTCGAGTTTCCTCGCCGTGGTCGTGGTTCTGCTTCTTGGCGGCGCCTGCTGGATTGCCATCACGTCGAGCTTCAATACCGTCGCTCAGCAGGCGCTTCCCTCCTGGGTAAGGGCGAGGGGGCTTTCGGTCTACATCTTTCTGTTCCAGGGCGGGATGGCATTGGGCAGTACGATCTGGGGTTCGGTGGCCGAGCACGTGAGTACGCGTGCCACACTTCTCGCCGCGGCGATTTGTGCCGGCGCGATGGTCCCGCTGTCCCTTCGCTGGAAGCTGGCGGGCGAGATGCATTTCGATGTGAGTCCATCGCAACACTGGCCGGAACCGACCATTGTCGAGCCGTTCGAAGCGGATCGCGGGCCCGTGCTGGTGACGACGGAGTACTGCATTCGCCGCGATCGCAGACAGCCTTTCCTGCAGGCCATGCGGCAACTCGAATCCATCCGCCGCCGGGACGGGGCCATTCGATGGGGGCTCTTCGAAGATCCAGCGAACCCGGGCCGCTACCTGGAAAGTTTTCTGGTGGAGAGCTGGGCGGAGCATATGCGTCAGCACTCGCGAGTGACCTTGGCGGACAAGGTGCTCGAAGACGCTGTTCTCCAATTCCACAATGGCCCCAAGCCGCCCGTGGTTACGCATTGGCTGGCGGACGACCACTAAATGAAGAGGGGCCGCATTCGCGGCCCCTCTTCAATCTGGTTGGGTTTCTGACTAGAGCCCCTTGACGCTCCAACCTTTCCGATACTTCCGACGGACATACTTGTTCGCCTCTTTCAAATTGCGGACGCGCATCTTCCGGGAATCCCATTCGAGGGTTGTCTTCGGGAAATGCTGCGCCAGCGGCCCAAGGAGCACGGTCTCCGTGAGCGGCCCGGAATAGTCGAACTTGGTGGAAGTCTGAGTGGTGCCAAGAACCGCATCCACGAACTCGAAGTAGTGATTCTTCGGTTCGATGGCGGGCATCTTGAAATCGGCGAAATCCGCTTCCGGCAGCAGTTTCGGCATTCCGATGTGGGGCAGCACCATGATTCCCTTGGTGCCGAACATGATGGAACCTTCGCGCGGCAGCCTCTCCACGCCGGCGCGGGTCAGGATTTCCTGCGACGGTTTCACGTCGCCGTCATACCAGGTGATATTGACGGTCGTGCCTTCCGTGTAGCGGGTTCCGGCAAAGATGTAATGAATGACGGAATTGATCGGCCAGTTATGTTCGTTCGGGGGCGCGCCTTCGCTCCGAACCGAAATCGGCGCGCTCAGGCCGAGCGCGGAAAAGACCGGGTCATAGATGTGGCAACCCATGTCGCCGAAGGTGGCCGTGCCGAAATCCACGCGTTTCCGCCAGTTGGCGGGATGATAGTAATCCTTGATGTAAGGGCGGGCTGCCGCATTCCCAAGCCAGAGATCCCATTTGAGCGTGGCTGGCACGGGGTCGCTTCCGCCGGGGAAGGGGTCCATGTCCCCCCACTTCTTGCTGCTCCAGGCGTGGACTTCCTTGATCTTTCCGATCGCGCCGTCCTGCACGAGCTTTACCGCCGTGTTGTATTCCTTGCTGGAGTGAATCTGGATGCCCATCTGCGTCACCAGATTCTTCTTGCGTGCGTATTCAGTCAGTTTGCGGACTTCATAGATGTCGTGGGCCAGCGGTTTCTGCACGTAGACGGGCAGGCCCTCTCGCATGGAGGCCATGGCTTGCATCGCATGCATGTGGTCCGGCGTGCCTACGCAGGCGATGTCGATGTTCTTTCGCTCCGCTCGCAGCATTTCTCGCCAATCCTCGTAAATCTTGGTGCCGGGGGCGAGCTTGTTCAGTTGGCCGAGCTGAGCCGAATCCACTTCGGCTACGCAGGCGAGGGTAACGTTCTTATGCCGGGAGATCTGTTGCAAGGTGACATAGGCCATATTGCCGCCGCCAAACGCGGCCAGACGGAGTTTCCCGGAAGGTGGCGCCGAGATCAGATTCCGTACGAAGAACGGCGCGGCGACGAGCGCTCGCCCGGTGTTCGTCAGGAATTGTCTGCGGTTTGATTCGGTCGGTTTAAGCATAGAGCCATCATATTCCTCCGCGAACGTTTTCGCCATTTCCGTCGGCTGACCGGGAGGCTGGCGGGGCCAGACAAAGCTGCGCGCGGAGGCGGAGCGAGGCGGCTTCCCGCAGCAGGGAGGGATACTGTTCGCGGTAATAGGCGGCGATGCTGGGCTCCCTGGCGGGTGGCCCGGAGGCCGCTTTGGGAATCCCCCCGGAGGATGGCGTTTCGCCTCGTTCCAGCGCGGAGAGCGCGTGCCTCACAAACTCTAAACGGCGAAGGTGGCTGCCGCTGCCGTGTTCGACAAAACCGGCTACCCGCAGGCGCTGGCCGGAGGCAAGCCGGCGGCAGGCGAGAAGCCAATCTTCGCGCGAGGGCGGGCACTCCAGGATGTCCTGCATCCGGGCTGGCAGACTGTGCCACAGGAACGGGTTCTGCGTTCCCAGGAAGAGGGCAAGCGCTTCGGGAGTGACGATCAGATCCGTGGGGCGCGGCCCGCCGCCGGGAAGCGGGGACGCGGGAGTGGGCAGCAGGTGAATGGTCCGGCGAGCCGAGCCGGGGAGGAAGCGGATTTCGGCGGAAAGCGGCTCCGCAAGACGCGGGAGCGGGGAGCGGAGCAGGGAATGGGCGCGGGTGGCCACGGCCAGACAGGCGCGAAAGGCGCCCTCCGGGCCACTCTCCGCCTGCGCGAGAAGCGAGGCGTCCGCGCCGTGCCGCCAGTGGTCTTCCGCGTCTTGGCGTCGCAAGAAGGGCTCCTGAATTCCTCCCGACGCCGCAAGCCAGGCGTTCCAAATCTCAATCGCGAACTTGCGCGCGTTGCGGTGATTGCGCGCGCCAAGGGAGCGGGGCAGGTAGCCGTCGAACCAGAAGATCAGGCGGCGAATGGCATCGCGGGGTGTGATGGGGACCGTCGCCCAGTCCGGGACGGAGCCATGGGTGAGCACGGCCGCGCGGCGGTCGATGGAGGCGCGATACGGGTCGTCGATCGCGCTCTCCGCCAAGCTCGCGCCGACGTGTACCTCCGCCTCGCCCAGGCGCGGAAAGAGCAGGCGGGTCATCCGGAACCTTCCCCAGAGCCGTTCGAGCGCGCGCCCCTCGTCCTCCTCATTCGCGAAGGGCGAGAGTACGATGCCCAGGTCCACATCGCTCCACGGGAACTGCGCCTCTCCAGCGGCGACGCTGCGCCGGATGTAGATGCTCTCCACTTCGGGAGCGGCGAGACAGTGGGCGGAGAGCAACGATGCGGCCGCCCTGTAGAACCCGGTCTGCCAGCGGGCGGATAAGGAGAGGCTGGCTGAGGGGATGCCGGTCATGTCTTGGCCGCGAAGACCTTTTCGGCGAGAGCCACCACTGCTTGCGCGTTCGCGGCGATGTCGCGGCCCATGTGGAACTCATAGCAATGGGAGCGGCGGGCGAGAGCGTACGCATTGCGGCATCGAGAGACGCCCACGCTCGCTTTGCCGAGGATCTCCCGGTATCCGCGCCCGAGAACGAATTCGAGACCCTGGAAGAGGCCAAGACCAACAACGAGATTCGGGATCATGGCCCGCAGTGCCGCTGCAAGGGACGCGTGTTCCAGGCGCGGCGTCGCGCCCAGCGTCCTGCGCCCGAGAAGCAGCAAACCCGGCTCAGCGTCGGCCGTCACGCGGGCGGCGAAATAGGAATAGTCCACCAGAAACTTCGGGCCAAACTCCATTCGCTGGATGAGCCGAACGTACTCGGGCGGGATCTCGCCTTCGCGGCCTTTGAGCAGGCCGAGGCGGAGCGGGTACGCGTGGGCGCGCGCGTCCCGGGCGATCAGCGGAGAGTCGTCCGAAAGGATGCGGATGTCAGGGTGCTTCAGCAATTCCGCGCCCAGCGTGCTCTTGCCCCCGCCCATGGGGAGCAGCACGAGAATCGACCGCCCGCGCAGGGAGAGCGCCAACGCGTGCAGGCGATGCAACCGGCGCGTGTCGAGGTGCTCCCCGATGCGCGCAAGCAGGAAGAGGTAGGCCGCTTCATAAACCAGATCGGGGTCTTCGCTGGTCATCGAGAAGCGCTGCGAAGCTTCATCCAGGATTCCCAGGCCGCGGCCGCCGTAATCGAGCAGTCGCCGGCCATTGGAGCGATATACAACATTACGCGGCGTGTATGCGGAAGCGTCGCAGACGGGCAAGCCATCGTACGCGGGCGCGGCGCCATTCAGTTCCAAAACCATTGCTGACGAACCCGCACGTGCCGCATCCGTTGTGCGGAAGTAAGCGAAATCCGAGGCGATACCCGCTATGGCCTGCTCGCATCTGCCCTGGAGGACAAACTCGAACCCGTGTATGGAGAAGGCAGCCTGACTGGAACTTTTGCCTGTGAGCCGGTCCGGTGAGTCGATGGATGAGGTAGTTTGATGTCGAGCCGCCAAAATTCGCTCCAATATCGGGAACGATCGCCGCGTTCCATTACTGGGATTCGATTGTCATAAGTGTAAACTAATCGAAGTGATTCAGCCAAAACTAACAATTCATCGCGAAGTTGTTTACCCTCATCACAGAAACGGATGGCCGTTTGTGCTTTCCGCGATGGCGCCTTTGCTACGCAACGATGGGGCGGGCGTGCTGCTCGATTGCTCCGTGGAGCGAAGCTTCGCCCGGGATCTCGAATTGGGCCGCGCGGAAGGCTGGCTCCCAATCCGCCGGCCGTGGATTGGCATTGTGCACGTTCCACCGGAAATTCCAGACTGGTCGGAGCCAAGAAAGAGCATTCAGCGGATTCGGTTGCACTGTGAATGGCACGAAAGCTTCAAGGAATGCAGGGGGCTGATCACCTTTTCACGGTGGATGGCGGAGTGGTTGCGCAAAGAGTTCGAGGTACCCGTGCTGGCTCTGCGCCACCCGGTGCCACTGCCTCCCAAGTTCTTTTGCTGGGATTCCTTTGAGCGGAGTGCGCGTGCCGTTGTGCAGGTGGGCAGTTGGCTGCGCAAGCTGAGTTCCATTCATTTCCTGCCCATCGATCCGTCCAGAAAGCGGTTGCTGATTCCCGTGGATGAGGATCAGGCTCCGCGCTACTGGAGCATCTTCGAAGCGGAGAGACAGGCATCGGGTGCGCCCGCCCTCGGGGAATGGGATTGCACGATTTTGGACCGGCTTCCGAATGACGATTACGACGATCTGCTGTCGAGCCACGTCGTCTTTCTCGATCTGGCCGGGGCGGTGGCGAACAACGCAATTCTGGAGTGCATCGTCCGCCATACGCCGGTTCTTGTGAACCGTCTGCCCTCGGTGGAGCAATACCTTGGGCCGGAATATCCGCTCTACTTCGAGAGGCTCGAAGAGGCCGCGAGGAAGGCGGAGGATCTGGCGCTGATCGAAAAGGCCCACCGCTATCTGGAAGCCATGCCGAAAGACGCGCTGAGTGGCGAGCGCTTTCTCCAGGATTTTTCCGGTTCCGCTCTCTACCAAAATCTGTAAGGGAAGCGCCGCATTCGCGATAGGGGCGCGCGTGCGCACGCCGCCGGGGCGATAGTATGCTTTCCAACATGAGCCAAGCCCCGTTTCGGCCTTACGTGGCCGCAGAGAAGAAGATGCCGGAATTCACGCTGCGCGCGGTTCTGCTGGGCGTGATCATCTCCGTGATCCTGGGCGCCGCGAACGCGTATCTCGGCCTGAAGGCGGGAATGACGGTGGCCGCCACGTATCCGGCGGCGGTGATCGCGATGGCGATCCTGCGTATTCGCAAGGCGTCCATCCTCGAGGAGAACATCGCGAGGAGCGCGGGATCGGCGGGCGAGTCGATCGCCGCCGGGGCGATCTTTACGATCCCCGCATTCATCCTTGCGGGTGTCTGGCCCTCGTTTTCGAGCGAGACGGCCTATCTGCAATCCACCGCGTTCATGGTGGTGGGCGGCGTGATCGGCATTCTGTTCATCGTGCTGCTTCGCAAGATTCTGGTGGAAGATCCGGAGTTGCCGTTTCCGGAGTCCGTGGCGGCGGCGGAGATACACAAGGCCGGACAGGGCGGGGGCGGCACGGCGAAACTGCTCTTCGGATCAATGGGTCTCGGCGCGGCCATCTATGCACTTGGCCAATTCAAGCTGTTCGCAATCGGCAAGGAGGTCTTTGTTTCCATCGGGGAGTTGGGGAGGTCGGGGATCCGGATGGGCGCGGCCACCTCGAATACACCGGTGCCGGTGGGCGGCGTCACGTCCCTCACCACCCCTTCCGTAAGCCCGGCTTATCTCGGGGTGGGTTACGTGATCGGGCCCGAACTGGCGGCCCTCAACTTTTCCGGCGGCGTGTTCGCCTGGGGGCTTTTGGTTCCGCTGCTCACCTATGTGATGGGACCTAGCCTGCGGCAATATGTGCCGGCGACGGCAGGCGCGGAAGGCTGGAGCGCGCTTACCGTGGCGATCTGGCTGAACATCGTGCGGCCCATCGCGATTGGGGGCATGCTGGTGGGCGCTGCCTACACTCTTTTTCGCATGCGAACGAGCCTCGCCAGCGGTATCGAGCGCGCGGTGGGAGACCTCAAGGCGGGGAGCGCCCAGCGCGCGGCGAAGCATACGCGGCTCGACCATGACTTGAGTCCCCGGCTGATCTTCGGCGGCCTGGCGTTGGGCCTCTTGTGCATGATCGGCCTCTATGTCTTTCTCGCGGATTCCGTCGCGGGCGGTACGCTCGCCGCGATCGTGATGTTGGTGATCGGCTTCTTCTTCGCGGCTGTTTCCGGAAACCTGGTGGGCTTGATCGGGTCCTCAAATAACCCGGTCTCCGGTCTCACGCTATCGACACTGCTGATTGCGGCGCTGATGATGGTGGCGGTGGGGGTGACGGGAGTGGATGGCGTCGCGGCCACGCTGGGGGTGGCGGCTGTGATTTGCGTTTCATCCGCGGTTGCCGGCGAAATGCTGCAGGATCTCAAGGTGGGCCACATACTTGGAGCTACTCCCAGCCGGATGCAGGCTGGCGACCTGCTGGGGGCGGTGGTCTCCGCCCTGGTGATGTACTTCCCACTGCTTGTGCTGCATGAGGGCAATATCAAGGCGGGCGGCATCGGCTTCGGAGACCGTGCCTTGCCCGCGCCCCAGGCGGGGCTGATGGCTTCGCTCGCGCAAGGCATTGTTGGCGGAGATATGGCCTGGCCCCTGGTGGTATTCGGAATGGCGATGGGGTTGGCACTGATCATGCTGCGCATGCGGAGCCCGATGCTGTGCGCGGTGGGAATGTATCTGCCGTTCGAGACGACATTCACGATTTTTATTGGCGGTCTCATTCGCTGGGGTATGGACAGCCTGGCCAGGCGACGGGCGCTGAATGCCGCGCAAACGGCAAGGGCGGAGAATGCCGGCATCCTGATGGCCTCGGGGCTGATCGCGGGCGAGGCACTCACCGGGCTGGGTGTGGCGACGTTCGTTTTCTTCAAACCGGCGGAGCAGGCGATGCCGGAGTTCTTCGCGGATCCTTCGATTCTTCTCGGGATGGGAGTGCTGGGCGCACTGGCGGCGGCGATGATCCTGGTGCCGCTTGGGCGCGCGGGCAACCCGGAAGACCCCGCGCCACCCCAGGCGATCGCATGAAATCCGTGTATGGTGTAAACGCCTGTAGAGTTTACGCTTGATCTATAGGGCGCTCCCAATTCCGGGCGATATACTTCGGGCAGATACGCTGTGGAGAGCGCAAATGCAAAGCGGATCCGATAGCCGAATCCTGGCTTCCCCCAATGTTGTCGCGCTGCGGCCGGCTGCCAATGGCATTCCGGAAATTTCCGTGTGTGTACCCGCGCTCGACAAGATGCGAGCCGCGACGCTGGAGGCGCTGAACGCGCTGCCTCCGCACGGCCTGGAGATTGGGGGCGTTCTCGTCGGGCGGGTGGAAACCGCTCGGAACGGCGCATTCAAGATCACGATCGACGATTTCGCGACGTTCGGAATTTCCTACGAGTGGGGCCCCGTTTACCAACTCTCCGGGGAAGAAGCCGCCGCGTTTCAGTATCGCGTGAGAACCGCGGAACGGGCCGCGGGTGAGGGGGCGGTTGCGCTCGGCTGGTGGAGGAGCGATACGCTGGATTCGCAGTTGCGGTTCCGCCCGGAAGACAGGGTGTTTTTGGAAGCGTTCGGCGGCGACGGCGCCGCGCTGTTCCTGCATTTCCGCCCGCATCCCGTTGCGCCGTTCCGCTGCAGGGCGCATGTGATCGAGAAGGACGCAATTGAAAGTTGCGGAGAATTCACCGTTGCCTTCGACCGGGGATTCGCCGCCGCCGCGGATCTGTTGCGAACCACCACGCGCCCGTCGCGGACGCATGGTGTATCGGAGGAGCCGGTGCTTCGCGGCATGGGCCGCCCCTACCGCCCGGTGAGGCCGACGGCGCACGATCGCCTGAATTAGGGACGGTTCTCCGCATGGCGCGTGAAACCGCTCCCAACGCGAGATGTCGAGAGCTACCGAAGCAGCATGACCTCTTCCAGGGTCTTCTTCGCGAGTGGAGGAACGGTGGCGTCGGCGGCCGGGTAGCCCACGGGGATCAAGAGGTACGGGCGCTCGTTCTTTGGCCGATCGAGGATCTCCGACAGAAAGCCCATCGGGCTGGGCGTGTGCGTGAGCGTGGCGAGGCCGCACCAGTGCAGCGCCGCGAGCAGAAAGCCGCAGGCGATGCCGACGCTTTCCTGCACGTAGTAATGCTTGCGCTTCTGTTCGTCGGTATCCCCCTCGCGCAGGCCATAGTCGATCCGAAATACGACGATCAGGTAAGGCGCGGTCTCGAGGAATTCCTTGTGCCAATCCGTTCCGAACTGCGCGAGAACGTCTAGCCATTCGCCGGGAAATCGATGCTCGTAGTTCTGCTTTTCCTCGGCCTCGGCCGCCTTGCGGATACGCCGCTTGATCTTCGGATCCTGGACGACGACGAAGCGCCAGGGCTGTTGGTTCGCTCCCGACGGAGCGGAGGCGGCCGCGCTAATCGCATTCTCGATCAGTTCGAGAGGTACGGGCTCCTCGGAGAAGGCGCGCACCGAACGGCGGGTGCGCATGCAGGCTAGAAACTCGCGGCTAAGCTCAAGCTGGCGGTCCGGGGAAAAGCGCTCGAAATGGAGCGGTATGTGGGGATGCGTCATCAGGCATATCGTATCGCGCCGCGGAGCCCCTGCATGGCGGCACGGCCTGAGGGCGTTGACGCCGCCTCTCCATCGGCCTGTTACGCTCAAGAATGATGAGCGACACCAGAGACCCGTCCCCCCCAACCGATTCTCTGAGCCCCGAGGAGTTTCGCCGCCACGGTCATGAAATCGTGGATTGGATCGCCGACTATCTTTCGAGCCAGCGCCAGTATCCTGTGCTGCCGGACCGGCAGCCTGGGGATCTGATCGACGCACTGCCCGCCCATGGCCCGGTGCAAGGCGAAGAGATGGATGCCATCCTCAAGGATTTTCGCGAGCAGATCGTGCCGGCGCTGACCCATTGGAATCACCCGCGCTTTTTCTCTTACTTTTCGGTGTCAGCCGCCGCGGCGGGAATCCTGGGAGAAATGCTCACCGCCGGAATCAATACGAACGGTATGCTCTGGCAAAGCAACCCGGCCGGCACGGAACTGGAGATGGTGACGCTCGGCTGGCTGCGGGAGTGGTGCGGCTTGCCGGACGCCTTCTTCGGCGAGATCTTCGACACAGCCTCCGTGAGCACGTTGCATGCCCTGATTGCGGCCCGCGAACAGATTGCCCCCGGAACGCGCGACGAAGGCGCGCCGCGTGGATTGGTATCCTACGCTTCCGAGTACGCGCACTCCTCCGTGGAGAAGGCCTCGATGGCGTTAGGCATCGGTCGCCATCATCACCGCCAAATTTCAACGGACGGTGAGTTTCGCATGCGCGCGGATCTGCTGGAGCGCCAGATCGAGGAGGACCGAAGCAACGGCCTCACTCCGTTCTGTGTGACGGCCACCATCGGTACGACTTCCGTTACCAGCATTGATCCGGTGGCGGAGATCGCCGACGTATGCAAGAGGCATGGCGTCTGGCTGCACGTGGATGCCGCCTACGCGGGTCCAGTGGCGATTTGCCCGGAGTTCCGACATTACTTCAATGGCTGGGAACGGGCGGATTCGATCGTGCTGAACCCGCACAAGTGGCTCTTTACGCCGATTGATATCAGCGTGTTTTACGTTCGCCATCCGAAGACGCTGCGCAAGGCGCTTTCGCTGGTGCCGGAGTATCTGCAAACGGCCGAGAATCCCAGGGTGGTGAATCTGATGGATTACGGCGTGCCGCTCGGGCGGCGCTTCCGCTCCTTGAAGTTGTGGTTCGTGATGCGCTCCTTCGGCCGGGCGAAGATCGAAGAGAACCTGCGGCGTCACATCCGGATGGCGCAAGAGCTTGCCGGGCGCATCGCCGCCCATCCGCGCTTCGAGGTGACCGCGCCGGTGCTTTTCTCCACTATCTGCTTTCGCATGAGGGCGGATGAGGCCACGAACGCGCGGCTGCTCGCGAACCTGAACGGGAGCGGGATCCTGTTTCTCTCGCAAACGCGGATCGGTGAGCTATACACCCTGCGGATGGCGATTGGAAACATCTACACATCTCAGACGGATGTCGATTACGCCTGGGAGACGATTCAGCGGGAGGCGGAGAAACTATAGGGTCTCTCGCGGACCGGCTGCTTCGCACGGAACGCTTCGCCGGCTGGGCCGAAGATAGGCCATCGCGGCCAGCAGCAAGAGCATTCCGCAGGCGCAGACGGGGATGAGAGCCAGAGCGAGCCGGAGGCTTCCGGTGACGTCGGAAATCTCGCCGATCAGGAGCGGAAGCACGGCACCCCCGGTGCCGCCCGCGGCGAACATGAGGCCGCTTAGCCGGTTCGCGCCATCGCCATAGTGTTCGAGAAAGTAGGCAAGGGTGTTGGCAAAAATCGGCCCAAGCCCCAGACCGATGATCGCTATGGCGACGATCACTGCCAGCGGGGAAGGGAACAGCAGCATCATCGTCCCGCCCGCCAGGGCCAGGCAGGTGCTTCCCGTGAGTACCGTGAGGACACTGGCATGGCGCAGAATCCAGACCGCGGAGAATCGGCTAACGAGGATCGCTCCCCAGAGTGCGGCGGACGCGCTCGATGCGAGCGTGACATTGGCGCCGGCCACGCGGTTCAGATAGGTGGATGCCCAGCCGCCACTGCCTGTCTCGATGCCCACGTAGACGAACAGTAGCGTCATGCAAAGCAGTAGGAACGGCAACTGGCGTGATGGTTTGCCCGTCGCCGGCACGCGGCCGCCGAAGGAACCTTCGAAATCCGGCACAAAATACCGTGCGGCGAGAGCCGCTCCCAGCAGGATGGGAACGGCGACCAGGATCGGGAACCATTGGCTGACGTCGCGGGCCACGAATCCGGCGATGACGGGCGGCGCGAGAGTCGCGCCGATACTGAAAAAGAAGTTCAGCAGGTTGATGGCCGTAGCGGGTTGGCCCGGCATGAGTGAGGCGGACGCGAGATTCGCGGCGGGGTTGATGATTCCCAGGCCGAGGCCCCAGATGCAGACACCGAGGAAGCCCCATTGCCAGTGTGACGCCGTAAGACCGAGTGCGCCGATTCCGCATAGGAAATAGCCAATCAGCATGAGGTGCCACGCGCGGAACCGCCTCATGAAGTACATCATGAGCACCGAGGTGAGGACCGCCGTAAGAAATTGCGCCGTGAAAAGGGAGCCTGCTTCCGCGTCGGAAAGGGTCCAGCGGCGCATCAGAGAGGGTAGCAGAGGCCCGAGCATCGTGGTGACGACGCCCACGAGGATGAACAGGCCATGCAGAAGAAAACGAGCGGAGTTCAATCGCTCAGGATAGCGCGGGAGTTCGTGTTTGTCCGCAAGTTTTCCGGGAAAGGGCGCTGTCGTGCGCCGTCTCGCCTATGGCAAGGACTGAGCCAGCAGCCAGCGATAGAAATCTTCCCCTTCGTAGACGCGGGTCCAAACGTTGTGCGCGAGGTCTTCATGAACGGTGAACTTCACCTTGCGGTGGCCCTTCGCAATGAGTGCGTTCACCATCTGAAGGCTCTCCATCGGGGAAACCACACGGTCCCGCCCACCGTGAAACACCCAGATTGGGCGCTGGGATTTCGCGAGGTTGTCGAGCGTGGCGGGATCTCCTCCTCCGCAGACGGGGGCGATTGCGGCGAAGGTCTCCGGGTGTGCCGCGGCGATGCCGAAGGTGCCGAAGCCGCCCATACTCAGGCCGGAAATGGAAATCCGTTTGCGATCAATTCGATATTCCGCGGCGGTGATGCGCACCATGTACTCAATCTCATTCCGCATGCGGATCCAGGCGTTGATCACGGAGCCATCGCCCCGGTCGCGCAACTTGCCCCAATCTTCGGGAATCGGATTGGTGTCGAACGGGGCTTCATTTCGCGGAGGCGGCGCGGCAGCAGCGTCGCGCTTCTCGCTGTAGCCTTTGGGGAGAGCGGTGGTGTTCGCACGATCATCCGGGAAAGGCGCCTGGGGAGAGACGATCACGAAGGGGAGATCGCGGCCCTGAATCCATGCTTCCATCAGCGGGCCGTGGACGAGCACCTTTTCAAGATCTTCCCGGCCGTTGCCACGCTCCCCCGCTCCATGGAGAAAGAGAAGCATCGGCCATCGCTTCGAGGGCGCGTCCGCATAGCCTTTCGGCAGATAGAGATAGTATTCCCGAATCTTTCCGGTGGTCTCGCTGTAGTACCGCTGCCGCAACATTTGGGGAGCGCTCACCTCCTGCGCCGGAGCGGGCAAGGTGAGTGCAACCGCGGCGAACAAGAGGCAGATAAGAACGGCGATTTTCATGGATGAGCCCTCCCAAGGGTTCGGCCAGTGTGGCGGAATCCTATACGTTCTATCACCACGGAGCGCCGAATGACAAGGAATGGCTCACCCTGCGTACTTGATGAGAGCGAAGCCGCCGATCAGCAGAACGACGAAAGCAATCGCGAGCAGATCGAAATACCGGTCAATGAAACGCTTCATGCGTTCACCGGCTACCCGCAGTAGAGCGGCAACCAGAAAGAAGCGCGCGCCCCGTCCCACGATGCTCACCGCAATGAAGCCCAGGAGGTTCATGTCGAAGGCACCGGAGGCGATGGTAAAGACCTTATAAGGGATGGGTGTGAATGCAGCGATGAAGACGATCCACACGTCATACTGCAAATACCACGCTTGCACCTGCTGATAGTAGGCCTCGGCATGGTAAAAGTGAATGATCTTCATGCCGACGCTATCCATCAGAAAGACGCCGATCAGATAACCGGCTACGCCGCCGAGCACGCTGGCAATGGTGCAGTTAAGCGCCTTGCGCCACCAGGTGGAAGGGGAACCGAGCACCAGGGCGATGAGCAGCACGTCCGGAGGAATCGGGAAGAAGCTCGATTCGGCAAACGCCAGAAGAAACAGGGCGATTGCACCATGCGGGCTATCGGCCCAGCTCAGCACCCAATCGTAGATGCGGCGGTGAATGCGCCACCAAGGCTCCGGGCTATGGGGCTCCGGTTCGCGGACAGGGGCCGTGGAGGCTTCGCTGCGAGTCGTTTCAGGTAGTGGCATGCGGCGCGCGTGGCTGGGGACTTGCCCGATGGGGCCAAGAAAAATGGCGGAGAGGGCGGGATTCGAACCCGCGGTACAGTTTTAGCCGTACGACGGTTTAGCAAACCGCTGCTTTCGACCACTCAGCCACCTCTCCGCGGTTCTGGTTGGTCTCCTCGCAGGATAGCACAATCCGGCCGTCGCAACGGTCTGAAACCGGTGAAGTTATCGCGGCCTGGAGGCGCTGTTACATTTGGCCTAGTCGCGCAAGCGACGCGCGAATTCGTTCCGGTTCTTCGGCGTCCGGGCCGGCCAGTTCCTTCTTCGCAGCACGCTCTTCGAAGACCGGCAGGGCCTGTCTCAGGAGGTTGCGGGCACGCTGCATCGCGACGGTCTTTTCTTTTCCGGTAAGAGATTTCGCGGCCTCTTCGACGAGCGCCTGTCCGAAGTCCGCCCGCGTTCTGGCGGCGGCGAGCTGGTATGATCTCGATTCCGGAGTTCGCTGTGACATCTCTTCGCGCAAGATGAGCGCCCGCTGATACGATTCGCGGCACTGCGGGAACCAGGCCAATTGCGCGTAGAGGCCCCCCAGATTGTGCAGCGTGCTGGCCACGCTCCAGCGTGCCCGCTGGTTCTCCGGTTCTTCGCGCATCGCGGCTTCGCTTAACTGGAGCGCTTCCTGGTAGAGGCGCAATGCTTCGTCGGGATGCCCGCTCTCGCGCTGAACAAAGCCGAGATGGCCGAGGGTGTGGACGATCGAAAGGCGGAGGCCGCGATCCGAGGGGCCCTTGCTTGCCAGGCCGCGTTCAATCGATAGAGCCTTGGTGTAGAGTTCGTTTGCTTCGGGCAGGCGCTTTTCGGACACCGCGAGCGCGCCCAGCCGCTTCAGGGTGCTTGAATACTGGGTCGAGACCGCTTTGCTGACGGCCGGATCGGCCATGAGGCCTTCGTAAAGCGCCCTTGATTTTTCGTAGGCTTCCCGCCCCTCCGCGCTGCGGCCGCTCTCCACGTGCTCATTGCCTAGCTGCCGCCAGGCGAGGGCTCGGCTCTCCCGGTTGGCTTGGCTCGTGTCGCGCGGATCGGCCTGATTGAGCATCCGCGTCAGGTCAAAGACGGCGTTTGCCACACCCTCGCGGTCGCCGGTATCGCGCAAAGCGGAGACCTGGTCGCCGAGAAGCTCGATCGCAATTACTTCGGCGCGTGCGTGGTATTTGCGGCTTGGGAGCGCCGCGCGGGCGAGCGCCAAACCCTTCGACAGGCTCTCAATTGAGGCTGCGCGGTTGCCCAGGTTCTCCGTGCGGGCATCGCCCTCCACTGCGGCAAGCTTGCGGTATGCCTCGGCCAGTTCCAACTGAAGTTCCGGGTCTGCATTCGACGCGGCCGCCAGTGAATCCAGGAATCGGGTCGAGCGGTCGAGCAGCAAGGCGCGGGCCGCGGTGGTTCCGGGAACTTTAAGCAGGCTCTCATGCAACTCAAAGATCAGGGAGCGTGCCATCTCCCTGGATTGGCGCGCGAACAGTTCGGCGCGCTCCCTCTCCGCTTGCGCCTCTCGCCACTGCCAGGTAGCGACAACAATTCCCGCGAGCAGACTGAGGATGAGCGCTATGCCGGCGGCCACCTGCCAGGCATTGCGGCGCAGGAATTTTGTGAACCGGTAGCCGGCGGTGGCGCGCTGCGCGCTTACGATATGGCCGTCAAGGTAGGCGTGCAGGTCCCGGCCCAAAGCAGCCGCAGTTCCGTAACGGTCCTCAGGTCGCTTGGCCAGCGCCTTCAGCACGATATTGTCGAGATCGCCCGAGAGGTCGCGGACGAGTGAACGCAGATCGGTTCGCCGGTTCCACACCACCAGCTCCGGACGGATCGTCTTCCCCCCGATTTCTTCCACCCGGCTCACGGCGATGCTTGGGCGAACGGGCGTCGTTTCGAGCAGGATGGTGAGGATATCAACCGGAGAGGTGTTTTGGAAGCGCAAGGGACGCCGCGCGGCGAGCAGTTCGTAGAGCAGCACACCCAGCGAATAAACGTCCGTGGCGGTGGTTACCTGATCTCCCCGAACCTGTTCCGGGCTGGCGTAGTCCGGCGTAAACTGGCGCATGCCCGTCTGGGTGAGCGTGAGCTGGCCGGATTCGTCCGGCTCCAGCACTTTGGCGATCCCGAAATCGAGCAGCTTGGGCTGGCCCGCGGTGTCGACAAGGATGTTGCTGGCCTTCAAATCGCGGTGGACGATCAGCCGCTCATGGGCATACTCCACCGCCTCGCAAACCTTCAGGAAAAGCTCCAGCCGGGCGCGCACGCCCAGCCCCAACTCGTCGCAGTAGTCGAGCAGCAGCTTGCCTTCGACATACTCCATAACGAAATACGGGGTCCCTCGCGAGGTGGTGCCTCCGTCAAGCAGGCGAGCGATTCCGGGGTGTTCGAGGCGGGCGAGAATCTGCCGTTCGCGGCGGAATCTCTTAATGGCGTTCTCGCGCAAGGCACCGCCGCGGATGAACTTGATGGCCACCTGCTTTCGGAACTCGTCGTCGTCGCGTTCCGCGAGGTACACGCTGCCCATGCCGCCCGAGCCGATCTTGCGTAGCAGGCGGTAACTTCCCACCCGTTCCTCGATGTTCTGGCCCTCGATTGCTTCCTCGATCACTTCGCCGTGCTGTGCCCAGGCGCTGGCTTCGAGATACTCGGGATCGTCCGTGTGCACATCAAGCAAAGAGCGCACCTCGGTGAGCAGCTCGGTATCGATGCCGCAGGCGGAGATTAGAAAGGCGTCGCGATGGACGGGTGGCAGGCCGATCGCCTTATCAAAGAGGGCGGTCACCGCGCGCCAGCGGTCTGGGTTCATAAACTCTCTTATTTTGTCTCTTCCGCGCCGCTGTCGGCTGCGTCGTGAAAGCTGGTTGCGCCCCGCAGGATCTCGCGCCGAATCCAGGCCTTGGCAACGGACCAATCCCGCTTCACGGTGGCGGTGGAGAGTTGCAGGAATTGCGCGGTTTCCTCAATGGAAAGGCCGCCAAAGTAACGCAGTTCCACAATCTGGCTCTGGCGCTGGTCCAGTTCGGCCAGCAGCTTGAGGGCCTGGTCGAGTTCCATCAGATCGAGATCGCGCCGGCCGGGGATATCAATGGCCTCGTCCAGGGCCAGGCAGAACGCGCCGCCCCCGCGCTTCTCGCTCTTGCGGGCCCGTGCGTAATCCACCAGAATTCCGCGAATAATGCGGGCGCAGACCGCCAGAAAATGTGCCCGGTTGGCCCATTGCGCTTTCTGGTCCACCAGGCGCATATAAGCTTCGTTCACGAGCGCCGTGCTTTGCAGCGTGTGCCCGGCGCGTTCCTTGCTCAAGTAGCGGTTGGCGATCCGCTTCAATTCCGGATAAAGCCGGTTTACCAGCGTGTCGAGCGCTTCCTGCTTCCCGCTCGACCATTCGCTCAGCAGTTGCGTGATTTCCGGATTGGGTAATTGCGGTTCCATGTCGTGCTCAATCGCGCTTGTCTATTATAGCGACACGCGAAAACGCTGGAGTCCTGGAATAGCCTCGCGCTCTCCCGGTGAGAGATTCTTTCTCAATTCCCGTCCCGAATACTCTTTTCGCGCGCCGCCAAAAACTCATCACCCTGCTGCCAGGAACTGCCGCCGGAAAGCCCGGCCGCATCCACCCCCAGTGTGAAGCCGAAGCGCGCGATGTGTTCGAGACCGGTGAAGTCCCAGCTCTCCTTGAACTCGTCCGAAGGCTGGTGATAGTCGTGCTGGCGATACGCATCGGCAATCTCGCGGCCGTAGCCGGCGGGTTTGCCGGCATAGGTTTCGCCCACATCCACGGAGAAGGCGGGCACACCGGCTTTCGCCATCGAAAAGTGATCGCTGCGGTAGAAGTACCCTTGCTCGGGTGCGGGGTCCGGGCGGATGCGCAGGGAATACTGTTTGGCAACCTTCTCCACGAGTGGCCAGAGAGTGGTGCGCTCCGCGCCGTTCACCACCGCGTCTTCGGTGAGTCCGGCGGGGAGAAGCCCGTCGTAATTGAGATTGACGACGGTCTTGGAGAGAGGCGCCAGAGGGTGCCGTGCGTAGTATTCCGAGCCGCGCAAGCCGCTTTCTTCGGCGGTGACGAATACAAAGAGCGCACCGCGTTTCGGCTTCTTCGCAAGACCCGCCCAGGCGCGTGCGATCTCGAGAACAATCCCGCAGCCGGTGGCGTTATCCGCGGCGCCATTGTAGATTTTGTCTTCGGTAGCGGAAGGGCCGATACCCAGGTGATCCCAATGCGCTGTGTACAGCACCACTCCATTCGCCGGGGAGCCCTCCCCCGGAACGATCGCCGCCACATTGCGCGTATCGATGATGCGGACCTTCGAGGGCAGGCTTGCCCGCACCGTGACGCCCAGCGGGATGGGGCGGAAGTCGCGGGATTCGGATGCCTCCAAAAGCTCTTCGACGCTCTTGCCGGTTCCGGCAATCAACGGCGCGGCAGCCATCGAGTTCACCCAGGCGGCCATCGAAAGGCGGCGTTCCCCCTCGGGGCGCAGCACCATCTGCTGCTCCCGTCCCCAGGAGTTGCGGACCACGCCCCATCCGTAACCGGCGGTGTCGTCCGTGTGAATGATAATCGCTCCCAGCGCCCCCTGCCGCAGCGCCTCTTCATACTTGTAGGCCCAGCGCCCGTAATACATCAGGGCCTTGCCGCGAAAGAGCGCGGGGTTTTCCCGGCCCGGTTCGTTCGTGAAAAGCACCACGATCTTGCCCTTCACGTCCACTCCCTTGTAATCGTTCCATTGGAACTCGGGCGCGACGATGCCATGCCCCACGAAGATCGCCTCGGCTTCGAGCCTGTTCTCGGGCTGTTGCATCTCGTTGTTGCCTACCCAATCGGTCAGCCAGTGGAGTTGGCTGGTCTGGCCGTTGCGGGTGAACGAAAGCCTCGCTGCATCGGTCGTTTGCACGCCGGCCAGTTGGAAGTTCTGGAAGTAGGTGCCGTTGTCTCCCGCCGGTCTCGCGCCCGCCAAGGCCAACTGCGTGGCGATATACTCCGTCGCCAGCTTACCGCCCCGCACGCCCACGCCGCGCCCTTCGATCAGGTCGCTCGAAAGGAAGCGTGTATGCGCGGCAATTCGACGGGCCTGGATCGCATCCGCCTGTGCGAAGGCGTGGCCGCAAAACACAACGCTCAGCAGGAGGCAGAAGAGAGGGGAAGAAGGTCGCATCGAGGTCTCCTTGCCTAGTATACGCGCCGCCCGGCAGCCCTTCCGGAAGGTGGTTCGCCAACTGCCTTGCACTGCTACACTTGGGGGAGATATGAGCAAAGAGGCAATCCTGAACAGACTCGTCGAGATCGGTGTCGTTCCCGTGGTGCGGACGCCCTCGGCGGAAACTGCCGTGCGTGCCGTGGATGCGCTGCTGGCTGGCGGCGTGGCTTGCGCGGAGATCACAATGACGGTTCCCGGTGCGATCAAAGCCATTGAGAAAGTGGCGGATGCATTGGGCGATAAGATCCTGCTCGGCGCGGGCACGGTGCTTGACCAGGAAACGCTGCGGGTGGCTCAACTGGCCGGGGCGCGCTTCATTGTGACGCCGAATCTGCGGCTCTCCTGTATTGAGATGGCGCACCGCTATTCAACGCCGATCATGCCTGGCGCTCTCACCCCCACCGAAGTGATTACGGCCTGGGAGAATGGCGCGGACATCGTGAAAGTGTTTCCCGCGGGAAATATGGGCGGCGCGAAGTACATTAAGTCCCTGAAGGGGCCGTTCCCTCAGGTGCGGATGATTCCGACCGGGGGTGTCAGCCTGGAAACCGCGGCCGATTTTCTGCGCGCCGGTTCCTGCGCGATCGCGGTGGGCGGAGAACTCGTGAGCGCCGCCGCTCTCAAGAACAACGATTACGCCTTTATCGAGAACACCGCGCGACAGTTTGTGGAGATTGTTCGGAAAACGCGCGCCGAAGGGCAGGGAAACTGATTTCCAGCCACCGGATCAAAGTGCATGGCTTCGGCGATTGACCAGCTCGCGCCCGGCAGCCGCGTGGCGATCATCCGCCTGCGCTCGATGGGGGATTGCGTTCTTACGACGCCCGCCATCCATCTGCTGAAGCGGTACCGGCCGGACCTGAAGATCGGCGTCGTGGTGGACGATCGCTTTCGCGATGTGTACGTGGGAAATCCCGATATCGCCGTGCTACTCGCGTCCACGCGCGGCGTGCTGTTTCGCTGGCGGCCCCGGCTGGTGCTGAACCTGCACGGCGGCACGCGCAGTGCCTGGATGACGGCGCTTTCCATGGCGCGCTGGCGGGCGGGCTTCGCGCATTTCGTGATGCAGCCGCTCTACAATCTGTCCATCCCCCGCGCCCAGCGGATCCTCGGGGAAGAGCGCACCGTCCACACGGCGGAGCACGTGGCTTCCGCCATGTTCCATCTCGGCGTGCCGTGTACGGAGATCCCGCGCGCGCGGCTCTTCGCGGAGGGTACGGAACACGGCGCACCCTACTGCGTGATTCACCCGCAAGCCACGGCGCAAGAGAAAATCTGGCCCGCGGAGCGCTTTCTCGCTCTGGCCGCGATCATCCGGGACGAGCTGCGATTGGAGCCGGTGTTTCTAGGTGCGAACGATGCCGAACTGGCGCCGTTCGAGCGCTTCCGCCGCTTAAGCGGAGCGCCTCTGAAGCAGGCGATGTCGCTGATCCGGGGTGCTTCGATCTTCGTCGGAAACGATTCGGGACCCGCGCATGTGGCAGCGGCGTTTGAACGCCCTGGCGTGGTTCTGTTCGGCGGCAGCGATCCCGTTGTCTGGGCGCCGTGGCAATGCCCGCAACTGCGGCAGATTGTCCGCACTCCGGTGGCGGAGATTCCGGTGGAAGAGGTGTTCGAAGCGCTTCGCGTCCCCTTTGCCGCACGGGAGGCCCGCCAGTGAAAGACCTCGGCAAACTGTTGAGCTACTCGCGGCCTTACTGGCCGCACCTGCTGGCATCCGTTGTGCTGATGGCATACGTGGGAGCGGCGCAGGCGATGCTCGCGCTCCTCATTAAACCGATCTTTGACCGCGTGCTTGCCCCTGGTGAAGTGATGCAGGCGACGCCGCTCGTCACCATCCCCGGCATCAACTATACGGTCTATCTTGACCAACTGGTTCCCTCCGGCTTGAGTGGCACGATGTGGATGGTGGCCTTCGCGATCCTGATGGTCTTTGCCACGAAGGGCATTTGCGATTACGCCGGAAATTATCTGGTGAACTATGTGGGTTTCTCCGCCGTCACCGATCTGCGCCAGCGGGTGTTCGACAAAGTGCTGCGCCAAAGCGCGCGCTTTTTTGAGCAGAACAATACGAGCGCGATGATGTCCGCCATCATGCTCGATCTCGAGAAGATCCAGGTGGCTACGTCGCATATTCTCGCGGATCTTCTGCGCCAGGGTTTCACGGCCATGGCCCTGTTGTTTGTGATTCTGCAGAACGATTGGCGGCTCTCATTGGTGAGCCTCACCGTCCTGCCGGGTGTGCTGATTCCCACCGCGCGCATCGGCCGGCGCATCCGCCGTTCCACCCGCCGCGCGCAGGACGATGCCGCCGGGCTGAGCCGCATTTTGCAGGAGACGCTGACGGGTTACCAGGTGGTGAAATCCTTCACGATGGAAGACGTGGAGAGCAAGCGGTTCCGCGAGGCGGCCACCGCGCTCAAGCGAAGCAACCTGCGCTACGTGGCCCAGCAGGCCATGGCGTCGCCGATCATCGAAATCTTCGGCGCGCTCACCATTGTGCTTCTGCTTGCCTACGCGCGATCCCGCATCGTGGAGCAGACGATGAGCGCGGGCGAGTTCACCAGCTTCGTGATCGCACTGCTGATGCTCTATGAGCCGGTGAAACGCCTCACCGGCATTCACAACATCTTTCAGCAGGCGCTGGGCGCATCGCAGAAGGTATTTGAGTATCTCGCGATGGAAGAAGATGTTCGCGATGCGGAGAACGCGAAGACGCTTGGCCCGTTCGCGCACTCAGTTCGTTTTGAAAATGTACATTTTGCGTACCCGTCCGCGCCGGAGCGGCCCGTCCTTCAGGGGCTCGATTTTGAGCTGAAGGCCGGAGAGGTTCTGGCTGTGGTGGGGCCAAGCGGCGCGGGAAAGACAACCCTCGTTAACCTGCTGCCCCGCTTCCATGACCCCGTTTCCGGTCGGCTGCTGGTGGATGGCCATGACGTGCGGGAGGTGACACTCAACAGCCTGCGCGGGCAGATCGGCATCGTCGCTCAGGATACGATCTTGTTCGACGATACCGTGCGCAACAACATCCGCTACGGACGCCGCGACGCCACGAACCAGCAGGTGGAAGAAGCGGCGCGGAACGCCTTCGCCGACGAGTTTATTCAGACTCTTCCCCAGGGCTATGGGACGCTGGTGGGCGAGAGGGGAACGAAGCTCAGCGGCGGCCAGCGGCAGCGGCTCTCGATTGCCCGAGCCCTGCTCAAGGATCCGCCGATTCTGATTCTGGACGAAGCCACCAGCCATCTCGACACGCAAAGCGAAATGCTGGTGCAACAGGCCCTCGCGAACCTGATGCGGAACCGAACCGTGATCGTGATCGCGCATCGCCTCGCTACCGTGCGGCGCGCCGATCGCATTATGGTGGTGGAGAACGGAAAGCTGCACGAGCAGGGCACGCATGAGGAACTGCTCGCGCGCAACGGCCTCTATCGTAAGCTTTACGACATGCAGTTCGATCAGAAGGAGCCGGTGAGTTTCTGATGGCCAACATTCGCAGCATGACGGGATTCGCCCGCGTCGCCAGGGAAATCGCGGGGCGCGATTGCGCGCTCACCGTGAAGAGCGTCAACCACAAGGCGCTCGATGTGCAGTTGCATCTGCCGCCGATGGCGGAGGCGCTGGAGAACGAGTTCCGCCAGATCATCCGAAAGTGGATCAACCGCGGCTACGTACAGGCGAACCTGCAACTGGGCAAAGGCGGCGGGAACGGCAATCTTCAGTTGAACGAGAAGCTGTTTCAGGCTTGGCTCGCTGCCCATGAGCGCGCGTCGTTCCTGCTTTCTCAGACGCCGGAACCGCAGGTGGAAGCGGCGCTGCGTTTGCCGGGGATGCTGGTGGAGAGCGAGATTGCGGATGACCCCGGCCTGGCGGCGGACTTGCTCGCATTGCTGGAAGCGGCGCTGGAGGAGCACCGCGTGTTTCGGGAACGGGAAGGCGCCGCCATCTACGAAGATTTCCGGCAGCGTATTGAGACGGTTGCGAAGTGCGCGGACGAAGTGTCGTCCCTCCGGGAAGAGGCCACCGCGTACTTCAGCAACCGCCTCCGCAAGCGCCTGGAAGAGCTTCTCTCCAATACGCATGTCGATCCGCAGCGCCTGGCGCAGGAGGCGGCCATGCTCGCCGACAAGACCGATATCTCCGAGGAACTCACGCGGCTTGTGACGCATATTGACGAATTGAAGCAGGCTCTGGACGCCGGCGGCGAAGTGGGGAAGCGCCTGGATTTCCTCCTCCAGGAAATGAACCGCGAAGCGAATACGCTGCTGGCCAAGACGGCGAACACGGGCGAGTTCGGCTTGCGCATTACCACCGCGGGCCTCACCGTGAAGGCGGAGATCGAGAAGATGCGCGAGCAGGCGCTGAACCTGGAGTAAGAGGGCTAGCAAACGGCCATGGTAATTATCGTCTCCGCGCCAAGCGGATCCGGCAAGTCGACACTCGTGAACGGGCTGATGGAGCAGGTGGGAAACATCCGCTTTTCCGTGAGCTACACCACGCGCGCGCCCAGGGGTGCGGAGCGGGAAGGGCAAAGCTACCACTACATCTCGCGCGAAGAGTTTGAGCGCCGCATCAATGCGGGCGAGTTTCTCGAATACGCCGAAGTCTTCGGCAATTATTACGGCACGCATCGTTCTTACGTCGATGCCGCGGCCAACGCCGGGTTTGACCTGCTGCTTGATATCGACGTGCAGGGCGCCATGCAGGTGATGGAAAAGCTGCCGGATGCGGTGTCCGTTTTCATCCTCGCCCCCTCCCGCGAAGTGCTGGAGCAGCGCTTGCGCAAGCGTTCCGAGGATAGCGAAGAGACCATCCAGCGCCGCCTTCGCGAAGCCTCGCAGGAAGTCCGTTTCGCGGAGCGCTACACGTACGCGCTGATCAACGACGGCGTCGCCGAAAGCGTACAGAATCTGGTGGCGATTGTCCGCGCCGAACGCGTGAAACGAGAGCGCTTGCGGGAGAAGCTTGACCCGATTCTTGAGACCTATCTGAGCCAGACGGCGGGCTGATCAATCGGAAATTGATTTATACTCCGTCACCGTCAGCCGCGTGCTCTTCCGCCATTCCTCCAGGGGCGGCGCGCCATGCTTCCGGAAGTAGCCTTCCAGCTCTCTCGTGAGGCTTGCGCGCACGGCCGCGTATTTAGCGTCGTCGATGACATTGCGGCTCTCTCCGGGGTCCGCTTCGAGATCATACATCTCGCTCGGCCACGGCTTCGCGCGCATCACCAGCTTGGCCGTCTTTGTGCGCACGGAGCGCACGTCCGCGTACTCGAAAAAGAGCCGGTCCCTCCACTGGGGTTTGGCCCCTCTCAGGAAGGGTGCATAGCTTTTTCCCACGCGGTCTTTGTCCGGAGCGGTGGTGCAGCCGGTGTAATCAAGAATCGTCGGGAAGAAATCGTAGTTCGAGATCATGGCGTCGCAGCGGGATTGCGCGGCGATGCGCCCGGGGTGATGCCAGATCATCGGCACGCGAATGGATTCCTCCAGCATGTTGCGCGGCACGGTGCCGTTGCCCTTGCCCCACACGCCGTGGTGCCCCGCGTTCCAGCCCTGGTCCGCCGTGAACACGATGAGGGTATCGTTGAGGATGCCCATGTCTTCGAGTTTCTTGAGCACCTTGCCGATATTGGCGTCAAGCCCGGTAACCAGCGCGGAGTACGCGCGCATGCTCTCTTCATTGAGATAGTTCTTTGCCAATCCCGTATTCTGTCTGGGGTTCTGTGGCACCCGGGGGAAGCACGGAAATTTAGAGCCGGCGTAAGGCGCTCGGTATTGCTCCGGCTGATAGTTGTAGGGCGTGTGCGGGGCGTAGAAGGGAACGTAGAGGAAGAAGGGATCCTGGGGGCGCGAGGCCTGGTGAGCCGTGAGGAAGTTGACCGCGCCGTCGCCAACCAGATCGGTCTTGTACCCCGTCTCCTGGATAGTCTTACCGTTCTTGACGAACTCCGGATCTTTGTAGCCGCCGCCCCCTCCGACAACCGTGTACCAGTCCGAAAAGCCCTCCTGCGCGTGCTCGTCGCCCCCCATGTGCCACTTGCCGCTGAGACCAAGGTGATAGCCGTTCCTCGCCAGCACTTCGCTGAAGGATTCGTGATTCTTCAATACCTGGGTGGCGCTCGGGCCGTAAGATTCTTTCGGAATCAGCCAATCCTGGACGCCGTGCGCATAGGGCAGTTTTCCGGTGAAATAGGTGACGCGGCTGGGAGAGCAGACGGGTGTGGCCGCGAACGCATTGTCGAAGCGCATGCCCCCGCGCGCGAGACGCTCGATGTTCGGAGTTCGAATATCGCCGCACCCGTAAACGCTGGTGGCCCAGGCCCCGTGATCGTCGGTCATGAAGAAGACGACATTCGGTCGGGGACGCTTCGGCTGCGCCGAAAGCGCGGCCGCTCCGATCGCCGTCATCAGGAAAGTGCGCCGGTTCCGGGATTGCATGAACAGAACATATCGCGGAGTAAACGCAACCGCAAACGTCATTCCGGCGGGTTGGAAACGGGCAGCGGCCCGGCGAATCGGAGCCAACGGCGGGGTGGTCTATGGGTACTGCGATCCGCCATGCGAAAATGAGAACGTGACCGGCAACGAAACTCGCCAGGCTTTCCTGGATTACTTCGCCTCCAAAGGCCATCGCATCGTTCCAAGCTCCTCGCTGGTGCCTGTGAACGATCCCACCCTCCTCTTCACCAATGCGGGGATGAACCAGTTTAAGGACATCTTCCTAGGGCAGGAGCGCCGCGATTACGTGCGCGCCACCACGTCGCAAAAGTGCGTGCGCGCCGGCGGGAAGCACAACGATCTCGAGAATGTCGGCCACACGCGCCGCCACCACACCTTCTTCGAAATGCTGGGCAATTTCTCCTTCGGCGACTACTTTAAAGCCGAGGCGATCGAGTTCGCATGGGATCTGGTAACGAAGCGCTACGGTCTTCCGAAGGAACGGCTGTTCGTTACTGTATTCCGCGAGGACGATGAGGCGGAAGAACTCTGGCAACGCGTGGCGGGCGTGCCCAAGAGCCGGATATTCCGCCTGGATGAGAAGGATAACTTCTGGCAGATGGGCGAGACGGGTCCCTGCGGGCCATGCTCGGAAATTCATTACGATCTCGGCCCCCACGCCGCTGAACCCGGCCGTGAGCGGGAAGAGTTTCCCGAAGACGGCGGCGGCCGTTTCGTTGAGATCTGGAACCTCGTGTTCATGCAGTTTGACCGGGACCATGCGGGTACGCTCACACCGCTGCCCCGGCCCTCCATCGATACTGGCATGGGTCTCGAACGCATGGCCGCCATCATGCAGGGGAAGCTCTCCAATTACGAGACCGACCTCATCTTCCCGATCATGGAGGAAGCGGCACGGCTCTTCGGCACGGAGCCGGGCGCCGACGCGCGCGTCGATCTCTCGCTACGCATCAATGCCGACCATGCCCGTGCCACCGCCTTTCTCATCAACGATGGCGTCGTTCCCGCGAACGAGGGCCGCGGCTATGTGCTCCGCAAGATCATGCGGCGGGCGCTGCGCAATGCGCGCCTGGTTGGCGTGCAGGACCCGTACCTGCATCGCCTCACCGGTTTCGTGGCCCGTCACATGGGCGGCGCCTATCCGGACATGCTCGAATCGATCGATCGCGTCAGCCGCATCGTGAAGGAAGAAGAGCACCGCTACGCGACCACCTTCCAGCTTGCCGAGCGCGTCTTCCAGGATGAGGCGAAGCACGCCGTGGGCGGGGTGCTGCCCGGCGCCGCCGCCTTCAAGCTCTACGACACCTACGGGCTGGCCCTGGACGAGCAGGAAGAGATGGCGCGGGAAATGGGTCTCTCGCTGGATGAGGCGGGCTTCCAGGCTGCGATGGAAGAGCAGCGCACGCGGGCGCGCGCCAGTTGGAAAGGCGCGGATAAGACGCAGATTTCGCCCGTCTATCAGCAGATCCGGGAGGGCGGGGCCACCATCTTCCGGGGCTACGATTCCTTCGAAGTGCCCGCCGCCGCGATTGTCGCGCTCGTCGTCGATGGTGCGCGCGTGGAGTCGATCCCGGCCGGAGCGGAAGCGGAGATCATCCTTTCAGAGACGCCGTTCTACGCCGAGACGGGCGGCCAGGTGGGCGACCGGGGCGTGCTCGTCGATCCGGAAACGGGCGCGACGCTGGCGGAAGTTCGCGGAACCTATCCCGCCGTGCCGGGGCTCAACGTGCATAAGGTATTGGCGAACGCCGCGCTTCGCGAAGGGGATGTGGTGGGCGCGCGCGTCGAGGTGAGACAGCGGGAAGCCACCATGCGCAATCATACGGCCACCCACCTGCTGCACGCCGCACTCCGGGAGGTGCTGGGCAAACACGTCAAGCAGGCGGGCTCCGTGGTGGATCCCTCACGGCTTCGCTTTGACTTTTCCCACTACACGGCAATGGACCGGGCCGAAATTGAGGAAGTGGAGCGTCTGGCCAACCGGGAGATTCTCGCGAATACGGGTGTCGAAACGAAGGTGATGGATCTGGAATCCGCCGTCGCCACCGGCGCGATGGCGCTCTTCGGAGAGAAGTACGGAGACCGTGTCCGCGTCGTGGATATCCCCGGCTTCAGCCGCGAACTTTGCGGAGGCACGCACGTCGCCCGCACCGGCAATATCGGGCTTTGCAAGGTGGTCTACGAAGGGAGCATTTCCGCCGGCACGCGCCGCATTGAAGCGATCACCGGGTATGGCGCGCTCGATCGTTTCCGGCAGACCAGCGATTCCCTTACTCGCGTGGCTCACGCCGTGCACGCATCCGAACCCGAACTGGTTGACCAGGTGGAACGGCTGATGGCGCAGCAGAAGGTGCTTGAAAAGCAGCTTGAGCAGTTGAAGAGCAAGCTGGCCGGTTCCCAGGCCGAGGGCGTGGAATCCCAGGCCAGAATCGTGGGCGGGGCCAAGGTGCTTGCGGCCCGCGTGGATGGGCTGGAGCGCGCGCAGATGCGCGAACTCGCCGACAATCTCCGGAACAAGTGGCAGAACGCCGTCATCCTGCTGGCTGCCGCGGAGAATGGCAATGTGTCGCTCGTGTGCGCCGTCACCAAGAATCTCAGCGGCAAGGTGCATGCCGGGAAACTCGTGGGCCAGGCGGCCCAGATTCTGGGCGGCAAGGGCGGTGGCAGACCGGATCTGGCCGAGGCCGGCGGCAAGGATGCCAGCCGGATTGAGGAAGCGCTCGCCGGGCTTTACCCCGCCGTGGAAGGGCTCTTGCAGTGAGCGAAGTCCCCGTCACGGAAGTCCCGGTGGTGATTGTCGGTGCGGGGCCGACGGGCCTCTCCTGCGGAATCGAACTCAAGCGCCGTGGCATTGCGTCCGTGATTCTCGACAAGGGCTGCGTGGTGAACTCGATTTACCACTACCCGACGAACATGACGTTCTTCACTACGCCGGAGCTGCTCGAAATCGGCGGCATCCCGATGACGTCCCTCAATGACAAGCCGAATCGTACCGAGGCGCTGAAGTATTACCGCCGCGTGGCGGAATACTTCGATCTCGCGGTGCGGCAGTATGAGAAGGTAGACCGGGTGAGCGGCGGCGACGGCGCGTTTCTGGTGGAGACCACCCGCCACGAACGGGAACCGCGAGCTTATCGCGCCGGGAAGGTGATTCTCGCCACCGGCTACTACGACATCCCCAACCTGCTCCATGTGCCGGGCGAGGACCTGCCCAAGGTCCTCCACTACTACAAGGAAGCGCATCCCTTCTCCGGTCACGACGTGCTCGTGGTGGGCGCGAAAAATTCGGCGGCCATCGCCGCGCTCGAACTCTTCTGGTCCGGCGCGCGCGTCACGCTGGTGCACCGGGGCGACCGCATTTCTGACTCGGTGAAGTATTGGATCAAGCCCAACATTGAGAACCGCATCAAGAGCGGTGAGATCAAGGGCTATTTCAACAGCACCGTGAAGGAGATTCGCGACGACGAAGCCGTGCTCGCAACGCCCGATGGCGAGGTGGTGATTGCGAACGATTTTGTACTGGCGCTGATTGGCTATCAGCCCGACCTGCGTTTTCTTGCTTCCGTGGGCATCACGCTCGACCCCGCCACCAACAAACCCCGCCTTCATGAGATGACCTTCGAATCGGAGACGCCGGGAATCTACCTGGCGGGTGTCCTGGTTGCGGGAATGCACACCAACGAGATCTTCATTGAAAACGGCCGCTTCCACGGGGCGCAGATCGCGGCGGATATTGCCGCCAAACAGAGCGGGTTGACGGCCTGAAGATCAGGTCCTTGCGGGCGAGTCTGGCCATCGGTGCAGCTCCACCCGCTGCGCGCGCAATCCGGTGAACCCCGTATTCGTAATCGTCACGAGCAGCGGCCCCGTGCTTTGGCTCAGCTCGAATGAAGCGGAAAGAATCGCCCACCTCGTTGCGCCGAAATAGCTCTCCGTGAACGAGGCCGCATGAAGCACGCTGCCGTCGGAAGTGCGCAAGAGAATCTCACAGACGGGGTCCGTTTTGAGGGGCGGCGCATCCAGCCCGGCAAAGAAATCCAGCCGATACCGCCCCGGCCGGTACGCACCCGACAGCGCGGCTTGCACCCATTGCCGGCCATCGGCGGGCAGGCTTCGGAAGCACCGCCCATAAACGGGATCGTGCCATCCGGTAACGCCCCAGGATGCCTCCATCTCTCCGGCTTCCACGCGCTCGATGGGGCAATGCCGTGCTGCGAGGCTGGCAATCTCTTCCTGAACGCGTTCGATGTCCGCGCCCTCGTTCTCGCTCGCGCCGAGGGTCAACACGCGGAAGCGGGGTTCGGCGGCAATCACAAGCGCATCCCGGCTTCCGCTCTCGCTGACAAACAGGCAGACGCCGGACCGCACGGCCAACTCCTGCATCTTGCGCCAATAGCCAACGCGGCGGGCCTCCTCCGTCGGGCACGGGATGGAATGGCGGAAGACGCCGCGCCGGGAGTCTAACAGAGCCGCCGCACCCTCCAGCATCACATTCGCCTCGCAGCCCATGTTCACCAGCGCTTCCGCGAGCCGCTCGTGTGCGGCCAGCATCGCAATGCCCTCCCGCGGTCGCGATTGCGCATGTGGGAATGGCAGGAACGGTTCCCGTGCCTGTGCGAGCAGATCCGCTGAAATGGGGCGGGCACGCGCGAAAAGCGCCTTGGCCGCGCCGGCCAGCAATCCGTGCACGCATTGCCGTTCGATGCGGAGGAAGCCGCGAAAGGATACGCGGCGGTAAAGCCACCAATCAATCGGGTCCCGGAGCCGGTGGCGCGCGTGCTCGGTGAGGGTGCGCACGAGGAAGGGCAGAGAACCGGACGTGGCGGGGCGGTTGCGATAACCGCAGTAAATCGAATCGCGAACCATCACCTTCCAGTTGAGGTCGAACTCATCCCGGCGGTTCAGGCTTGGCTGGCTGCCGTGATGGACAATGGCCAGCGGGCGATGCCGCGCGCGCATGCCACGCCGGGCCATCTTCATCACGACATTCGATTCGTCGTGCGTATAGGGAATCTGCTCGTCGAAGCCGCCCACGTCCAACAGTGCCTCGCGGCGAAAGAGGCAGTTGTTGCCGGTTACCGTGTTCCAGAGGTCCCCCGTTCCGCGATAGTGGTTGCCGGGCTTCGGCTGGATGGGCCACGGGTAGGCTGTCTCCGTCAGCAGTCCGTTGGAGAACTCGACGGTCTCATCGCGAAAGCGGTAACTCAGCCCACCCACGGCCGTGGTGAGTGGATCGTCGAAGGCGGAGAGCGCTTCCCGCAACCACTCCGGGTGCGCGAACGAATCGTCGTCGAGAAAGGCGACGATCTCTCCGGACGCGGCGGCGATGCCCAGATTCCGGGAGATGCAAAGGTTGGCGCGCGGATTCCGCCGTACCTTGATCTCCCCGGCGAAACGGCCAAGCACGGCTTCCGTATCGTCCGTCGAAGGTCCGTTGACGACGATCACCTCAAAGCGCGGGTAGCGTTGACGCCGCAACTGGAGGAGGCAGCTTTCAAGATGCGCGGCGCGGTTCAGGGTGCAGATCACCACGCTCACCGTGGCGCGGTCCGACGTGCGGGGCTGCCGCGCGCGTTGCGCCAACGCCGTGAGGAACCGGACATCGGCATCGGCGGAATCGTCCCCTGCGGGAAGTGGCCACAACTCCGTATGCGGAAAGCCAATCGTCGCCAGCGCCCGCCTCGTTTCCTCATCCGTTCCAAACACGCATTCAAAGCTGCGCGTGAGTGAGCGCAACTCTTCCGTCCCCGCGCCGGAAACGGCGGAACGCTCGCATAGCAGCGCGCGAACGCCGGGGAAGCGCTCCGCCAGATGGATATCAGGAGATTCCCCCGCGCAATGCCAAACCAGAAGATCCTCGGGGTCGGCGGCGAATGCCAGTTCGCTCACGGGCTTCGCGAACGCGGATGTCTCGACGGCAGTTGTGGAGTAAATCCGGCAGGCGATGGCGCGCTCCAAGGCGTAGGCGGCCAGACGGAGCAGGGAACGCGCGGCTGGCGTTCGGGCGTCGCCGTCGTCCAATACGAGATGCAACATCATCGCGGCGAATCCGCTCCGGAACGGGGCGTTTCCGTACTGCGGCTCTCCACAGATTCGAGCACGGCTTCCAGTGCGCGCGCCACCGCAACGGTGTTCGCGGCGTGCTGCTGCAAGGGCCGTGTATACCAGGGCAGCAAAGCGTGGATTGCGCGCATCACGGGGCGCAAGTGCATTGGATAGTTCGTCGGCAGCACGCCCACCCCGGCGGCGCTTTGCTCCAAGTCCCGAATCGCCTTGCGCAGATCGTGCCACGTCTCGCGGCTGGTCCGTGGCGATGGCGCGGCATGGGCCGTGGCATCTTCCGCTTGCGGAATATGCAGCTGGTGGCGGATCTGTTCGAGAAGCTCGTTCGGTTCCATCGCGTCGGCCTGGTGTTGACGGTGCTACCCGGTAATTCTCTCAAAGAAGCGAAGGCTCTTCGCGGCGGCGTTCTCCCAGGTGAACTTGCCGACATGCGCGCGCCCCGCCCCGGCGAGGTCGCTGCGCAAGGTGGTGTCCGCAATCAGCCGTCCGAAGGCGCGGCGAAGCTCCGCCTCGCTCAGCGGATCGACGTAGACCGCGCCGGGTCCGCAGACCTCGGGCAGGGAAGAGACCCCCGATGTAAGCACGGGCACACCCGCCGCCAGCGCCTGCGCGGGCGGCAAGCCGAAGCCCTCGTAGAGCGAAGGATACACGAAGAACTTCGCGGCGCGAAAAAGGCCGGGCAAATCCGCTTCAGGCACGTAGCCGAGGTAGCGCAACGAGTCGCCTCCCTGGCGAATGCGCTCCACCGTGGATTGCTGCTCCCACCCGACAGGGCCCGCGAGAATCAGTTGCCAATCCTCCCGCTCCGTCTCGCGCAGCGCCATCCACGCATCGAGCATGCGCGGTACGTTCTTGCGCGGCTCGATTGTGCCTAGATACAGCGCGAAGTTCGCGGGCAGCCGGTAAGCGGCGCGTACACGAGCGGCCTCGGCCTCCGGGACGTCGAAATACGCTGGCGCGATCCCGTTCGGCACCACTTCCACCTTGCGCTCGTCGATGCGAATCAGACGGCACGCATCGTCCTTGGTGGCCTGCGAAACGGCGATCAGCCCGCGCGCTTGCGGATACACGTGCTCGGCGAAAGCCTTGTTAGCGCGCACGTTGCCCAGCGTGTGGGTCTCCGGTACCAACCACACGGTCATATCGTGAATCGTGGTGGAAACCGGGACCTTCGTGGGTGGCTGGTGCAAATGAATGGAGATGTGGAAGAGGTCCGCGCGCGGGGCGAGCGCATTCCGCGCGAGTTCGGGCGCTTTGTTGAACGCGTGTACGTAAGCCAGGCGCAGCCAGGTGTTTAGGCGCGGCAGGGGAGAGCGTTCATGGTCCAGGGTTTCGGGTAAATCGAGATACGGGAAGCAGGAAATCCGATGCGGAGGACCGGCCGCGCGCAGCGCTTTCACCCACTCGTAGAGCGCCGTCTTCACACCGGCGCTGCGCAGCAGGAACGGGAACGTATCGATTGCGATTCTCATGGCATCGCGCGCCCGCCGGTCTGGCCTTTGGAATGGAGCGGATGATTCGTGAAGAGGAACTTACCCCCGCTTTCACTTACGTGATGCAGTTGCTCCTTCCCAACCACATCGGCGATCAGAGAAACCCTGGGCGCGGCCACCACCAGGTAGTATCGTTGTCCGGATTTCCAGCGGGCGGCGAATTCCTCGTTGTTGAGAAACACATTCGGAGCGCCTGGCTCGTAGCTCCCGTATTCCAGATTGTTGATGCGCCCGTTCAGCAGCAGCACGCGTTCGTCGGCGTAAAAGGCGACGGAGCTGAAGGCGTAGAACTGGTCGTCAAAAATGAGTTCACCATGGGGCGCGGCATCGTACGCGACGGCCAGGTCGCGCGTGGAGAGATACGGGTCAAACACAGTCAGCGCCAGGCGCGCTGCCGAGAAAAACATCACCATCGCGGCGGCGATCACCAGGGCGGAGCGATAACCCCGAAAAAGGAAAGCCCCGGCCGCACCGGCCAGCATCGCCACGCCAGCGACGGCTAGCGGCAGCTTCAGATACGCGAAGGAGTCAATCGTCAGGTCTTCGAGGTGGCCCAGCGCCAGCGTGTATGCTTCGGGGTTCGAACTCAGCGCGCCCGCGATGTCGCCTTGCACCGGTATCTGCCATACCTTCGCGAGAAGGAAAGCGATCGCCGCCAATGCCAGGGAGAAGATTGCTCCGGTGGCGAGACGAGCGATGCGGTTCCAGGCCGCGTCCTCATTCGGTTCCCTCCGCGCCATGGCGCAGCCGACCAGAATGGCGAAGGCCGGGTAGGCCGGCATCGTGTAGTATTCCTGCGTGGTCGAAAGGCTGAAGAACAGCAGCACAAAGGCGATCGTGCAGAGGCAAAGCAGGCGTGTGCGCGACGCGCGGTTCGCGTCATGGAACCGCAGCTTCGCGACGCCGGGAAGAAAGTCCGTCCACGGGAACACCCAAAGCAGATGATAGAGCCAGAATTGCACGCGCGGCACCGTGTTGTAGTCTCGCGGATAGCGCAGGTTCAGAAAGCGCAGCAAGTGTTCATTGAAGAAATAGAACCAGAAAAAGCCCCTATACTGGCCGGGGCCGGCATGCAGCGTGAAATCGAAAAGCGGCGGATTGGCCAGCATGGCCAGAATGTGCCAGGGCGCGGCGACGGCGATCGCAATCCCGGCGCATTCGGGGATATGGAGACGCTTCCAGGTTTCCAGATGGAAGATCCGTCGCGTCGCCAGCAGATAAAAAAAGATCGCGCCCACCGGGACGACGCAGGCCAGCAGACCCTTGATCAGTGTGCCGACGCCCAGGCTTAGTCCCATCGTCATCGCCCAGGCGCGCGGGTTTGTTTCCTCCGGCTCCATCATGCGCAGAAAACAGCCGAGCGCAATCAGGATGGCCAGCGTCAGCATGCCATCGGAGATCATCACCCGGGTAAAGAGGAAGAGGCCAACGCACGTGGTGATCACCAGTCCGCTATAAAGCCCCACCTGCGCGTCAAAGGCCCAGCGGGCGATGCGGGCCGTTGCGAAACAGAGCAGCACGGCGGCCAATGCCACCGGGATGCGCGCGCTCCAGTCGTGCACGCCGAATATCCCGAAGCAGATGCTCATCAGCCAATACTTGAACGGCGGCTTCTCCATATAGGCGACGCCGTTGATGTGCGGAGTCACCCAATCGCCGGAGCGCAGCATGTCGCGAGCGATGACCGCCTGCACGGAATCGACGTCGTCCATCAGATAAGGCGGAGCGGCGATGCCCACCCCGAAGATGGCGAGCGCAAAGATCAGCGCCAGCCATTCCGGACGCTGGAAAAGCAGGCGCTGCAGCGGCCCCGAAGGAGGCAGCGCTTCCGTGGGTGTGGCTAGCGTCGCCATGCGCATGCTCCTTGGCCGTCCAGTAGCCAACGGAATCCGCTATTCATAGCGAAGCGCCTCCGCCGGGGGGATCCGCGCCGCCGTGCCCGCCGGGTGAAGCGTGGCGATAAAACTGACGAACAGGGTGACTCCGGCAATCCAGATGGAATCCATCCAGCGGGGTTCAAAGGGCACATGGCTAAGCGCATACACCTCGGCGTCCAGGGAAATCCATTGATACTCATTGGCGAAATAGCTGAGGGTATAGCCCGCGCTCAAGCCGAGGATGATCCCCACTACGGCGATCAGGACGCCCTGCGTGATGAAGATGCCGCGGATCTGCCCCGGCCGTGCTCCCATGGACATCAACTGGGCGATATCACGGTGCTTCTCCATCACCAGCATCACGAGCACGATAAAGATATTCAGCGCGGCCACCAACTGGATCAGGCCGATCGTGATGACGGTCACCACCTTCTCCATTCGCAGCGCGTCCAGGATGCGGCGGTTCTGTTCCATCCAGGTTTGTGCGACGAAGTCCTTGCCAAGTACCCCGACAACCTGTTCCGCGACGCGCGGAGCCGCATAAATGTCACTCAGCCGGATCTCGATTGCATTCACCACATTGTTCATGCCCATGATGCGCTGGGCGCTATGGAGCGAGGTGAAGGCCCATCCGGCATCGATGTCGTAAAAGCCCGTTTCGGCAATACCCACCACCCGGTAGCGAACCGAGATCGGGCGCGGTCCGAAGGGCGTGAGTTCCCCGGCGGGATTGATGACGTTCACCACGCTATTCAGCATCATGCCGGTGCGTTCGGCGAGCTTTGAGCCCAGGACGATGCCGGGGAAAGCGGAGGGTTCGCCTAGATGCTTCGCATCGCCTTGCTTGATCGCCTCGCCCAGGCGGTGTACGGCCGCGGCATCCTCGGTGTCGATGCCCTTGAGCACGGCGCTCTCGGTGAGTTGCGGACCGGTGAGAATTACCGTGCCGTAGAGTGCCGCGGAAACCTCCGTGACGCCATCGAGCCCGCGCAATTTCTCCTCGTCCGGACGCCAGTCGCTGATGCCCGCGCCCGGCACCTTCTCGAGCACGTTAATGTGCGCGGTGGCGCCCAGCAGGCTCGTCTGAAGGTTGTTGCGGAAGCCGTTATTGATGGCGAGGGCAATCACCAGCGCCATCACTCCGGCGGCAACTCCCAGAATGGAGATCACCGTAATGAGCGAAATGGCGGCGTTCTTGCGCCGCGCCCGCAGGTAGCGGCTGGCAACGAAAAATTCAAACGAGGCGAGGGCCACGCCTTAACCTTCCAACTCGCGCAATTGGGCGGCAAGGCCGATGGGGCCTTCCGGGCGCAGTTGCGGGAAGAGAATCACATCCCGGATGGAGCGGCTGTTCGTGAGCAGCATCGTGAGCCGGTCAATCCCGATGCCTTCGCCGGCGGTGGGCGGTAGCCCATAGCAGAGCGCCCGCACGAAGTCTTCATCCATCTGGTGCGCTTCTTCGTCGCCGCGCTGCTTCATGTCGAGCTGCATCTCGAAGCGTCGTCGCTGCTCCTGCGGATCGTTCAGCTCCGTATAGGCATTGCCGAGTTCCATGCCCGCCGCATAGATCTCGAAGCGGTCCACCATCTCCGGCTTCGCTTCGTTCTGCTTGGAGAGCGGCGAAAGCTCCACGGGATACTCATAGATGATCGTAGGCTGGATCAGGTGGCGCTCCGCGACCCGCTCAAACACGTCACCGAGCGCTTCTCCCGCGGTCGCCTTGTCGGAATGCTGCTTCAGCCATGCCGGATCCGCAACCTGCTCGAGCGTGGGCTTTTCATCCTCCGGCCAGAACTCCACCACGGCTTCCCGCATGGTGAGGCGTCGCAAGTTGCCGAAATCGAGTTGGTGGCCCTGATATTCCACCACTGTCCCGCCGGTGGCATCGATCGCAACCTGGCGCAGGAGTTCTCCAGTCAAATCCATCAGCCCGGCGTAGTCCGTATATGCCTGGTAAAACTCGAGCATCGTGAACTCGGGATTGTGCTGCGTGGAGACGCCCTCGTTGCGAAAATTGCGGTTGATCTCATACACCCGTTCTAGACCGCCCACCACCAGGCGCTTCAGGTAGAGTTCCGGTGCGATGCGCAGGTATAGATCCACATCGAGCGTGTTGTGGTGGGTGACGAAGGGGCGCGCGGCGGCCCCGCCGTAAACGGGCTGCATCATCGGGGTTTCCACCTCGATAAAGCCCCGCGCTTCCAACTGTCTGCGCAGCGAGGAAATGATCTTCGCGCGCGTCACAAACGCGTCGCGCACTTCCGGGTTGGCGATCAGGTCGAGATAGCGCTGCCGGTAACGGGTTTCAACGTCTTCGAGGCCGTGCCATTTTTCGGGCAGAGAGAGCAGAATCTTCGAGAGAAAGTCGAGCTGTGTGGCGTGGACCGTAAGCTCGCCCGTTCGCGTGCGGAACAGGAAGCCCTCCACGCCGATGATATCGCCCGCTTCCAGCAGCTCGAAGAGACTGTAGTCGGTTTCGGAGAGATCGTTCTTGCGGATGTAGACTTGCAGCTTCTTCCCGTCCTGCTGCAAATGCAGAAAAGAAGCCTTGCCCATGCGCCGCACCGTCATGATGCGGCCGGCGATCCGTGCTTCCACGCGCTGCGCTTCCAGCTCCTCTCCGCTCTTCCCTTCGAACTCGCGGAGAACCTCTTCGACGCGGTGCGTGAACTCGAAGCGGTGCCCGTAAGGGCGAAAACCAAGCGCCGCGATTTCATCGATCTTGCGAAGGCGCTGGCTGAGTAATTCCTGTTCAAGCGACAATGTGATCTCCCGGGGGCAAAACCTTTATTATAATTGGGGGTGGCTTCCGTCTCTATTGTTATTCCGGCCTACAACGAAGAATCCCGCCTTCCAGCCACCCTTGAAGCAATCCTGGCCTATCTGGGTGCCTCGGAGCGCTGGAACGAGTGGGAAATCCTCGTTGTTGACGACGGCTCCACCGATGGAACGGCGGCGGTAGCCGAGCGGCTGCATCGCTCGGAGCCCCGCATTACGCTCCTGCGCAATCCCGGCAACCGGGGCAAGGGCTACAGCGTGCGCCACGGCATGCTGGCGGGCAAGTACGATTGGGTGCTGTTCTCCGACGCCGATCTTTCCACGCCCATTGAAGAGTTGGATCGCCTTTACGACGCCTGCCGGGAACGGGATTGTTCAGTGGCGATCGCGTCCCGCGCCCTGGATCGAAGCTTGATCGAAGAGCGGCAAAGCCTCCTTCGCGAGTTCGGCGGGCGCGGCATGAACCTGTTGATGCGGTTGATTGTGGGCCTCGATATCGCCGACACCCAATGCGGCTTCAAGCTCTTCACCCGCGAATCCGCTCAGGCGGTCTTCCCGCTGCAAACCATTGAAGGCTTCGGCTTTGACCCCGAAGCGCTTTTCATCGCCCGCAAGCTGGGCTACCGTTACTGCGAGATCCCCGTTCGCTGGAAGCACGTCGAGGGAACGAAAGTCCGGCTGGTGCGGGACAGCCTCCGGATGCTGGCGGACTTCGTGCGAATCCGCGGCAACGATCTCACCGGGAAGTATAGCCGCCAGGCCCTCCCCGCGCGCGTGTAGATGCCTGCCTCCCAGCGGTTTCCTCCGCTTTCCTGAATCCCGGCGTGCCCTTCCAGGCGGCCCCGTATAATGGAGTCGATATGCGATACCGTACTCTCGGACGAACCGGCTTGGATGTGAGCGAAATCGGCTACGGAGCCTGGGGCATCGGCGGCATTCAGTGGAGGGGCGGCGAGGATGACGAGAGCCTTCGCGCGTTGCGGCGCTCCTTCGAACTCGGGCTGAACTTCATCGACACCGCCCTTGCGTACGGCGAAGGGCACAGTGAACGATTGGTGGGCAAGGTCGTCCGGGAGCTTGGCGGCCGCATCCTGATCGCTACCAAGATTCCGCCGAAGAACATGGTATGGCCCGCCCGCGCCGGGCACGCGCTCAGTGACGTGTTCCCTCGCGACTACGCCGTCGCCTGCACGGAGCGGAGCCTTCGGAATCTGGGCGTCGAGCGCATTGACCTCCAGCAATTTCACGTGTGGAACCCCGAATGGACGGAGCAGGATGAGTGGCGCCGCGCAATCGAGGACTTGAAGGCGGCCGGGAAAGTGCGCTTCTTTGGCATTTCCATCAATGACCATCAGCCGGATAGCGCGCTCTCCATCATCGAGACCGGCCTCATCGATACCGTGCAGGTGATCTACAACATCTTTGACCAGAGCCCGCGGCGCAACCTCTTCCCGCTCTGTAAGAAGCACAACATCGGTGTACTGGCGCGCGTGCCTCTCGATGAGGGCGCGCTCAGCGGCAACATTCGCGAGGATACGCAGTTTGACCCCGCTGAGTTCCGCGCCGCCTATTTCCGGGGCGATCACAAGAAGCAGGTCGTGGAGCACGTCACTCCGCTGGTGGCGGACCTTCAGGCTGCCGGCGTCACGCAGCCGTTGGCGGAAGTAGCGCTGCGTTATTGTCTTTCGTACCCGGCGGTTTCTACCGTGATCCCTGGGATGCGGAAGATCCGGCATGTGGAAGCGAACTGCGCCCTCAGCGACCAGGGCCCGCTGCACCCGCCGCTGCTCGAACTATTGGAGCGGCACGCCTGGGAGAAGAATTTTTATCCGCTGGATTAGTACGCGAACGGCGGCTCAAGGCTCCTGCGAATAGAGCGAAGCCACGGGAACCCGCGCGATATCCGTCTTCGAGAGGCCGGGCAAGCCCACTCCGCCCGAAACAAAGCCGAGCAGCACGGTATCTTTCACGAAATAGATCGCCGTGTAGCAATACCAGCCCTCCGGGTGCGAAAGCAGATTGTGCTTGTTCGTCCAGGTCTCGCCCTCGTCGCGGGAGATCGCCAGCGTGAGCGGCGTTCGCTTGCCGCCGCGCACCTCCGGCCCGGTATCTTTCGCGAGGAACTCTTCGGGCACGGATGCGTGATCGTTCCAAACCGCCAGCAGATCGCCGGTGGAGGGAATGCGTTTGATGGAAGCGGGCGAAAGCGGTGAACGCAGCGGCGAAGGCACAGCCGGACTCCAGGTTTCGCCGTCGTCTTTCGAATAGGAGCGGTATTGGCTGCCCAACCGCGTGCGGATGAACATCATCACGCGCCCATCCTTGAGCGCCACCACGCCGGGCTCCTGAAAACCGGCGCGGCTCGGCGTGGGGCATTCGAGCACCGTCGGGCTGTGCCGCCAGGTGGAACCGGCATCGTCCGAGTAGTAGACGTGCGCGGTTCCGCGCGGGTCGTAGTCTCCTCCGGAACGCAGATGGCGCGCGAGAGGCATTAGCAGGCGGCCCGATGGCAACTCGACGACGCGATCGTTGTTAATCACCCAATAGGCATCCTCGAAAACACACTGCTTCGCCTCGCTCCAGCTCTTGCTCTCGTCGGAGGAGAAGCGCACGAACGGTTTGCAATCGAATACGGAATTCTTCCGAAGGTAGAACAGCGCGATCCGGCCGTCGCGGAGTCGCAGCAGGCTCACGTCCATTACGTTCATCGCGCCTTCATTCGCGACGAGCGTCACATCTTCGCGCGTCCACGTCTTGCCATCGTCGTCGGAGTAGCGCCCGGCGATGGTGGCGGCGTCATGGTCGCCATCGCCACCGCTGAAGCGCGTATAGGCGAACAGAATACGGCCGTCGCGCAAGGCGATGAAGGCGCCCTCCGTGTTGCGTGGGTTTCCGGGGCCGGGCGGCAGCAGCGGAATCACGGTTGCGCCCCGGATTTCCGGGTTTGTTGAGAGTCGCTGTGCTCCGGCGGAAAGCCCAAGGGCCGCGATCCCGGCCGTGTGACGGAACCACTCGCGCCGTGTCTTCGGAGTGCTCTGGTCGCTACTGCGCATCCGTGCCCCACCTCCTGTGCCTGCCTAGAGTGTATCTCCCGGAGCCGCCCACGCGGTGGAGAGCGAGAGGGTTCACGCCATAGCCGCGAAGCGCGCCGGCGCCTGCCTTCTTCTGAAGCGCGGACGCCCGCCGCGGCCAATCCCGCTTTCTAGGAACGTTCTTCCGGTGAGCCGCCCTCGTAGTCGTCTTCGTAATCGTCGTCGCCCTGTTCGGCGCAGTAGTCTTCCCACGCCTGCAACAGCCAGGTAGGCAGCTTATCGTGCCGGGTGGAGACGATCCGCGCCGAAGGGTAAGCCATGTGCGGCTCAAGAGCGGTCCGCACATAGATCTTGTTGTCCTGCACCTGGATAGGCGCAATCAGATCGGGTGGCTCCGTGATGTCGTCGCGACTTTGCAGGTAAATCGGCACGAAGTAGCTCGGAATTCCGTAGTAGAGCTGCTTGATCGCCAGGTCCCGGAACAGCGCCCAGTGGATTGCTCCGGTTAGGGCGCAAACGCGGGCGATCGGCGGAAGTTCGCGGAGGAGCCCGATCCGCTCGGAGTGATCGCTGAGGATATGCTCTCCCGCCAGCACAATCTCCGCACCAGGCGAAATTGTCGGCCACGCCGGGTAGTCCGGTGGTTGCGGCAGGCTCTCCCACGAATTCAGGGCCTCCCCGACATACTGAAGGTAATAGGCGGGTTTCTGTTGCTTGTTCTCCTCGAATCTGAGGTAGAGAGGGTTCCCTAGCCGCGTTTGTAGCTGGCCCGCGCAGAAGATAAGGCCCACGTCCTGCTGGACGTATTTCTCCTGGCGGACCGCAAGTCCCACGTGCAGCGCAAGGTAGCGCTTCAGTACCTTGTTCTGTCTGCCCCAGTCCTCCGGCAGCGCGGCGTGCCGAAGACGGTCAATTTTGTCTTCCGGGAGATAGGCGAAATTGTAGAGGCACTCGATCCGGTCAAGCGGACACTCTTCAAAGTATTGGCGGAGCGGGAGTCTTTCCGGGATTTCGTAATCTCTTCGTGGGCGATGTCCACTGAGTCCCATCGTGTTCTTACCTTCCTTGGTGGCAGCGTCGATCCGCCAGTCCAAGCTTCGAATTCCATTCCCTGGATTGCGAGGGCGGTGATCCGCTCCTGCGTCCAGGGTCTGAACTCGCACGAGAGAAGGGGAACAGCAAGACCCAATCCTGTACCCCAGGGGCAAACTGTAGTGAGGTCGGTCAATCCGCCCGCTCTCCTGACGCCCGAATGGCGGGCGGTAGGAATCGTGGCGGGTTGCAGGCATCCGTTCAGCCGGTGTCCCGATTTCTGTAAGTCAGAAAGTAATTCACTCGCATTCGAAGCGCACGGCGGCGGAAATCCGGCCCTTCTCCTCTTAGCGTGACAACCCGCTATAGAGGGAATGAATCGCTATTGGAGTGAGCCATTCCTCTAGCACCGTCTTCGATTGCGGTCTCAGTTCTAAGCGTATGCTTCGGCGCAACCCCTTGAGGGATTCTCCAGCCGCTCCGTTTCATAGCCTGAAAAGAGGAAGCGGAAAAGTATGCCTCCGCTCTTCATTACCCTTAATCACACGCATCCGTCTTGGCAGCCCGCTCATCCGCCTCGGAGGGCAGATTCCCGGTTTCCAACGGTTACATCGGCCCCGCCAGGGGGCCTCCGGTGGCTCATTTCCATAGCGTCCAGGCTCTCGTTTCCATACTGGCCTTGATCGCGTTGCTAACAAGTGTAATGCAAAACTGCTCTATTTTGTAAAGTCAAAGTAAGCAGGAAATTGCACAGCCAGAAGCAACTTGCGACGGCGCCTTTGCAGGGGGGGGGGCACCTCCGAAATCGGAGCGGCCGCGAACGCGAGGCCCCCGGGTGTGGCGGATCTCCAATTTTTGAAACGCTTTTGGTACAGTTTGAATCTCTCCTATACGAGACAAGGAGAATGCGGGCCTGCCACCGCCCGCCAAGGGATGGAACAATCCCCGGAATGAATGTATTTCGCGTGAGACGAAAGGAAACAATCAGCCAATGACAGAGAAAGAAGTTCTGCAATTTCGCTTCACTTTGGAGCAGGAACTGGCCGCTCTGGATTTGCGGTCCAGAGGACGGGAGATCCTCGAAATTTCGAACGAGGCGGACCCGCTGGATGTCACCCAGAGTGCGGCCGCCCGTGACTTTGAAGCGGGCAACATCTCCCGCATTGCAGCGAAAGTGCGCCAGATTCGCGAGGCGATTAACCGAATCCACGACGGCAGTTACGGGGAATGCCTGCGCTGCGAGGAGCCGATCCCGGTCAAGCGGCTGAATGCCGTGCCGTGGGCGATTTATTGCGTTCGCTGCCAGGAAATCGTGGACCGGGACCGCCACGAGCACGACGACGGAACGGAATCGGACCGGGCCGCGGCGTAGCGGCACGCGCCGTGCGAAGCGTCACCCGCGGGTTCCGTCACGCAGATTCCCGCAAATATCCTGGCCCGGTGCGCGTATTCTATTCGTAGACGGCGTATGGGGAGCGCACTGGAACTATGGATACCTTGCAACTGATCGCGTCGGCCACCGGAATCGGCTTTCTCGCCGGAATTCGCCTCTACCTCACGGTTCTTACGCTCGGGCTCGCCGTCCGTTTCGAATGGCTGCGGCTGAACGACAGCTTCTCGGAGTTGTCCATCCTCGGGAACTGGTGGGTGATTGGCTTCGCCGCCACGGCCGCGCTCATCGAGTTTTTCTCCGACAAAATTCCCTGGCTGGATTCCGCCTGGGACAGTATCCATACGTTCATTCGCCCTATCGGCGCGGCGGCGCTCAGTGTTGCGGCTTTTGACAGCGTGGACCCCGCGCTTCGCTTTCTCCTCGTGCTGCTCACCGGCGGAGCGGCACTGACGAGTCATTCGGCCAAAGCAGCCACACGTCTGGCGGTGAATCAGAGCCCGGAACCGTTTTCAAACGTGGCGCTCAGCCTCGTTGGGGACGCCGCCGTTCCCGTAGGCATTTGGCTGGCGGTGGAGCATCCGCTATTGATTGGCGGTATTGCGGGCACGTTCCTTCTGGTGGCTCTCCTCTTCGCGCCGAAGGTTTTCCGTGTGCTGCGGATCCAGTGGATCGCCTTGAGCTCTCTGCTGGCTACTTGGCTGAACCCGAGCGATGGCGCGGAGGAACCGCTAACGGTGGATGCGGGCGCGCTGGCCGCGGACCCCAAGCGGATCGCAAGGGCGTTTTCCACCATTGCCTCTCCCCTGCCCGAAGCCGGCGTTGCGCACCTTCGCCGGAAGCACGGCGTAGATGCCGCATTCGCCCTGCACGGCGTGATGCGCCGCGGCGGCAAGCGCGCCAGGAATCGCGACGGCTATCTTTGCCTGCTCGACGACCGCTTCGTTTTTATTGCAAAGAAGTTCGGCGGCTGGCGCAGCGACGAAGTGCCGCACGGGAGCCTGACGCGAATCGATTTTGAGAAGGGCCTGCTCTTTGATTCGCTTCGCTTGCGCGGGGCGAATACCGACGTGCTCGTGGATCTGTTCAAGGACCGGCGTCGTGGCGCGCAACGGCTCGCCGAAGCGTGGAACGTCGCCCGCTAGCCGGCGCTTGCCTTGCCCCCGCGCGGTACGGATGAATTCGCCCCGGCCCTCAGCGCCAAAAGCCCCAAGGGGGCAGGTCTTCTGAAAGCCCGCCCGCGGGCAGTGTCTTTGAATGGAGCCGGCTCTACTCTCCGGGTGGTGTCTTGAGCTTCAACGACATCACCGCCGCCTTCGCCCCGCATCCCTCCGGATCATCCGCCTCGGCAGCAACAAAGCTCCAAGCCCGCCCAGCAGCAGCACGCCGGAAGAGGGTTCCGGCACCGCTTCCAATGTGAATTGCGTGATATCGCCGCCCAGGTCCAAAAATTCGCCCGTTGGAGAATCCAAGGCGCCCAATAACGTAGCGATGGAGCCGCCGGGAGCATTGAACTCGCGGGCTTCCAAAGCACCGGTTGACGATAGGCCAGTCATGTGAAGATCAAGCAGGAGGAATCCCTGAGTGGGGTCATAAAGGAATGGGGTGGCAAACGCGAAAACCAGATCGAACGGGCAGACGGCGGGTCCAGCGCAACCCGGGCTGCTGAGCGTCAGGGGTGATTCGGAGTAGACCAGGGTATTGTCCGCCCCAAGGTTTGTTGTGAACGTGTCCGTCAATAGCTGGTTGCCGCCACCTGAAAATGGGGCGTACTGGGTGGTGGAGGCATAAATCGAGAGGGCGGTGGCGGACAGACTCGCCGGGCCCGTGTTCGACCCGGGCCTGAAGGCGAATGCGGAGATCAGCACCGGCCCTGTAATTCCCGCGCCAAGGAACTGGCCGCGCCCGTAGACTAATTGCGCGCGAAAGCTTAGAACACTGTCGTCGCTGCCGTCCAGGGTATTGCCGTGTGTGGACGTGTTGCCGAAAGGCACCACGAGCTTGATTGGGTCGCCAAACGCGGGCGCGAGGAACACGACGGCCGCGATTGCTGTTCGAAGAAGCTGCATATCCCCTCCAGTCACTCTGCGAATAGCCGAGTGTAGGCCGGAACGCCAGTGTCTTTGAAGTTTCATCCCGCCGGTGTAACGGTTACATCGATCGTGTAACGGGTACCCATGGAACCACGCACAAGAGTGATTCCTACTGCTTCACTGTGCCAATCCAGATGTTGCTGGAGATTTCCGTGAGGCTCAGCACCAGCCGGTCTTTAGCGACCGACAAGCCGACGTACGAAGGGGCGCGCCAGACAAAGGAGAGTGGGGTCAGGCGAGCTTCATGAAAGTGATAGATGGCGGCCGCCGCGCCAACCGGTCTCCGTGAGTAGGAATTCCATTCCTGAGTCCAGACGCAGCGATGGCCGTCCCGGTCCGAAAGAAAATAGAGATACCTTCCGTTCGGAGACCACCAGACTTCCTGATCGACGCTGCCCGGTTCCGTCACTGGGATCCACTGCTCTTCGCCGATCGGCTCCGCCTCGCGGAACGGCGCGATGAAGATCTGCTTCCCCTCCCAGCCGCGATCCACATGGAATGCGATCCATCGCCCGTCGGGAGCCACCCGCGCGGATCGCATCCCATAGTGCGAGTGCCGTGCGAATTCCCAGGATTCTCCGGAATCCACGCGTAGTGCCGCCAGACGGGTGGGGGTGGAGCCAGTCTCGTAAATCACCAGCCGTCCATCGGGAGACACGCCCGTGGGAGCGCCGCAATCCCGGCACACGCGAGCGGATCGACCCGTGAGGAGATCCGCCGAATAGATAGCCTGAAGCCGGGGCTCCGGACCCTCGAGTATGCGGTAATAGGCAGTGCGGCCATCCCAGGAAACTTTGATGCGGTTGGTGATCTGGCCTGGCGCGCCCAGAGCTGTCTCTTTCCCGGCGACGAGATCCCTCTGATGGGCCCGGAGTTCGGTGGAGTGGCTGGCCGATAGAAACACCACCCGCCTGCCGTCGGCGGAAATCGACGGGCTCAATTGGTCCAAAGCGTCGTCCGTCAATCGCTCGGCGACTCCGCTCGCCCTCCCGCCGTTCGCCGCCAGCGGCACGCTCCACACGCTTGTCCGCGCGCGAGCGCCCGTGAACGCCAGCGAACCGCTCTGGGACGACGGCTGTACTTGCTGATCGGCTGTGGGCACGACGGCAACCGGGCCGCCGGCAACTCGCCATGTTCCCGCGGAAAGCGGCAGCCACCACAGACGGATCCGCCCCGCTGCCGATCCGGGAAAGAGGACACCGCCTCCGATCCATGCAAAGGACGTCCTCCCCAGTAACCCGGTATGCGCGTCCACTCCGGCTTTGGTGAGTGCCGCGAATGCCCCGGTCTTCACCGCCCCTCTCCCTTCCAGCGGGACGAACCAGAGATCGTGCTCCTCATGGGGTCCGCCTCGCGACTGGCGTGTGCCGCAAACCAACAAGCCCTCTCCCCCCGGCGTCCAGGAAGGGGTATGCGCATCGTCGAATTCGCGGCCGATCCCGACCGGTTCACCAGGTCTGCCAACGGAGACGACAAAGACCCGGCCAAACGTGGTGTCGGGATCGACCATCCAGTAGACCAGCCACCTGCCGTCCGGCGAGAAGCGCGGTCCGAGCCCGAACGGCGCGACCAGCACCCTGTCTCCGCCGGCCGACGGAATCATATAAATGCCCGCCGGCTTGGAGTCCGATTCGAAGGCGATCCACTTTCCATCCGGGCTCACCGCGGATGCGACGTCGTTGTGAGGCCCCGACGTCAACTGGAGCGGCTCGCCGCCGTCGGCCACGGGATAGCGCCAGAGATGGAGGTGTTTGTCGTCGCCGCGGTCCGACGACCCGACGATCCAGGTCGAATCCGGGCTGAGCGCACCATAAGCGGTGATGCCTGGGTAGGCCGTGAGTTGGTGGAGGTTGAGAACGCGGAACTCTCGCGGGGCGGCACGGTGTACAACGGCGAACCAAAGACCGAGGCCAAGCAGCGCCGCGGCCAGCGCCGCGATTCCCAGCCAATTCACGCGCGAGTGGAGCCGCGGCTCTCGCGATTCCGCCGTATCCTCCCTCCCCGGCACGAGAAAGACCGGAATGTAGGATCCGGCCTGCAGTTCGATCTGGAGCCCGCTGCGATCGGCTTTCGCGTAGCAGGCGTTGAGCCGCGCCCGCAGCCGTGCGGCCTCCACACGCACCAGGGAATCGATGCGAGGGTCGAACGTCTGGTCCCGGTCGAAGACCTCCAGAGCGATCACATACTCTTTGAGCGTCTCGCCCCGCCCTTCGAGCGTTCTCTCCACCAGGAATTGCAGAAAGCGCGCCGCCCGCTTCGCCTTCGCGAACTCCGGGCTGGAGAGAAGCCGATGGAGTTCCGCGCGCACCGCGGCTGCAGGCGGACCCGCACGGTTCCTCTCGCCGGCGTGGACAGGGGCGATCCCGCGCGCAATTTCCCCGTAGTATCGGCCCATTCCCAGAGGCCTCTCCGCCATCAGATTCCCATGGCGGAACGAACGATTTTCGCTAACTATAACGCAATGGGCAAGCGGTGAGAAGGAGCATCACTTCTTCCTGAATAGCGGCTGCGGGCAACGGGGGTAGGGTACGGTGCGAGGAGACGCCCGATGGGTTCGCGCTGATTGCGGCTTTGGGATGACCGCGCCGGGCACCGAATTGGCGGTCCAAAAGGTTTGCGGCTGAGACCGTCCATTGGTTTCGGACGATCTCAGCCGCGATCGATTGATTGTCTTTTCAACCTGAGGAGACGGGCGGAACCGGGATTGGCTGGAAGCGTACTCGGCAAGCCGCTTCACGCCGAAGGTTCCGCCCCGCCCCGGATTCGCGTCTTACCAGAGCAGCCGCAGGCTCAGTTGAAGCTCGCGGGCGCTGCTCCCGCTGGTGCGGGTGGAAAGAACGCCATCGCCGCCAACGCCGGTCGGGTTGTTCGGGTGATTGAACACGTTGAAGAAATCAGCCTGGAATCGGAGCCGGATGGTCTCCGTGAAGGGGATATTCTTCATGATCGAAGCGTCCATGCCCCAGGTGCGCGGCCCATTGAAGTACTGCTGTCGCCAGGGGTGGAGGTTGTCATTAAAGGTAGTTCTCTGCACGGAACCATTCTTGAGCGGGATCCAGACGGTATTCGAATCCCAGTAGCGCGAGACGTTCGTATTCGCCGGTGCATTCGCAGGCAGTTCGGTGGAACCCCACGGAATCAGAGGAGTGCCAGCTGGTTTGTAATCTGCCGGAACCCCCATCACGCCGTTGGGATTTCCATTTGCATCCACGCTGTTGATCTGGTTGGCGGGAATATAGCCGTTCCAGTAAAGGTAGCCGGGGTAGCACTTGCCACTGCGGCAATCCTCAATCCGGTACTTCTCCCCGTAGACTTCAATCGGGTTCCCGTTCGGATAGATGTTCGACGGGAGTGACCAGTAGTTGCTGCGCATGTAACCAAGTCCGGCAATCTGCCAGCCGCCAATGAACTTGTCGGTGACCGAGCCAACGTTGCCGCCGAACTTCTTACCTTTGCCGAAGGGCAGATCCACCAGCCAGTTCCAACGAACCCGGTGCTTGGGAATCGCGGTATCGCGCTGATAGTTCAGGAATCGCGCACGCTCGTCGAAGTCGGTCGGGACCGCGTTCGGCATGTACGATTCGACGTTGGGCACCACGGCGCGGTAGCTAAGGCCTCCCGCAGTCATCGCATTGCTCAGGTTATAGAAGGCCTGAAAGGCGATCCCGTTCGAGTAGCGCCGCTCCAGTTCGAACTGGACGCCGTGATAGTTAGACCAGCCCGACTTCTGGTATTCCTCGATCGTGCCATAGACTTCCTGGTCGAAGGGTCTGCGAGCAACGTTCGAGTAAGCTCCCGTCGGCAGGGGCAGCCCCGTCGTCGTGTACCAGATATAGTCGTTCGGAGCTTCGTTATAGCGGTTGTACATCTCGAGATCGGAGACGTGGTTCCCGACATAGCTCGCCTTCACCACGGTGTTCGCCATGATGCTCTTTTCCAGAGTCAGATTCCAATCCATCGGCCGGCTGTCCGGCTGATCTTGCGCGAAGTAGCTAACCAGCGCCGAACCACGTGACAGCGAGGACAGGCTGGCGGTGGTAACGGCGTCCGTGCTGTTCTGGCCGGCGATCACCGTCGGGACGGAGCGGAGGTGGTAGTTGCGGATGCCATCCGGCGATTGCGCCGAATCCATCAGGTTATTCGAGAACGGAGCAGTCAGCGGAACGTTCATCCGCATGCGGCGTCCCCAAGTGTCCAAGGGAACCGGGAAGTAGGAGATACGGAAACCTCCGCGAAGCACCAGAGGAGCATTCCCCTCCGTCACGCGGTAAGCAAAGCCGAGCCGAGGCCCGAAGTTCAACGGGTTCCCGTTCATCAGATTGCGCGGATAGCCAGCATCCTTGTAGCTGACGAACTTCGCTCCCTGCGCGGTGTAGGCGTCCACAATCCCGGGCAGGGTTGCGCCCAGCCGGTACAGTTCGCTGAGGTCATTGCCAAGCACGACGGATTTCGTCGCCGGGTCAAACGAGGTCAGCACGCCGCGCTTGTCGGAATAAGGCGGCCAGTATTCCCACCGGACGCCCAGGTTCAGCGTCAGCCGGGGAGAGACTTTGAAGTTGTCCTGAAAATACAGGGCGTATTCCTTGGTCCGCGCGTAGAAATAGCCGCGAACAAAGTTGTTCCGGTAGTTCGCCACGCCCAGGAACATGTTGGCCAGGTTGTCGCCGGTGAGCGGCGTAGGCTGCGGATTCGTCCTGGACGTCGACGGATCATAGAGTGACGTGGCCAACGTGGAGAAGTTGATGTTGCCCTGAATCTGCTGCTGCTCGGGCATGTAGTTCAGTTGATCAAAGCGGAAGTGGCCGCCGAACTGAAGCTCGTGGTTTCCCGCAATTTTGGTGAAATTGCTATCCACTACATAGTTGGTGAAGGCCGCGCGTTGCGTATTTTCCGTTTCGTAATAGTAGCCGCTGAGGCCGGTGCTGTAAATTCCGGGCCAGCCCGCCACGTCAAAAGGATTCGGAAGACCCAGTTGATCCGCGTACTTGACGCCGGGTTCACCGGTGCCGAGGAATCGGTTGCTGCGGGATACCGACGCCACGATCTCGTGGAAAAACGTAGGGCTGAACGTGTGGGTTTCCGAAAGCGCCAAACTGCGGTTGGGCATCAGGGTGTTTACCGTGTTTCCAACTTTGTTCAGTGTGGGCAGGCCATAGAAATCCCTGAAGTTCTCGGAGCCACCCTGAGTATAGCGGGCATAAAAGTTGTCGTTGTCCGAGAAGCGGTGGTCAAAGCGGGTGGTGGTTGTCCACTGCTTGGTGTTGTTCGGTACCGGTCCCCACCAGTTGTTATCGACCATCGGGTTCACGCCCGGATCGGTTGGCAGCGGGATCATCGGGTACAGGGCTTTGGCCAACGGGCTGATGCGCGCCGGATCAATGACGTTGTTGCGTCCCTGGTAGGACATCGGCTGGCGAGCCCAGGTAGTTGGGTTCGTGGTCATCGGATCATAGAGCTGGATCAAACGGCCCTGGGAGTCGCGGAGGTTGCTGAAGTCCCCTTGCCGCATCTCCGCCGTAGGAACGCGAAATCCGCCCGTGGTCGAGCTTACCGTGCGGTTCGCTTCATAGGCAAAGAACCAGAACGTGCGGTTGCGGCCGTCGTAGAACTTAGGAAGAAACACCGGCCCACCCGCGGATCCGCCGAATTCGTTCCGGATCAGTTGCGGAGGCTTCGAGTAATTGTCCTGCCGCTGGCGCGCCTTGCCGATGCCGTTGTTGCGGTGCGTCTCGAACAGCGATCCGTGGAACGCGTTCGTGCCACTCCGGGTGGAGAGCATGATGGAGGTCGGCCGGGAGAACTTGGCGGAGGAGTTGTTGTTCTCTACCTTAAATTCCTCGACAGATTCCAGGCTGGGCAGCCGCTGAGGGTCACCGCCAAGAAAACGGTCCGCCAGGTTGGCACCGTCCAGCACCAGTTCCTGCGATCCCATGCGCATACCGAATGCGCGGTTGCCTTCCATGCCCGGCACAGTTGCGAGCAGATTGGTCACGTTGCGCCCGTTAATGGGCAGTTGCTCAATCCTCGCCCGTTCGAGCACGCTGCCGAGCGTCGGATTGTCCACTGTCACCAGTGGCGCAACCGCGACGACTTCCACCTTCGTGGCGCTCGATCCTACCCGCATGATCGGGTCGATCACAAGGCTCTGCTGAACCTGTACGACCGCGGCCACGGTGTATTTCTGCATCCCCGGCGAGGACGCTTCGAGTTCATAGTTGCCGGGAACCAGTCCCGGGAAGATGTAGAAACCAACGCTGTTTGAAACCGTACGAAAGGCGACTCCCGTCGCCGTGTTCGTCAGTTCGATGTTGGCATTTGGAATTACGGATTGGCTCTCATCCCGCACCGTGCCGCTAATGCGGCCGCTCGAGGCCTGAGGGTAACTGGGAAGTGCCAATAGGAAAGCCGCAAGGATGACAAAAGTCATTCTGGCAATCGTCATAAAGCCTCCGGACATCGGCGCAAACTGCGCACCAAAGTGAGTTTCCCCTGGTCAGGCGACATCATCGTCGAAATCGCCAGTTTAGTGAGGTGAATTAACAATACTGGGAGTCGTATCGATTGTCAATACGCTTTAATCCAGATGGATGGCAGCGGGAAGCACGATCCATGGCGGCAATTCGCGTCACTCCGCGTCCTGCTCGCCGCCGCATTCACCACGCTAGATGCCGTTTTCCGCCGCATCTTGAGCAAATTCTGTCCGAATCGCCATTCATCGCGGGGAGATCTCTTCTGCCTCTGGCATGCCATCCTCGTCTCCAACAGTTTGGAATCACTCCACATTAAAATTTATTAAGAACTCTCAGGCTGCGAGGCGATTTGCTCCTCCGCATTCGCTCGCGTAAGAACAGATAACAATTTCCGAGGTCGTATCCATCCTCAAATCTCGGATCTGCCTCATCCTCGATTCGCCCGCTTTCCTGCTGTGGAACGGCTTGCTCCAGGAGTAGGCACCGAGATCTCCGAGTTTGCTCGAATTTGCGGGAATGGCGGGCGGACAGGTTGTTGACTTCGGCTGGATTTGCAAGAACTTCGTTTCTTGCAAGGATCAAGAATCGTTTATCCAACTTACAATCAGGGCAAAGATTGTCACTCCATGACCATGAAAGCCCGGGGATCCTTCTCCCGTTGAGTCAGCCCAATTCCAATGAAGTCCATGAAAAGGGTGAGCCTGTTCGCCCTAATGCGCGAATGCGGTCCTCGTTCACAGCCGGATCTCACGCGAGGAGCCGTTTCAGCAATCCCACGGTTTCCGAGCAGGTCGCGGATCTGCCCGACCGCGGACTGATTCTCGAAGCCGGAGAGCCGGAATCGGCCGCTCGCCGCGGCACGAAGCCCGCCTTGCGTCTCTTCCACAACGCGAAAAAGTCGTGCTTCGCCTGAAGCCTCGCGGTCAGGATACGCCCAACCGCGTGCCAAAGCTCCCCCATGGCTTGAGAGAATCACTCGAATATCGGCACGAGTCCTGGCGACGGAAGATGCGGAGATCCACTTCCCGCCGGTAGCTTACGAAATTGAAGGCATGCCGCCGCCACCGCCGCCCCGGCGCATTTCCTCCCCCGGTGCATCATTTCCAGGTGGAGCGCCAGTCTCCCCACGGGCTTTCGCATGTTCCCACTTCATTGTTCGTCTCGCGGTAGTGAGTTGCGTTGGCGCGTTCGATGTATCGGGCTCCGGGCAGGAAATCGTCCTGGGCCTTCTTTAACAACTCGTCCAGCTTACGATCGAGTCTTGAGCGAACCGCCGGCTGGCTTTCGACGAGATTCCGCATCTGGTAGGGATCCCAATGATTGTCGTACAGCAGCCAGGGACCGTGAATGGAACGCACGTAGGTGTAGCGAGGTGTTCGAAGTCCCCGGTATTCCGCAATACCGAAGCGTCGCATTACGGAAAACGACGCCGGAAGGTTCAGCAGGGCGGCGGGTTCGTTGGCATCCTTTGCGAAGCCCCTAATCAGCGGAGCAAAGTTTGTCCCTTGCACGGACTCCGGTATCGGCAATCCCGCGAGCCCGAGCAGCGTGGGCATGATATCCGGAGCGTCGATCGGCGTCACGCTCTTGCGGCTTCGCCCGCCGGCCAGGCGCGGGCAGCGGATGAGAAACGGCACGCGCAACGATTCCTCCCAGGGCTGCTGCTTCATTGTCATGCCCTGGCTGTGGAGCATATCGCCGTGGTCCGAGGCGAAGACGAAAATCGTGTCCTCGGCCTGCCCGTTGGAGTCCAGGGTGTCGCGCAGGCGGCCCACGCAGCGGTCCAGTGCCGCGATGTGCGCGTAGTAGCCGCGAAGGTCTTTCGTAGCCTGTTCCGCCGCCGCTCTAGGCACATTGGGGCGAAGTCGAATCTTGCGATCGCGATACAGGGCGGCGAACTCCTCCGGTGCCGTTCCGTAGGGATTGTGCGGAGGGCCGAGGGAGAGAACCAGAAAATACGGATCGTGGGAGGACTTGCGGCGGCGGAGAAACGCGCAGGCCTCCTCCGTTTGCGCGAACGCATCGTATCCGTCCCAGTAACGCGGCGTTGTATCGTCTCCGGCGTAATAAAGAGAGTGATTGTAGTCATGCGTACACTCACAGGTACGCCAATAATCAAAGCCGAAACGCGATGCCGCCGGAATGGGCGCTAGTCTCCGGCCAAAGCGCCCATCGGGACTCCCGTGGATATGCCATTTGCCGATGTATGCCGTGTCGTAGCCGGCATCCCGGAAGCATTGGCCGAGAGTCGGCCCGTTGGGCCGAAGTTCCACGTCGTTCACAACCAGCCCATGCCTCACCGCGTATTGTCCCGTCATGAGCGACGCGCGATAGGGGCTGCAGACCGGCAGTCCGGAGACCGCATTCACAAACTGAAAGGATTCCCTGGCGAGTTTGTCGATCTCCGGAGTGTGTGCGTTCGGATCGCCTTGGTATCCCAAAGCCTGAGCCCGCCACTGATCCCCGAACACAAAGACCACGTTCGGACGCTTCCCGCGTCCGGCGACGGCTCCTTGCAGAAGTGCCCTGCGACTAATCATCGTGAGCGGAAGTATATCGTGTGGCGCGGGCAAATGCAGTGACCAGGGCGATATCCCAAGCGAATTGGCCGGGCGGATACGCGGATGGAATGCGCCCCCGGCACAGGCGGAAGTTGATTCCGGCGTGACCGGGCCGGGCAGAAGATCGCTGCTTGCGGCGTCTCCCGCACGCGACTCTGCCGGCTAAGTCACCCCGGCTGTCGCAGGGGTGGCGGAAGGCTGTTTCACCGGAAGTCCATTCGTTCCCAGGCCGCCAGCGCCTCGCGGCGCGGCTGGCTTGCGCGCCTTGGTCAGGCCTCGTCCAACGCGGCCACGCCGGGCAGAACGATTCCGCTCAGGTATTCGAGGGTCGCGCCGCCACCAGTGGAGATATGGCTGATCTTCGAGCCAAGGCCGGAGGCTTTGATGGCTTTCTCGGAGTCTCCGCCGCCCACAATCGAAACGGCGCTTGAATCGGCCACGGCCTTGGCCAAAGCCATCGTGCCCTTATCGAACGGGGGCTTCTCGAAAACGCCCATCGGTCCGTTCCAGATGATCAGCTTCGCCTCGGCAATCACGGCTTCGAAAGCGGCCACGGTCTTCGGCCCGATGTCGAGGCCCATCGTGCCGTCGGGAATCTGGTCCACCACCTCGAAGGGTGCGCCTTCGCGGAACTCGGCCGAAACCACGTGGTCAATCGGCAGCATCAGCTTGCCGCCGAACTCCGCAAGCAGGTTCTTTGCCAGGTCCACTTTGTCGTCTTCCACCAGGCTCTTGCCGGTAGGTTGGCCCTGTGCCTTCGCGAAGGTGTATGCCATCGCACCGCCGATAATGAGCTTGTCGACGATCTTCGCGAGGTTCTGGATCACTTCGATCTTGTCGGACACCTTGGCCCCGCCCAGGATCGCCAGTGCCGGTCGCGGAGGATTGCTCGTAGCCATCTCCAGATACTCGAGTTCCTTCTGCATCAGCAGTCCGGAAGCGCACTTGTCCACGAACTTCGTGATCCCCTCGGTGGAGGCATGCGCGCGGTGTGCTGACCCGAAGGCATCGTTCACATAGACGTCGCACAGCGAGGCAAGCTGCCGCGCGAATTCAGGATCGTTCTTTTCCTCTTCCGCGTGGAAGCGTAGATTCTCGAGTAGCAGTACTTCACCCGGAGCGGGCTTCATCGCGGCCACTTCCGGGCCGATGCAATCCGGTGCCATCTTCACCGGTCGATGGATCAGCTCAGAGAGGCGCGCGGCGACCGGCTTCAGGCTCATCGCCGGGTTCACTTTGCCTTTCGGGCGGCCCAGGTGGCTCGCGAGAATCAGTGCTGCCCCATGCTCCAGTGCGTACTCGATCGAAGGAAGGGAAGCCTTGATGCGCTTGTCCGAAGTGATGGTTTGTCCGTCCTCGCTCAGCGGCACGTTGAAATCAACGCGCATGAATAGCACCTTATTCTTAAGGTCAAGATCACGGATGGATAGTTTAGGCATAGAAGTCGTCTCCTGGCTTGGCTAACTTTTGATCGTAGCATGCACGCTTAAGGGCGCTTTGCGGATAAACAGGTCAAAGTAGCGGAAATGCCGTCCGCGCGCAGAGCCTCGATCAGCGCTCCCTCAGCCGGACCGTAGACCGGTGCGGCGAAGCAATTCCCCTCTTCGAGCTCCACCAGCATGCGGTACCGGTTCCGCAGGATTTCGCTGTGGAAGACGCCGCCCACATAGGAGGCCGCCGCCGGTTCCCCCGGCGCAAACAGCGATTCCCGAACCACGGCGGCCATGGTGGCCAATTGCTGCGCGGCATTGTGGAGAATCTCCACGGAGCAGGCGTCCCCTTCGCGGGCGGCTTCATCCACCAGGCGCGCGAGCGAGGCCACGCGGGCGCGCGGCCAGTCATCGGTGTAGAACCAGTGCAGCAGGGTGTTGATGTCCGGTGCATAGCTCGCATCGAGCAACTTGGCGCGCAGTGCGGTCTCGGGTCCCCAGCCCTCCTCTTCGCGCAGCGCGGCGCGAAGGGCCTGCCGCACAATGTCGAAGCCGCCGCCCTCGTCGCCGAAGATATAGCCCCAGCCTCCAACGCGTTGGGTGCGGCCCGCGGCATTGCGGCCCAACGCGATGGATCCGGTTCCCGAAATCGTCATCAGTCCAGGGGCGCCACCCGTGGCGCCCGTTAGTGCAATCCAGGCGTCGGTGGTAAGCAGATAGTTCTCCGCCCTCACGGTTTCGCGGAGGTACGTTTCCTTGTCCTCCGCGCCACCGCTGAAGCCCATGCACACTCCGCGGAATGCGAGCGTCTGTCGGTCGAGTGCCGCCTGCGTTGCGGCCTCGTTCAGGCACTGCTCCATCGCGCCCTGGAAGCGCGCCCGGCCCTCAGCCTTGCCGACATGATTGCAAGGTCCGCCCGTGCCCCGCCCGAGCACCCGTCCGGCTTCATCCGCAATCAACGCCGTCGTGCTTGATTGGCCGCCGTCCACACCCAGGTAAAGCGCCATTGTCAGTCTCCCGTGTACTCGCACCCGCTCGTGCAGGTCTCCATAATCCGCACCCGGCTCAGGCCCGGCAATTGCGGCTTCAGACGCTGCCAGACCCATCGCGCCAGATTCTCGCTGGTCGGGTTTTCGAGGCCCGGGATCTCATTGAGATAGCGATGGTCCAGCGCTTCCACGACGGGTTCGCAAACGGACTTGATATCGGCGAAGTCCGTCACCCAGCCGAGTTCTGGATGCAGCGGTCCCGCGACGTAGACGCGGATCTGGAAGGAGTGCCCGTGCAGCCGCGCGCACTTGTGCCCCTCGGGCACATTTGGCAGGCGATGAGCGGATTCAATCGAGAAGTCCTTGAAGATTTCCATGCGGGATCGGTTCAAGAACTATTGTTTCACGGGGAGAGGCGAGTTCGCCTTGTGGGGAACTTGTGGGGATGCGGTCGTGGGCAGGCTCCCCGCGAAGCGGGGTTCTCCTGGCGGGGAGCCCGGAATTCGCGGCTAGTAGCTAACGCCCGGCTCCATGCCCTTGGCTTCTTCAATCCACTTCGTCACCATGGATTCGCTCGGCACATTCCCGGTCAGCTTGCGCTTCTCATTGGCCTCGGCCAGCTTGGCGGCGAGGTTCGCGGCGTTCCTGGTGCGAAGCTCCTTCACCGTGTCCACGCCCGCTTCCTCAAGCAATTCGGCGTACTGTCCGCCAATGCCGTTGATGCGCATCAGGTCGGCGTGGTTCACCCACTTGAGGACGAGAGTGCCGGCGATGCCGGTGGCCGATTCCAGTTCGGCGCGTCCTTTCTTCGCTCCGGCCTTGGCGAGCAGGTCCGCCGTGGTCTTGATGCCGGCAACGCCCAGTTTCTCCGCATACACGGGACCGATTCCCTCAATGTCTTCAATCTTGTTGCTCATGAATGGAGGATCTCCTTCGGAATAGCGCCGCTGGATGCGGCGAAGCTTCTCGAAGGATATCTCAATCGTCGGGCGGGTTCAGCCGGGTAGCGTCAGCCCGCGAGTGCGGGGCTTTCCGTACCGGTTGGCGACAGATTACTTTCGCGCTCCCAGCGTTGCGCCCAGCCATACCGCCAGGTAGCCAAACCCCACGCTGCTCATCACGTATAGTGCGGCGACGCTCCGGTGTCCGGTCCGCACGGCTTGCAGGGTTTCGAACTCGAAGGTGGAGAAGGTTGTGAAGCCTCCAAGAAGTCCCACCACCAGGAACAGCCTCCAATAGGGATGCACTTCCCAGTGCTCCGTGAGCAACGCCATCAGCAATCCGATGAAGAAGGACCCCGTGATGTTGATCAGAAACGTGCCCGTGGGATAGCGCCAGTCCAGCCGGGAAAGCACCCAGTTTCCCGCGGCGAAACGCAACAGGCCGCCCAGTCCGCTTCCCGCCAGAACAACCAGATACTTCGTCACGCCGTCCTCATCTCCCGCGCCCGGTTCAGCATGCCGAGTCGCACCCCTTCAGCTTCGGTCAAGAAACTTTACGTCCTTCGCGCCAGTGCTCATCAGCAAGCCGCGGATGATATCCTCGGCGTTCTTGCGGGATTGATTGAGGATCCCCATGTCGCGCGCGGCCTTCTCCGCTTCCTTGCGAGCTTCGAGGCGTGCCTGTCGCTCGAGGTCCTGGTTGTAGGGCACCCAGGGCGTCCACCAGGTAATGGAGCGATCCCACACACGGGTCAGCTTATCATCGATCTCCACGCTGGTGATCTCGGCCGGAGGCAGGGAGACCAGCACCGCGCCGTCCGGCAACAGACGGATATCGTCATCGCGCAGATGGCTCAAGTCGAGGCCCGCCGCGACCTCCGCTTGCACGAAAAGCAGCAGGCGTTCCGCGCCGAAGGGTACCTTTTGTTCTTCGAGCGCGACGGCCTTCTGGATGGTGTACTTCACCGTCACCAACTGGCTCAGACCGCGGATCTGCATAACCACCGAAGGCGGGTCTATCACGCGCGAGACGCTCCCGCCGGGGAAGAGGGATCGTTGCAGTCGCGGAAGGAAAAGTCCCACGAAGATGCCGACGGCCAGCCCCAATAGAAGGCCGAACGCCACCGTAGTTCGGGATGCAGGTTTCAGTTGCACGGTCAGTTCCTATTGTGAGCCAGAACGGCGGGCGGCTGTGCTGTGCGTGCGCGCGCCCCCGCTCGTTGGGAGACTAAACACCGTAGTCGGTCATATAGAACAAGCTTAGCCGGGGCAGTTTTGCCAGTTCGAGGAGCTTGCGGGATAGGTACTGGTCTTCCAGTTGGCGGAGTTGCTCGGCTGACATTTTTCCCCGGTAGGGCTTGAGTTGCGCATCGAGTTCGCGCCGCGCTGTGAGCAGGCTCTCGTCGCTTTGGACGAGGCGAAGCTGCGCCAGCATCTTCTCTTCGAGCAAGGTAAGTTGCCGCTCCAAATCCTCCGCGTCGAACCCATCCAGACCTTCGGGTAGCGCGGATGCCTCAGCGGCGAGGGTGCGGAGCGTCACGCCGAGCGCCTGAATGCTCTCATGCGGGGAAGCGGCCAACGCATCCGCATTCGCTCGCAGGTAATTCGCGAGCGCGGCCCGCGTGAACGGCGCACGACTTGGTTTCGGCGCACCCGCGTCGATGCCAGCCTGCCGGTCCAGCAATCGCTGCGCCTCCGTGAGTACCGCTTGTGAGCAATAGGCGAGCGAGTTCACCTGCTGCAACTTCCGCTTGCCGGATCGCCATTTCTCAAACGCGGCGTCGATACCCCGCAGCACCGCCTCCAGAGGGACGCCGGAGTTCTTCCAGGATTCGATGAGCGCCCAATCAATGGGGGAAAGCAGGAAGAGCGCCGTTCCGCGGGCGCGCTGAAAGTGTTCTTCAATCTCGGTGAAGTAGTTGAAGTAATTGCGGGGCCAGTCGGCGGGTTCGGCGCGTTCCGGCCGGTTGAACTCGGTGTTCTCGTTCTGCAAGCAAGCGCCCCATTCGTGGATACTGACTTCCATGGTAGCGTCGTTCGTCGCGCCTGGAGGACCTCGGACAGCCCCCGTATCACGACGTCACACTTGCTGCGCTACGCTAATACCGTGCCGTTCCCCGAATTTCGACCGGACTCAACGAAGCTGCTCTACTTCTCGCGCGGACGAGGGCGCGGCCACGCCATGCTGGACCTGGAGATCGTTGACGCCCTGCAGCGCGAGATTCCGCAACTGGAGACACGTTTTGTCTCCTACGCGGAAGGTGTGCGCGCCATCTCCGAAGCGGGCCGGCCGATCATCGATCTTGGTCTGCCCGCGCAGAACTCTTACGTGGAGACGAGCGTGCTCACGGGGCGGCTGATCGGATGGCTTCAGCCCGATCTCGTCATCGCCCATGAAGAGTTCGCGGTGATGCCCTCGGCCAAGATCTTCGATAAGCCAACGCTCTTCCTCACCGATTGGTTCACCAGTCCGGACAAACTGACGATGGCGGCCTTGCGCCTGGCGGATCGGATTCTGTTCCTCGAAGATGAGGGCATCTTTGAGGAACCGCCGCTGCTCGCCGGGCGCATTACCTATTGCGGTCCCTATTTTCGCGAGTTCCAGCACACACGGGCGGACCGCTGGAAGGTGCGCGAGCAATTTCACCTGCCCCCCCATGCCACGCTGTTGGGCGTATTTCCAGGCAGTTGGAAAGAGGCGATTACGCCACTGGCTGAGTTGCTCGAAGGGGCGCTGCCCCTGCTCGAAGCGCGCGATGTTTACGTGCTGTGGATGGCGGGCGACGATGCGGAGATGCTTCGCTCTCGCTTTGCCATGAAGCCGCGATTTCTGGTGCGGGAGTACGAGGAAGAGATCGATGCCTGGATGGTCGCCTGTGACGGCTCCATCACCAAGAGCAACCGCAAGTCGGCGATGGAACTGCTTCGGTTGGGTGTCCCGGGCCTGGCGATCTCGTGGGGATATAACCCCATCGACGATGCCTGGGTGAAGCGCCATGACGTGATTGACTGGATTCCCTCAGCCAATCTGACGCCCGCGGAACTCGCGCCGCGCATTGATTGCATGCTGGCCCGGGGCGCAACACTCGAACCGTGGATGCCCGCGCGTGATCCCAAGGAGTCGAACCGCCACACGCTGAGCCTGATCGTGGATTGGATCCGCCGTGCGCAGGTCCGCGTTGCCGCTGGGGCGTAATCTCAGGGGCATCCCCGGAGGTTGTCAGACCGGGGTGCCTGGAAATGGAAACCGAGTGACGGGCCGCGTACGGCCTCTCCGTTTGCGTCGATCATCCGGCGGAGCGGAAAGCGCCGGTCGCGATTCGCCCGGATGCGGGCCGCCAGCGAATCCACGTGAAGGTTGAAGATGCATGCCTGCCCGAGTGTGAGCGCGCCGCTTCCCCCAACGGGAGTGGTATCCATCACGTTACCCCGCTCAAGGTGCCGGTTGTCATCGACGTGCGCGCGCTGCGGCATGCCAAGCAGGTGCGCCAGTTCGTGTGCGAGCGTAAAACGGTGGAGGCGCGGATATCCCAGAAAGATGCGGCGATAAAGGGGGCAGGCACGTGCCGCCCAGGCGTGGGCGTGCAGATAGATGTCGATGATATCGCCCTCCGCGGATGATGCCGCCATCGGCGATAGGCAGTCGATTTCCTCCGGGCGCTCAAACGTCCGCTCGGGCAGGGTGCGCGGTTCGAGCAAGCGCAAGCGGATGCCGGAATCGGCGGGTGCCGCCCCCCGCGCAAGGCACTTGTTCGCCGCATCGACTTGAAACTCCGCCTCGCGGAGCGCCTCCGGTTTGGAGACAAGGTTGCCGCAGATCCACAAACGGGCGCGCAATTCGAGTATGCCCTCGTCCGGCAGAGACACGCGCCCCCGGCGGCAGGCCCGCGCAACCACCGGGAGCGTCGTGCGAAACATGCGTTGGCCGGGACGAAACACCAGCAACTCTCCCGTCTCGGCGGCGGGCCATTGCGCGGACAAGTCGTTCAAAGAGCCTGGCACGTGAAGTTCCGCCACAGGGCCGGATTCGACCCTCAGCCTGACGCAAACCCAGCACAACGAATTCGCGTCGCCTTGCGGTATCAGCATTCAATGTGCGCGTCGGTATGAGAGCCGTGCCCGCAATCGGCAAGACCGGGATGATCGAACTTCAGCACCAGCGCATACGGCGAATCGCAGTTCGTAAAGCGGTTCTTGAGGTTCTTTCTCTGCACCAGTCCGAGCCGGGCTTTGATGCGGTAGGACATCTCGGCGCCGGGAGCAAGCTTGATCACATTGGTGTCCTGATCCGCATCGCCAAAAAAGAAATCGAGCGGACCATTCTCTAAGTGCAGCTCGACCGGGACAGGGTTCGCCTTGTCCGCGATGAAGCGGATCTCCCTGGAGGCGCGCTCCCTGCCCTTTACAATCTGGAGCGGGTTCGGGTTCATTTCAAGACAAGGCAGATCAAAACCCTTCCGCTTTCTTACCTTCAGAATGCAAGTATTTGTAGATAGTTTTCTAGTAGCCATGGTTTATTAGCGTGTCACCCATCGGGACCAATGGCAAGAGAAATCTTTCCGGGTGAGCGGGTGACCGGCAACGCGTGCGGGTGGGATCCCGTGCGGAATATCAAATCCGATCCCGCATTGAATAGAGGCGGGAGCTTGGCGGCAGCGTATTCAGGCGAAAGCCGTAATTGACGGCGGACCGAAGAGCCCGAATGGCTTCCTCTTCGTCTCCCAGGCTGATCCAGGTTTCCGCGTTCCTGTGCCACAGTACGGGATTCGATGATTCGATTTCGATTGCCTTTTTCATATTTGCAATCGCTTCAGCGCGGTCGCCCAGAGGAGCCTGATAATGAGCGAGGTAACTGTACAGTTCTCCGGAACGAGGGTTGACTTGCAGTTCCCCTTGTAGCAATTCGATCGCTTTGCGGTAGCCCGTTTCCATTTCCTTCCGGTCGCCCAGGCGCTCGTATGCCGCGGCCATATTTCCCCAGACGCGAAAGCTTCTTCCGTTCATCGCGAGCGCCTTGCGATTCCACGCGATGGATGCCGCGAAATTGCCCGCCAGGAACTCGAGGTTGGACATGTTCGTAATCGCGCTTACCCTCGGATCCAGATCGATCGTCTTCTGGTAGTTCTTCCTTGCCTCTTCGAAGCGGCCCAGCCGCAGGTAAGCGACACCCAGGTTGTTGTAGCCCTGCGCGTTGTCCGGGGTCAAATCCACCACGAACTGGAGCGGCTTGAGCGCTTTCTCAAACAGACCGTTCGTCAGATAGAACACGCCCAGCTTTTTGTGGGCGCGCCAATCGCCGGGCCGGTAACTCACCGCGCGCAGATAGGTGCTTTCCGCGATCGGCAGTTGGCCCAGGCTTGCGTAGGCCGCTCCGAGGCCGTAGAGCGCTTCCGGATTCCGGTTGTCCAATTGAAGCGCTTCCTCAAAACTCTCAACAGCACCCTTGTAGTCGCCCGTGCCGTTCTGGATGTGCCCCTTAGTGATATGGGCGCTGGCAAGTTGCGGATTCGCCTTGAGGGCGGCTTCGGCGGACCGACGCGCCAGGCCCACCCACTTGGTATCGCGGCTGAGTTCGAAGAGGTACCATTGCGCATCCGCGAGACCCGCCAGCGCCGGCGCATAATTGGGATCGATCGAGAGTGCACGCTCGAAGAGGGTCACTGCCAGTTTCACATCCTCGGAGCGATCATTGCGCTGCAGGTAGCCGCGGCCCTGGAGGTAGTAGTCATAGGCCGCCGGTGAGATGCGCAGAGACGCCGCCGGATCGTCACCCCGCGTTTCGCTCACGCGGAGATTGAGGGCATTGCTGAGCCGGGCGATCGCCCCGTCCTGCAGGTTCAGCAAACGCTGTCGAGGCTCATCGATCACCGCGGTCTCCAACTGCCGCATGGTAGCGGTATCCACCACGGTAAGCGTCAGGCGCACGCGCTCTTCCTGCGCATCCACACGCCCTTCGATGGCGTAGTCCGCCTGGAAGCGGCGAAGCGCGTCCGTGGGAGTGTTTACGTGGAGGCTGCGAACCTCGGTGGCGGGCACTACCAGAAGCTGAGAATCCTCCTGCTCGAACTGCGTGAGCCGGCTCGTAATGGTATCCATCAATCCGTCGGCGTACGCGCTAAGGGTCGGATCGGACGCGGAATGAGAGAAGGGAAGAACGGTAATGTGTTTTCCCGCCCGTTGCACGGCGGTGCGCGGGCCAATGCCGAACCAGTTCCGGGATGCGATCCCCCATCCCAGGCCTATGGCGGCCACCAGCAGAAGTGCCGCTGCCGCCACCTTCCACAGGGAAATCGTCCGGATTGCGCGCCGCACCGCACCCTTGCGCAGCGCGGACACCGGCTGCTCTCCGGCCAGAACGTCCACCACCAGCCGCGCGGATGCCGGCCGCTCCTCCGGTTCGCGGGAGAGACAGCGCAGAATGGCGCGTTCCCAGACGAGCGGCAGCGTGGCGGAGTGCGATCGGGGAGGCTCCGGATTCTCCGTCAACCGCAGGAAGGCGCTCTCCCAGCCATCGCCGGAGAAGGGGCGCTTCCCCGTCACCATCTCGTAAGCCACCACCCCGAACGCATAGATGTCGGTTGCCGCACTCACGGGCTTGCCGTTCAACTGCTCGGGGGCCATGTAGTCGGGAGTGCCGGCGATCCGGCCGGAGTGGCTGGTGCGCGTTTCCGCGGAATCCCCGCTCGCCTGGCTGTCGCGCAACCCGTAGCGGGCGAGCCCGAAATCGGTAATCACGGCGCGTTGCGCGGGTGTTCGCCAACCTACCAGAACGATATTCCCCGGCTTCAGGTCCCGGTGGATCAGGTCCCGGCGCTGCAGCGATTCCAGCCCGTCCGCGATATCGCGAAGCACCGGCAACGCCGCTTCGAGCCCAATGGGGGATTCCTGTTTGATCACGTCCCGCAGCGTGGGGCCATCGAGGAACTCCATCGAAATGTAGACGATGGCGTTGTCGCCTTCGCCGTCACGGCCGATGTCGAAGATGCGGCAGAGGTGGTCGCCGTGGATCGAACGCGCGGTCTGCACCTCGCGACGAAACCGGTCAAGGAAAACCGCATCGCGCGCGTATTCGCGGCGCAGCGTCTTGATGGCGACCGGGATCGCGAGTTCCGTGTCGAACGCCCGGTAAACCTCCCCCATGCCGCCGTGGGCAATGAAGCGCTCGATGACGAAACGGCCGGCCAGGCGTTGGTTCACGGAGAGGCTGGGTTCCGCGTCCCGTTCCGCGTCGCTCAGGATCTTTCGCGCATCTCCGACGGGCTGCTCCAGAAAACTCCCCGCGCTTTCCGATCGCGCCAGCAGCCGCTTGACCTCCTGGGCGGCTTCGTCGTCGGTCTCCGCCGCGATTTCGAGCAGGGCGATGCGGTCGGCGGCGTTCAACGGAAGCGCTTCGTCAAACAGGCGTTTGATGCGCTGCCACCGCTCCGGAGTCATCCCGAGATCTGATCCCATAGCCACGCTTTCGCGAACAGCCACTCCCTGGTGACGGTGCGGCTGGAAATGCCCAGCGCCTCGGCGACCTCATCTTCGGTGAGGCCGCCAAAGAATCGCATTTCTACAATATCGCTTTGGCGAGGATCCCACTCGGCCAATTTGTCCAGCGCTACATCGAGGGCGACGATCTGCCAGGCTTTCTCCGGCTGGTAGATGATTCCATCGTCAAACTCCACGCGCCGCCATTCCCCGCCCCGCTTCAGGCGGCCGTGGATGCGGGCGTGGTCCACGAGGATCCGGCGCATTGCCTTCGATGCCAGTGCATAAAAGTGTGCGCGGTTCTTCCAATCCACGGCATGACCGCCGCTCAGTTTCAGAAAGACTTCGTTCACGAGAGCGGTGGGCTGCAGGGAGTGATCCGTGCGCTCATTGCGCAACTGGGCGGCGGCCATGCGGTGCAGTTCGTCAAAGACGAGGGGCCACAGTTCGGCTTCCGCCGCTGGGTCGCCGGACCGGACCCGGTCAAGAATAGTGGTGAGGTCGGCCACATTGCCCAACTTCGTTAAGGATAATTGACTCCAGTCTCCAGTATAGAAAGGATGGGTTCGCAGCAAAAGGCGTCACTTTCCGCGACGGAGCGCACTGCCAAGGGTATCGATGCCGACGCGGATTCGCCCGGGCCAGGGGTTGAAGACGGCGATGACGCCAGGCGAGGAGAGCCGTCCGGTTACGAGGCCCGTTTCGTGAAAGAGGAAAGCGCTTCCCGAAGGGCCTCCAATTCCGCTGCCACGTCGGCATCGGTGGCCGCGGTGGTGGGTTCCGATCCTTCCCTGGCGGCGCTTTCCAGTGCTTCGCAGATCTTTCGGAGCCTCGCCGCGCCGATACTGCCAGCACTTCCTTTCAGCCGGTGAGACCGCTTCTCCACTTCGCCCCGGTCGGTATCCTGAAGGGCGCGCCGCAAGGCCATCAACTGTTTCGGGGAGTCATCGAGAAACAGATCGATCAGTTCCTCGGCCAGGTCCTGCTCTTCACTCGAATACTCACGCAGTTCTTCGAGTACGCTCCGGTCCAGCGTGGGGACATCGGCCCAGGGTTTGCCGCTCTCATTCAGTTTCATGACGCGTCGATTGCTTGCCCGAGTGGGCGTTTTCCGAACGGCCTTTCCCGATCCCCGAGAGCCCGGCGCGTCCGGTAACTTGCTCTATCGACCGAAGCGCGGAGAAACTTTAGGATCTGTCCCGATATAGCGTTCGGATACGGAAGCGACGTGGGGTTCGCTCGTTTGCGCGGAAGGCATCGCGGGCACGCGCCGTGCGATACAACGCTTTGACGTTATCGCACAGCGCCCGCCCGTCCACCATTCCGGTGGGAACGCGTGTACTGGAGTCCAGGAACAGGCCGTGCCGAAAAGAAGAGCGTCTTCTACCGCTTTTGACCGAGTCTTCTCAAGAAGGCACGAGTTCCGCGCGATGGGGTTCCGGGAAGGGGTTGGCGGCGCCGGGAGTTTGTCCGGATCCGCGAAAAATCGCGCCCTTTTCGAATCGCGGCGGAGATCTTGCAAGTAATTGATAAGTAATCGGTTACGCATTCCAGGGGGATGCAGGGATTGTCCGGATTGTCCGGATGGAATCCGGACAATCCAGCCTCGCGAAGCTTCGTGGATCCGTTGCGCAATCGAGGGTAGTTGACGATGTTGCCGAAAGAACCACGGGGGGCGGGGAAGCTGTCGCCGGACTGTCTTATTCGGTTGTGAAAGAAGCCCAAGGAGCGCGCGGCGCGGATGGGTGGCGAGGACGCAGATCTCCCCGGCGTCTTGATTATCTCGATGGGGGGGCGGATTTCGAACCATCGGGCGGACGGTGCGCGGTAGGTGCGTTCGTAAGGAATTGAATCCGCGATAGTTTCCGGATGGAAAAATAATTGCGGCTGCCGTGACCGGGCCTGGCGCGTGCGCCACATTCGTATTCCCACTCGCCGACGAGTTTCTGGGGCCCTTGACGCTCTTCGGTGAGTTCCGCCTTCATGGAATCCCTCCGAGCCGGTTGTTCGCTGGATATGCGGATGGGAAAACGCGGGGGGGGCGACAAGCGCCGCGCCCGACGGCAAACTTCCTTCCGGAGCGTGGCCGGCGAGCCGAGGCGCGGGCGCATGAGGGGTGACGCCCGCTTTCCGTAAGATGGGAGAGTATGCCCAGGACGGACATCTATATCAAAGTGGAAGTGGAACACGACCGGGAAGAAAGCCCGGACAAGATTGGCTCGGAGATTGTGCGGCAATTGCGGAAGCTCTACATTGTGCGGCGCGCCGAAGTGACGAACCACGTGAAGAAGAGCGAAGATTAGCCGGTTCGGGTCGTTCCGAGGAGCCGGCCGTAGGTTCCGCGGAAGAACCCGTCGGTCATGCCCGCGATGTAGTCGCAGACCAGCCGGTGCGGCGCCTCCGTCTGGTGATACTCGCGGAAGCTGGCGGAAATGGCGGCGGGGTGATCGAGGAGGAAGCGGAAGAGGGTTCGAATTTCTTCCTCGCACTGCGCGCGAACGCCGCGAATGGCCGGGGACTGGTAGACCCGTTCGCGAAGGAAGCGCTTCAGCACGGCGCTGGTTTCCGCTGCTTCGGGCGTGAAGCATGCGAGGCGAAACGGGGAGTGGCGCACGTCTTCCGCTGTCTCGACACCCGCCGCGAGGGCGGCCCGATAGGTACCCTCGATCAATGCGGTAGCGAGGAAGTCAAGCAGAGCGCGCAGGGTTTCCACAAACTGTTCCCGCAATGGCGCTCCGGCGAACTGCTGCTCCACGCGGCGGGCCAATTCGTCGAACTTCGGCACGGAGGCTCGGATCTCCTCCCACGTGAGGATGTCCGCGTCGCGCGCATCGTCGAGATCGGCGGTGTTATAGGCGATCTCGTCGGCAAGGTCGATGATCTGGGCTTCGAGCGGTGGGAAGAGGCCGGGCAGATACTCATCGAGAAAGGGATACTCGCCGGGAAGAAGATCGTGCGAGTGCTTGACGATGCCTTCGCGCAACTCGAAGGTGAGGTTGAGGCCGGGGAACATGGCGTAGCGTCGCTCAATCAGTTCGACGACGCGGAGGGCCTGGAAATTGTGATCAAAGCGGTCGCCGAAGGTCTGCATGACGCGGTCGAGTTCGCACTCGCCGGCATGCGCGTAGGGCGGATGGCCGAGGTCGTGAGCGAGGGCCAGCGCCTCCGTAAACTCTTCATCGAGTTGCAGGGTGGAGGCGACGGTGCGGGCGATCTGCGCCACTTCGAGGGTGTGCGTGAGGCGGGTGCGGAAGTGGTCCGATTGCGGATCCGAGAAGACCTGCGTCTTGTCTTCCATGCGGCGGAAGGCGCGGCAATGGATGATGCGATCGCGGTCCCGCTGAAACTCGCTGCGATAGCGATGGCTGAGTTCCGGGTAGCGGCGGCCGCGGCAGGAGGCGAGCGGGAAACGCAGCTTGAGCAGCGATGCGTTCCCCGGGTCTTTTCCCTCGCCGGAAAAGGACATAACGATCTGCCCTAGTTCTTGCTGGAAGAACGGATTTCTTCGATTGCCTGGCTGGCAATGCGCTGCGTGGAACCCTCCGCGAGCCGCAGCGGTTCGAGCAGCTTGATTGCCTCATCGGGGCTCTTCTTGCTGATGAGTTTGGCCAGCGCAACGGTAACCTCGCCCTTGGTCATGAAGCCGGACGAAGTGTTGAGCAAGTCGCGGTAGATTTTCTCCGCCTCGTCGCTCTTACCCTGCGATGCCAGGATGTTTCCTTTCAGGAACCGGGCCACGGCGGCGGTGTCGGAATCGCCGTTCTTGATTGCGATTTCCACTTCGCTGAGCGCCTTATCGAGGTTCCCGTCTTCCACTGCGTTCGAGGCGATGAAGTAGTGCGCGAGAGCATCCTCATTGGTGCCGGAATGTTCCTTGGAAAACGCTTCAAGCGCGGCGGCGACGGCCTTCTCCTTGTCGGCTTCGGTGGCGTAGGTAACACCGGCGCTCTGGCCCGGAGGCGCGATCGGCGCCTCCATGGTCCTCAGGAGAACGTCGAAATCCGCCCGGCGCTGCTGGGCCTGGGTTCGATACCAGGTGACGCCGCCAATGATGAGGACGAGCACTACCGCCGCAATAATGCCATATCGGGTGACTTCTTTCTTGTGGCCCAGCACGCCCCCGAGGGCAGCGCCGACGCCTTCCGCGAAGCGGTCTGTTTTCAGTTCTTTACGAGTGAGTCTAGCCACGAAAACCTCTTAGATGCCAATCTTCGATGATAGCATCCGGGGCGGCGGTGTATCAGGGCGATGCGGCGGATGCCGGGAAGGGCGGGGTAGGGCGGCTGAAAAGCGGAAACGATGGGGAGCGTCCTCCGTGCGGAAACCCATTGAATATCGGGCGTATTTGGTGTGGCCACCGCGCGGGCCCAACCGCTAAAATGGGCTTAGTCGGCCCAGGGAGAGCGTTTCCCGGTTTGGTCCATTTCAAGCAGTTCGCGCGCGCCTGAACGCATCCCGAGAGCCGCTCCAAGGTCGCTTAAGAGTCCGGAGCCAGCATGCAGAGAATTTTGGCGGGTTTGCATCGTTTTCAGCGAGATGTATTTCCGGCTAAGAAGGCGTTGTTCGAATCGCTGTGCGACGGCCAGGCTCCGTATGCTCTGTTCATCACGTGCGGAGACTCGCGCATCGTTCCCTCGCTCCTCACGCAGACTCCGCCGGGGGAACTGTTTCTTAGCCGCCAGGTGGGCAATATCGTGCCGCCGCATGGAACGCTTTACGGCGGGGTCTCTTCCACCATTGAATACGCCGTCGGGGTGCTCCGGGTGAGGCACGCGATTATTTGCGGCCATACCAATTGCGGGGCCATGACCGCGATTCTTCACCCGGAAACGGTTGAGGATTTTCCCAATACCCGCCGATGGCTGGCAAACGCGGAAGTGGCGCGTCAATTGGTGAATGCACGGTGCCCCAATGGCACGGAGGAAGAGCGCATCGAGATGGTGACGCGCGAGAACGTGCGGATCCAACTCATGCACCTGGAGACGCATCCCGTGGTGGCTGTGGCCGTGGCGCAGGGCGCTCTTCAATTGCACGGCTGGGTGTATCACCTGGAGACCGGACAGGTAGACGCCTACAATCCCGTGACGAAAGAGTTTGCGCCGATCACCTTTGACGAGCCGGACGCTGACGAGCCGGGAGCGGCGGATCTGGCCATCTCGGAGATCTCCGGCATGTTCGAGGAAGCATCGCGCTAAGCTTCGCCTCTCCCGATGGCCGAAGCGCCGATACTCGAAGCGGCGTCCCGGCGATTCCTCTGGAGCCTGCCCGGTTCAAAGCTTGAAGAAGATCCGCCGCTGATAGAGCCACCAACAAACGTAGACCTGCAACGCGATCGCGAGCCACGCGGCGGTGAACGGCGCCCACACGCCGACAAAGGGTTCCGCCCAGTTCGTGAAGGTAGGTGCGGTGTGCCGCATCCAGCGGCCCAGAATCTCATGGAAGAGGTAGATGAAGATGGAGTTCGCGCCGATCATCACGAATAAACCGGCCCAGGCGCGCCTCTTCCAGACGTCGCAGACCCAATAGAAAAGCAGCAGCGCCAGCACGGTAATTCCCCCGCTCAGAATGGCGAAGGAGGCCGTCCAGATCTTCTTGTTGATCGGGATGAACGGGTGAAGGGCAAGGCCGGCGACGACGAGTCCGAGCCCGGAATAGGCCAGAATCCGCGTCTTGCGGGAAAGCGATTCCTTTGAGAAGAGCAGGCTCCCGGTCAAGACGCCAAGGATGGTATTGAAGGCGGAACTGACGCAGTTGATCGTGGCGTAGGAGCCGCCCCAGGTCTTGCCAAGAATCATCAGGTCCAGCGCCTGGCCGATGTTGGCGTTCCGCACCCAAGGGCCTTCCACGCCGTCGACGCGCACGAAGAGGTAGAGGAGCGTGTGGGCTACGAGCAGCAGCAAGGCAACACTCGCCTGAAACTTCCAGCTCTTCTTCAGGATGAGAAAGGCGACAGTGTAGGTGAAGGCAATCTGCGCGAGAACATTGATCAGGTCCAGATTGGGCCGGCCCGCGCCGATGCTGCGCGCCACCAGCCCCCAGCCAATGAGGAGCGCGGCGCGCCGCAGCACATGCATGAGACTCTCGTTCCAGGATTCCCCTCTGGCCCAGCGGCGGGCGAAGGAGTATGGCATCACGACGCCGACGATGAACATGAAGAACGGCTGGATGAGATCCCAGAAATGCATTCCGGTCCACTCGGCATGGTCCAGTTGCCAGACGATGTGGCCGAGGAACCAATGGTGTTCGAACAAGTCGAGGCCAAACGGTCCCGCGAACATGCAGAACATGGTGAAGCCGCGGAACGCGTCGACGGAAAAGAGCCGATCCTGGGTTGCGGAGGAAGTGGACGCGGGGGGATTCTCTGATTTCAAGGTGGGCACCGCCTCTGAATGCGCAACGAGTATATCGCTTTGCGGAGGAGCGGGAAAGCGGGGGCGGGGCGGTCTAGCGATGTCCGAAATACATCAGCCAGCCCGCCGCCACAAGGGTGACGAAGAACCAGGCGAAGCACTTCACGCCGTAGAGAAGGCGCTCCCGATCCGTCTTCTTGGAGACGATGCCAAGGACGACGGAGGTGAGCAGCGCAAACAGCAGCGCGGCTTCGAAGTGGGTGAGGGCGAGCTTAGGCATTGCGTCGTTCCATCAAGCTATTCTTTCCTGCCGATGGAGATCTCATAGGCATCTACCATCGCGAGCACGTTCAATAGTCCGGCGGCGGCGAGGAAGACGGTGCCGTAATCAAACTCCAGGCCGGGCGCATCGGACCCAACGTAGCCGAAGGCCACGGAAAGGACGTAGGGCAGGCCGGAGAGCAGGTCGCAGATGAAGCCCCCGGAATGCACCAGCGTGAGCATCATATCGCCGGTGCGGGGCGTGTAGACCGTCCCGCCCATCATCAGGCCGAACAGGTACATCATAGTGACGGCGAAAAACAGAAGTGCGCCGCGGCCATGCCGCTTCAGCATGAAGTGTCCGCCTCCGGGAACAAGCCATCCTACGACCACATGCGAAAGCCAGGATTTCATGGGGAAATGAGGGCCATGGCGATGCGCCTAAGGCCGAAACCCTAGCTTATCACGCGGCCAGGAACGCGCCAGACGTTCGCCGCGGGGGGAGACGCGGCGGGAGCGATTCACGTGGAAACACCGGAAAGGCGTGGCGGAATGCGCTCGATTCTTACGGAGGTTCGCTAAACTAAAAGGAGTCGTAGCGCATCTCATCCAGGAGTGGCGCTTTGTCGCGCGGCTTGTGGTCTAAACATATCCGCTCCAAACTGTAAGAAGGTCGCATGCGTACTTTGTTCCTGAATCCCCCTTCGTTTGAAGGCTTCGACGGCGGGGCCAGTTCCCGCTGGCCGGCCACCCGCGAGATCGAATCGTATTGGTATCCGGTATGGCTCTGCTACCCGGCGGGGATGCTGCCCGATAGCAAGGTGGTGGACGCCCCTCCTCACAAGATCTCCATCGAAGACACGGTGAAGATGGCGAGCGATTTCGAATTGCTTGTGCTTTTCACGTCCACGCCGGGCTTTGAGGTGGATGTCCGTATCGCGGAGATGATGAAGGAAGCGAACGCGAAACTGAAGGTGGCGTTCGTGGGGCCGCCGGTGACGGTGGAGCCGCTGAAATGCCTGAAGGCTTCGCGCGCCATTGATTTCGTCTGCTCCAAGGAATTTGACCACTCGATTGTGGATTTCGCCAACGGCAAGCCGCTGGCGGAGATTCCCGGGGTGAGCTGGCTTGAGAACGGCGCGTTCCGCAGCAACCCGGAGCGCCCGCCGATCGAGAATCTGGACGAATTGCCGTGGGTGAGCAAGGTCTATAAGCGCGATCTGGATTTTACACGCTACAACGTTCCGTTTCTTAAGCACCCGTTCATTTCCTTGTACACGTCGCGGGGATGCCCGGCGATGTGTACGTTCTGCCTGTGGCCGCAGACGCACTCCGGCCACCGCTGGCGCCTGCGCTCCAACGACGATGTGGTGAACGAGGTGATCTGGGCGAAGGAGAATTTCCCCGGCTTGCAGGAAATCTTCTTTGACGACGACACTTTCAACTACCAGAAAAAGCGCACGATCGAACTTTGCAAGAAACTCGAGAAGGCGAATATCACCTGGAGTTGCACGTCCAGGGTGACCACCGATTACGACACTCTCTCCGCCATGAAGGACGCCGGCGCCCGGCTGATGATTGTGGGCTACGAGAGCGGCGACCAGCAGATCCTCAAGAACATCAAGAAGGGCGCGACGCTCGACATGGCGCGGCGCTTCACGAAGAACGCGCATAAGCTGGGCCTCACGATCCACGGCGATTTCATCGTGGGCCTGCCGGGGGAGACGCGGGAATCGATCCGGCGCACGGTGGACTTCGCGAAGGAACTCGATACGGAAACTATCCAGGTGTCGATCGCGCATCCGTACCCTGGCACGGAGTTCTACGATTATGTGAAGGACAACGGGCTGATCACGATTGGCTCCATGACCGACGAGGAAGGCCACCAGCTTCCGAACATCTCTTACGAGAACCTGGACCCGGCCGAACTGGTGGATTGGGTAGAACGCTTTTACGGCGAATACTACTTCCGGCCGAGGGCGATCTGGCGCGTGGTGCGGAAGGCCATCTTCTCCAACTCCGAGCGCCGGCGGCTGGCCAAGGAAGCGCGGGAGTATCTGGCGCTGCGCAAGAAGCGGCAGGCCTTCGTGCGAGACCATCGCGCCGCCTCCGAGCGGGCCACGGCAACGGGCGACTAGGCGAGCGGAATGGGCAAGCCCCCCGGTGGGACGAAGTCCGCGACCTCCGTCCGCGCGCGCACCAGTCGCGTGTGGAAGACGGGCCTGTTTACGGCGCTGGTAATTGTTTCCAACGTGGCTGGCAACGCCTTTCTAAGTTGGGGTATGAAGCGAACGGAGGCGGGGGCGGCGCTCCCGATTCCCGCTTTCCTTGTGCCGTTTCTGAGCCCGGTTGTGTGGCTGGGAATCGCACTGCTGATTGTGTGGATGCTTTCCCGGATGACGCTGCTGAGCTGGGCGGACCTGAGCTTTGTGGTACCGGTCACTTCTTTGGGCTACGTGCTGAACGTTGCCGCGGGTGCATTCCTGTTAGGGGAAGCGGTGGACGGCAAGCGCTGGCTGGGCGCTCTGCTCATCGTGGCGGGCAGTGTGATTACCGGACTCACGATCCATGATCAGACTCGCGTCCATCCCGCGGGGAAGGGTGCGGGCGCATTGGAGCCGCGGCAATGACGTGGGCGTATCTGGCGCTGATGGTGCTGGCGACCACGGCGAGCGAAGTGCTGCAAAGCTGGGACATGAAGCGCCATGGCGAAGTGGATGATTTTCGCCCGGGTGCGCTGGCCGGTGTGATCGGACGGTTTCTTCGGCGGCTTCCGATCATCGCGTCGATTGGTTTTCTTGCCATTTCGTTCTTTGCATTTCTGAAGCTGCTGGAGATGGCGGATCTTAGTTTCGCGGTTCCCGCCAGCGCCGCTTCGATCGTGCTCGAAACGATTCTGGCACGGCTCATCCTGAAGGAGCATGTCCACTGGCAGCGCTGGTGCGGCACCGCGCTGGTGGCGGCCGGAGTGGCGCTGATCCTTACGTGATTGCGATGGAATTCGGTTACTCAAGCGCCTTCTCCTATGCATTGCTGGCGATTGCGGGCATTGCGGGTGCTTACCAGTTGCTCACAGTGGCGGCGGGGTTGCAGCATCTGCGGCGCAAGCGAGCGGCACCGCCGGCGATGCTGCCGGGAATCTCGATTCTAAAGCCGTTGCGAGGCCTTGATCACGGCTTGCGCGAGGCGCTCGAATCGTTCGCTTCGCAGGACTACCCGGAGTTCGAAATGCTCTTTGCGGTGGCCGATGCGGACGATTCCGCGATTCCGGTGATTCACGAAGTGATGGCTGCCCACTCGAGCATTCCCTCGCGGCTCCTGGTGATCGACGCTGATCTGCCCAATCGCAAGGTGGCCAAGATGGCGGCGATGGAGGCCGTGGCGCGCTATCCGGTGGTGTTGATTAGCGACGGCGATATCCTTGTGCCGGAAGGGTATTTGAGGGCGGTGGCGGCGGAACTGGAGCGGCCTGGAGTGGGACTGGTGACCGCTCTCTACCGCGCCCGCTCCAACACGTTTGCGGGCCGGTGGGAGGCGCTTGGGATCTCCACTGACTTTTCTCCGAGCGCACTGGTGGGAAGACTGATCGGCGTTTCCGAGTTCGCGTTCGGGTCCACCATGGCTCTGCGGCTGGACCTGTTGAAAGCAATTGGCGGCTGCCGCGCGCTGGGCGAATTCATTGCCGACGACTATCATTTGGGTCGCCTGGTTCGGGAACGCGGGCTGCACATCGGGGTGCTCAAGGAACCCGTGGAGACTTCATTGACCGCGGAGACCTGGGGAGAGGTCTGGCGGCATCAGTTGCGCTGGGCACGGACGATTCGCGCTTCGCGCCCGGACGGTTACGCGGGCCTGCCAGTGGCGAACGCTTCGCTCTGGGGAATGCTGCTGCTGGCAACGCCATTTTGGGCGTGCGGCCTTCTACTGCTGGCGCTGCGAATCCTCGCCGGGGCGTGGCTTGCCAAGGCCGTACTGAAGGACCCGATTTCGTTCGCATTCCTGGTCCTGCAGCCGTTTCGGGACATCTGGGCGTTTGCGATCTGGATTTGCGGTATCGCGGGCAACACCGTTGAGTGGCGCGGCCAGCGCATTGTGCTGAACCGCCGGGGCGTGATTGTCACCTCGTCCTCTTCGAGTAGCGGGGCGAAGCCCTGAACGGGATGAGGGAAGCGTGGCGGAGGGCCTGAACCCCGGCGAGATTGTTTCGCCCGACGAAGCGCGAGGATACGCAGCGCGGCGGAAGAGCGCGTAGGATGGAAGGAGGCGGTGCGGACGCCGCATCCGGCGATTCCGAGCCAGATTCCTGGATCACCGCACCTCAGGCCCGGGAACCCCGCTGCCTCCCCTCTCGGCCAATGACCACCCCCTCGCGAGGAAAGGAATTGCATTTTGGCTTTGTATCTCTTCTTTCAGATCTTCGACATTCTCACGGTCCGATTCTGGGAACAGGCGCTATCGCCCCAGCGGGTGCTGATGTATTCCGCATCCGCGATTCGCGTCCTGATCGTGATTCTGCTGGCGTGGGTTGCCACGGTGATCGTCAATCGCTTTGTGCCGAAGATTCGCTCTCACATGGTGAGGGCGATGGACCAGTCGCATCGCGACGCGGGGGAATTCGCCAAGCGAGCAAACACTTTGGCTGCGCTATTCCGGCGCACACTGACTTCCCTCATCTGGGTGATCGCGGTGATCACGTCTCTTCAGCAGGCGGGCTTCGATATTGCGCCAATACTCGCTACGGCCGGCGTGGCTGGTCTGGCGGTGAGTTTCGGCGCGCAGAATCTGGTGCGGGATGTGGTTAGCGGTGTGTTTCTGCTGCTCGAGGATCAGATTCGCGTGGGTGATGTGGCGGAGATTAACGGCACCGGCGGGCTGGTGGAGGAGATCAATCTGCGCACGACAAGGCTGCGGAGCATGGAAGGGACCGTCCACATTTTCCCCAACGGCGCGATCACGAAGCTCTCAAATCTGACGCAGGAGTATTCGTATTACGTTTGGGATTTGGGTGTGGCCTATAAGGAAGACACCGACAAGGTAGCCGAGACGGTGCGGGAACTGGCTAAGCAGATGCAAGCGGAGGCGGCGTACAGCGCGATGATTCTGGAGCCGCTCGAAGTGCTGGGTGTTGATCAGTTTGGCGAGAGCGCGGTGACGCTCAAGATGCGAATCAAGACGCGGCCGATCCAGCAGTGGGCAGTGGGCCGCGAGTTGAACCGCCGGATCAAGAAGCGCTTCGACGAGCTTGGAATTGAAATGCCTTATCCGCACCGTACGCTTTATCTCGGCGAAGGCGTGGCACGGGAACTGGCGGGAACCGGTGGCTTCCCCATGGACCGCGCGGTTCTGAAAGAAGTGGTGCGCGAAGTGATGGAAGAGTTGCGAAACGGAGAGGGACGCGGGGAACGAATCGAGGAGGCCGCGCCCGCCGCTTCGACTCCCGATCCGCGGCAGATGCGCGAGCGGGGCAATTTTGATGCGCCCCCCGGCGAATAGCGCGCCAAAGCACTACACTAGGGAGTAGCTCCGCTCGCCACCGGCACGGGCGGTTTGGGCCGTGCCACGCGGGAGTTGCGTTTCCCGGTATGTCCAGAGAAACCGTATACCGGCTGACGGCGAATGCCAAGGCGGCCGGTTGAGCGTCCAAATTGAATCCAAAGTTTTTGGATAACGTCCTTCCGCGCCTGACGGTGTGGAGGAATCCGCGAGTGCTAGCGGGGTTTGAGACGGCCGACGATGCCGGCGTCTACAAGCTGACGGAGGACTGCGCCCTCATCCAGACGGTAGATTTTTTCACACCGATTGTCGACGACCCATACACCTACGGGGCAATCGCGGCGGCAAACGCGCTGAGCGACGTCTATGCAATGGGTGGGAAGCCGATTTCGGCGGTCTCGATTGTCGCGTTTCCGGGAAACGGGGACCCGGATCTGCTGCTTGAGGTGCTGCAAGGCGGCGCGGAGAAGATGAGGGAGGCCGCCTGTTCCGTGATCGGCGGACACAGCGTGAGCGACGAGGAAGTGAAGTTCGGCTACGCCGTCACCGGCGTTGCGCATCCGAAGCGTTTCTGGCGGAATGTGGGCGCGCGGCCCGGTGATACGCTGCTGCTCTCTAAGCCGATCGGCACGGGTGTGATCTCCACTGCCGCCAAACGGGGCGACGCCGCCGCGAGCGATGTCACGGCGTCCATCGCTTCGATGCTGGAACTCAACCGGGCGGCGGCGGAAGCGCTCGACGGGTTGAACGTGCATGCGTGCACCGATGTGACGGGCTTTGGGCTTCTTGGCCACCTCAAGGAACTGTGCGCCGGGAGCGAAATTACCGCCGCGGTGAATGCGTCGGCGGTGCCGCTGCTTTCAGGCGCGCTCACCTATTCCCACGAGAAGGCGCACGCGGGCGGGCTCAAGAACAACCGGGAATTCGCCGGTTGCGCGGTGGAATATGCGTCGAAGATCGACCCGGACCTCGATGCATTGCTTTATGATCCGCAAACTTCCGGCGGATTGCTGGTGGCGATTGACAGCGACGATTCGCCGGAAGCGATGATTCGCCACCGGGGATTTCATCGCATCGGGAAAGTGATCGCCCGCGAAGCGAAGCCGATCCGGCTGTTGAATTCCTAGCGCGCGCGGGGCGAGCGTCGGTGGGAAAGAGCGCTCCATTCGGAACGTTTACCCAGGTTCAGATATAATCCACACGGGCCATGCGCGGGGCGATCCTGGCGACCGTTCCGGTGTGGCGATTGATGCTCTGCCTGGAGAACGCCATGCGTGCAGTTCCGTTGGGCGCTCGCCCTGCTTCCAGCCGGCTCGGGGGACCCAGCCACGAGACTCGATTCAGCCGGCGAGGATTCCTGGCCGCCGGTGCCACCGCCGCCGCAGCCGCGATGACTGGCTGCCAGAAGTCCGCGCGCCGTCCCAACGTGCTGCTGGTGATGACCGACGACCAGGGGTGGGGCGATCTATCCGCCGGCGGGAACACGATTCTGGAGACTCCGCGGATGGACCGCGTGGCCGAAGAGGGCATGCGCTTCGATAACTTTCATGTCTCTCCGGTCTGCGCCCCCACACGCGCGAGCCTGATGACCGGACGCTACAACTATCGAACGGGCGTCGTGGATACCTTCAAGGGTCGCGCGATGATGTATCCGGACGAGACGACCATCGCGGAACTGTTGCGGGCCGGGGGGTATCGCACCGGAATCTTCGGTAAGTGGCACCTGGGGGACAACTTCCCCATGCGCGCGATGGACCAGGGATTTGAGGTGTCGCTGGTGCATCACGGCGGCGGCATCGGCCAGCCTTCCGACCCGCCGAATAACGGATATTTGAATCCGATGCTGAGCGAGAACGGCGTTGAGAAGCGCTTCGAGGGCTACTGCACGGATATCTTCGCGGAGGCCGCGATGCGCTTTATGGAGACGCATCGCGGCGAGCCCTTCTTTTGCTACGTTGCCACGAACGCGCCTCACATCCCGCTTGAGGTGCCGGAAGAGTGGGTGACCCCTTTCCGTGGCACGGGGTTGAGCGACGATGTGGCGAAACTTTACGCCATGGTGAAGAACATTGACGACAACCTGGGAAAGCTGCTCGCGAAGCTGGACCAACTGGGCCTGGCCGAGGACACCGTCGTGATCTTCCTGACGGACAATGGCGCCGGCGGCCCGGAGCGCTTCAACGCGGGGCTGCGCGGATTCAAGGGCAGCGTGTATGAGGGCGGCATCCGCACGCCTCTGTTTGTCCGCTGGCCCGGGCGCATTGAAGCCGGGAGCAAGTGCGAACGCCTGACCGCGCACATTGATCTGCTTCCCACGATCTGCGAATACGCGGGCGTGAAGCTGCCAAGCCGCTTGCGACTTGACGGCAAGAGCCTGGTGCCGCTGCTGGAAGGCCGCGGCGGGGGCTGGGCGGATCGCACTTTCTTTACACAGTGGCATCGGGGAGACCAGCCGATTCCTCGGGAATCCGCCGCCGTTGTTACGGAAAGATACAAGCTCGTACTGCAGCGCGAACTGCCGAACGGGCGCGAACTCTTCGATCTCACGAACGATCCGGGCGAGACCAGGGATCTGGCGGCGGAGATGCCGCAGCTCGCCGCCGAACTCACGCGCCGCTATGACAACTGGCTGATCTCCGTCTCCGCTACACGCGGCTTTGCGCCCCCACGGATCTATGTGGGGGCGGCGGAGGCGAATCCGGTGACGCTCACGCGGCAGGATTGGCGAGGCCCAAGGGCGGGTTGGAGAGAAGAGAGCGGCGTTCAGGGCCACTGGGAAGTGGACGTGCGCCGGGGTGGAACCTATCGTGTGCGGCTGGATGGATCGCCAACGGACGGGATCCGCACGGCGCGCTTCCGCTTGAACGGCGTGGATGCCACCATGCCGCTACCGGCAGGGGAAAAGGACTGCGAGTTCCCCGCACTGGCCATTCCCGCCGGGCCCGGCGATGCGGAAGCCTGGTTCGAGAGTGTGAATGCGGAGGGGGAACGGGCTTCCGTGGGAGTCTGGTATCTGCACCTCGAGCTCGTTGGCTAGCCGCCGGTTTCGAGACTCATTTGCGCCAGAAGGCGGGCGCGAAGACGAGGAGGAGCGTGAAGAACTCCACGCGTCCCGCGAGCATGCAGACGGAGAGGATCACTTTTGCCAAACCCGGCAGGTGCGCGTAGTTTTCGGCGGGGCCTACCGTGCCGAATGCGGGACCCACGCTGAACATGCAGGAGGCGGCCGTGGTGACCGACGTGAGCATGTCCACGCCCAGGGCGGCCAGCATCGAGGACGCCGCGGCGAGGAACACGACGACCATCAGGACGAAGCTGAGCGCGCTGTGCACCTGGGCCTCGCTCAATACCTGCCCGCCGATGCGAATCGCGAATACGGCGCGGCGCTCCACCATCTTCTTGAATTCCCGCTTGAGAGAAAGAAAAATCACGTAGACGCGAAAGCTCTTGACGCCCCCGGCCGTGCTGCCGGTATTTGCGCCGAGGGCGCCCAGAAGGAAGAGCAGCATCTGCGGGAGCGGCGCCCAGAGTTCATAGTTCTCCGTGGCGAAACCGGTGGTGGAAGCCACGGAAGCGGCCTGGAAAAGCGCCCGGCGGAAGGCCAGTTCCAGGCCGTAGCGCTGATTCTCCAAGAGAGACACCATGATGAGGAAGGTGGCCGCGCCGATGATGGTGAGGAAGACGCGGAACTCGATGTCGCGAAAATAGGTGAGGACGGAGCGGTCCCGCACGGCGCGGTAATGCACCGTGAAGTTCAGCCCGGCAATGATCATAAAGACGATGATGATGTATTCCATCGGGGCGCTATTGTAGTGGCCGACGGAGGCGGTCTTCGTGGAGAAGCCGCCGGTGCCCATCGTGGAAAAGGTATGGCAGAGAGAATCGAACCAGTTCATGCCGGCAATGCGAAGCGCCAGGTATTGAATGACGGTGGCTACGACGTAGAACTTCCAGAGAGCGCGCGCCGTCTCAATCACGCGAGGCTTGAGACGCTCGGATTTCAGCGCGCCGGCCTGCGCCTTGTAGAGAGCCATGCTGCCGATTCCGAGCAGGGGCAGGATGGCGATCGCCAGCAGGATGATTCCGACACCGCCCAGCCAGTGGCTGAAGCAGCGCCACATCTGAATGCTCGGGGGCAGCACTTCGACGTCGGGCAGAACGGTGCCCCCGGTGGTGGTGAAGCCGGCCGTCGACTCGAAGATGGCGTCGATGACGGTGGGGAACCAGGGAGAGAACATGAAGGGGATCGCCCCCACGATCATCACGCCGGTCCATAGCATCACCACGAGCATGATGCCCTCGCGCAGGGTGAGGTCGGCTTGCGAGCGGGGGCAGACCCGCATCAGGAGCAGGCCGGCCGCAACGCAGCCGAGAGCGGTATAACAGAGAACCGCGAGCCCATCGTCCCGGGAGCTCACTCCCACAGCGATGGGCAGCAGCATGGAGATCGCGAAGAGAATCAGGAACTGCCCGGAGATGAAGCCGAGGACGCCGTAGCGGATCAATTCCGGCCCCTCCCGTCTCGGTCTCTGAAGAAGGCTTGTTCCAGCTTCGGGACGGCGGATTCGAGCGCGAAAAAGATCACGCGGTCCCCGGCTTCGATCACCGAAGCGCCGCGGGGCACGATCACGTCGCCGCCGGGTTTGGCAATCGCCCCTACGATGCAGCCGTCGGGAAATTTGAGGTCCATCAGGCGTTTGCCGGCGTAGCGGGAGTCTTCGGTCGCGAGGAGTTCGATCGCCTCCGCCTCCTCCTCGCGAAACGTGGTTACGGAAAGAACGCGGCCCTTGCGAACGAATTGCAGGATCTGATCGACGGCGACGGTGCGCGGGCTGATCGAGGTGTTGATTCCGAGGCGCTGGGCCATCGTAAGGTAGTTCAGACGGTTGAGGAGGGTTACTACCTTGTGCGCGCCCAGTTTGCGGGCGAGCAGGGACGCGATGAGGTTATCCTCATCGTCCGAGGTGAGGCTGAGAAATGCGCTGACGCCCCGGATGTTCTCTTCGAGCAGGATGGATTCCTCGGTACCATCGGCATTCACGATGAGCGTCTTGTCGAGCAACTCCGTGAGCAGGTTGCATCGATCCAGATTCTGCTCGAAGAGCTTCACTTGCACGTTGCGGCTTTCGAGTTCCCGCGCGATCTGAATGCTGATCTGCCTCCCGCCCAGAATGAAGACGCTTTCGAGTTTGGTATGGCCGGGAAGCCCCATGAAGCGCATCGTTTCGTCCTCTTCTTCGCGGTTGCAGCAGACGTAGACGTGGTCTTCGGGTTCCAGCGTGTCGCTGCCGCGAGGGATGATGACGTGCTGATTGCGAAAGATCATCGCGATGATGGAATTGCGCGGGGGGCCGGCGGCGTCCAACTCGCGGAGCGTCTTGCCCGCCAACCAACTCTGGGGCTGAACGGTGAGGCCAAAGAGGCGCACGGAGCCGTTGGCGAAGTCGTGGATATCGGAGACGCCGGGGCTGGCGAGCACGCGCAAAATGCGCTCCGCCACTTCGGATTCCGGGTGGATGATCAGGTCGATCTCAAGGCCGAGATTCTCCGCCATGTGGCGCCAGTACGCCACTTCGTGCGTGCGCATACGGGCAATGCGGATTTTCGCCGCGCGCTCGTTCTGAGCGATGAGGCAGGCGAGAAAATTCACTTCGTCCGAATTCGTGACGGCGATGAGCATATCGGCCTGGGTGAGGCCGGCGCGGTGCAGGGTGCGGCCGCTGGCGGCGTGGCCGCGTACGATGGTGGCGTCGAGAGCTTCCTCGAGATACTCGCAGCGGCGGGCGTCCGCTTCCACGACCACGACATCGTTGCCTTCCCGGCTCATCCGGCGTGCCAGCAGAAGCGCGACATCGCCGCCCCCGCAAATCAAGACGCGCATTGAGTTCCTCTCCTCGCGGAGCGCTGTCCGTTACATGAACTCGGGTGCTTCAATACCCAGCACGCCGAGGGTTCCGAGCAACTGCGCGCGGAAGTAACTCGCAAGCCAAAGGAGAAACGCGCGCCGCGCCGTGTCCGGTTCCTTCAGAATAGGATAGCCGTGATAGAACTCGTTGAAGCTCTGCGCCAGTTGGAAAGCGTACTTGGCCAGGTTTGCGGGTTCGCCGGCCGCGACGGCGCGCTCAATGGCGGTGACGTTCTTGGAGGCGAGCAGCAGCAACTGCCAGAGGTTTTCGTCCTCAAGCTGCCGGGCCAGCGTTTGCTTCGTGAGCAGGCTCAGGAAATCGGGCAACTCCTCGCCGCGTTCGGCGAGTTTGGTGAAGACGTTGCGGGCGCGGGTAGCCGCGTATTGCACATAGGGTCCCGTTTCGCCTTCAAAGCTGAGCGCTTCCTGGAAGTCAAAAGCGATCACCGAATTGCGCGTGTACTTGAGGAGGAAGTAACGGAGAGCGCCCACGGCGATCTGTTTCGCAACGGCGCGGCAAGCCTCTTCGCCGCGCTCGGCGTTGCGCGACAGCACTTCCGCATACGCAGTTTCTATGAGCTTGTCGATGAGATCGTCGGCCTTCACGCCGAGCCCCTTGCGGCCGGAGACTTCAACGTACGCCTTGCGCGCGTCCTCCTCGGAAAGCGCGATGCCAAGATCCGCGCAGCAGCGCGGGCTGAGCGCTACCATCTCATAGGCGAAATGGATCGAGTTCTCCGCCGCTTCGTCGTAGTGCAGCGCGCGTAGCCCGGCCACGACCACATCCTGCAGATAGCTCTGCCGGGAATCGATGACGTTGTAGACACGCTTGCCGCCGCCGAAGGAAACCTCCGCGGCGGGAGCGGCCTGAGCGGGATCGCTCGAACTCACGTAGATTGGATGCCCTTCGGGATAGCGCTTCCAGAAGCGGTAATAAAAGTCCTGGCCGAGCAAGCCGAACTTCCAGAGCTGATAGGCGATGTCCTTGCCGACGTAAGTGACCGTGCCGTTCGAGCGCACGATGACTTTGCTGTCCTCGGCTTCCTCCTCGCTCGGGGCGTTCTCGGCCGCGGCCGCGGTCTCCGCTTTGCCGCTCTGGCGGAAGGCCGACGCGGGCATCACCCAGCAGCCTTTGTTCTTGCCCTTTTCCTCGAAATATATGGCCCCGCGCTGCTTGAGAAGCTCAAACGCCCTGGCCCAGAACTTGAGGTGGAGAATCTCGCTCTCTCGCGGCAGCACATCGTATTCGATGCCGAGGCGATACATCGTCTCAACGTGGCGGGCGACGATGGCATCGGCCACGAGATGGCCGATTGCGGCGAGTTCGCCCTCACCGGCTTCAATGGCATGCAGGGTTTCCGATCGCCAGGCAAGGGTCTCCGGGTTCTCCTGGTAATTGGCGCTCACGCGGGCATAAAGGTCCCAGCAGAGATAGTCGAAGCGAATCGCGGGATCACCGATGAGCGCCTGCACTTCGGCGGCGGAGCGCTTCTCCAGGAAGTGAAAACCCGCCACGACATCGGCCACCTGCACGCCGGTGTTGTCGATGTAGTTCTGAACCTCCACGCGCTCGCCGGCCGCGCGCAGCATGCGCACGAACGTGTCGCCGAGCACGGCATTGCGGAGGTGGCCAATGTGGGCCGCCTTATTCGGGTTGATGTTGGTATGCTCGACGATAATCTTGCCTTCGGGCGGCAGGGCCGAATTGGCGACCCCGGCGAGCAGGGCGATGGCGTATTCCCCGCGATTCAGGCGAAGGTTCAGGAAGCCGTTGCCCGCGATTTCAAGCGATTCGACGTAGGGCAATTGTCCTTCAAGCGCGGCGGAGAGATCGCCCGCGATTGCCTTCGGCGCTTTCTTGAGCGCGCGCGCGAGCGAGAAGGCAACGGGCAGCGCGATCTCGCCAAACTGCGACTGGCGAGGTTGCTCCACCACCACGGGCACGTCGGAATCAAAATTACGGCGGAGCGCTTCTCGCACCGTCTGCTCTATTTGCTGTTCAATCCGGTGAAACACAAGATTCGAGTATAGCAACCGCTTCGGCGCTCTCTCGGCGGGATTCCTTTGCATCCCCCGGCGCAATGCGGCTCATCCAATGAGTGACAATGAAAGCAGGGGCGCTCATTCGATAGCGCTGTCTGAATATCGATCGAAAGGGTTTAGCTTGCCGAAGATTACATTTCTTCCAGAGAACGTCACCGTTGAGTTCGACCCGGAGACCATGCCGTATTCCGAGCATGGCCTGCAGCACTCGGTGCTGGATGTGGCACTGAACAACGGGATCAAACTGGAACACGCGTGCGGCGGCGTCTGCGCCTGCACCACATGCCACGTTAAGATTGTCGAGGGAATGGCTAACGTCGAAGAAATGGAAGACGACGAAGCGGACCGCCTGGACCAGGCGGCGGACCTCGCGCTGAATTCCCGCCTCGGCTGCCAGTGCGTGGTAAAGGGCGACATCGTCGTTGAGATTCCGAGCTGGAACCGCAATTACGTGAGCGAGGGCGGCGGCTCAATGAATCTCGGCGATGCCATTCCGGTCCCGGCGGGCAAGCCGTAGCCGGCCCGCACCGGCGTGGACCGCGCTCCGCCGCGGTGCGGAATGGTCACGAACCAGGGCGGATGCTCGCGGTAGGATAGCGTTCATGCGCATTCTCGATGTCGGCTGCGGCATCAATAAATTCCCCGGAGCCATAGGAATCGACCGGCTTGCGAACACGCGCGCCGATATCGTGGCGGATCTTGATCAGTTCCCCTTCCCGGTGCGTGATTCCTCTTTCGACGAAGTGCGTGCGATTCATGTGATCGAGCACGTTGGCGACGTCATTCGCACGATGGAAGAATTCCACCGGCTGCTGCGGCATGGCGGCCGCGTGGTGATAGAGACCCCGCATTACACGGACTTCAGTTCGTTTTGCGACCCCACGCACCGCTGGCATTTGAACAGCTTTTCCCTCCGCTATTTCGGCGACGATAACGCGGGCTACGGCTACTATTCCGCCGCCCGTTTTCGGGAGCGCGTCGTGCACGTGCGCCTGCTCGCGCTGTGGCGCTATCTCGGCTTCGAATTTCTGGTGAATGCGTTCCCGCGTTTCCGCCGCTTCTGGGAGTATTACCTGTGCTACGTGGTGCGCGGCAAGGTGATTCGCTGGGAACTGGAAGCGCTCAAGGAGCGGCAGGCACAGATTCCCTGAGAGAATTCCCACGCGCGGCCCACTATACCCATGGAGGCGCGATGCACGGGTTACTGGTTCGAGCGCTTGCGGTTCTCGATGCGGGGCGACAGCGACTGCTCGCCCGGCGTGTGCCGGGCGATAAAGCGCTGGGCGCACGTGGCGAAGATCTGGCCCATCGCTTCCTCCAGCGGCAGGGATACACGATCGTGGCGCGCAACTACCGCCCTCCGAACGGCCACCGGGAAGTGGACCTGATCGCCCGGCAGGGCCGCACCCTGGTGATCGTGGAAGTGAAGACGCGCCGCCGTGAGGAGTTTCTTCCGGCGGAACGGGCGGTAGATGCGGAGAAGCGCCGGAACCTCACGCGGGCCGCGATGTCCTACGTCCGCCGCGCCCATATTCCGTGGGATTTTGTGCGCTTCGACATCGTGACGGTAATCCTCGAACCGCGGCCGCAACTGCGCCACACGCCCGACGCCTTCCATCCGGACCGCCACGAGCGGGTGCGTCCCGTCTATGCGACGGAAGTGGAGGATTGAAACGGCGCGGACGATTCGCGCGGATGCGGATGCTCACACCAGATTGAGCCCACCATCGACGGCGATCGTCTGGCCCGTGACCATGCCGCTCTGCGATAGCAGGAACGCAACGGTCTCGGCGATATCTTCCCCGGTCCCCGCGCGTCCGGCGGGGGTGAGCTGGATCCCGGCGAGGACGTGCGGCTCATTGCGTGCCTCGAACGGAATGATGCCGGGAGCGACGGAATTGACGGTCACCTTGGGAGAGAAGGCTTTCGCAAGCGAGCGCGTCATGTGAATGACGCCCGCCTTGGACGCGCAATAGTGGGCGTAATCTCCCCAGGCCCGGATACCGCCGAGGGAGCTGAGATTGACGATTCGCCCGCCGGTTTCGCGCTCCATCATCAGCTTCGCGCCCTGCTGACAGCAGAAGAAGACCGCCTTCAAATTGACGCTGTGGATAAAATCCCAATCGGCTTCCGTCATTTCGAGGGCGGGCACTCGCTTGAAGCGGCCGGCGTTGTTGACGAGGCCGTCGAGGCCCAAGCCCGTATCCCGAATCTCGCCGAACATGCGCAGAATGTCGTCCACCTTAGAGAGGTCCGCCTGATGAATGGGGGCGGGCTGGCCCTGCCATGAGCACGCTGCCGCCACTTCTTCGGCCTCCTGGCGGGAGTGGCCGCAGTGCAGAAGTACACGCGCGCCCTTCGCGTGCAAATGCAGCGCGATCGAACGCCCGATCCGCTTTGCCGCGCCCGTGATGAGGATGCGCTTGCCTTCGAGAGACCATGGAGACGCGAGCGTGGAAGTTTCCATGAAGCCCATCGTATCTCGCTTTGCGGGCGGGTCTTGCGGAAAGAGAGTGCGGCGGGCAGCGGACTAAGTTGGAAACGCGGATTGCCCTACGGGCGAAGCATCGGCAGGGCTTCATCCACCCAGCGAAGCATCTCCCGCTGCCGCGCGAGGCGGCCCGCGAAACACTCCAGATTCACGTAGCGAACTCCCCGTGCCGCGCAGAGCCGGGAGAGGGAACCATCGTCTTCGGTGGCTGGTTTGGTCTGCAAGACCGCGTTATACGGAGACCCTTTCACCACTTCGAAATCCCGCGCATCGGTGAGGAGGAAAAAGTCGTTGGGGACGCCGGGCTCCGGCAGGTGGCGCGCTTCCGAAATGGGGATCTCCGTCCGGATGTTATACCCCTCGCTGTTGTTGTGAACGGAAATGATCAGTCCTCCGTCCGGAGGCAGCAGCGCGCGCAGCAGTGCCGGGAGATCACGCTCGAGCACTGCCAGAGCCGATGAGATGGCATCCGGGGTAGCGTCCGGATTCAAGCGCTTGAAACTCGCCCGCGCACCGACGGGAGAGAACATGCGATTGGGGTCGATCGTGAGGCCGCCCACGGTTACATTGCGCCCGTCGCCTTCGACGAAGAAGGCGCGGCCATCGCGATTGCGCATGTGCTCCGCAAGCGCGCGTCGCGCCGTTTGCTCGTTGCCGTGAATGTGAATGTAGCGCCGGGGGGAGGCTCCGCGTTCCGCGACGCGGAAGCGCGCGTCGCCCACCGCAATGCTGCGCTGCCCGCAGGACATCTGCGGAAGCACGGCAACGAAGGCCATGAGGGCGCGGCGGCTGCAAGCCGCAACTGCCGGCGGGCTGGGCATCCTCCTATTGTAGAGCGAGGCTTTGCCGAATGCTTCGATGTCATAATGGCTTGGAGACAGGGAGAGTTTTCCGAATGAGCGATGCAGCACCGGCTCCGGCTCTGGAGCAGGAATTGAACCCATGGCTGGCCGCGGAAACACGCTTTTCCGAGGCTGCGGACCGCCTCGAACTCGACCACGGGTTACGGCGCGTCCTGCGGGTGCCGGAGCGAGAGATAACGACCTACATTCCGGTGATGCTGGACGACGGCCGCATCGAAGTGTTTACGGGCTACCGGGTGCATCATTCGACGGCGCGCGGCCCCGGCAAGGGAGGGATCCGCTTTGCTCCCGATGTATCCCTGGACGAGGTGCGCGCTCTCGCGGCGTGGATGACCTGGAAGGGCGCCGTGGTGAATGTGCCCTTCGGGGGCGCGAAGGGCGGAGTGATCTGCAACCCGACCGTGATGTCGCAGGCGGAACTGGAGCGCGTCACGCGGCGGTATACGGCTAACATTCTGGAGTTTCTCGGACCGGAAAAAGATGTGCCCGCGCCGGACGTCAACACGAACGCCCAGACGATGGCCTGGATCATGGACACCTACTCCATGCATCAGCGCCATACGGTGACTGCGGTGGTGACGGGCAAACCGCTGAATCTTGGGGGATCCCGCGGCAGAACGGAAGCCACCGGAAGAGGATGCCGGATCGTTACCGAGGAAGCGCTGAAGCGTTTCTCCATGAAGCCGGAAGAGACGACGGTCGTGATTCAGGGCTTCGGCAACGTGGGCGGAATGTCCGCCAAGCTGATGCATGAGCATGGGTTCAAAATCGTTTCCATCATCGAGTGGGATGGCGCGGTGCATAACTCGAACGGCCTCGACATCCCGAAGCTGATGCGGCATCGCGCGGACACGGGCTCCATCGTGGACTTCCCCGAATCGGAAGCGATCGGCCTTGACGAAGCGATGGAGCAGCGATGCGACGTGCTGCTGCCGGCCGCGAAAGAAAACATGATCACTTCCACCAATGCGGAGCGGCTGCAGTGCCGGATTCTGTGTGAGGGCGCGAACGGCCCCACGACGGTGGCGGCGGACGAGATCCTGGAGAAAAAGGGAGTCTTCGTGATTCCCGACATTCTCGCGAACGCCGGTGGCGTCGCGGTCTCCTATTTCGAATGGGTCCAGAACCGGCAGGGCTTTTATTGGAATGAGCAGCAGGTGAACGAGCGCCAGGAGGAAATGATGGTGGCGGCCTTCGCGGATACGCTCGAATTCGCCGGGAAGCACAAGGTCAACAATCGCACGGCCGCCTACATGCTGGCGGTGGACCGGGTGGCCTTCGCCACCAGCCTGCGGGGAATGTACCCGTGACCGGGATCGAACAGCCGCGATTGACCTCACTGGAGCCGAATGTCCGCTGAAGCCGCAACGCCCCTGATGCGCCAGTATCTCGCGGCGAAGGAGCAGGCGCCGCGGGCACTGCTTTTCTTTCGCCTCGGCGATTTCTACGAACTTTTCTACGACGACGCCGTTACGGCCGCGCGCGAACTCGAGATCACGCTCACGTCGCGCAACAAAGAGAAGGGCGAGCCGGTGCCGATGTGCGGAGTGCCGCATCATGCGGCTGAAGGCTACATCGCGCGACTGCTGCAACGCAATTACCGGGTGGCCATCTGCGAGCAGATGGAAGCGCCGGGACCCGGAAAGAAGCTGGTTCGCCGGGAGATTACGCGAGTCGTGACGCCCGGCACGGCCACCGAAGCCAATGTGCTGCGGAGCCGGGAGAATAACTATCTGGCGGCGGCTACGCTGCAAGGAGAGCGCGCCGGTCTTGCCTGGGTGGATCTCTCGACCGGCGAGTTTCGCACGACCGAAACGGATGCCACGGAACTGGCGGCGCTGATCGAGCAGTGCGGCGCGCGGGAACTTCTCGTTTCCGAAGCGCTGCGTTCGGTGGGCGACTCCCTCGCGGGCTTGCGAATCCTGCTCACGGACGTAGAAGCGTGGACGCACGAACCCGCCTACGCCGATCAGATCCTTCGCGACCATTTCCGCCTGCTGAGCCTGGATGGGTGCGGTCTCGCGGGCAAGCCACTGGCCACCGGGGGCGCGGGGGCGCTGCTGCACTATCTGCGCGAGACGCAGAAATCGGCGCTCGACCATCTGGAAGTTCCCACCTTTCTCGACCGCGGCGCGGACCTTGTTCTGGACGCGGTCACCATCCGCAATCTGGAACTGTTCGAGCCGATTTTCTCCCAGGATCTGGACGGAAACCGGCAGGCAACCCTGATCGCCACGATTGACCGTACCCGCACCAGTATGGGCGCGCGCTTGCTGCGCCGCCGGATGCTTCGGCCGTCGCGAGATCCCGCCGAGATCGAAGCGCGTCTCGATGCGGTGGCGGAAATGATTCGAGCCACGATCGCGCGCGGCGAGCTGAACGTGCTGCTCGGAGAGGTACTGGATCTGGAACGGCTCCTCGCCCGCATCACGCTGGGCACGGCCGGTCCGCGCGAACTGGTGGCGCTGGCGAAGTCTCTCGAACAGACGCCGGCGCTGCGGGCGCATCTTGCCGGTTGCCAATCCGCGCGACTGGTATCCTCGCGTGACGCGCTCGACGACATACCGCCCTTGCGTGAGTTGCTGCGCAGCGCGATTAGCGATGAGCCACCCGCAAACCTGAATGAGGGCGGCACGGTGCGGGACGGCTACCATCCGCAACTCGACGAACTGCGCAACCTCAGCCGGAACGCCAAGCGCTACCTGGCGGACATTGAAACGCGCGAGCGCGAGAGAACCGGAATTGCTTCGCTCAAGGTGCGCTTCAACAATGTTTTCGGCTACTACATTGAGATCTCCAAGGCGAACCTTGCCAATGTGCCCGCCGACTATGACCGCAAACAGACGCTCGTGAACGCGGAACGCTTCATCACGCCGGAACTCAAAGAGCTGGAAACGAAGATCCTCGAAGCCGAGGAGCGCATGCTGGTGATTGAGCGGGAGGTCTTTGAGGCCGTTCGCAAGGCCGTGCTTGCGCAGGCCGCGCGCGTGAAGAGCACGGCCGCGGCAATCGCGGAACTGGACGTTCATACCGGCCTGGCCACGCTCGCCACGGAATCCGCCTATTGCCGCCCGCGCTTTTCCCCGGAAGGCGTGATGCGCATCGAGGGCGGACGCCATCCGGTGATCGAGCAACTGATGCGAGAGGATTCGCAGCGCTTCATTCCGAACGATCTCTATCTTGACCAGGAGAAGCAGTTTCTGGCCATCATCACCGGCCCGAATATGGGCGGAAAATCCACGTTCCTGCGGCAGACGGCGCTGATTGCGCTGCTCGCGCAGATGGGCAGCTTCGTACCCGCCAATGCCGCGCTCCTGCCGCTGGTGGACCGGATTTTCACACGCATCGGCGCGGCGGATAATCTCGCGCGCGGGCGCAGCACGTTCATGGTGGAGATGACCGAGACGGCCGCGATCCTCAATACCGCGAGCGGAGACAGCCTGATACTCCTCGACGAGATCGGGCGCGGCACGGCCACCTACGACGGTCTTGCCCTAGCCTGGGGCGTGGCCGAATTCATCCAGCGGCGTCTGGGGTCAAAGACGCTTTTCGCCACCCACTACCACGAACTCACCGTGCTTGCGGATCGTCTGCCCGGCGTCGTGAACCTTCAGGTGAAGGTGAAGGAAGCGGGCGACAAGATCATCTTTTTGCGGCGGGTGGAACCGGGGGCGGCGGACCGGAGCTATGGCATTGAAGTGGCGCGTTTGGCCGGGCTTCCGCAATCGCTGATTCTGCGCGCCCGGGAGATTCTCAAGCTGCACGAGAAGGCGGAGAGCAAGGTGAGCGAGGAGATTACACCCAGCCCGGTGAAGCCCTCCATGCAGATTCAGCTTTTCGAGCCCGTCACGCACGGGATCGCGGAGCGCATCCGCGAAGTCAACCTGGACGAGCTGCGGCCCATCGATGCGCTGCAATTGCTCGCCGAACTGCAACGGGAGCTGAACCGCCAATGATCGTAGCGGGCATCATGAGCGGGACCTCGCTCGACGGGATCGACGTGGCCATCGTCGATATCGCGCAGCTCTCTCCCTTCCGCTTTACGTTGCTTGCCACGCACGCGGAGCCTTACGCGGCGGAAGTGCGGGAAGCGATTCTGGGGGTTTCGGATTGCCAGGCCCACACGGCCGATCTCACGCGACTGCACGTGCTGTTGGGCGAACTCTACGCGGATGCGGTCGAGCGCGCGCTGAGCGCGAACGGCCTCGGCTCGCGGCTTGAACTGATCGGCTGCCACGGGCAGACCATCTTTCATCAGGGAGACACGCGGCCCTATCTGGGCCGCCCCATCGCCGGAACGCTGCAAATTGGCGAGCCGAGCGCGATGGCGGAGCGATTTGGCGTGCCGGTGGTGTCCGATTTCCGGCCGCGCGATATGGCCGCCGGGGGCAAGGGAGCGCCGCTGGTTCCGTTTCTCGATTCTCTGGTTTTTGGAGATGCACACACGCCGAGGATTGCGTTGAATATCGGCGGCATCGCGAACCTGACGGCCATTCCAGCGGGAGGGAAGCCCGGCGAGTTGATCGCCTTCGATACGGGCCCGGGCAACATGGTGATGGATTCGCTGGTACGGCGCGCGACGGGCGGACGCGAGACGTTTGATGCGGACGGCGCGCGAGGACGTCTCGGCCGGCCCATTGAGGACTTCGTCCGCATGGAACTCGAAGAGAACCCGTATTACGCCGCCACGCCGCCCAAGACCGCAGGCCGCGAGCAATATGGAGATGCCATGGTGAGCGCTCTCGAAAGCACGGGCCGCCCGCTCGAAGACTTGCTGGCCACGGCGGCTCTGATGACCGCGCGGAGCATCGCGGTTGGCGTGACGCGCTTCGCGCTGCCATATTTGCGAACCGAACTGCCTGGCGCGGAATTGTTCGTCGCGGGGGGAGGCCGGCATAACGGCTTCCTGATGGATTTGCTGGCGGGCGAATTGCCGGGATTGCGTATCGAGGGAACCGAGCGGTTCCAACTCCCGATCGATTTTAAGGAAGCGATTGCATTCGCGGCGCTGGCCTATGCCACCATTGCCGGGCAACCCGGTAACGTGCCTTCCGCCACGGGCGCGCGGCACGCGGCCGTGCTGGGGAAAGTGACGCGCTGAAGCGAGAAGCGGAAGCAAGGAACGGGCTCCATCACGCGAATATGCCCCCGAGGATTCGCTGCTTTGCCCGTTGCGTCAGCCGGCGTGCTTGCGGCCGAAGGCCCGGCGCCTGGCAAACAGGAACACGCATCCGGCAAGCATCAGTGCGGCGGTGGCGGGTTCAGGAACCTCGCTGAGATCCGCTTCTCCGGCGGTGCTGAAGTTTGTCGGTGTCACCGTTCCTTCGTCCGTCAGAAAGGAGACGAGGGAACCGTTCACCGCATCGCTGCTCAGCAGCGGCTGGAATGCGTCGCTGAGCAGAAGCACCCGGAACGCCGTAGCGCCCGGCGAGGGGATCGTCGGGTTATCCAGCGCCATTCCCGCGAAAACCAGCCGGAACGAGAGCAGGTTTCCAAAGACGATCGGCTGCAGGTAATCAATGAGCACCGGGGGGCTGCCCGCGTCGTTGCCGAAGCTCACTGTAGCGTCGGACCCGATCTGGCCCGTGATCGGGCAGGGAGTCTCGCCGAAGCAGAGGTCCGCATCGAGTGGGTCCAATGCGCCGTCAAAGCTGAAATCGCTCAAGGCGATGGACAGGGGATCCGCCGAGGCTGGGCCGTCCACCTGAAAATTCAGATAGCCGCCGGTGCTTGCGAGGGAAGCCGTGTCGATGGAGACGTTGAACACCGATGCCGCGCGCGCACCCAGAGCGCTCGCCAGCAGAACAAGAGCCAATAATGCATATCTCATATTTTTCTTCATCGTTTATAGGGAAGCGCCCGTCGCGCATGCCGAGGACGCGAACTGGCTCTGCTGCAGGGAGCAAGAACTGCGCGAAACGATGCATTCCCAGAAAATGTGCCCTACCTCCAATATAACCGAGCCATCCGCAACATCATTCCACGAATTTGTGCATTTCCCGAATGTTTCAGTGCGTGCCTCGCGGAGACAGGTCCGGGCGGCTACTTGATTGCCGTGACGGAGAATCGCGCGCGTGGGTCAGGGTTGCGCTCCAGGGAGGTTGGCTCGCCGCCAAGCGTCTCGGTAAAGAACGCCTTGAGATCTGCCTCGAGCGCCGCCGCGGATTCGGCGGTATTCGGATAGAGCAACCGGTCATTCAGTGTCACCTGCAAACGGTCTCTGTGAAACCGAAGTTCCCCGGCGAATTCGGGCTCGCTTTCCAGACGCTCGGCCGCGCTCAGGGCGAAGTGATAGGCGGAGCGGAGCGACTCCACTCCGATCTCGTCCGTGGGCAGCTTCCGATTGTAGAGGACGCCCAGCCGCCCCTGCGCTTCGTCCAACGCGACGTCGAACTCATGGCCAACCAGCAGGACGCCGGGTCCGTCGGGCACGTGCGTGTAATCGGCCACATCGATCAGGACGCCCGGCAAGCTGCGCTGCTGGATCCAACGGTGAAATACCGGGATCGCTCCCGCGATCCGTTTCGGGTAAGGCTGCTCCGCGAAGAGCTTGATATTTACGTGTTGCATCGTAGTCAAATCCTTAGACCGCGACCGGTGCGGCGGACAATTTCAGGTAGCAGGCATGGCAGCCCTCGATGAAGAGCTGTGTTTCTTCGATCAGGCGGTGGACCTGCTCCTCGGTCTTGGGCTCCTCGGCGGTTTCATGGGCACGGAAGAAATACTGGCCGAACCGCCCACCGGCGAACGGGTCAAAGAAGTGCTGCGTGTCGTAGAAGTGGGTGCGGAACCCGGCGACGATCGAATCGGGCGTCCCGTCGTGCGGGAGCATGCGCCAGCCGAGCAGAGCCTGCGCGCCGTGCAGCATCGCTTCATACGCGATGCGCGACGCCTTGGCGGCATCACCCGCCTCCAGGGCCAGCTGCGCCTCAAAGGCTTCCCGCTCACAGGCGGTGAGCTGGAAATCAATAGCGGAAATCACTTCGCCGGCGCACTCGCCCGTGCCCATATCCTTGATCGTGTAAGTGCGCGGATCGTGCCAATCCGAGTAGAACGACGGATCCAGCGCGAAGGGCGGAATGTCTCCGAGATCGTCGATCAACTTCTTGCACTCGGCCTTGCCGATGCGGCGGATAAACGCCTGGAAGCTTTCATTCGGCTCGCGATCGTTCACGTATCTGCTGGTGATGCGGGTTACCGCTTCCGGGACCCGCTTTGACGGTACGGCCCCGATCGCCAGGCCATAGGATCCCGCATTCTCCGTCCACTGCCCGCCAAGCACAACCTGGAAGTGCGGTGTCGCGACGCCTCCCTTATTGCGGTTCACGCCATAGAAACCGAGATCCGCGATATGGTGCTGGCCGCAGGAATTGAAGCAGCCGCTGATCTTGATGCGCAGGTTGTTGACGGTCTCCTCGGCGGCGAGACTGCTCTCCGCCAGACGCATCCGCAACTCGCCGGCCAGACCGCGCGAGGATGAGATTCCCAGTTTGCAGGTGTCCGTACCGGGGCAGGACGCGATGTCCATGATGCTGCCCGCGCCGGCGGCGTGCAGTTTAAGCGCCTTGAGATCCTCATAAACGGCGGCCAAGTCGGTTTCGGAAACCCAGCGCAGCACGATGTTCTGTTCCACCGTGGTGCGGATCGTTTCCCGGATGTATTTGCGCGCGATGTCGGCGAGGCCGCGAAGCTGATCCGCCGTGATATCGCCAAGAGGAAGCGCCACGGTAACGGTAACGTAGCCGGACTGGCGCTGCCGGTAAACGTTGGAGGCGCTCCACTTGGCGTATTCGGTGGGCGCGGCTTCAATCTGCACCAGCCCCGCGGGGTTCAGTGGCTTCTCCGGAGGCAGGGATCCCGCTTCCGCGAACATATCCCAGCGAGGGTCGTACTCGAGTTTCGCGCGTTCTTCCATGACGAGCCGCTTGAACTCTTCAAGGCCCAGCTTGGCGACGAGAAACTTCATGCGGGCCGTGTTGCGATTCTTCTTCTCGCCCAGCCGCGCAAAGACCAACCCCATGGCCTGGGCCACGGGCAGGAGTTCACGAACCGGCAGGAACTCTTCAAACAGCTTTGCCACGTAAGGTACCGGGCCAAGTCCGCCGCCCACATACACGGAGAAGCCCCGCTCCAGCTTCCCATCCACTTCCCGAACACGGGCGATGCAGCCGAGATCGTGAATCCGCACGAGAGCGCAGGGGTTTTCCTCGCAGCCGGAGAACGCGATCTTGAACTTGCGGCCGAACTGCTGGGTATCGGGATGGCCCAGCAGGTAGTAGGCGCACTGTTTCGCATACTCCGTCACGTCGAAAGCCTCGTCGCGGCAGACCCCGGAAAGGGGGCAGGCCGTGACGTTGCGCACGGTATTGCCGCAGGCTTCGCGGGTGGTGATTCCCACGGCGGCGAGGCGGCGCATGATGGCGGGAGTATCGTCAATATGGACGTAGTGGAGTTGCACGTCCTGGCGGGTGGTGATGTGCGCGATGCCGTCCGAGTATTCCTCGGCCAATTCGGCCAGCACTTCGAGTTGCCGCGCATTCAATCCGCCGAATGGGATCTTGATGCGCTGCATGCCAGGGGCATCCCAGAGGGTGGATGGGCCTTTGGTGAGCAGTTCGCTGGGGTAGGAAAGCGTGCGGCTCTCGATGCCGTCGTGCCGCTGTCCGTTGTCGTAGCGCTGTCCGTACGTTCCCCGGCGCAAGCGCGTTTCCGAGAACACCTTTTCGTCTATCTTGCCCTGTTTGCGGAGCAAAATCTCATTCTCGAAGATGTCGAGTTCCGTTCCGAGAGCGGCAGGGATCTGATCTCCCAGCGCTTGCTTCCAAAGCGAATTACTATTCTTCACGCTGCTGCAACATCCTTTGTTGAAGGCATTGGGACCGAGGCCGAATCAATCTCCCGAAAGTAGATCGAATTTATAGTGTATCCGTTCCGAGGGGGATTTGTCACTGGCGATTCCAAGTGTGGCGCGGAAAGAGCCCGGCAGACGAACCGGGAGCGATGCGGTGTTTCTCCTGGATCAGAGCGCGGGAGGCGGAGAACCTGATTGCCGGGTGGGCGCATCCGGCGAAGGATTGCGGAACTGGCGGATTTGCTCGCGGATCGCGCTTGCCGAGGGGAGGTCGGGGTTCATTCGGAGGAAATCTTCGAGCACATCCGCGGTTTCCTTCGGTTTTCCCTGCCGGATCAGCGCTTCGGCGAGATGCAGTTGAGGGTAGGAAAAATGTGCCGGATCCAGACGAATTGCTTCACGAAGGCTCCGTTCGGCCTCGGGAAACCGGCCCTGATAAAGGAGGGACATCCCGAGTTGAGAATGCGCGAGGGCGTCGCCGGGCTTGCGAAGGACTGCATGCCGGTTGAATTGTTCCGCCTCCCGGTTTCGACCCAGGTTGATCAGGACACCGCCGAGGTTCACGAGCGGTTCATACATCCCCTCATCCGTTTCGAGCGCCTTTCGGAACATCTCTTCCGCGAGAGGATAGCGCTGAGTCTGATAGGCGATGGTTCCGAGGTGGTTCCATGCCTCGCAGAATTGCGGGGAGAGTTTCACGGCTTCGCGCAGTTTCGCTTCGGCGGCCTCTGACTCGTTACGGGAAAGACGCTTCATGGCGTCCGAAAAGGCCCGGCGCGCCTGGGGGCTGATCGAGAGCTGGCGCGCGGAGACGTTCAGGGCGGCTCCCCTGTCGAGGGAAGCGTCGTCGAGCGCAAGATCGATCCGAAGGCGGCGTTTCCTGTCTACCGTGGAGGGGCTCACGACGATCGTGCGGCGCAGTTCGCCCCGTCCGGGAATGAAGATGCCAAGAGTATAGGAACCCTCCGCAAGATTGCGGATACGGAAGCGGCCGCCCTGGTCACTCAAGACAGACGTGGTGAACGGAGAGGCGGACGCGTTCACGCTCACCGTGGCCAGCGCGGGAGGCGTGAAGCGGCCTTCGACGGTGTACCGGGGCTGTGCGGACGAATCCCTGGTCTGCGCGGAGATGCAAACAGCGAACAGGAACGCCAGCCCGAATTGGACGGCGCGGAACATGGCGACTCTGCCGTTAGGTATATCAGAACTCGGGCCGCAACAGCGCACGCGGGGCATGGGCGTGGCCTCTCTCGGCACCCGGGCTCCGGGTGGCGGGATCTGTGTTTCAAGGTATCTGCCTTGTGATTCCATATAATCAGGTATTAAACTCACATTCAAGAGGAGACAAGAGATGCCGGGATCGTTACGGAGAGACTGGTTCAAGCGGACAGGGTTGGCGGCGCTGGGCGTGACCATGCTGCGCACGCGCGCCGATGCGCGGACGGTGGTGACGGGCAAACGTCCGCGCAACATCATCTTCATGGTGTCCGACGGGATGAGCGCGGGCGTGCTGACCCTCGCGGAACTGGCATCTCGTTCCGTAAACCGGAAGTCCACGGAGTGGGTGAGGCTGCTGAGGGATGCGAGCGTGACGCGAGGATACTTTGATCAGGCTTCGCTCAACAGCAGCGTCACGGATTCTTCGGCCGCCTCGTCGAGTTGGGGTTCCGGTTCACGCGTGGCCAATGGCGCGCTCAATACGCTGCCCGACGGCACCGCGCTCACGACCCTCGCGGAGCTGGCCAAGAACAAGGGAATGCGCGTGGGTCTCGTGAGCACCACAGCTATTTGGGATGCCACGCCCGCCGGATTTGCGGCAAGCGTTCCCAAGCGATCCCAGAAAGATTTGATCGTCTCTCAGTACCACAATCGCGTGGACGTGCTGCTGGGCGGGGGCAGGGAGGCCTTTCTTGCGGAGAAGCGGGCGGACCGGGAGGACTTGCTCTCGGTCTACCGGGAGAGCGGCTATCGCGTGGCAACGACGAAGGCCGAGTTGTCCGATGTAAAGCCCGGTGACCGCCTTGCCGGGCTATTCAGCGAAGGGCAACTTCCGTACACCATTGACCATGTGCGAGACGCGGGCGCACTCAAGAATATTCCCACTCTCGCGGAGATGAGCCGGATGGCGCTGACCGCGCTGTCGAACTCTCCAAAGGGTTTTCTGCTTCAGTTGGAGGGCGCGCGCATTGACCACACCGCGCACGCGAACGACGCCGCGGCGATTATCCAGGATCAACTTGCCTTTGACGCCGCCATCGCGGTGGCGCTCGAATTCGCCCGGCGCGACCGAAACACGCTGGTGGTGCTCTGCACGGATCACGGAAACTCAAACCCAGGGTTGCGAAGCATGGGCGGCTCCGGCGGCACAAGTGACGAATGCATCGCGCGGGCGGTTGCCGCGAAGGCGTCCTTCAGCGCGATGGCGAAGAAGCTGGACAACCGCGCGGACTACACGATGGATGCGGACAAAGCCTCCGACGCCAGGGCAACCGGCGCGGCGCGAGTCTCCCGTCTGATCGAGGATGCGTATGGAGTGAAATTGCCCGCCGCCCATGCGAATGCAATCGCCCGCGCGGCCTCCGGCGAGAAGGGGATCAGCCTCAACGCGCAACAGGACACGCTGGTTGGGGTGCTGGGGCAGGTATTGGCCAACGTCACCGGAATCGGGTTCGTGGGCACCAGCCATACCGCGGACTATGCCACATCCACGGCCATCGGCCCGGGGCAGGAGCGTTTTGAAGGGCTGATTCGCAATACTGACGTGTTCGCGCAGCTAACCCAACTCATGGGCACGCCGTTCAAGAACCCCTCGGCGGAAGGCGCACTCCAGAAGGTATCCGCGATCGCGGAGGCGGAACCGACGGTCTGGTTGGCGTAGCGGTCCGCCAAATGGGAAGAAATTTGCGTTCACGGCAAGTTCGGTGATATATTTTTCCGTGAAAGCAAATTTGATGGCCCAAACCGTATCCATTTCGCCGGTGCCTTCTGAACTGCCCGCATCGGAGAGTCCGATGTTCGATTTCAGCGTGGTGCGGGAACTGCGGAAGCGGGAGGGGCTGACGCTGGGCGACGTTTCGATGCGTTCCGGAGTCTCCGTTCCAGTGCTCTCGCGGCTCGAGCGCAACCAGAGCGTGGCGGAGATTGAGACGCTGTTCAAACTCAGCCGGGTTTTCGGGATGAACGCGGCGGATTTGCTGGCGCTGGCGGAAAGCCGGGGCGCTCATCACGCGAGCGAGACCCGGCACAAATCGGGCGGGTTCGACTTTCGGGAAGTCCGCTACGGCAACGCGCGGTGCCTTTACGGCTGCGCCAGGAAGGGCAGCACGCTCTCCCGCCCGGAGATCCATGGCGACGATTACGAGATCTGTTGGGTGCTGAAGGGCAGCCTGCGCATTCGGCTGCCGCACGAGGTGCATGACCTGGCGACCGGGCGTGCCATCCAGTTTGACGCCATCCTTGAGCACACCTACGAAGCGCTCGCCGATTGCGAGATTGTCATTGTTCACATGAGGAAAGGAAAGCGGTTTTAGCGATGATGCGAATTGACGACAGCCTCACTCCCGCGGCGCTGCTGCCGGGGATTCAGCGGATGTGGGAACTCTCCGCGGGGAAGATCCGCGCGTTGGACGCGGCCTACACGCCGGAGAAGGGAACCCCCGTATTCACGGTAGCCGGCAAGTACACCAGCCGCGGCTGGACGGAGTGGACGCAGGGCTTCCAGTTCGGCTCCGCGCTGTTGCAATTCGATGCCACCGGGGACGCGGCGTTCCTCGAAATGGGACGCAGCCGGACGCTGGCGCTGATGGCGTCTCACGTGACGCACATCGGCGTACACGATCACGGATTCAACAACGTGAGCACGTACGGAAACCTGCTGCGGCTGGGCAATGAGCGCGCTTACGCGATGGGTGAGTGGGAGAAGAACTTCTACGAAATGGCCATCAAGTGCTCCGGCGCGGTGCAGGCCGCGCGCTGGGCGCAGGTGAAGGACGGCGGCTTCGTCTACAGTTTCAACGGGCCGCAATCGCTGTTTGTGGATACGATGCGCACGATTCGGACGCTGATGCTGGCGGACCGCCTGGGCCACGCGCTGATGGGCGAGAATGACCAGCGCATCTCACTGCTTGGGAGAGCGATTGCCCATAGCACGATGACGGCGAAGTACTCCGTCTATTACGGCGAGGGTCGGGACAGTTATGACCTTCGCGGCCGCACCGTGCACGAAGCGATCTTCAACCGCAACGACGGTGCATTCCGTTGCCCGAGCACGCAGCAGGGCTACTCCCCGTTTACCACCTGGACACGCGGGCTCGCCTGGGCCATGTGCGGGTTTGCCGAGCAGCTTGAGTATCTGGATTCGGTATTCGATGACGCGCTGGTTCCCTTCGGAGGCCGGGACGCGATTGTCGCGACCTTCCGCAAAGCGGCGGAAGCCACGTGTGATTTCTACATTGAGAACACGCCTACGGACGGCATTCCCTATTGGGATACCGGCGCGCCGAACCTCTACAAGCTGGGCGACTATCTCAGCCGCGCTTCCGAGCCATATAATGCGCATGAGCCGGTGGATTCGTCCGCGGCCGCGATTGGCGCGCAAGGGCTGATGCGGCTGGGCAGCTGGCTGCTGGATAAGGGCGAGCAGGCAGCGGGCACGCGCTACCGGCAGGCCGGGTTGAGCGTGCTGCGCACGCTGCTCGAAGAGCCGTACCTGAGCACGGACCCGAACCACGAAGGGATTCTGCTGCATTCGGTGTATCACCGTCCGAACGGCTGGGACCATATCCCTGAAGGCCAGAGCGTGCCGTGCGGCGAATCGAGCATGTGGGGCGACTACCACCTGCGCGAGGTGGCGCTCTACACGCAGCGGCTGGCCGAGCAGAAGCCATATCTCACTTTCTGGAGCTAGGAGAACCGGGATGACGATTGCGGATATCGAACAAATGGCGGGCCGTACCTATCCGGCCCGGCGCCTCACGCGCAACCTGGTTGGGGGTGCATCCCCGATTCAGGCGAAGAACTTCTCCATGGGTTTTGTCGTATTGGAGCCGAACGGCGGCCAGGTGCCGTGGCACAACCAGGAGCAGGAAGAAGTCTACTTTGTCGTCGAAGGCACGGGCGAAATGTGCCTGGGCGAGGAGCGCCGGACGCTCAGCAGCGGGCAGGCCGTGTTTATTCCGCCCACGGTGTTCCACCAGCTCACCAATATCGGGGAGACGCCGCTCACGATGATTTACTGCTACGGTCCGGCGGGCGACGTGGCGCACTGGCGCCAGGAGTTGGACGGCACGCTGCCGAAGGCCGGCGTGGACGTTCCGGCTCTGCCCGAGGGGGCGCGGCCGCAGTGTACAGAGAAGCCCAAGGCGTAGCGAAGGCGGTATCCAGTTTGAATTCCGGAGAGAAAGCACTATGAGCGAAGCAACCATTCATCGCGTCGGCATTATCATGAACGGCGTCACGGGGCGCATGGGAACGAACCAGCACCTGATGCGCTCGATCTACGCCATCATCCGGCAGGGCGGCGTGTACGTGAGCCCCACGGAGCGCATCATGCCGGATCCGCTGCTGATCGGGCGGAACACCGTGAAACTCAAGGAACTGTCGGAGCGCACGGGCGGGATTCCGTTCTCCACGGACCTGGACGCCGCGCTGGCGGACCCGAAGTATTCGGTTTATTTTGACGCCCAGACGACGGACCGCCGGGCGGATGCCGTGAAAGCCGCCATCAAGGCCGGCAAACACATTTACTGCGAGAAGCCGACCTCCGGCAGCACGGAAACGGCCTTCGAACTGTATGAACTTGCGCGCAAGGCCGGGATCAAGCACGGCGTGGTGCAGGATAAGCTCTGGCTGCCGGGCCTCGTGAAACTGAAGACGCTGATCGATTCCGGGTTCTTTGGCCGGATTCTTTCCGTTCGCGGCGAATTTGGATACTGGGTGTTTGAAGGTGATCTCGTCACTCCACAACGGCCCTCCTGGAACTACCGCAAGGAAGACGGCGGCGGCATCATCCTCGATATGCTCTGCCACTGGCGCTACGTGCTGGATAATCTCTTCGGCAACGTGAAGGCGGTATCGTGCCTGGGCGCGACGCACATTCCGGAACGGATCGACGAAGCGGGCAAGCCGTACAAGTGTACGGCGGACGATTCCGCATACTCCACGTTCGAACTCGAAGGCGGCATTGTGGCGCACTTCAATTCGTCCTGGTCGGTGCGCGTGCGCCGCGACGATCTCGTAACGGTGCAGGTGGATGGCACGCGAGGTTCGGCCGTGGCCGGGCTGCGCGGCTGCTACATTCAGCACTACGGCGCCACGCCGCGGCCGGTCTGGAATCCGGATATTGATTCCCCGATCGATTTCATGGGCGGCTGGCAGAAACTTCCTGACCAGGAAGCGAACTACGACAACGCGTTCAAGGCGCAATGGGAGCTGTTCCTCAAGCACGTAGTGAAGGATACGCCGTTCCGCTGGGATCTGCGGGAAGGCGCCAAGGGCGTGCAACTTGCCGAAAAGGGCCTGGAGAGCTGGGAAAAGCGGGCCTGGGTGGATGTGCCCGAATTGCCCGCCTAACAGAAGTGAAGCGGTTCCCGCGAATCCGGCCCGGCTTATTACGGTGCCGGGTTCGCGGGAACCGCGCTGCCATCCTTACGGGGGTCGGACCCGGCGAAGAGAACTCCCTCTGCGTTCCGCAGGATTGCCTGCCCGTTGCCTACCTTCGAATCGAACGGATTTCCCACTTTCACCTGGTGCCCCCGTTCCCGGAGCCCTTCGATGACGCGATCGGAGATGCGGGATTCCAATTCCACATCGCACCCCTCGAACGTGGTTTTCGTAAACCGGGGTGCCTCCAACGCCCACTGCATGTTGAAGCCGTGATCCACCACGTTTGAGACGAACTGCGCGTGAGCCTGCGCCTGGTTCCACCCGCCCATGATTCCGAACGCGATCCTGGTATCTCCCTTGCGCATGAAGGCGGGAATGATGGTGTGCAGCGGACGCTTGTGCCCCGCCACCGTGTTGGGCTTCCCCTCCGCCATGGTGAAGAGACCGGCGCGATTCTGCATCACGAAGCCCGCGCCCGGGGCCACCAATCCGCTACCGAAGCTCAGATAGATGCTCTGGATGAGCGAGACCATGTTGCCGTCTTTATCGGCCGCCGCAAGGTAAATGGTGTCGGAGCCGGGGAGTTGCGCGATGTGCTTGAGGTCCGCCGGAACCACGGCGCATCGGGCCTGTTTGGTGTCGATCTCCGCGGCCCGCGCCTTGGCGTACTTCCGGGAGAGCATGGTGGCGGCGGGGATCCGGTTGAGGCGCGGGTCGCCCACCTGTTCGAGCATATCCGCGTAGGCGAGTTTCTTGGCCTCAATGAAGAGGTGCAACGTCTCGGCGGAGTTGTGCCCGAGCTTCGCGATGGGGAAGCCCTCGAGGATGTTCAGCATCATCAGCGCGGCGATACCCTGCGTGTTGGGCGGCAGTTCGTAGACGGTCCATCCGTGGTAGTTGGTGGAAATCGGTTCGACCCACTCGGGCTCGAATTCGGCAAGGTCGGCTGCCGTCATGAGGCCGTTCTCTTCCTGCATCAGGCGCAGAATCCCGTCGGCAACCGGCCCCTTATAGAAGCCGTCCCGCCCGTGCTCCGCGATGAGCCGGTAACTCTTGGCGAGGTCAGGGTTGCGGAAGAGCTCGCCCACGACTGGCGCTTTTCCATGCGGCAGGTAGAGTTGCCTGGCGCGCGCCTGGCGGGAAAGTTTCTCGACCCCGTTGCTCCAATCGGCGGCGATCAGTTCGGTAACGGGGAAGCCATCGGCGGCATACCGAATGGCGGGCGCGAGAATGCGGGAGAAGGGAAGCGTGCCGAACCGCTCCCGCATGGCGTGCCAGCCCGCGACCGCGCCGGGCACGGTAACAGAATCGATGCCGGTTTCGGGCATCGCGGCGTGACCGCGGGCGAGGAGCGCTTCGCGGGTCATGGACTTGGGGCTCCAGCCGCTCGCGTTCAGCGCGTATAGCTTATCTTCGCGGGCAATGTAGATCAGGGCGAAGAGATCTCCGCCGATGCCATTGCTCTCTGGTTCCACCACACCCATCACGGCGTTGGCGGCGATGGCGGCGTCCACGGCGTTGCCCCCGGCTTCGAGAATCCGGGCTCCGGCCGCGGCGGCGAGCGTCTGGCTTGCGCCCACCACCCCATTCGTGGTGATCACCATGGACCTTGCCTGCATGGGCGGCCTTTGAACTGGCGTTGACTGCGATTTCCCCATCGTCGTTCCGCATGCCATGGCCGCGGCCAGGCACCATGCCGCTCTCCGCTTCCAGCTATTCCGGATGAAGTTGATCATGATCTCTGGCCGGTCCCTGCGCGCGCATTCCCCGATCCTCCACGATATAACGGGAGCGGCGCGCCGCGTTACACTGCCAGTGAAGGGAAACAGGGGCTTGCGGGTGGCCGGGAACGGAGCGCGGGAGAACACAACCGATCATGGACCCCCTCCATTATCCCGCATGGCCTTGGTGCTTTCCGCGGGCGCGATGTTCGGGGCCTATCAGGCAGGGGCGTGGAAGGCACTGGCGCCTCGTTTTGCACCGGATGCCGTGGTGGGTGCAAGCGTCGGCTCGCTGAACGGATGGGCCATCGCGGGAGGGATCGCCCCAGACCTGCTCATCGAACGGTGGCTGGGCGCGGAAGCCGCCGGAAGGCTGAAATTCCGCTGGCCCGCGCATCGGCTCGACGGTATGATGAGCGTGCCGTACCTGGAGGAATGGATTCGCGAGATGCACGGGCGCTTCACTCCCAGGGTGCGGTACGGGACGGTGCTGACGCGGGTTTGGCCGCTGCGTCCGGCGCTGGTGCAGGCACCGAACGTCACTTGGCGGCATCTCGCGTCGAGTTGCGCGGTGCCGGTGCTCTTTCCGCATTACCGGCTGGATGGCGTGGTATACACGGACGGAGGGTTGCTGGGGGCGTTGCCGCTCTGGCCGGTGCGCGAGTTCGGCTGCGACCGCGCCATCGCCATCAACTGCCTTCCCGTGCCTCCCGTTCCCGGCGGGCGATGGATGAGCCGGGTGTTGCGGGCCGTTTCCCGTCCGGCGTCTGGGGCGGGCGAGGATATTCGGGTGCTGACGATTGCGCCGAGCGAGCCTCTCGGAGGGACGACGGACTTCCTGCGGTGGAAGCGGGAGAATGCCGAGCGATGGGTGGAGCGCGGCTTTCTGGATGCCACGGCCGCGATCGAAGGCAATGCGGAGTTTTTCCGTGGCGGGTCGGCGCGGTGAAGTTCGATCATACTTGTTAGGGGAAGCTGAAACACGGATGTCCCAAACGATTCTGATTTCCTTGCAAAGCAAACTCACCCGGAGAGCGCTGCTGGGCGCGCCGCTCCTGGCAATCACAAGGGCGATGGCTCAGACGCCGCGTGCGCTTTCTTCGCTGCGGCGGTTCGGTATTACGGAATTGGAAAACCGCACCCACCATGTGCAGGGCATCGTCGTCCACCGCGGCATGCTCTGGGTGAGTTCGGTAGGGGATGGGGAGGGGTTTCTTCACAAGTTCGAGCTGGCCACGGGAAAGCACCTGACCACGATGCCCGTTCATGACGGCAAGCGCTTCCATGTCGGGGGCATCGACCGCGACGGGGACTCGTTGTGGGTGCCGGTTGCGGAGTATCGCAAGAATAGCGCTTCCACGATGTTGCAGGTGGATATGCGCACCCTTGCCATCCGCGGCCGGTTTGAGGTGGATGACCATATCGGCTGTGTGGCCGTGCTGGAGGACCGTCTGATCGGGGGCAACTGGGATTCGCGGCAGTTCTTTTCCTGGGATCGGGCGGGCAAGCTTATCGAGAAGCGGGAGAATCCGCACGCGGTGGCCTATCAGGATCTCAAGTTCCGTGACGGCCAGTTGATTGCTTCCGGAAATGTGTCGCGGGACGAGGGCGCAATCGATTGGCTGGATCCGGCGACGCTCGCATTGCGGCGGCGGATCCACTGCGGCAAGACCGACCGGGGCGTGCGGTATACCAACGAGGGAATGGACGTGGCGGACAGGAAGCTGTATCTGCTGCCGGAAGACGGCCCAAGTCGGCTCTTCGTGTTTCAGCTATAACCCTCTCCCCTCCGTTTCGCGAGAGGGCGCGGCCGCCCGCCAAAAAGAAAGCCCCGCCGGGTGGCGGGGCGTAAACGGTTGACTTCTGGCTAACGAAAATCGATCAATTAACGCGCGGCGAGCAGTGCCCGCAGATGCCGTGCCCTCTCAGGCGAGCGCAACTGACGTAGCGCCTTGGCCTCTATCTGGCGGATGCGCTCGCGGGTGACGTCGAACTCCTGCCCGATCTCTTCCAGCGTGTGTTCCCGGTCGCAGCCGATTCCGAAGCGGAGCCGGATGACCTTCTCTTCCTTGGGAGAGAGCGTCTTCAGGATGTTCGCCGTCTCGTCGCGGACGTTGGAATCAATGACGGCGTCGACGGGAGAACCGACCCAGCGGTCTTCGATCAGATCGCCGAGCGCGGACTCGCCATCGCGCCCCACCGGAGTTTCGAGGGATACGGGGTCTCGCGAAATCGTCTTCAGCTTCTGGACTTTCTCGACGGAGATATCCATCCGGCGGCTGATTTCTTCATTCGTTGGCACCCGGCCGAGTTCCTTTTCCAACTCGCGCGTGGCCCGCAGGAACTTGTTCATGCTCTCGTTCATGTGAACGGGAATACGGATGGTACGGCTCTGGTCCGCGATCGCCCGGGTGATCGCCTGCCGGATCCACCAGGTGGCGTACGTGGAAAATTTGTAGCCGCGACGGTATTCGAATTTATCGGCCGCGCGCATCAGGCCGATGTTCCCCTCCTGGATCAAATCCAGCAGGTGCAGGCCGCGGTTGACGTATTTTTTCGCTACGGAAACCACCAGGCGGAGGTTGGCCTCCACCAGGTCCTTCTTGGCGCGCTCGGCTTCCACGGAGCCAACGCGAATGACGCCCATGGTATGCGTGAGCGCTTCATAGGACGTGCCGGCCTGCGATTCCAGCTTGCGGATCTCGCGCTTCAGTTCCCGGACGCGCGAGGGGTCCTTCACTCCCCCGGCTTCCATGCGGCGCAGCTCGGCGTGCATAACGGCCAGGCTTTCCACCGTATTCTCAAGCTCTCGGGTGAAGTCGATCCAATGGTTGTTCAGCCACGGAATCCCGCGAATCTGCTGGGATGCCAGAACCTTTTCCCGGACTGCCTGGATCAGCTTCTTGCGCTTCAGCTTCTTATTCTGGGTGGTGGAGGACTCGTACTTCTCCCATTGCACCGCCAACCGCTTGTAAGTCTTGATCAGTTCGTCGAACAAGGCATGGATCTCTTTGATCCGCTTGGTGAGCGCGGTGGTGCCCTCTTCCACCTCGCCGAGATCCACGACGCTTTCGATCTCGAGCGAGCCGGCGCGCACCTGTTCGGCAATGCCAATCGCGGCCACCTGAACGACGTTCGAGCGGCTGATGGCCCGCTGCATCCGTAACTTGCCTCGCTCCATCTTGCGGGCGAGCGTAACTTCGCCATCGCGTGTGAGCAGAGGAACGGAACCCATTTCCCGCAAATACACCCGGACCGGGTCGTCCGTGTAGATCGATTCTTCCACCGGCGCCGAGGAAGATTCCTCGCCGTCGTCGGAAGCCTCGGCATCGAAAAATTTCTCCTCCTCGTCGAAGGAGAGGGACAGATGCGTATGAGTTTCGCTAAGATACTGATCTTCGAACTGGTCCACTAAAAGTCACCTCCCCCAGGGGAAATCCGCTGGGTATGATTTGGGTGTATCGCGTTGAAAGAAAATAGGAAAAGCAGTCAGGCCCGGGAGGGCGGATGAGATCCTTCCGCAAGGAAACCCATCTACGAGGTTATCATAGTCTCTTTCCAGGGCGGTCTCCCACATTAAGTGGATTGCGCTGAAGCCACAAAGGTTACAAAGGCACAAGGAGCGTATCGACCCCGGACTCCGAAGGTTGACTTTCAATTTCGTTAACTCCTGTTAACACTTCGAAAATCAAGCTCAACTAATAACGCCGTAGCCGTTCCCGGAGACGCGTCGCACCCGGGGAACCCTCGTCCGGGAGAGGCGGTTGGACGGCAAAACGTTTCGGTGCCTCTCCGGCCTTCTTACTGGATGCGATGCCGGCCGGGTTTGTCGCAGCTTCCTCGCGTTTTTCGCGCTGATTCCGCGCATAGTCGTGTTTCTGACGGGGAGAATCGCCCGTGGCCGGGTCTGTCCGCCCGCTGCTGCTCAAAGATTGCGCACGGCTGGGCTGTAGGGCGTTGCCGCGAGCCGCTTTTGGCGCTTTCGTCGCGCCGGTTTTCCCCTGCCGAAGCCGCTGCATGGTTTCGCGAGCGGCCGGGCTGAGTTCGATCTCGTTCCGCACCCGCCGGGCGCCGGCGGAGCGCGCCAGCCGGGTTGCCACCCCCTTGTGCTGAGCGACACGGGCAGTTCCCCGCAGGGTAGCGACCCCGCCCGCTACCGACACCGAGAATCCGTTCGACGCAATGGCCGATTTCGCGAATCGCTGGCGGATCGCCCTTTCGAGCGCCTCGTCGCTGAGCACGGGCGCGGCCTTGCCGGAAGCCTCGCCCGGACGGGCGGCCTTCGGCGCGGATGATGGGGCGGCGCGCTCCGTACCGGCGTTCGGCAAACTCCGCGGCGTTTGCGCGGCGGCAGCGGATGCCGCCAGAACGGCCGAGAGCAGAATAACGGAGAAGATTCCGGCCAATCGGAAGGCGCCAACCCGCATGTTACGTTCTCTCTGAAGATATAGTGCGCGGGGGGAGATATAATTCTCACCATGAATTCCGAAAACCCGTCCCGCCGTCATGTCCTTCGTACCACCGCCATGGGCGCGGCCGCGTTCACGGTTTCGTCGTACCAGCGGATTCTGGGCGCCAACGACCGGATCCGGTTGGGCCTGATCGGGGCGGGGTCGCGCGGGACGGAGGTGATGCGCAATTTTCTGAAGGCGGGTGCGGAGCTGGCTGCCGCATGTGATGTCTACGCGCCCATGGTCGACCGGGCGCAGCAGATCGCGCCAGGAGCGAAGGGATTCTCCGACCATCACAAGCTGCTCGAACTTGCCGGGCTCGATGCAGTGCTCATCGCCACCCCGGACCACTGGCATTCGCGCATTGCCATCGACAGTCTGAATGCGGGCAAGGATGTGTATGTGGAGAAACCGCTGACGCTGAAGATCGAGGAAGGGCCGGAGATTGTGAAAGCCGCCCGCATCCATGAGCGGGTCTGCCAGGTGGGCATGCAGCAGCGCTCGGGTCCGCTTTATCTAGAGGCCAAGGCAAAGTACCTCGATACCGGCAAGCTCGGGCGAGTAACGCTCGCGCGCACCTGGTGGCATGGCAATACCTACCACCTCCGCAAGGCTCCGGAATCCCTGCAATCGAAGCCAAGCAACCTGGACTGGGCGCACTTCCTGGGGCCGGTGAAGTGGCGGGAATACGACCCCCAGCAGTTTTACAACTGGCGGGCGTATCTTGATTTCGGCGGCGGACAGGTGACCGACCTGTTCACGCACTGGATCGACGTGGTTCACATGTTCTTGAATCGCGACGATCCCACGGTGGCCTCGGCGGTGGGCGGCGTTTATTACTACAAAGACGGCCGGACCGCACCGGACACCATCAACGTGCTGCTCGGCTACGGCGGAGACTTCACCGCGACGTTCGAGGCGACGCTTGCGCCGGGCGTGCGCGGAGAGGCGATCGAGTTTTGCGGCACGGAAGGCCGGCTATGGATCTCGCGGCAGAAATATGAGTTTCAGGCCGCGGGGAGGCAATCGCCGGTCGTCACCGTGAATGCGCCGCCGGAGGATATGACGCTTGACCACGTCCGCAACTTCCTCGATTGCGTGAAATCGAGGAAGCGACCGAACGGGGATGTCTACATCGGCCACCGCAGCGCGCAGGCGAGCCACCTCGGCAATATCGCCTATTTGCAGAAGCGCCAGCTTCATTTTGATCCCGTGCGCGAAGAGATCCTCCCGTTCTAGCGGGGGCCGAGGGGACCGGCTAGGATTCGCTTTCTTCGTGCGCCGCTTCGGCGGAAGCGGTATCGCTGTTGATGCGCACGTCGCGGACGGCGTAGATGCGCTTGCCGGAAGCCTCGAAATAGGTGCGCATCAGCACCTCGCCCATCAGCCCGATCCCGAAGAGCATGATGCTTGCCAGGAACACCATCACGGAGACGATCATCAGCGGAGCGTGCCGCTCCATGATGTGTCCGCCAATGAGCTTATAGCCGATGAGATAGGCGAAGATCGCCCCCGCCAATGCGAATCCGGCTCCGCCGAGTTTGCCGAAGAAATGCATCGGCCGCGTCATGTAGCGGAGCAGGAACTGGATGGTGAGGATGTCAAATGCCACCCGGAAGGTGCGCCCGATCCCGTAGTGGCTCTTGCCCGCCTCGCGCGGAATGTTGCGGATCGGTACCTCGGCGATGCGCGCTCCGTAGAAGCTTGCCAGGGCGGGAATGAAGCGGTGCAACTCGCCATAGAGCCGCACGTCCCGCAGCACTTCGGCGCGGTAGGCTTTGAAGGTCGTCCCGAAATCGTGCAGATCCACGCCGGAGACCTTCGACATCAGCCAGTTGGCGATGCGCGAAGGGATTCGCCGCATCATGAGGTTGTCCACCCGGACCTTTCGCCAGCCGCTCGCGATATCGTAGCCCGCGTCAATTTTTTCAATCAGCAGCGGGATGTCGGAGGGGTCGTGCTGCAGGTCGCCGTCCATGGAAAGGATGACGTGCCCCTGGGCAAGGTCAAACCCGGCGGCCAGCGCCGCGGTTTGTCCGAAATTCCGGCGCAGCCGCACCACCTTCATGCCGGGGTCGGTTTCCACCAGGTTCGCCAGGATTTCGAAGGAATTATCGGTGGAGGCGTCATCCACGAAAATCACTTCGTACTGCCGCCCCAGAGACTCCATCACCGCCGTAAGGCGGTCATAGAGCGGCAGGATGGATGGTTCCTCATTGTGAATCGGGATGACAATTGAGATCATAGCCACCAAGTCTCAGTTTATCAGTGTTTTGAAAGACGGCTTCCGGAATCGGCGGGTTGCGTGGGCATGGCGGGGCAACACAGAGCGTCCGGGCCGGATCTGGCCGGATTGGAGCCGCTCGGATTCCGGACGAGCCGCTATAATGAGCTTTCGCGCGGTGCTGGCTGGTGACTCCCGATCGGCAGGACGATGGATAGTACGGCTCTGTATGTTTTGCTGGTGGTGTTCTGCGCCTCAATGATCCGCTCGACATTTGGCTTTGGCGAGGCGCTCATTGCCGTCCCGTTACTCGCGCTGGTGATTCCTATTGAGATCGCCGCTCCCGTCGCCGTTCTCCACTCAATCACGATTGCTGCCATCATCGTTGCGCAGGACTGGCGGAGCGTCCATGCCGGCAGTGCGAGCTGGCTTCTGGCATCGACGCTTCCGGCTATACCATTAGGAATTGCGCTGCTGGCCAGCACGCATGAACATCTCGTCAAGGGCGCCCTGGCATTCGTCATTGTGGTGTTTTCGGGATATTCTCTCCTGGGAAGGAAACCTCCTGAACTGCACACGGACAGCCGCGGCTGGCTCCTGGGCTGCGGGTTTGTGGCCGGCGTGCTCGGTGGCGCGTACGGGATGAACGGGCCTCCGCTGGTAGTCTACGGAGCAATGCGGCGCTGGCAGCCGCCGCAATTCCGTGCAACTCTGCAGGGATATTTCCTGCCCGCGAGCGCCGTCGCCATGGCGGGATATTGGTTGGCGGGGCTCTGGGTTCCAGCGGTAACGAATTTTTACCTGCTCTCCCTGCCAGCCGCGATCCCGGCCATTTATTTTGGCGGATTGGTGAATCATCGCTTACGGAGAGACTCTTTTCTGGTTTATGTTCACGGGGGACTGGTGTGCGTGGGCGCGATCCTGCTGTTCCAGGCCATCTGTCAGCGATGAATATCGCGGCTCTGTTCGCGATCAATGGCGCGGCGAACGGTTCCCGGGACCGCAAGGCGGACTTTCGTTAAGAGGGAAGGGATCCTGCGATCTAACCCTTTTGCGCAACTCGGTCTGGGGAGCATTCCGTCCGCCCGGAGTTCCCGAACCGGGATGAGTTTTCGGGCGGGCGGGTGCGTCATGTCGGGCGCGGGCCCGGCCCTGCGTTATCCTGAGCGGAGTGCCAGAGCCCGCCGTAATCGAGTTGCAGGACATCTCGAAGACATACCCGCTCTACCGGCGGCCGATGGACCGGCTGCTGGAGATTCTGCCCGGCGCTTCCGGCCGGCGGCATGCGGATTTTCACGCGCTGCGTTCCATTTCGCTCACCGTCGAACGGGGGGAAGTGGCGGCCTTCGTCGGCCCCAACGGTTCCGGGAAGAGTACGCTGCTGCAAATTGTCTGCGGGGTGATGCAGCCCAGCACGGGGCGGGTGCTGACGCGGGGCCGCATTGCTTCGCTGCTCGAACTGGGGGCGGGTTTCAATCCGGAACTGACCGGCGCGGAGAATGTTCGGATCAATGCCGAAGTGATGGGTCTGAGCCGGAAGGAGATCGCCGCCGCCTTTCCCCACATTGAAGCGTTTGCCGGAATTGGCGAGTTCATCCATCGCCCGGTGAAGGAATACTCTTCCGGGATGTATGTGCGGCTGGCCTTCTCCACCGCGATTCATGTGGATCCGGAGATTCTTGTCGTCGATGAGGCGCTGGCGGTGGGCGATGCGGTTTTCTCGAACCGCTGCATCCGGAAATTCGAAGAGTTTCGCGCGAAGGGCGTTACGATTCTCTTCGTCTCGCACGATCTGGGGCTGGTGAAACAACTGGCGGACCGCGCCTGGTTCCTGCACCGGGGCGAGTTGATGGCAAGCGGCGACCCCGGCGATGTCGTCAACCGGTATATTGGCATGGTTCTGGCGCCGGAGAATGCGGCGGAGGCTCTGGCTCCGGAGCCGGAGGGTGCGCGGACGCATTCGTTTCGGCACGGAGACGGGAAGAGCGTCATCGGGCGCGTGGAAATGCTCGACGACGCGGGGAACGCCACCCGCCTGGTGCGCGCGGGGGAACGGGTGCGGGTTCGGGTGACGATCCGCTATCAGCGGGACGCGGAGGAGCCGATGGTAGGCATCCTTATCCGCAATCGCAACGGAATTGATGTTTTTGGGGTCAATACGCGCGTCGCCGGTGCGGCGATGACGCCCGTGAGAGCCGGTGACGCCCTGCAGTGCGAATTTAGATTCGTGTGCCGGTTGCCGCGCAACGAGTATACGATCACGGTGGCATCCCAGAATCCCGATGGCAGCAGCCAGGATTGGCGCGACGATCTTTTCAGTTTTGCCGTCGCCAATCCCCGCGATATCGCCGGGCTCGTGGAGCTGGAGACGGAGATTTCCCACCGCCTGCTCAGCGAAGCGGACGCGGCGGATTTCGAAATGCATGCAGGCAACGGAGAGGACGCAGGACAATGAACACTTCAATCAAAGCGATCCAGCGGCAATTGCGGGAAGAAGGCATGGATGGATGGCTGTTCTACGACCACCATCGCCGCGATCCCCTGGCCTACGCCATTCTGGGACTTCCCGAGAGCCTCACCGCCACCCGCCGCTGGTATTACTACATTCCCGCGGATGGCGAACCGCGAGGGATGGCGCATCGCATCGAGGCGCGCAATCTCGATACGCTTCCGGGGGAAAAGCAACTCTATAGCGCCTGGCAGGAACAGCGCCAGGGGATTGAGGAGATGCTCGGGGGAGCCCGCCGCGTGGCGATGCAGCATTCCCCGAACTGCGAGATTCCCGCCGTCGCCATGGTGGATGCGGGCACGGTGGATCTCATCCGTTCGATCGGCGTCGAGGTGCTGAGTTCGGCGAATCTGGTCCAGATCTTCCACACCCAGCTTTCCGATGAGCAATATCAGAGCCATATCGATGCGGGCAAGGTGATGGACCGGCTGCGAAGAGAGGCATTCGTGCTAATCGGCGAACGGCTGCGGTCGGGTGCTTCCGTGAGCGAGTTCGACGTGAAGCAATTCCTGCTGAAAGGCTTTGAACAGAACGGCCTGGTCACCGATCACGGCCCGATTGTGGCCGTGAACGCCAACGCTTCCGATCCGCACTATGAGCCCACGGCCGCTCGCCATCGCCGGATTGAAGCGGCGGATCTGGTGCTGATCGATATGTGGGCCCGGTCGAAGAAGCCGCAGGGCGTCTACTACGACATCACTTGGACCGGATTCTGCGGCGCGCAGCCTCCGGGCGAGATTCAGAACGTCTTTGAGATCGTGAAAGGCGCGCGTGACGCCGGTTATGAGGCGGTCCGCTCGCGGATTGACGCCGGGGAATCGCCGATGGGTTTTGAGATTGACGACGTGGTACGCGGCCGGATTCGCGATGCCGGCTATGAGAAGGCGTTCATTCACCGGACGGGCCACTCGATCGGCGCGTCGGTCCACGGAGCCGGAGCCAACATCGACAATTTCGAGACGCACGATACCCGGCGGCTGCTCGAAAACACCTGCTTTTCGATTGAGCCCGGCATCTATCTGCCTGCGTTCGGAATCCGGTCCGAATTCAATGTGTTCCTTCGGAACGGGAGCGCCAGCACTACGGGCGAGGTGCAGACCGCCTTGCTCCGCTTCGATGCCGGCATCTAGGGGAACCGGCTTCCCGCGCCACGGGGAACTGCCGCGGGGAACCGATCTCGCCTGGCGTGCATACCGTAAACTGTTGGTATTTCGCGCGGGATTCGGGCGCTTGTCCGGTCCCATTTCCACTTCCATGACAAACAGAATTCTCCCGGCTATCGCTCTCATGGTGACCCTGGCTGCCTCCGCGCCGGGGCAGGGAGTTTCATCGCCCAAAGCGGAGGCGATCCTTAAGGAAACGATTGACGCTTTGGGCGGCAAGGCGTTCCAATCCATCCATACCTTGGAGGAGCGGGGCCGGGCGTATTCCTTCCGGCGCGACAAGCTGGTAGCGCTCGCGATCATTCGCATCGTTACCGAGTATCCCGCACCGGAAAAAGCGCCCGCCGGCGCGCCGGCAATTCTGGAGCGACAGTACTATGGCGAGAAGGAAGAGACTTCGGCGCTCACGCTCTACGACCGCAGCTTTGATATCACGTATCGCGGCTACACTCCCGTGGACGAAGAGAATACCGCCCGCATTCGGGAAGGGCGGCTGCATAACTTCTTCTATATCGCTCGCCAGCGCCTTTCCAGGGAAAAGTACATCGTCGAATATATAGGTACGGATATCATCCGGAACCAGCCGGCGATCGGAATTCGTCTGGTGGACCCTGATTTCCGGGTGACCGAATTGTGGGTGCATCGCACGACGAAGCTCCCGATTCGGCAGGAGTTCACCCGCCGCGACCCGAAGACCAATCTGCCGATTCAGGAAGTGACGGAGTGGGACAAATACCGTGAGGTGGAGGGCGGTATTCAGTGGCCGCTCTACGTCCTGCGCGAATCGCGAGGCAGGAAGATATTTGAGATGTTCGCGAGCGAAGTTCTGGTGAACCCGCCGGTGAAAGCCGGGGTATTTGAACTCCCCAACCCCGCCAAAAAGGTGAGCGAGCGGAAGAAGAAATAGGCGGCGGGCGAGCCGAAAGCAACCGGAACGGCGGGCGCACATCTCGCCGGAGGAAGCGCCAACGCCGCCGCGAGTTCCGTACTGGAATGGTATAATCAAAACTTATCAGGGTGATTCGCGTTCTTTTTGAGAAGAATGAGGGCGTTCGACGCCCTGACCGTGCAATACTGTCCTGAATCCGCTGCGAGAGGGCAGGAGCCCGATGGACCTCGACCAACTACACACCTTTCTTGAAATTGTTCGCCTGAAGAGCTTCTCGAAGGCGGCCCAAACCTGCTTTCGTACCCAGCCCGCCATCAGCGCGCAGGTGCGGCAACTGGAACAGGAACTGAACACGTCCCTGTTTGAGCGCCTGGGAACCCGCATCCGCCTCACTCCGGCCGGGAAAATTTTCGCCGAATACTCCGAGCAGATTCTGGATCTGCGACGCCGCGCCCAGGATTCCATCAACGAACTGGAGCGGGTGCCGCGCGGGGAACTGGTGATCGCGGCGAACGAGGCCACGTGCCTCTATGTGTTGCCGCGGGTGTTCTCGGAATATCGCAAACAGTTCCCCAATGTCCAGTTGCAGGTGGACCGTTCCTATGGGACGCGCGTGGTGGAAGCGGTGGTCGACAACCTGGCCGATTTTGGCATCACCCAGTTGCCGGTTACCGAAAAAAAGGTGCAGGTGGTGAGGATCCACGCCGACGAGATTCGCTTGATCGTCCCGCCGAACCACCCGTTAGCGGACCGGGATTCGGTTACCGCCCAGGAACTGTGCAATCACAACATCCTGCTGCCGAAGTACGGCACGACGCGCAAGCGCCTGACAACATGGCTGGAGCCAGTGGACGAAAACCTGAAGATCTCCATGGAGCTGGATTCCACGGAGATGATCAAGCAATTCTGCCTTGCGGGATTGGGTGCCGGTTTCCTGGCTTACACGAACTGCCGCGCGGACGTGGAAGCGGGCCGGTTGCGGGCGCTGAGCCTCGCGCCGGAGCCGATGATGCGCCGGCTTGGCCTGATCTACAAGCGCGATAAGGCGCTCTCCAAGGCGGCGCTCGGCTTTATTCAGGTGATTCTGGAGCACGCCGGGACGGGCGGAGAACGCTCGGAACCCGCCGAGGAACTCCCGAGCCAAAGCATGGATGCGGCCGAGAATGCGTAATCGGGCACTAACGGGCGAGCGCGGAACATACCGCTTTCGCAGTGTGTTCTTTTCGGAGAAAGGCCGCTTCGCGCAGTGCGATGACCTCGCGCTCGTTGAATGCCGGCTGGAAGACCGGATGCGGGAGAGCGTCGGGCAGCGCCGGGCCACATCCTTCCTGATCGTCGATAACCGGTTGCTGGCGTCGGAGAGCGATCTCGTATCCGTGCTGCCCGGCAAGCTGAGGGCGAGGCTGGGGCGCGCTGGCGAAACAAGCAGTGCCGCCGCCAGCGAGACCGTCCGCGACCGGTTGCAAATCCGGCTGCGCAAGCGATTGCCCCTTTTCGCGGGTGCGGCGTGCGCCGCGGCGGGCTTCTGGGTGTTTTTTCAATGGACGCTTTGAGGTTCTCCGCCGGATCTGCCCTCGCGCCGCGGCCCTAAACCCCAGCCTCGCTTAAGCTAGAAATTTATGGCAATCACGAAGAAAGCGCTGGTGTTTGGAAGCGGCGGCCAATTGGGTTTTGAGGTGACGCGGCGGCTGGCGCAGGCGGGCTGGCGGACGGTGGGTTTCAGCCGCCAGACCGCCGACATCCGCCAGGCGGATGTCGTGAACAGCTTCGTCGAAAGCGAATGTCCGGCTCTGGTTGTGAATTGCGCCGCCTACAACCTCGTGGATCGGGCGGAGGCGGAACCGGCCGCGGCGTACCTCGTGAATGGGCTGGCAACCCGCAATCTGGCGCTCGCCTGCGCCAAGGTGAACGCGCGGCTGGTTCATTTTTCCACGGACTACGTGTTTGACGGGCAGACGCGGGAGCCCTATACGGAAGAAGACCGTCCGCACCCCATCAACGCGTATGGCGTCTCGAAGTTAAGCGGCGAACTGTACGCGTTCGCGTATCTCAAAGATGCGCTTGTGATTCGCACCTGCGGCGTCTTCGGGCCGGAGGGGATCCACACCGCGCATGGCAATTTTGTGGAAACCATGCTGCGCAACGCCCATGCCGGGCGTCCGCTGCGCGTGGTGTCGGATACGTTCGCCTCTCCCACGTTCGCGCCCGCGCTGGCGGAGAAGGCGGTTTCGCTGGCCGACGCCGGCGCATCCGGCGTCTATCACGTGGGGGGCGGCGAATCGATTTCCTGGTACCACTTTGCCCGGCTCATTTTTGATGTAAGCCAGATTGCGGCGGACCTGCAACCGACAACGCGCGCGGACTACGCTTCGGCGGCCGCACGCCCGCAATTCTCCGCGCTCTCCAACGCCAGGCTGGAGGCGGAAGGGTTTGGCCCGATGCCCGGACTGCGCGAGGCGATGACGGAATACTTTGACCGCCGCGAAACCGTGCTGCGCAAGGGGAATCTAAGCCGCTAATCGGGGACGTATCGCGCGCCCGCTAATTGACGCTCTTTTCGCTGTAATACCCCCGCCGCGTTTGCACCTTCAAACCACCCGGCTTCGCATCGAGGTCGATCTTGTGATAGCTGCGGTCCGTCTTCTGATCCCTTGGCGTATAGCCGATTGAATACTGGTTGCGAAGCTGCTGCTGGATCTCATCGAAGAAGACGTTCAATGGCTGGTTTCGCTTCGGCTTGAAGAGGGTTCCGCCGGTCTCCTTGGCCATCTTTCCCAGGTCGTAATCGGCCGTCCCGCGCATGAAGGGCTGGAAGCTGGGGTCGAAATGAAAAATGCTGTAGATCACCACGTCGGAGAGCTGGGCCTCCCGCAACGCCTCCTCGATCTTCACCTTGCTTCCCTGGTCAACGCCGTCGGTGAGCAGAATGATCGCTTTCCGGCCCACCGGGTTGCGCAGCATGTCCCTGGACGCTACGTACACGGAATCGTAGAGCACCGTCCCGCGCGGCGTACCGTTGGGGTTGGTTCCGGGCGTCACCGGGCTATAGACGCCGCCCCGCACTTCCATGCGGTCGATGGCCTTGGAGAGCAGCGATTTCGAGGAGGTCAAATCCTGTTCGAGGCGGGAATCCGGACCGAAGCTGATGACGAACGCGAGGTCTTTGGGGCCGATGACGCTGTCGATGAACGCCTTCGCGGAGCGCTTCTCCTCTTCGATCAGATTCTCCTGGCTGACGCTGACGTCGAAGATGATCCCCAGCGTCAGAGGCAAGCTGGATTCGGAAGCGAAATACTTGATCTCCTGCGGCGTACCGTCCTCTTTCAGAATGAAATCGTCCTTGGTCAGGGTGTTGACGAAACGGCCATGCTTGTCGCGAACCGAAGCGAAGACGTTCACCACCTCCACGTCCATGGAGATGATCGCGCCGGAATCCGTGATCACCGCGCCTGGTTCGTCCGCGGCGGGCGGAGTCTTCCCCTTCGCGGTCTCCACCGGATTCGGCTTTAGCGGCTTGAACTGAGCGTACGCAAGCGCCGCCGTGAGGCTGAGGATGAGGGCGGCGACGCTAAGAAATCGGCGGTGCATGGGGATCCCCTGTCTGGTTCGATAGATGCCTGGCGGCGCCGTGATGTTACGGAAAGCTTCGTGCCTGGGTGGATTCTCACGGCATCCGAGGACGGGCGGAGCGGGCGCGGGCTTCTAGAGCGGCGGTAATTTCGCGGCATGGATGATGCCGGTCATGCGCCGGTGCCAAGCGACGTCGCGCCACATTCCCACGAATTGCGGGCCGCAGAAGTTGCTGGTGGCGATGGCTGCCCAGCGGCCCGCGGACGCGGCGGTGCGGACGCCGGTTTCGCAGAGATCCTTGATCCAATCCCAGTGCAGAAGCGGCCAATCCTTGTAATCCACGACACTCCAGCACTCCGTGGTGATGAGCGGTTTGTTTGAGGCCAGGGACCATTCCGCCGCCCACTTCACGCCTTCCGCCAGCTTCGTGTTCCAATACCCGGGCCGGGAACCGTAGAGGCGTTCGCCGTTGGCAACGAGGTTCTCATAGCCCTTGGAATCGAAGCGCTCGTAATGGTAGCCGACCTGTTTGTAGAAATCGGTGAAATGCGTCATCCAAAGATGGAGTTCCAGGAAATCGTGCATGGAGACGTCTTCGCTCTTCCAGCGGTCGTATTCGCTCGTGAAGGAGAAGCAATAGTCGAGCTGGGGGTAATGCGCGCGGCAGACGGCAATCGCCTCGCGCATCCATTGCGCACCTTGCGGGGAGTTGCGGCGGAAGTCCTTGGGCAGCCACGGGCACCAGACGCTGAGCGGAAACTCGTTGCAGAGATCGACGTAAAGCAGGCTATCGAGCAAACCTGCGGCGGCGATACCGTCGAGCGCGGTTTTCCAATCGGCGCCCTGCTGCTCTCCGGAACGGTAGTTGCGTGAAACCGCGGGCGATTCCTCGCGGTACCACGAGGAGAGACCGGCTTTGATGCCATGCCGCTTGCAGGCGCTCAGAAATTCATTCAGGGCGGGTTGCACCTGAATGCGGCAGAGCGCGGGCGCGCCCCAATCCTGCTGGTTCCATGGCGGCTTCAGCTCCCACGTCTTCTCCGCGCCGTTGGCGATCAGGTGGGGGTAGGCGTCGATGCGAACCGCGTCGTAACCGCGGGCCTTGAGTTCGCTGAGCGCGAGATCCCAGTCCTCGTAGCCCGCGCCCGGCCAGCGGCGTTCCAGCCAGGAGAAATCCCACATCGTGATTGCCAGGGGATGGGCTTGAATGTGGCGCGCCAGGCTTCGCGAAGCCGCCGACGCCGCCGGCGTCTGCGCGGGCGCGGGCGAGGCCAGCAAGGGCGAGGCGGCGGATAGGAGCAGGGTACGGCGGTCAAGCATGAGAACTCCCGCGGCCAGCCTAACACAAACGGATGCCCATGTCCGAGAGTTGGCGACGGAAGCGACGCCAAGACGCCCGGTAACGCGCGTGCGCCATCTCGCGTATAGTAGGAGGCAAATGCGCGGGAAACGCCTGCTCCATGTGGCGGTTCCGGTGGGGATGTTCCTTCTGGCGGCGTTGGCGGCGGCGCAGATTTTTGAGGGTTTCGGCACGCGTGGCCGTCGCTTCAGCGGAGATCAGTCGCAATCGGGCGCTGCCGGGGGCCGGAATCGCTGGGCGCAATACGAATCCGAGATGCAGAATCCGACGCCCGATCCTCCGGACGCGTGGGTTGAGCGGGAGTTCGTGTTCGCGCGCCTCCGGTTCCGCGCGCCGGCCAGACGGTCCTACTACCAGGCCTGGGGCATCGACACCAACAAGGCGGATCGCCAGTTTATTCGGGTAATTCAGCGCCTGACGCGGGTGGATGCGCGATCCGTGGAAGAGATCGTGGACATCGATAGCGACGCGATTTTCGGCTTCCCGTTCCTCTATGCGGTCGCTGTGGGGGAGTGGGAGATCAACGACCGGCAGGCCGCCCGGCTGCGGGAATACTTCGCGCGGGGTGGCTTCCTGATGGTGGACGATTTTCACGCCGAGGAGGAGTGGGCCAATTTCGCCGGGGTGCTGACGCGCATTTTTCCCGAAGGCGACGTCATCGATCTGCCGAACGATCATCCGATTTTTCACACGGTCTACAATCTCGCGGACCGGGTGCGCATTCCCGGTTTGAACGTGGTGAACGGGCGCGGAGTGGAACGGGGCGGGGAAGATCCGCATTGGCGGGCCGTGGTGGATACGGAAGGCCGCGTGATGGTGGTGATCTGCCACAACATGGACGTGGCGGACGCCTGGGAATGGGCCGATCTGCCGGAGTATCCGGAGCGCTTCGCCACCGAGTCCTACAAATTAGGAGTCAACTACATCGTCTACGCGCTCACGCACTAGGCGGCGGCGCGTTCGGGCTGCCCGCGCCCTCGGGTTAGCGCGCGGGGCCGCTACCAGCCCCGGCGGAACAGATCCGCCACAAGGAGCAGGGCATAGACGACAGGCATCGAAAAAAGCGAGCTATCGAGCCGGTCGAGCCAGCCGCCGTGCCCCGGCAGCGTGGAGCCGCTATCCTTGATGCCCGCGCCCCGCTTCATCGCGGATTCGGCGAGATCCCCAACCTGCCCGGCCACATTGGCGAGAGCCGCGAGCACGATGGCAAACACAAGCGGCGTTTCCGGAGAGAACCACCGCATGTACGCGGTGGCCGCGGCAACGCTGATTGCCAATGAGCCCGCCGCTCCCTCCCAACTCTTCGCGGGGCTGATTGTAGGGGCCAGTTTGTGACGGCCGAACATTCTGCCCGTCAGGAATGCGGCGGTGTCGCCCACCCAGTTGATCGCGAGCGCCAACATCAGCCAGTGCGGATTGATCCGCGCGAGCAGCAACCCGGTTTTCCAACTCCCGAAGATATAGAGAATCCCCAGGATTCCCGCTCCCGCCGAAGGCAAGGTCTGCCGCATGTCGGCCACGCGGAGCATCGCCACCAACAGGAGCAGTGTTCCCACGAGCAGCACCGGAAACGCAAAGGGGAGGGGAAGCAAGAGAAGACACAGGCCAATGCCAAGCGCCGTGAACGCCGGCTTGGGGATCTGGAAATGGCCGACAAGATTGCGGAACTCGAAGGCGCACGCGAGAGCGAAGCCCGCGATCGCCAGTTGAAGAATTCGGAAATCCGCCCAGAAAATCAGGGCGAGGGCAATCGGAGTGAGGATGAGGGCGGTAATGATCCGCTTCATGTCGCTGAGACGCCCAGTAACTCGTCCACCTGCTCTTCGGTGGCTGTCACGGCATCCTTATTGAGTGCGCCGAAGCGCCGGTCGCGCTTCTGGAAATCGAGGATTGCCTTGAGGAGGTCGGTGAGGCCGAAGTCCGGCCAGAAGGTCGGGGTTACGTAGATCTCGGTATAGGCAAGCTGCCAGAGCAGGAAGTTGCTGATGCGCAACTCGCCCGAGGTGCGAATCAGAAGATCGGGATCGGGAAGCCCGGCGCTGTAAAGGCGGGAGGCGATCATCTCTTCCGTCACCACGAGATCCGCGGCTCCGCCATCGCGGCGGGCGTCGCGGAGCACCCGGTTCACGGCATCCGCAATCTCGGTACGGCCCCCGTAATTGATCGCGATATTCACAATCAGGCCACTGTTGTGCCGTGTGGCGTCCTCGGCCTTGCGCAAACACGAGCTCACGTTCTCCGGCAATTCATGAGTGCGGCCCATGGTGCGGATCTGAATTCCGTTTTCCACGAGTTTTGGCAATTCCCGATCGACGTAGAAACGCAATAGTCGCCAGAGCGTTTCCACTTCGGCGCGCGGACGCTTCCAGTTCTCCACGGAAAACGCGTACAGCGTGAGAGCCTCAATTCCGATGCGGGCGCAGTTCTCGATGATATCGCGCACGGAATTCATCCCCGCCTTGTGGCCGGCCGCGCGGGGCAAGTTGCGCTGGCTGGCCCAGCGCCCGTTGCCGTCCATAATGACCGCAATGTGCTGTGGCAAGCGCTCCGGATTGACCGCAGTGGCAAGGGACCAGTCGGGAGAGGCGGGCTTAAGAATTTCGAGAAGCGCCTTCATGCGGGGCAAACCCATATATTACAACAGCCAAATTGCCTTAGGAGGCTGGACCGGCATCGCGATCACCCTCCTGAACCGCTATTGCCTCAATGCGCGGGGGCATCGGCGGCGGGTGTTTTGCCGCGAAACTCTTCGTTCACGCGCCGGATGGATTGCTCCACTCCCACGAACGCCTCCACCACCACGGGATCGAAATGCGTGCCCTTCGATTGGCGCAAAATGTCCAGGGCTTCCTCGTGCGACAAAGCCCGCTTGTAGATGCGCTCGCTGACGAGCGCGTCGTAGACGTCGATCAGAGCCACGATGCGGCCTTCAATGGAGATTTCCTCGCCCTTGAGCCCCTCGGGATAACCGGATCCATCCCATCGCTCATGATGGTGGCTGACGATGTGGAAGGCTACGGTCCAGATCGCATCGTCGAGATGCGTGGAGTGCGATTTGGCATCGAGCAGCACTTTGCGGCCGAAAGCAACGTGCTTCTTGATCTCTTCGAACTCGGCCGGGCTCAGTTTCCCTGGCTTACGCAAAATCGCATCGGTCACGCCCACCTTACCCATGTCGTGCATGGGGACAAGCTCCCCGATCAGCGCCACCCGCTCGTCGCTGAGTGTGTGGCGATAACGCGGATGCTTTTGCAGTGCGGCGCTGAGGATTGCCGCATAACGGCGCATGCGGAACAGATGCTCTCCGGTTTCCCGGTCCCGGAGCATGGTGAGGTTGCCGAGCATCGTCACCATGAACGCGCGCGCGGCCTTTGCCTGGGATTCGCTGTGTTCGGCGCGAGAGCGCTGTCTCGCCAGGCTGAACAGGCTCAGCGCCCCCACATTCACCGCCACCAGCGTGATGGCCCACGCGGGTGAGACGAACACTCCCTCAAGGTCAAGAAAGCGCGCGGTTCCAAGCCAGGTGACGCCGATCAGCGCGGCGGCGCCCAAGCCGGCGGCGAACGGGCGGAACAGCGCGAAGAGACCCGTGCTGAGGATGCCGCAAGCCAAAAGGAGCGCAAATTCGGCCATTCTCGCGGGTGCGGATCGCTCGAAGGCAATTCCGGTTAGCAGATTCTCGATCGCCGTCGCCTGAATATCCTGGCCGGGAGCCTCCGAACGCATGGGCGTGCTCTCCGTTTCATGCAGGCCGGCGGCGGAACCGCCGAACAGCACGATCTTATCCTTGAGCATTCCCGGCCGGCCGGGAAGCGCGGCCGCCGAAAGCCGGGTGAACACGCTGGTGTCGGGCTGGAAGCGCAGGAGGAGAGTGGAATACGGGCCCACCGGAACGGACGTGTCGCCAAACCGCAGCCGCTCCGAGCCGTCCGGCTGCTGCAGAAGCTGAGCAGTACGCACGTTCCGGTAGCTCATGACCGCGGCGAGAGCAAGGCTCGGGTAAACATGGTCCTGGTAGCCGATCAAGAGGGGAATGCGCCGCAGAGTGCCGTCCGCATCCGGCGAGGCGTTCAGAAATCCGCTGCCCGCGCCGGCGCCAGAGAGCAGCGAGATGCTGCAGGTTGCCGAGCGTGCATCGAGATACGGCGCGGAGGGAGCGTCGAAACGGTACGCCGTCGAGAGCGATACGGGGTGCAGTTCGCAGGAATCGGAACCCTTCTCCGAATCGAAGCGAAAATACTGCCCGAGCACGACCCGTCCGGGTTCGATCGAACTCCGCAGTTCCAAATCTCCGTCGCCCGGTTCCACGGAGCGGTTCTCGGCGGGCGGGTTTGCCGCGGAAGCGGTGTTTCCCGTCTTCGATGCCGTCACTCGCCGCTCGGGTTCCGCAAACACGACATCCAACGCGATCACGCGGGCGCCGGCATTGCGGATCTTGTTCACCAGTTCCGCCAGCACGGCGCGCGGCCATGGCCAGTGCCCGTATCGCGCGAGGCTTGCCTCGTCGATCTCCACAATCACGACATGTCCGGAGAGTGGCGGGGCCGCGGCTTCCCTCACCTGCGCATCGTAGGCGATGTGGTCGAATCGCGTTAGCCATGCAGGGCGGAACAGCCAGATGGCGAGCGCCGCCAGCGTAATCGCGGCGCCGGGCAGTATCAACGAATTCCGGGTGAAATGGATCTTCATCGCACGGTGATTTCCACGCGCCGGTTGCGTGGCTCCTTCACTCCATCCGCGGTCTTCACGAGCAGGTCGCCCTCGCCGTGCGATTCCACCGTCATGAACTCCGGTGATAAGCCCCGGCTCCGCAAGACGTCGGCCACTTGCTCCGCGCGCCTCAGGCCCAGGGCGAAATTCGACTGCGGAGAATCGGTGGTATCGGTGTGCCCAATGATGCTCACGTCGGTGGAGTTTCGTGTCTGCACGGCCTGGAGGACGGCGGTGAGGAGCGCCTCGGATTCCGCGTTAAGCCGGTCGCTGCCCAAATCGAAATAGAGGGTAAACTCCGCTTGCGGCGCGGGCAAGCCTTCGAGTGCGGCGCCAAAGCGCCGGGCGATCTCGTCGGCGCTCACGGCTACTGGCGCTGCCGGGGCGGCATCCGCGGCGCTGATGGAGGTCATCGTATTCTCCCCGGTCAACTCGACGCTGCCGCCCGCATTCTCGAAGCGCACGCGCCCCACATGGCCGTTGTCGTCCTTGAGAAGCACTACCGCGCTCTCCGGCTTCGGTGGTGCCGGTGTCCGCGTCACGGGGTTCTTGCGGCATGCCGGGAGCATTGCCAGGAGGGCGGCGGCCGCAAAAATCCACGCCAATCTCATCGCGACTCCGCTCCCGCTTTGTGTCGCCGCATCCCGCTCATCTTGCCGCGAGCGCGGCGGCGAACTTGGTGCCCCTCAGCCCGATCATACCCACTGGAGTCTCCACCACCGCCGACGCCGGCGATAGCTGTGTGATCTTGCCGGATACAAATGCCGCCACTCCGCGAATCATCCGCAGCAGCAGTTCCAGCTTTCCCTGGCCCGGTTCAAAAACGAACTTCTCCACGGCCAATTCGCTCTCGGGGCCGAGAGAAACCCGCGCGCCGTCCCGCAGGATGAAACCAACCCGCGATTGCGCGTCGGTGCGCAAGAGATCCTTCTCAAAAAGATGCATGCCCAGCGCCGCCGGAATCGTCTGCTGGCCCCGGACGACCACAGGGCTGCCGGTAAGGGTTTTCACACTGCCGACGGTTTCGTCCGCGCTCCACCCGCGCATTCCCGCGGCAAGAACGATTGCAACCAGGATGTACGCTCTGATTCCCCGGCAATTATTGAACATTGTCGACCAATTTTACCACCGGGACCGGCCGGCCCGGCCCCACAATTCCGTGCCCGGGCAAGGCGCTTTCGATAGCCGCGCGTTCCGGCGCCAGCGTTTTCAGGAGAAACGCATATTCGAGCGCCGCTTCCTTCCATTGCTCATAGCGGCCGGATGGCCCGAAATGTCCAGCGCCCATTTCCGTCTTGAGCAGGAGGAGCCGGCTTCCGTTCGTGTTCGCGCGCAACCGGGCCACCAGCTTGGCGGGCTCCCAATAGGAGACGCGCGGGTCGTTGACGCCGGCGGTGAACAGCATATGCGGGTGCGCCGCGGCGGCGACGTTGTCGTAAGGGGAATACGAACGGATGTAATCGAAATACGCCGCGTCCTTGGGGTTTCCCCATTCCTCGAACTCGCCCACCGTGAGAGGCAGGGATTCGTCGAGCATGGTGTTCAGCACATCCACGAACGGCACGCTGGCGATGACGGCGCCGAAGAGATCGGGCCGCATGTTCGTGACGGCCCCCACCAGCAATCCGCCCGCGCTGCGCCCCAGAATCCCCAACCGCTCCGGCCGCGTGAAATCTTCGGCGACAAGCTTTTCGGCGCAAGCGATGAAATCGGTGAAGCTGTTCTTTTTGTGCAGCATCTTTCCCGCGTCGTGCCAGGTCTCGCCGAGGTCGCCGCCACCGCGGACGTGGGCAATTGCGTAGACAAAACCCCGGTCCAGCAGGCTGAGCAGGTTCGCCGAAAAGCCGGGGTCGCTCGTGAGCCCATAAGCGCCGTAGCCATAAAGCAGCGCCGGGGCGGAGCCGTCGCGGCGTGCATCTTTGCGGCAGACCACCGAAAGGGGTACTTCGACGCCATCGGGCGCGGTCGCGAAGAGCCGCTCCGCGGTGTAGTTCGAGGGGGAAAAGCCGCCCCCGATCTCTTTTCGCTTCACAACCCGCCGGGTGCGCGCGCCAACGTGATAGTCGATATCCGTGGGCGGCGTCACCGGGGATTGGTAGTGCAGCCGCAACCGCTCGGAATCGTACATCGGATTTGCGCCCAAGCCTGCCGTATAGACCGCCTCCGGCCATGCAATGCGATGTCTTTCGCCGCTTGCGGCGTCGATCACCAGCAACTGTTCCAGGCCGCTGTCCCGTTCGGAAACCACAACGAAATTCGCGAATCCGTCTACCCCCTCCAGGCATACCGAGGGCCGGTGCGGAAGCACTTCCTCCCAATCCTCGCGGTGCGCGCCGGCCTCGCCCCGCCAGACGGCGCTGAGCGGCACGCGCAGCAAGCGGAAGTTGCGGCCCTGGTCGTTGATCGTCATCCAGAAATGTTCGCCCTGGTGCTCCGCGGTGTACTCGATATCCCGCATCCTGGGAAGGAAAATGCGAAACTCCTCTTCCGGCCGGGCGCTCTCGAGAATCCGGATCTCCGTGGTAGTCAGGCTCGCCGATTCGAGCAGGAGGAAACGCTCGCTGCGCGTGCCGGAAATATCGATGTGAAACGCAAGGTCGTCCTCTTCGAAGACCAGCGCGTCGGAAGCGGGGTCGTCGCCGAGGCGATGCCTCCAGAGCCGGTAAGGGCGCATCGTCTCGTCGAGGGTGGTATAAAACAGAAACTGCCCGGCGGCGGACCACTCGACCGCATCGTGCGTGTCGGCGATCTCATCCGGCAGATGCTCTCCCGTGCTGAGATTTTTTATTCGCAGCAGAAACTTCTCGCCTCCGTCGAAGTCTACGGAATAGGCCAGAAGACGATGATCCGGGCTGACCGAGAATGCGCCCAGTTCAAAGTAGCCGTGACCCGCAGCAAGCAGGTTTCCGTCGAGCAGAATCTCTTCCGCGGTTTCCTCGGGGAACTCCGCTCCGGAGGCACGCTTGCGGCAATAGATTGGATACTGCTTCGCTTCTTCCGTGCGGGTGTAGTACCAGAATGCACCGTCTCGAACGGGAGCGGAGCGGTCCGTTTCGCGGATGCGGCCAACCAGTTCGCGGTAGAGCGATTCCTGAAGCGCCGCCGTATCCGCCATCATCGCTTCCGTGTAGGCATTCTCGGCGCGGAGGTAGGAAAACACATCCGGATCTTCCCGGTTGCGTAACCACGCATAGGGGTCTTGAATCTCCACATTTTTGAGCGTGGCGGAGTTCGGGCGGGGCGGTGATGGGGGGGCGGCTTTCGCAACCGGAGGAATCGGGGGAGGTCGCATGCGTAAAATGCCAGTATCGCGTATACATGCGCGTGGCGGTGCGCGCAAGAAAAAGTGCGTTCCGCTCGCGGATTCCGTCGAATTCCGCCGAAATACTTCTTGCGCGAGAACGCCGATATGAGTTATTCGGTAGTCCGAGGACATTCATCCGGTTCGGACGCGACGGCTTTTTCGGGAAGCCGCCGGCCTGTTGGAGAGCGACAGATAGGGAGGACAAAGAACATGTTTCAATGCACGGAGTGCAAAGCGAATCTCGACGTGGAAATGGATGAAGTCGATGAGGGCGACATCCTCTCCTGCGATGAATGCGGGGCCGTTCTGCGCGTACTGAGCGTGGACCCGCCGGAACTCGAGATCGAAGAGGACGCCGACGATTTCGACGAAGAGGAAGAGGAAGAAGAAGAGGCCTGGTAGCCCGATGCGAACCAGCCAACTTTCTTCGCCCGCCGGTGACGCGCGCGGGCATTTTCCGGCCGGCCGCGGGCCACGGAAGATCTCCGGCCCGCTCGCGCGCCTAGGGATTGCCATGCTGCTGCTGCTGGCGTTAGCGCTGGCCGCTCCGTGCCCGCTCTCCGCTTCGGCGAAAGAGAAGAAGACCAAGGACGGAGAGCCGCAACCGGTGACGGATACCCTGATCAAGGTGACCACGTTTACCGAACTCGGCAGCACGCTTCGCGGCGCCAAGGTGAAACTTCTTCCAGCGGACAAAGACGGGAATGTGATGAAGGGGAAGGTGCTGCAAGGAATCACCAACGGCATGGGCGAGTACCCCTTCCATGTACCCAAAGCGGAAGCGAAATACGTCCTGGAGGCTGAGGCCAAAGGCTTCGAGAGCGTCTCCAAACCGGTGCACGCGCGCGGGGAAGACCAAACGGATATCTTCCTGCAGCTTCCCGCTAAGAAGTAGCCAAGTCGCGCGACCTGGAATTGGGAACGAAATGGGCCTCCCGGCCGGCGGATAGGATTGATTTTAGATGACGAAACGGAAATTCCTTGGGACCCTGCTGCTTGGCGCGCTTGTGTGCGCGGGAGCGGCATGGGCGCAAACGGGCGACAACCTGCGCGCGGTTGAGGGCGTGGTGAGCGATGCGGGCGGAGCGCCGGTGAACGGCGCAATCGTGCAATTGAAGGATACGAAGACCCTGCAGATTCGCTCGTTTATCACGCGCGAGAACGGCGCCTATATGTTCCAGGGCCTGAAGAAATCCGTGGAGTATGAGCTGAAAGCGAAGTTCAAGGACCGCGAAAGCAGCCCGAAGCTGCTCACGATTTTTGACGACCGTCAGCGCGCCACCATCGATCTCAAACTCCCGTAGCGCTGTCAGTCGGATCGGCTGCCTGCCCCCGAAACCTCATCGGTGCTTCACCCTCGGCTTGTGGCGCTCGCCCTGAAGCGTGCCATTTGCGGTCACCCGCCTCGCGAGTGGGGCGCGCCCGGGTCACTCAAATTCCACCAGCACCTGCCCCGGCTGCACCGCCTGGCCCTGCGCGACCGTGATCGATTTTACGACGCCATCAAACGGTGCGGTGATATTCGTCTCCATTTTCATCGCTTCGAGAACGATCATGGAATCGTTGACCTTGATCTGCTGGCCCTCGCGAACGATGATCCGCACGACAATCCCGGCGATCGGGCTGCGGCAGACGCGGTCGCTGCCCGCCTGGGGCGGCGGGGCGGAAGGCGGAGCGACTGCCGGAGCAAAGGGGATGGCGGCCGAGGGCCGGATCGGCTGTCGGCCCCCGGCGGAGATTTCGGCTCCCCCCTCTTCGATCTCCACATCCACTTCGTACACGTCTTCGTCGATCTTGATCTTGAGCTTCACCGCAACTCCCTTTCGCGCGCTCGCCGGAATTCCAACCTTGCTAGTACAAACCGCTGTGCGATGCCTGCACCGCCGCGCGGCCCTGCTGGCTCCACACGTTGGAGCCGCTCCCCACGGAGATTACTCGCGCGCTCCGGATCTTCACTCGTTTACCGAAATGGCAGGCGAGCACCGCGCCGAGGATCATCAGTTGATCTTCCGTAATCTTCCGGCGGGCCGCTTGCGCGGGCGCGGGCGTGGCCAACGCCTTCACTTCCTCTCGCAATGCCCGCATCTCTTCCCGGAAGTCTTTCTCCTGCCGGGCCAGCGCGCTCTCAATGGTAGCGGCCGAGCTTCGCTGTAACCGGTTCGCGAAGAAGGAAACGATTGCCACGGCGACGGCCAATCCGGCGATCAGCACGGCGAACAGCATCAGCGGCAGCACGATTAGCTCTCCCATCTGGAAATCCCCCATGGCTGTTGCATTCTTTCGGTCTTGCGCTTCGCCGCCCGTCTACGCGCCGCCCTTGTCGTCGGGGCCCACGGTCACCATGTGGATCGCCCCGCGATGGGTGACGCGATAGGTGATCGGCTTGGTGAGCGGCGGGATGGCCGCGGCCTGGGCGGGGTTGGCCGCGGGCGAGGCCGGCGCGGGCGCGGCGGCTGCGGCCGGATCCCCGGCAACCGATTTTGGCCCCTCGCTCCTGCTGGCGAAAAACGTCGGTCCGATCTTGGGAAACATCGCGTATGTGAGCACGTCCTCGTCCGAACCGTTGCATCCCGGCATGCCGATCGCCTCGCTCCGCAACTGGTCCCATTCCGGTTTCAGCAAGTTCGCCGGCCGCTGCTTGATGGGTGGCTTCTTCGCATGCGCTTCGGCCAGTGCGAGTACTTCCGCGTTCTTCACGCCGGGAGTCTCTCCGTAGTAGCCCAGCATCAAATCGGCGAACTCGCCGGTCATCACCTTGTAGCGGCCCATCAATACGTTAAAAACGGCCTGTGTGCCGACAATCTGGCTCGACGGCGTCACGAGAGGCGGATATCCGCAATCCTTGCGGACCAGGGGCACTTCCTCCAGCACTTCCTTCATCTTGTCGCCGGCGCCCTGCTGCTTGAGCTGGCTCTCCATGTTGGAAAGCATCCCGCCGGGAATCTGGCTCTGGAAGATGGCCGTTTCCACGCCCGTGAACGCAGTGAGGAATTCTTTGTACTTCGGACGCACTTTCTCGAAATGCTCATTCGCGCGAACGACGTGATCCATCTTCAAGCGCGTGGTGTAACCCGTGCCTTCCAGCATCTCCACCAGGCTCTCCGTAGGGTTGTGGCCGGAACCCAGGCTGAGCGCGCTCAGCGAGGTGTCCACAATGTCCGCGCCCGCCTCGATCGCCTTCATCAGGCTCACCAGCGTGACGCCCGTCGTGGCGTGAACGTGTACGTGAACGAGCGTATTGTCGCCGCAGGCCCGCTTGATTCCCTTCACCAGGTCGTAAGCCGGTTGCGGTTTGAGCAGCGCCGCCATGTCCTTGATGCAGATCGAATCCACGCCCTGCTGCATCAGGTCCTCGGCGAGGCGGACAAAATCTTCCACCGTATGCTCCGGGCTCAGGGTGTAGCAGATGGTGCCCTGCGCGTGCTTGCCCGAGGCCTTGACGGCCTTGAGGGCGGTGGCCATGTTCCGGATGTCGTTCAGCGCGTCGAAGACCCGAAAGACGTCCATGCCGTTCTCCGCCGACTTCTCAACGAAGCGCTGCACGACGCCATCCTCGTAATGGCGGTAGCCGAGCATATTCTGGCCCCGCAGCAACATTTGCAGTCGCGTGTTCGGGAGCAGCTTTCGAAACGTGCGCAGCCTCTCCCAGGGGTCTTCGTTCAGGTAGCGGATGCAGGCGTCGTAGGTGGCGCCTCCCCAGCATTCGAGGCTCCAATACCCCGCCTGGTCGAGGTCTTCGCAGGCACCCACCATATCTTCCAGCGCCATGCGCGTGGCCAGAAGGCTTTGGTGCGCATCCCGCAGAATCACATCCGTCACTTCCACGACTCTTCCCACAAAACCCTCACTCGCGCCAAATTCAGAGTTGCGTATCTGTTTCTATTCCTTATAGTATGAAAATCTGCCGGAATTGGGCAAGTTTTCGTTGGGACGCTCGCGAGCGCCCTCAATGGATCCGCGAAAACGCGGTTGCCGTCCCCCGATGATTCGCCGCCGGTTCCTCGCTTGGGCCTTGCGCCCGCCGCCAACGGCTTGGGTTGGGAAGAGGCGGCCGCGCGGCCGAGGCTTTGCGCGACCGCCTCCCGATTGCCTGTGAGCTATGGGCGCTCCTGGGCGGTGTAGATGAACTCCACTTTCGGCGTGCCGGACTTCGATCCTCCCATCGCCGTGATTGTCCGCTTTCCGTCGTCGCTCGCCGCGCTGAACATCAGCGCGGAGCCGTCGGCGGTCGTGGTAATGGACTTTCCCGTCACGCGGAACCCGCGCGAGGTGAGATCCTTCTCCAACTGGTCGGCAAGCTGCTGAACCGTGCTTTCGGAATCCACCGTGACGACCCAGATCGTTCCTTCCGTGGTGGTGGTTTTCGCGGAACTGGAGTACGTGCCGGCCGGAACGGGCGCCCAGTCCGGGAACTCAACGTTGCTGCCGGATTGCGCGCTGAAAACCTGCTGCCCGTCCGGGCCCTCCACGCGCACGCCTCCGTGCTCGCCTTCGGTCTGCAGCGTGTACTGCTCGCCCTTCTCGTCCGTAAAGGAGATCTTCCCTTCCTTCAGATCGTCGAGCGAGACGGTGATCGTCTTGCCGGTGGATTTTTCCCGGATCGTGATTCTCTGCGTGTCTTCGTCGGCATTGACGAGTTCGATATCCGGGTTGAGCATCACAAGTGCTTTCGCGGCCGTAAACACGGGCTTATTCTCAAAGTCTCCGGCTACCTCCTTGGCCTTCTGGAAGGTGATATAGCCGACGATGGCGGTGACGGCTCCGCCAAGCAGCAGCAACCCCAGGCATCCGCCCAGCACCCACAGCCACACGCTTCCCTTCTTGGCGGGCGGTGGCAGCGGTTGCTGGCCGTAACCCGGCGGTCCCTGCTGATGCAATTGCGAGAAGTCTCCGCCCGCTGGCGGCCCCCCTTGCGGCGGCGTGCTGCCCATAGTAAGTTCTCCCTCCACCCGGCTACGGGTGTCTGAAATCGGTCAATAGCAGTATACGGCGAAACCGCTTCCGCCGAACCTGCTTTGGCCCGCCGATGCCGGGCTATGAGAGAATACCGGACGATGTACCGAATCACCGTTCTTACTCTGCTCCTGATGGGCGTCTCCTTTTTCCAGCCGGCGTCCTCCCAGCCCTCCTCCCCCGGACGCGCCCCATTGCCGAAGCCGAAGCTGGTGCTGACCATCATGGTCGATCAGCTCCGCTACGACTATCTGATGCGGTGGCAAGACCAGTATCAGGGCGGATTCCATCGCCTGCTCACGCAGGGAGCGAATTTCACCGATGCGCACCTCGGCCACTATCCGACCGTCACGGCCATGGGCCACGCCGGCGTGCTCACGGGATCCTATCCGATCAATTCGGGCATTATTGGCAACGACTGGTATGACCGCGAACTGGGCCGCAGCGTGGAAAGCGTCACCGATTTCAATGAGAAGGATCTCGGGGCGGGGAACAAGAGCCCCGGTGCGTCGCCGCGCCGCCTGCTGGTGAGCACCGTGGGGGACCAGATGAAGATGGCCGGCGGCCCCACGCCCGTGGTAGTGGGCATCTCGCTCAAGGACCGCGCCGCCATTCTGCCCAGCGGACACGCCGCCGACGGCGCATTCTGGTACGACAACCAGACCGGCGATTTCGTCTCCAGCACGTATTACTTCCCGAAACTCCCGGACTGGGTGAACGCGCATAATGCCCGCAAGCTGCAGGATCAGTATCTTGGCAAGGACTTCACGGCCGCCGGCCAGGCGAAGCCGTTCACCAAGGTGCCCGCGACCGCCGGCCCGGCCTATTACGCCGCGCTTCGGTATACGCCCTATTCGAGCGAGTTGCTGGTGGAGTTCGCCAAGAGCGCCGTGGAGCACTACAAGATGGGACAGCGCGGCGTTACGGACCTGCTCACGGTCAGCTTCTCCGCCAACGATTCCATCGGCCACCGCGACGGCCCCGACGCCGCCAGCGTTCGAGAGATTTCAATTCAGACCGACCGTGTGATCGGTAAGCTGTTCGCCTTCCTCGAATCCACCGTCGGCATGCGCAGCGTGCTGGTGGTGCTTTCGGCCGATCACGGCGTGGGTCCGGTGCCTGAGGTAAACGAGGCGCGGCGGATGCCGGGCAAGAGGTTCAACCGCGCCGCCGATCAGTTTGCTCCGCTCGAGCGGGAACTCGAAGCGAAATATGGCCCCGGCAAGTGGATTGCAGGCACCGCGGGAAGTTCTCCGTACCTCAACCACAAGCTGATGGCGGAGAAGAATCTGGATCCCGCGGAGGTCCGCGCCTGGCTGGCCGCGCGGGCGATGGCGCTGCCCGGTGTGGCCCGGGTCTTCACACGGGATCAGTTGTTGCGAGGCGATGTGCCTGGCGACGCCCTCTCTCAGCGCGTCGCGCGCAGCTACAACGCGCAGCGTTCCGGAGACCTGGAGATTGTCATGGTGCCTTACTGGATCAGCGGCGGTTCCGGTGCCACGCATGGCAGCCCTTACCACTACGACACGCATATTCCGATTGTGTTTATGGGTCCCGGCGTGCGGCCCGGCTATTACGACGCCAGCGTGAAAATGCAGGATATCGCGCCCACTCTGGCGGCGATGCTCGAGATCGAGGCGCCCAGCGGCGCCGAAGGCCGCATCCTGAGCGAGATGTTCTCCACCACCGGCGACGGCACGGTTCGCCGCCCGACAGCCACAAGCTCCGCCGGTTCGGCGCACACCCGGCGGTAGGAAGGGGTGCCAGTGCGGTGCACCGGCACGCAATGCAAAAAATGAAAGGCCCGCGGCGCTCACGCGCAGCGGGCCTTTCGCCGTAGGTAGTCTAGGCCGTATAACCGCGGTTGATGTCCGTTCTAAAGGAGCAACAGTCTCCCCACTGCAGGAAACCAACGACAGTGCGCACGGTAGCCCTAACTTCCGGCCACCTCCCGCGGTCTTCGTTTACTACCAGATGTCATGTTCTTGGACCACCTCCTTCCTCAGTGATGCCTCGATCCTAAATCGAAAGGGGTAATCCGTCAAGACAATTTTTTAGAGAAATGTACAATTAGTTCCCATGGAAACAATGTATTACAGAAGATATTTTACGTACACGATTGATCTCAAATGTTTTAGACGTATTCGGCGGAACGGGGTAATTCTCGCCAGTCTGCCCGTGCGCGGAACCATTCCATGCACCGGGGCAAACACCGTCGCGCACGCGCGGGTCTTCGCTTCGCCAACCCCTCAATCTCCGGGCGACATGCCCTTGATCCGCATGTAGGTCACCACATTGCCATAGTGCAGAAAGGTGTGGCCGAGCAAGTGGCTGAAGTAGGCACTCTTCTCTCTCGGGCCGCTGGCCGTGGGGACGGTCTCCGCCAGCGTGGCGTCGTTCGAATTTGCGAATACATCCTCGCAGTAGGCGAACGCGCCATTGAGCTTCGCAATCACCTCCGCTTTTGGGGTCTCCGCGGTTACATCCACCTTGGGGGCGGTTCCCGGCTTTCCGGCGGCACTGGAGCAAATGCTGTAGGACGCGCCGGCGATATGAAGAAACATGCGGCGAAGCGTGAAGACTTCCGGCGTGGGGCGAAAGCCGTAGATATCTTCCGGGGCCTTGTTGGCCGCCTTGAGCACGGACGTCTTTGCTGCCGTGAATTCTCGATGAATCCCGGCGAGCGCCTTGTTTTGGGCGGTGCAGGGAAGAATGGCCAGCAGGACAAGAATCGACAACCCGATCGCGGACTTCGAGCCAGTCATAGGGGAATGTTCTCCAGGAGAGAGGTTAACGTCCCACCGGATGGGCCGGACGTTGTTCTGCCAGTATACTTCCCCGCGGCCGCGGTTGCGTCGTCGTCTGAATGGAACACTCGCCTCGGCCGGGATAGAATAAGAGTGCCCATCGCGCATTCTCGATGGAAATCGCCGTAGGAGTGTGTTTATGCGTCCGTCACGCCGTCGCTTCCTGAGAAACGCGGCCAGCGCCAGCCTCGCGTTGCCCGCTTTTGCGCAATCCGGCGTTTCGCCAAACGACCGCGTGCAAATCGCCACCATCGGTATCGGCGGCATGGGATTTGGCGACACCCGGAACACGCTCAAGGATCCCGGCGTGGAATTGGTGGCGGTCTGCGATCTCTATACCGGGCGACTGGAGCGGGCGAAAGAGTTGTTTGGCGAGGGCATAGCTACCACGCGGGACTACCGGGAAATTCTGGCACGGCCGGATGTCGACGCCGTCATCATCGCGACGCCGGACCATTGGCACGTGCCTATCGCCACCGATGCGCTGCGGGCAAAGAAGGACGTCTATCTCCAGAAGCCGATGATCCACAAGATCAGCGAAGGCAAGGGGCTGGTGGACGAAGTGCGGCGCGGCAAACAGATTTTGCAGGTCGGCAGCCAGTACGTCAGCTCCGCGATTTATAAGAAAGCCCGGGAGATCATCCAGAGTGGCCAGATCGGCCAGTTGACGATGGTTGAGGCGTGGCTCGACCGGAATACGGCCACCGGCGCCTGGCAATACACCGTGCCACCCGATGCCAGCCCGGAAACCGTCGATTGGGATCGTTTTCTGGGGAACGCGCCCAAGCGCCCCTTTGACGCCACACGATTCTTCCGCTGGCGCAACTACAACGATTACGGCACCGGATTGGCCGGCGATCTCTACGTTCACCTGCTCAGCGGGCTGCACTTCGCCACGAACTCGAAGGGTCCGACGAGCGTCTACTCCACGGGCGGCTTGCGCTACTGGAAGGACGGCCGCGACGTGCCGGACGTGATGCTGGCGCTTTTCGATTACCCCGATTCGCCCGAGCACCCGGCCTTTAACCTCGCGCTGCGTGTGAACTTCAAGAGCGGCATTCCCGAGGAGCGCTTCGGCTTCCGCTTCTCCGGCACGGAGGGAAGCTTTACCACCAGCTACGACACCCTGGAAATGGTTCGCACCCCGGACGAGAGCGCGCCCGGATACACGATCGGCACGTTCACCAAAGCCACGCAGGAAGCGTTCCTGAAGGAATACAACGAGAAATATCCGGAAATGGTGCAGAAGAACCGGGGCCGCGTGGTGGAGAATAGCGATTTCAAGGCCTCCGAGGGGTATAGCGCGCACATTGCCCACCATGAGGCGTTCATGAACGCCGTGCGGACGCGCAAACCGGTGGTGGAGGATGCCGAGTTCGGCTTCCGGGCGGCCGGGCCCGCGCTGCTTTGCAATGAAAGCTACTACAAGAAGAGCATCCTTTACTGGGATCCCGCGGGGATCAAGCAGGCCCATTCGTAGGGCGGCACGGTTCCTCTTATCCGGTCAGGGTTCGGACTGAACGGGCCTGGTTGCGGCGGCTTGGGGCGGCGTGGCCGCGCCTCCCGCGGGCATGCCCGCGACGGGCGCGGGCTTCGGCAGCGAGTTTGCCTTGGGGCGCATCGCGTCGCTGACAAGCCGCACCGCCTTCTTCTTGCCCGCCGTGGCGAGGTGCGCCTCAAACTTCGGCTTTCCGTTGAGCAGCACTTCAATCGGGCGGGAGGCCGGGTAGTCGAACGCGATCACGTCGCCCACTTGCATCTTGAGGATATTGCGAACCGAGATGGTGGGGCCCTGGAGTTGCGCGCGGACGTTCATCGGCGAGGCGGTGGCGAGCGTCGCCATCCGCATCACTTCCTCGCCGGTTGGCTCGCTCTTGCGCACGCTCCAGCGCTGATCGAACTTCTGGCGCAGCATCTTAATGATGATGGCGGGAACCCCGAAGTTGAGCATCCCCGTGTTGTTGCCGATCTTCACTTCAACGCCCACCGCCACGACGGGTTCGTTCGGCGACAGCGTCTGCACCAGTTGCGGCTCGGTCTCCAGACTTTCCATCTTGAGATCGAAATTGGCGACGCTCGTCCAGGCTTCGCGCAGGTCGCGGAGGATGATGCGGAGCGCCCCGTCCAGCACGGATTGCTCGATCTCGGTGATCTCCCGTTTCAGCGTCTGCGCCGCGGTGCCGGGCCCGCCCAGCAGAATCTCAATGATGGGGAAGGCGAGCGTCGGGTTGAACTCCAGGATGCCCTTGCCTTCGAAAGGGCGCAGGGAAAGCACGGCCAGACACGTGGGGGAAGGGAAGCACTGGATGAACTCCGCATAGCTAAGTTGCAGCACCGAAACCAGATTCACCATGACATAGGCGCGCAGATACGCCGAGAGGCTACTCGCGAGATTGCGGCAGAAGTTCTCGTGCAACAGGTGAATCTCGCGGAGCTGATCTTTGGGGATCCGATCGGGTTGGCGGAAATCATAGGTGGACGCCACCACCGGAGCATTGCCGCCGCTCCCGGCACCCTTTGCCATCTTCTTGAAGACGTGGTCGATCTCGTCTTGCGAAAGGACACGGTTCTGCGCCATGGGCGTGAGTTCTCCAAAAGCGCTCAATCGGCAGTATGCGTGCCGCTCTTTAGAGCCGTCTGCCGTCCATTGTCTTTCCGCGGTTTGGTTCCGGGGTGCGGATGGGCTGGCGTTAGGCCGGGAAGGTGGCGTCGGCGCGTTTTCGGCCCCAGACAAAATAGATCACCAGGCCGATCACGAGCCAGATCACGAAGCGCAGCCACGCCTCAAGGGGAAGTCCCATCATGAGAATGAGGCAGGTGAGGATCGAAAGGATTGGTACCACCGGGGAAAACGGTACGCGGAAGCGTCGCGGACGGTCCGGATCTCGCTTGCGAAGCACCAGCACGCCGGCGGCCACGAGCACGAACGCGAACAGCGTGCCGATACTGGACAAATCCGCAAACGTGCCGATATCCCAGATTCCCGCCGGAATCCCCACAAAAAGACCCGCCACCCACGTGCTGATGTGCGGTGTCTTGTATTTGGCGTGGACGCGCGAAAACGCTCCCGGCATCAACCGGTCGCGGGACATGGCAAACCAGACCCGCGCCTGGCCGTATTGAAAGACGAGGAGCGAGGAAATCATTCCAATCAACGCGCCGATGCTCACAATCCGCCGCACGTTGTGATAGCCCAGGTCTTTGAGCGCGTTCGCGACGGGCGCGGCGTTCGATAGCGTGCGCCAGTCCACAATTCCCGTCAGCACCGCCGCCACGCCCACATAGAGCACCGTGCAGATCAGCAGCGTTCCAATGATGCCGATGGGCACGTCGCGTTTGGGGTTCGTACACTCTTCGGAAGCCGTGGAAACACTGTCGAAACCGATGTAAGTGAAGAAGACGATGGCCGCTCCGGTGATGACTCCGGTGAAGCCGTTGGGCATATAGGGCGACCAATTCGAGGGGTTCACGGCGTCCACCGCGCCGAAAATGAACACCAGCACGGCCCCCACTTTGATCGCCACCATGATGTTGTTCGTGCGGGCGCTCTCGCGCACACCCCGCACCAGCAGCCACGTGAGCACCATCAGCACGAGGAAAGCGGGCAGGTTGAACCAGGCCCCGGTAGCCGTCCCGCTCGCGAACGGGGGCGTGGTGAGTTCCATGGGAAGCGTGACGCCGAAGACGCTGTCAAACACGTCCGCAAGATACGCGGAAAAACCCACCGCCACCGCCATATTGGAGACGGCGTACTCAAGAATCAGGTCCCACCCGATAATCCAGGCGACGATCTCGCCGAGCGTGGCGTAGGAGTACGTGTAGGCGCTTCCGGATACGGGAATCATCGACGCCAGTTCGGCAAAGCATAGTGCGGAAAACGCACAAACGATGGCGGTGAGCAGAAAGGAGAGAGAGATGGCCGGGCCGGCGCCAGGCCGCCCGATCGTGGAGACGGCATCGGGTCCGTAGAGCAGCAAGTCCAGCACCGGCGCATGCAGCACGGAGTTGAAGTTCATCGTCTCCCCCGCCGCGGCCGTCCCGGAAAGGACGAAAATGCCGGAGCCGATCACGGCGCCGAGGCCGAGGGCAATCAGGCTCCACGGGCCGAGCGACTTGGCCAGCCGCGCGTGAGGCTCTTCCGAGGCAGCGATCAGCTCCTGAATGCTCTTGGTGCGAAATAGGCTGTTCACTGGGATTGCCCGGAGAAGGAAGTGCGGGCGACGTATCGTGTCGCCCGCCGCTGAGTGGGTGCGCGCTCTTCCGAAAGACGAATCCCTCGGGCGGATGCAAGATTGCGGGAACGCCGCGAGAGCCGCCGGGATGCGAGACGGTGCGGCTAGCGCTTCGTCTGGCCCTTGGCGCGCTTCCGGACGGTGCGCTTGAGAGATCCTCTGTCCACGCCCTCCGGCCGTTTCGCCTTGGGCGGCGCGTTCTTCCGGGCGGCACGCTTCAGCCGTTTCCGCTCAGCGGGATCCGTAATATGCTTGGTATTCATTTTGCGACCTTCAATCCTGCAAATTTTTCCACCAGTTTCTTGAGGCCGTGCCCCGGAAAACTGATCGTAATCTTGGCGTTCTCGCCCTCGCCTTCCCGCCGGACAATCGTCCCCCTTCCGTAGCGGGGATGAACGACCGAAGAGCCGGTGCGGAATCGGCTGTCGCGCTCCGCGGGCATTGCCGCGGACGAAACCGCGGGCGCACCGACAAGGCGCGATTCGGATTTCCCAGCGGTCCGGGGCTCCGGCGGGGCTGCTTTGGGAGTCACCGGCGGTGCGGAAGCTCCAAAAAGCTGACCCTGTGACGGTTTTGACGCGCTTTTACCAGGATAACCGGAATTCGCGCGTTTCGGGGAATCGCCGATTGCGGGTGGCAACGCCGAACGGGATCCCGGCGTTCCCATCCGCTCTCTTGCGGGGACGGGCGCATCCAGCGGAATGCTGGGAACCTCGTCCGGCGGGTGTGCCTGGCCGCCAGATTCCGATCCGGCTTTGGGGGTGCGGCTTCCAAAAAAGCCGCGAATATTTTCAATCGAATTGTGGCTCTTGCCCGAATAGGCGGTGTTCTTGACGGCTTCCCGCACCATGCTGCGGTCCGCCCAGAGATCGATCTGCGATTCGTCTTCGTGGTCCAGTTTTTCCACCAACTCGGCGGGAAGCTCGCCCAGAAAGCGGCTCCGTATGCAGGGCTCCTGCACACCGCCTCCAAAACGACGCCGGAAGCGGGCATGCGTGAGGTAGAGCTTTTTCTGGGCGCGCGTCATTCCCACATAGCAGAGCCGGCGTTCCTCCTCCATCATCGCCATTGAGTCAATCGAACGGCTGTGCGGAAAGAGCTTTTCTTCCATCCCGGCCATGATCACTACCGGGAACTCCAACCCCTTGGCGTTATGCACGGTGAGCATGGAGACCTGGACGCTTTCGTCCAGATCGTCCGACGCCGCCACCAGAGAGGCATTGTCGAGAAAGTCGCCCAGCGTTTCCCCGCGAACGTCGGCTTCGAGCGCGGCGCTGCGGAGTTCCTGCAGGTTCTCGATGCGCCCCTCTGCTTCGAGCGTCCCCTCGGCTTCGAGCATCCGCGCATACCCGGTTTCTTCCAGAACCCGGTCCAGCAGTTGCGTGATGGAAGGCTGCGCGCGCAGCTCGCCTTCCGCCGCGCTCGCCTCTCCCGCGTGGTCGAGCCCGGCGAACTCGCGGAAGCCTTGCATCATCTTGTAGAAGCCGGAAACGGCGGCGTGCGCTCGCATCGGCAGCAGCTTCTCGTCAAGCATCCTGGCAAGGCCGGGCAGGTAGCCGATCCGCGCTTTCGTCGAATACTGCTCAATTTGTTCCGCCGTGCTCTTGCCGATCCCGCGGGCCGGGACGTTGAGGATGCGGATCAGGCTCATCGAGTCCTCTGGACTGCGGATCAGGCGCAGGTACGCGAGGATGTCCCGGATCTCCGCCCGCTGATAGAAACTGAAGCCGCCGATGACGATGTACTTGCGGCCTCGCCTGCGCAGCGCTTCTTCAATCGGGCGGGATTGTGCGTTCGTTCGATAGAGCACCGCCACCCGCGTTTGCGGATCGCGCAGAATCTCGCGTTCAATCGTGTCCGCAATGAACATCGCCTCGTGGTCGGAGTCCTGCGCCTGGTAGACTCCCACCTTGGCGCCTTCCTGCGCGTCGGTCCAGAGCCACTTGCCTTTCCGTTCCACGTTGTTGGCGACCACGCGGCTGGCCGATTCCAGGATGTTCCGGGTGGAGCGGTAGTTCTGTTCCAGACGGATCACCAGCGCGTTCGGGTAATCCCGTTCAAAATCGAGGATGTTGCGGATATCCGCGCCTCGCCAGGAGTAAATCGATTGGTCTTCGTCACCAACCACCGCGACGTTATCGTGGCTGGAGGCAAGCAGTTGCATCAGCTCATACTGGGTGTGGTTGGTATCCTGATACTCGTCGATCATGAGGTAGCGATAGCGCTCACTCAGTCGCTGCCGCAGCGCCCGGTCATGGCTTAAAAGGCGCACGGATTCGAGGAGAAGGTCGTCGAAATCGAGGGCGTTGGCCTGCTGCAGGCGGTCCTGGTAATCGGAATAGATCTTGGCCATGCGCTCGCCGCGTTGGTCGCGGGCGGCCTTATACCAGTCCTCTGGCATCTGCGCCTTATTCTTGGCGGTGGAGATTGCTGAGAGCAGGCTGCGCGGCGGCATCGCCTTCTCGTCGAGATTCAGATTGCGCAGGACGCTCTTCATCAGCGAAAGCTGGTTATCCTCGTCATAGATGGAGAACTCGCGCGTGAATCCGGGGCGAATCTCACCGAGAGAGGCGCCGTCCACGCGAAGCAGACGGGAGCAGAAGGAGTGAAAGGTGCTCACCGTGAGACCGCGCAGCCCCTGCGGATACGCCTCGCTAAGGATATGCTCGACGCGCTCCTTCATCTCCCTTGCCGCTTTGTTCGTAAAGGTAACGGCGAGAATGGAATACGGGGAGACGCCCCGCGCGGAGATCAGATGAGCGATCCGGTGGGTGATGACGCGGGTCTTTCCGCTGCCCGCTCCCGCCAGGATAAGCAGCGGACCCAGATCGTGCGCGACGGCATCCCGCTGTTCCGGGTTCAAGCCTGTGAGAAAATCCATGAGATAACTAGACTACGGAAACAGAAACGCCAACGTTTGGCGTTTTTAGTCTAGCATGAGGACGGAAATCGGCTCTAACCTATTGAAATGACGGTTTTTAGTGCCAGGAATGCAGAAATCGCGCCCCGCCGGTGCAAGTCGCCGGCGCGGGTCCCCCATTCCTGTGCGCCGCCCATGGTAACCAATCGGGAGCCATTGTCGCCATTTCTATTTGCCGGGAGTGTGGGATGTTGATCGAGCGCGAAACGCTCGAGAAGGCCCAGCGCGGTGACGATGCGGCCTTCAATCTCATTCTGCAAGCGTACCGGAAAAGGATCTTTGGCACGATCGCGCGTATCATCAATCGGCCCCAGGATGTCGAGGATGTCGCACAGGAAGTGTTCGTGCGGCTTTATTTTTCGCTGAAGCAGTTGCGGACGCCGGAAGTGTTTGAGCCATGGCTCTACCGGCTCACGATCAACGCCAGTTACGATTACCTGCGCCGCGGCAAGCGGCGGGCGGATTATCCGGTGGCGGATTTTAGCGAAGAGATGATGCTTCTTGCCGACGCGGACGCGGGCACGGATCAATACCAGGAAGACCGGCGTCGAAAAGCGATCCGCGATTTGATGGAGTGGCTGTTCAGCCAGGTATCGGATGAAGACCGCATCCTGCTGACCTTGAAGGAAGTGGAAGGGCGATCGCTCCGCGAGTTGCAGGAGATATACGACGTCAACGAAAATGCGCTCAAGGTCCGGTTGTTCCGGGCCAGGCAGCGCGTCCTGAAGGCGTTCGAGAAAGCCGGCGGCGAGGGACTGGATATTCGAGGCGGAGTGTCGGGAGCATGACAGGCGGCCGGTGCCGGGAGGATCGCTTGCACGCGGCGGCCGGTTGAGGAGATACTCGTCGGCGCGGGTTGTGGAGAACGGGCGAAATTGTGATAGGTTGTGAAGCCAACCGTCGGCAGTGGGCGATTGGGAAGCAAGGTGGATACGATGGCAAACTTTGATGGGCAACTCGAACAGACCGAGCAACGCTTTAGCCGTTTGTGCCGCGCCTACGGCAGGTCCGCGGTAATCCCCGAGGCGAGCGTCAATTTCAGTGCGAATATGTGGGAAGCGATCGAGGCCCGGCGCAGTTCCCGCCTGTTCGGAATGGTGGCCAAGCTCGTGACCACGAGCGCTCTGGCCGCTACGATCCTCTTCGGCACGCTACCCACATCGAAAGCGCCGGCGGTGGAGCCGGAGTATCTCACGCTTTATATCGACCATTCCCAAGCTCCGGTTCAGACGGAGATATTCTCCTCGATCCTCGATGCGGAGGATTCCAAGTAACTCGAGATGCGGCGAAACACCGTTCTGCTGTGGCTACTAATCGTGTTCGTGAGCGGCGTCGCCGTGGGAGCGGCGGGCGGATACCGCTATTTCTCTCCGGTCAATGCGGTGCGTGAGGAGCGGAAGCCGCCATCCCGCGAACAGCTTCGCATGGAGTATCGCGCGAAGTTGCGGGAGCGGGTGGGTGTCAGCGAAGAGCAGCTCACGCAGATCATCGCAATTCTCGATGAGGCCCGAAGCGTCTCCGACACCAAGCGGAAGGCCTTCGACGCGGAGATGCGCGAGGTGCAGAGCCAGGCTCGCGAGCGCATGCGCGCGCTGATGACTCCCGAGCAGCGCGACCGCTACGACGCGTGGCGGGAGGAGCGCCGGCGAGAGCGCGAAAAACACGACCGGGACTGGGGAAAGAAAGAGAATGAAAAGGCCCGCTGAACCCAGCGGGCCTTTTCCGATTCCGTGCGTCACGGGCCGCTTCGCCCGTTCCCGCCCTTAATTCTTGGTTTTCTTGAGCTGATCCTGAAGCGCCTTGGATTTGGCCATCTTGCGTTGGAAGCGGTCCACGCGGCCTTCCGTATCCATCAGTTTCTGCCGTCCGGTAAAGAACGGGTGGCAGGAGGCGCACACGTCGGCGTGCAGAACGCCGTTGCGGTCCCCGCCGGTTGAGCGCGTGGTGAAAGTAGAGCCGCAGGCGCAAACCACCTTCACGGTTTCGTATTTAGGGTGAATTCCAGCTTTCATGATGTTCAGTGGAGGATTCCAAACCTCCATCTGTCAGGATAACACGGGTTAGGGATGCGTCCGGTTGCGCGCAATCGGGGACTGAAATGGCGAAACTCCCGGCCCTCCCTGTTCTCGGTACCAGGAATCGGCAAGTTTTCCGCGCAACCGGCGTATCGTAGGACAAGGGTGCGCTGTCGCGAAGGCACTCGCTCCCCGTATTCGATTCCGCGAGAAGGAGTTGTGGCGTGGATACCGATTTCCGAAAGCAGTTCGAGTCGCCGGGCTCGGCGTTCAGCGCGGAGAGCCTCGCCAACGCCGGCCTCTCACTCTCCGCCATCCAGGCCGTGAACGAAGAGGAAGATCCAACTTCGGTCACATTCCCGCTCAATTGGTTCGCTCGCCTCATGCAATATGGGTTCCTGGCCTGCATGTTCGGGTTCGTGGCGCACACCGCGCTTTACGGAGATCCGGAAGGGGATCTGGCAAAGATCCTTCTTGGCTGCGGTGGCGTGCTTCTGGTTCTTGTTTTTATCCCCAGCAGTATCGTCCTCGATCGAAAAGGGATTCATCAGAGTTATCTGTTGGGGCTCTATTGCTATTCCATCGCGAAGAAGGACATCCTCTCCTACGAGCAAACCACCTGGGCGGAACTGCGCCGGGAAGGGCGGCTGTGGTTCTCCTGGCACAATCCCTTCCGGCAGGATCGCGAGGGGGAGCATGAGCAGGTCGTGATTGTAAACGGCCGTTATGGCGGCCGCTACATCCTGCACCGGATGATGCACAGCGGGCAATACCGCTTCATCGAGGAATTGGAAAAGCGCGGCGTGCCGTCGCGCGGCTACGAGGGGTGGAGCCAGTATATGGCGGATCGCGGTTTTCCTCCCGAAGGCGAGAAGCGATAGGCCGGTCGGGGCGTCCGGACCCGGCATGCTAAACTCGATAAGTGTCAGGTTTCGGGCTTCGTGCAACGGGCATCCGCAAACCCCGCCAGGCCCTGACCGGAGCAACGGTAGTGGACCCGTCCGTGTGCCGCGGATCACCCGAAGCCTGACCTAATCCTTCGGTCTTGTTTCCCTGCTCGATTTCCTCGCGATTTCCGTCCTTTCCTTCCGCCCAAATTGGCCGCGCGGCACATGCCCAGTGGATAATGGTATCGCGTCATGTATCAGGTAATCGCCCGCAAGTACCGCCCGCAGAGTTTTGCCGACCTGGTGAACCAGGAACATATCAAGCGAACCCTCTCGAACGCCATTGAGCAGCGCCGTATCGCCCACGGCTACATCTTCTCCGGCCAGCGCGGCACGGGGAAGACGACTGTGGCGCGCATCATGGCCCGGTGCCTGAATTGTCTGGAAGGCCCAACCATGACTCCGTGCGGAAAGTGTTCAAGTTGTATCGAGGTTTCCGCTGGTAACTCCGTGGATGTAATCGAGATAGACGCGGCGTCCAATCGTGGCATCAATGAGATGCGGGAGTTGCGGGAGAGCGTCCGCTTCCGCCCGGCGCGCGACCGCTACAAGGTATTCATCATCGATGAAGCGCATCAGATTACGAATGACGCATTCAATGCCCTGCTGAAGACGCTCGAAGAGCCGCCCGAATGGGTGGTCTTTATGCTCTGCACAACGGAATCGCACAAGTTGCCCGCAACCATTTCTTCCCGCTGCCAGCACTTCAGTTTTCGCAGCGTGGAAGCCGAAGAAGTGATCGCGCGGATGCGGTGGATCTGTGCGCAGGAGGGGATTGAAGCGGATGCCGATGCCCTCGCCGTTCTCGCCCACGCGGGTGGCGGCAGCGTTCGGGATTCCTTATCGGCACTTGACCAGGCCATCGCTTGCTGCGGCAATACTCTGAACGCGGAGCAAGTGCGCTTCCTGATGGGTTCGTACTCCCTGGATACCTTAGCGAAGGTGACGGAAGCACTCGAATCGGGCAACGGGCAGACGATGCTCGAACTGGTGGATGAACTCGAGCGCAGCGGACAGAATTTGCAGCACTTCTGCCGGGAGGTTTCCGGCTTTTTTCGCAATTTGCTGGTCTCCAAAGTCGCGGGAGAGAACCCACGACTGATTGCAGCGTCACCCTCGGAGATAGATCAGTTATCCAAGATTTGTGAGCGCTTTAGCGAGAAGGACCTCACGCGATACTTGAATATCATGCTGGAGGTTTTCGGCCAGTTGCAACACTCCCTGCAACCTCGTTTTCAACTGGAATTGGGCTTGATGCGCCTGATCCACGCCGGGCGAATGAGCACGGTGGAGCAGGCCATCGCGGAGTTGAGAAAGGGCGGAGGAGACGGTGGGGGAGGCGGTGCGCCGAGACCTTCTCCAGGCGGGCAAGCCGCGTCATCCGTTGGCAGCGCCGGGCGCAGTGCCGCTGCTCCTTCTCCGACGCCGACGGCAAGCGCCTCCGCGACGACGTCGGCTTCCATGCCCCGGGGCGATTCTCCCACGTTTCGCAGTCTCAGTTCGGGATTGGCTGCCGCCCCGGCGGCCGCCGCGGCGGTGTCACGAGCGGTGGATCCCGGCGTGATCGAGGTCGCGCGGGAAGCGACACCGGTTCCAACTGCGGAACCAACCGCCGCCCCACGCCGATTGGAAGTGCATCCCGGTGGACGGGATCGTGCCGCCCTGGCCGCGGAGCAAACAGGCGCGCGGGCTGAGGCGGACACGCAAGCTGACCCCATACCGACGGAGGCCGGGGCGGAGACCACAATCGCGCCGGATATCCAGGAAAAGCTGGTCAACGCACTCAATGAAACCGGCAAGCGCTTTAGCGCGGATTCTCTCGAAAGAGCGCGAGTCTCCGTGAAACCGCTCGCTTCCGGCGATTTGGAACTGTCCGTGCTTGCCCCTCGGGACACCAGCCTCTCTCTGAACGAGTCGGAATTGCGGCATGCCGTCGGCGTGGCGGGTATCGCCGTGAGGCGGATCAAGCTGGAGTTCGGGGATGTTGAACCTACGACGGTTCGAGCGTCGCGAGGTTCGGCGGACGACGAGGCACTATCCGCCGAAGTGAAAGCGGACCCGGATGTGGAGTACATCCGCGAACTGTTTCATGGAACAATAACGAGGGTGCGGAGCCTCCGAACGTAGCGTGTCGGGGCGGGCCGTGCAAACGGTCTCTCATCGAATCAAGGAAGCCAGACGGAGGACTCACTCAATGAAAATGCCAGGCAATATGCAGGCGATGATGAAGCAGGCCCAGCAGATGCAGGCCAGGATGCAGGAGGAGATTTCGCGAATCAAAGTGGAAGCCTCCGTGGGCGGCGGCATGGTGACCGTACAGATGGACGGCCAGAAGCATGTTCTTGGCGTAACGATTGATCCGGAAGCGGGCGGCGACGTGGAAATGCTTCAGGATATGGTGATGGCCGCTTTCAACGAGGCCGTCAAGAAGGTAGACGACGAGGCGCAGCAGAAGATGAGCGGTATGCTGGGCGGTCTGGGCCTTCCGCCCGGTATGTTCTAGAGAGGGCGCTTCGAACAGCACGCTATGCCCGATTTTGCCGAACCCCTCGACCGGCTCATCCAGGAACTCAAGCGGTTGCCCGGCGTGGGCCAGAAATCCGCGCAGCGGATCGCGTTTCACCTTCTGCGCACGGACGCGGAAAACGTCCGGCGTCTGGTGGAAGCGCTGGGAGAGGTGAAAACCGGGCTGCAGCTTTGCGAGACGTGCAACAACATTACCAACGCAGCCCGCTGCCACTTTTGCGAAGACCCCAATCGCGACCAATCCATCGTTTGCGTGGTGGAGGAGCCGCACAACATACTCCCAATCGAGACCACGCGGCAGTATAACGGGGTGTACCACGTGCTGCACGGCGCCATTTCCCCGCTGCGCGGGATGGGTCCGGAGCAGTTGAAGCTCAAGAATCTCATCGAGCGCATCGGGCAGGGCGAGGCCCGCGAGATTATTCTGGCCACCAATCCCACCGTGGAGGGCGAGGCCACCGCCGCCTATCTCGCCCGCTTGCTGAAGCCGCTCGGGATGAAAGTGTCCCGGATTGCCATGGGGATTCCGGTGGGCAGCGACATCGAATTTGCCGATGAAGTCACGATGTCGAAGAGCATGGAAAACCGGCGCGAGATGTAATGCCGCCCGCGAGGGGCGACGCAAGACGAAACCAGCTTCAGGATTTGGGCATTGGGTTCAAATCAGGACACCGTCCCTCTAGCCCGATGAAGGCGGCTCAAGGTGAGTGCCAGACGCGAATGTAGGTGGAACTCTTCGCACTTTGTGACAACCCTCACAAGCCTCGACCCTCTACGGCCTCGATTGCCTGCTCTAGCTTGCGTAACTCGTCTGGAGTTCGAGTCGATGGAGAGCGTTTCGCAGCCTCGCGCGCTCGTAATAGCGCTTGGCGCGCGAACTCCCCACCCATTCCGCCAACAATCGTGATTGCGCGATTTCGGACTTCGGAATCTGCATCATCAAGCCGTTCGACAATTAATTGTCGAACCCTGTCCCGATCTTGAACGGGGAATCGGTTTTCTGCAAGCGCTCGTCCCAGGATAGAGGCAGTATTGATCCTTACATAGCGATTTGGGTCGGAACTACTCTTCTTGGCGAGAAGATCCAAATACCGGGGTGCGTCTATGCTGAGTTCCGCAGCGAACGGCGAACTGAAGTTATAGGAACTTCCAGCAAGCGCGGCGTATCTGGGTTCGGATTTATCTTCTCGGTAGAAAGCAATCGCCGTGGCAAGGAGTGAGGTATAGTAAGGGTCGCTGTAGGCCTCCTCCACTCCCGTGTTGTCTAGTGACCGATCAAAGATAAATTGGTTTTCCCGCAATAGCAAGTCGAACACCAAAGCCGACTTGTCAGGAATCAACCGCCGGTCAACTCGTTGAAGATCAGAAAGCGCTTCGCGTCTCTCGCGCCAATCGCGAGATTGAAAACGCTCCCGAAACTCGCGAATAAGGTCCGGGGCGGCTGCCTGTTGAGCCTCAATCAATAAAGACAAGCTGAATAGAAGCAGCGAAAACACCACCCATGACACTCTTGGCTTTAAAGCAATCATTTTTTCCTCCTTACCAAGACGATGGGCAAGTCGATCGCCAATCAAAGTGAACCCACGTTGGGGTCATGCTCAAAGGCTCTCGGCAAGCACCGCATGCTGTCTTCACGGTGTCTGCATTATTTCGAAGACTTGAGCCCGTTGGGGCGCTGAAATCGACTGCGTCTCCATAAATATGTCGGCTTTCAGTCGCACCACCAACTGCTCGGTTGCGGACCGGCGTGCGATAAGCTGAGTTAATAGTTAATGGGACATCTCCATTCTCGGTTCGCACACATTCTACTCCGGTCCTTAGCGAAGACTTGAAAATTCCATATGTTAGCGTATTATTTACATTCAATTCATTGAACGAAAAATTCGTAGTGCTTATATTTGTCTCAATTTCGCTACATTCGGGACGATACGTGGTGCCGTTGATGAGATCTCGGTATTGATTGTAGACGGCACTTTGGTCGGCTGCAGCGCATGGTGGCTGAACCTGAACATCTTCAGTGTTACTTTGCGACTGTGAGCCACCGCCAGGCACTTGCTGGAAGCCGGTACCCGCATAGCCGTTTGATGTCACTTTCACTTGGTATGTTCCAGGAAGCGTCGCGGCGGCGTCGAATCGAACATTGATCTGTGTAGAGCTCTTGTAGAGATGGGTTACGGCGATGCCTCCCGTGGCCGATACCACAGGATTTGATCCGAAGTTTGTTCCGTATATCTCGGCGATCTGGGAGCCTCCCGCTGGAATCGTGTTTGGGACAATGGCTCCGATATTCGGCGTGGCGTCATAGACGTTGATATGGCCCAGTGCTTCAAGATAAAGCGTTCCACCGGCCCCGTCTGGCCCGCTTGCGGTGGAGGTTAGCGTGGCGTTGCCGGGCTGATGGGCTGTAATGGGCTTTGGAGCGTAGTTATAGATCCATTGCACGGAGACGATGGAAGAGTTCTCCGAACTAATAAGCCATTCATTCAAGTAACAGCCAGAATAATAGCAAGTTACCGTTTGCGCCGATGCGTTTTGCCCTACCACCATCGATTGCGGATAATCGATGATGTAGTGGCTGTCGAGAACATCCGGAGATCCATAGTACGGAGAAGCTACGTGCTTGCTCAAGCTGAAGATGTGCTCTTTTACGAGGATCTTCGCGCGTGGGTTCGCAGCACGGATATGGAATCCGCCGAAGTTGTGCGATTTGAGCGCCTCGAACTTCGCCCCGTGTCGCGCAAACTCCTGCCGCATGTTGATGTGGACGCTTCCCTTGGCGGGAAGTTCCACCGTTCGCAGGATCTTCGACCCTTGGTCTCGGGTGGCCCAAATGTCGATGCGTTCGGCAGTGCTTCCGAAATTCGTGACAGTAAGAAGCGGGGTTTTGTCCCCTTCCACCCTCCAGTAGAGTTCGTTGAAGCCGTTCCCAACGCCCGATTCAAACTTTGAGTAGAGCCCGTAGGTGAGCGTCGACGATTCGCCAAAGTAGCGACCGAGTAATGTTCCCGGCGTTCCCGTGAAGACGATTTCCGCGCTACAGATAGCGGGCGATGCGTGGCCGAACTGCTCGGCCAGGATCTTGTTGAGCGATAACGAGGCGAGTGCGTCCGGTTCAAGGGCAAGCGCGGCGAGTTCGCGGACAGAATCCGCGCCATCGATCTCACAATGCAGGGTGGCATTCACCGTCATCGGCTCCTGGCCGATGTTCGCAAGCGCTAGGTAACCGTCAAACTGTGGACTATCCGGCAGCAGATTGTTGGGAAACCCGTATGCGACGAGTTGCGACCCATAGAGTCGATTGGAGGCGGGGCGCAATTCCTGAAAGAGCACGGTGTTCGAAAAGCCGGTGCTTTCATCCTCTAGCCAGGCATTTGCCACGATCTCCGTTACTGAGACGCTGGCGGTAGCGCGCATCAAAGCGTTGCGATCCGATGCGGTGCGGGATAGGGCCAGCGTGGCGGCGGGGACGCGGACCTTGCGCATCTCGAGAGGCTGCAGCGTGATGCGCTCCACCGGCTGCCAGCCCACCCCACCCAGCAGTTCAAGGCCGATGGAGACAGGTTTCGGTTGCGGATTGAAGAAGGCCGTTTCAAGATAGGTCTCAGCCGTGGGGGCGCGGAAACCGAGATACGCGGTTTGCCAAACGCTGGGGTAAGCCGCCCGTCCGACGATGGTATAGGCGTGGTTCCGCTTTTCGTCGAGGATAGATACTTCGGCCTGTAAGACGCCAATCGGGTAGCTGTAAGTAACGCGAGCTCCACCAGAGCGATCTTCATCCCGCGTATCTTTAGGCAGCAAGGCACCAAGATCGAAATCGACGTTTCCAGCGGCTTCGAGACGCCAAGAAACCGTCGCTAAAGGCTCTCCCCCGCGCGCGGAGAAAAGGTCCACCATGATGTCGATGGGCGTATGCAGCATGACGTTGCGAATGTGGAGCGTTGCGTGGTGGTGATCCCGCTCGGACCAATATGGCAGCTAGAGCGACTGCGGCTTTTCATGCTCCACAGTAAAGTTGTGAGCCACTCCCAAGTCGCGGAATGGCTCCTGGGCGGTGGTCAATCCGCACAGTGCGAATGGAAGGAGGAATAGGGGAAGAACCGAAATTCCCTGCATGGATTCGATCATGGGAAGCTCGGAATTTGGAAGGAGATTCGTGATCGGCGTTCGGTTACCATCGAAAGTTTACAACTTCTGATTGCTCGGCTTTGATTCTCACCCCCAAGTTGGGGGCGAAGGGAAGGGCAACTTAGACGCGAGGATAGAATCAGGGCGCGAATCCCTAGGCCGAAGGATCCAACTGTGAAATTCCGGCGACAGGCTTGTCTCGAATTGCGCCTCACTTGGGAGTGTTTGCGCTTCTCCCTGTAGAAGGACTTTTTTCCGCCGGGGCAAGGGTGGAATGAGTTCACTTCCTCACTAGAGCGTCTCCTGAATCGCGGGCCGGCGGAAGGGCTTTCCGGCGGCCCGCACTTTTGTTTCCCCGGCCGGAGATTCCGCGCGTCCGCCCTTTTTCTTACCCCGGCCCCAAGCGGGGCTTCCGCTCAAGTTACACTGAAAGTTCCATCGTCCGTCGGGCCTCTGAGCCGCAATTCGGAAGGGAACTCCAACATCGTGGAAATGCAACGGCATCAGAAGGCGGTAGCGCTCTATCCCGGTTCGTTTGATCCATTGACCTTGGGGCACATTGATCTCATCACGCGGGCCGCCCGGCTGTTCGACAATCTGGTGGTGGCCGTGGTGGAGAATCCCTCCAAGCACGCGCTCTTCAGCGTGGAGGAGCGCATGGCGATGCTGCGGGAGAACTGCTCGAGATTCGATAACGTCGAAGTGGACTCATTCGAAGGCCTGCTGGTGAACTACGCCCAGAGCCGCAATGCTTCGGTGCTCATCCGCGGAATCCGGGCCATTTCCGACTACGAATACGAGTTGCAGATGGCGCTGATGAACCGGCGGCTGCAACCGGAACTGGAGACGGTTTTTCTGCTGGCGGGCGAGGCGTACAGTTTTATCAGTTCGCGGATGGTGAAAGAGGTCTTTGCCCTGGGCGGAGATGTTTCGGGTCTGGTGCCTCCGACCACGCTCGATCGTCTGCGGCTGCGCATCGGGAAGGCCTGAAGGCTTCATCGAAGATTACCCGGTTCATTTGAGAAAGGACAGGCAGATAGACATGCCAGTGACGATTTCCCTTGCGGAGAGAATGTCGTGGATCAGCGAGAGTTCCACGATGAAGGTGTCCGCGGCCGCCGACAAACTGAAGGCCGAAGGTGTGGATGTGATTGTGTTCGGAGCCGGAGAGCCGGATTTCCCCACCCCGGACAACATCAAGAAGGCGGCTGAGACAGCGATTGAAAACAACTTTACCCGCTACACGGCCGCGTCGGGCACGCTCGAACTGAAGAAGGCCGTATGCGAGCGGCATCGCATCGATTTCGGAACCGGCTACGCTCCGGGAGAGTGCTGCATTAGCGTGGGCGGAAAGCACTCCATCTTCAATCTGATGCAGATTCTGATTAACCCCGGCGATGAAGTGGTCATCCCGTCTCCCTACTGGGTGACGTATGCCGATGTGGTGGCATATTCCCAGGGCAAGAGCGTGTTCGTCGAAACCCGCGAGGCGGACGGCTTCGAGGTGACTGCCGCGATGATCGAGAAAGCGGTGACGCCGAAGACGAAACTGGTCATCGTGAACTCGCCGAACAATCCCACGGGAGCCGTGCTGGCCCAGGAAGAATTTGCCCGCATCGTGGACCTCGCGAACCGCAAGGGGATCTATGTGCTCACCGACGAGTGCTACAGCCAGTTGGTCTATGACGGCAAGCCGTATTCGGCGGCGGCCTTCCCGGAAGCCAAGAACACGGTGATCGTGTCCGGTTCGCTCTCGAAGAATTATGCGATGACCGGCTGGCGCATCGGGTTCACGCTCTCACCGGCGCCAATCGCCAAGGCAATGGGAACACTGCAGAGCCAGTCGACTTCCAACCCCACCTCGGTGGCGCAGAAGGCGGCGGTGGAAGCGCTCACCGGGCCGCAGGGGTCGATCCAGGTGATGCTGGCGGAATACAAGCGGCGGCGGGATTTTGTGGTTGCGCGCCTGAACACGATTCCGGGCGTCACCTGCGCGATGCCGAAGGGCGCGTTCTACGCCTATCCGAACATCTCCTCCGCATTCGGCAAGGGGGGTATTCAGAATTCGCTCGACTTCGCCGAGCAACTGCTCGAGAAGGCGTCGGTAGCGGCCGTCCCCGGCGCGGCTTTCGGTACGGACGAGTACCTGCGCATTTCCTACGCGACGTCGATGTCGGAGTTGGAGCGCGGCCTCGACCGGATTGACCAGTTCATGCGCGGCCTGGCCTAACGTCCGGCTGCCCGCGCACGGACGGGCGGTTCGCGCTCCGCGATTCGAAAGCGCCCCGTGGCTCCGCGGCCGTGGGGCGCTTTTCTTTCGCCGGCCACTACGGCTTGGTGCCACATCCTCGCGCCGGAACGGCGGAACCGGTGGGTGTTTTCGTGCTAGCTTCGGGAATGTATGTCTGTTCCTTCACAGTGCTCCCCTCCGCCGGATGATCCGGTCGTTCCAAAGCGCGGCCCCGCCGTGCGCGTAAAGCGGGTGGATGAAGTATCCACGTTCGACGAGTTGTTCCGGCATTGCCTGCCTGCGTTCGGCGGTGCGTACTTGCGGCGGATCTACACGATTCTGGACCGGGCGATTGGCGCGGGTTGTCCGCTTACCATGTCCATCGCCGGGCCGGTGACGGTTTCCGGTCAGCATCAGACATGGCTCATTCCGCTGCTCGAAACGGGCTGGATCGCCTACCTCTCCACCACCGATGCGGTTTGTTATCACGACGGCCACCGCAGCCTGGAGCGGCACCTCGAAGACCCCATCTTTGAAGTGCCCATCTTCGGGGACGATGCGGCCCTGCGCGACGACCGTACCATCCGCGTCACCGACATGGCCTTCGATGAAGACGTGCTGCTGGATCAGGATCGCTTCATCACCGCGCTGCTTGCTCTCGATGAGTTTCAGCACAAGATGACCGGTACGGAGTTACGGCACCGCCTGGGTGCCTGGTTCGGTCGTCAGGAGCGGCGTAATGGCGTGCCGCCAGGGTTGCTCTCCACCTGCCACCGGCTGGCGATACCGGTATTCGTGGGGGCGCCCGGCGACGGCAGCGTCTTCCTGAATTCGATGAAGCTGTGGGCGATGCGCGAGGCGGGCCTGGTTCCCCGGCATGGCTTTGACCTTGACTTGCATGCGGAAGTGTTCGAGGCCTGCGCCTACCACCGCTGGGGGCTCTTCGACAATGAACCCTACGCGCTGGGCGCATGGGTTCTCGGCGGCGGAGTGCCGAAGAATTACAACTTGCAGCCGGAACCGGCGCTGGGGCAGGTGCTCGGATTGCCGGAGGTGCGCGGCTACGAGTTCGATGTGCAGATCGTTACCGCACCGATTACCGACGGCAGCCTCTCGTCCTGCCCGCCCGCGGAGGCGGTCACCTGGGGAAAGGTGGATAAGGACACGTTCGTGCAGTCCACCGAAAGCATGCAGGCGGATTACTCGATGCTGATGCCGTTTCTCGTGAAGGCGCTTCTCGAAAACCGCGCCCGCCATGCCGCGAGGGCTGCCGAGATCGGCTTCGATGCGGCGGTTGCCGAAGACCCTCGGGCGAAGGGCTACCTGCGCGAGCCGGGCGGCTACCGCCTCTTCGAGAAGCGTGAAGCGCTCACGGCCACGCTGCTCGATGCGGTGAAAGCGAACGGGGAGTGGCTGCTCGAAACGCTCGAATACCCGTTGGGGGCATAGACGAACGGATCCATTTCAAGCAAAAAGCCCGGCCATTCCAGCCGGGCTTTTTCGCGGTTTGATTTGCGGCGCGGACCTAATCGCCCGAAGCCGGAGAGGTCTGCGGTTCCAGTTTCTTCTGGCGCGCTTCCGCCCGCTCCTTGGCGCGTTCGGAGTATTGCTCAAACAGCATGTAGAGCACCGGAATCAGCACCAGGGTAATCATGGTGGATGCCGTCAACCCGCCGATAATGACGCGCGCGAGCGGCGCTTGCAATTCCGCGCCTTCGCCGATCCCGATCGCCATGGGCACCAGGCCGAGAACGGTGGTTGCCGTCGTCATGATGATGGGACGCAGCCGGTCCTCTCCCGCGTGAATGACGGATTCGTAGAGCTTCATGCCGTGGTCTCGCCGCAACTGGTTCGCGTAGTCCACCAGGACAATCGCGTTGTTGACGACGATACCGACAAGCACCACCATACCGAGCAGCGCCTGGATAGTGACCGACGTGTTGGTGAGAAGCAGGATAAGCACCACGCCGATGGCTGCCACGGGAATCGAGAACAGAATGATGAAGGGATCCCGCAGCGATTCAAACTGGGCGGCCATCACCATGTATACGAGCGTGATCGCAAGGATCATGGCGATCAGCATTTGCTGGAAGGCTTCTTCCTGCTCCTCGTATTCCGCGCCGTAGTTGAAGGAGTAGCCGTCCGGCAGATCGATCTTGCGCAGTTCCGCGTCGAGATCCCGGACGGTGCTGCCCAGGTCCCGCTTCTGGAGCGCGGCGGAGACCGTGAGAATCCGCTGCTGATTCTTGCGTTGAATCTGGGAGGGTCCCTCGCGGCGCTGGAGGTTCACCACCGAGCCGGCGGGAATCACCATTCCGCTCGGTGTCGTCAGCGGAATTTGCCGCAGTTGGGCCAGATCGAGGCGATCCGATTCCTGAAGTCGAACGAGGATGTTGAACTCGTCGCCGTCCTGCCGGAACATGGTTGCCTGCCGGCCCCCAATTGCCGTTTCCATGGTCTGAGCGACGTCCGCGACGTTCAGGCCGAGGCTCGACGCCTTCGCGCGGTCCACGCGAATCACCATCTCCGGGTTGCCGGGAGGAACCGCAATCCGTGGACCCGCGGCGCCGCGCACGCGGCTCATCGCTTCGAGCACCTTCGTGCCAAGATCATTGAGCACATCGAGGTCATACCCGCGAATTTCCACGGCCAGCCGGTCTCCCTCCCCGAAGCCGCGCGAGAGACGATTCACGAAGCTCCCGCGCAGGCGCGACTGCACGCGCATTCCCGGTTCCACCTGCATCAGGGGGCGAATGGCATCAAGGATCTCCGGAGCGCTGCGTGTGCGCTCGCTGCGAGGAACCAGTGTGATCCGCATCTCCCCGCGGTTTTGTCCGCCGCTGCGGAAGCCTCCGCCATCGGAGCCACTTTCAATGAGGATGTTCTTCAACTCCGGAACATTGGCAACGACGATCTTGCGCAGTCGTTGCATGATGGCATCCGTTTCGGCCACGCGCGTTCCGGGCTCCAGCTCGACGTCGACGCCCAATTCACCCTCATCGAGTTCCGGCTGAAGCTCAAATCCAAGCTTGCTGCCCAGGTAGACGCTGACGCCGAGGCAAAGCACAGCGGAGAGGACCACCGTCGCCTTGTGAGCAAGCGCCCAGCGGAGCACATTGCCGTAGGTACGCGACATCGATTCCGGAACTAGACCGGCGAAACGGTAAAGCGAGCCCAGCAGGCCGGGACGATTGTCCAGATGATGCGACGAGGTGAGAAACTTCGACGACATCATCGGCACGATGGTGAGCGCCACCACTAGGGACGCGGCAAGCGAGAAACTCACCACCACCGCCAACTGCTTAAAAGTTTGTGTGGACATGCCCTGGCTGAACAGGACCGGTACGAACACGGCCACCGTCGTGAGCGTCGAAGAGGTGATCGCGCCCGCCACTTCCCGGCTGCCTTCGAGCGAGGCCTGTAGCCTCGTCTTCCCCATCTCCATGTGGCGATAGATATTCTCCAGCACCACGATGGAGTTATCGACGAGCATGCCGATACCGAGCGCCAAGCCGCCGAAAGACACGATATTGAGCGTGAACCCGTAAAAATACATCAGCGCGAACGTGGAGATCACGGCAATCGGAATCGCCACGCCAATCACCATCGTGCTGAGCACATTGCGCAGGAAGAGCAGCAGAACGAGCACCGCCAAGCCGCCGCCCTGGATGGCGGAATCTTTCACGTTATCGATGGATGCCTGGATGAACTCCGCGCTATCGAGCGTGGTGGACATCTTGAAGTCCGGGTAGTCCTTCGCGATGCGCGCCATCTCTTCCTTGACGGCTTTCGAAACGGCGATCGTGTTGGCGCCCGATTGCTTGTTGATGAAGATGCGGACGGCGGGAGAGCCATCCTGGCTGATCATGCCGCGGATGTCTTCGTTCCCGTCCTCGACCGTTGCCACTTCCTTGAGGTAGATCGGCACGCCGCCCCGGCTGGCGATTACCACGCCCCGGATCTGTTCCAGGCTCTTGAACTCGCCCTGGGTACGAACCAGCAGTTCGTATTTGCCTTCCATCACCGGCCCCACGGGCAGGTTGAGGTTCTCCGAGCGGAGGGTGTTGACGATCTGGTTCAGAGAGAGATTGAGCGCGCGGATCTTCTTAAGGTCGAGGTTCACCTGGATCTGCCGTCTCAATCCGCCGCGTACGCGAATCTCTGCCACGCCCGGCACGCGCTCCAGGCGATACTGGATGTTCTTTTCAACGAAGAAGCGGAGTTCCTTGCCGGACATCTTGTCGGACGCGGCGGTGAGGAACATGATCGGAAACTGGGAAACGTCAAACTTGTAGAGAACGGGCGGTTGGGCGTCCTCGGGAAGGCTGCTGCGCCGCCGGTCAATGCGGGAGCGCACTTCGTTGGCGGCTTCATCGAGATTGGTGCCGTACGTGAAGGAGACCCGCACGCTGGCGCTACCCTCGCTCGCGGAGGCTGTAATCTCCTCGACGCCAGGCGTGGAGCTGAGCGCCTGTTCCAGCGGGCGCGCAATCAGATTCTCCATTTCCTGCGGGCCGACGCCCGGATAGCTCACGGAGACCGTCAGCGTGGGATACTCGGTCTCCGGCATCAGGTCCACCGGGATATTGATGAACGCGACCGCGCCCAGCAGCATCGCGATCAGCGTGACCATGGTGACGGTCACCGGCCGTCGAATGGAAAATGCAGGTAGGTTCATACGTTTGCCCGTAAACTGATCAATCCAAAACCGGGAATGTCCACCCGGATGCGTTTCGGTTCATGGCCGGCGAAGCAGCTATTGGCCGGAGCCCGCGCCCTCCCCGGAAAGGCGCTGCGCTTGCATGGTCGGCCGGGGTGAGTCGGACCGGGTAGACGTGCGCCCGCCGCTGCCTTGCACGGGTGCAACCTTGGGAGCCGCTCCCTCCGCTTCCGCCCGGGTTCCCCTCTTTTCTCCGTTCGCGCCGGGGCCCGCCACGATTTTCATGATGTCGCCTTCGCGAAGCATCGAGGCGCCCTTGGCCACGACTACGGTTCCCGGGGTGAGATTCGAAAGAACCTCGACATGATCCTCCTGGGTCAAACCGGTCTCAATAAACCGGAAGGTCTGTTTGCCGCGGTCCACGACATACACCCCGGCGGAATCGCCGCGATAGACGAGGCTCTGGCGCGGGATAATCACCGCCTCGCGGCTCGATTCCAGGTTCATTTCGACGCGCACGAACATTTCCGCTCGAAGCTGCATGTTGGGGTTCGGGATCTCGATCTCAACCGTGGCGGAACGGGTGGATGGGTCGAGCACGGGGCTGATACGCGCGACCCGGCCGGCGAAGGGCTGGTCCGGCATGGCGTCCACGCGAATGGTTGCTCCCGTTCCAATGCGCATTTTGGCAACATCCGATTCCGGGACGGACGTGGAGGTCACCAGGGTCTTGATATTCACAATCTGCACGATGGGCGTAGACGGCCCGACGAGCGCGCCCACGTCCACATTGCGCATGGAAACCTGGCCGTGGATCGGGGAATAGACCTTGGTTTGCTCCAAACGGATGAGCAGTTCCCGCAATTCCGCTTCGGCCTGTTTCTGCTGTGCGCGGGCCAGTTCCACCTGGGCCTCGAGCACCTGCACGGAGGTCTTTTCCGTTTCAAACTGCTGGCGGGGAATCAGGCCGTCCTTCAACAGCGTTTCCGCCCGCTGAAGGTTCAGCTTGGCGTTGGCCAACTCCGCTTCCCGCTGCGACAGCGAGGCTCCGGCGACGTTGATGGACGCCTTGGCTCGGTTCACCTGCTGCTGCAATTCGTCGTCTTCCAATTCGGCGATGAGCGTGTCCTTGCCGACGGTGTCTCCCACATTCACGAGCAGCCGAACCACGCGCCCGGCGGCCTTGGGCGTGACGTCCACCTGTTCCTTGGGTTTCAGAGCGCCGGTGAGCGCCAGCCGTTCCCGGATCTGGCCCATCCGGCTTTCCGTGGTTTCCACGGTCACGGTGCGCACATCGCTGGGGCCCCCGGCTTTTCCCTTGGTTTCGGTAGCCGCGGGTCCGCGTTGTCCGTAAAAATAAAAGCCCGCCCCCGCGCCCGCAAGCACCAGGATGGCGAGGATTGTTTTGACTGAAGATGACACCTGAATAATTCTCCGATGAGAGATGAGCTTAATTTCGCTGCCCGTGAAATCAGGCGCGAATCTCCAACAAGTTCGAGCACCGCTCCCGTTCCGGAAAGTTTCGGATTCCGCAATGAGCCGCCCTTTTGCGGAACGAACCCAGATTCCGGGCGTTCTTCCGATTCAGGGTTAGAGCAAGCTTCCAGCCGGAACGCCCGCCTGGGGACCAGAGTTGCAACCCCTTAAAAAAGCAGGGAGTTGGGCAAAATTACAGAACGAACCCAAACTTAGCGGATACACATTCAACGAGCGTAGCGGCCCTGGCGTGAGAGCGCACTTCCACTGATGCGACGTCGGAAATCGAGACTCAACATTGATTTAGGCGTTCAGCGGAAGGCGGTGGTTACCCGCCGAGCGTGATTTCCCCAGGGCACGGATAGCCAGACCGAAGCGCGCCGCGAAGGCTGGGAGAACCGGGCGCTCCTGTGCTACCATGCTTCGACAATGGCTGCTACCAGGGTGACGATTCAAAACAACGGCTCGATTCGTATCGAGGGGGATTTCAGTCTTCATGACGAGTCCGGACGTGAGTATGGCTTGGGGGGACGCGAGCGGATCAGTTTGTGCCGCTGCGGCCATTCGGAGAAGAAGCCGTTTTGCGATGGCAGTCATAAGCGGCATGGGTTCGTTTCCGAATGCACGGCCTACGATCTGCCGGAGCCGGTGAAGAAATCCTGACTTCCCGCGCCGCCCCTTAACCGTGTTCCGCCTCGTCGCGAAGGGCGCACAGGTCTCTCAGGTTTCGATATTTCGACGCGAAATCAAGGCCGTAGCCCACCACGAAGCGGTCCTGCACCTCAAAGCCGCGGTAGGCAATCTCGACAGGTTCCCTGCGGCGGCTCGGCTTATCGAGAAACGTGGCGATACGGAGGCTGGCCGGCTGGCGCTGCCCGAGCACGCGCAACAGGTAAGACAGGGTAATGCCGGTGTCGACGATGTCTTCCACCAGAAGCACATGCTTGCCTTCGATGGATTCATCCAGATCCCGGATCAGCTTCACTTCGCCGGACGAGGTGCGCTCCCGGCCATAGCTTGAAGTGGAGAGAAAGTCTACGCTTACAGACCGGGGGATGGCGCGGGCGAGATCGGCGAGAAAGATCCAGGCGCCTTTCAGGACGCCTACCAGCAGGAGTTGCTCCGCGGCGGGGTAGTCCGCGCCAATCTGCTTGCCGAGTTCGGCGACGCGCCAGGCAATCTGCTCGGCGGGGATCAAGACTTCCAGTGAGTTCGTGTCCATGCGGTTACTCTTGCTTGGCGAGGGCCGTGCCAGCAGGGCCACTGGCCAAGCGACAGCGCCGGCCACGGGAGAGGCCCTTCGTTTGTAGTACCATGGACACGATAGCTGCCGGTAGCCTTCGCGCGAGAATTCGTGTGAACGGGCAACTTGCAATGCAGCCCCATTCCTAACGGAGAGCAAGAAATAACCTGCGTGTCTGAAGGCAATCTCAGTTCCTCCTCCCCCATCCCCCCCGCCGACGGCGACACGGATGCGAATCTCGAAAGCGCTGGTGCAACGCCCCTCCCCCCGGACCTGATTGAAGCCGTGCGCGGCGCGCAAGCGAAACAGGCGGAAGATTTGAGGATCTTCGACCTGCGCGGCGTCACCAGTCTTACGGAATACTTCCTCATCTGCGGGGGCACGAATCAGCGCCAGAATCAGGCGATTTCCGACGAGATCGAGCGCCGCCTCAAGGAGCCCGAGAGCCGCAAGCGGCTCCCCCTGGGGGTGGAAGGCTACGACAAGGCCGATTGGATTCTGATGGATTACGGCGATTTTATCGTCCATATTTTCTCCGGCCAGGCTCGCAAGTATTACGATCTGGAGCGCTTGTGGCGTCAGGCCAAAGAGTGCGCGGTGCCGCCGGAAGAGCTTCCCGCGCATCTGGCGTCCGGCTCGGTTTCCTGACGCCACCGAGCGAACTCCGCTTCCGGAGAGCGGACGTGAATTCTTCCGCCGGTTTGGAAGGAGGGTTCTCCGCTGCCCCTTGCAATTTCCCTTTCCGACATTGAAGACGCGAGCGCTCGCATTCGGCCGCTGGCGCGGGAAACCCCTGTGCTTGAAAGCGACCGATTGAACGGGCGCGCATCCGCCGGCCTATTTTTTAAGGCGGAGAATCTCCAGAGGGGCGGATCCTTCAAGCTCCGCGGCGCTGCCAATTTCGTGCGGCAAATTCCGCGCGACGACCTGTCCGCCGGAGTGGTGGCTTTCTCCTCCGGCAACCATGCGCAGGCGGTGGCTATCGCGGCCCGTGATGCGGGCGCGCGCGCCACCATTGTGATGCCTTCGGACGCCCCGCGCGTGAAGCTCGAAGGCACCCGGTCCTGGGGTGCGGAAGTGATTTTCTATGACCGCTTCCGGGAGGACCGCGAAGCCGTGGCTCGCGCCGTGCTGGCCGAACGGGGAGGCACCTTGATCCCACCGTTCGATCACCCCTGGGTGATCGCCGGCCAGGGCACCTGCGCGCTGGAACTGATGCGCCAGGTTCGGGAACTGGATGCGCTGCTTGTGTGTCTGGGGGGCGGCGGATTGCTGGCTGGCTGCGCGGTGGCGGCCAAGGCGGCGAACCCGGCCATTCGCGTCTTTGGCGTCGAACCGCTCGCGGGCAACGACGGGCAGCAATCCCTGCGAAGCGGCAAACGCGTGACGATTCCCGTGCCCGATACCATCGCCGACGGCCTGCGCACCACCTGCGTGGGCGCGCACAACTTCCCCATATTGCAAGCGCTGGTCGAAGACGTCCTCACGGTCACGGAAGAGGAAATTGTGGAATCCGCCCGGCTGCTGATGGCCGAATTGCGCGTGGTGGTGGAGCCCAGTGGTGCGGTGGCCGCCGCGGCCGCACTCAGCGGAAAACTGCCCGCGGGTCTGGGGCGGATCGGGATTACGATTTCGGGGGGCAATGCCGAGCCTGCTTTCCTGCGCGGGCTGCTCGCTTAGTGCGATGCGAGAGCGAGCGACGCAGGCTTGGTGGCGTCTTTCACCCAGGTTGCCAGGCTATCGAACAGTCCCGCCGGAAACTCGGCGTCGAGTGCGCCGTAAGAATCCGCGCCGGTCAGCATCTTGTGATTCGCGTTCGGGATCATCTGCAGCTTCCACTCCGATTTTTCATTCTTCCCGAAATACTGCGTAAAGCGATCTCGGAGCGTTTCGGGCAGGCTGAGGGGGTCGTTCGCCCCGGCCAGAATCAACACCGGCACCTTGATCTCGCCCCAGACGGCGGGCGCGTCGAAAGAGAGCGACGTCGTGGCGGCGCTTAGATTTCCTGCTTGCGGAACCTCGTCCGGGAAGCCCGCGGCCTTGAACCAGGCCGTGTTCTTCGCGGCGTCCCAGCGCTGGATGAGCGTGGTGCGCTTCTCGCCGATATCTCCCGTGCGCAGGTTCTCAGCCAGATCGCTCACGAGTGATTTCGCGGCCGCGACGTCCTCCGGCGCAATATTCTCCGAGCGAAGTTCCTGGTCAAGATTGGCGAGCACGCGCTCCACGGGCTGCATGCCGCTCGGGGCGAGCAGAATCACGAAATCCACGCGATTCGTCTTCTGGGCGGCGAACGGCGCGATCCATTCGTTCTCCGAGAAGCCCGCGATCCCGGCGCGGCTCATATTGAGTTCCGTACGCTTCTCGAGCAGATCGAGCACATACAGAATATCCGCGCCGCGCGTTTCGAGGTCGGCCGCGGCCAGCGGACCCGCCGCCGCGCCGCCGGAGCGCCCATACGCCACCGCCGCCACCCCCCGGCGCGCCAGCGCCTTCGCATAGTAGACGTTCCGCTCGTAGGATTCCGCGGAGGCGTCCGGCATCAGCAGAACCACCGGCAGCTCGAATTGATTTACGGGTTCCACCAGAACGCCGCCGAGTTTCGTTGCCACGCCGGAAGCGGATTCGAGATTCACCGAGAGATCGACGACATGGTAGAGGAACTTCGTGCGGTGCAGCGTCTCGAAACTGGCATAGCAGGTGAAGGCGAGCACGAAGAGGCCAAGCACCAGGCCGATCCGCCCGTTCCTGGTCTGCGGCATGGAGAGAAAAAGGCCCACTGTGAAAACCAGCGCCGCCACCGCGCCCCAGATCGCGATGGAATCAAGCGGCCATTCAATAGCCAGCGGCCGCTCCACGTGGTACGCGCAAAAAATCACCAGGCCGCAGGTGATCACGCTTAGCGTCCAGAACATTACACGCAGAAAAGAGTTCATCCCGGTTCGAATTTCTCCTCCTTCATAGTGAGGGCGAAGGGAGGGCCGAAGCAAGAGCGCCCATATCCCGCGGTGCGAACCGGCGCGGCGGGCGGGCGAGGAACCCGGCCATCTTCGCTTGGCCGGGCGGAACCCGCCGTTTCCGCGAACGGCGTTCCGTTCGCGGAAACCTTCGAAATTTCAGCCTACTTGACTCCGAATCGGAAATCATACCTAATCAATCCATGCGGCGGGTTGCTGGGGCGGATTCGCACCCTCAACCGGCGGGGTCGCACCACGTGAAAGATCGGGGTTTGGAGGTAACAATGAGATGCATTGGGGCCGCGCTCATCGCCGGCCTTTTGTTAACGGCGGCTTCCCTTTGGGGCCAATCGCCGCAGGGCACGATTACGGGAATTATCACCGACGCGCAGGGCGCGCGGGTACCCGGTGTGGAAGTGGTGGCAACCCAGGTGACCACCAATCTCACGTTCAAAGGCAGCAGTTCGGAGAACGGAGTGTACGTCATCCCGGCTCTGCCGGTGGGCCGCTATACGCTAACCGCCACGGGAGCCGGATTCAAGACGTTCAAACGCGAAGACATTCAGCTTGAAGTCTCGCAGCGGCTGGGGCTCGATATCACGCTCGAGGTGGGCGAGTTGACGGAGACGATCACCGTCTCCGGCGAAGTGTCGCGCGTTCGCACGGAAGAATCGTCGCTCGGCACCGTGGTGGAGCGCAGGCGCATTGAGGAACTGCCGATGAACGGGCGGCACGTGTTCAACCTCGTGAAGCTGGTGACCGGCGTCCAGCCGGTGGACCGCAACGCGGACGGCTTTGGCGAGATCACGAACCAGGGGTTCTCTCAGATTCAGTTTAACGGCGGCCCGGTCTACGGAACGCAAATGTATCTCGACGGCGGAGCCAACACCGTGCCCGTACACAACGAGATATCCGTCGTGCCGATGGTGGACGCCGTGGAGGAGTTCAAGGTGGAGACGAACGGCCTCAAGGCTGAGTTTGGGCAGACCTCGGGCGGCGTCGTGAACGTCGTGACGAAGTCCGGGACAAACGAATTCCACGGATCGCTTTACGAGTTCTTCCGCAACGACGCGCTCGATGCGCGCAACGCGTTCGCTACCCAGGTCGCCTCGAATACCGGGAGGATCAAGCCCGTGCTCCGCTACAACCAGTACGGCGGCACGGTGGGCGGCCCCATCTGGATCCCGAAGGTTTACCAGGGGCGGAACCGCAGTTTCTTTTTCGTGGGCTATGAGCAATGGCGCTTCCGCAATTCGGGGATTCGCCGCTCTACCGTGCCGACGGCGCTTGAACGCGCGGGCGATTTCTCCAACACCCGGGATGCCAAGGGGAATCTCTTCCCGGTCTACGACCCCGCATCCACCCGCCCGAACCCAAACGGATCCGGATTTGTCCGGGACCCGATTCCGGGCAACGTGCTGCCGAAGGGCCGGCTGGATCCGCTGAGCCTGCGGGTACTCGAGTTCATGCCGCTGCCGAACGCAACACCGCTGAACGCCTTCACGAACACCAACAACTTTTACTCCCTGGCCGTGCAGCCGTCGAACCAGGGGGTAACGAACATGCGTTTTGACCACCGCATCAGCGAGAAGGACAGCGCGTTCTTCCGCTATTCCGGCACGCGGAATACCCGTTGGGGGCAAGGGTACGGCTTGGGTCCGGCGGATCCGGACACCTTCGCGCGCATTGACCAGCGGGATAACCATAACTTCGTGCTGACGGAAACGCACATCTTCTCGCCGAGCGTCATCAACGAGTTCAAGACCGCCGTGACGCGGCAAAACCTGCCCTTCCGTTCGATTGGTTATGGCAACGACTGGCCGTCCAAGCTCGGCTATCCGTCGATCATTCCGAACGATATGTTTCCAGCCGTCGGTATTGCGGGGATGCTGCAACTGGGGCCGACCTCGTTTTCGTTCGGCCTGCGCGCGCAGAACCAGGTGCAGTTCGCCGACAGTGTGACGTGGATCAAGGGCAAACACACGATCAAGATCGGTGTGGACCAGCGCTTCGTCCGGGAAAACTGGATCAACAAGTCCAACCCGTCGGGTTCATTTACGTTCTCTGCGGCGCTCACCGGGAATCCGCAGGCGCCGGCGGGCACGGGCGTCGGCATGGCCACGTATCTGCTGGGCGCGGTTTCCGGCGGCAGCCTCACGGTTCGTAACCACATGTCCTTCCATTCGTGGAGCCACGCTTCCTATATTCAGGACGATTACAAAGTCGCTCCGCGCCTCACGCTGAATCTGGGCCTGCGCTACGATCTTCGCTCGGGTCCGGTGGAGCGCTGGAATCGCCATTCGAACTTTGACCCGTTCGCGATGAACCAGGAAACCGGCATGCCGGGTGTATTGCTTTACGCCGGAGTGACGACGGGCCGCAAGTTTGTCGATCCGAACCATTTCGATTTCGGGCCGCGTCTCGGTTTTGCCTACGTGCTGACGGGCGATAACAAGACCGTCGTTCGGGGAGCGTTCGGCATCGTCCACATGCTCACCGAGAGCTACGATATGCAGGCCGACAATTCGAATTCGCTGGGCTGGGAGGCGACAACGCCGTTTGTCTCGACGCAGGGCGCCAACTACCCGGCATTCGCGTTCAGCACGGGTCCCTCCACGCTGATCTACCCCAAAGGACCTTCCGGCGGCCCGTCCGCTTTCCGCGGACAGAACGTCCGTTGGCAAAACCTCTATGCACCGCCGATGTACCTGCAACAGGCCAATCTCACCCTGCAGAGGGAAGTGGCGGGCGGCTGGGTGGCGAGCGCGAGCTACGCCGGCAGCCGCGGTGTACATATCCCTGGCTCGAACTACAATCTGAATCAGCTTGATCCCAAATACTACCTCCAGTATGGGCTGGCGCTGCAGAACCAGGTCCCCAACCCGTTCTACGGCCAGATCGCCACCGGCGGGCTTTCAGGTAAGACCATTTCGATGGCGCAGACCCTCTTGCCCTATCCGGATTACGGCAGCGTGATGACGATGGCGAACCATGGGAATTCGAGCACCTACCACTCGCTGCAGTTGACGTTGGAGAAGCGGTACTCGGGCGGAATCAGCGCCCTGCTGTCTTATACCGGCGGCAAGCTGATCGACGAGAGTTATTCGAGCGCGGGCAGTTCCGGCGAAACGGGCGATTTCCGGATAGGGCGTCTTGACCGGCGCGGGGATCGCGCGATTGACCAGAACGACATCTCGCAACGCTTCGTGGCGAGCGGCGTTTTCGATCTTCCGTTCGGCAAGGGCCGAAAGTTTGCGACGGGTCTGCCAGTGGTGGTGGAGCACCTCATCGGCGGCTGGCAGGCGAACACCATCACCACCATCCAGACCGGCTCTCCGCTGATGGTGCGTGGCGCAAACAATTTCGCGCTGGGATGGCCGAACGTGACGAAAGATCCGACGCTTTCGGGCGACAATCGGGGCGTCTCGAAGTGGTTCGATACGAGCGCATTCGCGAATCCGCCCGATTTCGTGGTGGGCAACGCCCCGCGCACGCTTCCCAATACACGCGGCCCGGGAATGGTGAACATCGACGCTTCGCTGTTCAAGAACTTCCCGATCGCGGAAGGTAAAGTGCTTGAATTCCGCGCCGAGGCGTTCAATTTCATCAACCATGTGAACTTGAACAATCCGGGAACCGGCTTCTCGCCGAACCGGCAGGGCGTGAATACGAATGCCTCATTCGGTGTGATCACCAGTTCCATGAAGGCCCGCAGCATCCAACTCGGGCTGCGCCTTACCTTCTGACGGAGATTGCCCACGCAATGGCCCCGAAGGCGGAGGCTTCGGTCTTCGCCGGCGGGGCCGTCTTGCGTTTCCCGTGCGAAAAGCGGCGCATGTGCCTCTCCCCGCGGGCACGCTTCGATATGATCCAAGGGACCGCCATGCCCGCAACTCTCACCCGTCGCGCTATTCTTCAAACGTCCGCCGCCGCCCTGCTGGCCGGTGGCCAACCGGAAGCGGACGTCGTCGTCTACGGTGCCACGCCGGGTGGCATCGCCGCCGCCGTCGCCGCCGCCCGCCAGGGGCGGAGTGTGCTGCTCGCGGCCTATGAAGACCATATCGGAGGAATTGTTTCAAACGGGCTGACGAATGCCGATATCGGCAAACGCCAGGCCGTGGGTGGTTTGTTTTATGAGTTCACGCGCCGCGTCGTCCGCCACTACCGGTCAAACCCGGAAAATCTCAAGCTCTGCCGCGATGGCTACTGGTATGAAGCCGATCTCGCCGAGAAGATCTTCCACGACTGGGTCGCCGAAACCGGCGGGCGCATCCGCCTGCTGCTCAGCCACAAACTCATCCAGGCGGAAGTGCGGAGCAACTCGCTAAGGGCCATCGTCCTAGAGAACCGCGCAGACCCGACGCTCACCGTGCGTATTTCCGCGGCGGTCTTCGTCGATGGCACGTACGAGGGCGATCTTGCCGCTCTCGCCGGAGCGCCCTTCCGCACCGGGCGCGAAAGCCGGGAGGAATACGGAGAGCCTCACGCGGGCCGCATCTATATGCGTTTTGGTTCCAGCGAACTGCTGCCGGGCTCAACCGGCGAAGCGGACAATGCCACGCAGGCTTATTGCTTCCGCTTTCACGTCACGAACGATCCCGCGTATCGCATACCCATCGCGAAGCCGGCGGGCTTCCGCCGCGACGATTACCGGTTTGTTTTGGACGATGTGCGCTCCGGCCGTGCCACCACCTTCCGGCATATCGTGCAAGTCTATCCGCTGCCCAATGGCCGCTTTGAGCTGAACAGCGACCACGTTCACCCCGATACCGGCGTTCCCTGTGAATCGCTCGACCTTGCCGAAGAGTGCTGGGAATGGCCTACCGCCACGGTGGAGCGTCGTCGCGAGATTTACCAACGCTACCTCTCGCACAACGTTGGGCTCCTCTGGCTGCTCCAGAACGACGAGGACGTTCCCGAGGCGCTCCGGCGGGATGCCCGGCAATATGGCTGGCATCGGAGTCTCTGGCCGGAGAACGGCCACATGCCTCGTCAGGTTTACGTCCGTCAGGGCCGCCGCATTCTCGGCGACTGCATCCTTACCGAACGCGATGCCGATGTCGATCCCGCGCTCGGCCGCACGCGCATCCGGCCCGATTCCATTGCCGTGATCGAATGGGCTTTTGACCCGCACGGCCATCACAAGTACGACCCCGCGCATCCCGGCGTCCGCGAGGGCTATTTTTACGTGAATCACGAACCGTTCCAGGTTCCTTACGGCGTCGTCGTGCCGCGCGAAATCGACGGCCTGCTCGTGCCCGTCGCCTGCAGTTGCAGCCATGTCGCCTACAACGCGCTTCGGATGGAGCCTGTCTTCATGGCCCTTGGCGAAGCCTGCGGAGTGGCCGCGGACTTGGCGATTTCGAAGGGCGTCTCCGTGCGTAATGTGCCAACGGCGGAACTCCAGCGCCGGCTTGTCGAGCGCCGCGGCGTGGTCACTTTCTACGAGGACCTGCCGTTTGTCGCCCCGGAGTTTGCCGCTTTTCAGTACCTGGGCGCGCGCGGCTTGAACCCTGGGTACCGCGCGGAGGCCGGCGCATCCCTGACGCAAGCCGAGGGGGCCGCGCGTCTGGCCCGTGTTCTTCAGGTTGAAGGCCGGCGTTGGAAAGGCCCCGCGCGCACCTCGGCGGATCCGCTCACTGCGGGCGATGTCGCCGCCTGGCTCAGCGAGGCCGGCTACGCCTCGTCCGCCCCCCAAACTCCCGGCCCTCTCAAGACCCGCGATTTCGCCCTGCAACTCTACGCCGCGCTTAGGCCGTAAGGCGGTGCAATGGCGTCCTCCCGGCGTTCGCGCCTATCCCGTAGCGACGTCGCGGGAATGCGTCCGGGGTCTCGCGTTGTCGAAGTTCGGTCTGCCCCGGCCGCGCCCGAAAAGTAGAGCCGTCTCGCGAATCCGTGGAAGTTTTGAGATGGCCGCCTTGCAACCATGGGCGTGGCAGGAACTCCGGTTTCCCTCCCGGTCCGCCAAATCCGTATTGTTTCCCAGGCGAGTGGCGGGATCCGCTTCGTGCCGGCCCGGCTTCGGCTCCCGCGGAAGCCCTGATACGATGAAACATTAGCTTCAGAATCGGAAAATGCCGCCAAGGCGGCGATTGCGGGGTTGCCAGGCAGCCCTCTGAAAGCGAATCCGGACAACATGACTGAAAAATCGTACGATCCGCAAGAGATCGAAAGCCGCTGGCAGGCCCGGTGGGACGGGGAAGCGCTCTATCAGGCGGAGCGGACCCCGGAAAAGCCGAAGTTCTATGTGCTGGAAATGCTGCCGTACCCCAGCGGCACGCTGCACATGGGGCACGTGCGCAATTACTCGATCGGCGATGCCCTGGCGCGCTACAAGTGGATGCGCGGATTCAACGTGCTGCACCCCATGGGCTGGGACGCCTTCGGGCTGCCCGCCGAGAACGCCGCCATCAAGAACAATCGGCATCCGAATGAGTGGACCCGCGCCAACATCGCGCACATGAAGAAGCAGCACCAGCGCTTTCACTTCAGCTACGACTGGAGCCGCGAAGTGGCGACCTGCGATCCCGAATATTACCGCTGGAACCAGTGGTTCTTTCTGCGGATGTACGAGCGTGGCCTGGCCTACCGGAAGAAGGCGCTGCTGAACTGGTGCCCGCGATGCAATACCACTCTGGCCAATGAGCAGGTGATCGGCGGCAATTGCTGGCGTCACGAAGACCAGCCGGTGGAACAGCGCGAACTTGACCAATGGTTCCTGCGCATCACCGGCTACGCGGACGATCTGCTGAATGACATCGCGAAGCTCGAAGGCGGCTGGCCGGAGCGCGTGCTGACGATGCAGCGCAACTGGATCGGACGCTCCGAAGGGACGGAAGTGGATTTCGTACTGACGGCTGAGGATGGCACGGCCGGCGAGACGAAGATCCGCGTGTTCACGACGCGCGTCGATACCATTTACGGGGCCACCTGCCTGGTGCTCTCTCCGGGGCACGAGTTGGTGAAGGAACTGGCGTCGGCGGAGCAGCAGGCGATTGCAAAGCGGATGGTGGAAGATGCCAAGCTCAAGGACCCGGGCGATCAGGAGAAGGAAGGCTTTTTCACCGGGCGCTACGCCATCAACCCGTACAGCGGCGAACGAACGCCAATCTGGGTGGGCAATTTCGTGTTGATGGGCTACGGCTCCGGCGCGATCATGGCTGTACCCGCGCACGACCAGAGGGATTTTGAGTTCTGTCGCAAATTCGGTATCCCGGTGAAGCCCGTGGTGCGCCCCACCGATGGCGAACTGGCGGACGAAGCCGCAATGACCGGTGCGTTCGAAGATTACGGCGTCGCCGCGGTGGCGGGCGAGTTTTCCGGCTTAGCGACGGAAGAGGCCAAGCGCCGGATGAATGAGAAAGCGGAACGGGAAGGCTTCGGCAAAGCGGCGGTCACCTATCGCATCAAGGATTGGGGCATCTCTCGCCAGCGCTATTGGGGCACGCCGATCCCGATGATCCATTGCTCGGAATGCGGCGTAGTGCCGGTGCCCGAATCCGAACTGCCGGTCGTGCTGCCGCACGAGATCAATCTAGCCGACGTAAAGGGCAGCTCACCGCTTTCGCACGTGCCGGAGTTTGTGAACGTGCGCTGCCCGAAGTGCGGCGGAGCGGGCCGCCGGGAAACCGATACGATGGATACGTTCATCGATTCCTCCTGGTATTTCTACCGCTATTGCGATGCGCACAACGCCAGTGCGCCCTTCGATAAGGAGATCGTCCGCTACTGGTTCCCGATCGACCAATACATCGGTGGGATTGAGCATGCCATTCTTCACCTGATCTACTCACGCTTCTGGACCAAGATGATGCGGGACCTGGGGCTGATCACCTGGGATGAACCCGTCACCAATCTGTTCACCCAGGGGATGGTGATCAAAGACGGCGCGAAGATGTCCAAGAGCAAGGGGAATGTGGTGGACCCCGATGAAATCGTGGGCCGCTACGGGGCGGATACCTGCCGCATGTTCTCCCTGTTCGCGGCGCCGCCGGAGCGGGAACTGGATTGGCAGGAGACCGGCGTTGAAGGGCAGTATCGCTTTCTGGGCCGCGTTTACCGCTTCGTCACCCGCAACCTGGAAAAGGCGCGGGGCATCCCTCAAGCAAACGGCAATGCAGGCGCTCCGCTCAGTGAGGCGGACCGGAAAGTGCTCCGCAAACTGCACCTCACTATCCGCAAAGTGACCGACGATTTCGAGACTCGCTGGCACTTTAACACTTCGATCGCCGCCATCATGGAGCTCATGAATGAGGCGCAGAGCCGGGAAGCGGAACTCACCGAGGCCTCCCTTCCGGACGTGTGCGGCGCGGTGGCCCTGATGCTGGCCCCCTTTGCGCCCTACCTCGCCCAGGAACTGTGGACCGAACTGGGCCGCGACGGTCTGGTATTCAAGCAGGCCTGGCCGGCATTCGACGAAGCGCTGGCGAGGGAGGATGCCGTGGAGGTTCCGGTGCAGGTGAACGGGAAGCTGCGCTCCCGGGTAACCGTGCCGCTGGGCGTCGCGAAAGAGGCTCTCGAAGCCGCGGCGATGGAAGATGCCAAGGTGCGCGAGTGGGTGGCGGGAAAGCAGATCGTGAAAGTGGTGGTGGTTCCGGATAAACTGGTGAACATCGTTGTGAAAGGCTGAAGCCCTCCGGCGGCGCGGCCGCGAAGGCGAGGGAGTGAGTACGGGTATGGAGAGCGGAATGCAGAATCAGGATGGAGTGCCCTCGGCACAGGAATCAACCGCGGTGACGAGCGAGCGGCAGGAAGCCCCCCGGCGGCAGTTTCTGAAATCGGCGGGGGTGGCGGCTGCGGTGAGCGCGTTCGCGCCCGGCAAGGTGCTTGGCGCGAACGACCGGGTGAATGTCGCCTACGTGGGCATGGGCCGGATGGGCACCGGAAATCTGGAAATCTCGATGCGGCACAAGCAGGTGCACGTGGCGGCGGTCTGCGACGTTTACCAGCCCCACCTCGAAAAGGCCGCCGCGGTGGCGCGCAAGGCGGGCCAGCAGGATGTGAAGGAGATTAAGGACTACCGCGAGATCCTCGCCGACAAGTCGATTGACGCTGTCTGCATTTCCACGCCGGACCACTGGCATGCCTGGCAGACCGTGGAAGCCTGCAAGGCGGGCAAGGACGTGTACGTCGAGAAACCCATCAGCGTCACCATCGAAGAAGGCGCCAAGATGGTGCAGGCCGCCCGCAAATACAACCGCGTGGTGCAGGCGGGCACCATGCAGCGCTCCGGAATCCATTTCCAGAAGGCTACCGAAATCGTTCGCTCCGGCAAATTGGGCAAGGTGGCCACGGTGAAAACGTGGAATGTGGGCGTGGCAAAGCGGGAGGGCATCGGCAACCCGCCCGATGGCGCGCCGCCGGCCGGGCTCGATTGGGATATGTGGCTTGGCCCCGCGCCGAAGCGGCCTTTCAACGCCAACCGCTTTGGAGTGGATCCGAATGCGTTCTCGCATTTCCGCTGGTTCTGGGACTATGCGGGCGGCATGATGACGGATTGGGGCGTCCATCTGCTCGATATCGCTCTGATGGCTTTCGACAACCCCATGCCGGAATATGTGAACGCGGCCGGGGGGAATTTCTATCTGACCGATAACCGGGAGACTCCGGACACGTTGCTCGTCACCTACAAGTTCCCGCAGGGTTTCGTGGCTGAATATGAGAATCGCCACACCAGCAGCGTTTCCCAATTCAACCGGGGTTCCGGAACGGTCTTCTACGGCACGGAGGGAACGCTGCATGTCGATCGCCGGGGCTACACGATTTACCCCGAAAAGGGCAGCGAGTTGCTTGAAGCGAAGGTCAACAGTTCCAACAACATGAACTACGACCACTGGGGCAACTTCCTCGAATGTATCCGCACGCGGCAGCGCCCGATCAGCGACATCGAGATCTGCCACAAGTCCACCGCCACCTGCCTTCTGGCGAACGTGAGCTATCGCGCCGGGATGCGTGTGGATTGGGATTCGGCCAATGCCACCGTCGTTCAGGCGGAAGCCCGCAAGTTCCTTTCGAGGGAAGAGAGAGACCCCTGGAAGATTGTGGTTTAGCCGCGGCCGGTTCCCCGGATTCGCCCAATTGCAGCCCTTCCGCATGCGCGTTCCGCATGGGCCGGAGCGGTGTGTCTATTTCAGACCGTGCTAGCGTATAAAGTAGCGGAGTATATCTTCGCGCGGATGGTGTATGACGGCGGAAGCTCCACTCAAAGCGGTCGGTCTCGGGAAGAGCTTTACCACGGGCCGGTCGGAACTCGTGATCTTCCGGGGTCTTGATCTGGAGGTGCGTCGCGGCGAGAAGCTCGCTTTGGTCGGGGAGTCCGGCGCGGGGAAATCCACGCTGCTCTATCTCCTGGGCGGTCTGGACCGGCCCACTTCGGGAAAAATCCTGTACGAGGGCGACGATATCACACGTCTTAATGAACAGCGGCTGGCGGATTTTCGCAATCGGACCCTGGGATTCGTCTGGCAGACGCATTATCTGCTTCCCGAGTTCACCGCGCTCGAAAACGTTGCCATGCCGCTGCGGATTCGCGGAGTTTCCGCCGAAGAGGCAGAAGAGCGGGCAATGGAGCGGCTGAGGGAGGTGGGGCTGGAAGCGCGATCACACCATCTTTCGGGAGAACTCTCGGGCGGGGAACAGCAGCGAGTGGTGCTGGCTCGGGCGCTGGTGGGAAACCCGAAGGTGCTGCTGGCCGACGAGCCAACGGGAAATCTGGACACACAAACCGGGGAACGGATTATCGGGCTGCTGGCCGAGATGCACCAGCATCACGCGCTGACGTCGATTTACGTAACCCACAATCCGGCGTTTGCCAGGCGATGCGACCGGGTGCTCGAATTGATTGGCGGGGAGTTGGCGATTCGGGAGATTGCATGATTGCATGGCGGCGGGCGGTCTCAAGACCGGCCGGCCGCGGTTGAGGCGATGCTTACGGCGCTTGGAACGCCGGAAGGGGGACCGCTTCCTTCAACGAATCCGGAAGCGGAAAGAAGGCGGGGTTTATGTTTGAACGTTACACGGAGAAAGCGCGGAGGGTGATCTTTTTCGCCCGGTATGAGGCCAGCCAGTTCGGCAGCCCGTACATTGAGACCGAGCATCTCTTGCTCGGCTTGCTGCGCGAAGATAAGGCGCTCGCGAACCGGTTCCTCCGGTCCCAGGCGGCCATCGAATCCATTCGTAAACAGATCGAGGCGCACACCACCGTGCGGGAGAAGGTTTCCACGTCGGTGGATCTGCCCCTGAGCCACGAGTGCAAGCGCGTGCTCGCCTACGCCGCCGAAGAGGCGGAGCGGTTGAGCCACAAGCACATCGGTACCGAACATCTGATGCTCGGCCTGCTGCGCGAGGAAAAATCGTTCGCCGCCGAGATCCTGCATGAGCGCGGGCTGCGTCTGGCGCAGGTGCGCGAGGAGATCGCCCGCTCCACTTCCGAAAAGATGAGTTCGTCGCGGCCCAAGGAGAGTTCCCTGCTGGCCGAGTTCAGCCGCGACCTGACGCAGGCCGCGATGGAAGGGCTGCTCGATCCGCTCATCGGGCGGGATTTTGAGCTGGAACGCGTGGTGCAGATTCTCTGCCGCCGCACCAAAAACAACCCCGTGCTGATCGGCGAACCGGGCGTGGGGAAGACCGCCATTGTCGAGGGGCTGGCGCAGCGCATCGCCGATGGCGACGTGCCCTCGTTTCTTTCCGACAAGCGCATTCTCGCCCTGGATCTGAGCCTGATCGTGGCCGGCACCAAGTACCGGGGCCAGTTCGAAGAGCGGCTAAAGACCATCATGAAAGAACTGATGGATAACCAGAACGCCATCATCTTCATCGATGAACTGCATACCCTGGTGGGCGCCGGTTCCGCGGAAGGCTCCCTCGACGCCGCGAATATCCTCAAGCCGGCCCTGAGCCGCGGCGAGATCCAGTGCATCGGCGCGACGACGCCGGCCGAGTTCCGCAAGTCGATTGAGAAGGACCGTTCGCTCGAGCGCCGCTTCCAGGCAGTCAAAGTGCCTCCTCCCAGCGAAGCCGACGCCGTAAAGATCCTTTTCGGGATCAAGGAGAAGTACGAGAAGTTCCACGCGGTCGCCTACACGGACGACGCGATTACGACGTCGGTCTACGCCTCGAACCGCTTTATCCCGGACCGTTTCCTGCCGGACAAGGCGATCGACCTGATCGATGAATCCGGGGCGCGCGTGAAACTGCGGCAGACCAGCCTTCCGCCGGAAATTTCGGAGATCCAGAAGCGCATCAAGTTCATCGTCCACCGCATGGAAGCCGCCATCGCGAACCATGAGTTCGAGAAGGCCCGCTTCTATTCCGACGAGGAACGCAAGGAACGCGAGAACCTGCGGGTTCTGCGCGAGAAGTACAATCTGGACGATACCTCTACCGGCGTGGTCACCAAGGGCGACATCGAAGACGTTGTGGCCCGCTGGACCGGCGTGCCGATGACCGCGATCAAGGAAGAGGAAGTCAGCAAGCTGATGCGGATTGAGGAGGAACTCCACAAGCGCATCGTGAGCCAGGAAAAGCCGATTTCGGCGCTGGCGCGTTCCATTCGCCGGTCTCGTGCCGGGCTGAAATCGCCCAAGCGCCCGTCGGGTTCGTTCCTGTTCCTGGGGCCCACCGGCGTCGGCAAGACCGAGGTCGCGCGCGCCCTCGCCGAGTTCCTTTTCGGCAGCGAAAAGTCGCTGATCCGCTTCGACATGTCGGAGTTTATGGAGAAGCATTCGGTGAGCAAGCTGATCGGCTCGCCTCCCGGTTATGTCGGGTACGAGGAGGGCGGCCAGCTTACCGAGCGCGTGAAGCGGAATCCGTATTGCGTCATCCTTCTTGACGAAATTGAGAAGTCGCACCCGGACGTCTACAACATTCTGCTGCAGGTGTTCGAAGACGGCCAGTTGACTGACGGACTCGGCAATACGGTCGATTTCAAGAACACCATCATCATCATGACGTCCAACCTGGGCGCGCGCTTCCTGACGAAGAAGACCGGGATGGGCTTCTCCGCGCCGGCGGAAGGAGCGATGCCCCAGAACATCGAGGACATGGTGATGGGCGAGGTGAAGCGGGCCTTCAATCCCGAATTCCTCAATCGTCTGGACGACGTGATCCTCTTCCAGCCGCTCGACGAGAACGATCTGCTGCGCATTATCGATTTGCTGGTAGATCAGCTCAATCTGAATCTCGCCGAGAAGGATATCCGCATTCGCCTAAATACCGATGCGGCGAAGTACATCCTCGAGAAGACTTGCTCGGACCGCGCCTATGGCGCACGGCCGCTGCGGCGCGCGCTGCAGAAGTATATTGAGGATCCGCTCTCCGAGCAATTGATTCAGGGAGCGCTCCCGATGCCCTCCGAATTGGAGGTCTTCCTGAGCGACAACGGGATCTATTGTCGGAGAATCGGCGAAGGCGAAGAGCAGCCGGTAGGCGCTGGGAGCGAGTCTCAAGCCCCGACCCCGCTCTATATGTTTTGATTACTTAGTACCAAAACTGCGCGGAAGGCGGAGCGCATCCAAAGGCAACGGGATGCGCTCCGCCGAATGCGAAAGTGAAGCAAGTAAAGACGTTAGCTTTCCGTCGCAGGCTCCGTACCCGCTAGGAAGGCTTCGTCGGTCATCTGGGTCTAGCCGTACTGAGAGTCACCCGTACCGTTGTCCTAGGAATACGGTCAGAATACAATTGGGGCGAGTATTCCATGCGAAATCCTTGGGTAGGTTCGGTCACTGGAACGGCGGCGCAACCGGCGCCGTCGTCGGCCCAATCCGGTCCCGGAACCGGTGCTTCCTTGCGACAACTCGAACGCTCCCAGGACGTTACGATTCTCCGCCTGAATCGGCAGTTGGAGTGTGTTTCCTTCCACGGTCCGGCAATTCCCTCTCTGAATCTCGGAATTTCGCAATCCGTTCACAAACCGTTGCTTCGGCTGTTGTCGAAGGCTCCCTCGATTCACACCCTGCTCCAGGCGGCGCAAGACGGTCTTCGCGGGCGGGCGTCATCTCTCGAACTGCGAATGGATTCCCAATCCTGGGAATTGCAGATCGTGCCGGTCTTCGCGGAGGATGAGTGTGTGGATTCGATCGCGCTTACCATTCGCCCGGCTCCTTCCATTTCCGATACCTTGCAGGCGCTGGCCGAGAGCACGCGGCGCTACCGGCTGGCCGCGGAGTCCGGGAGGGTGGGCATCTGGGAGTGGCGGTTCGCGGCGGGCCAGATCGTGCTTGATCCGGTGCTGCTGAGCATTCTTGGCTACGAAGGCGAACTCAACCTCAGCCACGAGGAGATTTGTAGCAATATCTTCACGCCAGAGGAACTGGACTATCTCAGGCGGGGGATCTCCGACCTTGTGCAGGGTCGCGAAGAGAATCTCGGCCTCGACATCCGCGCGCGCAGCCGGACGGGCGACAGCCGCGTGATGCGGCTGAGCGCCACGCTTGCCCGCGACGAGAAGGGCGAACCGGAAAAGGCGGTAGGGATTGCCATCGATATCACCGCGCTGCGCGACGCCGAGTTTCGCAGCAAGCAGAGTGAAGCGCGCCTGCGCGAACTCTTCGAAAATGCCACCGACATGATGTACAGCACCGGCATTGACGGGGATTTCAAGTCGGTGAACAAGGCGTTTCTTCATACCACCGGGTATGGCCGGGAAGAATTGCTGCACATGAATTTGCGCGACCTGGTATTCCAGTCTGAACGCCAGGCGATTGACCGCATCCTGCTCTCCCGGCTCGGTGGCGCGGAGAAAACGATCGACGAGCTGACCCTGCGCCACCGCGACGGAAGGAAGATCTACGTCGAAGTTTCAAACCGTCTCGTATTCGAGGGGGGCAAGCCGAGCCTGATCCAGGGCATTGCGCGCGACGTGACGGAGCGCAAACTGCTCGAAGAGCAGCTTCGGCAATCGCAGAAGATGGAAGCCGTCGGAACGCTGGCCGGCGGGATCGCGCACGATTTCAATAACCTGCTGACGGGCATCCTCGGCTTCGCGGACCTGCTCAAGACCCGTCCGGACGATCGCGAGAAGACGCTCGAGGCCGCCGACATCATCCAGAAAGCGGCCGAGCGGGCCACGAAGCTAACCAGCCAGTTGATTGGCTTCGCGCGCCAGGGCAAGACGCAAACGACGCGCATCTCGATTCACGATCTCGTGCATGAACTCACGGAGTTCCTGGGCCACACGCTGCCGCGCTCGATCAATATCGTCACGGAACTGCCCGAAGAACCCATGCAGGTCCTGGGCGACCAGAACCAACTGCACCAGGCGCTGCTGAACCTGGCGCTGAACGCCCGCGACGCCATGCCGGACGGCGGGCAGCTCATCTTTTGCGCCGAGAAGCTCAACCGGTCGGAAATGGAGCGAATCGAGCGGATGACGGATCCCAGCGATCACTGGCTTTGCCTTTCCGTTACCGACACGGGGCAGGGCATAACCGCGGAGATCATGAACCGGATCTTTGAGCCCTTCTTCACGACGAAGATGGTCGGCAAGGGCTCCGGCATGGGTCTCGCGATGGTCTACAGTATCGTCCGCAATCACAACGGGCATATCGATGTCGAAAGCGATGTCACGCGCGGCTCGATCTTTCGGATATTCCTGCCCTTGGCGGAGCCGGAAAAGCTTGTGCGGGAGCGCTCCGACGAAAGCGGTCTGGCGCGCGGCTCTGGCGTTGTGCTTCTGGTGGACGACGAAGAGATTGTGCTTACGGTGGCCCGGACCATGCTCACGCAATTGGGCTACACGGTGCTCACCGCGGAGAGCGGCGCGCGCGCTCTTGAGATCTACCGCGCGAATCACGGCCAGATCGACCTCGTTTTCCTGGATGTGATGATGCCGGGGATCGACGGGCGGGAATGCGCCAGGCGTTTGCGGAGCGAGTTTCCTCAGGTGCGGATTCTGCTCACCAGCGGCTATCTGCCGGAAACGATCGAAACGGGAAGCCCCCGCATTGACGGCTTCCCGCTCCTCAACAAACCGTATCAGCTCACGGACCTCAGCCAGGTGGTGGAGCAGACGATTGCCGCGCCCGTCTCCTGATCCCGGCGGGCCGCTCAGTAGCGCAGCAGGCGGATGCCGCTGTTCGACGTGGCGAGCGTAATGCCGGGGCCTCCGGAACCTAGCTGCGTGTGCAGGGAATTCTTCGTTATTTCTCCGCGCACCGTTACCGGGAAATCCGTTTGAATGCTTCCGTTGCTGGTTCTGGCGTCGATGGTGGCGTTGGAGTTTTCCGGAATACGCAGGGTGATGCCACCGTTTGAGCTTTCGAGCGTCATTGGATTCGCGGCGTAGCGCTTCAGCGTCACTTCGATGGAGCTGTTGCTGGTGTCGAAACGCAATTCCTTCCCCGGCGCGGGTTCCGCCACGGAGACGCGAATCGGGCCGTTCGACGTATCGGCGGTCACCGCTCCCGTCACCTCGTCGGCCTCAATACGGCCGTTCGAGGTATCCAGGCGCAAATCCCCCTTTGTGCCGGAAACGCGGATCGCGCCGTTCGAGGTGTCGGCCAGCAGCGGGCCTTCCGTGCGGTTCACGGTGATGGCCGCATTCGAGGTTTCGAGTTTTGTCGTCTGGGCGACCTCCTCCACGCGGATATGCCCGTTCGATGTATTCACCGTCGTCACCCTGGCGCTGAACGGGACGCGGAGAACGTAGCGCACTCCTTTGCCGCTGGCCCGGTTGTCGGGGAAAACGCTCCTTACGGTGATCGCTCCGGGCGATGCGGAAATATCCACTTTGACGCCGTCGAGTTCCTCCTGATTGCGGGCGTGCTTCGTGCCACGGACATCCACGGTGTTCTTCTCCCACCCGAGGATTTCGACGCTCCCGTTCCTGGAATGGACTTCAATCGTTCCGCCCGCGTCGAGCGGGTAGCTTGAGGAAAAGTCCTCCGTCACCTTCGACATTGCCTTGAGTTCGTCGAGATCGCAGCTTGCCACGACGAGCGCCATGGTAAGCATTGCCAGAGCCGTCAAAAATCGTGATTTCATCGGTCTACCTTTCGAAGCGCAATGCGTTCGGTATCGCCGCGCACCGCCCCTCCGCTTTCGGCGGGGGATACCGGGCGGCGTCGCGACGGCCTAACCGGACTACGAGGCCAAGGGGGAGTTTGTTCCCGCTTTTTTGCGATCATGGATAAGATCCTCTGTCATCATCATGAAAAAACTTCTGGCTCTCAACCGCGGTGAGATCGCGGTCCGTATCCTTCGCGCGGCCACCGAATGCGGTCTTCGGACCGTGGCAATCTATTCGAAAGAAGACCGACTGGCACTGCACCGCTTCAAGGCGGACGAAGCGTATCTTGTCGGCGAAGGGATGGGTCCCGTTCAGGCCTACCTCGACGTTCCGGGTATCGTGGCGCTGGCCAGGGAAAAGGGCGTAGACGCCATCCACCCAGGCTACGGCTTCCTGGCGGAGAATCCGGAACTGCCGAAGGCCTGCCGCGAAGCCGGAATCACGTTTGTCGGTCCCGATGCGCGCCTGATGGAGTTGCTGGGCGATAAGACGGCGGCGCGGCGGATGGCGGTGGAAGCCGGCCTGCCTATCATTCCGGGCACTGAGAAGGCGATTGCGGACCTCGACAAGGCGGAGGCGTTCGGGCGGAAGATCGGTCTGCCCCTGATCGTGAAGGCCGCTTTCGGTGGCGGCGGGCGCGGCATGCGCGTGGTGCTGCGCAAAGAGGATCTTCGGCAAAGTCTGCAGGAGGCGTCTTCGGAGGCGCTTGCCGCGTTTGGCAACGGCGCGGTATTTCTGGAGCGCTACATCCGGCGGGCAAGGCACGTGGAAGTGCAAATCCTGGGCGACACCCACGGCAATATCGTTCACTTGCATGAGCGCGATTGTTCCGTACAGCGCCGGCACCAGAAGGTGCTGGAAATCGCCCCCGCCGTCACGATCGCGGACGACCTGCGCGGGCGCATCTGCGACGCCGCCGTTCGCCTGGCCCGGCACTGCGGATATGTGAACGCCGGCACGGTGGAGTTCCTGGTGGATGCCGATACGGGCGAGTTCTACTTCATTGAAGTGAACCCCCGCATCCAGGTGGAGCATACCGTCACGGAGGTGGTGACGGGCGTGGACATCGTCCGCAGCCAGATCCTGGTGGCGCAGGGGTTGGCGCTCGGCAGCCCGGAAATTGGCCTCCGGAGCCAGGAAGAGATCACCGTGAAGGGCGTGGCCATCCAGTGCCGGATTACCACGGAAGATCCGGCCAACAACTTCGTGCCGGATTACGGCAAGATCAATACCTATCGCTCTCCCGCCGGCTTCGGCATCCGGCTCGACGGCGGCACCGCGTATAGCGGCGCGGTGATCACGCCCTTCTACGATTCCCTGCTTGTGAAAACCACCGCCTGGGGCCGCGATTTCGCGCAGTCGCGCGAGCGCATGGATCGCGCCCTGCGCGAGTTTCGCATTCGCGGCGTGAAGACCAATATCCCCTTCCTCGAAAACGTCCTGCATCATCCGGTTTTCCAGGCGGGCGACACCACCACGCGTTTCATTGAAGAGAATCCGGAACTCTTCAAGTTCTGGCCGCGCCGCGACCGAGCCACGCGGCTGCTCACCTATATCGGTGAAATCACCGTGAACGGGCATCCCCAGGTTGCCGGAAGAACCGTCCCGAAGAGTTTCGGCCGCGCGCCCATCCCGGAGCATATCCGGGAAGCCCCGCCATCCGGGACGCGCCAGTTGCTGCTCGAACTGGGGCCGGAAAAATTCGCCGCGTGGGCGAGAGCCGAGAAGCGCCTGCTGCTGACGGATACCACGATTCGCGATGCCCACCAGTCCCTGCTCGCCACGCGCGTGCGCACCCACGACATGCTGGCCATCGCGAACCATGTCGCCCACCGCATGCCGGAGTTGTTCAGCCTGGAAATGTGGGGCGGCGCCACCTTCGATGTCTGTCTGCGCTTCCTCTATGAAAGCCCCTGGATGCGGCTGGCGCGCCTGCGCGAGGCCATTCCCAATATCTGCTTCCAGATGCTGCTGCGGGCCTCGAACGCGGTGGGCTATACCGCCTATCCGGACAACGTCGTCAAGGAATTCGTGAAGGAGAGCGCCGAGCACGGCATCGACATCTTCCGCATTTTCGATTCGCTCAACTGGCTGCCCAATATGAAAGCCGCCATGGAGGCCACCCGCAAGACCAACGCGGTCTGCGAGGCGGCCATCTGCTATACGGGCGACATTCTCGATTCGCGGCGGGACAAATACTCCCTCGAATACTACGTGGGTCTTGCCAGGGAACTCGAAAAGATGGGCGCGCACATCCTGGGCATCAAGGACATGGCGGGCTTGTGCAAACCTTACGCGGCGAAGAAGCTCGTGAAGGCCCTCCGCAACGAGGTTGGCCTGCCGATCCACTTTCATACGCACGATACCAGTGGCGTGAATGCGGCGAGCGTGCTGATGGCGGCCGACGAAGGCGTGGATATCGCCGACGCAGCTATCTCGTCGATGAGCGGCACAACGAGCCAGCCGAACCTCAATTCGATCGCCGCCGCATTGCGCTTTACGCGCCGCGATACTGGCCTGAACCAGGAGGCATTGGACGCTTCCGCCTACTATTGGGAGGCGGTACGCGAATGGTATTCCCCCTTCGACACCGGGCTTAAGACGGGGACGGCCGAGGTCTATCTGCATGAGATGCCCGGTGGGCAGTTCACGAACCTCAAGGAGCAAGCCAAGTCCATGGGGCTCGGCGAGCAATGGCCGGAGATCGCCCGCACGTACGCCGATGTGAACATGCTCTTCGGTGACATCGTGAAGGTGACGCCTTCAAGCAAGGTCGTGGGAGACATGGCGCTGTTTCTGGTGGGGCACGGCATGACGGTCCGCGAATTTGCGCGTCTTGGGCCGGACCATAACCTGACCCTTCCGAATTCCGTGGTGGATATGTTCAAGGGGTCACTGGGCGAGCCGCAAGGAGGATGGCCGAAGAGAATCCAGAAGGTCGTTTTGAAGGGGGAGAAGGCAATGCGTGGCCGCCCCGGAGCGCACCTGCCTCCCGCCGATTTCGAGGAGACCCGTCAGACCCTTGAAAAGAAAACCGGACAAAAGGTGCCAAAGACAGACGTCCTCAGCTATTTGCTGTACCCGGATGTCTACCTGAAGTTCATCAAGGCGCGCCAACAGTATTCGACTCTCGAGGTGTTGCCGACTCCCCAGTTCTTTTACGGAATGCAGCCGGGCGAGGAGGTGGCGATTGACCTGGAAGAAGGCAAGATGCTGATCGTCAAGCTGCTTACCGTGGGTGAGCCGCATCCGGACGGTCTGCGTACAATTTTCTTCGAACTCAACGGTCTGCCGCGTGAAGTGGATGTCCGCGACAGCAAGATGGAAGTGAAGCAGGAAACGCGTCCGAAGGCAGACCCCAACATCGAAGGGCATGTCGGCGCGCCTATTCCTGGCATGGTCTCCGCGATTTCCGTGGAATTGAACCAGGTGGTCGCGAAGGGTGAGAAGCTGCTCGTTATGGAAGCAATGAAAATGCAAACGACAGTCTATGCGCCCAAGGCCGGGCGTGTCAGCGAGCGCTATGTGAGCAACGGCAGCCAGGTGGAGGCGAAGGACCTGATGCTGGTGATCGAGTAGCTCGGATCAGTCCGCGCCAAAATCCGAGAGCCGCAGATCGCCCAGATTGCGAATCAGCAGGTGCGGCCGGTGCGCCTCCAGTTCTTCCCGCGTGCTGATGCCCGTGCAAACGGCAACGCTGCGGATGCGGTTGCTGTGCGCGGCCAGGATGTCGGAGGGCGCATCCCCGATCAGCACGACGCTGCTTACGTTGGCGGGTACGCCGTTGAGCCATCCACGCTCACGGGCATGGCGAATCGCGAGGCGGGCCAGACCGGCGCGGGTTGCGCTCATGCCGGCAAAGGCCCCGTGCGCGAAGTAGTGCCGGAGCCCGGCCAGTTCGACCTTGCGCCAGCCGATGCGGGCAAAATTGCCGGTCACGAGCAGCAGCGGAACCCCGCGCCGCTGCAACCGCGCCAGCAGCGCCCGCACGCCGGGGCAAACCTTGCCCGTGAGCGAGCCCGGTCCGTTCCGGACGTAGCGGCGCTCCGCGCTGCGCATAAGTTCCTCCATCGCGCCCCGAATGCGAACGAGAGGCACCCCTTCCCGGCGCAGCATGGCCGCGACGATATCGGTATCGAGCATCCCGTGAACCGGAATCCCTTCCGTGCTGGTCCGCACCCCCAGCACCCGCGCGGCGGCGTATTCGAGAGCTTCCCGGTGCTGAGGTCCGGCCCCCCTCATCAGCGTGCCGTCGATATCGAAAAGGAACAGGGAGGGGAATTGCGTGGAACGCTCGGCGCCGCGGGAAGCCATTTGCCCTCCAGTCTGCCACATTCCGCCGCGGCCGGGCCCGGAATCCGCCGGTCTCGAACCGAGGCCCGGCGGCGCGGCGCGCTTCTCGTGTCGGGTGGCGCGTTCGCGTGCCTTACAATAAGGGGAGTCTATGCAAGTTGTGCGTGCGGGCAAGGAAGAATTGGTGGTGCTGGAACTCGACCTCGAGTTCCTCGAAAATGTCGCGCGGCAGACGGGCTTTGTCTGCGAACTGCGCGACGAGCGGCGCTTCGTGCTGATGAATCTGACGGCCGTGGACCGGTCCTCTCCGTTGCTCCTGTTCGATGCCGCCAGCCCGACCAATACCGGATGGTTTTCACGCTGCCAGTTCTACATTGACGGCGGCAGCGGCAAGGTGCTGCAAACGCCTCTGGTGGTGGCGAACCGCCGGGATGGCGATGGGGATGTGGACCCGATGGCGATCTCGCTGCAGATCGTCAAGGAACTCCCGGTGAATTACAGATTGCCCGGCCAGACCCAGGTCAACGAGCAGGCCATCTACGCCCTGATATTCAACTTCCTGCTGAGTGTCGTGAACAATGGCGTGGGCGTGTGCGGCGCGGGTAGCGTTGTGCCGCTTTCCATCTGACTCCGCGTATTCCGCAAATGGAAAAGCCCGCGCAGGCAACGCGGGCTCTACTCACAATCTTGTTTCGTCCGCCGGGCCGGAGGCTTGGCCGGCGGCACTCTTCAAACGGATCGCTCCGTCTTGCGCCCTTGGGCGTCTCACCGCCAGGGCTAGGCCACGCTGCGGACCAGTTCTCGCTCCGCTTCGGTGCGCTTCGCCGGCAGGTACTCGAAGAGATAATTCAGTGCGTCGAAGGAATCTTTATAATCGCGCGGGTTGAGATCGACGATGAAGTCGGAAGGAACGCTGAAGCATTCCGCCACTTCCTCGTGGCTCCAAACCAGGCCTTCGTCGGATTTCGTCAGGCAGATCAGCACCGGAATATCGAGCTTCCGCTCTACCGTGTCCAGAGCCTTGTGAGCTTCCTCAAAGCTTTCGGGGTCGTCGGAGGGCACAAGCATGATCACTGCATCCGTGCCCTCGCAAGCGACTTCCCAGTTCATGTCGAAGCGGTTACCGGCGGGGACGCCCCGGAGTTCCACTTCGACATTCGGGGTGATAAACGCGCCAAACTCAACGCCCTGCGGCGTGTCGTTCTCAATAACTTCGTCGGAGTGGCGGTAGTCCACTTCAACGATGGGGGTCATGGAGAGGGTATTGAGGAAGGTGGTCTTGCCGCTGCCGTTCGGACCCAATACCAGGATGTTCATCTTCTGCTTTGAGTTCATCATTGCCTTCTTGCCTCCGTTGGTATCCCGCTCCGTTTGGCTTGTCGCCTTTTGCGTTTCGGGCATGACCCAAGGTAACTGGCGAGAGGCCTTTCCCTAAAGGCGAAGGTAACGCGAAGTGACCGGAGTACGGCCGATGAGGTTCTAGCCCATTAAAGATTAGTACCATACGCAAGCTATTGAAACTAGGGAGGTTATTGGCAGACTAACCGATAGGACCGAATCGGCCTGAAAACCCGCCATCCCGCCCGGCATCCTCGTCACCCCGCTGTTGCGAAGTACCATAGTACTCCGCCGTTTCGAGGCAATCCGCACTCGGCCTCTGGCGGGATTCGCGACTTTCCGTCCTTGCCCGCCCCGGCCCGATGCGGCGTTCGGCGGAAACCTGTCCGATACTGAAGCTTATGGCGTTTGTGAGCATTGAGGAAGCGATCGCGGAGTTTCGTGCCGGCTGCATGGTCGTCATCGTCGACAACGCGGATCGGGAAAACGAAGGCGATCTGGCCTGCGCGGCGGAGATGGTGACTCCCGCGGTCGTGAATTTTATGGCCACGCACGGGCGCGGACTCATCTGCCTGGCCCTCACGGAAGAGCGCTGCGACCAGTTGGAACTGCCGCTCATTGTCCCCCGGCACAGTACCCGCTTCGGCACCGCCTTCTGCGAATCGGTCGACGCCACGCATGGCGTTACCACCGGCATTTCCGCCGCCGAACGCGCCCACACGGTAAAAGTGGCCATCGACCCTCAGTCCAAGCCGTCGGACCTTTCCCGCCCCGGCCACATGTTCCCGCTGCGCGCGCGCAATGGAGGCGTGCTGGTGAGGGCGGGGCAGACCGAGGCAAGCGTCGATCTCGCGCGCCTCGCCGGGCTTTCTCCCGCCGGAGTCATCTGCGAAATCATGAATGAGGACGGCACGATGGCCCGCCGCCCCGAGTTGCTCGCCTTTTGCGAAAAGCATCAACTGAAGATGATCACCGTGGCGGACCTGATCCGCTACCGCCTGGAACACGAGAGCATCGTGGAGCGCATGGCAACCGGGAGGGTGGAGACTCCGTACGGCCCGTTCCAAATGATTGCGTACCGCTCCCTGGTGAACGGGGAAGTGCATTTGGCGTATGTGCGCGGCGAAGTGGCCCATCGCGACAATGTTCTGGTTCGCATGCACAGCCGGAATGCGTTTGGCGACGTCCTGCGCTCTCCGTCGAACGATACCCATCAGCTTCTCCACGGCGCGATGGCGCGCATTGCGGAGGAAGGCTACGGGGTCGTGGTCTATCTGCACCATACCGGTCTTGGCTTCCGCCTCGCCCCCGGGCCGGATACCGCGGGGAAGCCCGGTGGAATGGAAATCCGCCCCATCGAGCACGGCCGCATGTGGACGGAAGGAAATCGCGAAACCGGCCCGCTTCAGTACGAGAACGGCATTGGCGCACAGATACTGCGCGACCTTGGCCTCTCCACCATTCGTTTGATGACCAATGTCCCGCGCACGGTGGTGGCTCTCGAAGCCTACGGGATAAAAATTACGGAACTGGTTAGCATCCCGATTACGCAATAGTTCATTGAGGCGGAACAGATTGCCTTCTGTGCCCGTAATCTGGACTGAGAGGATGCTCCCAGCATGATGCGTAACCCGTGTTCAAGACTTGCGCGTTCGATCACGCGCTCCATTGCCAGCCGCGTGACGCTGGCCATCTTTGCCCTTGCCACGCTCGCGTTCGCCGCGGATTCCAGGCTGTTATCCCTGCTTCCCGCGAACTCGGAGGCTGTGGTGGGCGTGGATGTGCAAGCGATTCTCAGCTCGGGACTCGCCCAGGAGTTCATGAAGTCCACTCCCGAGAGCACGAACAGCCTGGCCGAGTTCACCGCGATGACGGGCGTGGATCCTAAGCGGGATATCCGCAGTGTGCTCTTCGCCGGTTACACTCCGCCCGCCGCGTCCGGTGCGCCGAAGCCCGGCGGCGCCGTCGGCGTGGGCTTCATCTCCGGTACCTTTGACCCCTCCCGCATCGGAAAGGCCATCCTTGCGAAGGGCGGCACGACGGAATCCTACAAGGGCTACACCCTTTACACACCCGAAACCAAAACGAACAAGGACCGGGACACGCTGGTCTTCCTCGACCCCGGCACAATCCTGGCCGGCAATTCCGCTCAGGTGAAACAGGTTCTGGACAAGAAGCAGGGCGCGCTATCCTCCGGCATCCTGAGCCGTGTAAACGAGGTCAGCAGCCGCTACGACATCTGGATGGTAAGCGCTGTCTCTCCGGCGACCATGGCAGGCGCGCTTTCCGGCGGGAATGCGGGCCAGGAGGCGGGTCCGGGCGCGATGGCGGGTGACTTCTTTAAGAAAGTCGAATCCACGCAGGGTGGGATTAAACTGGGCCCCACGATTAACATCGGCCTCGAAGTAATTTCAACGTCGCCGGAGGATGCCACGGCCCTGATGAACGTCCTGAGTTTCTTCCGATCCATGATCGTTTCGCAGCCCCCGAAGGAGGGGCAGCCCGCTCCCCCCGCCGCGTTCACCAACATGCTGAATGCCATCCAGATGCGCACGGACGCGAAGACGCTGTTCCTGACGATGGATGTGCCTGAAACCGATGTCATAAATTTGGTGAACTCCGCGCGGAAACGCACGTCTGAAGCGAAAGCGGCAAAGCCGGAAGAAATTACCGTCGTGCAATAGGCGGAGTGAATCGGGCGGGGCGTCGCGATATCCCAGGTGACGCCCTCACCTGCTCTTGGGTCCTTACGCGCCTTGCGCGGCGCTGCTCAGGTATTTGCACATCCGCAGCACATTGGTGTTCCCGCGCTGGAAGTAGTCCCACTCATCCATCCCGGTAGAGATGATCAGCATTCCACGGCCGCCCTCCGGCAAGTCTTCGATCGCGTTGGGGTCAAAACGCGCGGCTTTCGCGGCCACGGCTTCCAAGGCTGCCTTGGTGGTTCCTATCCCGGTGGTGATCACCTCCAGTGCGATCGCGCCGGACTTCATCTCGATATCGAGGAAGACTTCGGAGCCGCTTTTTCCTTCGTAAGCATGCAGCACGGCGTTCACGAGCGCTTCGGTGAGGCAGAGTTCCACCATGTCGGTATCGCGCCGCGCCGCGTGGAGTTGTTCCAATAGGCCCCGGATCATGGTCGAGGCCACTACGGCGTCCTCCACGTTGCTATCCATCATCAGGCGGTAGCACCTTGGTTTCATCGGCGGCCCCCTCTCCTTCTGACGTTACTCCGCTTCCCCATCGCCGGGTGTGGACGCGGCGAGCCGCGTTAGCGATCTTGCGAACCGGGGGGGGGCTTCCTTGATCTACCTTCACCCACTCGCCGTCGCACCAGGTGGATGCGCTCCACTTTGTGAGGACGGCCAAGTCTTCCCGCATGGTTTCCTCGGGAGCCTGGATCGGCTGGCGGGCGTCTTCGCGAAAGCAGTGCGCCACCGCGCTTCCGGAGATTCCGTCGAGGGGCAGCGTCGCGGCTCTTTGCAGCCGGGCGGCGACGACGGGCCAGAGCCGCACTTCGCCTTCCTGGGGCGTCGGCGTCACCGCCACTCCATGCAAACGGGAGAGCACGGTGCAGAGGCTGTTCAAGCCCTGCCGGCATTCGCTGAGCTTCCGCAGGCGTTTGTGCGCCCGGGCCGCTTGTTCAAAATCCAGGTCCGCGCTCGCCTGCGTCCGCTCGGATTCGAGCTCTGTGCGCAAAGATTCGCCATCGCTCGCGAGGAAGCGCAGAAAGGCCTCGGACTCCTCCCGGTACCGCGCGTCGCTCACCGCCGCCTGGCAGGGGCGAAGGCACATGTTCATCTCGCCGTAAATGCAACCGGGATGATCCGGCGCGGGCGCGAGTTCTTCCTCGCAGCGCCTCAGAAGGAAAAGATCGAGCGCGCGGCCGGCGAAACCCTCGGCCTGGGAGCGATAAAGAAACGGCCCGAAGGTGGCGGAAGGTTCGCCCGGCTGGGAGGAAATCGACACCCGCGGGAACCGGTTCTTCATGAGCAATCGGACGTACCAAGGGAGGCGCAGGCGAAGCATGCGGCGATACCTCTCCGGGAAATGGGTTCGCGCCTGCTCGAGCAGCACCAGGCTCGATTCCAGCGAAGATCCCGTCTGCCAGTACGCCAGCTTGTGGGCGAGGCCCCGCAACTGCAACAGGCGCGACGCATCGCCGGCCGCGCGTAGCACCCGCTGCATCCGGCGGCGCAAGTTCGCACAGCGCCCCAGATAGGGTTCCCGCCCTTCGCCAAGTTCCAGCAGAAACACGGCGGCCCGTTCGGGGAGCGCGTCCAGGAGGGCGCTCAGTTCCGCATCCGCGCGGGGCAGGGCAACGCGCACTGGGGCCGGTGAAAACACGCTGGCTAAAAGAGCCTCCGGTAAAGTTCGGCGGACACCGGAGCCAGGCGGGCCACCCCGAGATTCTCGGCCACGTGCTCCCGGGTGCTCATTCCCACCAGCGCGCTCACCACGTGCGGAGCGCCGCGCGCGAACTGGATGGCGCGCTGCGCATCGGTTTCGGCTCCGGGAAAGAGGCGCTTTGTCTGCTCCGGCAGGCCCCGCGCCAGACGGGATTGCAGGAGAGACGCACTCGCCACCGCGTGAATCCCCTCGTCCGCCGCCATCTCCAGGATGTTCTTTGCCGCTTCCGCGCCCCGCCGCTGGTTGGCAATCGCGAAGGCTTCCACCATCCCGAAGTTGTATGGCAATTGAATGAAGCGAAAGTGGTGCCCGTCGCCCCCGACCCGCCGCGCGATACCCGCGAGTTCCGCCAGTTGCAATCCGCGGTCCGCCTCGTCGCGCCGCCGGAAGCCGTCCCAGGTCGCTACGCCGTACGCGCGGATCCAGCCGTCGGAGACGCACGTTTCCATTGCTTCGAACGCGCGGTGTATCCGGTTGAGGAACGCCGCCCGTTCCATGTCCGCCAGTTGGGTTTCCGGGTTGTGAATGTAGTACACGTCCAGGCAGTCCAGCCCGAAATTTTCGCGGCTCCGCGCGACTTGATCCGTCAGAAAGTCGGGCCGCATGCAGTGAATGCCGCGCACCACGTCGTCGCCCGCAAAATCGAAATCGGGCAATGCGCCCGGCGTCACAAACCCCGCCTTGCTGCAAACGACAAACTCTTCCCGGCTCGCTTCGCCGTCGCGGATCAGCTTGCGCAGCGCGGAGCCGATCGAACGTTCACTCTGTTGGTGGCGATAGTTGATGGCGGAGTCGAAAAAGTTGATGCCGCCTCGGAACGCGTCCACTACCGATGAGAAGTAGGCGAGATCGCATTCCTCGCTCCGCTCGCCCAGATAGCTGCCTAGCCCCAGGCTCGAAACCGTCCAACGGTTGGCCTCCCGGAAGAACCCGTTGCCGCTCGCATCCGGAAATCGGGCGGCAAATCCGCTGGTGCCCTCCGCGGTGGCGTGCCCTGGAATCATCTCTCGATTGTACTGGAAGCCCCGGCGCAAGCGCGGCCGGGCGGATTGCGCCGCTTCGAGGCCGGGCCGCCCCGCCAACGCGGCTTGAAAAATTCGTGGATGCCAAAAAGTACTACCCATTACAAATGTCCGGTCGCGCGAACTCGGGCGGACGACAAAGTACCTCGCGGTCAGCCCGGTACTAAGCGCCGGAAATGATTCATTCCGCGAGAGATGATCGCGGAGCGTACCAGCGCCCTCGGGTCCGGATTTGCGCCTGGAGGTACGAAGCCGGCCTCTCTTCGCCAAGACTTACGCCTCCGCTCCTGGGAGGATGGACTTGCCGGCAAATTGCTGGCGGAGGCAAAGAACAATGAGGAAGAGTGTTGAAGAGATGACGCGAGAGCAACTGCTTGCGGCGCTACCCAAGCGGCTGCTCGCGATGGTGCTGGGCATCGCGTTCCTATTTGGGCTGGCCGCGAATCTCGCGGTCATTACCGTCGCGACCCACATGTCGCTGCCGTGGCTGATCGCCACCCTCGTCGTGGTGCTGGCATCGCCGATTGGCGTCTCGCGGATGTTCTCCTGGACCCTCGCGCCCGCGAAAGAGCGTATCCGCCGGCGTCGCCACATGATGCGCGAAGCGCTGGCCACCGTCACCTGGAGCCACGGAGACTACGAAGTCTGATCGGCGTCGCGGTCGCGTTCCCTCGAGCTTGTCACACTGCCGTGACAAATTAAGGGGCGGCGGAACTCCGGATTGCCAGGTGCATTTTGTCCCGAAATGCGCCGGGTTGGAGGTCCGCCGCCCCATTTTTCTTGCTTCCGGGGAGTACGATATTAAGGTAAGCTCATGCGCGCGGTCGTCATTGGTGGCACCGGCCACATTGGAACCTATCTCACTCCCTGGCTGGCGGACGCCGGATTTGAAGTTCTCAGCGTCAGCCGGGGAATCCGCGAACCCTACCAGCCAAACCCGGCGTGGAAGCGCGTGCGGCGGGTGGAATTGGACCGCCACGCGGAAGAGGCGGCGGGCACGTTTGCGGAGAGAATCGCCGGATTGAGCCCGGCGATCGTCGTGGATCTGACCTGCTACACGGAAGAAAGCGCGCTGGCCCTGGTGCGGGCGCTCCATGGCCGGATCGAGCATTTCCTCCACTGCGGCACCATCTGGGTGCATGGCCATAGCGTGCAGGTGCCCACGACGGAAGACGCGCCCCGCAATCCTTTTGGAGAGTATGGCATCCGCAAAGCGGCCATCGAGCGGGCCCTCCGCGCGGAGGCCCGCGAACGCCATTTCCCCGCCACCATGCTGCACCCTGGGCACATTGTCGGCCCCGGCTGGATCCCGCTGAACCCGGCCGCGAACTTCAATCTCGCCGTGTTTGAAACGCTAGCCGCGGGGCAAGTGCTCACGCTGCCCAACATGGGTATGGAAACGGTCCATCACGTCCACGCATCCGACGTCGCTCTTGCTTTTCTTGCCGCCATCAATCGAAGCGATGTTACCCTCGGGGAGAGTTTTCACATCGTTTCACCCGCCGCGCTCACGCTTCGCGGGTATGCCGAACGCCTGTCTGCCGCGCTTGGGCATGTGGCCCGATTGCGCTTTCTGCCCTGGGAGGAATGGCGAACGACGGTGCCGGAAGAGGATGCGGCCGCCACCTGGGACCACATCGCGCATTCGCCCAACTGCAGCATCGAGAAGGCCGGGCGCTTGCTCGGGTATCGCCCGCACTACACCTCGCTGCAGGCGGTAAAGGAAAGCCTGGATTGGCTTCGAAATAACGGACGGGTTTCCTTCCCGCAATATAACTGAGGCGGCGTCGAAGCGCCGCCTCAATCGCCCGGCGAAGGTGCCGAACCCGCGCTAGAACGTGGCCGTCAGGCTGTTCCCCGTTCCCGACGGTCCCGTTAGCCGTACGGTGACGCCCGTGATATCGGCCGGATCGCCCGTCAGCGTTACCGGGATCGTCAGCCGGAATTGTGAGCCGAACGGCTGCGAGGCCGCGCCCGCAAACCACGCCTGAAACACCTGCGCCACGTTTACGTCGAAGCGCTCCGGATTGTTCCCCGGCGCTCCGGCCCGCCGGGCAAACTCAAGCACCGCCGTCGTGATGTTGCGCTCCGTGGCGAAGCCGCGCACCACCACGGTCAGGTTGGTCGCGCTTCTCGTCACATTCAGGTCCGTCAGCGTGGGCGGCGTCACCGGGATCGTGAGCGTCGCCCGGGGCGCGGGATTCGGCGTAGCGTCGACGCCCGCGCGCGCGAACGTGGCGGTAAACACCAGCGTTGCCGCCGTCGTGCCCGTCTGGAAGCGCGCGGAGGGGGACGAGCCGAACGTCGCGCTAGTCTGCCCGGCCGCAATCCGGAACGAAGCCGTCCTGCCCCCGCCAATGAACTGCACGGCCGGGTCGTCCACCGGAGGTGTCCCATTCGAAGCGAGGGTAAGCGTCACCGTCCCGGTAATCTCCTCGGTCTGCGGAGCGCTGATCAAGACCGTCACGTCGTTCTGCGAATTCGAGACGCCCACCGAAGTCGATAGGCTCAGGCTCCCTCCGTTCACCGGGGGCGCCTGGATGCGCAGTTCGTAGCTGCGCTGCGCGCTTGTGCCTTGGGCATCGGTCGCCCGTACGGTCAGGGTGGCCGTGGCGGGGGCCGTGGCCGTGCCAGCCAGCAATCCGCCCGGCGAAAGCGTGATCCCGGCCGGCAGGTTTCCGCTCAGCAGGCTGAACGAGTACGGCGCAACTCCTCCTTGCGCTCCAAACTGGACTTGGTAGGGTACGTTCACGCTGCCCACCGGCAGTTCAAGAACCGTGAGTTCGAGCGGCTGGAGAATGCGGAGTTGATACGTTCGCGTGGCTTCGGCGGGGGAAGCGGCCGCATCCCGCACCCGCAGCGTGAAGCTACCGCTAAACGGGGCCGTTGGCGTGCCGGAAAGCGTGCCGGTTGCTCCGTCAAGGGTGATCCCGTTGGGCAGTTGCCCGTCGATGACGCTGAACTGATAGGGGGCGACTCCGCTCTGTGCAACGAAGGTGAGGTTATACGGCGAACCCACCAATCCATCCGGGAGCGGGTTCTGCGTGATGATCCGCACGCTACTGAGCACATCGAGGGTGTAGTCTCGCGTCACGGGTGCGTCTCCGCCGGTGTCCGCAACCCGTATGGTGAAGCCAAAGCTGCCCTCCTGCGTGGCGGTGCCGGCGATGACGCCCGTCTGCGGGTTCAATGTTAGCCCAGGCGGCAACGCCCCCGCGCTTACGGAGAACTGGTACGGTGGGAGTCCGCCGGTGGCGGATATCGTGGCCGTATAGCTCTCGCCGAGCCCCGCCGCGGGCAGCGGACTGGCGGTTGTGATCAGGAGCGGAAGCCGCTCATCAACCACGCGGATCGTAAACAGCCCCGAGGTTTCCACCCCTTGGGCGTCTCTTGCCGTGGCGAGGAACGTGGTCTGTGAGACCGCGGTGGGCGTGCCGGAAATGACGCCCGTGCTTTCGTTGATCACAAGGCCGGCGGGCAGTAGACCCAAGCCGACGATAAACTGCACTGGCGTCGCGCCGCCGCTGGTTTCCAGTTTCGCCAGGTACGGAGTGCCCACTTCGCCCACCGGCAGCGTTGCCTCGGTCACGTACACAAGCGGCGGATATAGCGGCTGAATAACGATCGGGATGGCGCGAACGGCCTGGCGCAACTGGCTGTCTTCCGCCAGGACATCCACCATGAACGTGCCCGAAGTCGTCGGAACGCCGATCACATTTCCGTCCGGCTGGAGTGTCAAGCCCGGCGGCAAGCCCCGCCCACCCTCGGCGATGGCAAAGTCATGGGCCGGAACGCCTCCCGTGGCGATAATCTTGGCCGAGTACGCGGTTCCCACCCTGCCCGTCGGAAGCGAAGAGGTCGAAATACTCAGCGCCGGAGCGGGCGTCTGGATGCCAATCCGGTAAACCTTACTGCTGACTACATACACGTAGTCCTGAACGTATACCGTAAACGAATACTTGCCTGGGGGAGCGGTCGGAGTACCCGAAAGGGTTGCCTTCTCACTGAAACTGCCCGAGAGGTAGAGCCCCGCCGGCGGAGGATCGTCCGGCAGGGTGTAGTAGTCATACCAGACGCCTCCGGGGCCGTCGTCGTTGGGGATCGGAGTTCCACCCGTGGCTTCGATGTCCGTGGAGTACGGCTGGGCCGGCGGGCCATACTGCGCGGGTGGCAGCGGGGAGGGTGTAATCAGCCTTGCCGGAGCCACGATTTCCAGCGTGGCTTGGGCCACGCTCTTATCGGTGCTCTGTGGAGTGTTTGCACTGTCGTCGTACTCCTCCTCCACCCGGAACTTGTACGTGCCCAGGGATTGAAAAAAGCTGGCTGGCACCGTCACGAGCACGTTTCGGATGGATACCTGGCCCTCCGGCGGGTAGTAGTACGCAACCTCTACGGGAGATTCGGTGCCATCCGATCGCACGATGAAAACCGTGGGCTGCGCCTCGGGGCCATCGTTGCGAGGCAAAATGTAATCCAGAGAGATGTTCCGCTCTGCCGCTCCCTGCGTCACCGTGGGTGGACTGATCTCCACCACCTGCGCCGGGAGCACGCGCAATTTCGCGGAACTGGAAACGTTGGTGCAAACACTGTCCCCGGCGCGGCATAGCCGGATTTCCTTCTCACCAAGCGTGTCGGACATGGCCTTGGGCGCCGTCAGAGTAGCGTAGTACGACGTTGGCGTACTTGAAAACGGCAAAACCTGCTCACCGCCCGGCGCATTTACCCATTTCGCCGTTTCAGGAACGCCTCCGAAGGCTGAGTCAAAGTAGACGGTGAGTTGGAAAGTGCTGGGCGGGGGGGCGTTGACTGGATAGCCCTGAGCCACTTTGTCCGGGTAAACTTCGGTGATCACTCCCTGGGCCGGCAGCAAATGGGCGCAGAACAGGAGCAGGCACATGGAAAACGCGGCCCGGTTCCACCCGCCGGCGCGCCTTCCAAACACGTTGGCCAAACGGTTTCGATAGGTTCTTTGCACGTTCGTTGCCCTCCCCAGTGAGACTGCCGAATCAAGCTCTCCTATGATAACCCCCCGGCCTCTGTCCCGCGCCATGTTCCGCGCCCGGAATCCGCCGGAAAGTGGGTTCTCCCGCGAGATTTCTCGAGTTTCCCTATCTGGATATAGCGCGAAGCGGGCAAACGCGGGTCGGCTTCCCGGGAATTCCGGTGGAAAGGGGAGCGCAACGGGTCAAAAATCGTGGGATCTCCGCGCATCTGATCCGCAACAATGCTGGATAGATTTGTCTGCTTTTGCGAATCCTCCGGACAAGACGCGGCGTGGCCGGCTGCGTCGCAACCTGTTGACAATGCACACCCCGCGGAACGAACGCGCAATGCCGGTCCCGGAGTTCCCGATGCGTCCCGGTTTGGCGATTTCCCCTTCGAGTAGCAACCTGTCGTCGCCATTCGCTGGCCAGAGTTCCCCTCCAACCCGAAACAATCCCCGTTCGATGATTTCCAGTCGTTTGCGTTTGTAGACGCTGATCTAATGGGAAGGCCTGAGAAGGTGCGACCGCGAGTAGCGGCCAAAGAGACCTGAGACTAAGAGGAGACTGTGGAATGTCCAAGACAGTGAAGTTTGCGGAAAAGGCGGTGGCCGTATCGGCGGACCTCGCCTGGCGCGCCTTCGAGAAGCTAAATAGCATCAATCAACGCCCGTCGTTCACCCCCAAGTGGACCGACAAACCCCTGCTCAAGAGCTATCAGAAGGTGAAGCCCCCGCTGGGCTGGCCGCGTACGACGGATTCGCTCTGTCCCAAGTGTATTCCGGAGATTCGGGAAAAGGTTCTGAACGGCGAAATGCCGGTGGATCTCCTGCGCAACGAGAAGATGGGCGAAATCAAGGCCCAGATCATCGAGCGCGACGGCAAGATCATGATGGTCAAGGATTGCCCGATCCACGGCCACTTCGAGGACGTCATGTCCATCGACCCCGCGTTCTACCGCCACCTCGAAACCGTCTTCCCCGGACGCGACATCCGCGCTCACAACGACAAGCACCTCCACAAGCACGGTTCGAGCAACATCCTCCACGGCCGCGGTGCTGTGCTCACGATCGACCTCACCAACCGCTGCAACATGATGTGCGACCCCTGCTTCATGGACGCCAACCAGGTTGGCTTCGTTCATGAACTCACCTGGGACGACATCAAGACGCTCCTCGATAACGCGCTCGATATCAAGCCGCGCCGCCAGATGTCGGTGCAGTTCTCGGGCGGCGAGCCGACCATCTCCCCTTACTTCCTGGACGCGGTTCGCTATTCCAAGAAGGTGGGCTACAACTCCGTGCAGGCGGCCACCAACGGCATCGAGTTCGCCCAGAGCCCCGAGTTCTGCCGTCAGGCGGCGGAAGCGGGCCTGCGCTATGCATACCTGCAGTTCGACGGCATCGGCAACGAAGCCAACAGCCACCGCGCCGTGGGCAACCTTTTCGACGTCAAGCTGCGCGCCATTGAGAACCTCCACTCGAACGGCGTCGAGATCGTTCCGGTCACCACCATCATCAACGGCATCAATAACGAGCAGGTGGGCCGCATCATCGAGTTCGCGCTCGACAATCCCAAGAAGATCAGCTTCATCAGCTTCCAGCCCGTTTCCTTCACGGGCCGCGACGAGGCGATCACCGATGAACGCCGCCGCGCGCAGCGCTACACGCTCTCCCACCTCGCGCACGACATCAAGAACCAGATCGGCATCGGCGAACCCGCCCGCGATTGGTTCCCGATCTCCTTCATGAGCACCTTCTCCGATTGGGCTGACCACGTTCACGGTCCCCAGTCCGATTGGGGCCAGCTCTCCTGCGGTTGCCACCCGAACTGCGGCATCGGCATGGGCATGATGGTGGATAAGGAAACCAAGGAAGCCCGCCCGATTACCCAGTTCATCAACGCGGACCGGCTCGCCAAGGACATCGCCAAGGTCACCGACGGCGGACGGAATAAGTTCATCTCGGTGCTCGGCGTGGCGCTCGCGCTGCTCCGCAATTACGATCCGTTCCAGGCGCCCACTCACTTCCGCATCGTGGACCTGATGAAGAAGTTCGACAAGAGCTTCAACGCCTCCGGCCACAACTACGGCAGCGTGGGCAAGGACCGGACGCTTGCCGATATCGAGAAGCGCCGCGGCGACCGCTGGAACTTCCTCTTCATCGCCGCGATGTGGTTCCAGGATCTGTTCAACTACGATTTCCGCCGCACCGAGCAGTGCATCATTCCGTATGCCACCCAGGACGGCGAAATCTCCTTCTGCGCCTACAACACCGGTGTAGGCTGGCGGAACATCATCGAGAAGATGCACATGACCGCCACCCTCACCAAGTGGTACGACGAGAAAGGCCGCCACAAGATCTACGCCGGCGGCAAGAGCGTCGAGCTGGATAGCACGAAGCACCGGCTGGTGGTGAACCAGGAAGCGGCCCACGCCGAGCGGCAACACGATCTCGACGAGCTGGGCATTGCCAAGACGTCCAGGGAGGAGAAGGCCCGGGCGCGCGATTCCAAGATGAAGGAAGCGGCCTACGACGCACAGATGGAGAAACTTTACCGTCAAATGATTCTCAAGGAGCCCGAGGAACCCAAGGGGAACTTCGTGTCGCTCGATTCTCTCTCCGGGAACAAAGGTATGGCAGGCATCGCCCCCGCTCCCGCGAAGAAGGAAAGCGATCTCGTGGGAACTCAGGGCGACTAAGCCGGCCAAGCTATTTCATCGTCATTCCCTTTCCACAGTTCTGCATAGGCAGAAACTCTTCCGCCCGCGCCGCAAGGCGCGGGCTTTTTTTCCCTCCCCGCGGCGGCAATGTCCGTCCGCCGGAGACCATCCCGGAATGCTGCCCGTGCTATCCTCATTCCTTGCCGTTTCCGATCGCCGTTCCCGCTTTCGCCATAAGTGTTTCCCGGAGCGTGCCGCGTGGCTGAGATTGCCGCCTGGCAGTGGGCGCTCGGAGCCTTGTGTGCGTTCTTTATCGGAGTAGCCAAGAGCGGCGTGCCGGGCCTGGGCATGGTGTCGGTGCCTCTGATGATCCTCACCGTGGGTGACGCCCGCGCGTCCGTGGGCTGGCTCCTGCCGATTTTGATCACCGCGGATTTCTGCGCTCTCTACTTCTGGCGGCGGCACGCGGATGCCAAACTGCTTCTCCGCCTCGCGCCCTCGGTCCTGTTCGGGTTGATCGCGGGAGGCTTCGCGCTGGGGCTGAGCGAACGCTACATCCGCCCCCTGATCGCCGCCATCGTGCTGGCGATGCTGCTCGTCTATCTCATTCGGCGCTTCCGCCCCAGCCTCCTGCCCGTGCTCCATCCCGGCCCCTATGGCTTCGCGGGAGGCTTTTCCACCACGGTCGCCAACGCAGCCGGGCCGGTAATGAACCTCTACATGCTCTCCATGAACCTCACCAAGGAGCAGTTCATGGGCAACACCGTCTGGTTTTTTCTCGTGATCAATCTCTGCAAGGTGCCGGTCTACGCCTACCACGGGCTGTTTACCCGTACTTCTCTCGGCTTCGATGCCATGCTGATCCCCGCCGTCCTGCTCGGCACCCTCACCGGGCGCTGGCTCTTCCTCCACATATCCCAGGCCGTCTTCGAAGGCTTCGTCATCGTCACCGTGGTCGTGTCGACCATCCTGCTGTTCCGGTAGTTCGCCCGTGCCGCTCGGGCGTCCGCCCCCCACCGAATGTCTCGAAATGGAAAGCGGCGGCGGTCTCAACCTCCCTCCGCTCGATCCGCCCGGTGCCCGTGATCCCGCATTTTTTCTGTTCTGCTCCGGGGCCTTTTTGCCGATAAGGCTGATATGCGGACGATTCAATCGAAAATCGCCATCGGAGCGGGAACGGCGGTCATGTGTACCGTCGCCATCCTGGCCGGGTTCGCGGCGTACTCGGCATACAAGGCTCAGGTGGCATCGGCTTCCGGCGCCGCCCTGGCGGAGGCCGGGCAGGAGGCCGGACAGTTGAAGTCGGAGTTGGAACTGGCGCTCGACAGCGCCCGCGCGCTGGCGGATGCCTTGTCGGGAGTCCGCCCGGGTACGGGGACGCAGCTCAATCGCGAGCAGGTGACCCACATGCTGCGGAGCGTGGCATTGAAGAACCCCGCGTTCCTCGGCGTATACACCGGCTGGGAGCCGAACGCCTTCGACGGCGCCGATGCCCAGTTCGCCGGCAAACCGGGGTCCGACGCGACCGGCAGACTGATCCCGTACCTCGTCCGAAATGCGAGCGGCGAGGTGACCTTGGAGCCGCTCGTGGATTACGAGAACCAGACTCGGGGACCGACCGGCGCGCGCAAGGGCGAGTACTACCTGTGCGCGAAAGACAGCCGGAGCGAGTGTATCCTTGATCCCTTTCCTTACCCCGTCGCTGGGAAGGAAGTGCTGATGACGTCGTTGATCGCGCCCATTCTCCGGGACGGGCGATTTGTCGGCATCGTGGGGGTGGACGTCCAGCTAGGCACCCTGCAGGCCCAGGTGGACAAAGCGCGCGTCGCGGGCGGCAAGGGGGCGGTCGCCATTCTCTCAAACAGCGGGCGAGTGGTGGCGGCGCAGCACCGTCCTGAACTGGCGGGCGCGGAGGGAACGCAATTCAGGCCTTATCTGAGCGGGAACGGGCTGCGCGAGGTACTCGCGGGGCAGGGCCTCACCCGCCACGAAGAAGGGGAACTCGCCGCCCTCACGCCGGTGTCCGTGGGACGCACCAAGACGCCCTGGGTGGTGGCGGCGCTGGTTCCCTACGAGGTGATCACGGCCGCGGCCTGGTCCACGGCGATTGAGCAGGTCGGAGTGGGTCTCGTGGTCGGATTGATTGCGGTGGGGCTTACCGTGCTGCTGGTGGTGGGCGGAATCAAGTCCGTGCTGCTCGGCGTGGTGGCAAAGCTGAGCCAGAACGCGGAGCAGGTTGCCGGGGCGGCCGCGCAGGTGGCCGATTCGAGCCAGGCGCTGGCCCAGGGCGCCACCGAGCTGGCCGCGGCGATCGAAGAGACCTCGGCCTCGGCGACGGAAGTGCATTCGATGGGAGACGGAAACTCCGAACATGCCAACTCCGCGTCCGAACTTGTCGGGCACACGCTGGCCCGAATCGGCGAGGCCAACGAACGGCTGGATGCGCTCGTGGATGCCATGGGTGCAATCTCCGAATCGAGCGGAAGAATATCGAAGATCAACCGAGCGATCGACGAAATCGCGTTTCAGACAAACATTCTGGCACTGAACGCGGCCGTCGAGGCGGCGCGCGCGGGCGAAGCCGGTCTGGGCTTCGCGGTCGTGGCCGACGAGGTCAGAACCCTCGCGCAACGCTGCGCGCATGCGGCACGCGAGACCTCGGGGCTGATCGAGGAATCGATTGAACGGTCGGCCGACGGTCGCGGCAAAGTGGAGCAGGTCGTGGACGCCATCCGCACGATCACGGAGCAGTCCGCCAGAATCCAGCATCTGGTCTCCGGAGTAAAAGAGGGTAGCCACGAACAGGCCCAGGGGATCAGCCAGATCAGCCAGGCGATCGGGCAGATGGAACAGGTCACGCAGCGGGTCGCCGCGGGCGCGGAGGAGTGCGCCTCGGCAAGTGAAGAGATGAACGCGCAGGTTCACGAGGTCAACCACGTGATCGAGAGCCTGGAGCAGTTGGTGGGAGCGAAAAGGGAACGCGCATGAAGAGCTTGCTCATTGTATTGACGATGGCGCTCGCCGTCGCGGCCGCGCGAGCGCAGCAGGAACCGGCCTGGAGCATCGATGTCGGCAGCCACAGCCAGTATGTCTGGCGGGGCATGGTCGTCACCAACGGACCCGTGCTCCAAACCTCCACCACGCTGGGCTACCGCGGCTTTCATCTGAACGCATTCACCAGCAACGATCTGACTCGCGTCAATGATCGCCGGGGTAAACTGTCGGAACTCGACTTCGACGCCGGCTATGACAAAGCCTTCGAGAAAACCACCCTCTCCGGCGGCGTGATCCGCTATACCTTCCCGAATACGGGCGCGCCATCGACGACCGAACTCTATGCCGGGGCCAGTTTTAAGGCGCCCCTCCGCCCGTCGGCCCGAATCTACTTCGACGTCGGGTCCATCAAGGGTAGCTACGCGACCTTCGACGCCTCGCACGGATTCGCCCTGCCGAAGTTTCATCCTGGCGCCAACTGGAACGCGGAATTCTCCGCCGGTCTGGGCGTCGCGACGAGTGGCTATAACCAAGGCTATTTCGGCGTGAACCAGCCCGGATTCGTCGACTTTCATCCCTCTCTGGCCCTGCCCGTCGACCTTGGCGCCCACTTCCGCGTGACGCCTCGCTTGAGCTACGCATTCGTGCTGGATGGTGCGCTTCGGGAGAGCGCGACCCCGAAATCGCACGGCTTCTTCTTCGGGCTAGGCGTTTCCATGCTCTATTAGCCTATACGGGAGATGCCAGCCTCCGGCGAACGACACTCGCCGGTCACGACGCATTCAACGCGCGCTCCGGTAGCCACCCGCCACCGGATGGCGGGCTCGCGCGTCCCGACCCGACTGGCACTGCTCCCGCAAGCCCGGCCGTCCCGTTTTCCCGGAATCCGATCCGTCCGTTTCCGCAAGCTCGAGGGACGGCATGAGCCAGCCGGGTGTGCCATCGTCCGGAATACAATCAAACCGAAACGAGGGCACTCACGGGGATGGCATGAACATGGAACAACGTCTTGCGCAAACGCAGATCACCGCCCGCCGCCGTCCCCCGAACCGGTTGCCATCGGTTCCTCGCCATCCCCTGCCGCTTCCAGGAATACGCTGAGCGCCGGCTCGACGCCAACGCGCCACTCTCGTTACCGCAGCCCGAAAATTGGTGCGTTCCGCCCCGCCCAGCCTCGCCCGGTTCCGCACTTCCGAATTTATATCCCTCTTCGAATCAGTTGCTTCGCGTCCGCGATTTCAGACTCCGCCCTTCGCCGTCGCTATGCTCCTCATGGGAAGGCCGAATCGGCCTGCCCGAACCGATCCCCAACAAAAGGAGCATTCACCATGTCCGCCGCAACCGCATTTCCCGAGCCCGAGATCCCCACCCCGCCGGAGAACCCGGAACTTGATCCCACATCGAACCCCGCAACCTGGTGGGAAACCGTCCTCGGTCTCCTCGCTGAAGGCGCCTCCGTCGCCGCCGCCATGCGCCACGTGGGCTATTCTTCCGCCGCATTCTACAAGGCCTGCAATCGTCATCCCGAGTTCCGCGCCGAGGCTGCTCGCGCCCGCAACGGCTACCGCGCCCAGGTCGCCGAAGAATTCCACGATGCCGAATCCTACGCCCGCATACTGGTCGACGCCGTCTTGCGCGACGAACAACTCCCCGCCAGCCTCCGCCTCCGCGCCGCCCTCGCCATCCTCAACCGCAAAGGCGACCACTGGCTCCCCGCGTCCATTCCCGTCCCCGAAGACACTGTGGACACCGTGGACACCGTGGACACCGTGGACGTCGCAAACTTCATGGACCCCAGCGACGTCATGGATACGGTGGACACCATGGACACGGTGGGCACCATGGACACCGTCTACCCCGTGCACCCCTTAGCTCCCACAGACACGGTAGACGCCATGGACACCGTGGACAATCTCGAAGACCTCGCCTTGCGCCAGATCTCCTCGGAGATCGAAGCGATGGATTCCGCGTTTCGCTCCGTCCTGCAAAGCATGCGCCCCTCCGCACCCGTCACCGAAGCCGCAATTCCTGTGGACACCATGGACAACGTGGACATCGCGGCTACCGTCGAAAGCGCATCGGAGGCCGGTCGCGCTTCCAACGTGCCCCAGTCCCGGGAGCCACTCACCGCCGCGCCGCGCGTCTCCGGTTCGGTTGCCGCCTGATTGGCTCGCAATTGCGGGAACTTCGTCACCCGGCTGCCGGGTCCCTCGGCAGCTTCGGAATGCGGTGGATCGAATGGGTACGCGCTGCGTCTGGAAATTCACGTGCGGGGCAGGGCGCGGGCGTCGGAAGGAAAAAGGACGCGAGATCAAGACCTCTCCCCCCGAGACGGTTCTCGAAGTCGCGTCCAGCTTTGTCTTTCCATTCTCCCAGAGGCCTCCCGATTTCGCTCGTGGAAATACGTATTTCCGCCGCGATTTGCACAGGTATTTTCTCCCTTGTTATCAATCAGATACAATCTGATGACTGTGGGAAAGTTGTGGATAAAACAGAACCTGACGAAAATGGTTTGGGCCGAACGCGCCTAAATACGCTGCTTTCCCGCTCGGCCCGCGTTCCCAGCGCCGTGGCCGTACCGGAGGCGCTCCCAGGTTACGGGAGCGCCGGGCGTCCGGAACCCACGCTCTTTGTCTTCGTCTTTGTCCGCCGGCGCCGTGCACTGTCGCGATCGGCCAGAAAGGAGCAACCGGCTAGAAGGTCGCGCTGAGGCTGTTGCTGGCGCCCACGGAGTTGCTGAGCGCAATCGACAGGCCGGTAATCTCCGTTGGATCTCCGGAAATCGTCACGGGCAAGGTGAGCTGGAACAGGCTGCCGAACGCATTGGATGAATTCGACGTGTACCAGGTCGTAAAGGCCGGCGTGAGGTTCACGGTGAAGGAGAGTCCGCTGGTGATGTTGCTTCCCGCGCGGGCGGTGAAATTCACCGTGGCGGAAGTCATGTTCCTGGGCGTCGAATAGCCTCGCACCACCACATTCAGGCCCGAACTGGTGCGCGTGGCGCTCAGGTTCGTGAGCGTGGGGGCAAGCGGAGGCAACACCACGGTGGAAGTGGGGGGAGGCGTGGGAGTGGCGTCCGCACCAGACACCAGCAGTTGCGCGCGAATGGTGATTGTGCCCGCCACGGTTCCGGTCTGGAACAGGGCCTGCTCGGTTTCGCCAAAGCGGGCGGAGGTCTGGCCTGCGGGGATCTGGAAACTCACCCGCCTTCCGCCGCTCACGAATTGGGCCGCCGGGTCATCGACGGGCGGCGTCACCGACGGAGCGAACTCGAGGACGAGAGCGCCGGAAACGGTATCGCTTCGCGGCGTTCCCAGGTTCACATCCACCTGCTGCTGGGTATTCGGGGAAGGCGTCCCGGTTTGCAACGTGACGGTCGCGCCCGTGACCGGGGCAGGCCGCACCTCGAGCGTAAGCGCCTGCGTACCGCTGCGCCCTTCCGTATCGGCGACGCGAACGGTAAAGGGGAAGGTGCCCAGGGCGGTGGGCGTCCCGCTGAGTGTGCCGTTCGTTCGAGCCAGCAGAATGCCTGGTGGCAAAGTGCCGTTGCTAACTTCGAACGTGTACGGCGTGGTCCCGCCGCTCACCGCGATGATCTGGCTGTAGGTTTGGCCGACAATCGCCGGTGGCAGGCTCTGCGTGGAGATAATCAGCGCGACTGCGATTTGCAGACGGAATTGCCGTTCAACCGAGAGCATCGGCTGGCCGGAATCGGTCGCCCGGACGGTGAAGCTGCCGTCGAATGGAGCATTGGGCGTGCCTTGCAGGCGGCCGGTGGCGCTGAGCGTGATACCAGCCGGAAGGCTCCCGGAAATCAGTTGGAACTGGTAGGGCGCTCTGCCGCCTTCCACTTCCAATGTTCGATCGTAAGATTCGCCCACCTGGCCGGAAGGCAGCGGGCTGGTGGTGCGGAAACGCAAACCCGCGCCAATCGAGATCGTGAAGTCCCGGCGGGCGGAGCGCTCATTGGAATCGAACACCAGCACGCTGAACGCAAACACGCCCGATTGCGTCGGGGTGCCACCGATCACGCCGGTCTCCGAGTTCAGGGACAAGCCCGGAGGGAAGTTTCCCAACGAAGTGAACAGGTACGGAGCCGCGCCGCCGCTTACGACGATTTCCGTGCCGGGGTACGGCTCTCCTACCGTGCCCACCGGGAGTTCCGAGGTCGTGATCGAGATCGCCTGGGAAACACGCAGGACGAATGATTTGTTCGAACTGCCCTCCAGCGAATCGATTACACCAACGACGAAGGTGAAGTTACCGCTCTGCGAGGGAGTGCCGCTGATAACGCCGCTGCTGGTATCGAGCATCAATCCGGGGGGCAGCACGCCCGAGAGAATGGAAAAGGAGTACGGAGACTTGCCGCCGCTAACCACCAGGGACTGCGTGTAGAACGTACCCAGCGTGGCCTCCGGCAGCGGACTCGCGGTGATGATGGTGGGCGCGGATACCGTCTCGGAGACGTTGATGAAGAAGGTTCTTTCCGCCGAATTCTCCTGGCTGTCGATGACCGTGACGAGGAAGCTGTAATTGCCCACGACGCTCGGAGTTCCGCTCAATACGCCGGTGACCGCGTTCAGAACCATGCCGGGCGGAAGCACGCTGCTATTAGTGCTGAAACTGTACGGCGGAGCGCCCCCCGCGGCGGCAATCGTGGTGGAATAGGCCACTCCAACCTGTGCCGTTGGCAGCGTGGCGGGCGTAACAATTGTCAGCGCGGAGCTAACGGAAATCGCCAGCAGCCGCGTGCCCTGTACTCCCAGACTATCCGTCACCACCGCCGTGAAATTAAAGATCCCGGCCTGTGTGGGAGTGCCGGTGATGGCCCCGGAAGTGGGATTCAGCGCAAGCCCAGGGGGCAGGGAACTGCCCGCCGCGACGGACCATGTGCGTGATCCCGTGCCGCCGGTGGCGTTCAGTTGCAAGGAGTAGGGCGTGCTGACGGAGGCGGGAGGAAGGGGACTGGCCGTGGTGATGACGGGGTCCGGGTTAATTGTGAATGTCGCACTCGTGGCGGGGTCGGTACACGATTCGACAGGACCCGGGCCGAGATTGATGACCACACAGAATATGACCTTGTGCAATCCGGCGGTTCGAAAAGACGGACTGACGGTGACCGTGGCGGTGGTAGCGCCCGGCGTACCGGTGACCGGGATCCGGTTCGCGGCGACCTGCGTATCCCAGTAGGCTCGCATCGAGTAGCTCGGGAGAGCGGGCGGCACCGTCGTTCCTTCGAGCGAAATCACGACCGGGAGATCGGAAGTAGCGGAAGGGTAGCTGACCGTGGTCTGCGCCGGGCTGTAACCCGACACTCGCTGTCCACTCGCATATCCGGCCAAGCCCAGGAGGCACAGCACTCCGAGCACCCATCGAGTTCCAATTCGCAATTTCATACCAAGCCCCTATGCATCAATTCGGAAGACATCGGCGCATCCTATCGAACCCTGCGCGTCAATCGGCAGGTTCGTCGTGATCCGCGGCCACGGTGGCAGAGGCGAACGGATCCAAGGGACAGGCGGAAATCGCCGATGCTATTGCAGGCTCGCGTGCCCGCTGGAAGCTCCGCGTTCCCCCTGGTAGAGGGGTACATACACCGTGCGGGCGGAATCGCCCTGCACATCGAGGAGCAACATCGGTCCGCTGCTGGCATCGGTCAATTGGAAGACCGCGCGGGAGTTCATCCGGCGGACGCCCGTGGGCGTCTCCGGCAGATCCAACTGCGTAGCAGATCTTGTGGCCACGTCGATCAGCGTCGCTTTGCGCGTGACGGCGCTTGCTACCGCGATCGTTCGATTGTCGTCGCTGAGCGCCAGGCCGACCGGCGTGTCAATTCCCTGGGCGCTCGACGCTACCAGGGCCAGCGCGGGATTCTGGAGCGCGAGATCCGCCTCGTAAATGGCGTTCTGCGAGGCGTCCAGAATGGCCGCCCGTTCCGAACCGCGAAAGAAGACGACCTCGGTTGCGCCGGGCAATACGACCGCGCTGCGCACACCACTGTCACTTGCCCGCAGGAGGGAGGTGCCGGAGGCGTCACGCGTGAGGAGCGCCGGATCTTTCAATCCGTCGGCAAGCGCAATCCGGGTAACCGGCGCGGAGAGGGAAACCGCAAAGCTCCGCTCCAACTGAGGCACGCCGTCGCGAACGGCGTACAGGGAGATCCGGCCGCTGGCGGCGGCAAAGGCCACGAAGCCGTCTCCGCTGGGAGAGGTCGCCAACTGCGTGACGCCACTCAGGTCCGCCAACTCCGCGCCCGCGGCGCCGCGCGGCCCGGGCTGCCCATAGAACCAGGCCTTGCCGCTCTCGTCGGAGATCACCGCGTAAGCGGCGGAGGGGGCGATGGCGGAGCACTGGATCGCCGAGCCCTGATGCACGGCCGCGCCCATCGTGGACGAGCCCGCGATGCCGCTCACCATGTGCAGGTTGCCCGTGGAGGCGTCCACCACATATCCGAGGGTGGGTCCGGTGACGCTGGAGCCGCGATCGCCGCCGGCCGCGCCTTGGCCGAGCGTGCCAAATCCGCCACGGCCGGAGGAACCGCGGCCTTGCTGCGCTGCCAGTGTACCCGCGGAGACTGCCAGTGCCAGCCCCAAAGCCATCCAACGAAGTGCCTGCGTTTTCATCGATACCCCTCAAACTTGAATCTCATCGCCTGAAGGCCGGCTTCAGGCTGAATCCGTCGCATTCCGGCTCTCGCGCGTGCCGTGTACCCGCTAGGGAGCGCCTACCGTAGGCGCTCCAATCGCGATAGCCGTGGGTGTTCGCGACGGGCTGTTCGGGCCGCTCCCGCCGCTCTTGTTGTCCCGCGTGGCGGCATAAACTCCGCCGCCCACAGCCGCCGCCGCGGCGATGCCGATGATCGCCAGCACCTTCGCGGAGATCCCGGCTGTGGTCGCCGCCGCCGCTCCCCCGCCCGCGCCCGCTCCGGCGGCGGCTAGGCCGGCGAGCGTGTTGGTCTGGTTCACCACCGCCGTGGCCGTAGCGCCCTGGAAGGAGGCCGTCACCCGAATCGCGAAGTCCCCGGCGACGTTGTTGGGCCGCAACCCGCGGGCCACGGCTTCGCCGTTCTGGTTGGTCTGCACGGTCACCATATTCTGGTTGCCGGGAAAGGTTCCACCGGCGCCGTCATTGGGCAGCAGAAACACCACCGTGGCTCCCGCCACCGGCTTTCGGTTCTGGTCTTCCACCCGCACGATTGGCTCGCGCGCCACTCGCTGCCGGATGTTGTTCACCGCGCCTTCACCTTCCACGATTACGATGTTCAGGGTGAGTGCGCTGCTGGCGGCTGCCTCCTGCGCCCAGGTTGCTCCGGGTGAGGCGAGCATCGCCAGGCTCAGCAGCACGGCGAGTGCCGCTCGTCCGAAATTCCGCGCGCTGAAGTACCGAATCTGCGTCCCAGTCATAATTCCCTCTGTTCCACCTCGCGCCAGTCGCGTATCCACTCCATCGTAACCGAAGTTTGTTCAGGCGGAAGACCCTTTTTCAGGCACTCTTCCCGCCTCCGAACCGGATTTCCAACGGAGCCTTCTTCGCGAAGCGCCCATAAAACAGATTGCGCGAAACCGCCGAGGAAGAGTTCAGATGCCGGGAAGCCGCCGCTTCCCGGGAGCCTTGATCGCCAAGGGAGGAGCCATGCCTCCCCGCGGATCTCCCGTACACAATATAGTGTCCGCGCTGCCGCGGAATTCTCAGGAAATCGGGGGTGCAACCACAAATTTCGTCTTTTTCGACCGCTTCTTCCCCGGTTTTGCGCGAGAGTTATTGGGTCCGCTTCGCGTTCGTTGAGCGCCGCGAGTGGCGCGCCAGCCCAGTGCTTCAGATGCTCCCCGTGCCTCGGATGCACCTAAAGAGTTTCCAATTCGTTTACACTGGTTGCCGACCAATTTGAGTTCCATGCCCGCTTTTCAGCTCGTTATCGATCAGACCGGCGAACATTCCCGGAATTACCCCTTGCAGTCCGACCGGGTTCATATCGGCCGCTCCGCGGGCAATGAACTGAGCTTTCCCGAGGATCCTCGCCTTTCCCGCAACCATCTCGTGTTCGAGCGGCGCGGGGACCTCTGGGTCGTCCGGGACCTGAGCAGCAAGAACGGCACCTTCGTCAACGGACATCGCATCACCACGGAGCACCCGCTGGCCGTGGGCGATGTCGTTTCCGCCGGAGAACTCAGCATCCGCCTGGCGGAGGAGGAGGTCACTGAAACCGGGCACAGCGTGCTGATCGTGAACGACGATGCCGGCGTCGAGGAGCATCCCTTCTCAAAGACGGTTGTCGCGGACCTCAGTTCCTTTCTCAATCGGCCATCGGGCCTGACGGAACAGTCCGGAGCCGCACAGAAGCAGATGGAGGCACTGGTGCGCGCCGGACGGGAGCTTGCGGGGCTGCGTCCGCTGAATGAGCTTTTTGAACTGATTCTCGATCTTTCCCTCTCCGCCGTCTCTGCCCGCCGGGGCGTGCTGATGCTGCTGGAAGACGGGAAGCTTACGCCCAAAGCGGCCAAGGGGGACAATTTCCGCATCAGCAAGGCAGTGTGCGAGCAGGTGATGGAGCACCGGAAATCGCTGCTGGTGAAAGACACGCAGTTCGAGCAGGCGCTCATGTCGAGCCACAGCATCGCCGCCGAAGCCGTCAAGAGCCTCATTGCCGTGCCGCTACAGACCAACAATGACGTGATCGGGCTCATCTATCTCGATACACCGCACATCATCGCCCCGTTCACGGAAGACGATCTTTCGCTGCTGACGGTGATGGCGAACGTGGCCGCCATCCGTCTGGAACATGCGCGCCTGGCGGCAGTGGAGCAAGCCGAGCGCATCATGCAGCGCGATCTCGAACAGGCCGGCGAGATCCAGCGCGGGCTGCTACCGGAGGCGATCCCGGAAGCGCCGGGCCTCGAAATCGCGGGGTTCAACGAGCCCTGCCGCACGGTGGGCGGCGACTACTACGACTTCTTCCCGTACGCCGATGGCCGCCTTGCCGTGGTGCTGGCCGATGTGGCGGGGAAGGGGATGCCCGCTTCGCTGATGATGTCGGGCCTCCATGCGCGCTCGCATCTGTTGCTCGAAGAGCCCACTTCTCCCGCGGCGTTCCTCACGCGGCTCAATCGATCCATCGTGGGCTTCTGCCCGGCCAACCGCTTCATTACGATGGCAGCTATTCTGATCGATCCAGCGACGGGGGTGGTCCAGTATGCGAGCGCCGGGCATAACCCCGCCATTCTGGTTCGCGCGAACGGCAAGACGGAGCTGATTCGGGATTCCGGGCTGATCCTGGGGATCCTGAAAGTCGCCAGCTACGAAGACCGCGCCGTACAGCTTGAAGACGGCGACCTGCTGGTGCTCTACAGCGATGGCATCAGCGAAGCCACGCGAGCCGGCGAGGACGAGGAGTTTGGTGAAGAGCGGCTTTGCCGTGTTCTGAGCGCCAACGCCCACTTGCCCGCCGCACAGTTGATTGACCTCGTACTCCGGGCGCGGGCGCACTTTACGCACCACGCCCCCAACTTCGACGACGCCACGCTGGTGGTGGTCCGCAAAGGGAAGCCAAGGTCTGTGCCGACCTGGAGTACCCTCCCCGGCGATTGATACAACGCAAACGTCCGCGGGGGAGCGAGCAGGAATGTTTCGCTCGCGACCCCGGTTGAGCGTGCGGGATGCCAAGTCCTCTATTTCTTCATGAGCCAGGCTTCGGCGAGAATCGTTCCCCAACCGCCCGTATTCCGCCAGACTTCGCGAGAGACGCGGTCTCCTCTGGCCACGTCCGGCGCGCGCTCGAAGCGGATAACGAGCTCCCCGTTGCGGATGGCCCCGGGCGGGATATCGAACGTGAAATAGTCGCTCATCCGCTCCGGGACTTCCAGATCTCTTGCCAGGACAATATCGCCGGCATAGATGGTTTCCGTATGCTGATTCATCCGCGTTCGGTAGCGATCCTGGTACCAGGGCCGCACGAGTGTGAAGCGGATGCGCCAGGCTGCTTTCGGGTCCAGCCCCTTGTAGTGCAGAACCACTCCCTGGTCTTCGTCCTGCGTATAGTGCATGGTGCGCTGGGAGGGGCGGTTGCCCTCCGAGAGCATTTCCGGCACGAAGGGCTGCCCGAAGTCGAAGGGGTAGCCGTTCACGATATTGGGAGCGTTGGTGAGCGAACCGCCATCGTCGTAGAAGCCGCCCTCGCCCGGATCTTCGTAAGCGACGATCATGCGCAGCAGGTCCGCTCGCTCGCCGCCGGATGCGGCACTCGCGCGCTCCAGTTGCCGCTTGAGCCAGCCGAGGCCGATAAAGTCGTGCTGAAGGTTGAAAATGCCTTCGCTGCGGACGCCGAAGAGGCGGTTGCTCTCCTCGCCGAGGCGCTCAGCTTCTTCCCGCAGTTGCCGCATCTCGGGTGTCTCCGGCAGGTCATTCATCCAGGCGAGAGCACGCTGAATAGCGGCGTCGGATGCGTCCGCGCCGATGGCCTTCTCGATGCGCGTTTGCAGGTTGCTCTGCTGAATCACGCGGAGTTGCACATAGCGGTCTACCGCCGCCTTTTGCATGTATTCGAGCCATAGCCAATTCGATCTCCGGCGGGTGGGGGACATTGCCCGGCCGGCTTCACGGACCAGGCCGTAGTAGCGGGAGATTCCCTCCTTCCGGGTGATGGGTTCGGTGGGATTCTCCGCGAGGTAGGCTTCTAATTCGAAGAGCGCCTTCGCCATCATCGGTGCGGCATCCGGGCCGAACCACGCGCGCGCATACTCGTTCACGGCGTCATCGAGGCTGGTCTGCGGGGACCACAGGAGGCGCTGCCACATCCATTGGTTGAAGTGGTCGTGCGTGCCGCTCGAGTGGGTGACATCGCCGATTCCGTAGCGCATGGTCTGGTTGAAATACCAGTGCAGGTAGCGTGGCCACGCAAAGAAGGAAAGGCGGTCATAGACCATCGTGAGCGCGCGGTCCGGGTGGCGTTCGTAAATGAAGTGGTTCCAGTGCGGCGGACGGTCGCCGTTGCGGTCCGCGCGCGGGGGCGCTTGCGCATAACCGTTTTGCGAATATCTCCAGTGGGTCAATTCGTTGAAGAAGACCACGTCCTGCTGGGGAGGCAACTGGTGCAGGATCTCCTGCAGGTAGCGGCCCGGTGGACCGAAGCCGGGATAACGGAAGAGGTCCATGCGGTGATCCTGCCGGTGGCCGGGTTGCCAGCCCATGGCGTCCGAGCCGGGGCCATAAGCGAAGGCGCGCAGCCAGGGACGCGGCTTCTCGCGCAGATACTCAAAGATCGCGATATCGCTGGCGTTGTCGAACTTCTGGTTCGTAATGAAGAACTGCGCCAAGGGCTGAGACTTGCGAATCACCGCGGCCATGTCTTCGGTGAGGTGAATGAAGGTGCGCCCGTAGGGCTTGCAACGGTCGCACTCGCAACCTCCGCCGTCTCCCCCGGCGAAGCGGATGTAGTCTATGGGCGGCAAACGGCGGTAAAACTCTTCCGCGTTCTTGAGCAGAGCCTCTCGCGCGGCTGGTACGGAAGGACATAGGAAATTCTCCCGGCCGATCGATTCGGAAGCCCGCCATTCCGGCGGACCCTGCCCCACATCGGGGTGGACATGCGCCAGCGTCTTCAGGCCGAACTCTTGCGCCACCTGATAGCGCACATCCCGCGCACCGTACTCTTCCTCAATTTCAACCGTGTTCATCCCGGCGAGGGCGAAATCGAGGATGGCGTGCCGGAGTTCGGCGTCGGTCCATTTCCGTACCTTTCCCTTGCTGAGCGCGACGCCGCTTTGGCCGAACTGCGTGCCTCGGATTTCGAATGCGGGCGCCGTGCGGACAAGGAGCGAATCGGGGAAATCGAAAGCGGTCTCTCCAATCTCCATGCGGCGGAGAATCTCGCCTGCCGCGTAGAGCACGCCCCGTTCGTCGATTCCGGCGGCAAGCACGCGAATGCCGCTTCCCGCGCCGAGCGTTTGCACGAGAAAACCTTCGGGGCCCGGAGCAAGGCCGGTCAGGGGCGGGATCCGGCGGGATTCCATTTCCCGCCGGAGTTCCGCGTGGTGAGACGGAATCCCGAGCAGGATGGGAAGGACGCCACCTTCCGGAGCGGGCGGCTGCGCCGTCACGCTCACGCGCAAACCGGACGGCTCCGCAATGCGATCCGCCAGCAGCGCGGCAACTCGTTTCTCAATGGGAGCGGCCTGCTCCCCGATGACGACAACCGCGCCCTGATAGCTGGCGGCAAAGCTGGTGGCGGCGCAAAGGCCGAGCAGGAGGAGACAGATATGAGCTCTGATAAGCATGACGGTCTGCCGGAAAGGAATTGTCCTGGAAATCAAGAGTATTGCCTATTGTTCCATGGCTCGCGCAGCCACAGGAAATCTCCGGGCGTGACGCGTGCCCCGAGTTTCATGCCCCGAGTTTCATGCGTTGTTTGCACCGGGAAGCCGTGAGAGAATGTTGGCTCGCTAGAGCGGTACACCGCTCAACCGCGCCCGGCTCGTGACTGTGATGTTGAAGACTCCCTTTCTCGCTTTTCTTGCATGCCTTCTGCTTTCGGCGGGGCTGAGCGCGCGGCCGGGGCTGGTGATCGTTTTGGTGGTGGATGGGCTGCGTCCGGATTCCGTCACGCCGGAGACGATGCCGCATCTGCACCGGCTGAAAACGGAGGGCGTGTGGTACAGGAATGCGCACTCGGTCTTCCCGACGGTCACGCGCGTGAATGCCACCAGCATCAGCACCGGGATGCTGCCTTCGCATCACGGCATCGTCAGCAATGCCCTGTATCTGCCGGAATCCTCCGCGGAAGTGCTGAGCAACGGGGACTACCGAAACCTGCTGAAACTGGGCGAGGCGAATGGCGGCCGCATGGTTGGGCCGAAGTCCTTGCACGAGTATTTGCGAGAGGCGTCGATTGCCTATGTCGCGCTGAGTTCGGGCTCCACCGGGAACGCGGTGCTGTTGAATCCGACGGCCCCTTACGGCGACGGGCTGTTGGTGAACCCCGGGTTTGAGGATGGGCACCGGGTGGCGTTTCCTGATTCCCTCAACGCGGAGTTGCTGGCGAAATTCGGCCCCGCGAAGGGCGGCAGGGAAGGCGATGAAGCCCTCCTGTGGACCGAACGCGTGCTACGAGAGCACGTCCTGGGAACCATGCACCCTCAGGTGATTGTGGACTGGATGGGGAGGTCCGATAGCGCGCAGCACAAGTCTGGGGTCGGGTCCCCGGAGGGGCTGGCGGCACTGCGGCTGGTGGACCAGCAGATTGGCCTGCTGCTCGAACGCCTGCGGGAACTCGATCTGGCGGAGAAGACGAACATCGTCGTCACTTCCGACCACGGTTTCGACTACGAGCCGCGCGCGGACATGCTGGCGACGCTGCGGGAACCGGAATTCGCGGGCAAAGTGGTGACCGACAATGAGGGCGGTACAACACTCCTTTATGTGAAGAACCGCGATGCCGCCACGATTGAGCGCATGGCGGAGAAGCTGCAAGCCGGCCCGATGACGAACGCGGTGTTCGTGGCCGGGCGGCGGCCGGAGGGCCGAAAACTTAGCTGCGCGGAAGGCGCGGTGAAGGGCTTCGTTCCAGGGACCTTCGCGCTGGAACTTGCCGGGCAGTGCCTGCCTAAGCGCGGAGCGGATCTGATCGTCACGTACCGGTGGAGCGCGGACCCTAGCCCGTATGGAATCCCCGGAACACAGTGGGTCCCGGGCCGTGCGGACCAGCCCGCACACAACGGGCATGGCGGTCTGAACCCTTACGTGACGCGCTCCACGCTGCTGGCTGTAGGGCCGGATTTCCGGCATGGCGAGGTGATGGATGTTCCGGCGGGCAACGCGGATATTGCGCCCACGGTTCTCACACTGGCGGGGCTCACGCCCGCCGATAGCCTGGATGGGCGGGTGCTGCGCGAGGCTTTCCGGAAGCGAACGACATCGACGGTGGAGCGGGCAACACAGCGAGTCCGCGTAAGTACGGAGGGGTTCTGCTCCGAACTCGAGATTTCGCAAGCCGAGGGAAGGAAGTATCTGGATCTGGCCCGGCGCTGCGAGGAACCGCGCTAACCTTGAATCCTGGGTTTGCGATTCCCACCATAAAGACTCCCAGCGGCGGCCGCAAGAACGCCATCATCCGTCTCTCCGCATGCGGCTTACACCGTTGCCGCTTCCTTCGCCTCGGAGCCGGGGAAACACCTCCGGCCTGGTTTTCTTCCTATCTCCGGGGGCACGAGCGATGGGAAACAACTCCGCGGCTACGTTAGACTACGCGGTGGAATATCCATCCGGAGAGCGGGAAGTGCACGGCGCGGAGCCGCCGAAGTTTACGATCTCCGTGGATGACCGCGCGCAACTGCAACAGGTTCTGACCGGGGAAGACTACACGGCTGCCCTGGGATTCATTCACGGGGATTTCGACATTTCGGGAGACCTGGTGGCGGCCCTTCGCCTGAGGCAAGGCCTCTCGCACACTTCCTGGCGCGGCCGTCTCTTGAATCTGGCCGCGCGCCTTTCCCCAACGCGGCTCGAGACCTGGTTCCAGGGGCGGGCGCGCGCGGCTAGGAATATCCGGTTTCACTACGATCTGCCTACCGCGTTTTACGATATCTTCCTTGACTCTCGGCACGTCTATTCGGCCGCCGATTTTCGGGATGCCCGCTGGACGCTCGAACAGGCACAGGAATCCAAATTACAGCACATTTGCGAGGACCTGGAACTGCGTAGCGGGGAGCGATTTCTGGACGTGGGTTGCGGGTGGGGCGGGCTTGTGACGTATGCCGCCGAGAACTACGGCGTGTATGCTACGGGATGCACGCTGAGCCACAACCAGTTCCAGTTCGGACAGAAGTTGGTGGACACTCGTGGCTTGGGGCATGCGGTTTCCATTCGGGAGATGGACTATCGCGATCTCAACGGGCGTTTCGACAAGATCGCGTCGGTGGGTATGTTTGAACATGTCGGCCGTCACCGCATGATGGCGTATTTTCGGAAGATTTGCAGTCTGCTCGAAAGCGGGGGCATGTTCTTCAACTCGGGAATCGTGCGCCCGTGGAATGTGGGGGACGACGCACAGACCTGGTTCGTGCTCAAGCGGGTGTTCCCCGGCGGCGAACTGGTGCATCTCGCCGACGTCATCAAAGACGCGGAGAGCGCCGGTTTGGAGATTCTGCGGGTGAAGACGCTACGAACCGACTATGCCCGAACCTGTCGCGAATGGGTGGACCGGCTACGCCAAAGGGAGAGCGACTGCATCCGTCTTGTCGGTGAGGAGACCTACCGGACGTGGCTCCTGTACCTGGCGGGCTCAGCAGCCAATTTTGGAGACAACACGACCAGCGCGTTCTCCGTTCTGATGCGGAAGCCTTAGGCTGACGGCACACCCCGGCTTTCCTGACGCTGGCCGATCGATGTTGTGCGATCCTGGCAGGGAGTGCAGGAGTGGGTAGGAAGCGCGGGCGACGAAAGCCGCCCGCACAGCCGGCAGCGTCGAGGTTAAGCGGATTTTTCCGCCGCGCTCTTCGGCTTCTTCGGTTCCGCGATTCGCGTGACCTGGATTCGGAAGTCTACCGGACCGCGTTCCAGGTATTCCCAACCCATCTCGCCATGGCGCATGAAGTCCATCTGCATCCGCAGCGGATTCGGATCGTGATCGTTGATCAGGATGAACGAATCATTGAGCTTCAATGCGTCAAACGTCGCGAAGACGAGGCCGTGACGCTGGGGTGGCGGAAGCGGCCGTAGATCAAGTACTTCATTAGGCATATTCCCAGTCTACACGACTAGGACCAATTTGGTCCGTGATCTAAGTCACAATCGGCGAACAAAGTGTACGGACAATGCCGGAATTCTTCGGGCGAGGCATGGATGTCGGCGTGAAGCCGGGAAGGCTGTGTAGTCGAAGGACTGCCCAGAAGGGGGAATTGCCATGCTTCCGGTTGGTTCCTGCGAGAATGGGACTATGCCCGAACTTCGCTACGATCTGCCCGTCCGTCCGCGCCGCAATCGGAGGAATGCCGCCATTCGCGGCCTGATGCGGGAGACCGAACTCTCGCCCGCGCATCTGATTTTGCCGCTTTTCGTGACCGGAGGGGAAGATGTGCGAATTCCGATTGGTGCGATGCCGGGGTGCTTCCGCTTGAGCGTCGATCATACGGTGGCGCTAGCGCGGCAAGCGTGGGAATTGGGCGTGCGGGCGCTGGCGCTGTTCCCCGCGTTGCCTGATTCCGTGAAAGATCCGCGCGCGACGGAATCGCTCAACCCGAACGGGTTGCTGCAGCGCACCGTGCGCGCGCTAAAGGATGCGCTCCCCGACCTGGTGGTGATTACGGACGTGGCGATGGACCCCTATTCGAGCGACGGCCATGACGGCTACCTCGAGGACGGCCAGATCATCAACGATGTCTCACTGGAGATCCTGGCCTCCATGGCGGTCTCGCAGGCGCAGGCGGGCGCGGACTACGTGGCTCCGTCCGACATGATGGACGGGCGCGTGGGCGTGCTGCGGGAGGCGCTCGACGAGGAAGGATTCACGAATACGGGCATCCTGGCCTACTCCGCCAAGTATGCGTCGAGCTTCTACGGACCGTTCCGGGAGGCGCTCGATTCCGCGCCGCGTTCGGGCGACAAGAAGACCTATCAAATGGACCCCGCCAACCGGCGCGAGGCGCTTCGCGAAGTGCTCTTGGACGTTGCTGAAGGCGCGGACATCGTGATGGTGAAGCCGGCGATGCCGTACCTGGACGTGGTGGCCGAGGTTAGCGCCCATGTGGACGTGCCCGTGGCGGCGTACCAGGTGAGCGGCGAGTTCGCGATGATCAAAGCGGCATCGCAAAACGGGTGGCTTAGCGAAGAGGCGGCGGTGGACGAATCCCTCATCGCGATTCGCCGGGCGGGCGCGGATATGATCCTCACCTATTTCGCCATGGACTACGCGAGACGCTATCGCGGCTGATCTTTCCGAACAGAGCGGCGGGCGGCGGCGGGACGCATCACCCGGCTCGCCGCCCGCGCAATCCTCAAAGCCGGATCACCAAACGCGGCAGGCGTTCTCCCGGACCATCGCGTCGCCCGCCTTGCAGCCAAATGCTTCCGCGAATTCCGGCATGTTGGAAACGGTGCCGTTGGCGCGATATTCGCCAGGGGAGTGAGGATCTGTCTGTGCGCGCAACCGTGCCGCTTCCGGCGTGTACTGTCCGCACCAGACCTGGCCGAACCCGAGGAAGAAGCGCTGCTCGGCGGTGAAGCCGTTCACCTTCTTGGCGAGATCCGCCTTGCTCATCGTGCGCTTGAGCGCCATGAGGGCGATGCGGAGACCGCCATTGTCCGCGACGTTTTCGCCGAGCGTAAGCTCCCCGTTGAGGTGAACATCATCCACCGCGCGAAAGCTTGCATACTCGTCGACGAAGCATTTTGCGCGCGCCTCGAAGGCCTTGGCGTCTTCCTCGGTCCACCAATCCTTGAGGTTACCCTGCGCATCAAAACGTCGGCCCTGGTCGTCGAAGCCGTGGGTGAGTTCGTGGCCGATCACGGCTCCGATCGCGCCGTAATTGACGGCATCGTCCACGGACTTGTCGAAGAAAGGCGGCTGGAGAATTCCGGCCGGGAAATTGATGTTGTTGTTCTGCGGATCGTAGTAGGCGTTCACGGTGGGCGGGGTCATGAACCACTCTTGTTTATCGACGGGTGCGCCGATCTTGGCGATGTCGCGATCCCATTGATAGCGGTCCGCATGCATCTGGTTGCCGAGGCGATCCTGGCGATCGATCTTGACGGAACTGTAATCCTTCCACTTCACCGGGTGCCCGATCTTATTCGCCATGGTGTCCAGCTTGGCGAGGGCCTGCTTCCTGGTGGCGGGCGTCATCCACGGCAGGGCTTCGATGTCCTGGCGCAACGCGAGTTCGAGGTTCTTCACCATTTCGGCCATCCGCGCACCACCCTCCTTGCCGTAGGTTTCCTCCACGTAGATCTTGCCGAGGGCCTCACCGAGAGAGCCGTCCGTGGCGGCCACGCAGCGCTTCCAGCGTTCCGGCAGTTCCTTGCGGCCCTGGAGCGTCTTGCCGTAGAAATCAAAATTCTCATTCACGAAAGCGTCCGAGAGCATGCCGGCGGCGTTGTTCAGGATGTGCCAACGGAAGTAGGTTTTCCAATCATCGAGGCTGGTTCCGGCGATTTGCGCGTTGAGGCCCTGGAAAAAGGCCGGTACATAGACGTTCACGTCGCCGGTACGGGGAGCTCCCGCTCCGCTGAGATAAGCGGTGAAGTCGAAGTTCGGCATCAGCTTGGCCGCATCGGCGATGGACATTCGATGGTCCAGATTCCGGGTATCGCGGCGAGCTACGCGGTCCATCGAGACTTCGGCCATGGCCTTCTCGATCGCCATTACGGTTTCCGCATTGCGCACCGCGGTTTCTTCACTGTCCCCCGCGAGCGCAAACATCTTCTTCAAATGCACCTGGTATGCCGCGCGGATCTTCTGAAAGCGCTCTTCGTCCTTGAGGTAGTAATCGCGATCGGGAAGGCCGAGCCCGCCCTGGTCCAGGACGGCGATCTGCTCCGCGGCGTTCTGGAAGTCCTGGCCGGAACCGAAGTTGAACATCATTCCGAATCCGCGCCGCTGCATCCGGCTGACAAAGGATGCGAACTCCGCTTTCTCCTTCAGGGCCGAAACTTCGGCCATCAGCGGCTGGAGCGGCCCCGCGCCGAGCGCGTTGGCGCGGTCTTCGTTCATGCAGGCAGCGTAATAGTCGCCCACTTGCCGCGTCTCGGCGGAAGCGGTTCGCGGGGCTTCGCGGGCCTTCTCCAGGATGCCTCGCAAGACGAGCCGGTTATTCTCAAACAATTCGTTGAATCGGCTCCACCCGCTCTGGTCGGCCGGGATGGGGTTCTGCTTCAGCCAGGCGCCGCAGGCGTATTGAAAGAAGTTGTCGCAGGGCTTCACGGAGAGATCCATCGCGTTGCGGTCAAAGCCGTGAATCACGCGCGGTTTGGTGGGATCCTCGGAGGTGGCGAAGTTTAGCGGCAGTACCTGGGCGCGCGCACTGAGCGCAAGGATCGCGGCCAGCCAACAGGCAGCCCATGGAAATCGGAGTTGAGTCATCGCGCTTCTGCTCCTTGTCCTGGATGTTTGCATGTATCAGCGATACCGGTAGGGTGCGGCGCTCCTTCGCGATCGCGCCGAAAAGCGCCATCTCTACATTATGAAACGGGCGAGCGGACCGTGTTCCGCCCGCCCTTCAAACGGCGCACCCGTCACCCCGGTTGCCGGAAGCGATCAGAAAGTGAATTTCAGAGCGAACTGCACGATGCGCCCATCGGCCGCGCTATCGATCAAGCCGAAGCCGGCGACGCCTAAGGTTGCACCGGGAGAGCCGAAAAACGGCGTATTGGTTGCGTTGAACAACTCCCCGCGCAATTGAAAGACCCGTTTCTCGTCGATGGGGAACATCTTGTAGATCGCAAGGTCGAGATTCTTCAATCCCGGTGCCTGCACCGCGTTTCTCGATGCATTGCCAAAGGTGAAGCTCGGCTGGCGCACGAAGGCGTCCGTGTTGAACCAGCGATCAAGCGTGCGTTCACTCCCGGAGAGAATGGGCTTCTCGCCGGGCACAACATTCGGCCGGGCGAATGACGTTGTTCCGACATTGGGCGGGTCGCCCTGCACGGAGACATTCACCCGCCGACCCGACGTCATCGTCAGGATGCCGCCCAAGGCCCACTGGCCGATTACGAAGTCGGCCCACTTAGGCATGCCGCTCAAGAAGCGCCTCCCGCGCCCCCAGGGCACGTCGTAATTGGAGCTTAAAACGAACCGGTGCGGGAAGTGTTCGTCGGCAAGGGAGCGCTCCGCCTTCAAGTTATGGCGGTCCTGCACACCCACCGGTGAAGTGCCGCCGGCGTCCGCACCTCCCCTGGCATCGCTGATTGCCTTTGACCAGACATAAGAGCCGAGAAGATTCAAGCCGCCGGACATGCGCTTCTCGACGCGCAATTGCATGCCGTGATAGTTCGAGTTTGCACTGAACTCCCGCCGAAACGTATCGGCGAGGGGAGTCACGACGTAATCCAAGCCGGGCACCTCCAGCCGGGTTATGGGGCGGCGGGCGTTGATATTCCCAGGGCCGGGCAGGGGGGCGTTCGAATCAAAGCGCTGCAGCAGCCGGTTCCCCTTGGTGCCTACGTAACCGATCTCCGCGGAGAGATCCTTCAGCAATTCCCGCTGAATGGTGAAATTCCACTGCTGGGAGTACGGCGTCAGGTTGGTTCGATCCTGGGAGATCGTTTGCAGATTGGTAACGCGGGAACTGGTAGCGCCGGGAGGGAACCCGTCGCGCAGGAGGATGGTTGGATGAATGGAATCCGTGTTGAAGCCGGATTGAAAGAAGAAGGGCGCGGCGGCGTGCAGGTATCGGTCTCCGCTGTGATCGACACCGCCATAGTAGATGCCGTAGCCGCTGCGAATGACGGTTCGTTCTCCGAGCCGGTATGCGAAGCCGACGCGCGGCGCGAAGTTGTTGTAGTCCGGGCGGAGCGTGGAGCGGTCCGCAATGCTGCCCGGTTTGGCAAGCCGGATGGACGGGTTCGCCGGATCCGCGTCGATATCGAAGTTGGCATAGTGGTTGTACTTCTCGAACCACGGCCCCACGTACTCGTAGCGAACGCCGAGGTTCACGGTGAGCGAATTGCTCATGCGGATATCGTCCTGCACGTAGCCGGCGTAAAGCCTTCGACGCTGGTTTCCCTGCGCGACGTTGGACAATTGGGAATTGAACGGGATGCCGAGCAGGAAATCCGCGTAGGCATTCCCAAAGGTGTTGTTGGAACTCTGGCGCGTGAAATTGCCGTTGAAGGTGAACACGCCGTTCGATTGGAACGCCTGCTGGTGCGGGGACTGAATGAACATCAGGTTCACGCCGGTCTTGATGGTGTGACGCCCCACCGTCCAGAGCAGATCGTTCGTGAGCTGGCGCGTTTGCGAATCAGAGAACTGGGGATTGTTGGCGGGCGCGCCGAGACCGGCGAAACCATTGATCCCGAACCGCGCGAAGCCCGCCAGTTCTTCATTCGCGCCGCGCAACCCGATCTCCCGGTTCATGTTCCGGTCGAGCGGGGAGTTGCGAAATGTCAGCAAGCGGTTCCAACTGATCTTGAAGGTATTGAACACGGTGGGCGAGAAGATGTGTCCGTGGCTGACGACGAAGGATTGCGGTGCGTTGTGCTGGAAGGCGGGATCTCCGTTTCCAAAGGCGGGAGCGGGTAATCCGGATTCGGGGCTGAGGAAGCTATCCTGCTTGCTGTAGCGCCCGTAGATGGTGTCGTTGGAGCCGATCACGTGATCGATGCGCAGGTCTCCCTTATGGACGGTATTGTCCGTGCGGGGATTGGAAAAGTAGTTGTTGATGATCGTGCTCCGGTTCGGCGCAGGGGTGAACGCGGCTACCGCGGCCGCGACCGGGTCAATGCGATTGCTCGGGATGATGTTGTTCGCGAACTGCTGCCGCGCGCGGGTGGTTGGGTTGTAAGTGGCGGGGTCAAAGATGCGATTCGGCACGTTGTTGAAATAGGACTGAGAGAAATCGCCGCGAATCTCGGCCGGAGTAGCCACCGTCGATTGCGTGGTGTCCGCCGTGTACTCCTTGGTTCCCTCATAGTCGACGAAAAAGAAGGTCCGGTTGCGAATGACCGGTCCGCCCAGGAATGCGCCGAACTGATTCCGGCGGAACACGGCGATCTTCGTTCCCGGCTCCTGGAAGAAGTTGCGCGCATTGAAGGCTTCGTTCCGGATGAACTCGAAAGCGCCGCCGTGGAATTCGTTGGTGCCCGACTTGATCGTGAGATTCACGACGCCGCCAACGTTGCGGCCGAACTCCGCGGAGTAATTGCTGGTTTGCACTTTGAACTCCTGGATGGCATCCACCGAGGGGGAAATCACCTGCGGCGTACGCCCTTGCGCGGCGTGCTGATTGGAGTTGTTATCCATGCCGTCCAGCAGGTAGTTGTTGTGGCTCACGCGGAAGCCGGACGCGCTGAAGCCGGAGAAGCGAGCTCCGGGAGGGGGTACGTTCGTGCCGGCGGTGAGAAGCGCCAACTGGAGGTAATCCCGGCCATTCAAGGGAAGATCCACGATCTTCTTGTTGTCCACCACCTGCCCGCGAGAGGATTCGGTGGATTGCAGCAGGGCGGCGTCCGCCGTGATCGTGACCTGTTCCGTGGCCGCGCCCAACTCGAGCGTGAGATCGAGGCGAACTTCAGCCTGGATCCCAAGCGTGATGCCGGAGCGAAGCAGTCTCTTGAAGCCGGGAGACTCGGCGGAAACGCTATAGACGCCCGTTCGCAGGGGAATGGAACGGAACGCACCCTGCTCGTCCGTGGTCGCCGTCTGGCTCACGTTTGTGCCCAGATTCGTGAAGGTCACGGTAGTGCCGACGATGCGCGCGCCCGAGGGGTCCGACACGGTACCGAGGATGACTCCCTGCTCAACCTGGGCATGGATCGAGACGCAGAAAATCAGGCTGGAAAAGGCCCAAAGAAGAATCCGAACGGCATTGGTTAACACGAGATCCTCCAAAGTGAAACAAACGTCCATACTTCGCGTGAAGCGGCAAGTGTGAACGAGTCTATAACAATCGAAGGAAGAATAGTCAAGATAGGTTGGCGCACCCATTGCCTATGGGGAAGACCCCGCCGAGGGCGGGGGAACGCCGGTACAGATCGACGTGGCGGACGCTGCCTTACTTGCGCTCGATGAGGAGCAGCCAGTCTTCGTCGCTGGGTGGCTTTACCTCGATGCGATCGATGCGGATGAGGTCGAGCGGCGTCTTGCGGATGCCGGTTCTGGGATCTATCCAGGTGGAGCGGACGCCGTTCTCAAAGGAGTATGTATTCAGAACCGGAGTGGTCTTCGCGGGGATGTAGCAGAGCGCGGTCTCGCGGGTGTCGGTGCGGGCGCAGGGGATGAAGTTGCTGTAGTCCGCGGCGGTGGCGGGGCCGGTAACCAGGGTGCGGAACGGTTCAAAGCGTGTCCAGGGCATGGTCCCCATGATTTCCGCGAGCGCCTTGATGCTCTCCGCGCCCGGCGTGTCGAGGGAGGCGAACCAGGGCATGGCCGAACCGGAGTTCGGGTGGTTCAGGGGCACGCCGATTTCTTTCATCCACGGCCATACGCCATGTGCGCCGTAAGTGATCCCGGCGGGAGGCGCGATGAGCAGGCTGTACCAACTGGCGCGGCGCACGTCGTAGGCGTCAATTACTTTCTTGTCGTAGCTCGTGTGATTTTCGTAATTGGGTTCGGAGTCAAACACCGGCCGGGTGGGTTCCAGCTTCCATCCGGATGCGGTTCCTTCCGTGGCGTTCCACTTCCACTTCTGGCCGCTCGATCCATGCCCGGTCTGATAGTTCAGAAAATCGAGCCAGGGCTCGTTGACAAGGCCAGGCCAGGGGTTCTGCATTCCGCGAGGGTGCAGCGAGACGAGGTTGGTCTTGCGACTGGGGGGGAAGACTTCACGCCCGAGGTACTTCCATCGTTCCGCCTTATCGCCGCGATAGTCGCCGTCGCCGCCGAGGAACCAAAGGACATCGTAAGCGTCATAGCGGGCCACGATGTAACGGGCGAGAAGGGCAGCCTGCTCGCGCGGGAGCACTTCGCCGGGGGACTCACGTTTCGCGCTCGTAAGTGCCCAAAGGAGAACCGGCAGACCCACGAAGCCCTGTTCGTTGAGCGCGGCGAATCGCTTGTCCAGGCGCTGAAAGAAGGAGGGGTTGACGGAAATTTCGTCAATGCCCTTGAAGGCCGTCTGGCCCTCGGCGTCTGTATAGGCGGCGCGCCACTGTGTGGTGACGAACTGAATGGTGTTGAACTTCTGCGCCTTGCGCTCCTTGAGGTAGCGCACCCACTCTTCATCGTCGGAGAGCAGCGCGCCGTTCCACGCCGTATCGGAGACGAGAAAGAACGGGGTACCATCGGCATGCTGGAAGTAACGGCGGTTCTCCGAGAGCACGATGGGGCCGTGAAGGGCGAGTTCGTTGTCGCCGTGATACTCCACGGCTACGAAGCGGTCTCCGGGCGCGTTCAGGCCGGGGTTCGAAGCGTCGGAGCACTTGACTGTAAACGTATGCGGACCGAGGACCCGGGGCATATAGCGAAACTTCCACACGCTAAAGCCGTCCCAGAATGCTTCCACTTCCTTGCGCTTGCCAAGGGGATCGGTGATCGTCACCGTCACCTGCACATCCTGGATCGGGTTGGCGTACTGCTTCGAAGAGAGCATGCTTTCTTCGAAGACGCCGTAGCGCACGACGGTCTTTTGCGCTTCGGCGGGAAGCACGGCGAGGAAGAGCGCGAGTAGCGTGAGGGAGAGCGGAATCAGTCGGGCGATGCGCATACGCTCCAAGTTTTTCACAGACGGCGGTGAATTTCAGCCGCGCCGCGCGGCCGGGACTTCGACAGGCGCTTCACTTCCCGCCAACGAAAGCAGGAAGTGAGGTGATCGTTCACCATACCCACGGCCTGCATGTAGGCGTAGCAGATGGTGGGTCCGACGAATTTGAAACCGCGGGAAAGAAGGTCTTTGCTAAGGCTCTTCGCCTCCGGGGTGACAGCGGGCACGCTCCCGAGGTCCGGCCAGGAGTTCTGGATGGGCGCGCCGTCGACGAAACGCCACAGATACTTGTCAAAGCTCCCGAACGCGGATTGCACCTCCAGAAAGGCTCGCGCGTTGCCTACTGCCGCATGCACCTTGGCGCGGTTGCGCACGATGCCCTCGTCCGCGAGCAATTCCGCGATCTTCCGCTCATCGAAGAGCGCAACCCTGGCCGGCTCAAAATCATCGAAGAGGCGGCGGTAGTTGACGCGCTTGTTCAAAATCGTCTGCCAGCTCAAACCGGCCTGCGCGCCTTCGAGAATCAGGAGTTCAAAGAGGTGGCGATCGTCATGGGAAGGGACGCCCCACTCGGTATCGTGATACTCGAGATAAAGGTCGCCTTTCGCCCACGCACACCGGCTTCGCGCTTTCGACATGAGAACGATGGTAGCGCAACAAACCGGGTGCGCCGGACGGCCAAACTTTGTGGCGCAACGGCGGCAGCGGAGCTTGATCGCGACAACGGGAAAGACGTCAGGCAGACTTTCCGGAAGCCTGGTTCGCTAGCGGACGCACTGCGCGTTGTCGGCTTTCACGAAATAGGACTTATAGTTCTTCGCGGTGGGGTCCATGCAGCCTTCCAGGTTCAGCAACTCCACTTTGCGGAACTCGATCGGATGGCTTTCGCTCTGCAACGAGATATAGCCGCCGCGCAGGAGCATTCCGTCCTTCTTCGCGCTTGGAATGAAATTCTTCACGTTGCCGCCTCCCACTTGGGGGAGGTTGTAACGGAGCACTTCCTGGCCTTCCGCAAGATGCGTGATTTCCGCGTCTCCCAGCACCCGCGCTTCCGCCGTCACCCAGCCGTCGCCGTCATAGGTCTTGGACGTGGACTGAATGCAATGCTTCGTTTCAAGCACACCATTCATGACGACATTGGTGCCGGGCGTACAGAGGTTGAGCGTGGAGCGCGGGCCTTCTCCCAGCCCACCCAGCAATTGCACCTCGATGGAGATCGGGAAGTCCTGGTTCTTGCCCATGGATTCTGGAGGCTGGCAATGCACCATGATGCCGCTGTTCCTGCGCGCCCACGCCGGACCTTTGGGGGCCTGTGGACCGATGAAACGGTATTCCACGCGGATGCGGTAATACGAGAATGGGTCCCTGTAAAAGAGGTGGCCGAAGCGCTCGCCAAACTCGGTGTACTGGTCGTAGGACACTTTCAGGAGGCCATTCTCCACCCGAAACGTGTTGCCGTAATTCTCGTTGAGCGCGTAGCCGGTGATCTTGGGCATCCAGCCGGTGAGATCCTTCCCGTTGAAGAGCTGAATCCAATCTTCTCTTGCCGGATCGTTTGGTGCGGTCTGCGCGAGCGCGGGAAGCGCGGACAGAAGCGCCGCGAACGTCAGCATGCCGAGGAAGCGGAGGGAAGCGTGGATGGCCATCATGCAGACGAGTATATCCTCTCCACCGGAGCCATCGACCCCCGGTTTTTGGGGCGATTCCCTCCCTGTGGAAATGGGGCCGCTGTCTGCGGTACATTCGAACAACGTCCTTCCGGCGATCAATATGCGTGCCGCCGCGCCCTCCTCTCACTCGCGTTCCCACCTTGGCGCTATGCTTCCCCAATCGCGGGAACTGCGTCTTGAATCCTACAAGCCGCGTTTCTTCCGGCGGCTGTTTGCGATCGAATCGAGCGTGTTTACAGACGACCGCTACAACCTGGAGCTTTTCCGGCATCTGTGCGAAGACAATCGGGACCTGCTGCTGGTGGCGCGGCTCGGTAACCGGACCATCGGCTACGTGATGGGCGAACCGCACCCGCGCGGCGCAGAAGTGATCTCGCTCGCGGTTTCTCCCCGATATCGCAATCGCGGCGTGGGCCGCCGCCTGATGCGCCGCCTCTTGATCCGCATGGAGAGAACCGGGATTGTCCGTGTATTCCTGATGGTGCGGGAGGGCAACGCAGCCGCGATTTCGCTTTACCGCAGCCTGGGTTTTCGCCGGGTTCGCCGCGTACCGGAATACTACGGGGACGGGGAGGCCGCGATCCGTATGCGCCTGGAATTTGATTAGGCCTGGCCGTCCGCCGGGTGCCGGTCACTTATCGCTGAACGTCAGTTCCAGGCGCGGATTCGCGCCATTGTAAAGCAGCGTGATCTGCTTCGGCTTGTGCTTTCCGTTGAGCGGGAAGTAAAGCAAGCCCTCATGAGGCTCCGTCAGTTCGCCTTCCTTGAGCACTTTGGACTTGAGGGTTTCAAGCCAGGCAACTTGCTTATCCCCAGATTTGCCGTCGCGGATCTGCTGCTCGATTCCAGTAGCGGTGGCGGTGGGGGAACCCGCGGTACCGCCATGGCTGCCGGGCGAATCGATGCGGCGCGGCGGTCCGGTGGGGACGGGACCGCCTCCGGGAATGCCGCCGCCAATCACAGGACCGGTATTTTGCCCCATGATCGGCCCGCTCGAAATCACGACCTCGTTCACGACCATGGTGGAGGTACCGGCGAGCATCTCCGGTGAAAAGGGTTCCGAACGCTGGCCATCCTTGCTGCTCACCAGCACGAAATCGTCGCGGAAAAGCCGAATCTGCTCATTGGGCCGGTTCGAGGAAATCTTCACCTTCACCACCACCAGGTAGCCGTCCAGGCTGTTTCCGATGAGCTTTTCCACCTGGCCGCGATCAAGGTACAGTTCCGCGTTGATGGTTACTTTCGAGGAGCGGGCCGTGCTCTCAAAGGGACCAGGATTGCTGGCCGCGGCAAGCAGCGAGCACAGAAGAGCGAGCGCTAGAAGAATCCGGCTCATGCGCCCTAGTTTATCGGAAACGGGACTGCGCGGCCGCCGGGCGTCCGGCGCGCGTCCGCGACGGGGGGATTCGCATGGCTGCATGGTACATTGAAAAGTTGTTGAATTCAGACCGTCCGATCCGCACCACCCATGTATTGGAGTAAGCTTTTTATCCCCACCCTGCGGGAAGACCCCGCGGAAGCCGAGGTGGCTAGCCACCGCTTGATGCTGCGTGCCGGCTACGTACGCCAACTGGCCGCCGGCGTATACAGCTATTTGCTGCTTGCCCAGCGTTCGCTGCTGAAGATCCAGAAGATCATCCGCGAGGAAATGGATGCGATCGGCGCGCAGGAAATGTATCTACCCGCGCTCAACCCCGCCGATGTCTGGCAGGAATCCGGACGCTGGGAAGTGATGGGCGACAATATGTTCCGGCTCAAGGATCGCTTCGGCCGGGAACTCTGCCTGGGTATGACGCACGAGGAGGTGATGACCAGCATCGCCCGCGGCGAACTCAATACCTACCGGCAGTTGCCCCAGATCTGGTACCAGATTCAGACGAAGTTTCGGGATGAGCCGCGCCCCCGCTCCGGCCTCCTGCGCACGCGGCAGTTCACGATGAAGGATTCCTATTCCTTCGATCTGGACGCTTCCGGCCTCGATGTTGCTTACGACAAGCACTTCAAGGCATATAACCGCATCTTCAATCGCTGCGGCCTGGAATTCACCGCCGTGGAAGCGCACTCGGGCGCGATGGGCGGCAGCCAGAGCCATGAGTTTATGGTACTGAGCGAAGCCGGGGAAGATTTCGTGGCGGTTTCCAAGGAAACCGGCTACGCGGCAAATCTGGAGAAGGCGATTTCTCTTGCGCAGCCGCCCGCGCAATCCGACCCGGATGGGGACCTGACTCCCGAGGAGTTCCACACCCCGGGGAAGAAGACGATCGCCGAGGTGGCCGCATTCACCGGGCTTCCGGAAACGTCGCAGATAAAAAGTCTGGTGATGGTGGCGGACGAGAAACCGCTGCTCGTGTTGTTGCGGGGAGATCACTCGCTGAGTGAAACCAAACTCGAAGGATTCACGGGGGCACGGGAAATTCGCCCGGCGCACCCGCACGAAATTCTGGAATGGTTCGGGGCGGAAGCGGGCAGCCTGGGCCCGATCGGCGTAAGCAACATGCGCATCCTTGCCGACGAAGCGTTGCGGGGCCGCCGCAACATGATTTGTGGCGCCAACAAGGACGACTATCACCTGAAGAATGCCACCATCGGTGAGGATTTCGAAGCGGAGTTCGCCGACCTGCGGCAGGCCGCGGCGGGCGACCGCACCGCGGATGGCGCGGGCGTGCTGGAAGTGCGCAAAGCAATGGAGATTGGGCATATCTTCAAGCTGGGTTACAAGTACTCGGAATCAATGGGCCTGCGCGTGCTCAACGACGAAGGCAAGGAAGTGACGCCGATCATGGGAAGCTACGGCATCGGCGTGGAGCGCATTCTCGCCGCCGCCATCGAACTCTTCCACGATAAGAACGGCATCGTGCTGCCCGCCGCCATCGCGCCCTTCGACGTCGTGATTACGCCCGTGAACCCGGATGTGCCGGAGCAGTTCGAAGCGGCCGAGCGCGTCTATCGCGAATGCCGGGAATGGGGCGTCGACGCTCTTCTCGACGATCGCAAGGAGCGTGCCGGCGTGAAGTTCAAGGATGCCGATCTCATCGGCGTACCGTTGCGTGTGACGGTGGGCAAGAAGATCACCGAAGGCGTGGTGGAGATCTTCGATCGCCGGAGCGGCGAGAGCGCGGATATCTCCGTGCATGCCGCGATGGAAGAGGTATTGCGACGGGTGAAGCAGGCCACGGCGGAACCCGAGCCGGCACAGGAATAGACCGCGAGCCTCACTCGCGAATGCAGTCGTGAATGCAGGCGAAGGAGGCGGGGCCGTCTGCGCCCCGCGAGTGCAATGACGACAGACTGGCAATCCGTTCGGGATGAGTTCCCCGCGTTGGCCCATTGCACGTGGCTGAATACGGCCACGTTCGGGCAGGTCCCACTGCGGGCGCAATCCGCCATCGCGCGCCACTACAATAACCGCAACCTTCTTGGCGGGCGGGACTTCCTCGATTGGTTCGCCGAGGCTGACGACATCCGCCAGGATGTGGCGCAACTCTTTGGCGCAAGCGTCGACGATGTGGCATTCATTCCGCACACATCCAGTGCGCTCTCCCTGCTGGTGAACGGGATTGATTGGCGCAAGGGCGATGAGATCGTTACCTTCGAAGAGGAATTTCCGAACCAGATCTACGCGGCGGCGGTGATCGAGGAACGGGGCGTGCGGTTGGTGCGAACGCGTCTCACGGAATGGGAATCCGCGTTGAATGAACGCACGCGCATGATGGCGGTTTCCCAAACGAATTACGCAAATGGAATGGAAGCGCCCGTGCCGGAGATGGCCGCGAAACTGCGCGCCCAGGGTGGCCTGCTCTATGTGGACGGTACGCAAACCGCCGGAGCGCGCCAGTTCGATTTCGGCGCGTGCGAACCGGACCTCTATTCCGTGAATGCGTACAAATGGATGAACAGCCCTCCGGGCGCGGGTTTTATGCTCGTTCCGCGGCGGACCCGCCAGTGGCTTAAGCCCGCCACGGTCGGGTGGAGAAGCGACCGCAACTGGCGAAACGTCAACAATTTGCACGATGGCCGGCCGGAATTTTCGGAAGCCGCCGATCGCTATGAGGGCGGGATGCTCCCCTTTGTGAATCTATTCGCCATGCGGGAAGCGATTCGCCTCCTCGTGGAAATGGGCCTGGCGGAGGCGGAGGCGCGAACGCTCCGTTTGGCGGGGATGACGCGGGACGTGCTGCGCTCCGTGGGCGCGGTTCCCCTTGGGGACGAGAATGCGCTGGCGAACGGGCACATTGTAGCTGCACGCCTGCCCGGCACGGACCCCGGTGAGATCGCCCGTAGGATGGAGAGCGACGGCATCCTGATATCCGCGCGATCCGGCTTCCTGCGGGTGTCGCCGCACTACTATAACGACGAATCCGACATCGACGCATTTGCCGCCGCGCTGAAAAGGGCGCTGAACCATGCCTGATGCAGCCGATTTTGCCGCGGCCGTTCGCGCGGGGCTGGTGTGCGCCGGCCGTCCGTCCAGACCCGCGTATCCGGGCTTCTTCGTGAGTTTTGAAGGGACGGATGGCGCGGGCAAGGGAACGCAGATTGAATTGCTTGTGGAGCGGCTGCGTGGACAGGGTAGGGACGTGGTGGTGAACCGGGAACCCGGCGGCACGTTCATCGGAAAGCAGATCCGGGCGATCTTGCTCGACGCGGCGAATATGCACTTGCAGCCCGCGGCGGAGTTGCTGCTCTATTTCGCCAGCCGCGCCCAGGCGGTGGAGGAGGTCATTCTCCCCGCGTTGCTGGCGGGCAAGGTGGTGATCAGCGACCGCTTCACGGATTCCACGACGGTCTACCAGGGCGCGGCGCGCGGGCTTGGTTCTGAAGTGGTGGATGTGCTCGACGCACTGAGCTGCCAGGGGTTGACGCCGGACCTCACGATCCTGCTTGATATCGATCTCGATACCAGCATCTCCCGCGCCGTCGCCCGCAATGAGGTAAGCGGCAGCACGGAGACGCGGATGGACGAAGAGTCGCGCGAGTTTCATGCCAAGGTTCGCGAAGGGTATCTGGCTCTCGCCAAGGTCCACCCGGAGCGCATTCGCGTCGTGAATGGGAACCGCGATGCCGCGAGTATTGCGGGCGACATTGCATCCATGTTCGAAGCGGCGATGCTGGAGCATGACGCAGGTTTGAGACGATAGGGAGCGGGCTGAACGAACCCGCGCTGACTATGGCTATCGAGGCACGAAATCCCATACCGCGAATGGACCACTTTGCCGGGAACGCACCTACCCGCGCGCTGCTGGAAGGCATCGCGGCCACGGGGCGAATCCCCCATTCGATCCTGCTCTGCGGCCCGGAAGGGGTCGGCAAAGCAACACTCGCGCGGCGCTTTGCCGCGCTGCTGCTGGGGGATGCGGAGAAGATTGAAGCCGACGATCTCTCATTACCGGCCAATCGGGAACGGCTGGAAGAGCGCGTTGCGCTGGCCTCCGAGAAGCGGGCTGAAGATCCGCTGTTTTTTGCCTCGCACCCGGACTTCCTCACATTCCCGCCGGAAGGCCCGCTGCGCCAGATTTCCATTCAGCAAATGCGGCTGATGAAGGAGCACGCCCAGTTCAATCCGCTCAAGGGTTCGCGCCGCGTCTTTCTGATTGACGAAATGGACCGCGCCAATGAGCAGGCGGCCAACTCGCTGCTCAAGATTCTCGAAGAGCCGCCTTCCTTTCTGCTCATCATTGGCACGACGACAAATCCGTACGAGTTGCTGCCAACCATTCGGTCGCGCTCGGTTTCCCTCTATCTGAATCGTTTGACCGACGAGGAAGTTCGCGAGGTGTTGCGCGACAAGGGCGTTCCGCCGGGCGAGTTGGATGCGCGCACGCGAATTTCGGCCGGCTGCCCCGGCAAGGCGCTGACGATCGACCTCGAAGCGTATCGCATGCGTGCCGACGCGATGCTGACGCTGCTCGAAGTTGCCGCCAACCGCAAGCCCTTCAGCGAGTGGCTGCGCGTTTCCGAAAGTACCGTTTCGAAGAAGGCGGAGCGCCTGGAGGACTATCTCGAGATCCTCATCTCGCTGCTGCAGGACCTGTTGCATCTGCGCGCGGATGGGCCGCTTCTGCGCCATCCCGAATACCGCGGCGCGCTGGCGGCGATGGCCCCGTCGCTGGATCTTCGCTGGATCGTGAAAGCGACGGAAGGCGCAACAAGAATCGACCGGCTTCTGCGCCGCAACATCCAAAAAGCCGTGGCGCTGGATGATTACCTGTTGGACCTTCAAGCAGCCCTTGCCCGTGGCTGATGCGTGTGCTAAAACTGAAAACAACACCACGACGTCTGAATAAGACCCAACGGCCCGAAAAGCCGCAATCGAAGACGTCACGAGTCACAAAAATCTTCGGACGGGATTCAATAGCCTTGCTTACCGCCAACAGAAAACTCATTCGCCCTTCCATGCTTGAGGTAAAAGAACATATGCAGCCCAGCAACGGAAAAGCTCACACCGCCTCGGGGAGCGGCGGGGGGACAAAGAAGAGCGTTCCACACGAACAGACCAACGCGGAAAACTACTATTACGTCAAGCAAATGCAATCCAAGACACCCATGGTGGTGGTGCTCGGCGATGGCGAGGTCATCCGCGGGGTGGTCGAATGGTATGACCGTTCCTGCATCAAGGTGAACCGGGACGACGCGCCCAATCTTCTGATCTACAAGCGCAACATCAAGTATTTGTACAAGGAAGAAGAAGAGCTGGACGCTTGATTCGTGGCGTGCCGGGCGCGCGTTCGTTGATTATGACCCGATTCCCTGATCCAACTGCTGCTTGAGGCGGTTGCGCTTGGCGAGACGATACTCGCGGCGCACGCTCGCTTCCTCGAAGCGCCGTTTTTCTTCGTCTGTCTCCGGAATCACGGGTGCAACCGGCACGGGCTTTCCGTTCTCATCGATAGCGACGAAGGTGAGGTAGGCGGAGGTAGTGTGCCTTCGCTCACCCGTCATTACGTCCTCCACAACCACCCGCACGCCCACTTCCATGGAAGTCTTGAATACGCGATTCACACTCGATTGCAGCGTAATCAACTGATTCATGTAGATCGGGTGCATGAAATTGATGGAATCCGCGGATGCCGTAACCACGGGGCATCTGGCGTGCTTCATGGCCGCCAGCGCGCCGCAGATATCCACGAGATGCATCAACTTCCCGCCCAGCAGGAAACCCCAATTGTTGGCATCCCCGGGAAGGGCCAACTCGGCCAGCATGGCGTGTGATTCCCGGACTAGCCGGGGCGTGAGATTCGGTTTCATGTTCCGGACCTCAGCATAACAAACCGGCCTGATTGGCCTCCCTGGTTTCTCCCGCCGGAGTGCGGCGCGGCCGGACGCGGGCTTCCGCCCGGCGCGCCGCGCGTATCAATGTGCCGTCAGCTTGAAGCCGATCTCCTGCTCACGCACGCGACCCTTCGGTTTCAGATTGAGCGGGGCTACAAGAATGGCTACCGCCCGCCGCGGATTGGTCTCCGGCTTGTTGGCGTATGGGTTGTGCGGGTAGACCGGCCATTGCAGACGAACGCTGGGGTCGAGGGCGAGCGTCCAGCCATGGTGCTTGAGAACACCGCCAATCTCGCTGCCGCTGAGATTGATGGGTTCCGCGCCGACTGTGAAACTGCGGCCAGTGCCCGTGACGAGAGTCTCTCCCGGTGTGAGCACGAGTTGCAGCGTGAGCTTCGAATCCGGTGCGGGAGTTCCCCGCGAATAGACGTTGAAGCGAAAATCCAGTTCGTTCGCCGAGGGCGGATCCACATAGAGGTCGGCGAAAAAGGTGTTGTAGGCAAGCGACAGGCGATCCCGCTTCTCGGACATTTGAAGCCGGCTGGACATTGGCATGTGAACCGTCTCGCCGCCAACTCCCTCCGTGAATGTCGCGAGTTCCGGTTGCCGCTTGGAGTTCGCGCCGCTGATAATCAATCCGGCCTTTTGATGAAAAATGCTGACATGCCCCTGGCGGTCAAGGAAAAACTGATTCGTTCGTGCCTGGGTGTCGATCATGCCTGACAGAGCGACTTGCCAGGGTCCGGTTTTTCGCACCCCGGCCGGGACGCTCATCCGGTAGGCATAGGAAGCCTGCTGCTGTGGGGGTGCTTCGGAGGGTCCCTCGTGGTAGTAGATTGCGTTTTGCGCGATTCTGCCGAGAGCCTCCATCGAGATCGATTGCGGATCAAAAAAGCTAGTGAGAAATGCGGCGTAACCGCGACCGTCCGGGAAGTGGGAGAAAGCGAAATGCCCCCACGGGCTCACGCTCCAGTAGCGATTCCGGTCATTGAAAACGTCGATTGGCGTGCCGTCAAGGAAAGTGCTGTTCTTATGGAAATTCGTTGCCCGGCGAAGTGCGGCGAGCACGTCGGGATCTTTGCTGATCTCTCCATAGAGGGCAATGCCGCTTAGGGTGAGGTAGTTGTAGCCAATGGTGGGTCCGGCGGTGCTGTGCTCTCCCCAGTAGCCGTCCGGCGCCTGTTCCTCAAGCACAAAGCGGCGGAGAATCTCCCGGCCCATCTCTTCCCATTCCTTCACGCCCAGAACGCGGCCGCCGAGATACAGGGTCGAAGCCCAGAGGGAGTAGTGGTTGGATGAGGTGCCGATGAAAGGTGCGGCGTACCAGGCCCGGTCCTGTCGCTGCCTGGTTCCCTCGACGAGTTCGGCAATGTTCGCCTGAATTCCTCGTTTCCAGCGCTCCTTCCGCTCCGGGCCAAGCTCGCCTTCGAGCAGGCGGTAAGCTTCGAGCCACATGTAGGTGTCGCGATGGCTATCGAGGCGCGGCGTGAAGCCGCCGCTCTTTCCCTCTCCGGCAAGAAGGTCTCCAATGCGCAGAGCGAGTTGGAGCATGCGTGGATCGTGGTAGCGAGGGTTGTCCGGATGCTGCCTGGTGTAAAGCACGGCGGGCGGTAGAACGGCGTGAGGGAACGGCCGCCACCCAGGTTGCGATTCGAGTGTCGCCAGGTTCGCATTCGGCATCGCCTTCAATTTGGCTTCCACGCGGGATACGCCAGCGTCCAGGAGGCGGAAATACTGCGCGAGCAAGGTATCTGCCCGAGCCAGGGTAGGTGCCAAAGCGGTCGCCAGGACGAGAATCAATATCGTATAAAGATGCATAGCGTAGTTATACAACGGGAGGCGCTCTGAGCCTAGCTCCGAACAGACGTCAGTAACACGAGAAAAGGACGCAATGGACGAGATGGGAGTCAGAACTTCCATCCATCTCTTGATCGGTGGAGCGTTGCGAATTCAACGCAAGAAAATTTCATTCGCAATAACATCTGTAAAATCCGATATTTACGGCAATCCGTGTGGTGCCAGCCGTGCGGTGTTGAAGAAAATCTCCAGAAAGTCTCTCGCATCGAGTTGCTTTGCCCGTGAGAGTGTGTCATTCTAACGAGTGCGCCACCCGGGGCGGCAGGAATGCGGCCGGGTGGGTGAGGTAGCCGGGCGCGGCGGAAAGGTTGCGCGGGTTACGGGCAGGGTTCCCCTGGCTAGCCGGCCGGGAGCGGGAGTGATCGAGAGAGAGCTTCTGGCGGAGAGCGGGGAGAGCGAAGAGAAGGCGCGGAGGGAAGGCGATCCCTTCCAATCCGAGGCCGGGATCTTTGACAATTTGGGTTGGAAGCACGCCTTAAGTTGAGAAATTGAGGAAGCTTGAGCGCCCGCGGAGCGCGCCGCGCCGGAAGAAGGAATTCGTACGGAGCGGGGCGGGAAGCGGGGGAACGCCGGGTCGGGTCAGACAGCGACCGGAACTGGCGGAACGTTCAAGTGGTCAGCGAGCGAGGCCTGGCCGGGAAGCGAAGCTTCTGTAAGGAAGGGATTCCGAAGAGGGAGTGAGCGAGACCGGTCCAGACGAATCAAAGATCAAACGAGAGTTTGATCCCGGCTCAGAATCAACGCTGGCGGCGCGCCTAACACATGCAAGTCGCACGAGAAAGGTCCTTCGGGGCTGAGTACAGTGGCGCACGGGTGAGTAACACGTGGATACCTGCCCTCAAGTGGGGAATAACTCTGGGAAACCGGGGCTAATACCGCATACGTTCGAGAGAAGAAAGCAGCAATGCGCTTGAGGAGGGGTCCGCGGCTGATTAGCTAGTTGGTGGGGTAAAGGCCTACCAAGGCGAAGATCAGTAGCCGGCCTGAGAGGGCACACGGCCACACTGGCACTGAGACACGGGCCAGACTCCTACGGGAGGCAGCAGTGGGGAATCTTGCACAATGGAGGAAACTCTGATGCAGCGACGCCGCGTGAGCGAAGAAGCCTTTCGGGGTGTAAAGCTCTTACGCCAGGGACGATAATGACGGTACCTGGAGAAGCAGCTGCGGCTAACTACGTGCCAGCAGCCGCGGTAATACGTAGGCAGCAAGCGTTGTTCGGAATTACTGGGCGTAAAGGGTGCGTAGGCGGCGCTCTAAGTTTGGTGTGAAATCTCCCGGCTTAACTGGGAGGGTGCACTGAAAACTGGGGCGCTCGAGTATGGGAGAGGAAAGCGGAATTCCTGGTGTAGCGGTGAAATGCGTAGAGATCAGGAGGAACACCTGCGGTGTAGACGGCTTTCTGGACCATTACTGACGCTGAGGCACGAAAGCGTGGGGAGCAAACAGGATTAGATACCCTGGTAGTCCACGCCCTAAACGATGCATACTTGGTGTGGGTTCTTCACTGGATCCGTGCCGGAGTTAACGCGTTAAGTATGCCGCCTGGGGAAGGCTGAAACTCAAAGGAATTGACGGGGGCCCGCACAAGCGGTGGAGCATGTGGTTTAATTCGACGCAACGCGAAGAACCTTACCTGGGCTCGAACGGTTGACGACGCCCGCTAGAAATAGCGGGGTTTCCTTCGGGAACGGCAATCGAGGTGCTGCATGGCTGTCGTCAGCTCGTGTCGTGAGATGTTGGGTTAAGTCCCGCAACGAGCGCAACCCTTGTCCTGTGTTGCCATCCTTCGGGGGCACTCTCAGGAGACCGCCAGCGACAAGCTGGAGGAAGGTGGGGATGACGTCAAGTCAGCATGGCCTTTATGTCCAGGGCTACACACGTGCTACAATGGGCAGGACAATGCGTTGCCAACCCGCGAGGGGGAGCTAATCGTATAAACCTGTTCTCAGTTCGGATTGCAGGCTGCAACTCGCCTGCATGAAGCTGGAATCGCTAGTAATGGCAGATCAGCATGCTGCCGTGAATACGTTCCCGGGCCTTGTACACACCGCCCGTCACATCACGAAAGTGGATTGTACTAGAAATCCGCAGGCTAACCCGCAAGGGAGGCAGCGGCCTAAGGTATGATTCATGATTGGGGTGAAGTCGTAACAAGGTAGCCGTAGGAGAACCTGCGGCTGGATCACCTCCTTTCTAAGAGAGGACGTGGGTGGAAGCAAGTGCGAAGGCAGGCCTCCTCGGCCGCTAAGACCTTCGGTAAGCGGAAGCGAACAAGCCGCGAGGCAAGTGAGCGGAAGCTTACGTAACGGACGCGAGACCGCGCAAGCGGGCACGCGGGCCGTTAACAAGCAGATAAGCACAAGCGAATCGTTCCACTCCACAGCAGTTGGCCACTCTCTCTTTCGTTCCGCAAAGACAAGCTTCCGTGGCGGCTCCGTTTAGGAGCGCCCGCATTCTCCTGGTGGATTCAGTACGTTTCTTGATGTCGACAAGAGACGGAATCGAGCCATAAGGAGCTTCCAACCCAATCTCTCCGCAAAGAATCAAATGGTTGCACCGCCGGTGCGGAAGGCAGCGGCCGGGCGCGAACGGCA
>JACTMJ010000018.1 GCA_014584705.1 Acidobacteriota bacterium | reverse complement strand
TGAGAATGCGAATGGAAGCCCGGTTCAACAGAGCCAGAAGCAAAACGAAGGCGGCCCTGAAAATTTCGGTTGACTAGAGACAGCCGTCTCATGGAAGGCAAAACATTCGCTTCCCGGAATGGTCCTCGCGCATCCACTAGAATGATTCGGGAGGATTCATGAACACACGCCGAGACTTTTTGCAGAAAATTTCCGCCAGCCTGGCCGTTACGGTGGCAGGCGGAAGCGCCCTGGAAGCGCAGAACGCCGCCCCCTTCACGCTGCCGGCGCTGCCCTACGATGTGGGTGCGCTAGAGCCGCACATCGACGCCCAGACGATGACCATCCATCACGGCAAGCACCACGCCGGCTATGTGACGAATTTGAACAATGCCGTGAAAGGCCAGCCCTCGCTTGCGGGAAGGAGCCTGGAACAGATTCTCGGCAATTTGAACAGCGTTCCGGAAGCGGTGCGCACCGCCGTCCGGAACAACGGCGGCGGACACGCCAACCACAGCCTCTTCTGGAAAATCATGAAGAAGAACGGCGGCGGCCAGCCCAAGGGTGAGCTGCTGGCCGCCATCGAAAAGAAATTCGGTACCTTCGACAAGTTCAAGACGGAACTGAATGGCGCCGGCGCGAAGCAGTTTGGCAGCGGATGGGCTTGGCTCAGTGTGGACGGGAACAAGCAACTGGCGCTCAGCTCGACACCGAACCAGGACAACCCGTGGATGATCGGGCACACTCCCGTGCTGGGCGTGGACGTGTGGGAGCATGCCTACTACCTGCGCTATCAAAACCGGCGGGCGGATTATCTCGCGGCCTGGTGGAATACGCTGGATTGGGACGCCATTTCCGGAAGGTACGCAGCCGCGATGAAGAGTTGAGCCGGTCCCGCGGATACGGAGAGGGTTCGCAAGGGGCGTCACCGTGCGGGGCGCCCCATTCTGTTTGCTCAGTCCTGCGCCACGCCCATCAGGCGGCGGAAATTATCTCCGAGGATCGCCTGGCGGTCTTCCAGAGAAACTCCGAGTTCCTCGAATACCCGCCATTGCGCCTCCAGAATCGATGCATCCCAGCCTTTCGGGAAGCCCGTTGAATTCGAACCAAACAGCAGCCGCTTCGGCCCCACCACATCGAGCGCCTTACGGAACACGTCAGCAAGCCCGATGTTCGATTCCTGGAAGCGAATCCACGAATTGGGGCTGGAGGTGTCAAAGTACACATTCGGGCAGAGGTGGCCGAGCAGGAGAGCTTCACGAAAATAGCCCGCACCAAAGTGGGGCACGACAAAATTCACGGTGGGGAAACGCAGAGCCAGGGCGTGCAGATCAATGGGATTCGAGAAGCTCATGTCGAAGTTGGAGGGCAGCCCAAGTTTCCCGCGCACGCCAACGGCGAGCAATCCGCAGTGAACAAAAACAATGGTGCCGGGCACTTCGGCGGCCAGTTTCACCACCATATCCACGCGGGGCTCCCTCATCCAGTAACGGTGCATCGCGGGCAGCAGGCAAATGCCCTTCATCCCGCGGTTGAGATTTCGCCGCACCACCGCGGGAGCGTCGTCGATGAGGGGATTGACGAAGAAGTAGCCGAAGAGCCGAGCCCGGAACGCAGCCATCGCCTCCGCCACGGAATCTTCGTCACCGGGAACCGACGCCATGATCGCGGCCTGGCCGACGTGATGGCGCTCCATCTCGAGAAGCCAGCGTTCCGCAAACAGGACAGGCGACTTGTCGGGCATTTCCCAGCCCAGCGTGTTCACGGTCTGCTGGATTGCCGCTTCGCCGGAATCCTCGCCGCGTTCCGCGGTTAGCAAGCGGAAATAGTTGTAGGAAAAGAAATGCAGGTGCGCGTCGGCAATCGGTCGAGGCAACTGGGAATATGGCATGAACGCTTTCTCGCGTAACCGTATTATAGATTCATTTCTTGCGGAATCAATGGATTCGGAGCAATTGAACCCAACATCACGGCTAGCGCTTCTTCAGGATGCCGGATTGCATGGCGATACTCACAAGCCCGGCAAGGTGCTTTGCGCCCAACTTCCGCATGATGGTCTTCCGGTAGCTGCGCACGGTTTCCACCTGCAGGTGAAGCGTGTTCGCCACGTCCTTGCTTGTGTTCCCGTCCACAACGAGCTTCAGCACCTCGAGTTCACGCGCGGAGAGGGATTCCAGCCCCTCGACTGCCGGGCGCTTCCGGCTGCCTGAAGGGTGCGTGCGGCGCACGACGGCTTCGGACACCTCCGGAGACAGAAAAACACCGCCGGCGGCGACGGCTTTCAATGCCAGCCTCAGGTCGTCGGAGCTTCCCTTCTTCAGGACGAAGCCGCGCGCGCCCATCTGCAACGCATGGCTCACCACATGCTCGTCGTCGTTCATCGAGAGCACGAGTACCCGGCTAAGCGGACTGCGCATCTGAATCGGAGCGATGGCAGTGAGGCCGTCGGCTTCGCCAAGTTGCAAATCAAGCACGACGATCTCCGGCTGATGCAATGCGGCGAGGCTGACCGCCTCTTCAATGTCGCCAGCCTCTCCGACCACCTCGAACTCCTCATGCTGATGCAAGAGTTCGCGCACGCCCTCACGGAAAATGCGGTGATCGTCGACAATCAAAACACTTGTTGGCATCGCATTCTTAAGACGCTCATCCCAGCGAATCCGGTTCTTGGGCCGAATCCGCCCGTGAATCCGGACAAAACTCGACAAGCGGAGAACGGAACCTCAATGAGGATGAGAAAGGTAAAGGAGCAAGCCCTTTGGAAATCGCAACTCTCCCTCGCGCTGGAGAACCGCTTTCCGCACGGAGAACTCGCCGGTTCTCCGACGCTGGCACTGCTGGCGAGTGCGAACGGCGTCTTGAATTACTGGTGACCTTAGAAGATACCCTATCAGCAATCGGTTGCCCGGAACAACCGCTGCATAAAATGTGCAGTTCTCATGGCTGCCAACGGGAAGTAGACTCAAGATCCCGAAGGTCCTTGAGCGAGCGCCGCACGGACTCAATCACCTCGCCGATACTGCGGGAGAGCTCTTCGATAAGCGCCGACGTTGCGGGATCAAGACTCTCCCGGTTTCGGAGCAGTTCCAGACGAATGGCGACCGCCGCAAGCGGAGATCCCACCTCAGCGTGGAAGGCGCGGATGACCGTGCGCAGCCGTTCGTTTGGAGCCGATTCGGCACGGTTCTCCGGTAAGACCGCGCCGGACGAATTCGATTCCGAAAGGGGGGATGCCGTGCCGAACGCGCCGCCGCTCTTGTCTGGAGACTGTGACATTGCCGGAGGGAGGAAACCGATCCAACGATCGTCCCTGAACTACTTCTTCCTCGCGAGCGCGCGCTTCGCGGCCGCGATCACGGAAGAGGCACGCATTCCATATTTGTCAAGCAACTCGTCCGGTGTGCCGGATTCCGCGTAATCGGTCAGACCGACAAACGCCATCGGGCAGGGATGCTCTTCGCTCACGACCTGCGCGACGCGCACGCCGAGGCCGGCATCCACCAGATGCTCCTCAGAGACGACAATCGCGCCTGTTTCCGCGGCGGCGCGAACGATGGCCTCGCGGTCCAGCGGCTTCACGGAATACATGTCGACGACGCGCGCGGAAATGCCCTCGGCATCAAGCGCTTCGGCGGCACGAATGCTTTCGGACACCATTAAGCCATGGGCCATGAGCGTGACGTCACGGCCATCGAGCAATTGGCGGGAGCCCCCAACCTTGAAACCATCTTCCGAGTCATAGATAACCGGCATTTTCGGTCTTCCGGCCCGAACGAAGAAAGGTCCGACGGTATCCACGGCTAGCGCGATACAGGCTCGCATGGACTTTTCGTCAGCGGGAGAAAGCACGGTGAAACCGGGGAGTGAACAGGCGAGGCTGAGGTCCTCGATGCTCATCTGGGAAGGGCCGTCCTCGCCGATGGAAATACCGCTATGCGTTCCCACGACCTTCACGTTGAGGTTGGGGTAGGCAACCACTGTACGCAACTGTTCAAACCCCTTATTGACGACGAAGACGGAGAAACTCGAAACAAACGGAATCTTGCCCTCGGCGGCGAGGCCGGCGCCAATTCCCACCATGTTCGCTTCCGCGATTCCGACGGAGAAGAAGCGTTCCGGGAACTCCGCCGCGAAGAAGTGGGTCATGGTGGATTTGGAGAGATCCGCGTCGCAAACGACAATCCTTGAGTTCGATTTCGCCAGCTCCGCCAGCGCACGGCCAAACGCCTCGCGGGTAGCCATTCCAGGTTTCAGTTCGTAAGTTGTAGATAGCGCCATCGTAATTCGTTTCCTCTGGTTTGTTTCACGCTGCCTGGAGTGGCAAACTTCCTATGCGAGCTCGGCCAGCGCCTTTTCCATTTCATCCCTGGTGGGCGCGGTTCCATGGAACTTGGGATTGTTCTCCATGAAGGAGACGCCCTTCCCTTTGATTGTGTGCGCGATGACGACGGACGGAGCCGTGGTGGTGGCGGCGGCTTCGTCCCAGGCCTTTTGCAGTGCGGCGATGTCGTGGCCATCCACGGAGATCACGTGATAGCCGAAACTGCGCCATTTGTCCTCAAGCGGTTCCACTTCCATGATGTCTTTCACGAAGCCATCAAGCTGGATGCGGTTGTAATCGACGATGGGCACGACGTTCGTGACCTTGTGGAATGCACCAAACATGGCGGCCTCCCAGATCTGCCCTTCCTGGATTTCGCCATCCCCCAGGACGCAGTAGATGCGTCCGGCGCGCCCGTCGAGCCGGTTTCCACAGCCCATGCCCAGGGCGAGCGACAGGCCCTGGCCCAGCGACCCCGTAGAGGCGTCCAGAGTGGGAATAAACCGTACGTCTGGATGCCCCTGATAAATGCAGCCGAGCTTGCGGAGGTTGTTGAGCTCTTCCACCGGCGTATAGCCGCATTCCGCCATCACCGAATAGAGCACCGGAGCGGCGTGCCCCTTGGAGAGAATGAAGCGGTCCCGGTCCGGCCATGAAGGGTTAGCCGGGTCGTGCTTCATGCGATCAAAAAAGAGGCTTACCAGAATCTCCACAGCCGACAGAGATCCTCCGGGATGCCCGGATTTCGCCGCCGTAATCATCGTCACGATGTGCCGCCGGATATTCTTTGAAATGGCTTCTAGTTCCGCAACGTTGCTGGTTTTGATCATGATTATTTAGGCCTAACCATCCAGACTAACATAGGCGCCTCCGATCGATGGACGGCCGCCTACCTCTTCACAGGTCCCGGCGACGCACTCGCACCCGACGCCGCAATCGTCTCATCGGGATGCAATTCGTCATGGTCTTCGAGCGATTCGAGGTGGGTGGTAAGCAATACCGGGAACGGGAGCGCGGCGCTCAGACGCCGTTCGAGTTCAGTGGCTTTTCGATGTGCCCTTCCAAGGGGCATGGCAAACGGAAAGAGCAAGTGCATCTCCAGATGCACGCCTCTCCCCATGTTGCGGAAACGCAGTTCGTGAAAGCGAAGATCCAACTCCCGCGCCAACCGAGGGAGCACCTCGCGGATGGCGGCATCCGCATCGGGATCGACCCGATCCATCAGCCCTTCGAGAGAACGCCGGAGCATTCGAGTACCCTGGAACAGAATCTGCGTGGCCACCGCGAAGGCGACGAGCGGGTCAAGCGGCTGCCAGCCGGTAAGCTTCACCAATACCAATCCGCCGACAACACCGAAGCTGGTGATGCTATCCGTGGCCACGTGGCGGCCGTTAGCTTCAAGCACAAGCGAATGTTGACGCTTGCCGAGCCGAATCAGGTAAAGGCCCAGAAAGCCGGTGAGCAGGGAAGCCGCCGTGATCAGAGCCATGCCGGAACCCAGATTCTCCACCACCTCGCCCGTCCAAAGACGCCGGGCGGCAACGGCAAGAATGGTGATCGCCGCGAGAGAAATCAGCCCCCCTTCGACTCCGGCGGAAAAGAACGCAATCTTCTCATAGCCGTAGTGAAACCGGGAGTTGGGAGGGCGATAGCTCAGATGAAGGCTGAAGACGGCGAAGGCGACGGCGACGACGTGGATCACGGACTCAGCAGCGTCGGAAAAAATGGCCGCCGAGGAGGTGATCCAGTAAGCGCCCAGCTTGAGCACCAGCAAGAGCACGCCCACCGACAGCGAAAGGTACATCGCGAATTTTTCGCGATGGAACTCCGCCGAATCGGTACCGCTACTATTTCCGTACATATCGCGGTTGCACTTTCATTGTAAGTTTCAGCGGCGGCGCTGCTCAATCCGCCTGGCGCTCCCTTGCCGTTCGCTGTGCGGAGGGCCGTAAACCCGGGCTTCCGGAGACGTGCCGAGCCCACGCCAACGGCCTCGCGGGAAATGCAACTTGCTTTCCTAGGCGATTTAGGAGATTCTTATAGGTTTTCCAGAGTAGCAACGTATGCTTGTCCGAGTGCTCTATCACGACCATTGCTTTGACGGAGCGGCTTCCGCCGCCTTTTTCAGCAACTTCCTGAAAGAGAAGTTCCATCCGGAGGCCCGCTTCGCCTATACCGGAATGGCACACAAAGCTAGCAATATCTTCACGGAAGACCTGTTTGACGGGGACGTAAACGCAATCGTCGATTTCAAGTATTGCGCCACGGACAAATTGACCTGGTGGTTTGACCATCACCAAAGCGCGTTTTTGACACCGGAAGATGAACTCCATTTTCAGCGGGATACAAGCGGAAAGAAGTTTCTGGACCCCGCGTTCAAGTCCTGCTGCGGATACATCGCCTCCATTGCCGGCAGCCGCTTCGGCTATCACTCCGCCGCGCTCGACGATCTGGTGCGGTGGGCGGAAATCGTCGATAGCGCGGACTACCCCAGCGCCAAGTTCGCCGTCGAGTTGACCGAACCCGCCCTGCAACTGGTGCTGGTGATCGAAGGCAGCAAGAGCCCGGATCTGATGCACCGGATCATCGGATGGATGCGCACGCTGAGCTTCGAAGAGATCATGAAGCAGCCGGAGATTGCCGCTCTGTATAAGCCGCTCTACGAAACCCATCTCCGGTCCATGGAGTTGATTCGGGAGCGCGCGGTGCTCGAAGACGGCGTTGTGTATTTCGATATCGCGGGCGAAGACATCGTCGCTTACAACAAGTTCATTCCGTACTACCTCTTTCCGAAGGCGGCTTACACGGTCTCCGTGAGTACGCCGCTGCATCGCACCAAGGTTTCCGTTGGAAGCAGCCCATGGTCTCCGAAACCGATTACGCACAATCTCGCGTCGATCTGCGAACGCTACGGGGGCGGCGGCCATCCGCGAGTGGGCGCGATCAGCTTTGAGCCGGGCGCGGTGGAGGAAGCAAGGCAGGCAGCGCGGGAAGTGGTGGACGAGTTACGAAGGGACTAATCCGCTCCGTCTCGCCAGATCCTCCCGTGGCGCGATGTCCGGCCGCTGGGGTGAGTCGAACGGGCCGCCGCGAGCCGCCAATTCGCGGCGAAGGCCCCCTGCCACGAGCGTTCCGAAAGGCGTGAGGCGACCCTCCTTCTGCAAGTGGGGCCAATCCCGCCAACTCCACGCGGCCCAGCCGAGACCCTTTTCGTCGAGATACGCCATCAGTTCCCTGCCCCAGGCAAGATCTTTTTCTTCTCCGCCAAACTCGCCGATAAAGACGGGCACGGTTTCCGCAATTCGTCCAAACGCCGTCTCCCATTCGGGGCGCTTGTCCGGATAGGCATGGGAGGAGTAGACAAGGTTGGCGCGATCCAGCTTGACGCCTCGCAGGTCGTATCCCCAGTTGATGCCGGAGACGAAGATCAGCGAGAGCGGGTGGACCTGGCGAATCGTGTCGATCAATTTGAGCGCCCAGGGCCGCCAGTTACGGGCGTAGACCTTGCGCCGCCACGGCAGGAGGTACGCGGAGCCGTCCGGATGACGAAGCGGGAAGGGGTCGCCGGGAAGCCGGTCATGCGGTTCGTTGAAGATGTCGTAGAGGACGCAGGGGCATCCGCGGTAGCGCATGGCGAGGCGGTTCCAGACCGCGATGGACCCGGTGTCGGGAAGCGGAGCCACGAACTGCCGCGGGCCGCCGCGCGGATTGTCGGCATCCAGCCATTGAAGATCGAGCAACGTATACGCCCCGCCTTCGACGGCCCAGCCGATGACTTCGTCCAACGCGCTGAGATAGTCTTCCGCCGTAAACTCCCCGCGCCCGCCCAAGGCCCAATCCTGATTGAACGGCAGGCGCAGGATGTTCGCCCCTAGCTCTTGCGTTAGCCTGAGCACTTCCTCCCTGGTAATTTGGGAGGCGCGCAGGAACCCGAGACTTCCCGGCTCACTGTATTCCAGGCTGGAGAGGTTCACGCCACAGAGCCTGACGGTGGCTCCGGTGTCTTCGCGTACGATGGAACGGCCGCGCGTTCCCAACTGGGGAAGGCGGCGAATGGAAGCGTCGCGAAGCTTCGATGCCGGCATCGCAAACCTCCTAGCCAATAAAGCGCCAACGGGCGGCTCTCCCGCTCGCGGAGCGCTTGCCTAGCCTGTGCGGCTCCGCCGCGGCGTGGCGTCGCCGCGATCTGGTTCCAAGCGGGCCGTCGCTGTGCTACGCTGCAAAATCGGCCGGGCAGCGGAAAATGCTCTCCCCTTGCGCCGATATTTTCCAGTATGGCCAGCGGATCGAAAACTGTCATTTACGCCGCCATCGCGGCAAACCTCGGCATTGCCGCCGCGAAGTTCGTGGCCGCCGCATTCACCGGCAGCTCGGCGATGCTTTCCGAAGGCATCCATTCCGCCGTCGATTCCGGCAACGGGCTTCTGCTGCTCTATGGAGTGAGCCGCGCCAACCGGCCGGCCGACGAGCATCATCCGTTCGGCTACGGCAAGGAGCTCTATTTTTGGAGCCTTGTCGTCGCCATTCTCATTTTCGCCCTCGGAGGCGGAATTTCGATCTACGAGGGCGTCAAACATCTCCAACACCCGGAGCCGATCAGCAACCCGTTGGTGAACTATCTCGTGCTGGCGGTGGCTTCGCTGTTTGAATGCGTTGCCCTGACGCTTGCACTCAAGGAACTGAACCAGATTCGCGGTGATATGAGTATCTGGCAAGCTGTGCGGGAGAGTAAAGACCCAACCGTAATCACCGTACTATTCGAAGACGGCGCTGCCCTGGCCGGGATTCTGATGGCGTTCCTCGGCGTATTCTTCGGCTCTACATTCGGCTGGCACTGGGCGGATGGAGCCGCCTCCATTTTCATCGGCGTCATCCTGACGGCGGTCGCCATGCTACTGGCGGCGGAAACGAAGGGCCTGCTGGTGGGCGAGGGGGCAAATCCGAAGATTCTCGCCAGTATCCGCGCCTTGATTGCCGCCGACGCGAACATCGTTGCCATGGAGCGGCCACTGACAATGTACTTTGGCCCGCACAACGCCCTGCTCGCGTTGAACGTGGAATTTCGGGCGGGGCTGACGGCACAACAGGCGGAAGAAACGATCGACCGCATTGAACTGAGCATCCGGACCGCGCATCCCGATATCAAGCACATTTACATCGAGGCCGATTCGCTGAAAAAAGCCGTCCAGAGTGAAACGCCCGGCTAAGCTCCCCCGCGCGCGTCTAGGGCGATGGAACGGCTGCTTCAAACAGTTCCACACCGGATGCACCGGCCTCGATCCAATACTTCTCGTCGCGGGCGAACACGGCCTGCCCCCGGCGAAGGGCAATCCCGCCCACCGTGGCCGAACCTTCCGCAAGCAGGAGGATCGCCGGCCCGCGGGCTTCCCGGCGGCGTCTTGCGCCGGGGGCGACTTGAATGCGAGAGAGTTCGAACTCCCTCGATGGCGTGCGATAGACACGGATGCCACGCCCGGCGGGCTCTCCCCGGAGGATGGGTGGAAATCCGCTCTCATAGGAGATGGTCCGGAGCAGTTCCGCGGTGTCCACATGCTTTGTTGTCAAACCGGCACGCAGCACATTGTCGGAGTTTGCCATCAGTTCCACCGTGCTGCCTTCCAGATAGGCATGAAGCACTCCGGGCGGCTGGTAAGTGCCTTCGCCCGGCTTCAGCACGACCAGGTTGAGCAGGAAAATGAAAAACAGGCCGCGGTCATTGGCCGCGTTCGGGAAGGCATTGGCGGCACGCAGTACCCAATACTCGGGGACCTCCTTGCCGGCTGCGCCTTGCTTGCGCAACCGGTCCAGCAGAGGCGCGAGCATTTCGCCCGGCGCCGGCATCGTGAGAACGCGGCGCACCAGGGCCTTCAGCGATTTCGCCCTTCGAAGCGGATGGAGTTCGGGAGCTCTTGCAAGAAGATCCTGGATTTGCGGCCAGGGCCGAAAGCCGTTGAGCATCCAGAAGGGCGTGAGCGCGACGTGGACTTCCGGCTTGTGGTTCGCGTCCTTGTAGTTGCGCGCATCGGCGCTCCGCGGGATACCGGCCGCGTTCTCCGCCGCGAATCCGCGGCGCGCGCGCGCCAGGCTGGGATGCGCCTGAATGCTCAGCATCTCGCGGGCGTCCAGCACCTTGAGCAGGTACGGGAGATCCGGGGCGATCTCCGTGAGTGGCGTCCATCCCCGGTTCGTTCGGACCATGGCCGGGGCTTTCGGATGCGCCCCCAGCCAGTATTCGGCGTGCGGCTTCCGGGCCTTGCCGGATCTGCCCAGCAGCGAGGGGATAAACACATGCCCGCCCCATTCGTAGTGCTGCACCTTACCTTCGAGCAACCGCATCCGCCCGTATTCTCCCTTCCCATTGACCCGCTCACGCGAGTACCGCCGTCGCCATGGCGGCGCACCGCGACACTTGGAAACGCTCGAAACCCCTTACAGCACTTTCCAAACCCGGTTGAGAAACGTCGCAACCGTCCGCAGCGCGTCATCGGCGTCGGCCGTCATGGAAGAGTAACCGAAAAATCCGTGGATCTGGCCTTCGTAGTGCTTTTTCTGGACGATGTTGCCCGCCTCTTCCAGACGGCCGGCATAGGCCAGGGCCTCGTCGCGCAACGGATCGTAACCAGCGGTGATCACCAGAGCCGGAGGCAGATTGGCGACGAAAGCGGCCCGCATGGGCGCCGCGTATGGATGCCTGCGGTCACCGTCCGGCCCGAGATAGTGCGCCCAGAACCACTTCATCAGATCGCGGGTGAGCCCGTAGTTTTCGGCGTTCTCCACGTAGCTGAGATAGCCAGCGTCCCAATGGTCCGTCACCGGGTAGATCAGCGCCTGGGCGCAAATGGGGGGGCCATTGAGATCGCGGGATTTGAGGCACAGCGCCGCGCTTAAATTTCCGCCGGCGCTGTCGCCCGCCACGGCAATCTTGCGCCGGTCTCCGCCAAGGAGAGGCGCATTCTCCTTGAGCCAGCGCAGCACGGCATACGCATCGTCCACAGCGGCGGGGAAACGATGCTCGGGCGCGAGACGATACTCGGCAAAGACCACGACGCACTCCGCGGCGTTGGCAAGCCGGCGGCAGTGTGTGTCGTAGGTATTGCCGTTTCCCAGCACCCAGCCGCCGCCGTGCAGAAAAAGAATCACCGGGATGCGCTCTTCGGCGCGCAGCGGTCGCGGCCAATAGACGCGGATCGGGATGTCCCCGGCCGTGCCGGGCACATGTCTCTCCTCCCAGCGCGCCACCGGCTCCGGTTCTCCATTGAGTTTGGCGGTTTCGTTTGAACGTGCACGCGCGGCCTCCACGCTCAACTGGTCAGGCGGAACGTTGCCCAGGGTAGCGAGATAGTCGAGGACTCGGAGAGCATCTTTGGAAATCGACATAAGTTCACACGGGAGGCTCGCGGCGAAGCGGCGGGAGCACCCATTGCCAGTCTAACTGTGCGCGCTCGCGTTGCGGGCGGCGCCTGCCCGGGACGTGGGCAGTCGATTGCACTTCGCGTTCCGAAGCGTGGCCCTCCGTGTTGGGCGGGGTCTTCCCCCCAGGAATGCGGGACACGCGTCACGGCGATGACGGGTTCCCGTTCTTGTGGCGGTTCGCCTGACGCTGCGATGCAGGCCGCGGACGCGTCTTCGCCGAACGCCGTCCAGCCGGGAGCCCGGATTCACGGGGCGCGGACCTAAGGCCCGCGCCAGACCGGACTGCCACTGGCGACCGCCGCGAAGAGATTGATCGTTTTAGGGCAGTTCCCGGACTTCAATGTTCCGGAAGCGATGCTTGCTGCCGGGAATCCAGCGGTTACCGGCATGCACCTGGACGGCGATGTGCCCTTCCGTGAGGCCATTTGGCAGGTGATTCGCCGTATCTTTCCAGTCGACAATCCGCACGCCGTTCATCCACACCTGAATGCGGGGAACATCGCCTTCGATGCGCGCCCGCAGATGATTCCACCCGCTGCTTTTCCATTGTTCGCGCCAGTTCGGCAGGACGCCTTTCACTCCCTTCAGCCCTTCCCCGTAGATACCGCCCACGGATCCGCCGTCAAGGTAATCGAGCATCACCTGATAGGCTTCGCCTTTCTCCGTCGAACGCAGGAAGAGCCCTCCGTCGCAGCCCGCTTCCGGACGCACGTCGAGCGAAATCTCGAAGTTCTTGTACTTCTTGTCGGTCAGCAGAATACCGCCGTTGCCCGGGCGGTCCTGGGTGCCTCGGATCTCGCCGTTCTCCACGGTCCAGCCCTGGGTATTCCCGTGGTGGCTCGTCTTGCTGATGTGCCAGCCGCTCAGATCCTTGCCGTTGAAGATCGGCGTGAATCCGCTCTCGCCCGGCTTCAACTCAAAGCGATGAGCCACGGGACGGGCCTCCTCCCGCTGGTTCTGGCGGATTTCCTCGGCAACCTCGTCGAGCGCCGTAATCGCGCCCGGCACGGCCGGCAATTCCACCTCTTCGAGCGGCACCTGCACACTCCGCCAGCGGGTGTTGTACAGATTTGCCCGCCGAAGCGTGAGCTGATGTACGCGCATCGCCTGCGCCCACATTGGCGTTTTCACCAGCGCCAGATTCACGCCATCGGCGAGTTCCTTTTCCGTGTACGTGCCGGCTACATCGCCATCGACATAGAGCGTGTGTTTGCCCGCTTTCAGCCCGCGAACGCGCACCATCTGGCGGTTCAGCATCTCCTCAAAGCCGGAACTGTTCACGGCCAGAGCCATCTCGGAATCCGCCATATCGACGGGCATGGGCAGCGCGCGATCCAGTTGCGTCCAGGCCACGCCGCCCGTGAAGGATGCGTCACTCACCGTTGTGTTCTCGGATTGCAAAATGCGCTTACTGCCAGCGTCGATCTCCACGGAACTCACGAGTGACGGCGCTCCCCACGCCTTTAGCAATTGCTGCGCCATCACGAGATGCCCGGAGGCGCGAGGATGGACGCGATCCGGAATGATTTTCTCGGAGAGCTTGGGGTCCGTCGCCTTGGCCTTCACCAGCATTGCCACCACGGGTTTGTTCAGATCGGCGGTCTGGATTCCCTCGGCCGCGGCAAGTTGCGCGATGAATTCCGAGTAACGCAGCAGCGTCTCGTTGTACCCGCCCTTGAAGACGGGCGCGCGCGTCACGTCGTCGTAGGGAGAAGGCTGAATGGCCGTGATCCGCACCCCCGGAAGGCCCTTCTTCAATGTTTGGACGATATTCCGGTAGCCCCTCGAATAGATTTCGAAGATCTGCTGGTCAAACGCGCGGTAGCGGCCGTCATTCATCCCGAGCATGACCGTGACCATGGTCGGCTTGTAGGCAATCACGTCCCGCTCCAGGCGCTGGCCGATCCCCCCGCCGCCGCCGCCCGTCACCCGGTCTCCGCCCCATCCGGAATGCGTGAATCTCACATCCAAATTGGGAAAACGCGTTACGACATAGGTCTCCACGAAGGTCGTGTAAAGGCGCTGATCCGTGATGCTATCGCCGAAAAAGACCACCCGGTCTCCGGCCTTCAGCGCGAATCCGCCCGCGGGGGAGGAACTGCCTCCGCCCCCTGCCTGCCCCGCGACCTGTGCAACCGGAGCGGCGCACGCCATGAGAGCGGCCGCCAGGAAACCGTTTCGCAGGAAAGCGGCGAACGCGCGCCGCGACTGTCCCATCCCAAAACCTCGCATCAAATCCTCCGGTCTGCCATGCTATCGCAGTTGAGGGCGAGGATTGGCGCGCGGGCGCATTTTTTCGCCCGTATTCCCGATTTAGCCTCGAACAGCACCCGCCATGCCGCGACCACGGTAACAAAGCCGGGATTGCGCCCGTTTCCGCTTTCCTAGCTAAGGGGATCGACGAAGCGAGGGCACGGACATGCCGGTTGGAAATCTGATTTTGCCCATCACCGATCTGCGAAAGCAGCCGATCGGCGGCCAGGTGACAGTGGAAGTGCGGCGCGACCGTGGAGCGAACGGCGCGGGCGGCGGCGACTTCGACTTTACGGTGGAGCCGGATGGCGCTTCCGTGATTTTGCTGAACGGGATTCCCACGCGGGGCGGGTCCGGCTCTCTGCACAGCATCCGGATCACGGCCCGCAACTATCTTCCCTGCGCCTTCCAGCAGTTCATTACCGAGGGAGAACAGCGATCGATCCAGAAAGCGTATCTGACGCGGGATGCGAAACGCGTGGCCGCCATTGATGCGCCGTCGTACGGCAAGCTGCCGGACCGGCTCCACGACTGGCTGGGTGAAGCGCGGATGATAGCGCTGGCGAGTGAAGACGAAGACCTGGTTGGCAAGAGCGGCGAAGCGCTCTATGACGCGCTCGGCGACCGGCGGAAGGCTGCTCTCCTCAATATCTTCGCCAAAGCCACGCACAAGGGAAGCGTCGGGGCGATCTGGAAATTCTTTCGCCGGCCGCTGGTGATTCGGCGAGACCGCTGTTTCGTGGAGATGGAAGCGGGAATTGAGGAACAGGTGAGCGAGGACAATCGATTTGTCGCCGCTCCGGCCGCGCTGCACAAGCCGATTCCCGGCTACCGCATCTCGAACAGCGTGAAGAGCGACGACCGTCACGCGAACATCCAGCTTACGTTCCAACGCAACGCCGCCGACGCACTCGCGGCCGACGTAGACATCGACGAGCAGATCGGTTTCGCGCACTGGGGGGAAGTGCTGCGCAACCATTTCACGCGGCAGCGCACGAACCCCTATGCCATCCATGAACTCCTCTTGGCGGCCGATCTGGAGGAGGATACGCTGGATCCCGGTTACGACCTGGTGATGAAGGCGTGAACCGGCGCGAACGCTAAACGAGCTTCGCTTCGACGTCGTTCACAAAGCGGAGCAGCCCATCCATATAGATCTTCTCGTCGTCCCACATGGCGAGGTGGCTGCCATTCGGGCAGTGGTGATAGCGGCCGCGAGGGAACTCGCCCGCCATCCATCGCAGGTGCGCCGGATCCATGGTGTCGTGCTCCGCGCCAATGACGAGTGTGGGTACGGCGATTTTGTGGATGTCTTTGGTGCGGTCCCAATCGAGCAGCTTGCCGCTGGCTCCGAGTTCGCTTGGCCCCTGCATGGGGACGTAGATTGCGGCGTTCATGTGGGCGAAGGTGCGAAGGATCGCCTCCGGCCATTGGCTTTGCGGCATCCGAAGGAGGTGCTTTTCGTAGTGATGCGGAATAAGCAACTCCAGGTAGCGGGGGTCTTCATGTTTCCCTTCCGCTTCCAGGCGCCTGATTTCCTTGAGGGCGTCCTGATCCATGGATGGCATGAGCGTGCGTTGCGCGTACTCGTTATACGCCGGAATGCTCGCCATCATGTTGGAGACGATGAGCGCCTTGAGATGCCGCTGATACTGGAGCGCATACTCCATCGCGAGGATTCCGCCCCAGGACTGGCCGTACAAATAGAAGTTGGTTGCGTCCAGTTGCAGCGCCTGCCGCACCTGCTCCACTTCTTCCACGAAGCGGGGGATCTCCCAGAGTTCCGGCGCATCGGGCTGATCGCTGTGATAACTCCCGAGCTGGTCATAAAAGTAGAATTCCAGGCCCGCGCCCGCGAGCGGGGCCTCAAGCGCTTCTAGGTATTCAAACGTGCTGCCGGGCCCGCCGTGAAGCAGAAGGATCTTCACGGTTGGATTCTCTCCGACCTTGCGCGTCCAGACGCGGAATTCCCCGCGGGGAGTCGAGATGGGAATCATCCTCACGCCGGAGGGCGCGGACGGGGACGAGGAGGAATCAGAAGATGACGAGTTGCTGGCCTCTGGCATGCCTCATCTTATCAGCCCCGAATTGCGCTGGGGCATAGCGGACGGGAGTATCGCGAACAGAGAGCCGGGGCGGCGAGGGATATCGAAACACAAACCACCGGCGTTCCGGCGATTGCCGCGTGCAGGGCCGACGAAGTTCAAGGGATGCCGCGAAGCCACGCCCGGCGGCATCCCAAGCTTAGATGTGAAGAAACGCTACGCGCTGAACGAGCTGCCGCAGCCGCAAGTGGATTTCACGTCGGGATTCTCGAACTTGAAGCCCGAACCTTCCATGGTTTCCACGTAATCGACCTGGACGTTATCGAGATAGAGGAGGCTCGCCTGGTCAACGAAGACCTTCAGGCCGTCGAACTCGTAGATCTTGTCGAGCATGCTCTGCGAATTCTCAAACGCCATCGAGTAAGAGAAACCGGAGCATCCGCCACCCACGACGGAGATCCGCAGTCCCGCGGGCCTCGGTTCCTGGGTGTCGAGAATCGTCCGCACCTTATCGATTGCAGTGTCAGTCATCTGGATCATGAACCTATACTCCTACGAACAGTATCCACCAGTATTTCCAGTGTAGCGAAGTGGGCGGCCGTCGCCAAGCACCATCGCCACCGCTCGGTAGATGGATCCGCTCTGCTGTTCAGGATGAGTCGCGCTATCGGGAAGTTCCCAAAATCTGTTATCCTCGCTGCCAGCGGGAATTGGCCGCGCCGTGCGCGGGAGTCAATTCTTTTGCAAGAACGCAACGCGTGGGCTCATGTGCGCGTCAGATCCGACGGCATTCCTGAGAAAATGCCGATTTCGTTCCGGAATCACCCGATTTCGGCCCCGCCCTCAGCGGGGACGGGACGGGAAACCGGATGAAACCGGAGGGGAAGGGGGCACGTCGAACCGACCATGAGCACGATGACCGGAACCATGACCGTTCCATCGCACGCGGCGGCTACGAGACCGAAAGCGCGCGTGGACTATCCAAAGACCGAAGAAGCCGCATTGGTTCGCCGGGCTCAAGCCGGTGACGAAATGGCCTTCCAGAGTATCGTGGAACGGTACCAGGCGAAGGTTTTTTCGATCATCTATGGGATTCTGCGCAACCACAACGACGCGGAGGATATCGCCCAGCAGGTGTTCTCCAAGGTCTATTTCTCTCTCAAGAATTTTGACTTCCGCAGTTCCCTGCTCACCTGGGTCTATAAGATCACGGTGAACGAGTGCTACGACTATCTGCGCAAGAAGAAGGTGCGCAAGCTGGTTTACGAGAGCGACTTTTCCGAAGATGATGCGATGCGGATGGAGAATACCGACATCGCCAAGGACAAGACAACTCCGGTGGATACGACGCTAGCCCGCCGGGACTATCTTGCCAAGCTGCTGACAAAACTTACGGAAGAAGAGCGGAGTCTGCTGCTGATGAAGGAAGTGGAAGGCCATTCCGTGGAGGAGTTGGCGGACATGACCGGAATCAACGAGAATACGATCAAAGTGAAGTTATTCCGCGCTCGACAGAAACTCGTGAAGGTGGCGGAGCGCATGGGAGTGGTTCCGTCGTTCATGCGGAGCTGACAGGCGCGATGTGGTCCGCTGGCCGTGCCGCCATGGGACCGCTGGAACGCAGGGGAAGATGTCTGGCTTGGGCGTTCGAGTAAGTACTTGTGAGGTCGAGTGACATGGACCGCGATCAAAAAGGCGAAGAAGCGTACCTCGCCGGGCTAACTCCGGAAGACAGGCGAACGGCAATCGAAGGATTTGAGGCCGGCATGAAGCAGAAAGAAGTGCAGTTGATGTGCGCGCAGGCTCGCTTCCTGCGCGATCTGCGGTGCCCGGAAGACGTGGGTCCGCGTCCCGGCTTTGCTTTGCGCGTCATGGCCCGCATCGAATCCGAGAAACCCGCGAGCATCTGGGACCTCTTCGTCTCCCCCGCGCTCTCGAAGAAACTGGCATTCGCTTCCCTGGCTCTGATGGCGATGCTGGCCGGTTTCGTGGTGGCTCGTTCGGCTGAGCAGACTATGATTACCTTGGAGACACAGCGCGTCCTGATGGAACCGGAGCACCCCGGAAATCTGGGTAAGGATCCGGCGCGGGACCGCCAGAATATGCTCGTGACGCTGGCAAATTATCAGGGAGCCGAATAGTGTCGGGCAATCACTACTCCTGGAGCAACCCGCGCGTCTTGCTCACCTTCTCGCTGATCTTCCTGTGCGGCGCCCTGGTGGGTGCAATCGCCATCACCTTCACCCAATCGCAGACCTTCGTCGCCTCATCTCCCCAGGAACTCAGTCGCGAAATGACGCTCTCGCGGCTCACTACCGAGCTGGACCTCACGCCAGACCAGCAGGAACGGCTGCGCGTGGTGCTGGATGACTATTTCCAGTACTACCACGCACTGCAGGATCAGCTTGACGAAGTGAAAGCGTCCGGCCGTGAGAAGATCACCGAACTGCTCACGGACCAGCAGAAACTGAAGTTTGAAAAGATGCTGAAGGAAGCCCTGGCGGAACGGCGCTAGCCCACTTCCCGCTTGCGCCCGATTCCCCCAACAAAAAGAAGTCCGAACCTGCATTCGGTGGATCCAATACCGTATGTCTAGCACGGATACCAACCCCGCCACGCTTGCCGTGGGCAAGAAAGCACCTGAAATTAAACTGGAAACCGACGACGGTAGCGTCTTTAAACTGTCTTCGCTCAAGGGCAAGAAAGTCGTCCTGTATTTCTACCCCAAAGCCGACACCCCTGGCTGCACAACCGAATCCTGCCAGTTCCGCGATACGAAGAGTGCATTCGAAAAGCTTGGCGTCGAGGTAATTGGGATTTCCCCCGACGAGCCCAACGCGCAGGCCAAGTTCAAGAGCAAGTTCGACCTGACCTTCCCCCTCCTTGCCGACACCGAAAGAACAGCCGCCAATGCGTACGGCGTCTGGGTGGAAAAGAACATGTACGGCAAGAAAAGCGTGGGGATCGAACGCTCCACGTTCGTCATCGGCGAAGACGGTAAGATCCTCAAGATCTACCGCAAGGTGAAGGCAGACGGCCACGCGGAACAAGTGCTCGCTGATATCCAGGCGATGCAATAGGAGCGCTATTTCGCCGGAGAGGCCGCGACGCAAGTGCTGCCAGCGCGCCGCGCCTCCCCGGCTCACACAGGCCAAAGGATGCGCCCTCGAAGTCTTACGAATGGCGGCACTAAGCCTTCGCAATGGCGATCGCTTCACGCAGCATCTGATGGGTGTAGCCCCACTCGTTGTCGTACCAGCTCATCACCTTGACGAGATCACCGTCCACTACCTGCGTCGTCCCCAGGTCCACGATAGAGGCGTGCGTACGGCCAATGATGTCGGACGAGACGATCGGATCGTCGGTGGCGTCGAGAATCCCGCGGTATCGCTCGGATTGGGATTCTTCGCGGAAGATCGTGTTCACTTCCTCCACGCTGGTGGGGCGGCTGGTGAGAAGAACAATGTCGGCAAGCGAGCCCACCGGAACCGGTGCTCTCACCGCCACGCCGTCAAACTTCCCTTTGAGTTCCGGCAGCGCCAGCGTGGCTGCTTTCGCCGCCCCCGTCGAGGTGGGAACCAGATTCGCCGCTGCCGCACGGCCCCGGCGGAATTGCTTGTTCGGCCCGTCCACAATTCCCTGGCTTGTGGTATAGGCATGAATGGTGGTCATGATCGCCTTCCGAATGCCAATTCTCCGGTTCATCACTTCCATGACGGGCGCGATGCAATTGGTGGTGCAACTGGCGCAGGAAATTATCCGCTTGCCTTCGCCCGTGGCGGTGTTCACGCCGTGAACCACGGTGCCAATATCGTCCCCCTTGGCGGGCGCGGAAAGGATGACGGTTTGCGCTCCCGCATCGACGTGTTTCGCAAGGTCTTCGCGCTTGCGGAAGGCGCCGGTGCACTCGAATACCAGAGAGACCCCAAGTTCCTTCCAAGGCAGGCGCGCGGGGTCCCTCTCGCTATAGAGCGGAATCGTGCGTCCGTCCACGCGCAACCCGCCATCCGCCGCTTCCACGGTTCGCTGGTAGCGTCCGTAGACCGTATCGAAGTTCAGAAGATACGCCAGATTGTCAGCGGGGATCAGGTCGTTCACGGCAACCAGGTTCAACGCGCTTTCGTCCAGAACCTGTTTCATCGCCGCACGGCCAATTCTGCCAAGGCCGTTAATTGCCACATTCATTCCGAATGCCTCCTCGTCTCGGAGACGCGACCGGCGCGAACCCGATAGAAGTAGTGCAGTCGAAAGGGCGTCGGTGCTATCTCGCGCAATCGTCTGAGCGCATATCCGCGAACTCCGTTTCGTCCCCAAGCCGCGAGCCGCTACGCTACGGCGTCGATGCCATGCTTCTCGATTAGCGACAGCAGTTTCAACGCGGGCGCGGATGGCTTCTTTTCGCCTCGCTCCCACTTGCTCACAAGGCTCGTTGTCACATTCAGATAATTTGCGAACACTGTCTGGCTCACATGCTCTCGCTCGCGCAGCGCCCGGATTTCTTCCGCCGTCAGCGCACGGACCGGAGTCAGGCAAGCTTCGTCAAAATGCCGCATGGTCTGCTTATCGATAGCCCCAATGCCATGAAGCGCCTCCATCGTCTCGTGGATGGCAGCCATGGCGTCACTTCGATACTGTCGTCTGCTCATCGCGAGTAACCTCCACAAAATCGCCGTTCTTCACCAACACTGCCATTTGCGTCGCTGACAATGCCCTCCTTCCTTGCAAACCGCTGGAACCACTTCGACTTGTAGACTCGCGTGGGGCCCATTGCACAACTTGACCCACTTCTATACTATGGCACTCGGTGCTATATTTCAAGGTCTTGTTGAGGATCCTCCAGACTTCCCGAAATCCCGCACTTCCGCCCCGAAGCGTCCGAACCTCCGGCCCCTGAAGATACGACTCTCGGGTCGTATTGCGGGTTTGGCGCATGTCGCACCTAGCGGCGGGGAAGCTGAAAACCGCGGCTTCGCGCTAAGATCAGGAGTTGCGGCCATCAGGCTGCCAGCCAAGGATAAGTAGGATCATGTCGGAACCCATGAAGCTGTGGGGCGGCCGTTTTGCCGTCGGACCCTCGGAACTGTTTGACCGCTTCTCGCGGTCTCTCCACTTTGACCGCAAACTGATTCGCGCCGACGTGCGCGGATCCAAGGCCTTCGCGAATGCACTGCTGCGCATCGGCATTCTCAATGACGACGAATACCGCCACATCTTCGCCGCGCTGCAACGCATTGAGACGGAGTCGAACGACGAGCGCTTCTTCGCCGGCGCGTCCGAGGAAGATGTCCACACGCTCGTCATCCGTAAGCTTCACGAGTACGCCGGTCCCGCGGCCGAGAAGATTCACACCGGGCGCAGCCGCAATGAACAGGTTTCTCTCGATACACGGCTCTGGCTGCGGGAAGAGATTGATGCCACCCGCCACCATGTCGCGGATCTCATCGAAGCCTTGCTGAACCTCGGCGAACGCTACCCGGACGCGGTAATTCCCGGCTTCACTCACCTTCGCCGCGCGCAGGCCGTGCTTTGGCCGCATTACCTTCTCGCCTACGCGGACATGCTGGAGCGGGACTGGCAGCGCCTCACCGAAGCCCGTTCCCGCGTGAACGTCATGCCCCTCGGCTCCGGCGCGCTTGCCGGCAGCGGTTTCCCCATTGACCGGGAGCAGATCGCCCGCGAACTCGAGTTCGAAGCCACCACTACCAACAGCATGGACGTTTCCGGGGACCGCGATTTCGTCCTCGACTATCTCTACGCCGCCAGTACCATCGCCCTGCACCTCTCTCGTCTGGCCGAAGACTGGATCCTGTATTCGAGCGACGAGTTCGGCTGGCTGGAGCTGAGCGACCCCGTCACCAGCGGTTCCAGCCTGATGCCGCAGAAGAAGAACCCCGATTCGCTCGAATTGATTCGCGGCAAGACCGGGCGCGTCTTTGGCAGTTTCTCCGCGCTATACGTGCTGATGAAGGGCCTGCCGATGACCTACAACCGCGACATGCAGGAAGACAAAGAGCAGTTGTTCGACGCCGCCGAGACCGTGCAGCTCTCGCTTGCCATGGCCACCGAAGTCGCGCGCGGCGTGGCGCTTCGCCCGCTGGTCTCCGAGGAGGCTGCGGCGGAAGGCTGGCTGGTGGCTACCGACCTGGCCGAGGCTCTCGCGCGGGAAGGCTTCCCCTTCCATTCCGCTCACAAGCTGGTGGGGCGTCTGGTGCTGCACAGCGTCGAAACAGGCAAGAAACCGGGCGACTGGACGCCCGAGACCCTGGCGGCGTTTGCACCGGAATTTCGGCCGGAACACGCCGCGCTCCTCGATCCCCGCGAAGGAATGAAAACCCGCGAAGCGAAGGGGGGTACCGGGCCCGCCGCCGTTCGCGGAGCGCTGGCCAATGCGCGGGCACGGCTCGCCTCCATGCGGGAACGCACCCCGATCTGGTAGGCGCTCGGGAGCGATGCGATGAAAGTCTTCCGCCAGGGTCAAATCCTCAAAATCATTGAGAGCAAGCCAGTGTTTACACAGGAGGAATTGGCGCGCGAACTTGCGGAACTGGACATCACCACCACCCAGGTAACGCTTTCCCGCGATCTTCGCGAACTCGGCCTCGTAAAGACCAAAGACGGCTATGTACAGTTGCAGGAGTTTCCCGAAAAGGCGTCTCACCTGGAATCCGCGGTGAACGGATATTTGCTCGATATCCGTCCGGCACAAAACCTCCTCGTGCTCAAGACGTCGGCGGCCCATGCGAACTCCCTCGCGATTGCCATCGACAATGCGGCTCCCTCGGGCGTGGCGGGGACGATTGCCGGGGACGATACCGTTCTTGTGGTTTGCATTGATATTCCGGCTGCGGAAGCGTTTCACGCCCGATTGATGGAGATTCTGAAAGGTGCGGAATAGGCCATAGCGCAGCCCGGGGGAAACGCCCGGCTGCAACAGAGGAGCGGTATTGTCTGCGCTCGGCCGTGGTCGCGCAAAACCAAATTGCTGTGTGGAACTTTTTTGGAAAACCGCTTCCGGCTGGCAGTGCGGCCCCCGAGTTTGAAGCGCTGGACGAATCCGGCAGGCTCATTCGACTTTCAAGCTTGCGCGGCCATGCGGTGTTGCTCGTCTTCTACCCGGCCGACGGCACTCCTGTTTGCCGTGCGCAGCTCTGTGAAATCCGAGATTCCTGGAGTCAATTTGAAGCGGCCGGCGTCCGCGTCTTCGGCGTGAACCCGGCCTGCGCGGACCGGCACCGGCGTTTCTCCGCCGATAACCGGTTCCCCTTCCCCCTACTGGTGGATCAGGGTCAGCGAATCGCGAAGCTGTACCGCGCGAACGGATGGCTTGTGAAGCGCACCGTGGTGCTGATCGATGCTGTCGGCACCATCGTCTTCTCGCAGCGTGGCGCACCCTCCTCCGAATCCATTCTCCGCGCCCTCCATCCGCTACCGAAGCATGTTTCCAACGCAGTTGAACCGCCTGCCACGGTCTGAATCCGAACCCACATTTCCGGGCTCACACAATCAACCAAAGATTACTGTAAATTTTTTCACTCTTTTCTGCTGAAATCACGAAAAACTGTCGTATTCTGCTTGAAGAGAGGTTCGGCGGCTCTGTCACCAACCCTTCAATTTCTATCTCGGATTGGAGATGTATTCTATGACGATTGGACAAGGAATGGCGGAGGAACTCGCGCATTCCGCAATTTCCGCGCGCAAAGTCCTGGAGCGGATTCCGGAAAGCAAGTTCGACTGGACGCCGCACCCCAAATCGATGACTTTTCTCAAGCTCGCATCGCACGTTGCCGAGTCCCTGGGCTGGGCGAAGTACACACTGGACACGAGTGAACTGGACATCGAACCCGTCGACGGACCGAAGTTCGAGGCCTATGTTGCCAAAGACCTTTCCGACCTCCTCGCGACGTTCGATAGGAATCTGGCGGAATCCATCGAAGCGCTGAAGGGCGTGAGCGATGCCACGCTGGCGGAAATCTGGACGATGAAGAAGGCGGGTGAGGTCATGTTCTCCTTCCCGAAACTGATCATCGTGCGCAGCTTCATTTTGGACCACCTCGTGCACCACCGCGCGCAACTCGGTCTTTACCTGCGGCTGAACGATATCTCTGTCCCCGCGATGCTGGGCCCATCGGCGGACGAGGAAGGCTAGGGCGCAATCCGGGTGATCCGCTTCCAGTCCGGGTGCGGGTTCGTGCTCACTTGCGAGGCACGACCCGCATGAACCCGGCAAGCGAATTCCCTCGCCCTTGCCCGGCAGGGCTCGGATCTGCAACGCTGTAGGGCAAAGGGGGAGTCTCCGATGCAGCGACGGGAGTTTGTGCAGACCGGCCTTGGAGTAGCGGGCAGTATTGGTTTTGTGGCGGAAGGCGCGGCGGCGGAGGGTAACCAGGACCCGCCGCCGCTGCTGAAGCCGAAACGGCTGCGCCCTGGAATGACCGTCGGGGTCGTCGCACCGTCAAGCCCCGCCGCGGAAGACGAAACCGTGCGTTATGGCCTCGAACTCGTCGAGAGTTTCGGCTTTCGCGCCAGGCCCGGCAAGCATCTCTTCGAACGAACGCAATATCTGGCAGGGCCGGATGCGGCCCGCGCGGCTGACCTCAACGCAATGTTCGCCGATCCCGAAGTTGGTGCCATCATGGCTCTGGCCGGCGGCTACGGCGCAATGCGGGTTCTTCCCTACCTCGATTACGACGTTATCCGGTCCAACCCGAAAGCGCTCATCGGCTATAGCGATATCACCGCGCTGCATTGTGCGCTGCACCGCAAGTGCGGTCTGATCACTTACCATGGGCAAACCGCACTGAGCCGCTTCACAAATTACAGCATCGGCGAATTTCAAAAAGTGCTCATGGAGCCGAAGGCCAATATACCTATTGCCGCGCCCCCTCCGTTCACCCCGGGCCCAGGACGGGTGGAGCGGGAGAACCGCATCACGAGCTTCCGCTCTGGCATCGCGCGCGGCCGCCTCACCGGTGGGAACCTCACCTTGGTCACGGGCCTGATGGGCACCCCCTATGAACCGGACTTCTCGGGCCGGCTCGTATTTCTGGAGGATGTTCACGAGAAGCCCTACCGGGTAGACCGGATGCTCACGCAACTGCTTCTCTCCGGGAAGCTGGCCAAAGCCAGCGGGCTCATATTCGGCAAGTTCACCGACGCAGAGGATACGGGCAATACCTTCAGCCTGGAGCATGTGCTACGCGATGCGGCCTCGCACCTCGATATTCCCTGTGCCCGCGGCCTCATGATTGGTCATGTACCGGACCAGTCCGTCGTCCCTATCGGCGTGGAAGCCGAGTTCGACGGAAGCAGCGGGAGGCTGACTCTGCTCGAATCTCCGATGCGCTAACGATCACGCGGACCCCTAATACTGCACCGGAATCTCTTCGGGAGGGCCGTTGAGCGGGAAGCGGTAAGCGCACTCGATCCACAAGCCGGGCACGGCCTGATTGGCATCGCCGAAGAGCACGACGTTGTCGCCCATCTCATCCGGGGAGCGGTCCGACGGGCGCACCGTTTGTGCTTGTAACCCATGCAGCCAGCCGCAATGCGCCACCGCCAGCCCCAGGCCGCGAGCCACCGAACAATCCTGCCCGTCATTCATTTCGAGCCACATGGAAATCGGGCGGTTGCCGCCCTGGGTGAGAGCCGCCTGCACCGTGGGCGCGGTGAAGATCCTATCGAGGAATTGCCGGCTGCCGGGGTTGTGCGGCGATAGATCGCACAGCGCCAGCACGTGCATCAGCCGGATTTTCACGACGAATTTCTGGGCGAATGAGAAGCTCGGCACCGGCATATTGGTGGCGGTGTTCATCATCACGCCCGGCTGATTCGCCGTATAGTGCATCAGTTCGTTCACCAGCGCCGATTGCTGCCCCGCGCAATAGATCGCACCGCGGTTCCCAATCCCCGGCACCTTGGAAATGCCGGAAAAGCGATTGCCGTCCGTGCTTGCGTCCCGCACTACCAGCGCCTGGTTCGCGGAGAGGCGCGGAAAGAAGCCGTTCGTGTTTATCGTCATGTACTTGAGATCCGCCGCACGGTAGAGCCACCGCTTGGGATCGACGTGCTCCGTGGGCGCTTCCCGGCGCGCAAGCAGCTTCGCCGCCTCCTCATAAACCGCTTTCAACACGTGTGGCCGTTTTACGCTGGGCATAGACGCACTTCTCCTCTGACAAACGGAAGCGAGATTCTTCCCGGCATTGGAGCATCCGATCTCACTTTCTCCAGGTCCGGCCACCCCGAAGGAACGGCGTTCGAGATAGTCTCATTACATGCACCGCCGGACCTTTGTCTCGCTCATCGCCGCCCCGATGGCTGCCTGCGCGGCTCCCTTCACGGCGATCGCCGCTCCTGCCTGGCCGGATGAGCTGCGCCGCAAGCTGACCCGCTACCTTGAGAGCCTGCGGCGTCCCGAGGGAGCCTACGGTTGGGAGGGTGATGTCACGGCGCAAGTGAGCCCGACGTTCGGGGTTGTCGGGAGTTACCGCCTCCTGGGCCTGCCGGTGCCAGAATCGGCGCGGGTGGCGGAGTTTGTACGCTCCCACTATCCCGTCGCGGAGCGGCGTCGCACGGAAAGGCCGCTCTGGAGGCTCGATTTTGAACAGATGCAGACGCTGCTGTGGCTCGACGAGCCGGTCGATGGCTTTCGCGCTCTGGCTGCACAGTGGACGAAGCCGGCAGACTTCACCACGAATTACGAACTCAGCGGAAATCCGGTGTTCCAGCATCAGGCGATGGCCGTGCGCGTGCGCCGCCAACTGGGGCTCTCTCCCTCCGCGGAAGAGAGCGCGTGGCGCGACTACTTCACGGCACGGCGGCGCGCAAACGGCACCTTCAACACGACGCCCGCCGCGGACGGCAGCGACGGGCACGTAATGAATTCGCTCTGGGGCCTGCTGGCCTGCGAATGTCTCGGGATAAGCAAGGCACCCGAGACCGGCCTGGGCACTTGGGTTCGGGATTGCCAGCTTCCCTCCGGAGGCTTCACCTACGCGCCCAAGGCAAGCATCGGCTCCGTGGACGATATCGCTTACACCTGGGCGGCATTGCAGGTATTGGAACGCGTTGGCACCCAGGCCCGCGATGCGGCGTCCTGCATCCGCTGGGTGGAGTCCTTGCTCACGCCGGAAGGCGGGTTCCAGGACCGTCCCGGCGGAGAGCCGAATCCGCTGGCAACCTACTACGCGCTCGATTGCCTTCGGATGCTGAACCACGTGCCCCGCTTCAAGGAGAAGCCAGCCGCGCGGGCGAGCCGCGCTTCCATCCAGCCCGGTATGCGGGTCTTCTCCGCGCAGGTGGAAGCACCTGGAAACGGGAGCCCCAGAGAAGCCGTACTGCTGGCGAATGCCCTTGGGATCCACCTGTGGACCGCGAAGAATTCGCCGGATGGCTGGGTACGCGAGGCCCGGCGGATCGCGGCGGAGGAAAAGGCTCCGGTTGAGTTCCACATCGCCGACGAAGAGTACGGCACGTACGTATCGTTGCCGGGGCTGGGCTGTTACTCGCATCTCGTGGATACCCTAGCGCCCTATGGAATCGATACCGGGAGGCAGTTGCCGAAGAAGAGCTTCCCTTACCCCTGGGAGACTTTTCGCGATGGCCGTCTGGCGCAACTCCGGCGAGGCGGCGGACGGCTGGTGTGGCAGTTCAACGAAAACGAAGAGTTCACGCGCGTGCTGCTTGATGAAGCGGTCGCCAAGGGGACTTACGCCGCCATCGCCGCTTTCCACTTCGGCAACGAGAATTTCCTCCATTCGCAGCCCTTCCTGCATCGATGGGCAGGCAGGTTACCCTATGTCGGGCTGCAGGATACACACGGCAAGGAAAGTTGGTGGTGGAGCAAGTATCTCAGCGCATTTCGAACGCTGTATGTTGCGCGGGAGCCCGGCTGGGCTGGCTGGCTGGAGGCGCTGGCAACGGGCCGCGTGATGACAGTCCGGCATGATGAAGTCACGGGCTGGAAGACGCAGTATGCGGGAGGTTCCCCGGAGTTGCGCGCCTTCGTAAACCGGCACGAGCCAGAGTGGCGCTGGTGGGGAGCCGACGGCGGAAATTCCCGGCTGCCGCTGGGGGCGCTCACGCTACTGCGGCCCGGCATGGCGTTTGAGGAAGCCGCGCCTGCGACGGGGCTGGCTCTGCGCCTGCGGCTCGCGGCGGATACCACCAATCAGGGCGTCCCAAAGGCCGATCGCACTCAACTGCTGTCGCTTCGAGTGGATGGAATGGTGGCGGAAGCCAGTCTGAGCGAATCGAAGGCGGACCGCTACTATTTGGCCCCCCTGGGCGCAAACGCCACGGCGAGAGGAATGCACCGGGCGGAGGCCGAAGTGAAGGAGATCGCTACCGGACGCAGCAAGCGAATTTCATGCGTGTGGCGCAACGACGGTTGAAGCGCGCCCGATGGGCGCACGGACGGGAGAAACGACAATGAGAGACGAAATGACATGGAGCCGCAGAGCCCTTCTCGCCTTGGCGGCGTCGACGGCGGTGGCCGCGGATCGAAAGCTGCGGATCGGAATAGTGGGCGGGCGCTTCGGCACCGGATTCCAGTTTCACCAGCATCCGAACTGCGTGGTGGAAGCCGTCAGCGATCTTCGGGAAGACCGCCGAGCGGATCTTGCAAAGACGTACTCGTGCGGCAAGACGTACCCGTCGCTCGAAGAGTTGTTGCGGGACGGGCAGGTTGAGGCGGTTGGACTGTTCACGCCGGCGCCGGACCATGTGCGCCATGCCCTGGCCTGTCTCAAAGCGGGCAAGCACGTCCTCTCGGCGGTTCCGGCGGCGATGACTCTTGACGAATGCGCGACTCTGGTGGATGCCGTCAAGCGCAGCGGGCTCACGTACATGATGGCCGAGACCAGCTACTACCAGCAGATGACGATCTCCGCGCGGAAGTTTTACCGGCAGGGGGCGTTCGGCCATCTCTATGCCTGCGAAAGCGAATATCACCACGCGGGACTGGAAGAACTGTTCTTCGACAATGGTAAGCGCACGTGGCGCCACGGGTTCCCACCCATGCACTATCCCACGCATTGCACGGCCCATCTTCTGGGGGTAACGGGCGAGCGAATCACCAGGGTGAGCTGCCTCGGATGGGGGGACGGCGACCCGATTCTGAAAGACAATGCGTATCGAAATCCGTTCTGGAATGAGACTGCGTTCTTCGAGACGGACCGGGGTACGGCATTCCGGGTAGCCGTGTGGTGGAAGGGGGCGCACAAGGGTACGGAGCGGGCGCAGTATTACGGCGACAAGATGAGCTTTTTCTTCCCCAGCCCGAATGGACTGGGCGCGAAGATCGTCCGCTGGAGCGACGAGAAGGAGAAGGACAGCGGCGGATTCGTCCGGCAGGGATCCGTGCTGGAATCGTACGAGGATCCGAAGTGGTGGAGCACGGACCTGCTTCCGCAAGGGCTGCGAAGCGGGAGCGGGCACGGAGGATCGCATACCTTCCTCACGCATGAGTTCGTGAGCGCGGTGCTCGAAGGGCGAAAACCGGCGGTGGACGTTCTAGATGCAGTCGCCTTCACCGCTCCCGGCATCGTCGCGCACGAATCCGCGCTGAAGGGCGGATTGCAGTTGAAGGTTCCGTCGTTCGCCTGAATCACGCCGCGAGAAATTGCGAACGCCATTCCCTCAAACGGCGAACGGGGCAGGTCCCGTGATGGAACCCGCCCCGTTCGTTTTTCGGCGAAGATTTCGCCTTCGGTTAGAAGGTCAGACGCAAGCCGAAGCGGAACTTCCGCTCATCGCTCGCGCTGGTGATCGCCATGAAGTTGTTGGCATTGACGATGGCCCCGGTTGCGGACATCGTCATGCTGCTAACATTCGCCGCGGGATTTCCGAAGCGGGGCGTGTTGGTGAAGTTGAAGGCCTCCGCCTTGAACTGAAGCATGAAGCGCTCCGTCAGGCGGAAATCCTTGAACACGGCCAGGTCGGCCTTCTGGAATCCCGGCCCGCGGACCGCATTACGGCCCATACTGCCGAAGCGGTAGAGGTTCGTCGGCCGCTGGAAGTTGGGGTCGCGGAACGATTCCACGGCGTAGTACTGCGTTCCCGGACCCACGTCGCCAATCTTCTTGAGTTCCCCGACCTGGTCGGCCGTCTGGCTGGAACCCGGTGCATTGAGTGAATTGCTGCTCGCGCTAACCGTAAACGGAGTTCCGTCGTAAGCCGAATAGATACCGTTGAGGCGCCAGCCGCCCGCAATCCAATCGGCGAGCCCGCCGAGCTTGAAATGCCGGTCTTTGCCGAACGGGATGTCATATACCCAGCTCATGACGAACATGTTCGTACGGTCATAGCCCGCCAGCGCTCGGTTGCGATAGAGGGCTTCGTCGAGGTTGGTGAGCGGGAGTCCGGCCCAGCCGTCATCGTCGCTCATATTGATGGCCTTCGAGTACGTGTAGGCGCCCTTCATGAAAAGTCCTTTGGAGAACTCTTTGTTGATGGCCACCTGCAGAGAGTGGTAGTTGGCGTTGCCCCAGCCATCCCACATCAGCGCTTCAATACGGCGATTCTGGGTTGCCACCAGCGGACGACCCAGTGTGCCGGTACCGATAGGAGCAGCATTGATGTCACGATCAAGGAACTGGCGAACGGTCTGGTTGCCGACGTAGCCGGCCGACACCAGGAAATTCGCGGGGAGTTTGCGCTCCAGCGTCAGGTTCCAGCTCTGAATATAGCCGCGGTGAATCTCGCCGCCCCAGGGGCTGCGCGGACCCATATTGACGGTGGACGGTAGTGCCACCACGCCGCTGCTGATGTCAGGTGTGGGCACATCGGGAATTCCGTCCGCGAGGAAGCCGTAGTAGCTATAGTTCGAGGGTGCCACCCAGCTGGCGGCAATCGTCGAGGGATAGAGGCCGCGCAGCGGCCGTGAAAGCACCATCGGGTTGTAGGTGATGCCGTAGCCGGAACGCAGCACGGTGTTGTCGCCGATGCGGTAGGCGAAACCGACGCGCGGCGCGAAGAGTTTCTTCGACGTCGAGAGACCGTTGCTCCGCGGCACGTTGCCCACGCCGCCGATCGTCACGAGATTGGTCGCGGGATCCCAGCGTTCCAGTCCGCGGCCATCCGCGCGCGTCATTAGCGGATAGTATTCATAGCGCAGCCCAAGGTTCACCGTCAGGTTCCGCGACGCCTGCCAGCGATCACGGAAATAGAGGCCATTCTGCCATTCCCGCGTCGTCATCTGGAAGAACTGCACGGACTTATTTGCGCTGCCAAGAATATCGAGCAGGCCTGCCGCGTACGTGTGGATAGACCGGGACGTCTGGCCAAGGAGTACGGTGGCGTTGCCAGTCGGGTTGAGAGCCCCGCGTGGATTGGCGATTTCCGGCTGCCAGTGGTTCATCGCATGGCGGATAATATCCACGCCGAATCGAAACTCGTGCGCACCGTGAACTTTGGAGATGTTCGTTGTGTAGGTGTAGCTGCGATCCGCATAGAAGTTGGGATTCGAGGACGAACAGTTCCCCCAGGAGGTCAGTCCGTTGCTAATGCAGGGCTGTCCGGAATAATGGATGTCGCCCGCGAAAGCCTTGCCTCCATTGGTGCCAGGGATGCCCCAGACTTCCGAGCCCCAGTTCTTGCCGTAATCGGGTCCCGTGGCCACGTTGCTGAAGCGGGTGTGGCCGAAGACGCCGTCAATGAACATCGTCGGCGACGCCGTGTAGTTGAAGCCAAACGTGGGAATTTTCACGCTCACGTCGGCCTTGCCAAGCTGTCCCAGCGCGGGACCGGTAAGCTCACCGAGAGCGCCAGCGCCCACCACCGGGGCCTTCATGTGGGAATACTTGCCCCACACCATCAGCTTCTCATTCACGTTGTAATTTGACTTCACGTCGTATTGGTCACGCGTGAGTTGGAGGGTAGCGGAACTGAAGTAATTCCCGGAGAGCCCAAAGGCGTCCTGCGCGGGCTGGTTGGGCAGCGGAGCGAGCGCCTGAATCTTAGCCCAGGTGGGGGAGATCCGGCTCTGCGGGATGATATTGTTTACGAACTGCAAACGGCCCGCACCGCTCGCGATGCCGGTAAGGGGATCGTAAATGTTGCCCAGGCCGGCATAGGCCGAGAAATTCCCGGCCCGCATGTCGGCGGGCGGAGTGCTGGCGTTCGTGAACTGGCCGGTGCGCTCGGAAGTGCGCTCGTAGCTGAAAAAGTAAAAGAGTTTGTTCTTAATGATCGGGCCGCCAATCGTCCCGCCGGGAATGTTGACGATAGACTTCGATAGCGTCGGCTTCGGCGTGGACTGCCGGTAGAAGTACGGCCGGGCATAGAGGTGCTGGTTATCGTGATACCAGTAAGCGGAACCATGCAACTCATTGGTGCCGGACTTGGTTGCCACCGTAACAGCCGCGCCGCCGGCCATTCCCTGCTCCGCGTCGAAGGACGACGTGGAAATATTCACCGTCTCGATGGATTCCACCGGAGGATTGTAAAGCGTGTGGTGCGGCAGCCAGATATAGACGTTGATCGCGCCATCGACACGCGTGTTGTTATTGTTGCGATTCGTTCCGTTGATGTTCGTCGTGAGCGATCGCTGCGGAGACGCACCGACGGAGTTCTGGAATGCCGCGGGCGTCGCGCCGGGCACCAGGTTGATCATGCTCTGATAGTTGCGGTAGGACGCGAGGGGCAATTCCACCACGGTCCGGGCGCTGATCTCGGACGTCGTGTCGGAACGGTCGGTCTGTAATGCAACCGCGGAAGCGGTTACCGTCACCTGGTCAGTCACCTGACCTACTTCAAGGCTGGCGTTCACGCGAGTGACATTGTTGATCGTGACAACGATGCCGGTACGCGTGAGTGTGCGGAAACCGGAAAGGGTCACTGACATATCATAGGTTCCGGCCGGCATGCTGACGGCGGTATAACGCCCCTGCTCGTCCGAGCGGAATTCTCGGGCAACGCCCGTGGCCGTATTCGTGAACGAGATGGCAGCGCCCGGGAGCACCGCTCCGGACGAATCTTCGACGGTGCCAACGATGGAACCGTAGAGCACCTGCGCATTCGCTGGTTGCGTGACGGCAATGGCCATCAGCAATAGCGTGAGCCCGGCAAGGAACCGGGTAAGCGATTTCATTGCTTTCATTGAGACTACTCCTCGGGCCGGCAAGCTACGCCAGCCTTCCACACCATAATTCGGCCATCGTAACATACTGAACCTGTGCAAGTAAGTTTAGGTTCCTTCACAATTGACACAATTTCGTCGAACGGCCGGGAGGATCGCCAGATCGAAGTTTCCCGATCGGGGCCCAATCCGGACCGCCGAATGCCAGCCAACCCCGTTGGAACCTGGGTTCCGCGCTTCGCGAATCAGTCCAAACACCGATATGCTGGGTCAGATGACCCCCGTGACGCGTATGAAAGGCTTCGTCTTCCCGTCCGAACACCGGAGCTTCCTGGATCCATCCACGGGCGCGCGCATCCACCAGATCACGGCGCACCCCTCCACGAACCATCTGAGCTATTTCCTGCAGAGTTCCTTTACGCCGGATTCAAAGCACCTGATTTTTGTGTCAGACCGTTCCGAGGGCGCACAGATTTATGAAGCCGGTTTTCCCGACGGAGAGATCCGTCAACTCACCGGCGGCGATCCGGTGCATGCCTATTCGCCCACCCTGTCGCCGGACGGCGGGCACGTCTACTTCGTGCGGGGCGGCGGCATCTGGCGGCTTCACCGTTCCTCTCTTTCAGAATCGAAGGTGGTCGAGTTCGAGGGCGCGCAACTCGGCGAATGCACTCTGGGGGATGGCGGCCGCTGGCTGACCGCCGCCTACAAGCGCGGCGGCGAGCAGGGCCTGGTGACGGGCCGAGCGGACGGCAGAGACTGGCGGGTGATCCCATTCGGCCGGACGGTGATCCATCCGCAGTATCATCCGCTCGATCCGGAATGGATCGAATTCGCGGGCGACCCCGCACCGCGGATGTACCGGGTGAAGCGCGACGGCACCGGCATGGAGTGCCTCTACGAAAACCCCTTCGAAGAATGGATCACGCACGAAACCTTCCTCGGTTCCACCGGAGACCTGATCTTCGTGCATTGGAAACAGGCCCTCTACCGGATGGACTGGACAACCCGCGAAATCTCGCGCATTACCGATTACCCGGTGTGGCACGTAAGCCCCTCTCGCGACGGCCATCGCGTCCTCTGCGACACCAATCTGCCCGACGAGGGGATCTTCGAGATTGACGTTGCAAGCGGAAATCGGCGGCCAATCTGCCGCCCGGAGGCGAGCAACGGCGGCACGCAATGGAAAGAGCGGACCCCCGCGGACTGGAAGTCCGGAGAAGGCGCCGCTCTCAGTTGGCTCGAAGTGCCGCTCGACTCGATCTATGGCCCGCAGTGGACGCATCCGCACCCGTGCTACAGCCCCGGCGAACGCTATGTCAGCTTCACGAGCGACCGCGGCGGTCATGCGCAGGTTTACGTCGCGGAGAACACCGTCACGCGATAGCGCAACCTCAACGGATGCCCCGGCTCAAGGGTAACAGCGGAAAGCCCGGGGTAGTTCGCGGCCAGATAGCCGTAATGGCGCAGACACCAGCCGACCGGTCCATCGCCAGGGTTTTCGGGCGCATCTTCAATGCGCATGCCGGCTCGCTTCCCCGCGAAGGCAGCTTCGAGTTCCGCCCATGGGTGCGGAATCATATCGGAATCCTTCGCCTCAATTCCCTTCTCCGTGCGAATGACCGTGCCGTCGCGTGGCGCAAAGCGGACCCCGAATCCGCCGTAGCCCTTGATCTCACGCCCGGCGATCCGCACGGGTTCATCCACGGCTTCAAACCGAAGATCGAAATCCATCACGCGCCGCCCGCCCTTCGACGGATGGACCGTGATCTCGACAAACTCCCGGACCGCCTTTCGATCCCCCACGAACCAGCCGTTTTCCACGGAAAGCACGGCCTTGCCTGCCGCGGTTTCTCGCTTGCGCCACGTGACGAAGCGCTGGTGCATGCCTTCGACAGCCCAGACATCGTAGGTTTTCCCGAGGAATTGAACGTCCGGCCAAGACCAGCAGATTCCTCGATGATGACGATGGTCCTTCGGAAAATCGTCCGTCAGGAGAGCACCGTTCGGCGCGTAGACCGGGTGCAGATACGAGGAGCGGCGAAACTTCTCGTCAACGCCCTCCCGCAGGATCATTCCGTGGTTGTAGACAAACACCGGTTGCCCGTTTTCGAGCAATTCGAGAGAGTCCGGTGAAGCATCCCGGAAAGCGAAGCGGCTCTCCGCGCGCGCGACACCCATCAACACTGCAAGGAGCAGCAAGGCAACAGCGGCATGGCCCCTCATGCTTCCACGATCCTTTCGTTCGCCGCATCCCACTTCAGATACTTGCGGCGCTGCTGAGAAAGAACACCGAACTGGCACGCCACCACGCCATAGTAGCCCAGCATCACGTCGCACTTGAGGGCTTCCTGGCCGCGAATCGCCCGCAGCAGATTGCGCAGATGGAGTTCGGTATCTTCCCCGCCCGTCTTGCGGTGAACGAATTCTTTTGCCTGATCCGCATAGAGTTTCTGCGGCCGGATGACGAAGCCGGTGGGAGTGAATTCGAGCGTAGCCTTGTGGCCGCGCAGCAGGTGGGGTACCGGCGTATCGTTCGCCAGCGAGGAAATCAGCATCACCGTCGGCCCGCCCGGATAATCGAGCATGATGTTGATCGTGTCCGGAATCTCCGCCTTGCTGTTCGTAAATTCAAACGTGCCGCCCAGCGCGGAGCCGTAAGTGGGAAACGTGAGGCCGAGAGACTTGATGATGCGCGTCGCGCGATGGACGAACAACCCGGCGGGCACGCCTCCCGAGTAATCGAAATAGCGGATCCAGTTGAAGTAACGGTCCGCGTCGAAGGGCCGCTTCTCCGCTGGTCCAAGATAGAGGTTCCAATCAAAATTCACTCCGGGTTTCAAATCCGGATCGACCGGTTTCAGCCAGAAATCCTTGTCGTAATTGCGGGAATAGTCGATCTGCGCCAGCACCACTTTCCCGAGATCCCCGGCCTGGAAATGCTTGTACGCCGTCTCATAGGAATCGTCGGACATTGCCTGCACACCCACCTGCAGTTTCACGCCCGTTTCCCGAATTTTCGCCACCACCCGCTTGGCCTCTTCCACGGTATGTGTCATCGGCTTTTCGCAATAGACATGCTTGCCGGCACTGGCCGCGTCGATGGCCATTTGTGCGTGCCAATGGTCCGGCGTCGCCACCACCACCACGTCCACATCGCGATTCGCGAGCATCTCGCGGTAGTCCCGGTAAGCCTTGCCGCCCGTGAGCGCGGCGGCCTGCTGCGCTCGCTTGTCAAACACGTCGCACACGGCATTGACGGTGACGTTGTCGCTTTCCTTCATCTTGAGAAGGGTCTTGATATGCGCGCCCACGCCGCGGATACCGCAGCCGATCACGCCCACGCGAAGCCGGTCTGAAGGCGATTGCGCCGCCGAAAGCGTGGGAACCTGCGTGGCCGCAAGCGCGACGCCACGGGAAAAATCTCGACGAGAAATCATGAAAGTCTCCAGCAATGAGGAATGCGGGGAGCGGTAAAGGTAGCGGTCCGCCGTTTCGACGAAAAGTATATCTCAGGCGGGGAACGGAGCGGCAGCGGCATCTTCACGATTCGCGCTGGAGCCGCAAAGGAAAAGCTCCGGAAGCCTTGGGGCTCCGGAGCTTTTTTGGCCGTACGGGATGAGACGGATTGCGCTAATTGGGCCGCCGCTTGAGGGTGGGGCGCTCGTCGTCGTCCACGTTCCCCTTGTCGTCGCCCTTCTCATCGCCCATCTCGATCTTGTCGCTGCCGGGGGCGCGGCGCAGCGTGGGCCGGTTCGGATCTTCCACTTCGCCCTTCTGCTTGTTCAGCACTAGCGCCAGGCGCTCCTTCACCTCGTCGAACTCGGAGGTGGTTAGCACGTATTCCGGCTTTTCCTTGAGGTATTTCTCGATGGTCTTCTGGGATTCCTCAATACGGTCCTCGGTGAGGGGGTGCGAACGGAAGACCTTCGAGAGGGTGCCGGGCTTACGCTTCTCCATGGCCTGGAGTTTCTCGAAGAAATCGACATAGGAACCAGGGTCGTAGCCGGCCTTGTAGAGATACTGGATCCCGAGCAGGTCCGCCTCCGATTCAAAGCCGCGAGAGAAGGTGAGGAAGGTCATCGGCAGGGCAAGACCGGCCGCCTGCCGGATGGCATATCCGGTCCAGCCACCCATAAAGAGCAGCGGGATGCTGGCGAAGTTCGCGATCTGCCCGCGGGTGGCCTGCCGGGTGCCATGGCGCGCCGCAATGTGAGCGAGTTCGTGGCCCATCACTCCGGCCAGTTCGGCTTCGTTATCCGCGCGCAGGATCAGGCCCGTATTCACAAAGAAAAAGCCGCCGGGGAGCGCAAACGCGTTCACTTCGTCGGAATCGATCACCTTGATGCTGACGGGAACCTTGACGTCGGAGTTGCGGACGAGGTTTTGGCCGACGCGGTTGACGTATTCACTGATGATGGGGTCATCCACCAGCTTGGCCTGCCGCTCCACTTCCATGGCGAGCTGTTTGCCGAGGGCGATTTCCTTTTCGAGGGAATAGAAATTCACTTTCCCGTCGACGTCGCGGTTGCCAATCTCGTCCGGATCGTGCTTTTTATCCTCGGCGCGGACGCCCACCGGCAGGCTGAGAGCGGCGAGGAGAACAAACGCCGCGAGGCGATGAAACTTTTGAAGCGACATAGGTGCCTCCACCCGGGATCGGGGTATCTCAATGCTATCGTCTTTCCGTGCCGGAGAACAGCGTTTCTTGCGCGACGAACGGCATGGCAAGCGGGCAAGCGACACCCTGTAACTACTTAACGTATAGTCGAAACTATGGGTTTCGAGAATAGCACCGAGCAAACGAAGAACGAAGCTCTTCCGCTGGCCGTCCGATGGCAGCATGAATTTCCGGTCACGGAACGGTTGATTTATTTGAACCACGCCGCGGTGGCTCCGCTCTCGCGAAGCTGCGCGGAGGCGATGAAGCGGCTGGCGGATGACGTGCTGTTCAACGGCTCTCTGCACTACGACCAGTGGCTCGATTGCTACGAGGGCTTTCGGGTGAGCGCGGCCCGATTGGTTGGGGGCCATCGCGATGAAATCGCGATTGTGAAGAACACGTCGGAAGGCATCTCCACGGTAGCCCTCGGGCTGAATTGGAAGGCCGGGGATAAGGTTGTCGCTTTCCGAGAGGAATTCCCCGCCAACTATTTCCCTTGGCTTCGGCTTGGGGAGCGGGGCGTCCGGATCGAATGGCTCTCGGTTTCGGACCCGCTTGAGAAGATCGAACAAGCCGCGCGCGGCGCGAAGCTGCTGGCCATCAGTTTCGTGCAGTACCTCTCGGGATATCGCGCGGACATCCAGTCCATTGGCGAGATCTGCCATCGTCATGGATGCTTTTTCTTTGTCGATGCAATCCAGGGGCTGGGTGTGTTTCCGCTGGACGTGCGGCGCTGCCACATCAACGCCCTGGCCGCCGACGGACACAAATGGCTGCTGGGCCCGGAAGGCTGCGGCGTGCTCTACGTCGATCGGGAATGGCAGGATCGCATCGAGCCCGTCGAGTTCGGTTGGACGAATATCGCCGGCTACAACGATTACGCCTGCCGCGACATGGCCTTGCGCCCCGACGCGGGACGTTATGAGTGCGGAACGCTGAACACGATCAGCATCTTCGGATTGCGGACTGCCATGGACCTGATGCTGGAGATCGGAGTTGATCGCGTGGGGCCGGCGGTGCAGGCCGCGGCGGACCGATTGGCCGAGGGCGCAATCGCGAAGGGCTATGAGACGATGTGCCCGCGCAGCACGGAAACGGGATCGGGAATCGTCTCAATCCGCAAGCCGGATCTGGACGCACGGATGGTGCTGAGTGAGTTGCGGCGCAACGGCGTGACGGCGGCGCTGCGGCAGGGCTGGACTCGCCTCTCCCCGCACTTCTATGTGGGGGCGGAAGAACTTGAAAAAGTAGTGGCATTGCTGCCCTAAATGGATTCCGGGGACGTCACCAGACGAATATGCTAGCGTTGGTACGAAACGGAGGGGGATTGGGAAGCGATCTTGGAACACCGGAAGTTGCCGAAATGCCAGAGGCGCTTCCATCCGGAGACGCCGCGCCACGGGCGGGGCGCGGCCCGGCAGCGGGCGGGAGCGGCACGTTGCGGCGGCGCAAGGCCATTGTTCTGGTGCTTTTCTGCACCGTCCTGGGGGCGGCGGCGCAGTTGCTGCTGAAGGTGGGGTCGCAGGCGGTGAATACGGCGTCGCTCTATGCCATCGTATGGTCGATGGCGACGAATGTGCCGCTCGTCTCCGGCCTGGCTCTCTATGGGCTCAGCATGGTGCTGTTCGTACACGCGCTGCGAAATGAGCAACTGAGCCTGCTCTACCCCCTGATCTCGCTCACGTACATCTGGGTGACCGCGGTATCAATCCTCTTTCTGAACGAAAGCGTCTCGTTCTGGAAACTGGCGGGGGTGGTGGTGATTGTGGCGGGCGTCGCGTGCCTCGGAAAGGACCCCTCCGCCGCATGAGCGCCACGACATCGAGCATCGTGCTGGTGATTGTTGCCAGCTTTATCGGATCGTTTGGAGCGGTGCTGCTGAAGGCGGGCTCCATGCGCGTGAAAAACGGCATCCGCGACATGATTTTCAATCCGCGCATCCTGCTTGGATGCGTGACGTACGTGCTTTCGTCGTTTTTCTTCATCCTCGCCATCCGGCAAGGGGAACTCTCGTTTCTTTACCCGATGGTCGCATTGAGCTACGTCTGGACGCTGCTCTGGTCGAGGCTCTTCTTCGGTGAGCCGTTCACGCGCAATAAGTTCGCCGGGATTGCGCTGATCCTCGCGGGAGTGGCGCTGCTGAATGCAGGCCGGGGCTAACGCGCGGCCTGGCGGGCCGGGGCATCTTCTTCCTCGCCAAATTCGTCGTCGAGGTCGTCGGGAAGGCCGAACTCGCCTTCGAGCGGCACTTTCTTGGGCCGCGCCCGCAGCCGCTTCGCGATCAACTGCGCCTTGACCTTCTCAAACTTCGGCGTGCCGAGTTCTCCGCCGTTCTCCACCACTTCCGGGTCCATGATCTCCTGGGCCACCCACAGGTACTTCTGGAAGAAATTCCGGATCCGGTCCTGCGCAAGCCGATTCTTCGAATCGACAAAGAGTTGTACCACTTCCTCCGGAGGGGACTTGCTCAGAAGCAGATAGATGTCTTCCGGTTTCGTGCCGCGCAGGGCAATCAGTTTCTTCTCCAGGCGGCGGGCGCTGGCGGGCAGTTTCTGCCAGGCTTCGATGTCCTCCGGTTCCAGTTCCAGCGCTTCGATCAGCCGCGCCTTCTGCTTGGGGGTGTAGCCCTCGGTGGCGATGTTCAGAAACACGGGCAGATAATTGCATTCCCAAACGAGATCGGGCGGCATCATCTCCCGGATCTTGGCAAACTTGCCGAGAGAGGCGAGTGCGCCGCGGGAAAGCTTGTCCTGGAAGCTGAAGAGCTTGTAAAAGCCGCGATCCTCCAGTTCGGAGACGATGGCGGCGCAGTTGGGATCATTGGCGATATGGCGCAATTCCGTGCGCAGCTTGTAGGCGGGAATCATGGTTTCGACTCCCGCGAGCCTCGCATTCTCCAACTGTCGCAAGGTCTTCTCGGAGATTTCGTAGCCGAGGCGGATCTTGTAGCGAATAAGTCGGAGCATGCGGACGGGGTCGTCATAAAGACTGTAGTTATACGTCGTGCTCAGTTCGCGCCGCTCGATGTCGGCGACCCCATTAGCGGGGTCGATCAGGAGCCCCAGCGAAGCGGCGTTGAGCGAAAGCGCGATGGCGTTGACGGTGAAATCGCGGCCCAGCAGATCCTCGTGGATGGTGGCGGCCGCCACTTTCGGCGGCCCGCCCGCCTTCGGATATGTCTCCTTGCGCGCCATCGAAATGCGTACCGTTACCCCGCCGGGGAAAAGCAAATGAGCAATGTGGCGCGTGTTGTCGTAGCGAACCAGTTGGGCGTCGAGGCTGTCGGTGAGCTTCTTGGCGATCTTGAGCGTCTTGCCCTCCATGGTGAAGTCAAGGTTTCGGATCGGGAAGCCGCCGATCATGTCCCGCATCGCGCCGCCGGTGATGTAGATGTTGAAACCGGCATCGGCGGCGATCTGCTGAACCTGTTTAACGACGCGATTCTGCGCCGGGTTCAGGTGGCTCTCAAGCATGAACATGTAGTCGCCCATTCGACAAACTCCTCTTGCTACCGAAGCTCAACTCAAATCTCCCCGGATTGTGGCCGGGGCGGCCAATCCCGGGGTCCGGGGCGGTCAATTCCGCGGATGGTGCCGGTCAATTGTCTCACGAAGGCCGCGGGTGACGACGTGCGTATAGATCTGCGTAGTGGAAATATCCGCGTGCCCCAGGATCGTCTGCACGCTGCGCAGATCGGCGCCCCCTTCCAGCAGGTGGGTGGCGCAACTGTGCCGGATTACGTGAGGGGTAAGGCCCCGGAAGATTCCCGCCTGCTTCCCGTAATTCACCAGCAATTTCCAGAAACCCTGACGGGTGAGGCGCGTGCCCCTCGCGCTCACGAACAAATAACGGCTCTTTCGATTCCTGAGCAATGCGGGGCGGCCGGAGGCAATGTAATTTGCCAGCCATGTCGTCGCCTGACGCCCCACCGGCACCACGCGCTGGCGGTTGCCTTTGCCGGTGATGGTGGCCAAGCCAAGCGAAAGGTCCACACCGCCAAGATCAAGCCCGCACAACTCCGAGACGCGCAGACCGGATGCATAGAGCAACTCGATCATGGCCCGGTCCCGGAGCCCCTGAGGCTTAGACGTATCGGGCGATTCGAGCAGCTGCATCAGATCCTGACGGCTTAGCAGATGAGGCAGACTTTTCAAATGGCGGGGAGGGTTGAGTGCGGCAGTGGGGTCACAGGTAATGTGGCCTTCCCGCACCAGATAAAGGAAGTAGTTCCTTAGTGTGGTGAGATGGCGCGCGATGGTCCGGCTGGAAAGGCCATCGGCATAAAGCGAATCCACATAGGCTCGGACAGTGGCGGTATCACAACCCGGCGCGGCCGCTCCGGATGGGACGGTAATCGCCAGATAGTCACTAAACCGTTTCAGATCAAACTCATAAGAAGCAAGGGTATTCGCGGATAGGCCCTTATCCACCCGGCACCAGGCCAGGAACGCACGCACCGCTACCGCTGTAGAAACAGTGGCTCCCATTTAGCCAATGATACAATATACCTGATTTTGTTAATACCTGAGCGTAGCGGCGGGTGTGGCAGTTGCTGACCTCCACCAGAAAGAAAATCGTTGTCCGTCGCTTTGATCGCGAATCCGTTCACGGATTCGTTAACCTGGCGACCTACCTACAACCCGATTCGGTGGAACTTCTGCTCGTCTCCGGAGTGCCGCAACGGATCCCGTACGGCGACATCAAGAGCGTGGCTTTCGTGAAGGATTTTGACCCGCCACGCGGCCAGACCGAACAGAAGGCATTCCAATCCCGGCCGAAGATCGAGGGGCTGTGGGTGCGAATGCGGTATCGCGACGGCGAACAAGCGGAAGGACTGCTCGCCAACAATCTCGTCCAGGTGGAAGCGAAGGGCTTCCATGTGACCCCGCCGAATTCTTCCGGGAACGTCCAGCGATTGTTCGTTCCGCGGGTGGCGCTGGAGGAGATGGTGGTGCTGGCCGTAGTGGGCGGGAAAGCGGCGCGGACGAAGCCAAAAGAAGAGCAGATCGGCCTCTTCGGCGATTGAAGAGGAATCCGCGCGGGCGAGCTCGGCGCTCCGTACGTTTCGCGTTCGTTGCCCGGCGCTTCGGGCATTCCGCGTTCGCCGTTAGCACTCCTGCCTGGAATGGGCGTTCCCGACGAGATCGTAGACGGCGATCTCCTCCCAATCCTTTACCGCGACGTTGTGAACGAAGTTGAAGGTTTCCACCAGAAAGCGGCGGCTGCGGGGGTAATCGCGCCAGCGCCTCCGGGCCTCATCGGCAAGCTCGCCGATATCTTCGTGCTCCGTATCAATCGCGAGCGTCACGTGCGGATGGAAGTCAAATCGCTCTTCGTAATGGAGCGCGCCCACATTCAGTTGCTTGTGCAACTCCAGGAGCCTCTCGCGCCCAAGGCCGATATTGGCATAGATCACGGACGTCACATTAAAAATTTCGATATCCGTGATTTGTAATTCAAATGGGGCGATAGTGCGGGTCTGCGCGGCCAACACTTCCAGGGCCTCCTCCACGGAGCCGTTCAAATGGCGCGGCGGGAGCAAAGTGACGTGAGAGTGAGAGCGGCACCCGGGAACGAGCGAGCAACTGAGTTCGTCAAGAAAACGACCCAGCGGCTCCGGGATATACGTTACCAGTGCATAAGTATTGAAAACCCTTGCTCTGTAATGGGCCAGATCCATTTTTCTCCACCTTGCCAAAGGATCCGAGGGGATCCTCTCACCGACGCCGGCCGGGAATCCCGGTCAGGAACCCGCTTCCGCGATCTGGGAGGCGACGGCGTCTCGCCCCGAATCCTTTTCATCCGGCACCGGAGCGACGGCCGCGGGCAACCAGGACGCTTCCTCGAAACCGGAATACGTGCAGACAAAAACCGATTCGCTCTCCGTAACCAGCAAATCGCCCACGCGAAGGTCTCTCGATTGTTCGCGAAGCAGCGCCCAGGCATGATACAGGCTGTCCGCCGGAACTTCGCCGTCATCCAGAAAGTCGTTTACTTTGAGCGGGCTAAGCGGTCCGCCGATTGGGGACCATTTACACTTCTCTTGCAGGAAGGGCCGAAGGCGTTTGATGAAAAAAGTTGCCATACTCTCCGCAGTTGCCTGACAGGGAGGAAACCAACACTATCAGAGACGTTCCGGGGCCTCGAAACGCTTCGAGAACCAAGCAGGATCGAATGGCCCTTGGCAAGGATTGCACGATTGAAGCGGATTTTCAATGGCCTGTTGGCTCCATGAGTTCCAGGAATACCCGTATCGGCGGTAACGCGCTCAGGCGAAGCCCGGTGCGGCTTATGGGTTCGCACACCGAAATTCCGGTAAAGGATGCGGGTGCATTAAGATGCGATTATGCACTTTGATCCCGCACGGTATGGCAAGTCCGTGGCGGCGCTGCTCGCTCTGGACGGTAGCGGCGAGCGGCTGATGCCTCTGGCACGCGGAACGTGCTCTTCCGAAGAGGCTTCCCGGCGTCTTCGCGAGGGGGAATGCCGGGAAGATCTGGCGGGGGGACGGTCTCCCGAGGGGGCGGTTGCCGGGCTCTGGCTGTATTTTTCGTGTCTGGAGGAATCCCATCAGGCCGCACAAGCCACCCACAGCCCGGAAGGCGCGTATTGGCACGCGATTCTTCACCGTCAGGAACCGGACCCGTGGAACGCGAAGTACTGGTTCCGGCAGGCGGGGCGACACCCGATTGACGCAGCGCTCGGGGAAGAGGCCCGCGAGATTGCGGTGCGGAATGGGTCCGATTTGGCGACGCCCGAACCATGGGACGCACCGTGGTTCGTGGACCTGTGCGATTCCGTTGGGACGGACCCGGAGCATCGCCACCACCGCGTTGCCCTGGAGATCCAGCGGGCGGAATGGCAATTGCTGTTCGACTATTGCGCGGGGCCGGTTCGCTGAACGGGCATGATTGGCGAGAAGGCTTTGGCCGCGGAAACGCCGATTGGGATCGAGGAGATATCCGCTTGAGTCTTAGACGATGGATTGTCCTGTTGGTGCTGGCGACGCTCGGCGTGATCGCCATTTTCAGCTTTTTGCGATCCGCGCCGCCGGAGGTGCCGTTCGGTAAAGTCAGCCGGGAAGACCTGGTGAGCACATTGATCACGAACGGACAGGTGGAGCCGCGGCAGAGTGCGGAGATCCGCTCCGCCGGGAGCGGACGGGTGGCGACGATCCTGGTGAAACAGGGCGACCCGTTGCGTGCCGGAGAGCCCCTGCTGCAATTTGACGCCGGCGAGGCGCAGGCACGGATTCACGATGCGGAGGCCACGCTCCGCTCCGCGGAAGCCCGATTGCGCCAACTTCGCGCGGGAGGGCCGCCGAAGGCCAGGGCGGAACTGGATGCAAGCATCGAGGCCGCACGGCTGGAACAACGGGCCGCGAAACGGGAAGCCGAAGCCCTGGGGCGGCTGGTGGAACAGAAAGCGGCTACGCCCGAGGAATTGCGAAGGCAGGAAGCGGAGGTGGCTCGGCTCCAGGCGCGCATCGAAGGGCTCGAACGGCAGCGCGGCACGATGGTGTCGCCGGCGGACAGCGCGGAGGCGCAATCCGCCGTGGAGCTTGCCCGCACGGCGCTGGGCGAGGCCCGGCGCATCGCGGGGCAGCGCAACGTCCACAGCCCCATCGGCGGCGTGCTGTACGAGTTTGCGGTGCAGCCCGGAGCATGGCTGAACCCCGGGGACCTGGTGGGCCGGGTTGGGGATCTCCGCACGGTGCGGCTCTCCGTGTACGTGGACGAACCGGAGCTGGGCAAGCTGCAAATCGGGCAGCCCGTCACCATCGGCTGGGACGCAAAGCCGGGCCGGAAATGGACCGGGAAGGTGAACCAATTGCCCACCCGCGTGCAGGCATTCGGCACACGGCAGGTGGGGGAAGTGATCTGCCTGATCGATAACCCGGACCGCGAACTGCTGCCGGGAACGAACGTAAATGTGGAGATTGAAACGGCACGCGTGGCGAAGGCCCTGGTGGTTCCGAAACAGGCCCTGCGCCGCCGGCTTGGGGTGGACGGGGTTTGGAAGCTGTCGGGATCATCGATCCACTGGCAGCCGATCGAAACCGGCATTTCAAACCTGACGTCTGCGCAGGTGGAGAAGGGCCTCGGCGAAGGCGACTCTGTCGTTCTCACCAACGACCGCGAACTGAGGGAGGGAATGGAAGTGAAGCCGGTTTATCCCTGAAGCCGCGACGGAAGAAAGCGTCTCGTGCAAAATGTTGCGGTGCGCCCGATCCAACGATCATCTACACTTTTAGACAGATGGGTATTCCAGCCGCGAACCGCGCAACTCCGTGTTCCCGCCGCAACGTGTTGCGAAGCCTTGGCGCGGGCGTCGCCGCCGGCGCGCTCTGGCCACGGGAAGCGGAAGCGTCGAACCCGAAGGCAGGCAGCCTGCCGAGCGCACCCGTAGCCGTTGCGCGCTGCAATGCGTACGACGCCAACCTCCCTTCCATCCTCCGGGGGCTGAGCGATCAGATCGGCGGACTCGCTCCGATTGTGAAGGGCAAGACGGTCACGATCAAGCTCAACCTGACCGGGAGCCCCGCGCTTCGTTTTCGCGGACGCCCGCTGGGCAATACGCACTACACCCACCCGCGAACCGCTGCGATTCTCGCAACGCTCATTTCCGAGGCGGGAGCGCGCCGGGTTCGTTTCGTTGAAAGCTGCTGGGGCACGGGCGGGCCGCTTGAGGAGTATCTTCTCGAATCCGGCTGGAACGTGCGCATGCTCCAGAGCGCGGCGCCAAAGGTGGAGTTCGTCAACACCAACGCGCTCGTCAACCGGAACCCGGTGTCCGCGGCCCGCGGTTATGCCCGGTTTCCCGTGCCCGGCAAGGCGTACATTTTCCCAGGCTACGATTTGCACCCTGTGTATGCCGAGACGGACGTGCTGGTTTCCATGGCGAAGCTCAAGGACCATGTCACCACCGGCGTGACGCTTTCCATGAAGAATATCTTCGGCTGCACGCCAGCTTCGATCTATGGCGACGACGCCGGCGTCGACGAACCGAACGAGAAGCCCACGACCGGTCGCGGGACAGTGTGCCATAGCGGGTCCCGGCAGCCCTCAAAAAGCGCCCCTTCCGAGATCAACCGTGCCAGCGACCGAAGCCAGCATTACCGGATTCCCCGCATTGTGGCCGAACTGAATGCGGCCCTGCCGATTGGGCTTTCCTTCATCGACGGCGTTGAGACGATGCGGGGCGGCGAGGGCCCCTGGGTGAGCAACGTGGATCTGGTAAAGCCTGGCCTGCTGATTCTGGGCACGAATGCGGTAAACACGGATGCCGTGGCCACGACGCTCATGGGGTATGACGCCCGCGCCGCTCATCGTACCGGCGCGTTTTCCGCCTGCGACAACCAGTTTCTGCTGGCGGAGCAGCTCGGGCTGGGCACGGCCGACGTAAAGCGAATCGACGTCCGCGGTCTCTCGCTCAAGGACGGGCTATTCCGTTTTCGCTCCGCCTGATCCAGACGTCCGTTCCAGGACCAGAATCGCCACGTCGTTCACCTTGCTGATATCGGCCCCTGACCCGTCTTCAAAATCGAAGAGTTCCACACCCGCCGTTCCCTCCGGCACCAGAAGCGTCGCCTTCGCGAACTTTCCAAGCGCGTGAACGGTGATCGCCTCCACCGGGTAATCCGAGTAATTCACCAGCAGCAGCGCCAGCCTGTTGCCGTCGGGCGACGCTTTCAAATTAGAGAGCATGGCGGGAGCGCCAAATACGCGAACGGCGAAATTGTCCCGGCCCAGCGTGCGATTGATTTCGCTCCAAACCTCGTCGAGTTGCTTGATCTGGCCTTCGGTAAACGTAATCTCGCTCGCTGGCGGCAGCGCGAGCTTCCATTGGGGCGGGCCGTTGATCAGCATCACGCCTTTGCGCGCTTCCTGGCGCAACATCGCTTTCTGCTCTTCGGTGAGCGACTGGGGCGCGATATTCAGCATCAATTTCAGCTCCGGCATCGCTGCCGTGCCCAACGCTCCGGGAGGCACGACGAATGCGGGCACGTGCTTCGAACTCACCATGTCGAGCACGCTGCCGGAGACCAGCGCGCCGGAATCCACATCCTGCACGATGGCGAGTTTGCTGTAATCGGGCAGAGAGGTAAGATCGCGGTGCCGCTGGAAGAAGCGAAGCACGGTGTTGATGCGCTCCCATGCTTTCAGCGCGTCCGCGTCCCCGGAGAGCAGGCTCTTTGCCATGGCGGCGTCGAAGGAAAGCACCCAATGCGCACCCGCCATGGCTGCATCGCCAATGGATTGGAGATACCGCTCCGCGGACACGGCCCGGTCTTCCGGCGGGCGATTGGCAATCCACACCGGGACGCCCGTGGGAGCTTCGGTCCGGGCAAAGCGCAGGAATCCGGAATTGGTTTCGATCCATGGCGGCCCGGATGGCGCCGCCTCCGCCTCCCCCTCATGGCCGAGCTTCACCCCCGGCCAGAGGCCCTGATAACTGCCGAGCACCGCCGGTGCGTCCGCTCCGGTCCGGCGCAAGGGCATGTGGCTGCGGTCCGGAAGCCAGACGACGCGCTTCCCCGCCGCCGCGGCCAGCGCGCGCAGCCGACCGACGAGGGATTCCGGAGCCGTCCCTTCCAGGTACAGCGCGTCTACATTCGCGGCGAGGGCTTTCGCCGCATCGTCCGGAGATTTGGAGATATCGGCAAGCAGATGGAGCTTGCGCTCGCGGGCGGCGGAGACGAATGCCGGGTTCAAGGCCGCGCTCTCCACTACCAGGCAGTTCACCGGTGAGTTTTCGAGTAGCGCAAGCGACTTTGCATCGCCCGACGGCCACCGCGCCGGAACACAATCGTTGAACGAGAAAATGGATGCGGCGGCAAGCAGGAAAGCAAGTATCATCGTCGGCCGAAACCCTTTCCTTTGACTGTATCAGAGGCCCCTGCCGCTAAGGTGCGCTCTTTGCGCGACCCTGGACGCCATGATCGATCGCCTCACGAATGTGCCGCTCGGCCTCCTCGGCCCGGCGGCCTTGCGGCCCCTTGGCACTCAGTTGCTCGCCGATCTTACGCAGCGTGCCGAGGAAGACATCGAGATCGGAATGGCAGGCCTCAAACAGTGCGTAGAGCAAGGGATAGGCACGCGTGTAGGTGTGGTCAAACGCGAGGCCCGCATTGTTGCTCGCGGGCAGGCATGGATTGATGCTGTGGGCGTTTCCGAAGGCTTTGCAGGCATCCGCATGCCCGGCGAACAGCCGCTCCTTTTCGGCGGCGGTCGCGGCGCGGCCCCGCTTGCCCGCGCGATGCGCGGCATAGAGCGCCCGCAGCTTTGCGTGCAACTCGTTCACGGCCTCCGCTTTTCGGCTGAATGTGCGCGCATCCTCCGAAAGGTGAGTGGCCGTGGCGGTATCGCCGTCGCGCATCGCGAACTCCGCGGCCGTAAGAATGCCCAGAAGCGTGGTTGCCGATTCCGCGATCTCGGCTGGAAACCGGCGCAACTGCGGATCTTCGTGCGCTTCCTCGTGCGCGGCCACCATCAATGCGCGCTCGTCGCTGGCCGCTTCAAGCGATTGCGTCACGGGCGCGTTCACCATGGCCACGGCTTCCACGCGGTGGAAATAAACATCGTATTTCACCGTGTTTATCCGGCAGCCGTGCTCGTCGCTCTCTTTGTAGCGAAGCCCGTTATAATCTTCCGGCAGTTCCCATTTGCCCGTGGAATAGCAGAGATAGTACGCGGATCGGCGCGGGTCCGCTCGACGGAAATTGCCGGTGCGCGGCATGCCCTTCTCCTGGGAGAATTCCTGCAAGCGGGCGATCTGGCGCTGGCGTTCCGTTGGCGGCGCGGATGCATCGCGGCGGCCGCAGCCCAATGCGAGCGCAAGCAGCAGCAACAGAAACGCAAAGAGGGGGCGCATTACCGCTCCAGCACCTTGCGCGTCCCCTGAATCACCGTGTCGCGGGGCGCAATGCGGCCCAGCAGGGCGAGTATCCGATTCGCGAAACCGTAAACCACGGTGCGCTTTCCTTGGAAGAGCGCGGAAATACCGAAGGAAGCCACCTGCCGCGCGGTGGGCAGTTTTCCCTTGCCGAGCTGCCGGTCCCGCGCTTCCGCCTTCTCAAAGAATTCGGATTGCGTCGGGCCGGGGCAGAGCGTCGTCACGTTCACGCCGGTTCCCCGCAGCTCTTCGTTCACGGCCTCCGAGAATGAGAGGACGAAGGCCTTGGTCGCGAAGTAAACGGCCATCAGCGGGCCGGGCTGGAAAGCGGCGGTGGAGGCGACATTGAGCACGCGGCCGCGCCCCCGCTCCACCATCCCCGGCAGGAACCGTTTGGTGAGTTCCACGAGAGCGCGGACGTTGAGATCGATCATCGCCCGCTCACGCTCCCAGGGTGTCTCGACGAAATTGCCCAGGAGCCCGAACCCGGCGTTGTTCACGAGCACGTCAATTTCAATTCCTTCGGCGGCAATCGCCTGGGAGAGACGGAGAGCCGCGCCTGGTTCCGCCAGATCCGATGCGAAGACGAAGGTCCGAACCCGATACTCCCGTTCGAGTTCGGCGGCGAGCGATTCCAACCGGTCCGCGCGCCGCGCGCTGAGCGCCACCGCATACCCGCGAGCCGCGAGCAACCACGCAAACTCCATGCCAATGCCGCTCGATGCGCCGGTCACGAGCGCCCAATCTGCTTTATCGCCAGCCATAGCTTCCAGTATCGCCCGAGCGGAAGATTGGCCCGCGCTAGCGCAATTGCTCTCCGCTCGGGAGAGTCCAGGCGGAGGGGTGCTGCTTCATTCCCACGTGAGGGTAGTATTCCGTGGCCTTGGGAGCGGAGAGGAGGATGATGTTCGCCTGCGGACACGCTTGCTGGGTGAGGCGGATGAGCTCCTTGCCGATCCCCCGCCGCTGGTGGGAAAGCCGCACCGCCAGGTCCGAGAGATAGGTGGCGTAGGCGAAATCGGTAACGCAGCGTGAGATGCCCACCAGGAGATCGCCGTCGTAGGCGGTGACCACGAGGTTTGAGTTGCGCAGAACCGAGTCCCATCGCTCGCGGTCTTCAATGGGCCGCCGTTCCCCCAGTGTAGAGTCCCGGTAGAGATCGAGTACGGCGTCCAGATCGAATGTGAATCCGTCCTTCGCCACGCGGTAAGAAATCATTTCCGTAGGGTAACGCGAAGGAACGGCACGCGGACGGCCGGGCACGGGACGGCCGGGCGCGGAACGGGCGGTCGCGAAGCGCGCCTCCCCGGCGCCGGCGGGCGCTTAGCGTGCGACGTGAATCCGGTTGCGGCCGGAAGTCTTGGCCTGGAAGAGTTGCTCGTCGGCACGTTGCAGCAGGGTGTTGACGTTGTCCGTAAGGGTGGCGAGCGATCCGCCGACGGAGATCGTAATAGAGGGGCAGTTCTCGACGTCGGTCCAGCGGTTTTCCTGCACGCGCATGCGGCATCGCTCCGCGCACACTTCGAGTTGCAGAAAGTCGTCCGCGGTGACGATCGCCAGGAACTCATCGCCACCCCAGCGGAAGAGCATGTCATTACCGCGGAGAGCGCTGCGAAGCACCGTCGCCACGCCGCGAAGGGCAAAATCGCCTGCCGGATGCCCGTTCTGATCGTTGATCTGCTTGAAGTTGTCGATATCGAAAATCAGCAGACCGAACTTGGTGTCTTCTTCCTCGAATCGCTTGATCGCCTGGGCGAGACGCCCCTCGGCAGCCCGGCGGTTGGGGAGGCCGGTGAGCAGATCGTTGTAGGCGGCATTCTCCAGTTGCTTTAGCCGCCGCAGAACGTCGGCCTGGTCCTGGAGGTAATCGATGTTATTACGGATGTCCACCCAACTGGCAACCGCGCCGATGATGGCCCCATCGCCGTCTCGCAGCGGGGCTGCTTGCATCGAAAACGGAATGCGCAACCCATCCTTGCGCCGGATATGGAGTTCCAGCGTGGAGGGTTGTCCGGTGGAAATGGCGGCGCGGAGCGGGCATTGCGCGGGCAGGATTGGCCTGTCGACCAGATCGGTCGCTTCCAGGATCTCCTCGTTGAACACCTTCCAGAGCACATCGCCCGGCTCAAACCCGGTTTGCCGGGCGGCCGCTTCGTTCCAGTAGATAATCCTCAGATCATTATCAACGCAGTGCACCGGCGCGCGCAGCGCATCCAACACCGTCCGAAAGATGTTGTACGGCTGCGCAATTCGCTTGGGATTCATGGCTCCTGCTCCGGGTTGCATTGTTGATTCCAAGAGGACTTTCGCTTGTGAATGTGCCGCGCCCGCTGTTTGATTGACTGGCATCGGATAGACCAAATATATCCGCAAAAATCCTGAAATCCCTCATCCCTAAAGGCAAACAGGTAATAGGACCGCTGTACCTTGAATGGGGGTACGCGTAGAACCACTTGCGGGAATTGCCTCAGAAGGCGCACGATTTCCGCCGTTTTTCACCGCCCCGTCCCCGAATTCCGCCCACCTTGCGCTTATCGGCCCGTTAGTACCTTTCCTGCAATCGGAACCGCGCGGAATACCGGTACCTTCCGAATCCATCCCGATTCTACATTTCCCTCTCCCTTGGATTCGCCGCTGGCTGGCCTTGGCAACACGACTGGTACACCGCGATCGCTGTGGTACGATCATTGGGGTTCGGGCATAGTACCGGATGGCTCTGCATAAGCATAAGCAGGAGGTTGACTTACACCATGATTGATGGCTTCAAGGCGTTCATATTCCGAGGAAACGTAATAGATCTCGCCGTCGGCGTCATCATCGGCGCCGCGTTTGGCACGGTTGTCAGTTCGCTGACGGCCGATGTCATTACACCGCTGATCGGGATGTTTGGCGGACAGCCGGACTTCTCGTCGATTCAGGCGGGTCCGGTGATGCTGGGCAAGTTTGTGAACGCGGTAATCGCATTTCTCATTACAGCCTTCGCGATCTATCTGATGATCGTGATGCCTATGAACAAGTTCAACGAAATGCAAGCGGCAAGGGCAGCGGCGAATAAACCGCCCGCGGAGCCGGAAGCCGTGCCTGCCGACGTCCAGTTACTTACCGAAATCCGGGACCTGCTAAAAGCGAAATAGCGCGAGGAAACTGTCAGCCCTTATCCCGGTGTCGCTTCTTGACAAAGGCGGACGCCGGGATACTCTAACTCCCCCGCGTTAAGCGCGAGACCGTATTCAAGACCACTTCCAGACGAAGCGGCTTTTGCATCACTTCGTGAGCGCCCAGGTGCTTCGCGATCCGCAGGTAGTCGCTGCCGTAAGCGCCTGAAATCGCAATGATTTTCATGTGGGGATACATCTGGTGGAACTGCTGGATGGTCTCGATCCCCTCCTGCTCCGGCATGATGAGGTCGGTAATCAGGACGTCGAAGGGGCAACCGAGCGCCGTTTCCAGGGCCTCCCGGCCGTGCCGTGCCTCCGCCGTTTCGTAGCCGCCGCTTTCGAGCATCCGGCAAAGCACAAGCCGGACGTCATGATCATCGTCCACGACCAGCACGCGCACGGGGCGATGGCTGCTCCGTTCCGAATTCGTGGATGTTTCGCTTGTCACAACGCCCGCCATTATCGAAGCAGCCTCCGTCGGGAGGGAAACACGTCAATTCTTCCGAACCAAATTTTCAATCGCTTCCAGTTCCTTGCCTGCGTCGGACCATTTCCCTTCGGACGCCAACCGCCGATAGTTCAGCAACCGCGATCTTATCGCATCGCGGAACTGGTCATCGACCGGCGGAGCCGGGCGCGCGCCCGCCTCGCGATCTCCTGCAGCATTTCCCGTATCCGAGCGCTTCTCTATAGTAGCGGAGAGTTCGCCGCTTGGCGACCGCCTCAATCCGAGTCTTTCGGAGAGTTCCGTGATCGCCTCTTCGTAGGTATCGCGATAGATCACCTCATTGCCGAGCGCCACCACCACTTTCTTTAGTTGAGGCATGCGCGCTTCCGATGCCTGAATATAAATCGATTCCACATAGAGCACGGAATTGCCGATCGGAAGCGTGAGGATCTGGCCGCGCAACACCTGGGAACCCTGCTGGTTCCACAGGCTCAGATCCTTGGAGATATTCTCATCCTGGTTGATGCGGGCTTCCACCTGCATGGGTCCAAAAACGAGTTGCTGCTTGGAAAGAGTCAGGAAGGCGAGCTCGCCCAGGTGCTCGCCATCGCAGCGCGCCACCATCAGCCCGACCAGATTGTCCTTGTTACGGGGCGCAAACGGCAGCAGCAGCAGAAACTCCGGCTCGTTCGCGCCGGGCAAACTGGCGACTACGTAGACCGGAGCCATCTGCCGCGGTGTGCTGTCCTGGCCCTGGACGTTGCGGGAGATGTCCCAGGCGTCTTCCTTGTTGTAGAAGGCCTGGGCGTCCCGCATGTGATACGTGCGGTAAATCTGCGCCTGAACGGTGAAGAGCAATTCCGGATACCGGGCATGCGCCCGCAGGTCGGCGGGCATCGCGGCGGCCGGCTGGAAGAGGTTCGGGAACAGATTCCAATAAGCACGGATGATCGGGTCATCCGGATCGAAGACATAGAGCACGGTATCCCCGTTATATGCATCCACCGTCGCCTTCACCGCATTCCGCATGTAGTTGAGATTGCCGATGCCTCCCACATTGATTGGCTGGGAATAGGGGTGGGCGTTCGAAGTGGTATAGCCATCGAGGGTCCATACCAGCCTGCCGTCGTCGGTGAGCACCAGATAAGGGTCGCCGTCCCAGGAAATAAACCCGGCTAGCGCTTCCACGCGGTCGCGCACCTTCCGGCGGATCATCATCCGGGTGCCGTCCTCAATCAGGCTCGTCAGCAGGATGTTATAGTCCGCCTGCCAGACGGCGGCCGCCACCCGCATGAAGGCGCTTCCCACGGGGATGCCGCCCGTGCCGTCGTAACGCTTGAACACGTTGTCCTGGCCGGAGGGATAGCTGAATTCTTCCTGTCGGGAGTGTACAAAAACCGGCTCCTGCACCACTTCGCCGTAATAGATCTCGGGCCGGGTGAGCTTCAGGCTGCTCGATTCAATCGTTGGCGGAGCGTCCTTGATGAAAAGAATTGGCAGCCCTTCCGGCGTGATTTCGTTCGATTCCGCCATCACGAGCCCGAATCCGTGCGTATAGATGAAGTGCGGGTTCACCCATCGCGATTGGGCGTCGCGCAACTGCGTGATGTCCAGCTCGCGCGGGGAGAGCATCACCTGGCGCAGTTTGCCGTCGATAATGTAGCGGTCCACATCCGTGTCGTTGAAGACATAGTACGGCCGCAGCGCCTGAATCTGCGTTACGGTATCGTGGAACGCGCGCCAATCCCAAAGCCGCACATTGCTGATGGTCGCTTCGTGGGCGGAGAAGTCAATCTTCGCCTCGGGATCCACCTGGAAATCGAGTTCCCGGGATCGCCGATTCAGGCCGTAAGCTTCTCGCGTCGCTTCAATATGCTGCTTGATGTAGGGACGCTCGATCGCGATCTCATTCGGCCGCACGTAAACCGCGGAAATGATGCCCGGCACGAAGGCATTGATCAGGTAGAGCACGACGATGCCGGCCGCCCAACGGGCCTTGCCGGTCAGCAGCAGGACGGCCGCGGCCAGGCACCCCGCCGCCAGCGCCCATGCAAACGGCAGGCGAATGTTCAGATCCACCCAATTCATGCCCACCATAAAGTCGTGGTTGGTGAAAAGCATCGAGTAGCGCCCGAGCCATGCATTCACGCCCAGGCCCACCAGAACCAGCGCGCCCAGGCCGCGCAGGAACCGCGATTCGAGAGCGCTCGATAGCTGGAAAATGTCTTCCAGCACGATGGCCTCACCCAGCCGCGGGGCGCTCCCGATCACCTGCCAGATTCTGGCGGCAAACCAGAACACGAGCCCGCTCACCACCAGCAGAGCCATCACGTAATTGCGGATGGAGAGCACGAAAGGCAGGTCAAACAAATAAAACGAGAGGGGCTTCGAATAAACCGGATCCAGCCACTCGCCACCGGCGGGAGCCTGCAGATTGCCCGCGAAACGGACGATAGTCCAGGAGTCGATGGTTGCCACGGCCAGGATGCCCGAAATCACGAGCAAGACCACGGTGGAAAGGATCCCGTAAGCGCGGTGGCGGCGGAGCCCGGTTCCGGCATACTTCAGCGCCCGGGCGTGAACCGCCCATAAGACAACGAAGGCCAGAGCGCCCGCGCCGAGCACCGGGAGCGAGCCGTAGCTGAGCATCGCGACGAAGGTATCCGTCTGGCCCAGTTGCTTCCACCAAGCCCACTCGATAATGAAGCCCGCGATTCCTCTTGCGGAAAAGAGCAGAATAACCAGCCCGGCGATCAGGGGAATGCCCCAGCCGGAACCGCCCCGTGGCGGTCCGCCGAAATCAACCACTCTGCTGCCCATGCCAGTCTCCCGAATTCCGAATGATGAAGTTCCCGTTCGACGCTCCGCCGCACTTCCGGGGACACGCTATCGTGCGTCCAAGGCGGGATGCCGCATTCGCGTGTATGGTTCGTCACCGTTGGTCGATGAGTTGATAGACGATTCTTCCATCGACGATCGTTGTCATTACGCGCCCCTGAAAGTACCGCCCATGGAATGGAGTGTTTCTGCTCTTTGAGAGGCTCAGGTTCCCATCATACTGCCACCACGTATCGAGATTGAGCAGGACGATGTCGGCGCGGCAGCCGGGTTCCAGGCGTCCGCACGCGAGCCCAAGCGCTTTCGCCGGCCCGATCGTGAACAGCGATAGCAGCCGGGCGAGAGAGACAAGTTTGTTGTGGTAAAGGGCTTCGAGCGAGAGAGCAAACGCGGTCTCAAGCCCCTGGATGCCGAACGGACACCGGTCAAATTCCTGCATCTTGTCACTGCCCGCATGCGGCTGATGATCCGAGGCGATGGCGTCGATCCAGCCTTCGACGATTCCCTGCCGCAGCGCGTCGCGGTCCGATGGCGGACGAAGTGGCGGTTTCACCTTATGGTTGCCGTCGTACTGCAACATTTCATCCGTCAGGGCGAGGTGATGCGGCGTTACCTCACAGGTCACCTGTAGTCCCTGCTCCCGCGCTTCCTTCACCCACCCCAGACTGCGGGCGGTGGAGAGGTGCGAAATGTGCAAACGCGCTCCGGTGTCGCGGGCCAGTTGAAGGTTGCGGAGGGTGAAGATGTCCTCGGCGAGCGCGGGAATACCGCGCAGGCCCATTCGGGTGGAAGGCAGCCCTTCGTGGACGACGCCGCCGCCAGCCAGATTCTGGTCTTCGCAATCGGTCATTACCGGCATTCCGAAGTCCTTGGCCAGTTGCATGGCGCGCCGCATCAGGCGGGCGTTCATGACGGGACTTCCATCGTCGCTGATGGCCACCGCGCCGGCTTCCCGCATGGTACCGATCGCGGCGACTTCCTCATTCAGCATCCCCTTGGAAATCGCGCCAACCGGGCGCACATGGACGGAGCCTTCGCGCGCGCGCTCAATGATGTATCGCGTGATAGCGGCATTGTCGTTGACCGGTTTCGTATCCGGCATGCAGCACACGGTGGTGAACCCTCCCGCCGCCGCCGCCAAACTGCCGGTTTCAATGGATTCCACGTGGTCGTAACCCGGTTCGCGCAAATGGGCGTGAAGATCGACGAACCCCGGCGCGACCACAAGGCCGTCGGCGTCAATCCGTGTGGCATCCCGCGGGAAGCCCTCCGGCGCGTCTCCGATCGCCGTCACCGTGCGATTCTCCACGTATACGTTCGCGACGGCGTCGAAGCCCGTCGCCGGGTCCACCACCCGCCCATTCTCAATTACTAGCGAGGACATGATCTTTTCGTTCGCTTTCCGGCCCGCATTGGCGCTACTCCCCGTGCCCTAACGGGAGAAACGCTCCAGCACCGCCATCCGCACCGCAACCCCGTTCTCCACCTGATTGAGAATCACGGAACGGTTGCTGTCCGCCACTTCCGAAGCGATCTCGCGGCCCCGGTTAATGGGCCCGGGGTGCATCACCAGGACGTTCTCTTTGGCCAGGCTCAGATGCTCCAGGCGCAGCCCATAGAACTGAAAATACTCCGTGGCCGAAAAATTCGATTCGTGCTGCCGTTCAAGCTGAACGCGGAGCATCATGATGACATCGGCGCCCTCGATCGCCCTGGGCACCTCCCGCTCAATGCTTACGCCGGGCGCGATCTCGCGCATCGTTTCCGGCAGCAGGGGCGTCGGACCGCAGAGCACGATATCCGCGCCGAACTTGGAGAGCAGGTGGATGTTCGAACGGGCCACGCGGCTGTGCGCGATATCGCCGATGATCGCCACCCGCAACTTCTCCAGGCTGTCGCAATGGTCGAGAATCGTCCGCGCGTCGAGCAGAGCCTGCGTTGGATGCTCGTGCGCTCCGTCCCCGGCGTTGATGATCGGCGCCGCCAGATGCCGCGAGAGAAACTGAGGAGCGCCGGAAGCTGCATGGCGCATCACGATGGCATGCGGACGCATCGCCCCCAGCGTGTTCAGCGTATCCACCAGCGATTCCCCCTTGGAAACGCTCGAACCCGAAGTGGTGATGGTGACGATATCCGCCCCCAGCCGCTTGGCGGCAATCTCAAAGCTGACGCGCGTCCGGGTGGAATTCTCAAAGAAGGCATTGACAACGAGCTTGCCCCGCAACGCATCCGAGCGCGGCGAAGCCTCGTTCCGGGGCGTTTGAAACTGGATGGATCTCGACAGGATCTCTTCCACGTCGCTGCGTTCCAGCGGTTCTATGCCAAGCAGTCCGGTCACGAGCGCGCCTCCTCCCGTTCGGTGAGCAGTACCTGATCGACGCCGTCCGTTTCGCGGAGCTTCACTTCGACGATCTGCGTTGGAGTGGTAACCACCGTTCTCCCGGTGTACTGCGCTTCGATGGGCAGTTCCCGGTGGCCCCGGTCAATTAGTGCGAACAACTGCACCCGCGCCGGACGGCCGAGTTCGAACAGGGCATCCATCGCCGCCCTCACCGTGCGGCCCGTATAAAGCACATCGTCCACGATCAGCACGTCCTTGCCCGCGATGGGGAAGGATATCTCCGTATTGTTGACCACCGGCTGCTGGCCGACCTGGGTAAGGTCGTCCCGATACAGGGTGATGTCCACGATCCCCACCGGAACTTCCAGCCGTTCGAGTTCCGCAATCTTTCTCGCGATCCGCTGCGCCAGCGGCACGCCGCGACGGCGGATTCCAGCGAAGACGAGCGAGGGAAGGTCCGCGGTTCGCTCCAGAATTTCGTGGGATAAACGGACGATGGTGCGGTCGATTTCCGAACCGCTCATGAGTGGAATGGGTGCTTTGAGAGATGACATCGACAAGGCGAAGGTCCACGCGGCGGAAATACGGGGCCGCACTCGCCAGCGTATCACGGAAGCCGGAAAAGTTCCCTCGCTTCTTACCGGGATGCCCTCCCGCGGAACCACGCGGGAGGGCACCCTCCGCCGGGAAGGGTTCGCCTCCCGGAATCAGCGCTATTCTCCGTCGCTCCTCTTGCGAATCTCGACGCGTTGCTTGCGGGGCTGCGCCTCCTGCACCTGGTAGCCCGCGGGCACTTCGAAGAGGCTCTTCAGCGGCTCGCTGCGATCAATGTTCTCGAGGCGGTAGTTGGTCTCGCCAATTTGGGGATCGCGCCGAGTGCGGCGTACAACCACCCCCAGTTCCGGAGACGTCCACTGTTCCATCACGGAGACAATCGGCCGGTCGTTGCCGATGGCTCCGAGAGGGATCGTCGTGGTCGTGCGGGTGCCGGAAGCCTTGACGCCCTGGACGGTCTGTTCCCCAAGCTTCTCCACGCTCACGTTTTTGGGATCGAACACCGACTTCTGCATCATCTGGCGGAACAGCGCCATTGCTCCGGAGCCCACCGGCGCGCCTACGATTCCTTCTTCGATGACTCTGTCTTCGCGCTTGCGTTCGGTCCCGCCCGCATCCGTCCCGGGTTCCCGCATCACTCTGAGCCGCACCACCTGGTCGCCTTCTCTCGCACCGGTCGCGCCGAGTTCGACGCCCTGCCTCTCAAAGATCACATTCCCGGTTGCACCGTCCGGTGGCGGGGGCGGCAAAGGCGGCATCGGTGGCATCGGCAGGACACGCGCCGTCTTCTCGTGGGGATTCAAAAGGATGGTCTTCTTCGCAACCGGATCCGTGATCGTGATCATGGTATTGGCCGAGCCTCCCTCCGGAACCCAGAAGCCAATGTGCCCGAACGACTGTTCCTTGCGCACGCGGCCCTCGCTGTCGCGGTAGATCTTCGAAGTGTTTTCATTCTTGATGCGGGTGCCGTCGGCAAGAATGCGGACGGTCTCCGAGACGGTCTCCGCCGAGTAGGGCGCACCGGTGACCGTGCGCTCCAGAAACGCGGGTTGCGCGGCGATGAACTCAAAGGTTGGGGCTTGTGCGATCGCAGCGAAGCCAAAGCTGGGAGGTGCCGGTACCGCTGGCGGCGCTGGCGGCACTGGCGGGGCCGGCGGAGCGGGTTGGCTCTGCTGCGCGGCGAGTGGCGCCGCGGAAACGATGGCGACCGCAGCCATCAATAGGATTCGGCGATGTCTGATCATGTTCATTCTCCTCGAAGCTACTCTCGTTCGTTCGAAATCGGATCCATTGAGCCGCAATTGCTCTTGCGGCGAAGGGCGCTTACTCGTCCATGTTCACCAGGCGGATGGCGCGCGGGCTGCCATCGTCACCCACCAGAAAGTCCGCCGTCACGCGGCCGTTGTGGGCCAATTGCGTCGCGAGGCCAACCGCGGAGCCGGGCAAACTCCAGCGCAGAAAGGCGTTCGCGTCCATGCGCACACGCACGGTCTGCAACGGTTCGCCCACCGGAAACGCGGAGGCGAACTCGAGCGGAACGAACTCGGAATAGCGCGGCGGCGGCGGCGCGCTCTCCTTCGCGGAAGCCGCGAGCGTCGCCGGAACCGGCTCGGCCTGCCCAGCGGGCCTCACTGCCGAAGGGCGGCGTTTCGGCCGCGCGCCGCTGGCCGTTCGCACCGAAGGCGCCGGGATGGCCGCATCCCGCGGTTGCGGATCCCGCGCCGAACGGTTGGGCACTGCAAGGCTGGATCCAGGGCGGTTCTCCGCGGTGGCCACCCGCGGGTCGGGTTGCCCACTGGGCGTCGGCGAAAACTGTCGCGGCGTGCCGATCCAGAACGCGAGCGCGAGGGCGGCAAGTGCGACCGGCGCCCAGGCCCAGCGCTGCACCCAGTGCGAGGCCCGGCGCGGCGCGGGCGCGCGACGCTCCCCGTTTGCCGTGGCGGCGGTTGCCGGGGAAAACAACTCCTGCTTTTCCGCCGCCGCCATCAGCCGTGCTTCGAAGCCCTCCGGCGGAAGCACGTCGTCCGTGCAAGCCGCTACGTGCGCCAGAGCCTGTGCGAGAAGTGTATCCCGGGAGATCGTTTGCCCGGCGGAGGCTACATATCCTTCGGCAGGTTCCACGCGATCCTCCCGGCCAGCCGAACGCGGTTCATTCTTCCATTCCATGCCGAATCCCTCCCTTCTCCGGCCGCGGATTCCATTGCTCCGCTCTCGCGGATCGTTCCGGCTGCCGCCCGGCGAGTTTTCGGGCCAGCATCTCACGCCCCCTCGACAGCCGGGAGCGAACCGTACCCAGAGGGCACGCCAGTTCCCCGGCAATCTCCTCGTAGGAAAGCTCCTCCAGATGGTGCATCACCACGATCTCGCGATACGGCTCCGGCAGGGAGACCACCGCTTCATGAAGGAGCTGCCATTGCTGGTGTTCGATCAACTCGTGAAGCGCGTTTGTAACCGATTCGTCTGGAAAATGATCCTCTTCGGAATCCATCGAGAGCGTGCGCCCGGCCTGCTCCAGAGCGCGGCGAGCCAGTTGTCGCGCAATCCCGGCGAGATACGCACCCAGTTCTCCGCGCGCGGGGTCAAACTTGCCCGGATGCCGCAAGAAAAATAGAAACGTTTCCTGAGCGACCTCCTCGGCGAGTTCCCTGGACGCCGTGTGCCTGCACGCGATACGAAATATGCGCTGCCCGTGCTCACGATATATGGCGGCAAATGCGTCCGGGGAACCGTCGGCAAGCAGCCGGCGCTGCTCCGCCTCACGCACTCTCCCTTCGGCCGGTTCCGCCGCCTCTAACGCCGGATTCCGCTTCAGGGTGACGGGCGACCACCAACTCATGCGTGCCGTGTTCATCTCTTTCAAGCGGCGTCTCTCTGCTGATTGTTCGCCGGAGCGCGGCAAAAAGTTCCCGGAATCTACCGGATTTCTAAATTCGCTCGATCTCCGAGCGCGGCCGAGCCTACTCGAAGGTGCGTGCTTTCTCCGCCAGAGCTTCCAGGCGGGCGAGATACGCGGGCGCGTCCGCATCCCCCTCCCGCGGCGCCCAGGGCGCAAAGTCTTTGTCTGTAGCCGCGGTGTAGGGGCCGGGTTTAACTTCAAAAATCGTTGCTGCCGGAGAGAGCACCACTAGCGTGTGCCACACGCCCGCCGCAAGGTCGATTCCAAACACACGCGGCGACGTATCCGGCCCGAGGAGCGACAGCGCCTCCACGGAACCGGATTCGCCGAACTGGAAAAAAGCCACCTCGCCATGGAGGACGACGAACGATTCCGGCTTCGGTGGCGTGGTGTGGCGATGCGGGGCTACGAACGTGCCTCGAAGCATCACGTTGAGAAAGCGGTGAACGGGGTCTTCGAGAGAAGCGTGCAGGTTCCAGTTCACGCGACGCCGCGGAAGCGCTTGGGCGCGGGCAGTGAGCCGGTCGATTTGATCCTGGGAAATCAATTGAGAGCGGAGTTGATCTGTCATGGAGCCCAGCTTGTCACGAATCGGCGGCGGAAAGACAGGCAGCCTGATTAGATTGGTATATAAACAGAGAGAAAAACTGCCCCTTTTTCCCCCTGACTAAATATCAACGACGTTCATTTCCGCCGCAATATCAGCAATCTTCGAGTCACTTTAGAGCAAACAGGCAAAAATAATTACTTAGTACTCCCTGAGATCATTGCCCAATTCGAAGGCGATCTTGGCAATAGAGGAGCAATAAGGCAGAGAGCAGGGCCAACACATATTCGAATATCCCCTGTCTTTTCCGTGTTATAGCGTGGTGATGCCTGCCAGGGCAAGCGTTGAGGGTGTCCTTATCACGTACTAAGGTCATAAACTAAGGCCCACGAATAGCTGTAGTTCTACGTAATTCGGTGGTTGTGAATGCGGCCTCCCCTGCTACACTGAATTCACGGAAACCAGGCGCCTCGTTCTCCGAAAGTACTATTGATTCTCCAAGGATGCTCAGGGAAGAATACAGGAAATTCTTCGTAATTCCAGGTTATATCTCCTGATCATCTAAGAGAAACACCTTAAATACCATTTGGAGATTTGCCATGTTTCGTCCCTCTGATTTACTTTGCATGCCCTTTTCGCGGCGTCTGGCCAGCTTCGGCGTTGCGCTGCTTCTGACGCTTTCCCTTTGCGGTCTGTCCCAGGCGGAACCGAGGTCGGAATTTCTCCCGAACCGGCCGGTGAAGGAATCGAAGTGGAAGAAAGCCTGGAAGTGGAGCGCGGCGGCGCTGATGGCGGGCAACGCAATGGATGTCGCCAGCAGCTACGGCTACCAGGAAGCGAACGGCGTGCTGCGCAGCGGAAACGGCCAACTGAACCAGCGGGGAACGGCCATCAAGTTCGGCGTGATGGCGGGTGCGCTCCTAGGGCAGCATTTTCTGCTGAAGCAGAATCCGGAAATGGAAAAGCCGTTGGCGATCACGAACTTCGCGGTGGGGGCGGCGTTCTCCGGAATCGCCGTCAGGAACTGGAAGGTCCGGTAGAGGCCGCGGCTAGCCATTCGAACAAATGTAGACGAAGGCGGGGGGCAGGTTCAGCCAGACGAGGTGCCGGCGAACGCGCCGGAAATGGCGGCCGAGCACCGGGCGAAGATCGTAAAACCGGGGGATCCGCCCGCTGCAATCGAGCCCCGAAGCATATTGAAATTGCGTGAACACGCCGCCGGGCGCGAGAGATTCGGCCGCCCCGGATAAAATCCGGTGGCGCAGATCGGTCCCGAAGAAGCTTAGCGGCAGCGAGGAAATGACGGCATCCGCCGCGGTGTGGCCGTATTCCCGCAGCACCTCGCAGACGGTCTCCGCTCCAGCGGGGACCACACGCAGGCGGGGATCCGGGAAACGGGCCGCGAGGTAATCCACAAAGACGGGGTTGATCTCAAGGGACACGAGATTCCCGGAAACCGGCAGCCCCTTGAGGATCAGTTCCGTCATCGGTCCGGTCCCGGGGCCGAATTCCACGACGGTTTCCGCACCGCGCATTTGAGACGGCAGCACCATCGCGCGCGCCAGTTGCGGGGAGCTGGGCATCACGGACGCCGTGGCGCGGTAATCCACCAGCCATTGGCCGGCGAAGGCGACGAATGCATTGAAATCAGGGAGATCGGGAGTTTGTGGCAGTTGCTCATAAATCTGTCGCAAGCGCGATTGCGGCGCTTCGGGCGCTCCATTGAAGATCGATTGCACGACCGGGGAAGGCCGCCGGGATGAATGCGCTCCCAGAGGATTCATGAGTTACCTATCGTACAACAGGATCGGCGAATCGCGTGCAATAAATTACGAGCGCGGTTGCGGAAAGTTCGCCGTGAAGCAAGAAAAAAAACGGGATGCGCGCGCTCATGGACGCCGCCGGTAGAGAACGGTGGCTTTCGTTTCGGCGATGCGTTCATAGCCGCTGAGCCACGGAGCAAGGTCGGGATATGCGGCGATGGCAAGGCGCGGATTCAGCGGGCCAAGCCCGTCGAGAATCCAGGTGGGATGGCTCCAGGTGAGTGCGGCCCGGTTCCGGGCGGCGAGTTCCGGGAAGGTGACCTGGGCGGAGTTGAGGTGGCGGTCCGCAATCACGCCGGTGAGCGGCTGGCTATCCAGGAAGCGGGTGCCGGGGGGCAATCCGGCAAGCACGTTGATCTCCGGGCGGTAACCCCAGACGAGCAGGGTATCGCCGGGTTTAGCGAACGTGCGAAGTTGAGCGGCGGCGTCCTTTGCATCGACGTAGAGAGCGAGATCGCTCCAGGTGGGCGTCTCTCCACGCAGGGTTTCGAGCCCCAACTGGACCTGCGGCCTGCCAAAACGGATCGCCGGGACGGCCAGCGCAATCGCCAGCAATACAATGCGGCCGCGAGCGGGTATGAGCCACACGCCGCGGGCGGCAAGAACCGCCGCCACGGGGAGCAGTGCAAAATAGTAGCGGGGATAGAAGCGCCACCCTCCCGCCAGGGCCAACAGCGCAAGAAGGAACCACACCGCCAGCCTGCGCGTTTTCGCGGAGCGTTCACGCACCAGCATCCAGCATCCGGGAAGAATGAGGGCGGCATGGAAGCCAATCCAGTTGGCCGTGCGGAGAACCCCTTCCGCGACCGGCCGGGCGAATGGAGTATCGCGCGAGTACGCGGCGCCCCACACCCACACCTGTTGCAGATAGGCTCGGAGCGCGCCGTCTTCGATCAGAAAGAGGGGCGTGAGCGCGAGCCCGCCGGCGAATCCGGCAAGCACCGGGATCGGGGCGGGCCAGCACCAGAAGAGCAGGACGGGCAACAGAAAGAGCGCCTTCGCATTGGCGAGCAACGCCGCCCCGGCCACAAAGCCCGCCCACGCCGCGCGGCCTTCCGCGGCAAGCCAGACCGCGCCGAGCGCGAAGGGAACCGTAAGCAGATCCGGCGCGAGCGAAACCGTGGCGGACGGCACGCCGAAGAGCAGGAAGAAAGCCAGCAAGAGAGCGGCGGCACGCGCTTCCGCGTCGCCCCAGAGGCGGCGGGCCAGCCCGAAGCTCAGCGCACAGCAACACAATGCGAACAGGGCGTCGAGCAGGCGCAGCAGCCATCCGCCATCGCCGCCGGTGAGCAGGTAGATCCAGGCATAAAGCGGCGGCTTATCGAACCACAAGTCCCGGTAAAGCACACGGCCATCGATCATCGCCTGGGCGGCCGCGGCGCCGTAGGCTTCGTCCACCCAGAGCACGCCGGCATGGGCAAGACGGCCCGCGAACAGGACGAGGAAAAGCACGCCGAAGAAGATCGGCGGGGTTGCGAAACCTCGTTGCGCAAGGGTTGGGGTAGCGGCCATGTTCGCTCTCATCCTATCGCGGCTTTCCGTACGGGCCATCGAAATTATTGATGGGGTTACGGGTACCGCCGCGCAGGGCGGTAAAATGCGGCGTGGTAACCTGAAAGGGTTGGCTTTACCACGTTGGATACTCCCGATCAAGCATCCCTCGAACTGAATCAGGAAGACCGCGCGGCGGGCGAAGCGTTTGCCCGTTTGGTGGCGATCATGCGTCGATTGCGCGCGCCGGGCGGGTGTCCGTGGGATCGCGAACAAACCATCGCCTCCCTCGCGCCCTATCTGCTCGAAGAAACCTACGAGGTGCTGGACGCCATTGAGCGCGAGGATTGGGCGGCGCTCCAGGAAGAATTGGGAGACCTGCTGCTGCAGCCGGTGTTTCAGGCGGAGATCGCTGGGGGCGAGGGGCGTTTCACGATCGTTGATCCGCTGAACGCGATTGTCGAGAAGCTCATCCGCCGGCACCCGCATGTCTTCGGCGCCGTCGAGGCGGAGACGCCCGGCGAAGTGCTGCGGAACTGGGAGCGAATCAAGCAAGGGGAGCGATCGCGGAAGGCGGAGAACGCGGGCAACGGGAGCGAGCCCTCTCTCCTCGATTCCCTGCCCCGCGCGATGCCCGCGCTGGCCGAAGCGCAACGCATCACGAGCCGCGCGGCCAAGGTCGGCTTTGATTGGCCGAACATCCGCGAGGTGCTCGGCAAGCTACACGAAGAGATCGGCGAACTCGACGAGGCACGGCAAGCGGGCGATGCGGACAAAGTGGAAGACGAGTTCGGAGACCTGCTCTTCGTGATGGCGAATCTCTCCCGCTTCCTGAAAGTGGACGCGGAGCAGGCGTTGCGCCGCACGAATTTGAAATTTCGGCAGCGCTTCGCATACATCGAGCGGCGGTTGCGGGAGCGGGGCCGGGATATCCAGGCGGTCACGCTTGAGGAAATGGAAGCGCTCTGGCAGGAGGCGAAACAGGGATTGCGATGAACAGGGCAGAAACGATTTTGATTCGTGAGATTCACGAGTATTCCGAGTTTGAAACAGCCGTTGCGCTTCAGAAGGAAATATGGGGCTTCGCCGATATCGATGTGATTCCGGCACGCATGTTCGTCGTGGCCTCGAAGATCGGCGGCCAACTGCTCGGTGCCTTCGACGGAGAGAAGATGGTGGCGTTTCTGCTGGCGATTCCGGGAATCCGGCGCGAACCCGACGGAATCGAACCCATGTACTATCTGCACAGCCACATGCTGGGCGTGCTGCCGGAATACCGGGATGCGGGCTTGGGCAAGGCGATGAAGCTGCGTCAGCGGGAGAACGCCATCGAGCGAGGAATCGAGCTGATCCAGTGGACGTTTGACCCGCTTGAAGCGCGCAATGCGTTCTTCAACATTGAGCGGCTGGGCGCGATTGTACGGCGATATGTGGAGAACCAGTATGGCCACACGACGAGCGCGCTGCATGCCGGCCTGCCGACGGACCGTTTTGTAGCCGAATGGTGGCTGACGAGCGAGCGAGTGCGGAATATCCTGGCCGGAGGGCAAAACGGCTCGCATCCCGTGGTGGAGCACATTCCCGTTCCGGCGGACATCGGCGAATGGAAGAGCGGCGATCCGCGGCGGGCACGGGCCGTGCAGCAGGAGATTGGAAGGCGCTGCCAGGGCGCGTTCGCGCGCGGGCTCGCGATTGTCGGCCTGGAGCGCGGCGCCGAGCACTACGACTATTTGCTGGGAGAGTGGAAATGATCCAAATCGATGCAATCCGGGTAAGAATCCTGCGGATGCCGCTGGTGCGCTTCTTTGAGACAAGTTTCGGGCGAACGACCGAGCGCCGCGTGATTCTGGTGGAAGTAGTGCAGGACGGCATCTCCGGGTGGGGCGAGGTGACCGCGGGCGAGCACCCGTTCTTCAACGAAGAGTGGACACTCTCAGCCTATGAGATCGTCCGGGAGTACGTTGCGCCGAAGCTGTTAAACCGGAAGTTCGAAAGCGCGGCGGAAGTGGGTAAACTGAGCGCGGGCATTCGCGGGCACAACATGGCGCGGGCGGGCGTGGAGTGCGCGGTGTGGGATTTGGAAGCAAGGCTGCGGAACGAACCGCTGTACCGGCGCATTGGCGGCGGGGCTCGCAAGGCGATCGCGTGCGGAGTTTCGATCGGCATCCAGGATACCGTGGACGATCTGCTTGGGCAGATCGAGAAGGAACTCGCTGCGGGATATCAACGCATCAAACTGAAGATCAAACCGGGCTGGGACATGGACGTGTTGCGCGCGGTCCGGCGGCGATTCCCCGAAATCCAGCTTACGGCCGATGCGAATTCGGCCTACACGCTGAACGATACCGAACACTTGAAGCGCATCGACGAGTTCAACCTCAACTATGTGGAGCAGCCGCTGAGCCACGACGACATCATTGACCACGCCACTTTGCAGCGCTCGCTCCGGACGCCGATCTGCCTGGACGAGTGCATCCGCGCGCCGCGTCACGCGGAACAGGCGATCGAGATGGGTGCGGCCCGCGTAATCAATATCAAGCTGGGCCGAGTGGGTGGCTTCGCGAACGCACGGAAGATTCACGACATCGCACAAGCGGCGGGCGTTCCGGTATGGTGCGGCGGAATGCTTGAAGCGGGCATCGGCCGCGCGCACAACATCGCGATGGCTTCATTGCCGAATTTTGTTTTGCCCGGCGACGTTTCCGCAAGCAAGCGCTACTGGACGCGGGACATCATTCGGCCGGAAGTGACGGTGGATTCCAAAGGCAACATCGCCCTTCCCGAAGGAACGGGATTCGGCTTCGAGGTGGATCACGAATGGCTGGACGAGGTGACCTACGTGAAAGAACCGGTTGAAGCATGAGCGCCGCGATGAGCCAGGCGGTTCCCGTACGCCAGAGCCACTGGCCCATCTACCTGATGGTGTTCGGCATCACGGTGATGTGGTCCGCGAATTTCATCGCCGTGAAATACGCGGTGGAGGAGATGCCGGCGGTGCTTGCCATGGGCTTCCGTACCCTGGCGGCGGGCCTTCTGATGGTGCCCATTTTTACCTCCGCGGGAAGAAGCGCGGCGGAGAAACGCTCCCTGCGGGCGGATTTCTGGACCCTGGTGGCGCTCGGCGTGGGTGGAGTGACGCTGAACCAGCTTTTCTTTACCCTGGCGATGGAACATACGAGCGTTGCGCACGGATCCTTGATTATCAGCACAACACCGATTTCCGTGCTGCTGCTGGCGCGCCTGATGAAGCAGGAGCGCCTGACCGGGCGGAAGATTCTGGGAATGCTGGTGGCACTGAGCGGCGTGGTGCTCATCCAACTGACACCGGAAAAGTCGAGCGGCGCACACTGGCTCGGAGACCTGTTTGCGATGTGCGGGAGCTTGGCCTTCGCGGCGTTTACCGTGTTTGGCAAGCAGATCACGAAGCGGCACAACAGCATCACGATCAACGCCTTCGCGTATTTCGCCGGGGCCATTGTCATGCTGCCGCTGATCTTCTGGGCGGGGGGCACGCTTGACCTGGGTGCGCTCTCCACGCGCGCTTGGCTGGCGATCGCGTACATGGCGGTGTTCCCGTCGGTGCTCTGCTACCTGGGATATTTTCACGCGCTCAACTATGTCGCCGCCTCCCGCGTGGCTGTGTTCTCGTATCTGCAGCCCGTGCTGGCGACGCTGATGGCGGTGCCCCTGCTGGGCGAGACGATCAACTCCGCGCTGATCGCGGGAGGCTGTATCGCCCTGCTAGGCGTCGCGATCACTCAGCGCGGTTAAGAGTGGGCCGCCCCCGGGAAAGCCAAGACGAGAACGGCCCCGTGCGATAGAATCGCGGTTGACCGATCAGGGCAAGGATTCATCGCCATGACGCAAGCCACCGCTTCCTCCAACTCTCCCCATTTCAGCCGACGTCGTTTTGGCAAGGCCGCGATCGCCGCATCCGCCCTAAGCTATGGCCGTATCCTGGGTGCGAACGACCGGGTGGCCATGGGCTATATCGGCCTTGGAAACCGCGGAGATCAGGTGCATGACGCTTTTTTGGAACATGGCGATAACGCCACGGTGGCGATTTGCGACTTGCGCGACGACTACATGGATCTCGCGGCGAAGAAATCCGCCAGCCGGGGGGCTGCCAAGCGTTACCACGACTACCGGAAACTGCTGGAGGATAAGAACGTCGACGCGGTGGCGATCTGCACGCCGGACCAGTGGCATGCCGTCATGTTCGTGGCTGCATGCAAGGCGGGCAAGGATATTTATTGCGAGAAGCCGTTTTCTCTGACGATCTTCGAGGGCCGCCGCATGGTGGAGGCGGCGGCGAAGTATAAGCCCGTGACGCAGGTGGGCTTGCACCGGCGGAGCGCTCCTGAAATTCGCAAACTGGCCGAGATGCTGAAAGCGGGCGAGATTGGAAAGATTTCCGCGGCAAGATCGTTCCACCTGCGCAATGATTGGCCGGTGGGCATCGGCAACCCCGCCGACAGCGCCCCGCCGAGCAAAGAACTCTGGGATGCCTGGCTGGGGCCGGCGCCCGCGCAGCCCTACAACGTCAACAAGACGTTCTACAATTTCCGCTGGTTCTATGACTTCTCCGGCGGACAACTTACCAACTTCGGCGTGCATTACAACGACACGATGCGGATGCTGATGCAGCTCGGCGTACCGCGCTCCGTGACGGCGCTGGGGGGCAAATATGTGGTAAACGACAATCGCCAGATTCCGGACACGCTGGTGGTGCTGTGGGAGTACGACAATCCGGCCACGGGCGCCCCGTCGCTCAATTCTTACGAGCAATACAACGGCAACGGAGCGCCCGGAAACATCAGGAATATGGAACTGGAATTCCGGGGAACGCTGGGAACGCTCTACATGCAGAATGCCAACTGGGAGATTGTGCCCGAGCGGAATCACTCCATCGCACCCAAGCCACGCAGCCCGCTCGATCGCGACGAAAGCGAGTTTCGCGGATCGTTCAAGCCGGCCATGGCGGCGAAGCAAGGCAAGGGGAGCGCCAGCACGGCGTTCCACACCCGCAATTTTCTCGATTGCCTGAAAAGCCGGAAAGAAACGAACTGCCCCGCGCTCGAAGGGCATCTCAGCAATGTGGGCCCTCTGATCGGCAATATCGCCCATAAAACACGCACGCATCTCCAGTTTGACGCAAAGACGGAGCGCTTCACGAATAGCGAAGAAGCAAATAAATATCTGCATTACGAATATCGGAAAGGATATTCGATTGACCTATAGCGGCCGCGTGCGCCGCTAATTTCGGCGGTTTCCGCGCTGAATCTGTTGTACGCGGCAGCGTTGCGCCTCCTGGGACATCACGTCGAGTTCCGCCTCTTTGAGGCTGGCCAGTTCCGTAAGGTAACCCTTCAGTTGAATCTGGCTGGCGGAGCTATCGGTGAGGTAGGCGTCGATCAATTCGGCGACGGCGGGATTCTGGTAGTTCCGCACCGCTTCCGACATGGAACTCACCTTCATGCGGAACGATTGCACCCGGAAATACGCATCGAGCGCGAAACTCAGCTTCTCCGGTTTGCCGGAGAGGTTGTTCAGCGCCCATTCGACGCCCCGCAGTTCGACAAACGTGGATTCCAACTGCTGCGCGTACGCCTCCGGAGCGCCCTTGTTAACCCATTCCTTGGGGCGGAGCTGATCCAGGATAGGCTTCACCTCGGCAATGCGCTTGGACATTTCGAGGATGCTCTCCCTCGTGTTCCACTCCGCGCCAACGCCGCTCGTGTTGCCGCCGGGCGGGGCGGATTGAGCGAGACACAGCGACGCGAATGCCAGCAAGAGAGCACACGAGCGAAAGTGGGAAAGAAGGGACCAACGGAGAACTGCCATCACGCCTAACAGTCTCGCATGGAATGGCGGGCGCACAGGCGTCGGAAAGCTGTCTACGGTCAGATTCCGGGCGGGGGCGGAGGCGGAGACGGGGCGCCGCCCGTATTTGGCACGGTTCCGCCGCCACCGGAAGAGGGCGGGGGCGGAGGCGCGGGTGGATCCTTGTCGCCGGGCAACGGAGAGCCGCCACCGCCGGGAACGGGGCTGGCGCCGCCACTGCCGCTCTGGCTGGTGCGCACGGCAATGGTGTACAGCGCTTCGGAGAGAGCACGGAAGCTTGCCCGCAGCACGCCGCCCTTGTCGATCCTGGCGCGGGCAATCGGCTCGTCTTTATCGACGCGCAATTCATCGCCGGGTCCGAGAATGCGTTGCTTCCCGTTGGGCAAAAGGCGATGTTCCACAAGCACCTCGCCCTCAACGACAGAAACGGTGGTTGATTCAGAATCTTCGTCCACTTCCACCAGAAACGTCGTCCCCCGCACGGAGATAACGGCTGTGGGCGTGTGAATCCGGTTCGGGTTCGGTTTGCCCATCACCTTCTCAATGTGGACCTTCAGACGGCCCACCCAGATATCCAGCACATCGAACCAGTTCCCCCTATTGCTGCGGAAGAGCACGTGGGAATTCGGAAATACTTCAAAGCGGCTGCCATCGGAGAGTTCAAATTCCGCATAGCCGTCGACGCCCGTAACGATCTCCTGGGAGGGCTTGACGAAATCGCCCGGGTTCAAAACCCAGAGTTCGCCGGACCTGGCTACCGAGACGCGGCCGGTTGAGGAAACTACCTTCGCGGACTCCGCTCTTGAGGAGGCGGCGGGTAGGCCTGGGAAGGACTGCGCAACGGCAAGCGAGGAAACCAGAGCAAGCAGCAGAGCGAGCCGCAGGCGGTTGCCTGCATCCTTTCCACCACACCCGGGTTGTGTACGGCCTAAGCGCACGCGTTCAATCCTCCAGCACCATTTAAGCGGAAACGCTCCGCGCGCTTCCGCGGCCACCGAATGATGGCGGCATCAGCGCAGCGGGGGTGCATATACCCGCCTAAACAACTGAGTTGGCTCGATTATAGCAGGGAATAAACAATTCAGAATTGGCAAATTGCTCCCGGCCTGGGGATTGGCCCCTCGCTTTGTACCAGCGAGGGAATCGCACCCTCCGGTTCGGAATTGTTCAGTAATTCCACACACAGGGGCCGGCGCGACGGAAACGGGCACTCTCACAAGTTATCCAATCGGATTGTATCGTTACAAATGTTACAGAATTGGCCGTATTTTTTGCGCATGCATTGCCCGGCACAAGCAACCGGGCGCAGCGAGACGGTTTTATTCGGCTCCGTGGCCGGTCCATCTGGAGGGCCTCGGGCGAACGGGCACTGCCCCCGGACGACAATCGCCGGGCTGGGACGCCGTCGTCTCAGCCCGGCGAAGGTTACCGGGGTGGATCTTCCTGGAAATGCGCTATTGACGCGCTGCCGTGCGGGCCGCGGCCAAATAGTCCGTGATCTTCGTATACTCTTCGTTGCCGATCGGCTTCGTAGTCAGCTTGAAGGAATACTTTCCATCGGAGAAAGTGTCGATATCGAGCTTGTAAGGATTGCTGCGATCGAAGCGGCGAATCGACTTATAGGGCCAGGTACGGCTCTGGGTGGCATCGTCGAGCGATTCCCACGAAACCCCTTGCTGATTGAATACCAGCTTGCCGTTCCGGTTGCCGCCAAAGCGGCGCGTGTGCTCCGCATTGAACGTGAACGTCTCCCCGGCAGCGGCTGCGGCGGCGGCGGGAGATCCAGCGGCGGCGGCGGCGGAAGCGACCGTCGGCGCGCCAGCGGATTGCGAAAACCAGCGGTCAATCAACGCGGTATCGCTCGTACCGGTCAACCGGAAGTCGAAGCGTTTGGCGGTGCCCGTCTGGACTTGGGTGGGCTCCGTCAGCTCGACGCTCAGCACTCCGTTTGTAATCGTGGCCCGATGTACATTGGTCTTCTCGAAATAGACCGAAGGATAGGTCGGCGATTCGCTCCAAAACAGCACCTGATTTCCGGCAAGTACCACTCTGCCCGGGATGGCGTCGAACGACACCGAAAGTTCCGCGGGGAAAGCGACAATGTCTGTGGCCGCCGCCGCGGAGAGCGGCAGCAGCATCGCCGCCGCGAGTAACCCAAGGAACACTTTCTTCATGTGAATCTCCATTAACCCCTTGAATACGTAACTTGCATTAGGCAAGCATATTGAATTATCGGAATCGCCAGCCATATTCGCATACGAATGGAGAAACTATAAAAAGTTTCGCCACTGTACCACGATCCCAGCGACATCTCTTTATTATATCATCGAAAATGCTTGCTTGCCCTGGGCCGCTAATTGCCGCCACGGTATAAGTCCGCGTGAAATGGGGACATCCCCTGGAAGAGCGTCCGGGCCGTGGGAGGGGCCTGCCGAGAATCGCTCCGTCGCGAAAGAAAGCGAATCCGGCCCGGCGGCTGCGCCCGAGGCCTGGGCGCAAAACCACCTCTCAAGGCGCGCAAAGATTGCAGTCCGAGTACGATTCGGTGTAAAGTCAATAATGTCGATCAAGATAGAGGCATTTGAACCACCGCATGTCCGCAGCCACACTCAATCCCGCGTCCGGCAGCCCCGTCGCCACTCCCCCGGAATCCACGAGCCGTTACCGGCTGAGCCACCTCCGCGCTCTTGAAGCCGAGAGCATCCACATCCTCAGGGAAGTGGCCGCGCAATTCGAAAAACCGGTGATGCTCTATTCGATCGGCAAGGATTCTTCCGTGATGCTCCATCTGGCGCGGAAGGCGTTCTTCCCCGGCAGGCTGCCCTTCCCCCTGCTGCATATCGACACCACCTACGAATATCCGGAAATGATCGAATTCCGTGACCGCTTCACGGCGGAGATCGGCGCGGACCTGCGCGTTTACACGAACTGGAAAGCAATCAAGGACGGTGCGAACCCCTATGACCTGGGCACGTCAAAGTGCTGCGGCCTGTTGCGTACGCGCGCTCTTGTCGACGGTTTGCGGGAGGGCGGCTACGACGCGGCGCTTGGGGGCGCACGCCGGGACGAAGAGCGCTCCCGTGCCAAGGAGCGCGTATTCAGCTTCCGCGATACCCATGGACAGTGGGACCCCAAGAACCAGCGGCCCGAACTCTGGAACGTCTATAACGGCCGGGTAGATAAAGGCGAGAGCATCCGCGTGTTTCCGCTTTCCAATTGGACGGAGATGGACGTCTGGCAGTACATCGCCTCCGAGAACATCTCGATCGTACCGCTCTACTTCGCCAAGGAGCGCGAGGTGCTAGTGCGCGGGGAAACGCTCATCCCGTATCAGAGCAACGTCAAGCTGTTGCCGAACGAAAAGCCGCAACTCGTACGCTGCCGCATGCGCTCTCTCGGCTGCACGCCATGCAGCGGCGCGGTGCGCAGCGAAGCGGACACCTTGCCCAAGATCATCGATGAACTTTTCGGTTTCCGGCGCTCCGAACGGGAGAACCGCGTGATCGACTACGACCAGGACGGCTCCATGGAAATGAAGAAGCGCGAGGGGTATTTCTAATGTCGACACTGGAACAACCCGCGCTGCTCCCGGTCAGCCATTTTCTGGCCGGGGAAGGCGAAAAGGATCTGCTGCGCTTTACCACCGCGGGCAGCGTGGACGATGGCAAGAGCACGCTCATCGGGCGGCTGCTTCACGATACAAACGGCGCGTACGAAGACCAGATCGAAGCCGTCAAGAAGAGCAAGGTAAACCGCTCCACCGGCAACTTCGATTTCTCCCTGCTCACCGACGGCCTGAAGGCCGAGCGGGAACAGGGCATCACGATCGATGTCGCCTACCGTTATTTCGCCACGCCCCGCCGGAAGTTCATCATTGCCGACACTCCCGGCCATGAGCAATACACGCGCAACATGGCCACGGGCGCCAGTACCGCCGATCTCGCCATCATTCTGGTGGACGCCCGCCACGGCGTGCTGGCCCAAACCCGGCGTCATGCCTATATCTCCTGGCTACTGGGCATTGAACACCTGGTGGTAACCGTCAACAAGATGGATCTGGTGGACTATTCCGCCGCGCGGTTTCAGGAGATTCGCCGGGATCTCGAAGCGCTCGCGCATCATCTGCCCGGTGCGACGCTGCACTATATCCCGGTGAGCGCGCTCGAAGGCGACAACATCGTCGCGCGTTCCGCCAATACCCCCTGGTACGTGGGCCCTAGCCTGCTTGAGTTGCTGGAGAACGTCGAGATTGCCCGGTACACCCCCACAAAGGCATTCCGCTTCCCCGTGCAGTATGTGGTTCGGCCGGACCTCGATTTCCGCGGCTTCGCGGGCCAGGTGGCCTCGGGCACGGTAAGGCCTGGGGACTCGCTGCTGGCGCTGCCATCCGGCCAGGAAGCCGTGGTGGATCGCATCGTCACCTTCGACGGAGACCTGGAAGAGGCTTTTGCGCCGATGTCGGTGACGCTGAAGCTCGATCGCGAGATTGATCTCAGCCGCGGCGACATCCTGATTAAGACGTCGGAAGCGCCGCCGTCGGTCAGCCGCCACCTTGAAGCCACGCTCGTGTGGATGAGCCCCGAACCGTTGCACGCGGAGAGAACGTATCTCCTGCGGCATGGCTCCCGGGAAGTGAGCGCGCGTGTCGGGCAGATTCACCATCGCATCGATATCGAAACTTACGGCGAAATCTCCGCCGGCAGCCTCTCGATGAATGAGATCGCTCGCGTAGCGATTGAAACCGCCTCTCCGCTCTACATTGACCCTTACCGCGAAATCCATGCCATGGGCGCCGTGGTGCTGGTGGACCCCATCAGCAACAACACCGTGGCAGCCGGGATGGTTTCCCACACGCGCCAGGATAAGGCGGCGGAACGGCGCAAGCGTCAGACTGCGCTGGCCTTCCAGGTGTCGCGAGTCACCCCGCTCGAACGCCAGCACCGGCATAGCCATCGGGGCGCGGTGCTGCTGGCCGAAGACCTCACTCTTGCGGAATCGCTTGACCGCGCGTTCTTTGACCGGGGCTGGCAATCGTTGCTGGTGGAAGGGGAAACGCTTGATCTCCGCACCCCGCCCGCCTGGCTGAAGGCCGCGCTCGACGGCGCCAATCTGGTGGTGCTGGCCGGGCCTCCGCCCGAAGGCGCTTCCACGGAGGCGCGCCTCTGGGGGGATTATCCGCTGCTCACCGTAACGCTTCGTGGGACGCTCGAAGCAGCCACGCGGAAGGCCATTGACTTGCTGGCCGCACACCGCGTGGTGCCCGCCGACGAGCAATCCGGCGATGGCGAAGGCATCTAGGGAAGGAAAGCCAGGACGTCCGATGCCCAGCTATTTCCCCATTTTTCTGAACCTGGAACGCCGCCACTGCCTGGTGATCGGCGGTAACCGGCACGCCGCGGAAAAAGCGATGAGCCTTGCGGCCTGCGGTGCGCGGGTAACGGTTCTCGCCTCGACGATGGTGGATGAACTCACGGAAGCCGCCCTGCTTGGCGAGATCGAATGGATCCGCCGGGACTATCACCCGGGCGATCTCAAGGGCTATTTTCTGGCGGTCGCCGCGCCCGACGATCGCGGCACGAATGCGGAGATCTTCCGGGAAGCGGAAGAGTACGGCGTGCTCTTCAACGCGCTCGACGACCCGCCGCATTGCCAGTTCATTTTCCCTTCGGTGCATCGACAGGGCGATCTGGTGCTGGCTATCAGCACCTCCGGCGCGGCGCCCGCGCTCGCCGTCCGGCTGCGTGAGCGTTTCGGCAACGATCTGGGGCCGGAATACGCGGCGTTTCTGCGTCTGGCGGCGGAATACCGGGGCGTCATCACGTCTCAATTGCCGGACTTCTCCGAACGGCGCAGCCTCTGGTATCGCATCGTCGATTCCGAGATCCTCGACCTGCTCAAAGCCGACCGCGCTGGCGATGCCCGGCATTTGTTTGAGAATCTGCTCCAGGCGGCCGGGGTCCACGAGGCAAGCGCCGCGGCGGCGGTCTGAATTTGGGGAGGAACCCATCGGTTCCGGAAAAGGTTTGCATGCTACCGGATAAGGCTCAACTCACTCTCTGGGATAACCTAGATGCCGATGCGATCGTGGATCGCTCGGCCGCCGAATTACCCGAACCCGCCTGCTTCACGTGCAGTTTTCAGGCCGAGGACGTGGCGGTGCTGCATCTCCTGCTCCAACGCAATCCGGCGATTCCGGTGCTTTTCCTGGAAACCGGCTATCACTTCCCGGAAACGCTCGCCTATCGCGATAAGCTGGCCCGCGAGTGGAACCTCAACCTCGTCAATCTCCAGGCCGAAATGAGCGTCGCGGAGCAGGAAAGCCAGTTCGGAATTCTGAACCGGACGAATCCCACACGCTGCTGTGAGATTCGCAAGGTGGGCCCTCTCTGGGAGGGGCTGCGCCACTACAAGACGTGGTTCACGGGCCTTCGCCGGGAGCAGTCGCCCACGCGCGCGAACATGCATGCCGCGGAACTCCACCGGCTTCCCACCGGCGAGGAACTGTTTAAGGTGAGCCCCGTCGCGGCGTGGTCGTGGAAGGACGTATGGGCCTATTTGAAGATCCATGAGATCGAAGCCCTTCCGCTTTACGAACAAGGCTACACCAGCATCGGCTGCGCGCCCTGTACCGCATTGCCCAGCGGCGACGATCTCCGCTCCGGCCGTTGGGGCGGCAAGAAGCTCGAGTGCGGCATTCACACTTTCACGGAAGCAAAGTAACGGCGGGGGCGAATTGCGATGGCCAAAGTATACCTAGTGGGCGCGGGACCGGGCGATCCCGATCTCCTCACCATCAAAGCCGCCCGGCTGATTGGCCAGGCGGACGTGATTCTCTACGACCGCCTGGTGAACCCGGAGATTTTCGCTCTGGCCAAACCCGGTGCGGAACTCGTCTACGTCGGCAAAGAGAAGGGCTGCGCGGAAGAAATCCAGCAGCGCATCTTTGGCGAACTCACGCTCAAGGCCTTGCGCGGCGGCGTGATCGTTCGCCTGAAGGGCGGCGATCCGATGGTCTTCGGGCGGGGCGGCGAAGAGTGGGCTTACCTCGCGCGCCTTGGCGTCGCCGTCGAGGTGGTGCCCGGCATCAGTTCGGCCGTCGCCGTTCCCTCGTTGGCCGCGATTCCGCTCACCTCTCGTGGCGTCGCCCGCTCTTTCGCGGTGGTCACCGGACGGGATCGCGACCGCTTCCGGGAGGACTGGAATGGCTTCCTGGGTATCGATACGCTGGTGATTCTGATGGGGGTAGCCGACCGCCAACGCATCGCGCGGGCGCTGATCGATTCCGGCCGTCCCGCCCACCAGCCTTGCGCCTTCATCGAACGCGGTTCCACACCCCGGGAGCGTGTGGTGGTCACCACGCTCGGTTCCATCGCGGAAGGCGCGGTCGAGGTGGAATCCCCCGCCATCTGGGTATGCGGAGATGTCGTGAACTTGCGGGAAGATCTCCTGCCACAAGCGCCTTCCCCCGAATCGCATCGCAGCTTCACTCCGTCGCCGCGGCCTGCCGCCATTCGAATGGGTTCCCCGTACAGCGAAGTCTGAGAGGCCGATCCCGCGCGTAAATTCACATCCTGAACCTTGGCAATCATGTTAGGCTTGTCTAACCAGACAAGCAAGACATGCATGTTTGTAATTAGGATGGGATATCGGCTCAACCGCCCCCTGGCGTGAGCAACACCGAAATCTATCGCAGGGAATCTATATGCCATGAATACCAACGCGATGACCTGGTATGACAGCAGTGGCAATACCGTGCTTTTGCGCTACGTCCCGCCGAAATCGAGGGTGCTTGATATCGGCTGCGCAACCGGCCGGCGGGGAGCCTGGTTGCGGGAGCATCTGGGATGCCGGGTGGTGGGCGTCGAGTTTAACCCCGAGATGGCGGAGATCGCGCGGAGCCGCTGTGACGGCGTGCATCTCGCCAATCTCGAAGAATTGCCGGAACTGCCTGAGGCGGACGCCTCGTTTGACGTTCTGATTTTTGGCGATGTGCTGGAGCATCTGAGGAATCCGGAACAGGTCCTCCGCTATCTTCAGCGTTATTTGAGCCGCGATGGCCGCGTGCTGATCTCTCTCCCCAATTTCCTCTTCCTCTTTGTGCGCATTAAGGTCGTGCTGGGTCTTTTTCGATATACCGAATACGGAATCCTGGATAAGACCCATCTGCGTTTCTTTACGAAGGACACTGCCGGAGAACTCGTGCGGGATTGCGGCCTTACTGTGCTAGCATGGGACTACATGCCGCCGGAATATGGGCCATGGCGAGTTTTCCCTTCCCCGGTCCGGCGAATGCTGGCCCACGGATGGCCTTCGCTTTTCGCATTTCAGTTTGTGCTGAACTGCGCACGCAACGCCGATGACGAATCGCGGGCGGAAAGCGGAGGAAGGAATGCATGAGCTCTCCGCAGTCACGAAATCAGCGCCGCAATCTCGTGCTTCTGCGAGCGGGCGATTCCTCCATTCACGAGTGCTGGCTGGAAGGCGCGGGCGAGACGCGGAATTGGGACTTCATCATTAACTATTTTGATGATGACCCCGACATCTTCCGGGGAGGCGATTGGCTGCGCATCGACAGCAAGGGCCTAAAGATGCAGGGCCTCCACGATTTCATTCGGGCGCACGAAGATCTCATTCGCCAGTACGACTTCGTCTGGCTTCCTGACGAGGACCTGCGCATTCGCTGCCAGGAAATCAATCGGATGTTCGACGTGTGCCGGGAACGAAAACTGAAGCTGGCGCAGCCCTCCCTGACGCCCGACAGTTACTTCTCTCACCCGGTCACTCTTCATTGCCCGGGTTTTCAACTCCGGTACACCTCGTTCGTTGAGATTATGGCGCCCTGCTTGAGCACGGATGCCCTCTGGACGGTGCTCCCCACGATGAATGGCGTTCTCAGCGGCTGGGGCCTGGATTTTGCCTGGGCAAGAATTCTCTCACCCGCCGGGCTTGTGATCGCCGTGATCGACGAAGTGCAAATGACGCACACACGGCCCGTGGGTGGTGGGAAGTTCTATGACGTCGTGAAAAGTGCGGGACTCTCGGCCTGGGACGAAGTCCATTCCATCGAAGAGAGATACGGAATCGCGGAACGCCGCTATGAGATCCATGAAGGTGTGCTTCCCTCTGGCCGGAGCGTACGGAATCGTGCGCTCATCCTGGGATTGTACGTCCTTTCACTCCTTCGCTCCATGCCCAGGATGCGGATCGGAAGGCGGTATCTGGTTCCAATGTTCTTGAGCGCGGTTTGGCAGCAGGTGAAAAGGCGCACGCAGCAAGAAAGGCATCCGCCACAAGTCGCCCAGTAGGCCGATAGCGGTGGCCAAATGTAGTGAAGCGCACGCGGCCTTTGGATTTTTGGTTCAGCGCCCTCCAAAACCCAATACTTTCTCATTTTTGAACAGACTTCGAATTTGCCCTGGGGTACTGTAATCCGAGCCTCGCGCGTGGCGGGATATCAACGGAATTTCAGGGTTTCGCGACTCGTGGCGCAAGACTTGCCGCGCCCGTTTATCCAACCAGATAAGATTCCAAACCTGTGCGATTGAGGTCGAAGCAGCTTGAGGCTTTACTCCGAAATTATTGAAAATTCAACGCCAATGATTCATGGTAGTGTTGCTTATTCAGTGTAGCGTCATCGGGGATTCACCTGTGTCAACCGTAGCGACGATCGGAACAGGAGGATCTCACTCGGAGTGGGAGAAAAAAGCATGTTTTGGCGATATTGTTCTCGTATTTTGGCGTCCGTCGTCCTGGTATCCGGACTTGCAAGCGCAGCGATCCTGAATGGCGGGTTTGAGAGCGGGGACTTGGCCGATTGGAGCGCCACCGGCGACGTATCCGCTTCGACGGGCTATGGTTACGTGGAGATTGCCTTCGTTTCTCCCGACACGGGGCTTTACGCCGCGCGCTTGATCTCCCAGGGCACTTCCAGCGACACGATAGCGACACAGATGTCCATTGACACTGCAACATTGGCTGCCTCTAACGGTGGCATAACTCCTACTGACGGAGCCCTGCTCTGGCAAAGCACTTTTGCCAATGCGGGGGATGTGCTTCAGTTCCGCTGGAACTTCGTTGGCCTGGACGCGGGAGCCCCTGTTGACGATTGGTCCTTCTTCGGCGTCCAGTTCGAATCGAACCCCACCGTTCTCACTCGATTGGCCAGCATTGAGGATGTTCGGGCAGCCGAAAGCGATATCAGTGGCTGGACTACCCAAACCATCTCCATCACTCAGACCGGCAACTACACGTTGTATTTCGGTGTCGTAAATGCCACCGACAATATTGCCCCCTCCGATTTGTGGATCGACGGCGTTGAGAACGGAAGTGAAGTGCCAGAACCGGCGACGCTCGCGCTGCTCGCGCCGGCGCTCGCCGCAATCCTTCTTCGACGCCGCGGCAAGAGCCACAAGAACGCATAGCGCGGCCGGATACGAGGCTTCCGCGCAAGGCGCGAGTTCGGACCGGAACCGATGTTCCGGAATCCCGCGCGGTTTGAACCGCTACGCCTTGCGGAAGCCTCCCACCCGGAAAGTTAACGCGCGCCCGAGTCTTGTTCCCTGGCGTCCCGCGCACTCCTCCGAACAGACGCCGTTCCCCGCCCTCGCGCCTTCCTCTATGATCTGACGCCCCGCCTGCGCGACCACGCATTCCTCCGCCGAGCTTTTCCCATGAAATGGCAGACTCCAGGCCGGGAGGGGCGATACAATAGGCTTTGGCGCAATCGGAAAATGCCGGGGAACCCTGCGCAATACCCGGCCACGCATGTCCCAACGGAATTGGACGGGGGCATGCGCGCAACCGGTGAGCTTAGCCGCCTGCCGCGAACGAGCGGCGATTGCGCCGGCAACCAAGGAGACAGCAACGTATGGCCATCAAACGGATTGGCATCCTGACGGGCGGCGGCGACGTGCCCGGTTTGAATTCGGTAATCAAGGGCGTCGTCTATCGCGGGAGCGAGCACGACATCGAAGTGGTGGGTATCCGCCGGGGCTGGGAAGGCCTTACCCATGTAGACCTCGAAGATTTTGCGAGCACCCAGCGCTATATCCTCCCCCTGAACAGGGAGAATACGCGCACCATTGACCGCACGGGTGGCACGTTTCTCCACAGCAGCCGCACTAACCCGTCGAAGATGAAGTCCGTGCCGGAGTTCCTCAACGCGGCGGATTACCCGAAACGGCAGATCACCAAGAGCGGCTCCACGTTTGAAGCCTACGACCTCAGCAAGAAGGTGCTGAAGACGCTCGAGGATCTGCGCCTCGACTATCTGGTGTGCATCGGCGGCGACGATACCCTGAGCTACGCCGCCCACCTGCACGAACTGGGCTTCAAGGTGATTGCGATTCCAAAGACGATGGATAACGACGTCCGCAACACGGAGTATTGCATCGGCTTTTCGACGGCCATCACCCGCGCCACGGACGCGATCCAGCGCCAGCGCACGACCATCGGCTCTCACGAACGCATCGGCATCTTCCGGGTGTTCGGGCGCGATGCCGGGCACACCGCTCTTTACACCGCCTACGTCACCTCTATCCGCTGCTGCATTCCGGAATTTCGCTTCAATGTCGACAAGCTGGTGGACCTGCTGCTGCGGGATAAGAGCCTGAACCCGAGCAACTATTCGCTGGTGGTACTCTCCGAGGGCGCCGAGTGGGACGGCTATGAAGTGAAGCACTATGGCGAGGCGGACGCCTATGGCCACCGCAAGAAGGCCAACGTCGGCGAAGATCTGAGCGAATACATCAAGTCCAAGGTGAAGGAAGAAACCGTGGTGAGCGACCTCACCTACGACCTTCGCAGCGGCGAGCCGGATTTTATCGACAAGATGGTGGCGACCACTTTCGGCAATATGGCGATCGATGCCATCCACCAGGGCAAGAGCGGCCTGATGACCGCGATTTCCGGTGGCAAGTACGCCATGGTTTCGATCCCCGATCCGAAGTTGGGCCCAAGGGCCGTGGAAATCGAGACTATGTATAACGCGGACCGGATGCGCCCCAACTACGCCAACAAAGTGGGCTTGCCCATCTTCCTGGTGCAGGCCTGACCCAGTGAAATGAGCGGAGCGCCGGCCCATTTCTCCGGCACTCCGCTCTCCGTTTCTATCCCCCTCTCCGCGTGCGATTTTTGGGGAGCACCTCCGCCCGCGGTGTCGCGAGACCTCAATTTCATGAACGAAGCAAACCATCGCAGCACGCCCGCCGGTCCACTGCCTTATCAGGAAGTGGTGGAAGCCCAGGGCCACCTGATCGATTCCCAGATTCTCGAAGTGGTGTTTGACGAAGTGGTGCAGTTCGGCGGCCGCTTTGAAGTGGAAGAATTCCGGATTGGCCGTACGAATGAGGACCCCTCCTATCTGCGGTTGCGCGTGGAAACCCCCACCGAAGACGCGATGGAACGTCTGCTGCAGAATCTCAACACGGTCGGCTGCTATCCGGTAAACGCTCAGGATGCGGCATTGCGGACGGTGGAGAAAGATCGCTGCGCGCCGGAAGATTTTTACTCGTCCACCAACCACCGGACCATGGTGCGGATCGACGGCCGCTGGGTGACCGTGGAAGACCAGCGCATGGACGCCATGCTGATGGTGCGGGACGGTAAGGCCTACGCCCGAAGGCTGCGGGACCTGCGCGCGGGCGACCAGGTAGTGGTGGGTTTGCGGGGTGTCCGCGTGATTCCCGAACCCAAGGACCGGGACCGGTCCGCGTTTGCATTCATGTCGAACGGCGTGAGTTCGGAGCGGCAGGTGGAAACCGCGGTAAAGCAGGCGGCGGCTCTGATCGAACAAACCCGCGCCGCGGGAAAGAAAGTGGTGCTCGTAGCGGGGCCGGTGGTGGTGCACACGGGCGGGGTGAAAGCGGTTTCCAAACTCATTCGCGGCGGGTATGTGCAGGCGCTGCTCGCGGGCAATGCGCTCGGCGTCCACGATATTGAGGCGGCCCTGCTCGGCACGTCTCTGGGCGTGCGGCTGGCCGATGGGCGGCTCGAAGAGCACGGGCATCGCAACCACATGCGGGCAATCAACCGCATTTATCACAGCGGCGGCATTCGGCAGGCGGTGGAGCAGGGCGTGCTCACCAAGGGCGTTCTCTATGAGTGCGTGCGCGCGGAGGTTCCCTTTGTGCTGGCGGGCAGCTTGAGAGACGATGGGCCGCTCCCGGAAACGGTCACCGACATGAATCAGGCGCAGGACCTCTACGCGCAACAGTTACGCGACGCCGGGCTGGTGCTGTGTCTGGGCTCCATGCTGCATTCCATCGCCGTCGGCAATATGCTGCCCAGTTGGGTGAAAATCATCTGTGTGGATATCAACCCGGCCGTGGCCACAAAGGTCTCCGACCGGGGAACGGGACAGTTGCTTCCCGTGGTTACGGACGTTGGGTTGTTCCTGGAGTTGATGGCCCGCACGCTGGGCCTGGGCGATAGCGACGGCAAGACGGCCGGGGAGAACGGCAAATGAGCACGACAGGCTATACAGACGACCACGCGCGCAGCGGCATCGACGCACCGCTGCCCCCCATCGAAACCTGGCCTAGCCAGTTTCATGGCTATGAAATTGAAACTGTGGTGCCGGAGTTCACTTCCATTTGCCCGAAAACCGGACTTCCCGATTTCGGCCGGCTCACCATCCGGTATAAACCGGCGGAACGATGCTTTGAGCTGAAATCGTTCAAGCTATACATTCTGGCGTACAGAAACCTCGGCATCTTTTACGAGAACGCCATTAACCGCATGTTGCGAGATCTGGTGGAGGCGCTCGATCCGCTCGAAATCCATGTAATCGGCGAGTTCACGCCTAGGGGCGGAATCTCGACGAAAGTCACCGCCTCCTGGAAGCAAGACCCCGGCGAACCCGCGTAGGCGGCGAATTCCAACGTGGCCAAATCCACTCAAGACGTATTGGCGGAGATCGCGGCCATCCGGGAGCGGGTGGCGCAACGCTACCCCACGGCTTCGCACCCGCAAGGCGACGATCCCATAGTGGATCGGGTCCCCCTGGCCGATCTGATGCCCTTGTTTGAGGCGCGCGACGCGGCCGAAGGCAAAGTCGCCTCCATCGGCAAGGTGAATCCGCGGCGGGGCGGAGCGCTGAACGCCCTCATTCAGCTTGCCAAGCGAACCATCGCTCGCAGCCTCGGCTGGTTCATCCGGGAGCAGGTGGACTTCAATGCCGCCGCCGTGCGTGCGATCACCGAGACGCTCGAAGCGCTGAACGACGTCAACCGGAGCATCGCCGCCTTATCGGCGCAACAGGCAAAGCTCCAGCGGGAAGTGCTGGGCACGGAGGCGCTGCGGGAAGAGACCGACGCGCATCTCCGGCAAGCCACGGACGCTTTGAGCGGCCAGATCCGCGCCGTGGCCAACCGCTTCGAGCAGAGCGCCGGGGCGATCGAAACTTCGCTCCGCGCCGAAATGGGCGCTGTTGAGTCTGATCTGAGGGAGCGCGTCGCGGCTGCGCATGAGGGGCTCGATCGGCTGCGAGAGGATGCCTCCCAACGGGCGCGCGACCGGGAGCGGGAAGATATCCGGCTGCTTCGCACCCTGGCCGATATCCAGAACGCCGCGCAGCAACAATGGGGATTGGTCGAGCGCGAACTTCGGCAGGCAATGGAACGGCGTGGCACGCTGGCGGAAGAGCGCGCGAGCGTGAAAGCGACGGAAGCCGCGGAGCAAATGCTCCCGCGGATGGAAGCGCTCATCCATCGCGAACTGCGGTTGCTTCGGCAGCGCGTGGGAGCCATTCTCGAACGAAGCGGCACAGGATTGGAATCCGGTTCGACGGAAACCGTGGCGGCGCTCGCGGTGGCCGGGGAAATGGGCAGCTTCGATTCGCTTGCCTTCTCTGACCGCTTCCGCGGCTCGGAAGAAGACGTCAAGCGGAAGCTGCGTATTTACCTGCCCTATCTGGAAGGCTCTTCGCCACTGGCCGATTTGGGCTGCGGGCGGGGAGAATTCCTGGATTTATTCCGCGAAGCTGGCGGCGAGGGTATCGGCGTGGAATCCAACCCGGAGTTGGCCGCGATCGTGGCCCGGAAAGGGCACCGAAGCCAGAATGCGGATATCTTCTCGTTTTTAGCGGAGCAGCCGCCAGAGAGCTTGGGCGGCATCGTTTGCGCACACGTGATCGAGCACATGCCGGCGGATGCGCTGGCACGGCTGATCGCGGAAACCTTCCGCGTGTTGCGGCCGGGTGGAAAACTGGTGCTGGAAACGCCAAACCCCGCATGCCTTGCGATCTTCGCTACGTATTTTTACCTCGACCCCACGCATGTGCGCCCCATCCCCTCGGAACTTACGCGCTATCTCCTTGAAGAAGCGGGCTTTACAAAGATTGAGGTGATCGGCTTGCGGCCGGCGGACGGAGAATTCCCGGAACTGAAACCCTTGCCGGAGGGTTTCCGTCAACAGTTCTTCGGTTATTTGGACTACGGCGTCCTCGCACAAAAATCGTGATCGTGCATCTCACGGGAAAATACGATCGAGTCTGGGATTCGCGGGCAGACCTCTCGGTGCTGCTATGATGGAAGATTGGGCAAATTTCTCATGCGGTTTCTTCAAGTTAGCGTTCTTTCGATGATTCTCGCGGCGCTCGCCGCCGGACAGACTTTCCACTACGGTCAGGGCGCGCGATTCGTCCTGGGCCAGAACCGGTTTGACGCGCAGGACACCACGCCAATTAACGCGGACACGAATGAGTGGCCGGCCAGCCGCTCGATCCTCGGTGCTGCGGGCGGAGTTGCTTACGCGAACGGTAAGCTGTTCGTGGCCGAAGGAAATCGCTTGGGAGCCTTGCCGCCGAATAACCGAGTGGCGATTTACCCCATCGGCAGCATCCTTCCCGCTCCGACGGCGACGTTCGCGAAGGAAGATCCCCGGCGCTGCCGGGTTTGCGGCGGCGAACCGGACGCCGTGCTCGGGCAGCCGGATTTCGTCAAGCGGGATTCGAACCTGAGCCAGACCGGTTTGCGGCAACCAAGCTACGTCCACTCCGATGGTCAGCGAATCGTGGTTGCCGACACGGAGAACAATCGCGTCCTCATTTGGAACAGCATTCCCACCGAGAACGGAAAACCGGCCGATATTGTGCTGGGACAGGACGATTTCAACAAGGGAGGCACGGCTCTCGAACCCACGGCCAAGCGCATGCGCGCGCCCCAGGGCGTTTGGATTCAGGGCAACCGGCTCTTTGTGGCGGACTCGCTCTTCCATCGCATTCTGATCTGGAATTCATTCCCCACTTCAAACAATCAGGCTCCGGATGTAGTGCTTGGCCAGCCGGATTTCAACACGACCCGGCCATCCAATATCCTCGACGATGTCATTCCCGTTTCGGCTTCAAATATGCTGAACCCGGTGAGCGTCACGAGCGACGGCATCCGGCTGTATGTGGCGGATCTCGGCCACAACCGCATCATGATCTGGAACAGCATTCCGGCTTCCAACAACCAGCCGGCGGACCTGGTGCTAGGGCAGCCGAATCTCACGGATCCAACCTCGCGAATTTCCAATAACTCCACGCTGATGTGCGCCGCGGACGGCAAGGACAAGGACGGCAAGGACCTGTTCCCCGCCCGCTGCGCCTCCACGATGAGCCTTCCCCGTTTTGCGCTTTCCGACGGCAAGCGGCTGTACGTCGCCGACGGCGGTAATGACCGCGTAATGGTCTGGAACGATATTCCCATCGCGAGCGGGCGCGCCGCGGATGTCATCCTCGGCCAGCCCGACGAGTTTCGCAACATCGTCTCCGACATGGCTCCTGTGTTCGGCGAAGATGTGAATTCGCAGTTGCGCAGCGCGGTGGATATCATCCGAACGCCCACCAGCCTTGCCCACGACGGGCTTAATCTCTACGTTGCCGACCCGTTTAACCGGCGCGTGCTGGTCTATACGCCCGGGGACATGAAGGTACCCAGAGCGGCCATCCGCAATGCCGCCAGCCTGGTGGTAAATGCGATCGGCACCATTGAGTTTGACGGCAACCTCAAGAAAGACGAAGAGATTACCGTCAAGATCGGCCGCGAGGTGCGAAACGCGCAAGGTGTGCTGGAAACGGTGGACGAGCATTCGTACAAGTTCAAATCACCCGATGTGGATAAGTTCACCGAAACGATTCAGGGTCTGGCCGCGGAGATCAACAAGAACGCCGGGGATCCCGTGGCTCTGGCCACCCCGAACGTGGGTTCCCGCTCCCTGATTCTCACCGCGCGCGAGGGCGGACCCAATGGCGACTCCGTGACCTTTTCCGTTGCCACGGATGCGGCGGATTCCAAGCTTTCGGCCACCACCAGCGGCGCCAAGCTGAGCGGCGGCAAGGATGCGGCGAAAATCGGGGTAGGCTCCCTGATCTCCGTCTTCGGCGAACGCCTGGCGGAAGGAGAAGCCATTGCCGACATGAGCGGCGACAGCCTGCCCCGCGAACTCGGGGGTGCGGAAGTCATCTGCGACGGACACGCCGTGCCGCTCTTGTACGTATCCCCGGGCCAGATCAACGCGCAGGCGCCCTTCGAATTCCTGGACAGCTTTAGCGCCAGTTGCTACGTGCGGACAAGATTCTCCGACGGACGGGTGGAGGCATCGGTGCCCGTGGCGATGCCCATGATCGCGCAAAACCCCGGTATTTTCACCTTCTTTGGGCCGGAACCCAGGAAGGCGGTGGCCTTCCATGCCACCAGCCGTGCCTCCGCGCTGATCTTCATCGACGGTCCCGCGAAGGCCGGCGACATCCTGAAGATGAAGGTGCAGGATCGCTCGTATAGCTACACCGTAGTCACCGAAGATATCGTCGAGATCACCGACGACGATCCGAATACGGACGATGCGGCCATCCGCACGCTCGACGAGATCAACGGAACGAACCGGAAAATCCGGACCAAGTTGATTGCCCTGCTGAATGCGGATCCGGACGTCGAGGCGTTTGAAACACCGTTCTTCACCCGTATCGTGCTGTTTGCGCGGCAGGCCGGGCCGGAGATGAATGGAAAGATCAAGATCGAGGTGGATAACACCTCATCGAACAACGTGGCGCTTAGCCAAAGCCGTTCCACGCTGGGAGGCGCGAATGTGGCGGGTGCTCCCGTGACCGACGAGAATCCCCTGGAGGCCGGCGAAATGTTCGTCGTGTACGCCACGGGCCTGGGCACGCTCAAGAACGACGCGGACAATAAGCTGCTCAAGACCGGGGAACGGTACACCGGCTCCGCCAACCATGAGCTGACGGAACAGTTGGATTCTCTCGCGGCCGCGCGCACGGCAAACCTCATCGGCGCGGTTGCGAAGCCGGGCACGTTCGGGCTCTACGAAATCACCCTGGAATTAAATTCGAGCGCTCCGACGAATGCCCTTTCGCAATTGACCGTTTTCCAGAGCTGGTACGTCAGCAACATCGTGACCGTTCCTATCAAGGCGCTTCCGGAGGAGAAACCGGAAGCGGACGTGCAGTAACGATGCCGGAAGCCCGCTAATGGCGCTGGCGTAATTCTTTAGAAAGCGGCTTGCGTTTGGAGCGGAGGAGGATCTCCTCCGCTCGCGCTTCTTCGTCCGTCGCGACGTAGAAGAACGCTCCGGTGCGGGTGGTTCTGAAGAGGAATCCGCCGTGGTATTCGTCGGCTTCCACGCAGTAATCAAGACCTTCGCCGGTGAAAATCTCTTCCACCTCCAGTGCCTCCGAGAGGCGCTTGGCGATATAGATGAGAACCAGTTCCCGGTCCGCGAAATGGCTGGGTTCGCGCTTCAATCGTTTCCCCCCGCCGGCCCCGCAACCGATACCAAAGGGTGGCAGCGTCGCTCCGTACTGTCTTTTTTTGTTTTCTCGGTAGATTCCGTGAGAATTTCTAGCATTCCGGCGACTAGATTAGCAGACGCATGCCATCCTCCGAGAGAACCTTATTCAGCGACTTCCCCAGTCCCGTTTCGTTGGTGAACGATTCCGATGCCGAACTGTTCACGCTGGCGCTCTCGCTGATTCCGGGGATGGGGCCGCGGCGGGGGGCGCGCGCGATCGAGCAGTTTGGATCCGCCCGCGCCGTATTTGAATCCTCCCGGCGCGAGTTGGAAGATGCGGGAATGAGCGGCGCCTTGGCGCAGAGCGTGTTGAGCGGCGGCAGCTTCGATGAAGCGATTCTTCAGAGGGAGAAAGCGGCCGATTTCGGCACGAAGATCATTCCAATCGGTACCCCGCCCTATCCACTGCGGCTCAGCGAGATCGCGGACCCTCCGCTGGTGCTCTATGCCAAGGGAGACGCGGCATTTCTCAGCGCGATCTCCGTTGGCGTGGTGGGCACCCGGCGACCGACGGCTTATGGCAAGGCGGTTGCCGAGCGGCTCTCCAAAGACATATCCGATTTGGGTATCGCCGTCGTAAGCGGTATGGCACGCGGAGTGGACACCTACGCACACAAGGCCGCCCTCAAGGGAAGCGGCGGCACCATTGCCGTGTTTGGCTGCGGCGTCGACGTCATTTACCCGGCGGAGAACCGGGCTCTCGCCTCCGAGATTGCCGAGGCGGGCCTTGTGCTCTCGGAATTTCCGATGGGCTCGCCCTCCTATCCCCAGAACTTTCCGGTGCGAAACCGGATCGTCAGCGGCCTCAGCCGGGGCATTCTGGTGGTGGAAGGCGCGCAGTACAGCGGAAGCGCCATCACCGCGCGGATCGCCGTCGAGCAGGGCCGGATCGTCTTCGCGGCGCCGGGCAATATCACGTCGAAAATGAGCTGGGGACCGAACCTGCTAATCAAACAAGGCGCGACTCTGGTGCAGGATGCCATGGACATTCTGAGCAGGCTGGATCCGGAAGACCGGGCAGCGCTTTATCAACGTTTGCACGGCTCCGGCGAACCGGCCTCCGCCCCCGATGCTCCGCCCACCCAGGCCGCTCCCCCGCGCCCCCCGACGCAAGACCGGGTTCTGCGCGCGCTCAAGGTGGATGAGGGCAGGAGTCTCGACGACTTGCTGGACTCTTTCCCCGACATGAGTTCCTCCGAGATCATCGCCGCGCTTTTTGAGCTGGAGATGGAGGGAACGGTAAAACAGGACGCGGGCCAACGATACACCAAAGTTTGGTGCTAGTCTTGATACTTCGTGTCCGTGAACGAGGAAGTTCCCGGATTCGGCCGCCGGACCGGTTGAGCAGCGTTCGTTAGGCTATTTTAGAGAAAGGGTGTCTCCGCCCACGCATTTCGTTCATGGCAAGCAAGAATCTCGTTATCGTTGAGTCCCCCACAAAGGCTCGCACCATCAGCAAATTCCTCCCGAAAGGGTACGAAGTGGTCGCCTCCAACGGCCACATTCGCGATCTGCCCAACAACGCCGCGGAGATCCCGGCGAACCTGAAGAAGGAAGCGTGGGCGCGGCTGGGGGTGAACATTGAAGATCAGTTCGAAGCGCTTTACGTAGTCCCCAAGGATAAGAAGGACCACGTCAAGCTGCTGAAAGACCGCCTGAAGGATGCGTCCACGGTCTACCTCGCGACGGACGGCGACCGCGAAGGAGAGTCTATCAGTTGGCACCTGGTGCAGACGCTGAAGCCCAAGGTTCCCATTCACCGGATGGTGTTTCACGAGATCACGAAGGAAGCGATTCAGGAGGCGCTCGAAACGCCCCGTTCGATCGACGAGAATCTCGTGAAGGCGCAGGAAACGAGACGCATCGTAGACCGGCTTTTCGGTTATGAAGTAAGCCCGCTCTTGTGGAAGAAAATGGCCCCCGGCCTGAGCGCCGGGCGCGTGCAGAGCGTCGCGGTTCGCCTGCTGGTGGAGCGGGAGCGGCAGCGCATCCGCTTCAAACAGGCGAATTTTTTCGCCATTAAGGCAAAATTCCGTTACGAGAACGGCAGCCCGGAGAGCGAGTTCGAAGCCGACCTAACCCACGTGGGCAGCCAGCGGGTCGCGACGGGCAAGGATTTTGACCCGAACACGGGAGCGCTTTCGAATGGGGCGTCAATTCTTCGCCTGGACGAAGCTCGCGCCAAGGCGCTGAAAAGCCAGTTGGAGAATGGCCGTCCTCGCGTGGAATCCGTCGAAGAAAAGGCATTCACCTCCAGACCCGCGGCCCCCTTCGTCACCAGCACCCTGCAGCAGGAAGGCAACCGCAAGCTGAAGCTCTCCGCGCGGCGCACGATGACCCTGGCGCAGCAGCTTTACGAGAACGGCTTCATCACCTACATGCGCACGGATTCGACGACGCTCTCCGGGGAAGCTCTGGGCGCCGCGCGGACCCTGATTGAACGGGACTTCGGCAAGGAGTATCTCCCCGCTCAGCCTCGCCAGTACGTGACCAAGGTGAAGAACGCACAGGAGGCCCACGAGGCGATCCGGCCCGCCGGCAACGAATTCACCGCCCCCGAAGTGGTGCGGGCGCAGTTGGGCGAGGAGGCGTTTCGGCTTTACCAGTTAATCTGGAAACGCACCGTGGCAAGCCAGATGGAGGACGCCCGAGGCACCTTCGTGAACGTCGTGGTGGCCGCGGACGACCTGCGGCTCCGCGCTTCCGGGAAAACCATTGAGTTTCCGGGCTACCTAAGAGCGTATGTCGAAGGCGAAGACGATCCGGATGCCGAACTTGCCGACCAGGAGCGAGTTCTGCCTAAATTGCAGAACGGCCAGTCACTGAAGACGCAGCAGGCCGACGCACTGGACAAGGCAACCCAGCCCACGCCGCGATACACCGAGGGCAGCCTGATCAAGGAACTGGAGCGACTGGGAATTGGAAGGCCCAGCACCTGGGCCACCATCGTGGAATTGGTGCTGAGCCGCTCGTACGCTTTCAAGAAGGGTACGGCGCTGGTGCCGACATTCGTTGCCATGGCAGTGGTGGCAGTGCTCGAAAAGAACTTTGAGAAGCTGCTCGACTACCAGTTCACGGCGGAACTCGAAGACGATCTGGACGAAATCTCCCGAGGGGACTCCCGGAACAAAGAGTATCTGCATCGCTTCTACTTTGGCGACGACTTCCCGGGCCTGAGGGAACGGGTGACTCTGGGCGAGAAATCCATTGACCCCAGGGAAGCCTGCCGCTTTGTTCCCGACAGCTTCGGCCCCGATTCGAACGTAGAAGTGCGCATCGGTAAGTATGGACCGTTCCTCTCCGACGGGGAGCGGCGCGCGAGCCTCCCCGAAGACATGGCTCCCGACGAACTCGACGCCGCCAAGGCCGAAGAACTCCTGAGCCGATCCTCGAACGAGGGGGACACGCTGGGGATCCATCCGCAAACGGGCGAGACGGTCTATTTGAAGAATGGGCGGTTCGGCCCCTACGTGCAGCTCGGCGATGCCGGTGAGGGCAAGAAGCCGAAGATGGCATCGCTGCTGCCGGGGATGCAGAAGGAAACCGTGGACCTCGACCAGGCGGTGGCGCTCCTCGCGTTGCCCAGGATGCTCGGTACGAATCCGGAGACCGGTGAGGAAGTGATCGCCAGTAACGGGCGATTCGGACCCTTCGTAAAGTCGGGTACGGAGACCCGCTCGATTCCCATGGATCGCCTTTCTCCGGTGAGCATGACGCTGGATGAGGCGCTAGCCCTGCTCAAGGAGCCGAAGTTGCGGGGGCGCGCCGCGGCCAAGCCTTCCGCCTTGAGGGAACTGGGGGAACAACCGGAAACCGGCAAGAAAATTGTAGTGATGACGGGGCGATATGGTCCCTACGTCACCGACGGCGAAGTGAACGCCACGTTGCCGAAGACGGCCCAGCCGGAAGCGCTCACGATGGAAGAAGCCGTGCAGCTTCTGGCGGACCGGGCGGCGAAGATTGCCGCGGACGGCGGCGCGCGGCCGGCACGAAAAATGGGCCGCAAAGCAACGAAGAAGCCGGCGAAAAAGGCCACGAAGAAGGCAACGGCGAAGGCGTAACGATCCCCCGGCAATGCCGGAGGTCATCCAGGCTGCGAGCCGCTCAAAGCGGCTATTCGGGGTCGCTGACGCGGCCCCGGTTCATGTTGGCCATGTACGTGGTAGCCGGTCGGCGGGGAAGCCTCCCGCTGTTGTTCGAGTCGTGGATCTTCGGAACGCGCCGAAGTTTGAAACCCCCGCCATCCCGGAAGTCAGCCCGGCTGCCGGCGACCCGGATTTACGGGACGCGTACGATCTTCTTGGTCCGCCTCTTCCGCGCTTACCGTGGCTCGAATCCGCTCGCCTCGTCGGTGGAGCGGAGCCTGTGAAAGCAACGCAACGTGTTCCCACGGGGCTTGGCCTTCACAGGCGAGCACCTTCTCCACGCTGGAATCGTCGAGGGTACAGAGCCTAACGAGCCTGCTCCTCCTGCCTCGCGGCGAGCGGAAGGAGTGTCTGGGAGGGAGAACTCCCTCTCTCTGCTTTCCTCCTGGTTCCCGATGGCCGAACTTCGGCGTGAACGGCCACTAAATTGGCAAAAGCGCCCTTGTTCATTGCGGCGAATGTACTCTCGGATCACGGCTTCTTCTCGCCCCACCGTGGACAGGCAGTATCCTCGTGCCCAAACATGCTACCCGGTAGAGTTCCGATTCCCTTTTCCGTAGCTGCGAGCCGGTTGAATCGTGCTCTTGGCTTTGATGCAGACCACCACTCGCAATGCCGCGGACGTTGGTGGGATCGCAGCCATCATCTGCACGGGATCAGGCATCAAGCAGCCCTCCTCGAATCCGATCTCCTTCCGCGTTGTCAGGCTGTGGAAGATCTCCTCGGATGCTTCTTCAACTCTCCGCAAACCACCTTTCCTCAATACTTGGGAATGAACACGAAATGACGCTCGCACTCCCCCTTCGTGCAGCTTAAACCCGCAAAGTCGCCCATCACGGTTTCTCCTTTCGTGTGCTTGGCGTCTCGCGATTCAGAGCTTCCACGATGGACCTCCCTCCAAGATCAAACTCCCGCTGCCATCCCGGCAAAACCGGGGGACTCTCCCGGTGGTCTGTCTCGCAGGATTCTTGCGGGGTTGCCGGCAACGGTAAAACCGGGCGGCACATCGTGAGTGACAACGGCGCCTGCCCCCACAACTGCCTCTCTTCCGACAGATAAGCCGGGCAAAACGATCGCGCCCAGCCCGAGAAACGCTCCCTCGCCCACACGCACACCGCCGCCGAGCAGCACGCCCGGCGCAAGGTGAACGAAGTCTCCGATGTCGCAGTGATGCTCGACCACACAGCCAGAGTTGAGCAGGCACCCGACGCCGACGTGGGCTTCGGTATTGACGAGCGCCCTGGCCATCAGGATGCTGCCGGCATTCACGCGGGCGGAGGCCGCGATGATGGCGCTGGGGTGCTGCACGGCAATCGGTAGATGTCCCGCGTCGCGAAGCCGGATAATTGTTTCCCGCCGCGCTCCGTTCGCGCCAATCGCGCATACGAAAGGCTGTGCCGCATCCGCAAAGGCGTCGAGCGGCGGCAAAACGGGAATAGAGAAGCAGGAATTGCCCCAGAGACGGCGGTTATCGTCGGTGAGGCGCAATCTGGGATATCGCCCGCTTTCGGCAAGGAACTCGATGATGGCGCGCCCTTGCGTTCCACAGCCATAGACAATCAGATTGGCCGGTTCGGCCCGGTCGTCGCGCCCGCTCCACCTGCCCTCAGCCATGAGATGCCGCTCCCCGGAATTCCTCCATCGTGGCGTGCCCCGCATGCGAGATGCCCTCCCTGGTCAGAAGCTTCCTGACGGTGAGACCAAGGATCCGCAGGTCGAAGCGGAAGCCTTGCCGCTCCACATATTCGAGATCCAGCGCAAATCGGCTCTCCCAATCGATGGCGTTTCTCCCGCATACCTGCGCCCATCCGCTCAAGCCGGGGCGAACCTCGTGGCGGCGGCGCTGGCGGGCGCTGTAGCGCGGCAAATACGCGGGCAGCAGCGGGCGCGGACCAATCCAACTCATCTCTCCCTTAAGCACATTCCAAAGCTGGGGCAGTTCATCCACGCTCCAGGAGCGCAGCCACCGGCCGAGCGGCGTGAGGCGTTCTTCGTCGGGCAGCGCCCGCCCGCCAGAATCGAAACCATCCCGCATCGTGCGGAATTTATACAGAGTGAAAGGACGTTCCTTCCAACCGATTCTCGTTTGCCGGAACAGCACGGGCGTGCCAATCTTCCAGGCAACAACGCCCGCCACAACGGCCAGCAACGGCGATAGCAGGAACAAGGCCACCCCGGCCGCTATCCGGTCAAGGACCGGTTTGAAGAGTTTCCAACCGCTCCGGCGTCGCGGGATCTCCAATAGCCGCAGCGCGGCGAATGAGCACGCATTTGCCCCAAACCACACCAACGCCGCCGCACGCAGCAACGGGTTGCTCTCCACGGAAGGGGCGAGCGGAATCGTCGGCTGCATCAGGTGCGTCACGGCGTGGTCGCCCTTGCACCTTCGCGTTGCCCGAGTCCCGCGAATCTCGCCGAGCCTCCTCCGGTTTCCCCACAGCCAGCGGAAGCCGCTGACCCACGCACGTAGGAAACTCACGCCGCGCAGCGCGCTGTAGGCGGCAAGCGCCGCCTCGGTAAGCACCAGCACCGGGAGAAGACACAGGATCTCCCGCACGCGAAAGTTGAGTGCGAGGAAGGCCAGCCGCCCGGCCACCAGGCTCGCGAATCTGGAAGCGTGCATTGGCCGCTGCCGATACTTGTGCCAGAGAATGGCATCCGGTTGATAGATGACGCGTTTCCCGGCAATCCATGCCCGCCACGACAGGTCAAGATCTTCGGCGGATGCGTGCCAGCCGCCGGGAAGCGAATCGAAGATCGCGTCAAACCCGCCGAGTTGCCGGTAATCCTTGCATCGATAGAGGAAGCAGCAACCCGATGCCGCCGCGATCTCGGCGGGCCACCGAAAGTCTTCGTAGTCGCGGTTCTTCCCCCGCGCGGAATAGAATCCCGCGGGCAGCAGCGCGCTTCCCGCCGCGTTGATGAGACCTGCATGGCCGTGCAGCAGGATTGCGGGTGCGACGATCGCCACCTCCGGCGCAACCTCCGCCGCCGCCAGCATGCGTTCGAGGGCGCGGGGATGCAACTCGACGTCGTCGTTCAGAATCAGCAGATAGTCTGGCGCTCTGTCGCCGGCGGTCGCCCGCTCCATCCCTAGCCGATTGCCCTTTCGATACCCCAGATTGCGCTGGGATTCGATAATTTGCGCCTCGGGAACGTGAGCGGTCAGCCATCCGCGCGTCGCGTCCGTCGACGCACTATCCACCACGATCAACTTCCAATTCCGGTGGGTCTGCGCTCGAAGAGAACACGCCAGGTCAAGCAAATGCTCCTTCGAATTGAAGGTCACCACGATGACGGCGACCCGCGGATCCGTACGGGAAACGGCGGCGGAACCGCCCTTCGCGGCCATCTCCACGGATGAGTTCGGCGCGGAGGCCGGAGTGGCTGACCCCTCCCGGTGTGTCTTCTTTGACCTCGCCATTGCGGGATAGATCGGCTCTTTTCGCCGGAAGCCTTAGGCCCGGCTGCAAAACTATCTGGTCAATTCCAATCGAGTCCCGTCCAGCGCAACCATGGCCACCGGTCTGCCATCCTAAAAGGCATGGCGGTGTGGCGATTCCTGGTACTGGCATGCGTGCTCTTCACGCCAGGTTTCATCCGGGCAAGCGCGCAAGAACCGGAAGCAACGGCTGCCGCCACCGCAACGCCAAGCCCCGTTCCGATCCGCGCCTACAACGAGAAAGGCCAGCTCACGGGAAGCGGCTGGGCACTCCCGCTCGATGGCGCATACATCACCGTCCGCTCCCTGCTCGCGAATGCCGCTCGGGCGGAACTCGTGTTCTCCGAGGAGATGCCGGCGACGGTGGCCGAAGTGGGAGGCGAAGACATCGAAGGAAATCTGGTACGAATCGCCGTGAACCGTCCTGCGGACCCCCGCACCGGTTCCGGCGATACTCCCCCCCAGGCGCCGGTGTCCGAATTCACGTCTTCCGGGCAGACTCCGCAATGGTCGGAGGCATCGAATTCCGGCTCGACTGAATTGAGGATCTCTTGTGGCGTCGCGTCGTACCCGTTGCGCGATCTTCGCATTCGCGACATTCCGGTCTTCGGGCTGGCATTCACGGCCGAAACCCGGCATCGTGAACCCATCGCCGGATGTGCGGTGCTCGGCGGGAAACGCGCGCTTGAAGCCATTGTCGTTTGGGAGGATCCGTTCGGACGTCCGTCGGCGGCTCTCGTGCCCGCGAGCCGTGCCGTCCGGCTGAAGGCCACCCCAAGGATTCCCTGGAGCGAGTGGCGCGCCGCGCAGCAGCCCGAAATCCGCCTTCGCGCCAGCCTGCTCTCGGAGGCCCTCACGGATATCTGGCGGGAGCACTACGACCTCGCGCAGGAAAACCTTTCGTATCTCCTCGAAAGGAACCCCACCGATGCACACGGCTGGTATTACCGGGGCTATGCGCGGGCGATGTCCGGCAAGCGAAAACTCGCCGTAATCGACTACGAAAACGCGGTCCATTTCGAGCCTGGCAATGCCGAGGCCCGGTTCAGCCTTGGCTTCAGCTACGCTCTGCTCCGCCGAATTCCGGATGCCAGAGAACAGGTGACCGCGCTCGAAGCCCTTGACGAAACTTTGGCGGGACGGCTTCGCACCCTGGTGGATTCGATTGTGGAATCAGGCCACGATCCCGCGCCCGCCCAGGACGTTTCGAGCGCAGCCAAACCCGCTCCCGAACCTCCCCGGCAATAGCGCGGGCGGCGCGAACACAACGACGATTTCCTTTACCAGCCGCTCCGCTTCCGCAGATTGCGGATCTGCGCCACGTGATGCGCACCGTGCCAGGCATAGAGGCCCGTATACTTCTCGATGGTGCCGGGGCCGGATTGCGGATGGATCATCGTACGCTGAAAATCCGCCGGGGCGATCTTCTTGAGCAGCGTTACCCAGCGCGAATGCGCGCCCTCCACGATGCTCAACGACGGCGCCACCGGCGCGGTCAGGGAATCGGGCAATTCGGCCCACAATTTTTCGTCGTAGCCCTTCACGAGAGGCGCCTCTTCGGTGAGCCCCAGACGAATGCGGATATACGCATTCATGTGGCTGTCCGCAAGGTGGTGAACCACCTGGCGGACGGTCCATCCATCGGGACGGTACGGCGTGTCAAGCTGCCCGTCGTCGAGCGATTCGACAACGCTCTCTAGTTCGCCCGGCATCCGGGCCAGATCAAGAATCCACCCTTCCCGTTGCTGGGCCGCGGTGGCGGGGTCGAAGACGAATTGTCCTATCGGATAGCGCAGATCGTCGCTCATCGGTTGCGAACCTCCGCCTTCCAGTATCTCGCGGATCCGCCTTACGGCCTACTCGCGGCGCAGGGTGAGCCAATCGGGGTCGAGTTCCACGCGGGAAGGCGCTGTCCGGAATGTCCATTCGAACTCCTCACCGTCGTTCGAAGTATGCACCCAGTGCGTCACCGCCGGTGCGTGCGCGAAGCGAATCACGACCGGCGTCGTCACTCCGAATTCCTTGGACACCATGGATTGCGCAAGCGCAACCTTTACGGTAACCTTCGGTGCCTTACCGGCAATGCTGCTTGTCAGCGCGATACGGGGAATTCCAGTGGATTCCACCCATTGGGCAAAGAATTCCTCCAGGTTGGCGTCCGGTGATTTCGACGACGTGAACTCCGCGGCGAACTGGCGGAAGGCCTTCGTCGAAAGCGGCCGCCGGGCGAACCGCGCGGGCAATTCCCGAAGCAAACGAAAAAAGGCCTCATCGCCCAGCCTCGCTCGCAGCATGTGAAAAATCCACGTGCCCTTTTCGTATGTGATCGTATTCCAGCTATCGCGATCCCGAGAGTTGATGAGCCGCTCCCCCCAGAGAATCGGGCCCGCGTCGTCTACGATGCGGTCGTCTCCCAGACTGGCGAGGAGGTTGTCGCGGTAGCGAAGCAGCAGCGCGGTAGCCTCCTTCTTCCCTTTCGTTTCCTCCAGCATCATTAGGGCGGAGTAGCTGGCCAGGCCTTCCATCAGCCACGTATCCTGATCGGATTCGCAATAAACGAGATTGCCCCACCATTGGTGCGCCAGTTCGTGAGAAAGCAGGAGATTGCTGTAGAAGGTCTGGCTGGCGGAGTCCTTCACATTGTCGGGCCGCTGGGAGTCCGGCAGGTAGCTGATCGTGGAAAGATACACCATGCCGGCGAAGCCCTGTCCGAAATGGCCGGGAATGGGCGAAACATTCACCGTCCGCATCGCCGGCGGGCCAAAGAGGGCGCTGAACTTCCCCATGATTGTCGCGACCTCGCGCGCCAGTCTTTCGAGGCTCCGCGAGGGGTCCGGAGTGGGCGACGGCACGGAGGCAATCGTCACTCCGGGCGCTCTGCGTCTGCCGGGGGCCGTCGGTGCCGTGGGGACGATCAATACCCGGTTTCGCGGTTCGAGCGCCGTCTCTACCTGGGTATTGGCGAATACGTTCACCACGAATCCGTCCATGCGAACCGTGGTCTGCTTGTACTTCCCCAGGTTAAAGCCGAAGGTCCGCACGGGCGTTCTCACGGAGGCGTGAAACGTCGTCGTGGTGTCGTCCGAACTCCGCTCGACGGTGTCCCACGTGGAAACGAAATCCAGCCCCTTGGGAACCCGGAACGTCACATCGTAGGTGGACAGGCGATTCACGGCGCCGGGGAACCAGCTTCCGCGCGCACCCACAAAGAGCACATCATTCCCGGCCTCCTGCACCACGCGGCCTTCATATACAATCTCGATCTCAATCGGCCGGCCGGGCACCGCGGACTTCGGCATCGAAACCAGAAATGCGGAATCCTGGTCCCGGCGGATGGTATTCAGGCGCAGGGACTGCGGACGATAGATTTCCAGCTTCTCCTCTCCGGCGGCGGATTTGGCGGTCGCGGAACCGATGCGCATGTTCTGCGAAACCATGAGCGCGATGGTGGCGCGAGGCGCGGCCGGCGTCAGATGCAGCCGTGCCCGCGCTTTCAGAAGCAGGTCCGGGTCCAGCGTGGCGTCCAGGTCATAATGCTTGATTTCATACTCCGGAAGCGGGGCCGCGCGTTGTCCACTCGCGATGCTCTTCGGTTCGAACTGCGTCCAGGTATCGAACACGGGCCCCCGCTCCGTCGTGAACTGGCCGATGCGCAACCCCCGGCTCAAGATGGGGTCGAGCACAAAGTCAAAATTGCCAAGACGGTTTCCGCTCAAAGTGGCGTAGAAAAACCCATGGCGCGCGGATGCGCCTTCCGCCAGATCCTTCACCAGCCTCAGTTCGACGCTTTCGGACAGGTTCCGAATCAGTTCGTTGTATTTCTCGGTATAGAGGGCGCCCATCTCCGGCACTTTGCGTCCGGCAACCTTTTCCTCCAGCAGGCGCAAGACTTCCGCGTAGGTGTCGTCAGTAAACAGAAACGCGGCCGTGCGGAAATGCTCGTTCAGGTTGGGGGAGCCGGTAAACTTCGCCAGCGACATCCGCTCCGACCGGCTGGGCGGAAACAGCAGGATCTCCGCGTCACCGCCGTCAATCTCCCCAATGAAGACCGCTGAGAATCGCCGGCCGTTCACTTCTTTGCCGAAGACGAGATACCCCTCGGTGAGGTAGATGCGGGCATCCTCTCGCGTGAGGTCCAGATCGCGAACCCGGTAGCATTCGGTGGGGTCGAGCCCCGCACCCCGGATTTTTTCCGCGAGCGCGGCGATCGGACCGGGAATCGAGGAACTCGAGACAGCGTCGCCAATCGGAACGCCGGTTACGCCGCCATCTTGTGCGATGCACGGAAAGACCGCGCCCAGAAGGCAGACAGCAACGACGCGCAATATGGAACCAGCCAAGCGCATGCTTTCAGAATATAGGCCGGGTGCAAAAAAGGGCGAGGATGCGCACGCACCCCCGCGTACGAAGTTCCTAACTGAATGCGGAGTTTCTAAATGAACATCGCATCGTCCTGGGTCGCCCGAGAGACCGTAGTGCGGCCTTGCACCAGGAACCCGACCGCCGCGGCAATGCCATTGACCAATCCATTGGCCTTCCGGATGGGCGTAAGAATGCCGGAGTTCAACTGGTCCGAAGTGCTTCGAACACCGTGAAGAACGTGATCCACCGTCTCTTCGACATTCCCCAGTTGCGCGCGCACGCGTTCGACGGTTTCCGTGAGCGCCTCATCCAGGTTCGTCGCCTGATTCTGGCCCTTCTCCATGATCAGGTTGGCCTTCTCCATCACCGACTTGGCCTGTGCGGTGACGCTGGCCGCATCGCTGAGAATCGGTTCGAGCCGCGTATGCACGGTCGTGACGGTGTTCCGCGACTGTTCGAGCACCTCCATCGCGCGCTCCGCGACCGGTTGCACGTGGCTCCGGATCGCTTCCACCGCGGCCTTGGTCTTCATTGCCGCAATTGCCGCCACCACGGCGGAGACCGCCTGCATTGCGACGGCAATCGCAATCACCGCGATCGCGATCGTGACGATCGTATTCGCCAATTGTTGCTCGATCATAAAGTACCGGATGCTCCCGTATGAACTAGGTCCAGATCCAAAGCCGATTGCAATAGCCAGTGCCCGCCGTGGCCCGGGCCGTTGAACCGGCGGCGGGAAACGCCGCCTCATGCGGCGAAACTCCCGCCCGTCACGACTGCTTCGCTAAATGGATTCGCCCTGCCCGCGCACGGATTCCGCCGACGCTGCCGCATTTCCTACAGAATCACGGTACGCCTGGCGGCCGGCATCATATGCGGCGGCAATTTGTTCCTTCTGTCTCAGCAGGGCTTCCCTGCCCTTTTCCACGGCATCCTGGGCCGTACTCTTCAGGCTTTCCTGCTGGCGGCTGAGGTATTCCTTGCCCTCTCCTACCCGATCTTTCAAATACTCTTTCCCTTCGTCGGCCCGTTCCTTCAGGTACTGGATGGTCTCATCTCCGGATCGAGGCGCAACCAATATGCCGGCCACGAACCCTACGCCCAAACCCAAGAGGAAATAGGGAAACTTGCTATCTTCTGCCATCGTTTTCTCCTTCGCTAGATTCTTTGGAATGTGGCCTTAACCCGCTCAGAAACGCGATAGGCTACCAATAGAATACTCCGTTTGGCCATTGGGCACAGCTTTCCCGGGCGGTGTATCGCCTTAAGTGGCAATTCCGCCTTGAATATCAAGCGCCCGCCGGGACCCGCGGCGGAAAGGAGCCGTATGAGGGAGGACGATCCCTCCGCCAAGAATCCACTGAAGCCCGCCGATCTGCTGGAACGCGCGTTCAGGCTGCTCGCGGCCCGCGACTACGCGGAGCGCGAACTGCGGGAGCGCCTGGCGGCTCGCGCCGGCTCCGAGGAGGAAATGGATGCCGTTGTGGCTCGATTGCGCGAACTCGGCTTCCTCAACGAATCCCGCTTCGCGGAGCGGAAAGCGGCCGACGCCGCGGGCCGCAGGTTGGTCGGCAGGCAAAGGGCGGCGCGGGAACTCGAAGCCCGGGAACTGGACCCCTCCGTCGTCGCTCAGGCCGTGGACGCCGCCTATGCGGGCCGGGATGAAACCGCGATGGCGCTTGCCCATCTGGAGCGGAAACTCGCCGCAATGCTATCCGGCAATGGTTTAGAAGAGCCGCGCGCGCTGCAGCGGGCCTACGGCCGCCTGCGAAGGGCGGGTTTCGGACACGCGGCCTCGGTGACGGCGCTCCGCGCGCATTCCCGCCTGGCCGAGGATCTCGACGAGTTCGCGGGTGGCGAGGAGTAGCCTACTTTCCGCTCTTGACTTCTTCCGCGCGGGGCACGGGGACGGGCGTGGGGGGCAGTTGCACGATATCGCGGAGATTCGTCGGCATGTAGTATGGATAGCGCTTGATACCGAAAAGCGTACCCGCGAAGTTGGCGGGAAACAACGCAAGGTGAGTGTTAAAGTGCTGAACCGCCTCATTGTAGGCCGTTCGATGTAGCGCCACCCGGTGCTCCGCCGCCAGGATATTCTCTTGGGCGCGGCGCACGCCCGGCGACGCGCGAGATCCGGAAAGGCGCATCGACTCTCCGGCCAGGCTGTCCATGAACCGGCGCAACGCCCGGTCCAGGCTAAGATTCGCTTCCACCGCTTCGGCCCGGTCCGACGCCCGCCCCAGTTCCTGAGAACTCCCCGCGACGCTGTTCCTTGCCGCCACGAAATCCTTCCCGTGAACGCTGGGGCGTTCCCGGTCCACGACTTCCACGAGTTCCGTCGCCAGCGCCGCCTTCGCCTGCAAGTCCTGCTCCAGGTCCGACCAGAGGGTGTCGATCCGGTCCCGCAACAGATCGAGCCGTAACCGCTCCTCGTTCAGTTGGAAACCGGACACGGCAAGGACCATCGCAGCCAGAAATGCGGCTAGCCCATGCCGCCCGTAAGCGCGGGGCCGCGTTGTCGGCTTCGCAGTAAGGCCAGGCATGCACTCTCATTGTAGTGAAGCGTTTTCCCGTCTCGCGCCCAATCGCCCCTTACGTGGTGCCGGACAGCCGCGATGTTAGGATGAAAGGAATGCCGGAGCCACTTCTGGGGCTGGAGAAAGTCGACTTCGCGAATCATCTGTCGTCGCTTCTCCCCGGTTACCGGGTCGCCCAACTCTATACCGCGCTGTACCGTCAGCGCTGCGCCAGTTTTTCCTCTATCACCACGCTCCCCGGTTCGCTGCGAAGCGCGCTCGAAGAGGATTACGTGGTGGGGTGGCCCCAGATCGCCCAGCGGTTTGAGTCCGTGGATGGAACCCGCCGCTACCTGCTTCGCCTCTCGGACGGGAAGACGGTCGAGACTGTTCTCATGCCGGAGGGAGAGCGCCACACGATCTGTGTTTCCACCCAGGTGGGCTGTCCGGTGGATTGCAAGTTCTGCCTCACCGCGCGAATGGGCCTGGAGCGAAATCTTAGCGCGGGCGAAATCGTCGGGCAAGTGCTGGTGACGCTCGAAGACAACCAGCTCAATAGCGGTCTGGACCGGGTGAACATCGTCTTCATGGGGATGGGGGAACCGCTGCTGAATCTCCCCAGCGTCCTGAAGGCCACCCGGATTCTGGTGGATCCGGATGGCGTGGGGCTTTCCCAAAAACGCATCACCCTCTCCACTTCCGGCATCATTCCGAAACTCGAAGAACTCGCCGCCGCGCCGGTACGTCCGAAACTGGCGATTTCGCTGAATGCGTCGACCGAAGAGTCCCGGCGGCAGTTGATGCCGATCACGAAAAAGTATCACCTCAGCGATCTCATCGACGCCTGCGCCCGTTACCCGCTGCGTCCCTGGGAAAGGCTTACGTTCGAGTATGTGCTCTTGAAGGACGTCAACGACACCGACGCCGACGCGCGCCGCGTGGTCCGCCTGCTTGCTCACCTGAACGCCATCGTCAATCTGATCGCGCTCAATCCAGGGCCGGACATCCCCTTTGAAACTCCGCTGCCGGAACGGGTGGCCAGCTTCCAGAGCATCTTGCGGCGCTCCATGCCCTGCTTCCTCCGCAAGCCCCGCGGCCGCGACATCTTCGCCGCCTGCGGCCAACTCAAACGGGTCTCCACGCAGGAGATGGCGCAATTCCCCATCCTGGTCTCCCAGTAGCGCCGCGAGCCCGCAACCGATTCAAGCGCATCGTGTTACGCTGAAAACACTTGGGCCCGTAGCTCAGTCGGATAGAGCATCTGCCTTCTAAGCAGAGGGTCGCGTGTTCGAGTCACGCCGGGCCTACCAATCTTTCCAATCAGATAGGAGATATTCTTCAATCTCCACTAAAACTTTCCGGAATACATTTGCCCCGTCAATTGGCGACGCCGGTTGGCTTCGAAACCACATCGGGGTTCGGCCCTTCGGAGGTCGCGCGCGCCAATTGCGATTTACCGCTTAGCGAATAATGCTTTCCATGCTATGCTTAAGATGTCGAGTTAGTTTCCTTTGAGCGTCCCGAGTCGTTGAGTTGAGTTCCCACAATAGATCCTTCCCTCGCTTTGGTTACCTCCCAGAATCCACCTCGACTTACTTTTATTTCCTTGGAGAATCAAATCCCTGTGACAAAGCTTTTTGTTGGGAACCTGAGCTTCCGTACGACGCAGGAAGAACTGCTCGATGCGTTTTCCCCTTACGGCGCCGTGGAAAGCGTCAACATTATCAATGACCGGGAGACCGGCCAACCGCGCGGGTTTGCCTTCGTCGAAATGGCAAATTCCTCGGAAGCCGAAGCGGCAATCAACGCGCTGAACGGCACCGAATTGATGGGCCGCGCCATCAACGTTAACGAAGCGCGTCCCCGCCCCGAGGGTGGCGGCGGACGTGGCGGCTTCGGCGGCGGCCGTGGCCGTGGCAACAGCGGTGGCGGCGGTGGCCGTCGCGACAGCCGCTGGTAGTCTATTCGCAAGCAGAGAGGGGGAGCGTTTGCCCTGGAGGCCTGACGGGCCTCCGGCAGAGCTCCCCTTTCGTCTGTATTCCCGCCAGATCTGGAGCCGTTGCGACGCGTTCGCGCCCTATCCGTCTGGCAAGATTGAGGTTTCCTCATGGGGCCCCGCTCGCCTTGGAGATCTCAGTAACCCCAACCGAAAGAGGTATCCATGGCAGGACGCGGTCCAACCACGTTTCAGAAAAGACAAAAAGAACAGCAACGCAAAGAGAAGCGGTTGAACAAACTCGCGCGCCGGGAAGAACGGAGGCTGGCCGGCCCTGACGCCGGCTCGAAGGATACGGACGAATTCGACGAACTGGACCGGTTTGACGCCGATGATGCCGGCGAGAGCGAAACGGATGACGCCGATGTCGAAGCCGGCGTGAACTAGACTTCAAATCGGATTCGCCTTGCAGTTCCCGAGCGGCAGGCGCAGCGCCGGGTGATGATCCTCCGGCCGCTTGCCGCGAAGGAAAGTATCGCCGACCCGATCAAATGCAGCACCCGGCATCAGACATCCACGGAGAGAGCCTCCAAGTGTGCATCGATCCGGCTTCTCCACTCCCCGGCATTCTTCGAAAACTCCCCGGTCTCACTGTCCGGTAACGAAGAAACCAGACTATCGAACGGCGCAAAGGATAGGGACTTCAGGAACGCATACCCCAATGCGCCGGACATGCGGGCAGCCAGTCGCGCGGCATTTCCGGAAGTCAGCGGCAGCCGGATCTCGGCCGGTTCGGCATGTTGCGCCACCAACGTCTGGAACCCGTCGGGAAACTCCCAATGCTTCACGAGGTGGGTGCTGACTTCAATGTGGCTAAAGCCGAACATTGCCCGTTCACTCGCCAGCAGTTCCGTCTCGTTGGCAACCCGCGCGCTGAGAAAGCGCGGATAATCGCGCGGGAACCCGCGCAGCAGCACAAGAGCGCCAATCTTTAGGTAGAGGCCCAGCGAATAGGGACACACCCCGTCCGCTTCCCCGCCCTCCCCATAGCACTCCATCAGCCGTTCGCAAAGGTAGGCGGTGGCCATGTTATTGCGATGAATCTCCGCGCTCAACGGATGGTTGAAGGAATCCTTCATCAGACGCGCATAAGTGATGCGGCGAATCGCGCTCTGCACCCGTTCGAAGCCCAGATAGAGCACCGCGCGCGCGACGTCTTCGAAAACCTCATAACTTGTGAATTCGGCGGAATTGGCCAGTCGAAGGAGTTCCCCGGAAAACACGGCGTCCGATCGAATCAGCGCCACCGCGTCCATGAGATCCGCATCCGGGCGCGAAAAGTGCTCGATCAATTGAGACGCCAGCGGCGGGAACGGGGGAAGCCGTCGACAGATCACATCCATCCGTTCAAAATCGAGAGGCGTTGGCGCGATTATAGCCTGTGATAAAACCTGCACCCCAGTCCTCCTTTATCCGCCATTGCGGTGCTACCCACTTTCATCGGCGGAGCGGAGAAAAAACTTGAGATACAAGGACGCAAAGATTTGAAAAAAGGCCCTGGAGCGACAAAAGCGAACGAAGCAGACCGGTACCCAGAAATCGCTTCCGCAGGTCAGCCAATCGCGGAATCCACGTCACCGTGCAAAACAACCCGATGGCCTGGGTATCCGGTCTGCTCGAAATCCGTGGTTCCCCGCCGGAAGGGCGGTTTACCGCTGGACAGGTTCACTCTGGAGTGGTGGACGACTGGCCCTATTCCCAGTCGTCAAGAAAGCGCAGCCGCCAATCGGTGTTGTAGGAAGCGTGAACCAGCATGTTCCACGCCTCGCCTACCGTCCGACCGTCTTCCTGCATCCCGACGCCGTCTTCGGTGTACCAACGAAAGAGATCGTCTCGATCATGGAGAAGTTTAAGATGGATGTCACGCCTGGCATCGTCTAAGATGATGGCGTGACCGTAGATGACTTCGCTTGTCGTCATCGCACATCACCTCCTAGGTAGCTCTAGTACTTATTTGGCACAGATCGGAAGTAATTACAAGGCAATTCCGACGTGCCCCACTGAATTTACAGCGGACCTCAAAAGCCCTTCATCCACACCCGGACGGAAACCCGAATTCGAATCCCGCGGGATAGAATTGCCGGCCCGCTATCCGCCCGACATCATTGAGCGACAACCCAACCTCCGCCCGCGCCCGTTCGCTGCTGAAATGCCGATCCGAATCGTCCGGAATGCTATCATTAGCCTTAGTTCCAGGGATGATCACTCACTCGCAAACCGTTATCATTCCGTCGTTCCGTCTCGATTGCGGCGTTACGTTGTCACCGGTCCCGGTGGCCTACGAAATGTACGGCGAGATGAACGACAACGCCTCGAATGTCATCCTCGTGGAGCATGCCTTTACCGGTGACGCCCACGCGGCGGGCATCAGCGACGCCGATGGCAAGCTCGGTTGGTGGGACCGCATGATCGGGCCCGGCAAGGCCTTCGATACCAACCGCTACTGTGTCATTTGTTCGAATGTCCTTGCGGGCTGTCGCGGCACTATCGGACCCTCTTCCATCAATCCGGAAACCGGCCGTCCGTACGCCATGAGCTTCCCGGCGACGACCATCGGCGATATGGTTCGGCTGCAAAAAGAGCTGCTCGACGCTCTTGGAGTGGAACGCCTGCTCGCCGTCTCCGGCGGATCCATGGGCGGCATGCAGGTGCTCGAATGGGCAGTCTCCTATCCGGACCGCGTGCTCTCCGCCATACCGATCGCCAGCACCGGCCGCCACGGCGCGCAACAGATCGCCTTCAACGAAGTGGGGCGCCAGGCCATCATGTCGGACCCCGATTGGAACGGCGGAGACTACTACGGCCTGAATCCGCCCCGCCGCGGACTTGCCGTCGCGCGTATGGTGGGCCACATCACCTACATGAGCGATGAATCCATGCGCGAAAAGTTCGGCCGCCGGCTTCGCGAGAAGGCGTCGCTCGAAGACGAGGATTCCGATGTTTTCGAGGTGGAGAGCTATCTCCGCCATCGTGGCAGCCAGTTCGTCAATCGCTTTGACGCCAATTCGTATCTCTACATCACCAAGGCGATGGATTACTACGATCTCTTCGCCAGCGAGAATCTCGCGAATCTAAAGGAATCCGATACCCGATTCCTGCTGATCAGCTATACGTCGGACTGGCTATACCCCAGTTACCAATCGCTGGAGATTGTCAATTTGTTGCGCAGCCGTAATCACGACGTCGCGTATGTGGAGCTGAATTCCAACTATGGCCATGACGCCTTTCTTGTGGATGTGGCCCAGCAAACCGAGGTGGTTCACGGTTTCCTCTCAAGCGTACACCGCAATCGCGAAGCCCGTGCCAATCGCGCTCCCGCGATGAGGGAGAAGGTTCGGCGATGATCGCCACAGCACAAACGCCGGTTCCCGGTATCGCGCCGTCCCTTCTCGGGCGCGAAGATTACACCATCATCAGCGCCCTTGTTCCCAATGGCGCCAAGGTTCTCGACGTCGGATGCGGCGAGGGCGAATTGCTGCACTGGCTCACGGAAAACAAAGGCGTGGAGGGCCGTGGCATCGAACTCGAGTCCGGCAAGGTCCATAAGGCCATCTCCAAGGGGCTTTCCGTTTACCAGGGGGACATCAACGCAGGCCTCACGGCATACCCGGACGACGCCTTCGATGTCGTCGTGCTTAGCCAGACTCTGCAGGAAACGCAGCACCCCCGCGAGGTCATGGCGGAGATGCTCCGAATTGGACGCAAGGTGGTGGTCACCTTTCCGAATTTCGCCCATTGGAGCGTCCGCGTCTCTCTGCTGTTCCACGGCAAGGCGCCCAGAACGAAATTTCTGCCTTATTCCTGGTACAACTCTCCGAACATCCGCGTGCTCTCCATTGCCGACTTCGAGGATTTGATTGCCGAAGAGAATTGGCACATTGAGAACAGGATTTTCCTGGCCGGACATCGCCGCGTCACCAGGTGGCCCAACCTCCTCGCGGACGTCGCAATCTGTCTGGTTACCAAACGTTGACGCCCACCGCCCGTTGACGGATTCCCCGGTCCTCCTTACGGCGCAGGGTTAGTGGCGGGGGCGGTTGCGCTGCCGTCTGCAATTCTTGGTGAAAACGGCTCTGAACGAACAAGCCGTTTTCCAAGCCTTACAGTGGTCTTCACGCGCTTGAGCGGCAGAAAACCGGCTCTCTCAATTCCCTTGATCGAGCGGATGTTATCGGGGTCGACCGCGATCAGGACATTCTTGTATCCTTCTCCCTCGAACATGGCCAGAAGCATGCGGAGGGTTTCCGGATAAATGCCCCGCCCCCGAAACTCCGCCATCGTCCAGCAATCGTAAATACCCACTCCATCCGCGCATTCAATGGAAAGGTGCGGATCCACCTTCAGCACGTCGCGCGTGCTCCAGGCGATATTTGCGAGCTTATCTTCCAGAAAAAACCCATGACAGCGCTCGCCCGCCTGAAACCTCCCTCGAATCCCCTCCGGGTAGTACAGCGCCTTAAAGTACCGAAGTTCCACTAACTCTTCGAAGGTCAATTCGTCCCGCCGCAGCGCCAGCGCCGCGCCGCCGGAGGGCTGCCCCGGGGTCCTTTGATATATAAGGTAATCCGTCCTGTCTATAAATAACTGAGTAAACCTGGATATAATTCTCTCGCCAATCTGCCGCAGGCCGCCATTCCTATAGTTGTAATTGACGGAGCGAATCACGTCGGTAACGATTCGTTTCATCGTATTAGTTCAATAATAAAACCGTACACGACAGACACACGGGGAGTAAACTTCCCGATTACCCATTTCCTTTTTGACCGAGACGCGAGCGCCGGAATGGAAAGGAGCCTGGTGCTCCGGACACTCGCGCGTAGTCTACCACAGCCCCCTCCGGGCCCACCCTGCCCGCAACGCGTCTTCCTCGCGCACAGTCGCGAACCGGTCCGCGCCGAAAGGGACCTCAAGGGCAAACTCCCGTCCCGCCGGGTGGAAATGCCATTTCCGGGATGGGAACCGCCGTGCGATGATAAGGTCTCAACCGGGAGGCGAATTTCCGTGGGCATCCTCTACATCGGTATCGGCGCAATCCTGCTGCTCTGGGGCGGCTTCCAGTTTCGCGGAGGCTTGAAGCCATTCCGCTTGCGGCCGTTCCTTCTGTCCGCCTTGGGGCTGCTGATGCTCTACCAGGGGCTTCGGATGGAACGATACCTGCCGTAATCGGCCCCGACGCCCGCGGATCCTAAAGGAAGTAATCCTTCACCCGTTCAAAGATGCCTTTCTCCTTCGGCGCATCCGCCGAAGGAAGCACCTCTCGCAGTTGTTCGAAGAGCTTCCGCTGCTCCCGCGTCAGTTTCTCCGGGACATGCACATCCAGGTGGACGTAGAGGTTACCCCGGCCGCCCCCGTTCAGGAACGGAACCCCCTTGTTCCGGATTCGGAACTGGGTGCCGGGTTGTGTGCCCTCCGGCACCTTTACCGTCTCCTCGCCTTCGAGCGTAGGCACTTTGATCTCTCCGCCAAGAGCGGCATCGGCGATGTTGATGGGCACATGCACGCGGAGGTCTGTTTCCTCGCGCTCAAACAGGGCGTGTTCCGCGACGCGCAGCACGACATACAGATCGCCGGCCGGTCCGCCGTTCATGCCGGCCTCCCCCTCGGCCTGCAGGCGCAAGCGCGTGTCGTCATCGACACCCGCCGGAATGTTCACCTTGAGGGTGCGTTCCTTCCTTACGAACCGGCGGCCCTGGCAGGTCTTGCAGGGGTCGCGCAGAATCTGCCCGGTGCCTCCGCATTGCCCGCACGGACGCCGCATCGTGATGAAGCCCTGCTGGATGGTCTGCGAACCGGTCCCGCGGCAAGTGGAGCAGGTGGTGATGCCATTGGCCGTGGCCGCGCCGGTGCCCTTGCAGCTCTCGCAGCTCTCGTGGCGAGGCACCTTGATCTCCACCGTGGTACCGAAGACGGCTTCCTCGAAGCCGATCTCCAGGTCATAGCGGAGATCCTCTCCGCGCACCTGCCTGTTCCGACGGCGACTCCCGCCACCGAACAGGTCGCCGAAGCCGAAGAAATCGCCAAAGATATCGCTGAAATCCGCAAAAATCGAGGGGTCGAAATCCTGCGGTCCGCTGGAGGCGCTCGAAACCCCGGCGTGACCGTAGCGGTCATAGGCGCTCTTCTTCTGCGGATCGCTCAGCACACTATAGGCCTGCGCGGCCTCCTTGAACTTCTCCTCCGCGGTGTGGTCGCCCGGATTGCGGTCCGGGTGATAGGTCATCGCCAGCTTGCGATACGCCGATTTCAACTCCTGTTCGCTGGCGTCTTTCCGAACTCCCAGAATTTCGTAATAGTCGCGATTTGACACCATTGCGCCTCGTATGAACCTTTCCTGTCTGCAAGAACTCCCCTGGGCCTGGATTCGGCCCACGGAGTCGGCTGCCCCGCCGGGGCGCCGGGACAACCCTAGCTACGGAGCAACCGCCACTTTCACCACCGAGGGCCGCAGCAGCTTCCCTTTGTAAAGGTAGCCCTGCTGATAGACCTGAAGCACGGTGTGATCCGGTGTATCCGCGGTCTTGACCATCTCAATGCCATGATGCAGGTTCGGGTCAAAAGGCTGCCCTTCGGCCTCGATGCGCTCCACTCCCTGCTTGCTGAGTGTATCCATCAGGCGCGTGTAGATCATTTCCATGCCCTTGGCGTAACTGGCATCCGCGCATTCCACGGACAGTGCCCGCTCAAAGTCGTCAACCACGGTCAGCATTGCCTTGGCAATCTCCATCTTTGCGTGGTCAGCGATTTCTTCCTTCTCGCGTCCTACCCGCCGGCGGAAATTCTCAAACTCGGCTCTCAGACGCAGTTGTTGCGACCTAAGTTCGGCATTCTCCGATTCGAGCCGATCACCAAGCTCCTGCGGAGGATCACCGGCTGCTCCGGCACCTTCGCCTGATTCATTCAGGATTCCGTCTTCGTCAGTGGGGACAAACTGTGCGTTCGTCGGGTCGTTCCGTTCACTCATGAGATTCGATTTCGCGCGCAGCCTGAAGAGTTTTCCGATCATCGTGGACGCAAAGCGGTTCCGCGCTGTCCGCGGACGGGACGGCTGCCAGGGGACTCCCTATCTGTAGTATCGCCCGTTCGTGATGCTTCGTGCATCCGCGTGGCCGCAGTCAACAATCGGGAGCCTTCTGAGAGTCATCCCCGCGAGTGCTTCGGAAAGAGATCGGAAGCAGATAGAATGAGAGCCATTGTCATGAAAATAACTCCTTTACTCTTCCTCTTGTTCTGCGTGGCGGCTTTCAGCCAGAACCACTCGATTGAGAATGGCGTCCTCTACAAAGAGGCGGGGCGCTACGGAGGCTGGCCCGCAAACCACGGCATCTGGTCCTGGGGCAACGAAATCCTGGTTGGATTCGAACTGGGCTATTTCAAACTCAACGAACGTGGCCATGCCATCGATTATTCGAAACCCGCCGAACACGTCCTGGCCCGGAGCCTGGACGGAGGCAAAACGTGGAAGCTGGAACGGCCGAAAAGCTTGCAGCCTCCCCCCAGCGTGAAGGTGGCCGGCGTTCCCGCGGGCGGCGAAGGCAAGGAAGCCTTCGACTGTCCGGGCGGGCTCGACTTCTCAAAGCCGGGCTTCATCTTCACGGCCCGCATGGCGGATATCCACGTAGGGCCGTCGCGCTACTACTACTCCTACGACAAGGGCCACAACTGGGAAGGACCGTGCAATCTGCCCAACTTCGGCCAGCCCGGCATCGCGGCGCGCACGGACTACATCATCGGCGGCAAGAAGGAAATGACGGTATTTCTGACGGCCGCGAAATCGAACTCCCGGGAGGGCCGCGTGATCGCCGTTCGCACCACCGACGGCGCGAAGACCTGGAAAATGCTCTCTTTCGTCGGCCCTGAACCGGAAGGAAACGACTTCGCGATTATGCCGTCCTCGTTAAGTCTCGGAAAGGGCAAATTCCTCACCGCCATTCGTCACCGGCAATTCATTGATCTCTATGGATCGAACGACGACGGCGCTACCTGGCAGCATGTCTCCACCCCTGTGCCGAATTCCGGGCGTGGCAATCCCGCCTCCATGATCAAGCTGAAGGATGGCCGGCTCGCTCTGGTATATGGCTATCGCGCCGAACCCTACGGCATTCGCGCCCGCCTCAGCAGCGACCAGGGCAAGACCTGGAGCGACGATATCGTGCTCCGCGCGGACGCCGGAAACTGGGATCTCGGCTATCCCCGCAGCGTGCAGCGGCCGGACGGCAAAGTCGTGAGTGTCTACTACTACAACGATTCGTCCGAAAAGGAGCGCTATATCGGCGTCACCATCTGGCAGCCGTAGAAAAACCCGCCTTGCGGCGCGCCTGGCCCCGTCAAGGGCCGGGCGCGCCCGCCAGCGGATTCCAGGCCGCGCTTCCCGCCCCGCACTTTCCTTCCATCCCCCTTGCTGGCCAACGCTTGCATTCGCAATCTGTACCGTGTTGCACTTGTTCCGTGCCCGATACAATCTGAACCAGAGTCCGAGGACAACCCGATGAACATTTTCGCCCAAATGGATAAGAGTATGGTGATCGGCTACTTCAAGCAGGCCAATTCCATGGATCAGGAAGTGCTGCGTACCCGCTATATGGATCTGCGCTCCAAGATGGACCTGGTGCGCAAACTCTTGCTTATCCCGCTTGCGATCGGTTGTCTCCAGCTTGCGGTTGGGATTATCGGATTGATCATCCTGGTCGGCATTGTGCTGATCATTGCCGGTGGGTTCTTCGCGGGAGTCTCCTGGTGGGCCCGAACGCGGCTCCGCCAGAACATGGTGGTGCTCGATGCCGCCTATCGGGACTTCATCGGCGTGCCGTTCACGCCGCCCATCACGGAGGAACGGACGGCCTGAATCCGCCGGTGTGCCGCTCCCCCGCCCCTCCGGAACGAAAACGGGCGGGAAGAAGCAGCTTGCTCTTCCCGCCCTTGGCTTCGATCGAGGGATTTTAAGACCGAAGAAAACTCTGGTGTTCCCGGAGACTAGAGTCCCTTGGCAGCCATGTATTTTGCGAGGTCGACGACGCGGCAGGAGTAGCCCCACTCATTGTCGTACCAGGCCAGCACCTTCACGAGATTGCCGCCCAGCACCTTCGTGAGATCCGAATCCACGATGGAGCTGTTCGAATTCCGCAGCATATCCGTCGAAACCACCGGGTCCGCCGTGTAGGCAAGAATGCCCTTCAGCGGGCCTTCCGCGGCCGCCTTCAGCAGGGCGTTTACTTCCGCGGCAGTGGTGGGCTTTTCCACTTGCGCCACCAGGTCCACAACCGAAACGTTCGGCGTCGGGACGCGCATGGCGAAGCCGTCCAGTTTCCCCTTGAGATCCGGCATCACGAGGCCAATTGCCTTGGCCGCGCCCGTGGAGGTGGGGATCATGTTGATCGCGGCCGCGCGCGCGCGGCGCAGATCCTTGTGCGGGAAATCGAGGACGTTCTGGTCGTTGGTGTAGCTGTGGATCGTGGTCATTGATCCGACAAGGATCTTGAGGTTGTCGTGCAGCACCTTGGTGACCGGCGCCAGACAGTTCGTGGTACAGGACGCATTCGACACGACGTTGTGCTTCGCGGGGTCGTAGGCACCCTCGTTCACACCCATAACGACGGTGACGTCTTCATTCTTTGCCGGCGCGGAGATGATCACTTTCTTCACGCTGCCGCGCAGGTGCTTCGCCGCGACCGGGCCGTCGGTGAAGCGGCCGGTGGATTCCACCACCACTTGCGCGCCCATGCTCGGCCAGTCGATCTCGCCGGGGTCCTTCGTTTCGAAGACCCGCAGGAGTTTGCCGTTGACGACAATCCCTTCGTCCGTCGCCGATACTTCCGCATCCAGTGGGCCAAGCACCGAATCGTACTTCAGAAGATGGGCGAGTGTCTTATTGTCGGTTAGGTCGTTCGCGGCGACAAATTCGATTTCCGGATCTTTGTAGCCCGCGCGAAAGACGTTGCGTCCGATGCGGCCAAATCCGTTGATTGCGATTTTCAGGGCCATAACGCTGTTCTGCTCCTTTAGAATTCCCGTGGCTGACGTGCCAAATAAGTATGATATCAGAGACTTGCCCGGCTCCACAACCGAGTAGCAGATAGGAAACTCCGATTTCTGCAAATCGAAATGCCGCGAAGCGGCTTAATGGGGCACCACCACCTTGGGCGCGGTTTGGCCCATTCCCGCCCACTCCTCGCGCACTTCCACCACCTCGTTCCCGTCGAAAGTGACAAAGACGATCTTGCCCGGAGGGCGGCCGTAAATCCAATCTTCCAGTTCGATCCCGTCCTTGGTTTCCCTCACCTTCCGCACCGGTTTCCCTAATGCGAGGGTCACCTGATCCCGGTCCATACCGTTGATAGCCTTCTTTTCCTCAATTGCCGCCTTCACTTCCGGCGTGAGGCTTTCCATGTACTGCTCGGAAGCGGAGCGCTGGTTGAAGTCAAAGACATCGCCGAGTAACTCCTTCACCTCTTCCACCGTCCGGGGCGGATCCTCTTTCGAGAATCGCAGCACCAGCTTCGTGCCGCCTGGGGAACTTATTCCCTGTCGCGCCACCGGCATGGAGCGGCCGGAACCGCCCATTCCCACTTCCAGGCCGTGGTACCACTTGCGCCCGCCCATCCCGCCGTTCAGTTCGAACTCAATCTGGTTGTCTTTAATCTCCACTTTCGTAAACTGGACCAGATCTCCCGCGCGGGCGGCGACCCCATTCTTGTTGTTGGCCGCATCCCATTGCTCCTGGCTGTAGCGCCCGTCCTGTTCAATGGCAAGCGCCTTCTTGGAACGGGGAATCAGGATTTTCGAGGTTGCGTACTCCGCCATCAGACCGCGCAGCAACACAACCTTATCTTCGTCGCGCAACTGCCGCGGGTTGTCGCCCAGCAGCACCGGAGGGAACATCGCCATGGCGATCGCCGCCATCGCGGCGGCCACAGCGGCGGCAAATCGAATGGGCCGGAAATTCATCGCTTCGCCCCTTTACCGTTGCCTATCCTCGATGTTTCCGCTTTCCCCAGCCCGCGCGAGCGCCGGCGGATGCCAGGCACTTCGCCGGATCGGGGCGCGCCAAAGCAAGTACAGCAGCACCGGCGCAACCATCGTCGTCAGGATGCCCGCCTCGGGGCCGTACGCACCCCCATCGCAGAGAGTGCCTTCCCCCACCAGGCGGTGGCCGGTTATCTCCAGTGTAAACCCGCTCAACTCCACGCCCAACAAGGGGAGCGCCCAGTTCCAGCCGGTGTGCAACCCGATGGGGAGCCACAGATCGCCGCTCTTCAGCCAAGCGCACGCAAACACCGCTCCCCATAGGACGGTATTGGTAAACGCCAGCCAGGTGAACGAAAGGTTGCTCGAGTGCATCCAGCCGAATACGAGGCTCGTGATCAGGACGGCGGGAATGGGGCCGAAGGTTTCGTGCAACCGCTGCAGAGGGAATCCGCGAAACAGCACTTCTTCGCCGATCGCGCTGAACAGAATCAGAACCAGAAAAACCCACAGTGCCCCCCAGGAAAAAGCATCGCCCGTCGCCTCCCAGCGCAAGGCGCCCCACGTCATCGGAAGCAGCGTAACCACGATCCCGGCCAGCACCCCCAGCAACAGGCCAATCGCCAGATTGCGGCTGGCCACCGGATTCCAATGCAGCCCCACCGCCGGCAGGGACGCATGCTGGAAGATGCGCATCGCCAGCGCCGTTGCGGACAGGCTTCCCAGGAATACGGTCACCGCGGAAACCAGAAGGATGTTTGGAATCACCGTGGCCAGGAATGAAAACAATTGCATTGCGACGGTGGCCAGTACCACAAACACCAGCACCTGCAGAATGGCCCGAAACGCCGGGCTCCCGGCCTTCGGGGCGTCGGCCAAGCGAAGCTCCCCGTCCGGTTGCGGGGCCGTGGTCGCGGAAACGGGAAGGTCAGGTTGATCCATGAGTGCCGCTTCCATCATTTCAAAGTGGGCCGAATTCTTCCACGGGCCATCCGCTCTCCATGGGCTATCCGCCGCTGGTGATGGAAGCGCAACGCCCCCGCGGCCGGCTCCATCGCACCGCCAGCTCAATCGCACCGCCAGTCCAATCGCACCGCCAGTTCAATTGCACCGAGGGCCCCGCCCTGCTTCCCCATTCGCGGTTCGGCGCTCCGCGGAGATCTCCGCGGAGATCGTGGTCTCCGTTTCGGAAATGCCGGTGGCGTCGGCGATTCTTCGATGCACATTGTCAATCGCGTCGAACAGGTTCGCGGGTCCGAATGGCTTCACCACATATCCGTCCATTCCCACCGCGGCGCATTCCTCGCGGCACTGGAACATGCCATTCGCCGTAACGGCGATCACCGGAATCCGCCGCGAGCCGGATTCCCGCTCGCGCTCCCGAATTAGGCGGGTGGCCTGAATGCCGTCCATTACCGGCATCTGGATGTCCATCAGGATGAGATCGAATGGCTCGCTCGCTACTGCGTCGGTGGCGGCTTTTCCGTCGGCGACCGTAACCATTTCAAGGCCGCGCTTAGCCAGAATCCGGTGGAGCAGTTTCTGGTTCACCGGGTTGTCCTCCGCAATCAGTACGCGCCGAATGGCGGGAACGTCGCTCTTCGGCGCCGTCTGGGTAACGGCGAGCGGCTCCTCCGGGCTGGCTGAGGGAATCTTCAGTGGCACCTCCACGCAAAATGTGGATCCCCGGCCCGGTTCGCTCGCAACACGAATCCGCCCGCCCATTCCATCCACGATGCGCCGAACCGTGGCAAGGCCGAGTCCGGTTCCTCCGTAGACGCGTCGTGAGCTTCCGTCCAACTGCCGGAATGGGTCAAAAACTTGCTCCAGATGCGCCGCGGAGATGCCAATGCCGGTGTCGCTCACTTCAAATTCAATCCAAACCCGCTCCGGCTCTCCCTCCCCAAGCGTCGGGAAGGTAGCCGCATCGCCGGGCGTTCGCGCGCACCGTACCCGCAACTCCACCGAGCCCGCCTCCGTAAACTTGATCGCGTTCCCGAGCAGATTCAGGAGGATCTGGCGCACTCGGTGGCCATCCCCCAAGAGAAGCGCGGGAATATCCTGCGCGCAGTGGCTGTGAAATTCGAGACCCTGCCGGTCCGCCTCATACCGCAAGGTGCGCGTCGTCTGGTCCACAACTTCGGTAAGCGAGATCGCGGTCTCCTCGAACTTCAGATCTCCGGCCTCAATGGATGCGAAATCCAGCAGGTCCTCGATGATATCCACCAGGGATTTGCCGGACGCGTAAACCGTTCGCAACTGGTCCCGCTGATCGTCGTCCAACTTGGATTCAAGCATCAGGCTGGCGAAGCCCACGATTCCGTTCAACGGCGTTCGGATCTCGTGGGAGACATTGGCCAGAATCTGGTCCTTGAACCGGCTCGCCGCCTCCGCGCGCTCCCGCTGCACTTCAAGTTCCCGCGTGCGCTCGCCCACCGCGCTTTCGAGCTGATTCTGCCTGTGAATCATCCGGCGGTAGCGCCACTTCCACATTACGCGCAGCAGCGCCAAAACCGCCCAGATCATCAGGCCGATCGCCCACCACTGCCGCCACCACGGGGTGGGGACGAGAATCTCGATGGCCGAGGCCTGCGACCAAAGCCCGCCCCCTTCGCTAGCCTCCACCTCAAACCGGTGAAGGCCGGGGCTGAGCCGCGCAAAATTCACTTCACGGTCCCGCGTGGCGACCCACCCCGCGCTGCCGGCCGCGCCATCTTCGACGAGGCGATAGCGAAAGCGAATCGCGCTCTGGTTGGAGAAACGCAGCGCCGCGTAAGAGATGCGCAACTCCTCCGAAGTCTTCACCCGCACGCCGGGCGTCACCGCTTCCTCCAGCACTCCTCCGGAGCGCAACGCGGTGAAGGCGACGGGCGGAACGGCCCGAGCGATCCGATCCGGCGCTTCGAAGCGGGATAGGCCCCGGCTGGTGCCAACCCAGATCGCGCCGTCCGGGTCCGCCTCCAGCGCCGCGAAACTGCAATCGTCCCAGACCAGACCATGATCCCGGTTGAAAGTGATCCATGGCGGGTCTCCGTTGAGGACGCTGAGGCCAAACTCCGTGCCCACCCATACCCGCCGTTTCGCATCGGTGGCGATCGAAAGCACTTTGTCGGAAGCAAGTCCCTGCGCTTCCCGGTAATGCCGGACGCGGAGTTCCGGCGCGTCCGTCATCACATGAGAAACCCCCAGGGAAAGGCGGTAGTGAATCCATATCGAGTCGTCCAGCGCGACGCTCAGCCCGAATACGTCATCCTGTTGCAAGCCGTTTCGCCTGTCGAATAGGCGCATTCCTTGTGAATCGACGCGCAGTAATCCACGCGAGGTGGCGGCCCAGATCGCGCCTTTCGAATCGGTGCCCAGACGATAGACGTTCGCCTCGCCGTCCGAGGGCCAGATTCGTTCGTAGACGCGCTTTCCATCCGATTCCCGTACCCGGCCAAGCCCCTTGGTATGGGCAATCCACACCGCGCCGTCATGCGCCAGATACTGGCAAACAATTCCTAAGAGAAATCCCCTCGCCGCCCCGTATTGCGCGAGCTTGCCCGTGCCCGGCTCGAGCACATGCACGCTCCCGGGCGTCAGGGATAGCCAGACCTCTCCCTGGAGCCCGGCACCCACGGCATACACCGCCGGCGTCTTCCCCAAATCGGAACGCAACGGGACTTGGCGGGGCGTCAGCCAGAGTCGCCCCTTTCCGTCCCCAGGCAACGGCGGCCCGTCGCCTTCCCCTTCCGGCGGTGCAAATTTCACCAGCCCTTTCAGCGTGCTCACCCATTCCGTTCCATCCGGCGCTCTGGAAATCTGGGTGACAAAATTCCCCGGCAATCCGTCGCCGAGCCTCCACTGGCGCCACGCCCGCCCGCCCATCCAGCGAATCAGTCCCGTCCCTACGGAGCCGATCCACAGCGCGCCGTCATCGTCCTCAAGGAAACACTCGATGACCTCTCCGGGAAGGCCGCTGGCCGCTTCGATCTTCTCCGCCTTGGCGCCATAGCCCTCCACGACGGAGAAACCCGACGACGCGGGAATAAGAATCTCGTTCCCGCGCGTCACCGACATCCTTCCCCGGCCGCTAAACACCACCGGCATTCTGCGAAACCGCCGGCTCCCCGGCGGTCTGGCATACACACTCCCGGAAACGCCAGCCAGCCATATGCCGCCCTTGCGGTCCTCAAGCACGGAGACCCAGACCTCCGGCGGCAGCGACGAATCCACCTCCACTCGGCGGCCGTCCCGCGCCAACCGCCTCACCAGAACGCCTCCCGGCGCGGTATACCAAACCGCTCCCTCCCGGTCCACGAACAGCCCGCTCGTGGTGCTGAATTCGCCGTCCGTTTCGCCAAGCCGCTCAAAGCGCACCGGCGGAGCCATCGGGGCTGCATCGCCGGCGGTGTGCCGCCAGACCGCGAAGAGCCCATCGTTCGTGGAAAAGAACAGGTTCCCCTCTTTGTCCGCCGCCAGCGGCGTACCCGTATTGGGGCGAAACCGGAGCCACGGGCGCTCCGCCAGCACCGTCTCAAACCGGTTGCCCGCGCGGCGACAAAGGCCCTTCAGCGTTACCGCCCACAGCCCGCCATCCGCGTTCTCCGCCAGATTGGTAATCCAGTTGTCCGCCAGCCCGTCCCTCGTGGTGTAGTGGCGAAATTCCCGTCCGTCGAAACGGTAGAGCCCGGTATGCGTGGCGATCCAGAGAAAGCCCGCGCGATCCCGCAGCAGGTCCCGGATCACCAGATCCTTGAGCCCATCCGGGTTCTCATAGATGCGAAAGCTATACCGTCCGCTGGAGGCCAGCGTCCATGCCGCCAGGCACAGCACGAGCAGCCCCAGTGTCAGCGCCCGCCTCGCCGATCGGGATTTCGCCTTAGAGTCCATCCGAGGTATCTGTAGGACTCATCGACCGAACGGGGCCAAAACAACAGGGCGGATCCCGAATTGCTCGCGCGAAGCGCAACCGCTTTTCCCCGGAACCCCAGACGCCCCGCGAAAGCACGCCCCCGCTCGCGCGGCTACTCCGGCTTATGCGGCCCTGCCCCCGCCGCCTTCTCGCGCTCTTCCGACGTGAGCGACCGGTTCATGCTGGCGCCGTACCCCGTGGTCTGGTGGTACACATACGCTTGCCACGGGTCCTTCCCCTCAATCCGAGGATCTCCGTCTCCGCGCAGGATCGTCTCAAGGTGGTCCCGATACCGGCTGAGCGTTGCCACGGATGCCGGGCTCCCCGCCAGGTTCTTCACCTGATCAGGATCGTTCCGCACATCGTAGAGTTCCTCGGCGGGCCGCTTGCCAAACCCCAACTCATATAGGGTCCGGTACTGCTCCTGGTTCACCGGATCGAGGAAGAAATCCTTGGTGGGCGAGGCATCCACATCGCCGTGCGTCCTCTTGTTGGAAGAGATGAAATCGGGTCCGCCGGTAGGCCAGCGATCCGGCTCAAAATTCCGGATATAGAGGAAGTCGGCGGTTCGCAAGGCCCGCATCGGGTAGGTAGCTCCATCCGGCCGGCACATCGTGTGCCGCTCGAGCGCGGTCACCACGTGCTCCCGTTTGGGATCGATGCTGCCGCTCTTCGAGGACGTCAGCAGCGGCAGCAGGCTCCTCCCGTTGGACCCCGGAAGCGGGGACAATCCCGCCACGTCCAGAAAAGTAGCGGCAAAATCCGTGTGACTCACGAAATCATCCACTACCCGGCCGCCCGGCGCTCGCTTTCCCCAGCGAATTGCCAGCGGCATGTGCGTTCCCGCGTCGTAGAGGTTCACCTTCGCCCGCGGAAACGGCATGCCGTTGTCGCTGGTCATCACCACAACGGTGTCCTCAAGCTCCCCGGTCTTCTCCAAAGCATCGAGCGCTTTGGCCACCTGCTGGTCCAGCCATTCCACTTCGGAATAGTAATCGAGAATGTCGCTCTCGATGGTTTCTACGTCCGGCCATTGCGCCGGCATCTTCACATCACGAAGCTTCTTGCCAATGCTGAGCCCCGCGCCGGGAGCATACACGCGGTGCGGTTCCGTGCTGCCCAGCCAGAAAAAGAACGGCTTTTCCTTGGGACGCTCCGCCAGAAAGTCAGCGAAGTTGGCGGCGTAATCGCGCGCATCGAGACCGGCTCGGATTCCAGCGGGGTGGCGCCTGCTTTGAAATGGCTTCCCCGTAGGAGACCGCTTCATCCCCAGCGCCCCAGGATCGCCCGGTCCCCATCCCTTCCCCGTGTAGCCGACGAAATAGCCGCCATCTTCGAGAACATGCGTAAAGAGAGGCAGGTTTGTGGGGATGCTTCCATAAAGCACACCGGCTTCCCCGCACTGGTAAATGGGCCGTCCGCTGAGAACAGCGCTCCGGGACGGCGTGCAGGAAGGCGAGGCACAGAAGGAATTCGTGAAGAGCACTCCCTCGCGCGCGATCCGGTCGAAGGCGGGGGTCCTCACGCCACGGTCGCCGTAAGCGCCGGCATGGGGAAAGGACCAGTCGTCGGCAATCACGAACAGAATATTCGGAGCCTTCTTCGCTTCCCGCTTGTTGAGTGAGCAATTCGCGGCGAGGGCGGAGAATCCCGCCACACCTGCCCCGAGAAAACTGCGTCTTGTCCGTGCCTTGTCCATGTTCGGAAACCGTATCACAACCTCGCCGCGCAGGGGGAGCGCGGCAGGCTGCGCCGTGTGGCGGCCGAACCCGAATTGCCTGCGTGCCGGCCGCGCGTCACGCGGTCATCTCGCGATGGCGCATTCCAGCATCTGTCGCGTTCTGGCGCTGTGGCTGCTTGCGCGTCCAGCGGCGCATCGTGCGCGCGATGGCTTCCATATCGAGCGGTTTCAGCATGGAGTCGTCCATGCCGGCCAGCAGACAGTGCTCGCGCTCGCCTTCCTGCGCCTCGGCCAGCATGCCGATGATCGGGAGGCGTGTCGCCTTGTTCTCCCGGCCGCGCAACTCGCCCACGAGTTTGAAGGTATCGCCGTCAGTGAGACGGGTTTCGAGGAAGGCGATGTCATAGCGCGTCGATTGCAGGCGCTTGGTCGCCTCGGCAACGCTGATGGCGGTGTCGACGTTGTAGCCCATGCGGTCGAGCACGAGCGCCACGGCGCGCTGATGAATGGAGTTCGAATCCGCCACCAGTACGCTCCCACGCTTGATCTTCGAATCGGAGAATTCGATGTCGAGTTTGTAGATCTCTTCGCGATCGTAGTCGGAAGGATCTTTCCAGAGCCGGTCCGGCACTTCCATGCGAAGCGCCTCCGACATCTTGAGCACCAGATCGCCACGCCGCACCGGGCGTTCAATGCGGATGAGTCCGGCCAACTGCTCCAACTGCGGCAGCGCTTCGCATTCCTGCCGGGAGGCGATGACGACGAATGGAATTCCATCCAGTTCCGGGCGGTCGCGGACCGTAGCCACGAGTTCCACCGCGTTGCGATCCGCCACGAAGGCGGGACAAAGCACGACGTCGAACTTCTGGTTCTTGTCGATCGCGTCCCGCATGACATCGAGCGAGGCTTCAAAACGGTCCGCGTACACGACGTACGCACCCCAGCTATGGAGGTAATACTGCAGGATCCGCCGTCCAATCTCGCTTCCGCCGATCAAGAGCACACGGCTTCCGCGGATACGGCTCACATCGTCATCGAGCATCACGGAAGGCTGGGCCTGCTTGCGGAACGGAAGGACAAAACTGAACTGAGAACCCTTCCCGGAGGCGCTCTCGGCGCTAATGGTGCCGCCCATCAGTTCCACCAGGCGCTTACACAATGGCAAACCCAGGCCGCGTGAAACCTGCTTGCCCCTTGGCTGCACCACGTATGGTTCAAAGATCTTCTTCACCTGTTTCGAATCCATCCCGACGCCCGTATCGATCACCGTGAACCGCACCGACGTGCTCTCCGCCTGATCGTCCTCGCGGCTGATGTGCAGCAGCACATCGCCGGAGCGCGTGAACTTCATCGCATTGTGCAGGAGGTTTTGCAGCACCTGCCGCAGCCGCACCGCGTCTCCGTTCAGCCAGCGATGCACCTGCGTATCGGCTTGCACGGAAAGTTCGGCGTAGTGCTCGCCCATTTGTTCGTAGACGTTGAGAACGGCGTTATCCACCACTTCCATCAGGTCGAAGTCCCGCTTTTCCGTGTGAAGGGCGCCCGCTTCGAGGCTCGCGAAATCCGTAACATTGCCGATGCTCCCCATCAGGTTGTGCGCCATCTCACGAATCGCGTTTACGTACTCGGCCTGCGCGGAACTCAGTTGCGTGGTGCGCAACAGCCGGGAGATTTCGAGCAACGCGGAAAGCGGCGTACGGAAGTCCTGGCGGAAATTCGAGAGCAGGCTCGCGCGAATCTCTCCCGAGCGGGCCAGCGCCTGCTGGGATTGCGCCAGATCCTGCTTCGCGGCGTCGAGCGTTTCTTCCGTGCTCTTCACCCGCGCCCGCATTCGCCGGTAGAGCAGCACGGCGGAAGTTGAGGCGATGATCGCAATCAGGATCCCCATGCCAATGGGCCAGTATTTCGAGTTCAGCAGATTCTCTTTCGGTGCCGTGCTTCCATCGGCAAGCGCCGGGTCCAACCCCGCGGCACGCAAATCCGCCTCCACGGCCGAGTAGTTTTGAGGAACGGTCCAGCCGAAATTGCCGGCGGATTGCATGGCAGACTTGCCCGCCCCGTTCGAGGAGTTCATTCGGTAGAGCGCATCGGCCACACGCTGCGCGAGTTTGTCGGAGGCGGCGGATGTCTTCACAAAGGCTTCCAGGGGATAGGCAGGCGTGCTACCCTGCTCCGCCTTCGCGTCCATCGGAATACTGGTGCTCTCTTGCAGCACCCGGAAGTTTGAGAGTTGGATCTTTCCACTGCGCGCGGCGGCGATCAGATCCGCGTTCCCGATGGAGGCCACATCGACCACTCCGGAATTCAATGCGTCAAAGATCGACTTGGCATCGTTCGCGAAATGCAGATCGGGCAGGTCCGTATCCGGATCGATTCCGGCGGCGCGAAGCCTCGCCGAGGGCGCAATCCAACCCATGAGCGAGTCCGCTCCCAAGGCGAGCACCCGCTTCCCTTTCGCCGAGGCAATGCTCGTGAGATCCGTCCGGTCCTTGAGAGCAAGCAGCGAACCCTTCGTTAACGACACAACCTCTCCGCCGGTTCCTTCGATCGCCGCCGAAGCGATGGCGGACGCATTGCTGTGCATCGCGAGGGCGGGAAAGCGGGCGGGCGGAACAATCGCGAACTCCACTTCACCCCGTTGCACGCTCACCAGCAGTTTATCCGCGGGAACGGGCGTCAGGGTGAAGCGGATTCCGCGAACCTCGCTCTCCAGATAGCGCACCGTCGGGAGCCACCGTGCCGTCGTTTCGGTGTAGCCTCCTTCCACGGGAACGCCGACGCGTTGCGCGACACTCTCATCGCCGACCTGAGCGAAGAGGAAAGGTGCCGTGATCGATCCGAGTGTGAGTGCCAGGAAAGCCAGGAAATGGATTCGATAAGTCCGCATGGATATCTCCCTTGAGCTTCGCGGACCCGCTTCCGGTTCCGCTTCCGCCGGAGGAATCGGGAGTGCCCTCGCCTCCCGTCTCTCTAGTTATGCCACAAAATGTTAAACGGTACTATACGTTTTGAAGGTACTAGATCCAAATTCCCTCTTCCTTGAGGATCCTCCCGATAAAAACGAGAACAAAACTCACCGTAACTGTTCTCTTTCCTGGAAAATAGCACGGAAAATGAGGCTTTTCAGAGCGAACGAAGGGGCGGAAGCGGCTGTTTCGTGAAGGGATTTATTGATTCTTCTAACTCGATAGATGCAACACTTTCTAACCTTGGTTCGGCCCTGAAAACCGGGTGGGTCGCGTGGGAAAGTACCATTCGCGACTGAACGAAGGCAGAGGGAGCAGCCGCCCTTCCAGCGCTCTTAGGCCTGGCGGAGATAGGCGTCGTCGCCCCGTTGCCAATCGTCCCGCGTGGGCGAGAAGACGTCAACAGCAACGCTGTCCTCGAGAGCCACCACCTTATGGGGAATGTGCGGCGGAATGTTGAGGACCGATCCGGCCACCAGAGTCACCTCCCCACCCTCCAGGAAAAAGACGATCCTGCCGGATTGCAGCAAGGTCGTCTGCTCATGACGGTGTTGATGCTCCGGCACCACCGCGCCCGCGCGCAGGAAAATTTGCGCAACGGTGGTCTGCACCCCATGGATCACTTTTCGCGCAAGGAGCGGATTCAGTTCCTCAAGCGGGATCGCCTCCCAGGCATAAAGCGGCATGCCCGCAAGTCTATCACTCTCTCTTGAAAATCATCTCCCGTTACGCGAATGGCAAGCGTTCGCCCACTCTTTCAATAACCCTCAAGTCTGTGGAGTTAGTTGGGGGTAGGCCGTAATATGTCAAGACAAGAATGCCGAAACAAGGGAATGCGCAATCGTTTCGGAAGAATTGCTCCAACGATTCTCGGTCGCAACAATCCCGCATGCCACCGCACTGGACTGGAAACTTGCAGGCTGCCGGTTTGAGGACGCCCAGCTCGACCATCGTTTTCGCAAGCTCGTGGGATGCGAGCCGAAGATTGCACTTGCTGCCGCTGCTAGTGCAACAGCTAGGCAGTTGATGCTCCCCTCCTTCAAATTTCTCATCGCGCGCAATTTACTCTGAGCTGCTGAAGGCCGGTCACACGGCTCACGGCATGCAGCCCAATTGAGACTCTTAAGAACTCGCCGGTAAGACGGAGGGCGGCGGCAGTTTCCTTGCCAACCTTGAGGGCGCCATCGCGCTTTGCAGCTAGCTGGTAACTGACCAACACCGAGCGCATCAGTAGCCATCGCGTTGCGGTGTGGTTACACTTCCTTCAGTCCTGAAAGGATGACAAGAGCTTCTGGGATTACAGAGGACTACTGCACCACAACCTTTCCCGCGAGGTCGATCCGCTACACCCACGGCGTCTTGCGCTCGGCATTGAAACAGGCTGTGCTTGGGGCCGACTGCTTACTAGGCCAGCGAATTCCGTGCTCTTCCTAGTCAAGAACATGGCCGTACGGCAGTGATTTCAGTAGAACAGGCGAGAACGTCCGTCAAGACCATCACGGACAATCCGCACAAGCCGCTCCTCGCCCTTGCGTGACTACTGGAATGCGGCCAGTGAATACCGGGCAACCACTTGGAATGAACTCGACGTCGATAGTGGGACCACCGTCGTCCTTCTCGGACTCATCTTGGCCAATGAGCCCTTGCCACGTCCGTCCGAAAGAAGCTCAACCTCCAAGAAGGTCAACGCATTTCCTGGCGTGTGGCGTGCCAACGGTGTCTAGGCTGATTCGCGCTCGCGCAGCGAGTTCCAATGGTGAGAGTTTGTCGATGTACCAAGCGTGAGCGATGCGGTCCATTCCTGCTCCTACCAGGGGTGTAACGGTACGAAGGCTTGCGCGGAGAGCGACGCTGTTGGTGATTCCACCGTGGAGAACCAGATTTCGTTGCCGATACAACCGTCGGAAAACTGATGTTGTATATCCTTCGATGTCTTTGAGTGCCGGGTGCGGATCGGTCAGCAACTTCTTTAGTCGGAGGTAAGCGGCACGATCGGAATGATCGGGCAACGTAATCGTCGGCTTCGTGGTGATTTCGTCCGCCATCAAACTTGCTCGGTCACGGTTTGTCGGGCAAGGATCGAGACGAACACGTAGCTCTTCATCCGCTTTGGCGGCTTGATACGACAAGACGGTGAGCTCTGCCCGTGGAAAAGAGCATGCAACGATAGCCCCCATACGATCAGCGACCACTGCGTGATTGCCAGGCTCGCTCAAGAGCGCCTCGAACGCCGCCCAACCCGTTGCAACAGCTGTTGGCGGCGCTGCCGATGCGAGAGGTTCAAGAAGCTCGATGCCAGCATCGACACGATTGTATGGCTCATTGGTGTATAGCTGATTCGTGCGATCAAGCGAGTGAACGTAAACGTCTCGACCGTCGTCAGCCAACTTGAATGGTTTCGCTTCCCCATCGATCCACGCCGTCTTCAGCAATTCGAACTTACGACTTGACCCGACGCGGACCCGCGCCGCCATACCCTCTAGTCGATCTCGCGTACACTCTATTGCGGCGTGCGGATCACGAGCCGCAACGCGCAAGAGTAGGCCGCCCTGCTGCCTGATTTCGGTGACGTCGAAGTTCCTTGTTTTGAGCCAATCAGAAACTGCTGACGCGCTTTGCCAGCCCGCAGGCATCCCATCCCTGCGTTTGGTGAATGCGCTGAAAGCGACGAGGACCTCGTACTCCTTGATTGGGGACATCGCGAGCGTGTGAGCGTCGTCAACCATGTCCGCAAGCGGTCGCGTGCCAGGTTCGTAGCGAAGCTTGTAAGACCACCAGCGATGGAGGAAGCTCTGGCTGAACCCGCTATCGAGCAGGTAGCTAGCGATTGCTCGTGCGGTCCGCTCGGGTGCAGGTCGAGCAGGAGTCCGAAGTGCTGATGCCCATCGCGTAAGGTACAAGAAAGCGATCTCGGCGCTGAGTTGATCAACGACCATGTAGTCCATCCCTTGATAGCGGACTTCTGATCGGAGGGACCGTTGGAGGGATTCGAGTTGCTGCTTTCCACCCACGCCAGGGTCACGGCCGGCGAGCGCCATTGCGGACCGAGACAGATCTTCTACAGAATTCTGAAATAGTATCGACGATCGAACAGCACTTGAGGCCTCCAGGAGCTCTTTGAGTGTCAGGACAAGCCCGATTGTCCAGAGTCGGCGATGCCAATGCGTTCTCGTACCGAAGAAATCAAGCAGGCGAGCACCTACCAACGCGTCATACTGGTCATTGACATCGATCATTCAGGTCTGCTATTGTTTTGATCAGGATAACAAGTCCGCGATCTAACAAGGGGCACGTCCTCCAAAGTAAAGCTTCCAAGCTTGAAAGCGAGCACAAGCCCCTTTTTCCATTTCCGGTAGATCGATCCTAGCACAGAAAAAACCACTTGCCGGGGCCATTGCTGTCGCTATCCGATTTCAGCGGCGTTTTCAAAGGATGTTCTCGATGCAAGATATGTTCGGCCTGCCTTCAGGCCCATCAGACAACTCAGCGCGCGCTGAATCGCGTGACCGACAAACAGGAATTTCGGGACGAGTTTCGGGGACATTCATGATAGGTATCTGTCAAGGGGAGACAGAGATCCCCCGAGTCCTGCCGGTGGCGGAACCTGTGAGGTTGAAGCAACGCTCTCGTCACCGCTCGGCTGGGACCAATGGTCTCGACTCGTTGTCCCGGGCCTGCATTGCGGTTCCCCGCCTCCACGCTGCAAGCGCGGATTCCAGCGGGAACCACACATTCCTTTGCGGTCTCGCCCTTGGGCGCGAGTCGCCTGGCCAAAGCCCATCGAACCCTCGCCGATGGCGTCCGAAGATTAAGTTAGGGTGTAAGCCGCCGGCCTCCTAACAGGCACGATCTCTACCCGAGCGTAGGACGCCTCCGCCACCCGCGCCGAGAGCCCAACGGGCGACATAAGCCAGCCCTGGGCGCAAGCCCAGGGACCGCGCCCCGCACCAACAACTCAGCCCGAGCGTCAGCGAGACCATGTCGCGACGGCCCCGTTTGGCCGGCGCGACGCCTCCGTGCCGCCCTCGCCACCGGAATCCCACCCCAAATCGGCCTCGCCCGCCAACCCGGTCACCGCAGTTCCGACAATGCAGCAGTATCTCCGCAAATCCCTGATTCCACGGTATTCCCGCTCCCTCACCGCAATCCGAAACCGCCCCGCACCGTCCGATTCCACGCATCGCAACCCTACAATCGTGCGGGTGGCAACCTCCATACCGCCACCCTCGACCTCGAAGGGAGCAGACCGCATGAAAGCCAGCCGCAAACGCAACGTCGCCCGCAAATCGAAATACGCCCGCATGCACACCAACGCCCGGAACACCCCGCCCCAGCCGAGCGCGCAAGCCGGGCCAGTCGAGCCGCCAGCCGCGCAGTCCGCGGAGGCCCAGCCTGTCGCCAATCAGGCCCCCACAAGCGATGGCTTCGTTTCGCAAAATCGCGCCAACGCCCTCCGCTCCACCGGACCCCGCACCCCCGAAGGCAAAGCCGCCTCCTCCCAAAACGCCTTCAA